>CAVTRL010000009.1:0-43889 GCA_963737125.1 uncultured Chloroflexia bacterium | reverse complement strand
CGAATGAAGATCCCCGACTAACGGAGATACCGATGGCAGTTGAAACAGTAACCCTGGAAGACGTCAAGGCAGCCGCGACCCGAATTCATCCCCACGTGCATCGCACGCCGCTCCTGCACAGCTCGATTCTGTCGGACATCACCGGGACAGATCTATGGCTCAAGGCGGAGAATTTGCAGAAGACCGGATCCTTCAAGTCGCGTGGCGGCATCAATGCGACGCTTCAGCTCATGCCGGAAGAGCGATCCCGGGGCGTGATAAGCCTCTCTGCCGGCAATCACGCGGCTGCGCTGGCTTTCGGTGCCCGGATGGCAGGCATACGCGCCACGGTCGTCATGCCCGAGACGGCCTCTCTCAGTAAGATCACCGCGACCCGCGGATACGGGGCGGAGGTCGTTCTGGTCGACGGTAGGCGCCTGATGGAGAGCGTGGAGGAGATCCAGCGCGAGCACGGACAGATCTTCATTCACCCCTTTGATCACCCGCACGTCATCGCCGGGCAGGGAACGGTCGGGTTGGAGATCCTTGACGATCTGCCGGATGTCGATGTCGTCGTCGTGCCGGTCGGTGGAGGCGGTCTCATCTCCGGCATCGCCGTCGCACTGAAGGCGCTGAAACCGGGTGTGGTGGTGATCGGCGTCGAACCGGAAGGCTCGCCGGCGGTATCCCGGAGCCTCGCCGTCGGCCAGCCGATAAAGCTCGAACAGTTTGCCACTATCGCCGACGGCCTCAACGCCCCGTTCTCGGCACCGACGTCCTTTGCCATCGTGCAACGATTCGTGGACGAGATGGTCATCGTGAGCGACGAGGAGATCGCTCAGGCGCTGGCGCTGATCCTGGAACGGACCAAGCTGCTCGTCGAACCGGCTGGAGCAGCGGCAGTTGCGGCATTGCTCACCGGCCGAGTGCCACAGTCTACCGGTAAGAAGACCGTGGCTATCCTATCGGGTGGTAATGTCGACCTGGCGCGTTTGGGGCAACTGGTGGCACCAGCCGCCACCGGCGCAGCTTGATCGGCAATGGGTCACTCGCCGGTGCCACTACGGAGCCGGTCGCGACCAGAGGCGAATCTCATGGCACACGAACCGGAAGTGAATGTTCGTTAGCCGCCGCGGGCGGGATCGGGAGCCGCCAGCGGAAGGTGATCCTGCTCGGGCTCGGGCGGTAGGTCTTCGACTCCGGCATCCACAGTCTCATGGCGGAGACGGCGCGCTGCCGGCAAGGATAGCGCCGCAAGCACAGCCAGCACTCCCACCCCCGCACACACCGCGAACCCGGCGGTGAACGCATGGTCCGTCGGCAGACCTTGTGATGTGGCGTTGGAAGTAATCACGGCCGCCACCACGGCGCTTCCCACGCTGCCGCCAATGGTACGCACAATACTATTAACCCCCGTGGCCTCTCCGGTATGCGTTGCCGGCACGGACTCGATGATGGCATTGGACATCGCGGCGAATGCGAGTCCGATGCCCGCGCCGGTGAACATCCCCGAGGCGAGCAACTCCCACGTTTCCCTGTGGGCAACCGCGGGCAGCGCGAACGCGACAGTGACGGAAAGCGCGCCAAGTAGCAACGGCAGCTTGGGGCCGTAGCGGCGATCAAGTAAGCCTGAGAGCGGCCCGAATACCAGCATCATGAGGGTTGTGGGTAACAGGAATAGCCCGGCCTCGGAGACTGACTTGCCAAAGCCGTATCCGGTGGCTGCAGGCAGCTCCAGAAGTGACGGTATGAGGAGGAACGTCCCGTACATGACAAACCCGAACGTCAGGCCAACGAGGTTCGTGGCCCACACCCCGCGCAGTGCCATGAGATGCATATTGATCAGCGGCCCGCGTACCCGAAGCTCGACCAGCACGAACACGACCAGCGCGGCCACGCCCAGGATGAGCAGGCCAACCGTCTTCGGTGCGGACCATCCCCAGTCACTGCCTTCGCTGATGGCGAGCAGTAAGGAAACCAGCGATACCGAAAGAATAGCCGTGCCGAGCAGGTCGAGACGGCCCGGCGCCCGCACCGGCGACTCCGGCACGCCGAACGTGACGCCGAGCAGCGCCACCACGACGAGCACCAGAGGAAACCAGAATAACCACTGCCACGACAGGTGATCCACAATCGGCCCGGCCAGCACGATACCGAGCCCGGCGCCAATCCCGAACACGGCCGAAAGCAGTCCAACAGTCACGCCAACCTTCTCGCGGGGCAACTCATCCCGGACGATGCCGATCGAGAGGGGCAGTATCGCGCCGGCCGCACCCTGAATTGCCCGCGCCACAATCAGCACGGGGAGGGTGGTCGACACTCCCGCCAGGATCGTGCCCAGCCCAAGGACGACGAGCACGATCAGCAGTACACGCCGCTTGCCAACCATATCGCCGAGCCGTCCCAGGATCGGTGTCAGAACCGAGGCTGCGAGGAGATAGGCGGTGAGTACCCAACTGATGTCGCTGGTAGAGCTGTGCAGGTCCTTCGCCATGTCCGGCAGAGCCGGCGCGACCAGCGACTGCAAGACGGCGAAGGACAGGCCGCCGAGCGATAGGAACAGGACCACAAGGGTGGTGTTGGCGTGGTGACCGGTCCGCGGCGCCGGTGAAGTGGACGCGGCGAGAGCTCTCGCCCCATCCGGGGCAGGGGCCATGAAACTCCTCCAGAGGCGTAGTGTAAACAGTTGCTTACTAGAGCGTACCGAACGCTCAGTCAGATAGTCAACGCTTGTTTACATATGGACGCCTTACCCAGTAGTCTTGATTGAGATCGAAAGGACCAAGTGTGAGCGCATCCACTCCTCGGTACCCGGATGCTTCCTCCGAGGAACTCGAAAGCCCGAGCGAACACCGGCGGCGTGACTCGGTGAATACGCGGCACCTGCTCCTCGACGCGGCACGCCGGCGATTTGCCCGCGACGGCTACGCGGCCACCACCGTACGGGAAATCGCCGAGGAAGCCGGTGTCAACGTGGCGCTTATTAGCCGGTACTTCGAGTCGAAGGAAGGGCTGTTTGGGGCCTGCCTGGCGGCGGCCGTGGAGGAAGTCAGCCGTACCTCAGGGAACGTATCCGATCTCGATCAGGTACCGGATGCCATCGCCCGGCAGATTGTCGGATCGAGTCTGCAGGGGCGCCCGGACCCGGTTCTCCTGCTCCTCCTGCGTTCCTCCGGTGACGAGCGCGCCGAAGAGCTTCGGATTGGAGTCCTGCGCACGTTCGCCACGCGCCTGGCGTCCGTTGCGGGATGGCGGCCTGGCGACCCGGATGCCGAACACATCTTGCTTCGCGCCCAGCTCGTGCTCGCGGCCTCGATCGGGATCGCGGTGCTCCGCTCCTCCACGGGACTGGAGCCGCTTGCTCGGGCTACCGAGGAGGAACTTCTCGTGCCACTTCGTGAGCTGGTCGAGACATTGCTCTCCACGAGCTAAGGAACAACTACAATCGGTGGATGGAAGTCCGCAACTAGACGAGAGAAGAGCCGTTCAAGGCACGACATAGAGCGTTGCACATCGCTCTAACGTAAGGTTTTCGGCACTGTGTTGCCGGATCCCACTACTATCCCTTGAGCACTCTCAGCTTGGGTTACAGACGTGCGCTGCTTTAAGCGGCAGCAGCAGTTGCACGCATACGTATTCGTTCTGGGAACGCGCGTTCATGCATCGAAGGATCGTCAATGTTCGAGCATCTGAAGGATCGTGCGCATCTACAGGCGGAGCTCATAATCCGCCCGTACCGGGAATCGGACGAACAAAGCTGGCTGCGCTGTAGTGTCCTCTCGTTCCTGGAAACCGCCTACTTCGACACGGTATACCGCCGCAAGCCGCGCTACGAGCACTCACCCATCGAGCTTGTTGCGGTGCTAAACGGCACGATCGTGGGAATGATCGACGTCGAATGTGAGCAGACGCCTGGCACAGTCTGTACCGTCTGCCAGGATCTCGAGCCCGCCACGCTTGGCGGAATGATCTGGCACCTGGCCGTGCACCCCGACGTCCAGCTTCTCGGAATCGGGGGACGCCTCCTACAAACTGCACAGCAACACGCTCACGAGCGCGGTATCGGCTGCCTGGAAGCGTGGACGCGAGATGATGCCGGGACCCGGCGCTGGTATGAGTCACATGGGTTCGAATGGATAAAGTCGTACCTCCATGTATACGTGCAAGGGCGAGCCGAGGTGGAAGCGGCCGTTCAGAGCTCAATTCCGGACCTAAAACCGGTACAGATTTTAGCCCACTATGCCGGCAACGAGCGTGAGTCTGTGCGCACTCGATTCGAACGGGTGCATGACTGTAACTGTTTTCGGCTCTCCTTCTGACTCAGATCCTCCAACCGTCAGTTACACATTGCTTACCGGGAGTCGGAGGCAACGTTGTTGTGCAGTCCGAATAGGGCTACCGACCGGCGATGACGCCAACTACCGCTCCCGCGACGATGAGCGCCGGTGAACTCAGTGGCTGCCAGATCAGGATGGGAAGCGCGAGAACCGCGAGACCGACGGTCAGGGGATCGTGCACCGCGGTTCCGGCCAGTACCACGGTTACCCCCGCGATCAACCCGAGCGCGCCGACGTTGACGCCGTCCAGAAAGGCCCGAGCGCTGACATGCGTGTCCACGAACTGCACAATACGATCCAGCAAGAGCACCAGTAGGAACCCCGGGAGGAAGATGCCCAGCGTGGCGAGAAGTGCTCCCGGTACTCCCGCGAAGAGGTAGCCAAGGAAGGTGGCAGTGGTGAAGACCGGACCTGGAGTCGCCTGGCCGATGGCCACGGCATCCGCCAGCTGAGCATTGGTGAGCCAATGGGGGCCGTCCACGAAGGCAGCGTGCAAGAAGGCGAAGAGCACGTAGCCGCTACCGTACGATATGGCGCCCAGCTTGAGAAAGGTGAGGAAAACCGCCGCAAGTCGGCCGGAGTGAGCAGCGGTGACCCCGATTGGGAACATTGCCTTTCCCACTCCCAGCAATCCGCCGAGCTGGTTTCGGGCAGGTGGTAGAGGCACAGTGACGATTATGCCGGCGATGCCGGCGAGCGCTAGCAGCAGGATGGGAGACGCCGAGATAAGGGACAGGGCGAAGACGGCGATGGCGATCGGCCAGAGCACCCAGCGCGTGAGGATCCGTTTACCCAGGTCGAACAGTGCCCAGGCGACGATGGCGACGACCACCGGCCGAATGCCATCGAGGGCGGAAACCGCGATGTGGGTCGTTCCAAAGTGGACATATGCTACCGCGAGTCCCAGCATGATGAGCATCGCCGGGGCAATAAAGAGGCTACCTGCCAGAACCAATCCCACAGGACCGGCAAGGCGATAGCCCAGGTACACTGCGAGCTCAGTCGAGCTCGGCCCGGGGATAATGTTGCAGGCAGCAAACATCTGGAGGAATTGCCTCTCCTCAATCCAGTGATTGCGCTCCACGATCTCCCGCCGCATCAGCGCCACGTGCGCGGCCGGCCCACCAAACGCGACAAAACCTAATTTCAGAAAAAGCAGGGCAATGGCACGGCGAGAGATACCGACTCCATCGGTGGGGCGGTGCCGCGATCGTGCCATGTCGCCCTCCACTCTCTTTAGCAAAGCATCGCACGAACGACGTCGACTACGGACATGTGCAGGGACCTGGAAGCGATCGTGGACTGTCGGGAAATCGACATATCATGACGTATGGTGCGAGTATCCGCCGAACGCTTTGAGGAACTGGCCGGCGAAGTGATCGCGGAGCTTCCGGAGTGGGTAAGGCAGCAGATGGACAACGTCAATGTGGTTGTGGAGGACATACCACCCGCCGATCAGCCAAATCTACTCGGGTTGTACCATGGCGTCCCTCTAACCATGCGTGGAGGTCACTACGCGGGGCCGCCGGACACGATCACGCTGTACCGCTCCACCATCGAACGCGAGGTAGCGACCGAGGCCGGCCTGGTTGCGGCCCTGCGACACGTCATCGAGCACGAAATCGCGCATCTGATGGGAATCTCCGACGAACGGCTCAGAGAGATGGGCCGCTACTGATCGCGCTGCCGGCTCCGGCCTTCGCGGCCGGGACGAAGTAGAGCCAGTCGAAAACAACTGCCGGTTCCTGCATGGTCTTTGAGATGCCTTCTGGTGCAAACGGCGCCCAATGACGGTATTCAATAGAGTGATTAGTGTCGGCGATTTGTCGTCGCCACAGTTGGACTACCCAGTCTATGACGCTTGTGCTTCAACATATACCTGTTACTATGTATATGTAGAAAACCTCATGACGGAAAGCGTAGTCGCGGCCCGTATCCTGGCCACTTGAGCCGCGATTAGCTACTAGTGAACCCGATCTGTCGTGGATCGGGTTTCGTCGTTTTTTCCGAAGGGGTTCGTCATGGTGCTTACAGACGATCAACCGCGTGGTCCGCGTGGAGTACCGTCAAACCCGGTCTACGCGAGGGTCGGAGACACCGTCCTGCGAGCGGCGCGCGACGGCGTGCGCCGGAATCTAACGGCAAAGGACATCGTTCACGAGATTCGAGTCGGAACTTCACGTCTCACTGAGCGTGGGAGAGCTTCGCTTACTCCTTGCTTCCCGACGGACTCTTGAGACGAAGCAAGGATGATCGCCTCGATGGCATGTGGATGGGCGCGACGTGCCGGTAGCCTTGGACTCTGCTGACAGTGTCAATTAGTACACGCGGAGAGACGATCGATGACTCCTAACTTTATGAACGCACCGGCTCATTATTTTCACGCAGGCTTCATCCTGATCTCGGTGGCAAATCTCCTGGTGATCCTCCTGATGGTGCTGGTGTTCATCCTCGCCGTCTTATTACCTTTCCCGGGTGGGCGTAAGGCCGAACCATGAGTCTGACCCGAAGCGTCCAGCAGAGGCTAAGTGCAACCCTTCCCTATGAAGAGTTGTTGCCGTATGAGCAGCCGGCCTACGTGCACAGCTACGTCTATCTCTTTGGCATCGCAACACTTGCCAGCTTCGTGCTCCTGATCGCGACCGGAATCGTCTTGGCGGCTTTTGGACCGCAATGGTGGCACTTTTCCACCGTGGGCCACTTTCTGAACAGCGCACACTACTGGTCGGTGCAGGCCTTCTTTTTCTTTATGGTCGTCCATCTCTGGGCCACGTTCTTCCAGGGGGCGTGGCGGGACGGTCGTGGCCTCACCTGGGTGGTGGGCGTGATGACCTTTCTCGCATCGATTCTCACCGCGTTTACCGGCTATATTTCTCAGCAGAACTTCGATGCGCAGTGGATCGCGGTGCAAGGGAAGGACGCGCTCAACTCCGTTGGCGTTGGGGCGTTTTTCAACGTCCTGAACTTTGGGCAGATGTACGGTTATCACATCTTCATTCTGCCGCTGGTAGTTGGGGCACTCATCTCCACACACTTGCTTCTCGTGCGTATGCATGGCGTGGTTCGACCGTACGACGACGCCGTGGTCGACGAGGTGCGCTCATGATGGCTCGAAAGAAACTGTACTACCGCAACGTCCGGATGGCGCCCTATGACCTGGTAAAAGAGTTCCTGGTCGCCACCGCTGTGGTGTTGGTTCTGGTGCTCGTCCTGTCGCTGGTCCTATCGTCACCGGATGTGCCGCCGGTCACCATTCAAGGGGTGGCACAGGGATCACCCCAGACCTACGTGCAAACCAGCCTCGACTCGCTCGATGGCAACAGCGACATCGCCGGCTACGGTCCTCCGTACAACAACGGCACCGGCTCGGTGCAGTACATTGGTCCCATCTCATTGCAAAAGCTATTCGGCGTACGCATCCCGGTTGACCCGGCGCAGTCCTTCGTGCTGGGTCCGCTTTCGCAGGCAGCGGCAACGGATCCAACGCTGAAGGCCGCGTTGGCTCAATTCAATGCGGCGTCCAGCACGAAGCAGGCCGCCTGGGAAGATGCATTCGGCAAGGCATTGGCCAAAGCGAAGGAGACTCCGCCTTCCGTCGCGATACCGGCCTGTGCCTGTGGGCCGGTGACGCCCATGATGGCAGCGCTTTTGCATATGGGACAGAGCGGTGCCATGGATGGCCTGCTCTTGACGAGTGGCCACTTCTATCAGACCGACTACACCCGCCCGCTGCTCTTCATGCAGAACGACGCCGTGGCTGCCAAGGCCGCCAGCTTCAATCTGCTGGGTTCGACCTGGGGCGTCATGAATGAAACTGGGAATTACCCCGGTCAGGCATGGTTGTGGCTCTATACCATGCTCTACCAGATCCCACCGTATACCACGGCCTGGGCGGCCAACACCGATGCGCTGGCCATCGTCACGGTGACCATCCTGACGCTGATTCTCATGTTCTTGCCCTGGATTCCTGGCCTCAACCGGCTTCCTCGCTACCTCAAGGTCTACCGGCTGATCTGGAAGGATTTCTACCGAGAACAACGAGACAATGCGTCATCCCAGCCCCCCGTGCCCGGTCCAACACTACTTCCTATAGATGGCCCCAAGCCGCCGGTTGGAGTGTAGCCGTGGATTGGCGAGAGCGCTGCGCTCACGCCCTCGTCTTGATCGCGATCCTGGCCGGCATTGTCGGCATGGGCGTCACGTTCGGCGGAGCCATGCACGGTAACCTCCACATGATGCTGCAGGGCACCCCGTTCCTCCTGCTCGGCTTGTGGTGGGCCGGGCGTGAGCTGGGACGCAGCATGATGTTGAGCCGTGCGCGGCGCTCGGAGGAAGAAAGATAGACTGCATAGATAGCTGAGCTGTTGGCGCCCGTGAGGTTTAACGAGAGGCGAGATATGACAGAAACCGGACGGCACGTTGTGATTGCCGGAGGTAGTTTTGCCGGTCTGGGCGCTGCCTACACGCTGCGAGAGCGCCTTCGTCCGAACGATCGCGTGACCGTTGTCTCACCCTCTGACCAGTTCGTATTTGCGCCTTCATTGGTGTGGGCGGCACTCGGCCGTCCGCTGGTACATAGCACCTTCGCCCTGGAGCCGGCCCTGAAGGCAAAAGGTATCAGGTTTGTTCGCTCACCCGTGTGGGGCGTGCGCCCCGCAGATCGAACGGTGGAAACTGATGGCGGTCAAGTGCAGTACGATCGGCTCGTGATTGCCACCGGTGGCCACCCGGACAGTCTGACTATTCCTGGGTTGGCGGGCAAATCACGGGCAGCCAGTTGGGTCGTGGGGGAAGACTCAGCTACTGAAGCCCGGACGGTTTTACGGCAACTCTCTGCGAAACCAGGGCCGCTCGTTCTGGGAGCGGCTCAGAGTGCAAGCTACATCAGTGGCGCCTACGAGCTGGCTCTGGCCCTGCACGTCGCGCTGCGTAAAGACGGGATTCGCGAGAAAGTGCCGATGAGGTTTGTCACATTCGAGCCGTACCTTGGGGAGCTTGGCTTTGGTCAATCTGCCGCTCGTGAAAAGTTGGAGGCACTGTTCGGGGAGCGCGGCATCGTGCCCCATACCGACGTGTGGGTCACCAGCATCCAACCCGGCTCAGTGACGCTCTCGAGTGGCGAGACGCTGGAGGCAGCGGCCGCGATTATCATGCCGCCCTTTACCGGTGTGCTCGATATCTGGCAAAGTGCCAAGCTCACCAGTGTAGACGGCTTGATTGCAGTCGACCAGCAGTACCGGCATGTGCGTTTCCCAGAGATCTATGCCGTTGGGGTGGCTTCCCACTTCAATCAGCAGATCGAGCCGCTAGGAAACGTTCGGCCGCCACATACCGGCTATCTCAGTCTGCATATGGGAAGAATCGCGGGAGGAAACGTGGCTGCCTCGCTCGACTGTGGAGAGCCGGCGGAACGGACGCTGCCCGACCGTGTCGACATTCGCATTCTGGACGGCGGCGATGCGGGGCTGTTGCTCACCTCGCGCGGCGAGGCACGACTTCATCACCAGGCGTGGAGCCTGCCGGGACGTTCGGCGCATTATTTGAAGAGCGCAGTAGAGCGTTACCTCGTATGGCGGCTACGAACGGGGAGGATGGACCTGCCCTAGACTGCTCCTGGCTAGAACTACCCTGACAGTGCAGAGCTCTGAGCGGTGGCAGTAGACGTTGGTGAAGACCTGCAAGACGACGAAAGGTGGCGAGGTACAACGCGCCGTTCAGTCCGACGGCACGGTCCATCGGGACGGTGTAAGCCATGACCACCCGAACTGCATGCACCATCAGCCTCCAGCTTCATCGTTGATTTGCGACAAGCATGCCGGCTAGCTGCAGCAGGAAGAGCCGCAGCCGCAGCCGTCCGTGGAACTGACTGATAACACGTTGTCAGAACATCGTGCACTCGACACGGCAACCGGCTTGGTGGCACGGATAAACGCGCTAACGATCTTGCCGTCGGCACTTTCCCAGCCGGACGGTAGCGTCGATGTGTCGATGCCGGCCTCGGCCACGGTGTAGCGGCGGGTAACTTCAATGTCGATGTCTTCAAAACCGGCGGTAGTGAGGAGCGTCTTGTAGACGTCGACGTCGAGGGCGCCGGCAATGCACCCAACCCATGCCTGCATGTTCTGCCGGAGGGCATCCGGAATCTCTCCTTCCGAGACGACGTCCGAGACCGCGAACCGGCCGCCCGGCTTGAGGACCCGGAAGGCATCGTTTAGCACCAATCCCTTGTCGGCCGCCAGATTGATGACGCAGTTACTGATCACGACGTCGACCGAACGAGCCGGCAGAGGAATATCCTCGATTCGCCCCCGTAGGAACGCAACGTTGCTGGCGCCGGCCTCCTCTTTATTCTTCTGGGCGAGCGCGAGCATCTCATCGGTCATGTCCACACCGTAGACAAACCCGGTTGGTCCGACACGCCGCGCGGAGAGGAGAACGTCGATCCCTCCACCCGAACCGAGATCCAGTACAGTCTCTCCCTCATGGAGATCGATCAACGCAGTCGGATTCCCGCACCCGAGAGAGGCAAGTACTGCATCCTCCGGGAGCATCTCGGTCTGGCTGCGGTCGTAGAGATCGCGGGTCACGGCGTCATCGGCAAGGGATGAACAGCAGTCCGAATCGCAACAACCCGATCCTGCCTGGACGGCCTTCGCAGCACTCGCGTAGCGTTCACGCACCTGCTCGGTGATGGTCTCAGTCGACGTGGTCATAGAGGTTTCTCCCTTCGTATCGTGGCGTGACTACAGGTAGAGCAGGTCAGCGCGCCGGGCGTTCAGTCGGTAGCGATTGGTGAGGACTGAAGCACGGAGATCGATGACTGCCATACCGGCAGCTTAGCAAATACATCGAAGAATATCAATGTATTGCTTTGCCCGGAATTGTGGGTCAATCACAACTCGCCGGCACACTCTGTTGCCGTGCTAGCCTCTGTCCTCACTTTGGGACGGGCTCGCTCAGCTTGACGACTGCCTTCTGGCATGACCTTTGCTCATGATCAAACCATGCCCGTCGCGGCCCCGGCGACCGGTACTGGAGACGCGAACGCGGGGAGACTATGAGGGTAAGGGAGGGCACGAGTCACATGGATATTTCGCAACAACGAGTGAGTCGAAAAGGCGCAATTTTTGCTGCCGCCGGGTTGGTAGGGACGATTGCCGCCCTGGACATGGGAGATGCCCAGGCACTGGCGAGACAGATGCGCCTGAATCAGGTACAGGACACTGGAGCGGATCCTGACCAAGACAACGATAGCCAGTGGGAGGATGTCGAGGCGGTCTTCTCTACTGAGGGCAAGAACCAGCCTGGCGGTGTATTCGAGATCGACCTGCCGCGGAACGACCAGTACTGGACGGTAGAAGGATATCCGGTGGAACCGGAATGGCAATTTGTCCATGAGTTTACGTTTCTGCCGACAGGAGGAAGTACGGCCTTCCTGAAGTACGAGATCATCGCCCTACAGGGAACTGAGTCAGACCCTGTGTTATCTTCCCTCCTCAGTCAGGGCGTTCCGTTTACCGCGGAGCACAACCACTTCTACAAGGTGGAACCTCAGGTCATCCACATCCATGGATGGGTGCACGGCGATCGTGTGCAGATTGCACGTGCCATCCGAAATGCCCTGAACTATACGAGTACACCGTTCGGCAGCGGTAACGACGATCCGGATAGTGGGTCGGACACAGTGGATTTCGATGCCAAACGGGTGGCAGCGATTATCGGCGGTGACGGCACGGTGACAGATGGCGTTCTCGACGTCACTGTACCCCGCAAGGAGACGATCACCCAACAAGGTGTGACTCTGCCTCCGGCCATGCAAGTGGATCATGACTTCCGCTTCAATTCGGTCGGCGGCGGGCGAGTGGCCGCGGCGGGCGAATTTGTCCTGGTGGCGACGGAAGTGGATACGGTGGCGACCATCCTGCGCCAGCACGATATTGAGGTGACGGCGCTCCATAACCACGAGCTACAGATCAACCCGATGCTGTTCTATCTGCATTCGTTCGCGGTGGGTGATCCGTATTCAATCGCAGATGTCTTTCACCAGGCGCTTCCCGGGTAAGATCTCTGCTGTATAGCAATACTCCTCACCATTGCTTTCAGACACAGGCGGCTGCTGCATTCGACCATTCAAGCTGAACGGTAAAGTTCCCGACCTGTTTGGTCTTCCAGGCGCAAATATCGCCGATCTCTCCGTTGACATCGTCGTACCACCCCTGCCCGGGAATTGGGTCCGTGATGGCCTCACACAACTCATGTGAACTGGTCGATGTTAATGCGTCCAACGGGGCGAGAGTCCCGGTACAGCCCGCACATCCGGGGAACGGCATCACCGCGTAAAAGATTTGACCATTAATGTCGTTGTGATACCCGCAGAAGACCTGGCACGATGCCCCACCGCCTTGAATGACCTTCACGTTCGGAGGGAGATAGACGAAGTAGAGCGTGTTCGCTGAGGGCCGTGGGAAGCCAGTATTCGTCGTAATTTCCTGCTGCAGCATGTGTTGGATGGCACTATCAGTAACGGATCGACCCAGGCGCGGCGTGGTGATCGTCGTCGTGCCGGTCAGCGTACCATGCTTGATCGGGTAGGCCGCCACGCTGTATTCGGCCAGTTGGTCTATCAGAGGGCTGGTGAGGATGAAACCAAAAAACTCGTTGATCTTGGTAACCATGTCGGCCTGCGCCGCTTGCTGCCAGGCAGTTCCCCAGAAGACGGTGAAGACCTCCACGGCACTGATGAGGGGACCGTTGCGGTACGTCACATCTGGCGTTGCGGCAGGCGTTGCCACGTTGTCGGAAAGGTGCAGCGGCACGATCCGGATGGCGTCACCGCGGCCCGGGAGGATCGTGCCACTGGATTCGTGCGAGGGTGTGCTTGACGTTGTTGTCACGAGTCGACTCCTCTTGAATGACTGCCACTTTTGATGGGGAAGACCGAACTCTATGCACCGTTTAGGGTAAATCAAGTATAGACTTCGCGTACCTCGCATCCCCGAAATCGAGTTGCTCGGTGGTGCCATAGAGTTGAAGCGCCGTAAGAACCGTGCCTCGGTTTTGCACCTGAAAATGGGGAAGTCGAACGATCGGGGCGATCAACGCTGTGATATGCGGTCGTGGGAGGTTATAGAGACGGGGAGATGCGAGTACAAAGACGGCATCGGCGACCACCGTGTCAGGCGCCGCAGCGGCTACCTCACTACGCTCGATCCGTTCGAAGAGCGCTTGTGAATCCTTCTGCTTCTCCGGATCATCACCGGTCAACAGACGAATAATCACACTGGTATCGATATAGGGCAGGCTCATGCCCCAGAAGGAGGATGGGTAGTCAAACGATCTTCACGGGCAAGGTCGCGCATGTCCTCCCAGGCCATCGGCTGTTCAAGCGAACCAGCCGCGCCGGCCCGGGATGCAACCGTCGAATAGGTTGGTGCCCGGAGTTCGATCGTTCCCGCGTCCGTGATGACGAAGGAGAGCTTGTCGCCCTTGTCAAGCCGCAGTCTCTTGCGAATCTCGACCGGAATTGTAATCTGACCCTTGCTTGTGACAGTTGAGACGATTTCGCGCATGTGTTCTCCAGAAGTAAGGGGGCATATCAAAGGTAAGGAAAAGGTAGCGCATGTAATAAAACAGTGAGTGTGCCGGTCTGGACTGCCGACGTGCAATGATGTTCGCCAATCCCATTACCGCGTTCGTGTACGCTCTAATCAGCCGCTCGCGAACCCGATCCATCTCGAAGCTGCGAAGGAGCGCGCCATGCTCACCGGGGTATTCCACTTCTCGTTTACTGTCGAGGATATCGAGCAATCAAAGGATTTTTACACCCGCGTGCTTGGGCTCGAGCTGGTTCACGAGGGACGGTTCAACCTGCCGTATACGTCGAGACAGGTGGGATATGACGGGGCCGATCTGATGGCCGCCGCGTTCAGGTTGAAAGGTAAAAAGCCGGAAGCATCGACCCATATCCTCGAGCTGATCGAGTACCGTAACCCGAAAGGCACGAAGGTCGATACCCGTACCATCAATCCGGGCAGCGCGCACATGTGCTTCGCGGTCGACGATATCTTTGCCGAGTACGATCGTCTCACCGAGCTCGGCGTCCGGTTTCGATCGCCGCCGGTCGCCATCGAGGGCGGGCCGAATCGAGGTGGCTACACGGTCTATTTTCTCGATTGCAACGATATCACCCTTGAGATGATTCAAGCGCCGCGTCCCGCCGGTACCGAATCCGTCTGACCTGTACGGGATTCGAACCGTACAATGGTGACGACGAACGCCGGAACGATTCGGAGAGATGAGGTTTAGCATGCCTGAGAACGCGCCGCGAGCAACGACCGAGCGACCGAACGCCGCTACACCCGCCACGGATGGTGGCCGGTGACCGCGTCGGACCTTCGCAGCTACCGGATCGCAGTCGTTCCCGGCGACGGAATCGGCAAAGACGTCATCGCCGCCGCTCTACCGGTGCTGCACAGCGCAGGCGAGCGCTTCGGATTCCGCTTGGTCCCCACCGAGATTCCATGGGGCAGCGAGTATTACGCGGCGAATGGACGCATGATGCCAGAGGACGGCATCGACCAGCTCCGACCGTTTGATGCCATCTTCCTGGGGGCAATTGGCTATCCCAGTCTGGTGGCCGACCACATCTCCCTCCATGACCTGCTCCTCAAGATCCGCCGCGACTTTCAGCAGTTCGTCAACATGCGCCCCCATCGTGTCCTGGCCGGTGTGGAGAGCCCGCTGCGTTCCCCCAACCTCGATATTCTGGTCATTCGTGAGAACAGCGAAGGCGAATACGTGGGGGCCGGCGGACGCGTGCATATCGGCACGGATGAAGAAGTCGCGGTCGAAACCGCCGTCTTTACCCGCCACGGCTGCGAACGGGTTATGCGCTTCGCCTTCGAGGAGGCACGCAAGCGCTCCGGCCGGCTTGCCGCCGCCACCAAATCAAACGCGCAGCGGCACAGTATGGTGTTCTGGGATGAGGTCTTTGCCCGCGTTTCCACCGAATATCCGGATGTGCAAACCAGCAAGTATCACATCGATGCCCTGTGTGCGCGCTTGATCACGCATCCGCAAACGCTCGACGTGGTCGTCGCGTCCAATCTATTCGGCGATATCCTGACTGATATCGGCGCCGCTCTGCAGGGCGGCCTGGGCTTCGCGGCCAGTGGGAATATCGATCCCACCCGCAGGTATCCTTCCATGTTCGAGCCGGTTCACGGATCGGCGCCCGATATCGCCGGAAAGGGCATCGCCAATCCCTCCGCCACCATCTGGGCCGGCGCCATGATGCTGGATTTCCTGGGTGAGCGTGACGCCGCCGCCGCACTGATGCGCGCGCTCGAATCCGTCACCGCGGCCGCGTTGGTCCGAACACCCGACATGGGAGGAACGAGCACCACCGACGAGATGGCGCAGGCCGTGAACGAGGCCCTGGCCGGCGCGTCGTAACGCCGCGTTCTATCCGTCGCCGGTAGCCTCGAGTGGATGTAAAGCCAGCGGCTCGATCTGCATCGTGGTCCATTGCCAGAGCGGCAGCGACGATAGGAGGTCGTGCAATTTTGTGGCGTCGGCCGCCTCGTAGAGCGAATAGTTCGAGAGGCGTCCCGGAATCCTCCAGATACGCTGCAAGAACCCTCCCGCTATCAGCTCTTGCCCGCGTTGCCGTTCCGCCGCCAGCAGGTCACGGCGTTGCTCGGCCGGCATGTCCGGCGGCAAGTGGACGTCGATGCGGACCAAAAATTCGATGGCATACCTCCATGAGGCGCGTCGACCACCGGGGTGAGCACCGGGCAACCCGTACAGTGCTTCCCGCGTGCGCCCGCCTATCTGGCGCATCCTACTACAAATAGATGAAGAGCGGAGCCGCGACGCGTTCGGACCTGGGAAGCGATCAAGAAATGACGTTGGTGTAGACGCTGCGATCGCGCTGCGCCAGCAGCGGCAGTATGCGGCCCTCCACGATGGCCCTGAAATGCACTGTGGTGCGGTGCGCCTCGAACGCCGTGTCGTCCCGGTAGCGCTCGTACAACAGAAACTCATCGGGGTTTTCAGGCGAGCGGTTGACTTCGTAGATCAAGCAATCAGGCTCCAAGTCCCTCACGTGCACGGCCATCTCACGTAAGGCCGCCTCGACCGTGTCACCTTCACCCCTCTGAGTTATGTATCGTGCCACCAGTACCACCATGCTTCACCCCTTGCCTTCACTCGTATGCCCGCTATTATCGACGCATCGACCAACTGTCGGGTCGAAGTGACTTCGGATTTCAGCGGCTCAGAATAGGCAGCAACAGCTCACCCGCACCCGGCGCCGGCATGTCCCCATATGGCGAATGGATGCCGGCCGGCTTTGGGTGACCGGCATTGGACGGTCAAGCGCGGCGGAATTGCTGCTCGTCCCCGCCACGCCGAGGTCTCCGTCTACGGAGCTATCTTGAAGGTCCATGCGTAGTGGCCCGAGTGCTGCGCCGCGCTGGGGACCGTTATTACCAACCGGCCTTCGCTCGTGGTCCAGTGAAGTGGGGCGCCGTGCCACCCGAGGAGCGTGATGTGCTCCCCCGAACGAATCGGTACCGGCGCATCAATTTCCACGCGGCTCGGCAGCGGCGTGAGCGAGGTGACGTAGAACGCCTTGTTCGGCCGTACCGTGAAGCGGTAATTGCCTTCTCCCCAC
This sequence comes from uncultured Chloroflexia bacterium, assembly GCA_963737125.1. Classification (GTDB taxonomy): domain Bacteria; phylum Chloroflexota; class UBA5177; order UBA5177; family UBA5177; genus JANWJD01. The sequence goes on along the minus strand of CAVTRL010000009.1, from coordinate 26,897 downwards.
ATTCGCCACCAGGGAACGGTGTTGTAGATGGCCTGGCCGTTCACATGGAGCCACGAACCGATCTGGCGTAAACGCTTGCTCATAATGGCGGGTATCGAACCGTCAGCTTGCGGGCCGACATCCAGCAGGAAATTCCCGTTCTTGCTGACCACGTCGACCAGTTCGTCGACCAGTGCAGCCGCCGTGGCGTACGCCGCCACCGGCGTTGCCGCGTTGTAGCCGTACGAATGTGGATCGATGCCGCGGCTCGTCTCCCACTTCGCGGATAACGTGGAGCTGTAGACTCGCTGCTCCGGCGTGGTGAAGTCGTGGGTACGAACGCCACAGCGATTGTTCACCGCGACTCCGTGCGCGTCGGGCCCGCGCCGCCGCGACGTTGTAGAAGTGGGCGATGACGTCGAGCGAGCGATTGGGGCCGCCGATGTCGCACCACAGAATGTCGGGATGATACTGGTCGATCAATTCGTCGAGCTGCGGGACCTGATACTGCGTCACGTAGTTCTTTACCGGCGTATACCCGGTGTACGGAATCTTCGCGCCGGTCACGTACTGAATCGGCGGCCCTCCCGGAAAGTGCTTGGTGAGGTGCTTGGTAGGTTGAAACGCGGGGTTGTACCACTCGGGAAGGGAATAGTAAACGCCCGGATGAACGCCTGGTGTGTAGCGCCGATCGGCATCGAAAAGGAGACGGACCAGGTCTTTGTGAGGACCCATGTCGACCGAATTACGGCGGCTGACCGTGGTGTGGAAGAGCGAGAAGCCGTCGTGATGCTTGGCCACGAATACGAAGTAGCGGGCGCCGGCCGCCTGTATCAACGTCACCAGCGCTCGTGGATCGAATTTACGCGCCGTGAACTTCGGAATGAAGTCATCGTAGGTCGAATTGGGGCCGTAGGTATGGAGCTGATGTTCGTAAGTTGGCGAGTCTTTTTGAAACATCGAATGCCAGTACCACTCTTCGTAGACCCCTCCGACCGGCGCCCAGGCTGGAACTGAATAGATGCCGTAGTGGATAAATATCCCGAATTTGGCGTCGTCGTACCACTCAGGCGTGGAGTGCTGTTCGAGCGACTCGTCGGTCGCCGTGTAGTGAGGCAGTCCAACCGTCAGCTTGACGTGTTCGGATACCGATATGCCGTTGGAGGTTTGCGCGACGATGGTAGCCCGTAGGCGCTTACCTGCCACTACATCGGTGGTTCGAATGCCGATCTGGACCGGCGTTTCTTCACCCGGAGCCAGCCACGTTATACGAGCAGCCGAGGTAGTGGTGATATGTTGTCCCACGACCGTCACCGTGGCCGGATGCCTCGTGGTGTACCACCGGGTGCCGATGTTCTCGACGATTGCCTGTATCATTTGAGCGCCCCGCGACATGGTGTTTGTGGTGGAGTGACCCGCCACCACCGCTAGACCATTACCCGCCACGACAGGCTGGACGGACAGCGCAAAGATGTGGATGCTTGCAGCGCCGCGAACCGGCAGCTGTGTGGTGGGTAAGGTGATGGACGTGGCTACTAGCCCTTGATCGAACCACACATCTTCGGCATACAGACTCGATGGACTCGTCTGCCGGCCGGTGGGAGTGTCGTGAAATGCGGTCGAAAGCGTGGCGCTCTCCGGACCGCGCAGCCAATCGGGTGAGTTAAAGGTGGCCGAGGTGGAGCTCCCGTCGGTGTAGTGCACGGTTGCCGTCCCAATGGTGTCCCCTCCGTTCGAGGCCACGAGTAGATGCGCCAGCGTGTACTGTCCGGGAGGAAGCTCGATCGTCTGACCCAGAGCGACGACGTTGTCTCCCGTGGCGCCGTCCGAGAGCAGGTAATCCACCCCATCGGACGATATCGAGCCGTGCTCCGGCCGCAACGACGCTGGAAATGTGTCTCCTTCTCCATCGAAGCCCGTCGTGGGAGATGCGGCGGTAAACGCCGTATTGTTTGCGTACGAGCCAAGAGGCACAGGTATCGGCTGTCCCCGCGCGTAAGCCGGCGCCGAATGGCCGCCGGCGGGAGAAAGTCCGATGCCGGCAAAAGCGACAAAGATCGCGGCGACGGCGTACCGTGTACCGGCCCGCTGTTGCCGGAAAGAAGCCGGCACACGGCATAACAAGCGGTTCAGGATCGCCCCTGTCCGAGTGCCCGGCTCAACTGCACGCAACCTCGTCTCACGAACGCGATTGTAGCAATACAGGTACGCGGAGCATGCATAGGGCCCACTATCACCGTCTCTTCTTGCCGGACGCCGGCCCGGAGTGCGTCCCGACGACCACGGAGCGCAGAAACCTGGGCATAGGGTTTGCATAGGAAAGATGCAAATGCTGAGAGGTGACGGCCGTGGGTGACGAATTTAAACGGGGAGATCGCGTACGTTGGAAGACGTCGCAGGGAATGACGGCCGGTACGGTGATCGAGAAACTCGAGTCGGAAACGGACATCGGCGGTCATCGCGTCGCCGCATCGAAGGACCATCCGGAGTATCTGGTGGAAAGCGATACGTCGGGAGCACGGGCGGCACACCGGCCCGAAGCATTGACGAAAGTAGATACCGATGGATGAGCGAATAACCTCGCTGAATGCTCCGCCCACCGCTCCGCCTGGACCGGTCGTGTACTGGATGCAGCGATCGCAACGGAGTCAATCGAATCTGGCGCTCAATGAGGCGATCGATTGGGGAAACGAGCGGAGACAACCGGTGGTGTGTTACTTCGCTCTCGACGACTCGTATCCCCACACCATGACTCGCGACTACCGCTTCCTGCTGGAGGGAGTGCGTGCTCTGGCGCACGGACTGAAAGAACGGAACGTAACGCTCGTCGTGCGGCGCGAACCGAGTGTGTCGGGCATCGTTCGCATCGCACGCGACCTCAAAACCCCGCTCGTCGTCACGGATGAATCGCACCTGAGATTGGGACGCGCTCGCCGCACGCAAGCATCGTCGCGGCTTGAGGAGCTGGGTACGGCGCTCTGGTCCGTCGACAACGACGTCGTGGTTCCTGTTCGGGCCATCGGCCGGGAACAGTACGCGGCCCGCACGATTCGTCCGCGCCTACACCGCTTGCGTGACCAGTACCTGCTTCCCATCGACGATCCCGTGGCTCGGCAAGCACCGCTCGAGCTCGAATCTGATGTTGACCTCGATGACATCGACGGCACGCTGGCCGATCTCCGTGTGAATCGGCAGTTCGATCGAAGCGCGGGATATGTCGGCGGCGAGCGTGCAGCCCGTGAGACACTCGATCGATTTGTAACCGAATTGCTGACCCGCTACCACACGCACCGAAACGATGCGTCGATCGACGTGACGTCGAACCTCTCGCCATACTTCCACTTCGGCCACCTGGATCCCTGGACGGCGGCGTTGACGGTTGCCGCGGCAGACGTTCCCCGGGAAGCGCGGGAAAGCTTTCTCGAAGAGCTCCTGGTGCGGCGAGAGCTGGCGAGTAACTTCACCTTTTACAACGCCCGGTATGACACGCTCGACGGCCTTCCCGATTGGGCTCGCACTACCCTGCGCGAGCATACCTCCGACCGGCGCGAACACCTGTACACCCGGACGGAACTCGCGACGGCGTGCACCGGCGATGCCCTGTGGAACGCGAGTCAGCGTGAGCTCTTGCTGACCGGATCCATACACGGATGGGTACGGATGTACTGGGGAAAGCGAATCCTGGCGTGGACCGAGACACCGGCCGCCGCACTGGCGCACACGCTCTACCTCAACAACACCTATGCACTCGACGGTCGGGACCCGGTGTCATTCGCTAATATCCTCTGGTGTTATGGGCTGCACGATCGTCCCTGGCCGGCGCGTCCGATTTTCGGCACGGTGCGAAGTATGACCAGGGCGGGCGCGGAGCGAAAATTCGATGTTGCTGCCTACATCGCGCGCATCGATGCCGTCGAGGCGGCGAATCCCGACCTGGCGCGAGCGATCGATCCAACACAACCGGAGACAGACCGAACGATGATCGGCGTTGAGCGAGAAAGCCCCTCGTGAGGAACAAACTCACCCTGAAAGAGCGCGTAGTGTGACTGTCGATCACGCCGTCGAGATAGTCGAGAGTTGCGCCTACCGGGCCTGGCCCGCGGCGGAAGTACAGGCGTGCGGGGGGTGGCGCCTGCGTCATACGTTTGGCGTGACCCATCGAGCGAACTCGGTTTGGCCGAACGACGAGCACGGTGCGATGAGCCTCGACGACAAGATCGCAGCAGCCGAGGCCTTTTATAGATCGCGCGAACGCCCCGTTATTTTTCAGCTCTCTCAGGCGGCGAAACCGGCCCACCTGGATGGCGTCCTCGAGGCACGGGGTTACACGCGGGGTCGCGCCACTACCGTTCTCACCGCGATCGCGGCAGAGGTACTGGTCCGGACTCGAACCCGGAGACTATTCGGTCCAATTGGACGGCGAGTGCGATGACGCCTGGCTCGCGGTGTACCGCGCTGCTGAAGACGTACCGGAGGACAACGCACTACACCGGCAGGCAATCATGCGTCGTATACCCAGCGACGCCGCGTATGCGATCTGCCGGCGAGCCGGAACCCCATGCGCGGCGGGCTCGATCGTGTGCGATGGAACGTGGGCCGGTCTGTTCAACATGGCAACGCTTGCGCCGTTTCGCCGCCAGGGAGCGGCGCAGGCAGTCATGAGCGCGCTGGTAACCTGGGCCATCGAGAAAGGCGCCGAGAAGCTCTACCTGCAGGTAATGAACGACAATCTACCCGCCTGGACTCTGTACGGCCGTTTGGGTTTTACCACCCTGTACGACTACCACTATCGCTGGCGCGCTCCGTAGGGCGGAGCCGCTAAGTCGCCGCTTGTAGAGCGCCTCGCCCATAAGTAGATGGATGGCGCGAGGTGGTTGCAAGAGGTGATCAGCGAGCAGTGCCCGGACGCTGTTCGCATCCTCGACTTTCCGCATGCGGTCGGCTACCTCCATCGCGCTGCCCATGCCGCCTTCGGTACTGAGAGCCCAGAGGCAGGACAGTGGCAGGATGACCGGGTGCCTCGCTTCAACACAGCACGCGCCGCTCAGCAGCCGTCCCCGCCCCCACCCGCGCACCCGCACCACGAGCCAGCAGCCAAGACGATCATCGACGGCCGTCCGACGGTCGATCATCCCTGGAAGGGCCACCCTGGCGTCTTCGCCGCATGACTCCCTCAACGATCTGCGGCACACCCGTTTGCGTCCGCTCGTCGCGGCTTGACAATGGCGTCGAACTTCTTTAACGTTTGACATATATTACTTTTCATATGTAATTGACATTAGCCCTCTGTGGCGCCCGAGACACTGGTGACCTTGCCAGGGTTCCTCTGTGCGGCGAGTGGCGAAAGGAGGTGTCGTACTCGATGCGCGGCAGTGCGTCACGAGAGCTTGAGGCGCGCGATCGAGGCCGACGGGTGGGCCGCGTTGGGGGGGTGTTGACGCATTCCTCGGAAGGAGGGTCCTATGCACCAGCGAGCGAGCTTCCTCTTCTGGATTGAGATCCTAACAGGATCGATGGCGGTGGTTATCTGTGCGGTGACTCTGGTGTGGAGGGATTGGATCGAAACCATCTTCGGCGTCGATCCCGATCAGCACAGCGGATCTTTGGAGTGGATCATCGTGGCCGCCAGTGCCGCGGTGGCACTAACCCTTGCTGCTTTTGCTCGTAAAGAGTGGCGAAGGCGATCTCAACTCACTACGTCGACCGCCGCCGATGGGAGGGCGTGATGCCCAGACGTCGAGATCCCGATAATCGGCGCGGTGGAGACGAGCAAGAGCGGGGGAAAGCGCGCGACGAGGAGCGGGAGGGACGGCATGAGCCGCCGCATCCCGAGGGGCGCGAGCGGCGAGTCTTCGAGGAGCAGATGGAGAAGCGTCTGGGCGGCGGCGCTCCACCCAGCCCCGAGGCCTATGCGCGAGCGCTGGAGCAGTGGAACCGGCTTCCCGGAGCGATCACGAAGGGACCGACGAACGTCATCCCGCCCACTCCTGAGTCACTGGACGATACGCAGCAGGACCGCACGGTCGAAGAGGAGGAGCGGTCATGACGCTCGACGGCCGAGTATGGGTTCCTGTTGGCCCCAGCCCTATGGCCGAGGGAGCCTCGCAGGACAACGGGCTGGTATCTGCCATCGCGGTCAGCCCGGCGAACCCTAACATCATCTACATCGGGACCGCCGGTGGCGGCGTGTGGCGGAGTAGCGACGGCGGCACTACCTGGATTCCCATCTTCGATCGTCAACTCTCCCTCGCAGTGGGCGAGCCAGGAGCGCTCGCCATAGATCCCAGCAACCACAACGTGGTCTATGTGGGAACAAGCGCACGCGTCTCGCAACAGCCGGCGCAGGGGCTGTTCAAATCCACCGACGCGGGGGCCAGCTGGATTAGCCTCGGCTCCTTCTACCCTTCGGACAATAACGGCAATGCCGGGCAGTTTGTCGGCCAGGACATTAACGTTATCGTGGTCGATCCGGCCGATGGCAATGTGGTGTATCTGGCGGCAGCGAACGGCGTCTACCGCTCCACGGACGGCGGCCAGAATTGGGCCCAGGGTGGCAATGCCTTTGGAGACGCGCGTTCCCTCGTGCTGGATGCCTCCACGCCAATCGGTGCCCGGACATTGTATGCCGGAATCTCCGGTCGCGGCGTCTTTCAGTCGACTGACGGTGGTCTGAACTGGAATCAAATCCTTAGTGGCTCGACCCCGGCGGTATCTACCGCAATTGGACTCCCGCCCGGCGGTTTCAACAAGGTTGTGGTCGATATTGCGCCACCAACCTCACCGCCCAACCCGGTCGGCGTCCAGGTGCTGTACTGTAGTCTCCAGGGAACCGGTGGAGCTCCCGACCCGGTTGGGCTTTTCCAGAGTACTGACGGCGGCGCTACCTGGAACCAACGCACCGCCACAGGCATGCCTCGCCGGACGCAGGGTGGTTACAGTTTCCACCTGGCGGTGGATCCCGGCTCTCCAGGGGATGGCGTCAATGACATCATCTTCTTTGGCTGCGTTGGGCAAGCGTGGTCAACCGATGCCGGTGCCAGCTTCACCGGTGTCACTGGACCGCATGCCGATACGCACGCCTGGGCCTTCGTGCGGCAACCTAGTCCCACGCGGTCGATTGTCTATCTCGGCTGCGACGGAGGGATCAACCGGTCGACTGATGGTGGCATCACCTGGGCGCAATTGAATGGCGGCGGTCTCCAGACTGGTCTCTTCTACAACATCGATATCAAGCCGGACGCTACCGGTAGCGTGACCGTGGGCGCTCCGCAGGACAACGGCCTGCAGACCACCGCCGGCGCGACGGCACCTGGCTGGAACAGTCCTCAGGGCGGCGACGGCTGGGACATCGCATACGACGCGGTCACGCCCGGACGCCTCTACGGCACGAGCGGGTTCTGGCCGGCGCCCTGTACGCGTGTATTCGTGTCAAACGCGGACGGTACCGACCTCCCGTCCACTGTGCCGTCGAGCCAGGACATCACCCCCTGGGGTACGACCAGCGATCAGGCCTGTGGAGTCTTTCCCATTACCACCGACCCAAGCACTGCCGGCGTTGTCTATGTAAGCGGAAACCAGAACCTTTGGCAGAGCCAGAACGCTGGAGGCTCGTGGCGAATCCTTGCCGCTATGCCGGGTACAGGCAACATCGATGTAGCCCGAGTCGACGGTAACAACGTGGCCATTGGGGTCGGTACCCAGGTCTTCCTATCCACCAACGCGCTGGCGGCGACCGTGGGGCCGCCTACCGGTGTCGCCTTCACCGACATCACCCGCAATCTTCCACCGCGCACGGTGACGCGTGTAGCCTTCGATCCGAACGACCCGACGGTAGTTTACGCGGTACTTGGAGGCTTCGACGCTGGTCCAGGCAATTTCGGACACGTCTTCCGCACAACAGTCACGGCCTCATCCTGGACCGATATTTCCCCGGCTGTGGATCTCCCCTACAGTGCCATCGCCCTCGACGGCAGCTCGACTCCCAGTGCCATATACGTTGGGACCGATCTCGGTGTTCTGCGTTCCGTGGACGGCGGCTCCTCCTGGTCCGTGCTGGACGATATCCATTTCCCACGCGTTCCAGTACTCGATCTCGTCATACGAAACGGGTTGCTGCGAGCCGGAACGTACGGGCGTGGGATCTTCTCATTTGTCAAGCCGGCCGGCCCGGCTGTCGCAGTGAGCCTCGAGCACGATCTCGCGTTTGGCGCCGTGTGTCAGGGGCCGCAGTACCTCACGTGCACGGTGTTCAATGTGGGAGCGCAGGACCTGATAATCGATAGCGTCCAGGTGCTCATGGGCTCACCCAACTTCTCCGTGCTGTCTACGCCGGCTACACCGCTGGCGATCCCGCCCGGCGAAGACATCGAGTTCACGGTTATGTACCAGCCGGTAGCGCCTGGATCGTTCGACATCGCGACCATTCGTATCGCCAGCAACGATCCGGGAGCGCCGTTCGTGGATCTGACCGCGACGGGGTTTGCCGGCGTTCCGACGCTGGCGTCCGCGATCGCGGATGGCGGCGATTTCGGCAACGTGTGTGTGGGATCCTTTGCCGATGAAGGTCTTACGTTCACCAATAGCGGGATGTGCCCGCTGTGGATCTTCGACATCTCCTCATCGTCGAGTGAGTTCGTCGTGCCCAGTGTGGAGTTCTTTCCGTTACTCGTGAGTCCCGGAACGTCGATTGAGATACCCATCCGCTTTCAGCCGGTGAGCTTTGGTTCAAAGGCCGCAACCCTAACCATAGACAGCAACGATCCAGCCACTCCCGCCACGATCGATCTGATGGGCACGGCTCCCGCTCCGAACCTCGGGCTGATGATCGCCAACGCAGGTAGCTTTGGTAACACCTGCGTGGGCTCGTTTGTCGATCGACCCCTCACGCTTTTCAATGCCGGAGGCTGCACGCTGTCCATCACCGGCATAAGCTCTTCCTCGGCAGAGTTCCAGGCGCCGTTCGTCTCTTCGTATCCCATCACGGTTGGCCCCGGCGGATCTATTGAAGTACCCATTCGCTACCAGCCGTCCAATTTTGGCGTCCAGTCGGGCATACTTACCGTGGATAGTGATGACCCGGCCGGACCAGCTACTTTGGTCGTGTCGGGCAATGCGCCATCGGGCACGATTGCGGTTACCGGATCCACCTGCTTCGGTGGGGTGAAGGCCTGCTGCTGCGCCGAGCGAACCGTCTCGATCTGCAATACCGGCGACTGCGACTTGCATGTCACCAGCGTGGGCTTCAGTCGTACGAATAAGCATTGGAAGATGATCAACAGTCCCTTCCCCGCGACACTACATCCAGGATCTTGCCTGGGACTCGTGATTCGCTACAAGGCTACCGAGAAATTCCCACGCTGCTGCGATCTGGTGATCAAGAGCGATGATCCCGTTACGCCGGTGAAGACCCTGGAACTTCTGGCCTACACCAATTGGAACGATTGCTCGTGTAAGAGGCACTGCGATGATTGCCGGCGTGGCCGGTGTGATAAGCGCCACTCCGAGTGCACCTGCGGAGATTCGTCAACCTTCAACTGCTGCGATGACGAGGATGAGGATGATGACTGAACCCGGTTAAGCCGGGTCAAGTCTCCTTCTCAAGCGGCGGCGCCACCGATAGGGGGCGCCGCTTTATCCTTGTGCCTCAATGTCGCCGGGTTCCGGATGGCCCAACCGCGGTTATCGATTTCACGCATTCTCTCCCACGCATTGCCACGTCGAGCGCTGTGAACGACACGCCGAGGTCTTGCCGCTCACCTCAGCGCGTTCTTTGTAGTCTCGCCGGCACAGCACTGTCTTGAACGGTGTGCTATTCCGGAAGAGTCGACGTAAAGCTCCCGATCAGCGTCTTGGGATCCGTTTTGTATGCTTGCACGATCTGGGGTGACACGGTTGGGACGCCTTTGCCGCTCGACCACGAGACACGCCGCGGCTTCGGCCAGCCCATCTCGTACGCCAGTGAGCCGACAATCGATCCGTTGTCGCGCTTCAACTCCAAAAAGTACAGGCCACTCAGCACGGTATCCGAATACACATCAATGTGAGCAACGTTCAAGCGCTGAAGTGTTTGCTGTATGCTTCCGCCGTGCGTCCGCCCGAGAACGTTCAGGGTCGAGACTACATAGACCGCTGCATCGTGTTGCTGCCAGTTAACGGACGAAGAGGAGTGCGACGTGGTTCCGTCGGCGCGAACTGGCACGGTGGAAAGCGCTAGACCGATCAAGCTGATCGCGCAGAGCCGATATATAGTTCTCATGATTCTCTTTGCTAAACCTCAGGTGGGAAGGATAAGTAGAGAATAGCGGATGCAGATTAATCCAGCATTAATTCGCGGGGTCCCCCCAAATACGTCGGCGCAATTCTGCTTGCGCCCCCGAATCCAGCTCGTTTTCGAGCTACACCGCGCTATGTTTTCCGTTTATATCTTGCCGTACGGATGGGCATAGACGCAATAGGGATGAAAGCGCACGAGGTTGGCCGGGGCCCAGATGCGCGGCTTCGGTGATAGCAGGGATGCAGCCCGTTGCTGGCCGTAGCCACGGGCGTGGTCACAACGGTCTCTGAAAGAACGCCCTCACCGTCCCCGAGCACGGTGGGCGTCACCAGGGGACGCGGGTACCATCCCAGGACCAGAGAGCGCCGGTCGGGCCGTCGTCGGGCAACAGGGCGAGGCGCACCGCCCCAACCGCCGCCTCGGCAGGGTCGCCGCCGGCGGTCATGCCCGCGAAGAGGTTCGTCTTCCGCAGCCCAGGAGCTAGAGCGTTGACGAGGATGCCGTCCGCCTCCAGTGCCTGCGCGGTAAGGAGTGTGATTGCGTTCACCGCCGTCTTCGACGAGCGGTAGGCGATGCCGCCTCCCTTTACCCGCTGCCAGTCGAACTGCGGGTTGTCACTGCTGTTCCAGGTGAGCGAGCCGGTGCCGCTCGAGACGTTCACGATCCGTGGATGCGCGGAACGCCGCAGTGCCGGCAGGAACGCCTGCGTCACGGCAACGAGACCAAACACGTTCGTCTCGTACGCGCGCCGGAGCTGCTCCACCGACGTGCCTGTGATGTCCTCGCCGCCGGGATTGATGCCGGCATTGTTCACGAGCACGTCGAGCCGTTCGACCGTGGCCGCGGCTGCCGTGATCGAGGCCTCGTCGGTCACGTCGATCAGGACGGGGCGGGCGCGCGGTCCAAGCCGTGCGGCCGCCTCAGCGCCCTTGGCCGCGTCACGGGCTCCGGCCAGCACGTCCAGGCCCGCGGCGAGTAGCTGCTTGGCGATCTCGAAGCCGATGCCGCTGTTCGCGCCCGTCACCAGGGCGATGCGATTGGTGTCGCTCATTCGTATCTCCGACTTCAACACGGTGCGGTCTTGGCTCAAGCCGGCACACCTCATGTGGCCACGTTCGTGTAACAGGTCTGCGGTGGCGTGGCCGATACCGCTGGTCCGGCCGACGATCACGGCCGCGTTCACGTCGAGTATGCGCCGCCGTCGATGTCCTCGATCAGCGTCGGGCCGGTAGGTTCCCAGTCGAGCAGCGCCCGGGTGGCCTCGCTGGTCGCCGACATCTCCATGCTGAAGAAGTTGCCGATCCAACCGAAGTGCCCGGCCAGATCGTCCGGGGTGACCGGCGCGACTGGTAGGTCAAAGGCGCGGCCGATGGCTTCGGCGATGTGCTTCGACGTCACGCCCTCCTCGGCGACGGCGTGCAACCTGGCGCCGGCCGGGGCCTTCTCCAGACCGAGGACCACCAGGCGGGCGGCGTCCCCGACATGGACCGCAGCCCATCGGTTCGCGCCGTTGCCGGGGTAGCCGGAGACGCCTTTCTCCTTCGCGACGGCCGCGATGTAAGCGATGAAACCGTGGTCACGGGTGCCGTGGACAGTGGGGGAGAAGCGCAGACTCACGCTGTGCACGCCTTCATGGACGAACTCGAAGGCAAGGTTCTCGGCCCCGCCGCGCGGCGAGTCCGGACCGTGGAACGGGGAGGGGGCGTCCTCGGTCGCGGGCCGGCCCTGAACCAGCGCGGCGACGCCGGAGGCGAACAGGAAGCGCCGGTTGCTGCCGGCCAGCGCGGTGCCGATAGTCTGGATAGCCGCGCGCTCGGCGGTGTTGGATGCGGCCGGATTCGACCAGTCGTGCTTGTTGGCCAGGTGGATGGTCGCCTCGGCCTCGTCCGCGCCGGCGCGGAGGCCGTCCAGGTCATCGAGGTCGCCGCGCCGGACCTTCGCGCCCTTGGCCTCCAGTGCGGCGGCGGACGAATCGGACCGGGCCAGGCCGGTGACCTCGTGGCCGGCTGCCAGTAAGTCGTTCACGACGGCGGAGCCGATCCAACCAGTCGCTCCGGTGACGAAAACACGCATGAGACAACCTCCAGATAATTAACCTGCCCTCCACAGTGGTCCTGCGGCCAGGCAGACTGATAACAGTTACTGACATCACTATACCAGATGATGTCAGTAACTGTTATCAACTAGAATTGGGGTATGAGTCGATGGGAGCCGAACGCGCGCGGCCGACTTGCGCAGGCAGCGATGGAGCTTTACGGCGAGAGCGGGTTCGAACAAACCACGGTAGCGGAGATCGCCAAGCGCGCGGGGCTTACGGAGCGCACGTTCTTCCGACACTTCGCCGACAAGCGGGAGGTCCTGTTCTGGGGCGAGGAGGAGTTCGTCCGGGCTTTCCGAGAAGGACTGGATGCCGCCCCGCCCAGCGCAGCACCGATGGAACTGATTGGTGCCGCACTGCAGTCGGCCGCATCCTTCTTCCCGGATGACCGGCGGGCTTACTCCCGCATGCGGCAGTCCGTGATCGACGCCAACGCGGCGCTGCGCGAGCGCGAGCGGCACAAGCTAGCCGGCCTCGCCCTGGAGGTCGCGGGCGCACTACGCAGCCGGGGGATCGCCGAACCGGCCGCGACGCTCGCGGCCGAGTGCGGCGCTACGGTATTCAGTCTGGCCTTTGCGCAGTGGATCCGCAACGACGAATCGCGGTCGCTCGCCGCTATCGCTGGCGACCTGCTGTCACAGTTGCGGACGCTGTCCGCCACCGGTTGAGGCGCGCCCACCTTCCTGGTCACGACTCCAGATCGAGTCAGAATGAACCGCCTCGGGTTTCAGGTCGAGAAGGACTGGTTGTGCTCCCTCGCCAGCCAGACTTGCGTCGAGCGTCATCGAGGGTGTCGTCATCGATCCCGGCCGGGTGGGAAAGCTCGTCGACCCCGATGAGACCGTCCGGTTCCGCGAACGCAACGAGCCGGAGTTCGCCGGCTACCGCTTCCCCCATACCCTACTCCGACACTCGGCTCGCACTGGATGCCGTCTCCTGTCCGGCGGTCGAGAAAAATGACTGTCCCGGATATCGTCGGTACAGACCTGTGAGTGCACTTTAATCTGACCCATTCGCCCCGTACGGTTCGTCCGGGCACAATAGAATAATTCAGCACGTGATGACGGGAGATCAATACCGTGACCTTACGCATCGTCCATCGAGACGATCTGGATGACCGTGACCGGCGAATCCTGTTCGAGCGTGGACAGTCGCTGGACGATCTCGTTCCGGCGGTGCGCGAGATCATGGAGTCGATTCGTGCCGGGGGAGATGATGCGCTGCGTTGGTATACCGAGCGCTTTGATGGGGTGAAAATAGGCGATATCGCCGTCTCCGAAGAAGAATTTGTCCGGGCGCGGGCGGAGATCGACCCCGACGTCGCTGCTGCACTGCGAATGCAGGCGTCCGCCGTTGAGGCGTTTCACCGGCCACAGTTACCGGCTGAAGCGGCAATCGAAACCGCGCCGGGCGTGTGTGCCTGGCGAGAATGGCGTCCAATCGAGCGCGTGGGGCTCTATATCCCGGGCGGGCGAGGTGCGTATCCGTCATCGGTTGTGATGCTGGGCGTTCCTGCCGCGATAGCCGGCTGCCCTCAGATTGTGCTGTGCTCTCCTCCACGGGAAGATGGTTCAATCCCGGCGGCCACGCTGGTCGCGGCGGAGTTGGTGGGCGTGCATACGGTTTTCAAGCTCGGTGGGGCGCAGGCGATCGCGGCTATGGCCTACGGTACCGAATCCGTGCCGCGTGTCGATAAGCTTTTCGGAGCAGGTAATGCCTACGTCACGGCGGCGAAACTCCTGGCTTTTCCGGAATGCGCGCTGGACGCGCCGGCCGGCCCGTCGGAACTGCTGATTCTGGCCGACGACAATGCTGACGCGCGCTGGATCGCGGCCGATCTCCTGTCCGATGTGGAGCATGGGCCCGATTCCCCCGCTGTTCTGGTGACGACCTCGCGGCGCCTTGCCGAGGCCGTGGTCGAGCAGGTCGAGCAGGGATTAGAGACCCTACCCCGGGCCCCGCTCGCCCGCACCGCGCTGGAAGCATGGGGATTGATCGTCCTGGTCGATACGCTGGAGGACGGGGCGGAGCTGGCCGACCGGTATGCAGCGGAACACCTGGAGATCGTAACCTCTGAGCCGCGCGCGCTGCTGGCACGCATCAACAACGCGGGATCGGTCTTCCTGGGGTCATACGCGCCCAACGCCGCTGGCGACTACGCGACCGGCACCAATCATGTGCTGCCTACCGCCGGGTATGCTCGGACGTTTGGGCCGGTATCGGTGGAGAGTTTCGGGCGATCGATTCAATGCCAGGAGCTCACCGCGGATGGCCTTGCGTCGCTGCAGAACACCGTTGGGCGGCTGGCCCGAGAAGAAGGCCTGGAAGCTCACGCTCGCGCCGTTGAAGCGCGGTTCAGGATGGAACCCACGTGACCTTGAGCGCGTTATTGCGGCGCGACCTGGGGGATCTGCAGCCGTATCCTCCACCCCCCACGATCGACATGCTGGAACAGGCGGCCGGCCGGCCAATCGTAAAATTGGACCTGAACGAAAATCCGTACGGGCCGTCACCACTTGTTCTCGAAGCCCTGGCCCGGTGCAATCCGGCGGGCTACCCCGACTCAGCGTGCACCGAGTTGCGGGCCTGCCTGGCAGAGGCCCTGCAGATCGAGCCGGCGCGTGTCGTCTGTAGCGTCGGCGGCGACGAAATGATCGACATCCTTACTCGTCTTTTTCTCGACCCGGGTGACGAGCTCATCGACTGCACACCGTCGTTTCTCATGTACTCGATCAGCGGACGTGTGAATCGAGGGTGCATCGTGACGGTGCCGAGGGACGAAGATTTCGCGGTGGATGTCGGTGCAGTGGAAGCGGCGATCACCGATCGCACCAAAATGATCTTTCTGTGCAACCCAAACAATCCAACCGGGAATCTGACGCCGGAACCGGACATTTTGCGATTGCTCGATGCCGGGCGGATTCTCGTGCTGGACGAAGCCTACGCCGAATTTTCGGGGGTAAGCTACGTGCCTCTCGTCGAGCATTATCCCAACCTCGTGATCCTCCGCACCATGAGTAAGTGGGCGGCACTGGCGGGTATTCGATTGGGATACGCGGTGCTCGACCCATCCTTATATAGCGAGATCACCAAATTGAAGTCGCCGTTCAATGTCGGCGTGCCGGCCCAGGTGGCTGGTATTGCTTCCATGCGCGATCGAGCGTATCTCATGGGTAACGTTCGCCTCCTGATCGCGGAACGGGAACGATTGCGCACCTGCCTCGCGGCGCTGCCCTACGGACGGGTATATCCGTCGGAGGCGAATTATCTGTATTGGCGGCTCCCTTTTGGAACCGCCGCCGCCTGGCGTTCGGCCTTACTGGAACGGTTCGTACTCGTTCGGGCGCTGCGCGATCCGGTGGAAGCGCTGCGGTTTTCAGTGGGCACGCCGCCGCAATCGGACGCCCTGATGGCGGCTCTGGAGGGTGCGCATGACGAACTTGCCGGTTGATGCCGTCCTCTTCGATATGGACGGCACGCTGATTGACGAGAGCGCGTCCTACCGGGAAGCGCTGCGTCTGACGGCAGCGCTACTTCTCGAGGAACCGGTGTTGGCGGACGAGACGGCGGCGATCAAGCGCTTCCCCGGTCTCAATAACGATTGGGACGCGACCTGGGCCCTTGTCGAGCAGCACCGGGGACGGAGTCCGCGCCCCCCAACTGAGGCCGAACGCCGTACTTCGGAGTTCAGACTTCTGCGGAGCGTCTTCCAGACGTTCTATTTAGGAAGCGACACGTGGAGCGCGCAGTCTGGAGAGGAAGCACCCTTCCCGTGGAGCGAACCGTTGATCGTGCGTGAAACGCCGCTAGTTTCACGTGAAACACTGGAGCGACTTTCTCCGTTTGCCCTCGGTATCGCCACTTCCCGGCCGCGCGCCGAGGCTCGTATGGCAATACGGCAGCACGACCTCGGGAGGTACTTTCCACCGGAGAGCATCGTCGCCCAGGAAGATGCTTCCCGAGAGAAACCCGATCCCGCGCCGTTGTTCGAGCTGGTTCGCCGCTTGGGCTGCACCTCGCCGGTGTATGTCGGCGATACCGTGAACGACGCACTGGCTGCCAAAGCTGCCGGCATGCCGTTTATCGGCGTGGGGACGGCTGGACACGAGCTCGACGCGATCTATCATGTTGACGACGTAAACGGCATCGTGTCCCTGCTGAGCCTGGCGCCGTTCGCCAGGGAGGTGGCCGCGAATGGGTGAACCCGCCCGAACCGCCGACGCGCACCGTGTGACCGGTGAAACCGATGTGCGCGTACGGATCGATCTCGACGGTAGCGGTGACGCCGAAATCGCGACCGGCATCGGCTTTCTCGATCACATGCTCGCGTTGCTCGCGCGTCACGGCCGGATGGATTTGCTGGTGCGAGCGGCTGGAGACACCGCGGTAGACGATCACCATACGACTGAAGACGTGGGGATCGTGCTGGGCGGAGCAATCGCGGAGGCACTGGGTGATAAGCGTGGGGTGGCGCGATACGGGTCGGCCTACGTTCCCATGGATGAAGCGCTGGTCCGCACCGCGATCGACCTGTCAGGGAGGCCGTTCTTCGTGTACGCGGTGCCGGTTCCTTACGGAAAAGTGGGGACGTTCGACACGGAATTGGTGGAGCACTTCTTTCGCTCACTGGCGTACGCCGGTAGAGTTACCCTGCATATGGATCTCATTCGCGGGGAGAATACGCACCATATCATCGAAGGCGCATTCAAGAGTTTCGCGGTAGCCTTGCATAGGGCTTCGCGCGTCGTTCACACCGATCTGCCATCGACCAAGGGAACGCTATGATCGCAATCGTCGATTACGGTATTGGTAATCTGGCCAGCGTGTACAACGCGTTGCTGAAAGTCGGCGCACAGGCGGAACGCACATCCGATCCGGAGAGAATCCTGGCGGCCGACGGAATCATTCTTCCCGGGGTGGGAGCAGCGTCGGCCGGCATGCAGCGACTCAAAGCCGCCGGTCTCGACCGGACCGTGATCGATGCGGCAGGCGCGGGTATTCCCCTTCTCGGATTATGTCTGGGCATGCAACTCCTGTTTGAGTGGAGCGAAGAAGGCTCGACCACCTGTCTGGGGCTTCTTCCCGGAACGGTTCGCCGCCTGCAGGGCAATTTGAAGGTTCCACACATTGGCTGGAATCGGGTGCGGCAGCGCGGTACAAGTGCGCTCTGGCACGATAGCTCTCCGGATCCGTATTACTACTTCGTGCATTCCTATGTATGTGTACCGGATGGAGACGGGTTAATTGCCGGTACGACCGACTATGGCCAGGAGTTCTGCAGCGCGGTGGCGAGTGGATCGGTGTGGGGCGTGCAATTCCACCCGGAGCGCAGCGGTACCGACGGCTTACAGCTCGTCAAAAACTTCGCACTCACGTCGTCCGCTGGATATCAAGCGAAAGCTGGCTGACTCCAGCGCGAGCATACATCGTACAATATAAATGTATTGAACTTTTTGCTTGACGTATCGCCCACTTGCCCGTAATGTCAGGTGTAAGCCCCGGGGAAAACTGGATGCTTCCTCTTGCAGTTGCTACCACGTTTCGATACTGGGACGCCCGCACTATTGGTGTTCGATCGAAAGGAAGCGACCGTGATCCTTGTGATTGACGACGAACCCGGCATTACCGAACTCCTGGCCGATGTCCTGGAGTATCACGGCCACCCCGTTATGGTGGCGCACGATGCGCGTGAGGCTTTGCGGATCATCCCACTGCAACGGCCCGATCTCATCCTGGTCGATCTGATGATGCCATCAGTCGATGGCCTTAGCCTTGCACTGACGCTGCGGCACGACCCGCAGACCCGTGGCGTGCCGCTGGTAGCCATGTCCGCCTCGGACAGCGCGCTCGAACTGGCCAATCGGGTGGGAGACTTCGACGCCTATTTGACCAAGCCCTTTGAAAACGATGCACTGATAGCTCTGGTCGAACGGTATATCGCTATCGCGTCGTAACCGCTTGCTCGTGCGACACTGCCGCATCGCGTCGCTGCTTCTGGTTTCTCACTTCCCGGGTGCGTCGTCGGCCGCCGGCCGCACTTTATAGGGCGGGATAGCGGCGAGTAGCTCGTCACGCCCGTACAGCGGGCCGAGGTCCGGTCCGAATAATCTGTATGCCGAACACATCAGGAAGTCGCGATCCAGCGCCTGCACGTCAATCGGCCCGAACACGGCGCTGTTGGGCGCGGTAGCGTGCAAAAACTCCGCCATGCCGGCGCGTGCTTGTCCGATGATTTCCTCCGTCTCCACGCTGGTGGAAAAAGAGCCGGCGACGTCGGCGTTATGCCGCTCAAAATACCGCCCATAGCCGTCGATTGCCGGTTGCGGAACCTGTGTACCGGCAGGATTATCGAAATGGACGGCCGGTACATCGCCGTGGCGACGGAGTAAGGACGGAAAATGCGAGCGAACACGCGTAACATCAAGCACGGATAGATCCTTGAAATCTGGGTAGTCACTTCATACCAGTCAAGAATTTGACCGTACCTCGCGCCAGACTCTATGATGCGCGCGATGCGAGACAGGGGCCCGGCAATGCATAATGCGGAAGTGAGTGGAAGGTAGAGGTGGGAGAGTGGACGTAGACCAGATTCTTCGCAACGTTCCCCTGTTTGAAGGAGTCAACGCGAAGCAGCTGAAGTCGCTTGCGAAATGGACCACCACCCGTACGTTTGCTCCGGGCGCGGTTATCGTGTCCGAGGGGCAAACCGGGATGGGGCTATACATTATTGAGTCCGGCAAGGTGCAAGTCTCCGTACACTCGTCCGGTGGAGAGACTAATCTGCGGGTTATGGGACCTGGAGAGTCGTTCGGTGAAATTGCGCTGCTGGACGATCAGCCGAGATCCGCTACCGTCACCGCGGTCGATCGCACCACCGCCGTAATGCTCGATAAGAGTCAGTTCCTGGCGGAGTTGCACTCCCATCCGGAAATGGCTCTTGCCATATTGCCGGTGCTGGTGACCTGGGTGCGTGAGGCTAACCACAAACTCGCGGGATTGTCGTAACGCTTAACCCCTACTGCTGTGCTCCCAGGTTTCACGTGAAACATGGAGCCCGAGCAGTACGCGGTGAATTCAAGCGACAGATCAACACGCCGGAAAGGACACCATGCCACGCTTTGACCGATCCGCTCGGATGAAACTCCCCTGGTTAGCCGATCTCGGGCTAGACGACGCCGATTTCGGGGCGCTGAATCCGTGCGTTCCCGGCGAATTTACGCTGGCTGATGCCCTGTATGTCAATACCGCGACCCCCGGAGTCGTGTATGGCGGCGCGGAAGAAGGAACCTTGCCGATGGCGGCGGGCCACTGGTATATGCTGCCCTCCCGGCTCGCGGACCGGAATCCCGCGCTTCGCGCTCACCTCGTCTCCGTCTCGCGCGCCGCACGCTCGTTGCGTGTCTAGCGTATTGGTGTATTAGCCGGCCACCTGCGCCGAGTCTTCCCCTGTCGCCTCATCTCCCTTTGGGAGATAACGGTCGGCATGACCCAACGGCGAGAAAGCGAATCCCAGCGGAATGAGAAAGGTGATAATGCCGATGCCGGCGTACACCAACTCTACGTGGTGGGTTGTGTTGATCGCGAGCCCACCCAGTAGTGCTCCAATCGGTATCGCGGACCAGGCCAGAACACCCGCGATGCTCATCACCCGACCCAGCAGGTGATTTGGGACGATCGACTGCCGCAAGCTGCCGGTATTGATGTTGAACAGGATACCGGTCCCCGAAATTAACGCCCAGAGCGGAAGCGCAATCCATAACGCGCGCGTAAACGCGAAGGCCGTCGTGAGAAGCCCGCTCACCATCAGCGCCCCGAGCGCTACATAGCTGAACGACCAACGCTTTCGCAGCCGGCCGGCGGCAAGCGAGCACACCACAACGCCAGCGCCGCCCCCCGCGAACAGAAAGCCGATTTCGGTATTGGTTGCCGCGAGACGATCCTTCGCGAACAGCACGAGCTGGGCGCCCGTACTCGCCCCCACAAAGTTGACTAACGCCATCATCATGGAAATGTTGCGCAACACCGGGTGCCCGATCACGTAACGCAAGCCTTCCATCACATCCTGGCGTATCGAACTGACCTGGCGGGACCCGTCACCACCGGCGTTGAACGAGGTCCGAATAGTGAGCAAAGTCAATGCCGCGCCGATGTACGACAGTGCATCGATCAGCAGGAGCGACGGCAAAGATACGAATGCGGCCAGAAGGCCGGCCAGGATTGGACCGGCGATGGTGGCGGCGGAATACGAAGCTTGAATACGCCCGTTCGCCGTCACCAGGTCGTCCGCTCCCACCAGGCTCGGAATCGCGGCAAATTCGGCGGCGCTGAAAAAGATGAAGAGCGTCTGCTGGACGAACGTCACGCCGTAGATCCAGAGCGTGGAAAGATGACCGATGGCCGCCATGAACGGAATTGACCCGATTACGACCACCATCGCGAGATTTACCACGACCATGACTGTCTTGCGGTCCAGCCGATCGACCCATGCCCCGATGACCAGACCAAACAAGAGGTACGGCAAGAACGTGAACGTCATGGCCAGGGCGAGATTCAGGGCCGAGTGCGTCAGCTTGAAAATGAGCAGCGGTATGGCGAATTCGGTGAAGGACGACCCGAGCACGGAAATGACCTGACCGCTCCAGAACTTCCAGAAATCGCTTCCCAATCGATGGTCAGAGGTGGCTGTCATCGATCACTCCTTTCTTGCTGCATCGAACAGATCAATCGTGGAATAAATAGGCGCGGAGCTCATCCGTCAGTTGTTCCACGCCGGCCGCCTGGAGCGTATACGTCGACGAATGAGGCCCGGCGTGGTGCACCCGTACCAGTCCTGCGGCACGAAGCATGACCAGGTGGTAGTTCACCGTGCTTTTGGAAAGCTGCATCGCGCTCACGACCGAGCTGAACGTGGTAGGTCCCGAGGAAAGTAGTCGGAGAATGCGGAGTCTGCTGTCATCCGCCAGCGCCCTGGTGAGGCGGCGCAGCTGCGGCGACACGTCTTCCGGATCGAGCGGCAGCGCATCCACTGGATACTGCATGAGGTGCTGGCCATGGAAGTAGGCGTTGAGATTCCAGGGACGGTAATGGTATTGCGGAACCAGAAACAGCGTATCGATTTCCGCGTCGGGCGCAATCGTTACTCCATTGGTCGCCATTTCCACGAATTCCTGGGGCGACATTTCGGGCAGGCGGGCACGTTTCCTCGCCGCATCGTCCTCCAGGCCGCGCAGAATGGCCGGATCGATGTCGGCGAAGTATTGCCGGTGCCACTCGTGGAGGATGAAGGCGGAACGATCGCGTATACCACCCAGATCGACCAGTGATGCCGATTCGGCCGCCGATACGAACGGTTCGATCCACTCGTACAGCTGGCCGGTCGACACGTTCGGCAACCACTCCACGAACTCCTGCGCGGTACGATCCCCTGGGCAGTGTCGAATCACAAGGTTGAGTACGCTCAGGCCGTCGTCAAGCCGCTTCCAATTCAAGAGTGCGGCATTGAACTCCGGGGTAAGCCGTCGCCGTACGTCTCGTACCCAGGCATTCCCCAGTTCCAGCGTCTTGTGGTCCTGAGTACTGAGGTAGGCCTGTAGGCTTACCAGCAACTCGTACGCCGGCGCCCAATCAATCTCCACTGTATACATAATGGCGGTTCTACCGATATCGAACAAAGAAGTAGTTCTACAATAATAGAATTAGAAAGTGAATGCAAATCGAACGTAAAGAGCATGAACGGGAGGGACCGCACAAATACTTGTGGACAGGAGGGCAGCGGGCCGGTTATCTAGTGTACGGACCGTGTATCCCGTGGCCACGCTGGTGTGTCGTCGAGTACGTGACGCTAACCCGGCAGTAGCGTTCTTATCCCCCGTATACACATTTTGTCCACCGTGTCAACTTTTACTTTCTTGCAAATGCGTGTACTCTATCTATGACGTCGCTTCTCATGCATGCCGGTTTCCGGTATGGCCTCCCCGGGCTTCGAAGATTACGGATCTGCGCGGAGGTCTCTGTGAGGAAGCTGGTATGGGCGATAGCAGCCATCATAGCGCTACAGGGGGCAGTGGTGGGCGTGGTTCGCGCTGCTCCGGCACGCGATACGTACGTCTCCGGAAATGACATCGTACAAACGGCGCTGCGGTATCTGGGATATCCGTATACCACTGTCGGTAACAGCCCCAGTACCGGTTTCAGCTGTATTGGCTTCGTATCGTACGTGTATCGAGTCAACGGCATCCCAATGCCGGATGACCTCGGAGACGCGATGGCCTATGCCCCGTCGGTGGCATTTTCGGACCTTCTACCCGGGGATGTTCTCTTTTTCGGTAATACGATCTGGCCCGGACTGTCGCATACAGCCATCTATCTGGGCGGCGGGCGATTCGTGCACGCCGAATGGTACAACCGGGGCGTCGTCACGTCCTCCTTCACCAACGACCCCGTTGACTTCAATTACTGGAGCGAAAAATATATCGGCGCGATTCGTCCCTGGGGCAACATCCCGTCGGCGCCTGCTCCAGTAGCAGTCCCGGAGGCGTCCACCGCCGCCGCGCCCGCTGCGCAGACCTCCGTTTCCAGCGCTCCGGTCGCTCCCCACACGTCCCTACCGCCGCTGCTTTCCGGTCCCAAGGCCAGTATCGAGGTCGCCGGATTGAACATTCGGGTACGCCCATCGCTGTTGGGGCCGGTACGCAGGGTCGCTGCGCACGGTACCAATGTCGTGGTGCTGCAACAGTACCGCGAGTGGGACTGGGTCGAGCTTCCCGATCGCTCGTTCGGTTGGGTGATAGGTTCCGGAGTTGGAGCCGGCGGTGAGACGCAATCAGCCGGCACGCTGGCGCCGTCGGCACAGCCGCTCAGCACCATTCGCGTTGACGGATTGCGGGTTCACGTACGCCCGAATACCCAGTCTCGCGTCGTTGCCGTGGCGGCCAGGGCCAGCGCGTCATGGTGGTGGACGGCTGGAATAGCTGGCTCCGCGTTGTCATGCCCCACGGTCTGCGCGGCTGGGTCAGCGGCGCCTATGTCAATCTTCAGGGTGGACAGGCGGCCGCGCCTGTCCGGCCGGCCGCCGGTACCCGCAGCGTGAGTCGCACGTCACGACCGTGCTGTGACCGTTCACACCGTCTTGCACAGGACCCAGGCTCGTAGCCGCGTCGCGGCGCAGGGCGCGAAGATCACCGCGTCCCTACGCTTGCGCGCTCGCCCCGGAATTCACGCCGCTGCCATCGGTCTCGAAGCAGCCGGATCGCACCTTCAGGTGTTTGGAACCTGGAACGGGTGGGTGTACGCGCGCTTCCACAACGGGCGGACCGGCTGGGTGTACGGCGCATACGTGCGGCGATAGCTCGGGTTTAGGAGTGAGTCGGAGCTACGGCGGAAGTGCCGCGAGCGGGTCGGGGCGGCGCCCATCGATATCGGTGAAGGCGTAATCCCGCGCGACCGCTGCTGTCACCAGCACCCGGCCGGTATGACGCATGACCTCGGGATCGGCCGCGAGTGCCGCCACGGCACGACCCACAAACTGCGGCGATTCGGAATTCGATAAATCGAAGTGTTCCGCCGCCTGCATCACTCCCTCCGTCCGTACCAGCCCCGGATAAAGGGAGACGACTGCAACCCCATGCTCCTTGAGCTCGTGCGCCATGCACGCCGCCATGCGGTCGGAGGAAGCCTTGGCGACGCTGTAAGCGACTCCGGCATCGTCGGCATGGGCAGCGGGGGACGATACATTGACGATCAGTCCCGAGTGTTGCTCGATCATCAGGGGCGCGGCGAAGACGGCGGCCACGTAGTGCGCTCGTACTCCTGCGGCAAACATCGAATCCCAGCGCGACAGCGGCTCCGTCCAGAAGCCTCGCTCGTTCCAGAACTCCGTGCCGTCGTAGAAGCGCTCGTAACCGCCCCAGACGTTGTTGACCAGTACGTCGAGTCGGCCCGACTCCTCCCGGACCCGAGCGAAGAGGGCTCGTACCTCATCGTCGTTCCGGTGGTCGCAGCGTACCGGGATACCGCGCCCTCCCAGCTCGGCTACTTCACGGGCGGTGCCTCCGATCGTCCCTGGAAGGTTGACCGCGCCCTTGCCTTCCGCGACCGTGCGACCGGTGACATACACCGTGGCGCCGACCTCTCCCAGCCCAAGCGCGATTCCCCGGCCTACTCCGCGGCTCGCTCCGGTCACGATCGCTACTTTCCCGGTGAGATCACGCACCTTAACCCTCCCGTACGTTGATTCTATGGGGCGGGATACGCGGGACTTCACAGCTTCAGTCAGTTCCGGATAGAAGGAGGAACGACCGAAACCTGGGTGCCGTACGATGAAACGTGCACGCGGGATTATCGATCTCTGTCGTGGAACGGGAGGAGTGACGGAGTGAAGTATACGATTGAAAGCTCAGGAGCCTTTGTCACGTCCTGTGAGATTGAGCCCTCGTCGTCCGGCCCGTTAGATGGACTGCGCTTCGCCGTGAAAGATCTGATCGACGTGGCAGGATACATCTCAGGGTGTGGCGACCCGACCTGGCGTGATACCACCCTCCGGCTGTGGCGAATGCGGTGTGCGTGGATCTTATGCTCCAGGCGGGTGCGCGGTGCATCGGTAAAACCGTGACCGACGAGCTGGCGTTCGGGTTGGACGGTGAGAATTACTTCTACGGTACGCCGCCAATCCCCAAGCACCGGATCGTGTCCCTGGTGGCTCGTCGAGCGGCTCGGCTTCAGCCGTGGCGTGCGGCCTGGCGGATTTTGCACTGGGCACGGATACCGCAGATCGGTACCCATCCCGGCGAACAACTGCGGCCTGTACGGCATACGCCCGTCGCACGATCGCGCCTCACTGGCGGGCGTGATGCCTTTCGCGCTGACCTACGACACGGTCGGCGTACTGGCGGCGAACGCGGATGTGCTGAGTGCAAGTGCCCGCGTGTTGCTGGGATGCGAGGAGGAACGCGTGCCGGAGGTCGGTACGTTCACGTCATCTCCGAGGGGTTTGAGTGTGCCGACGAGGACGTACGAGCCGCGCTCGACGGGCCGATGCGCTTGCTTCGCGAACGCTTTGGGGGAGCGCTCGTTCGATGTCACTGCGCGAGATCGACGGTCAAGCCGGTGCCGAGGGCTTCGATCCATGGTTGAGGCATTCTTTCCCCTGCAGTGGGCGGAAATCTGGAGCACTCTTGGGCCGTGGATCGAACAGACGCATCCCGCCTTCGGCCCCCGTGCCGGCCGGAGTTTCGGACTGGCGAAGGGTGTCGATCGATCGCGCATTACAACCTCATGCGGGAACGCGAGCGCCTGCACCGCGCGGTACAACAGTTCATGGGTCCGAACGACCTGCTCTGCATGCCGACGTCACCCGCACTCGCGCCCGTCAAAGGCACCTTGCCGCTCGATCGGAGCAGAGGCGGGTACTCTCGCGTGTGGTGTCGTATGTCTCCGTATCCGGCATCGCGCGACTTCCGCAGGTCACTATGCCGCTCGTCTCGTCCGGCGGTGTGCCGGTTGGGCTGTCACTGCTCGCGGCGCATGGTCGAGATGCCTTCTTGCTGGACGTGGTGCAAGACGTAGCACGGGCGCTGGAAACGCGCTCAGCGTAACGGAATACATTTGGCGCGCTACTCGACTTGCCTCGTCGAGGTAATCGCGAAATAGTGCGGCGCGAAACCGTTATTGGCATTCCCGAGACGGCATGCAGCCGCCCTGTCCCAATTGTTCCGGCGGACACGCGACCGAGCCGTACGAGCAAAACACACAGCAGTTCCCGGGCTTCGGTTTCAACGAGATGCCGCATCCGGTACACACGTACACGTAACGGCATGAGTCTTCGGGCATGATCTCGGCTGCCGCCGTCCCACAGAGCGGACAGGTGATAATTGACATTAGTTGGAGTACAGGGTCGGACATCGAAATCCTTCGTCTCGAACGAGAGTGCGGCGTCTGTTCTCTCCGCAAGCTCACTGAGCCGTCACCGTTCTGGCTTGCTCCTCTACGAGGTCATGCGCGTAATTGGTAAGTGAGCGTCCGTAGCGCGGCAGATGTGGCGCCAGCGCGACCAGCGCGAGTGATACTGCCTCCCGTTCCCGGCCGACATCGACAAGAGCCAGAGCCAGGAAGGCCCGTACGGCGTCGTCCAGGGCGTCGCTTCCGGCGGCCATCTCGGCCTGTAGCAGTGCAATACTCTCCTCCGGCCGACCGAGGTTCCGAGCGAGCTGGCGAGTTGAATCACGGCACGCCTCCGGCGCTCACCCGTCAGCCCCACTTCCAGTGCCTGGCGGTAGAGCGGCACGGCCCGATCTGGGTGACCGGTTGAATCAAGCGAAGCCGCCCGCTCGAAAGTGCCGATGGCACTCTCCGCCGGCAGCTCGGCCGCGAGGCGCTCGATCGATGCCAGGAACTCCTCCTCGCTTCGCTCGTCGATCGCCGTCCAGGTAACTGCGAGTCGCGCTTCCCAATCTACCGACATGGTCGTACCTCCACATCAGGGTACACACAGTTTCGGCACCGGTTGATACGCTCAGCCTATGCTTTCCCTCCTTCGCCGGCGTGATTACG
>CAVTRL010000008.1:0-84029 GCA_963737125.1 uncultured Chloroflexia bacterium | reverse complement strand
CAGGTGAGCGAGCCGGTGCCGCTCGAGACGTTCACGATCCGTGGATGCGCGGAACGCCGCAGTGCCGGCAGGAACGCCTGCGTCACGGCAACGAGACCAAACACGTTCGTCTCGTACGCGCGCCGGAGCTGCTCCACCGACGTGCCTGTGATGTCCTCGCCGCCGGGATTGATGCCGGCATTGTTCACGAGCACGTCGAGCCGTTCGACCGTGGCCGCGGCTGCCGTGATCGAGGCCTCGTCGGTCACGTCGATCAGGACGGGGCGGGCGCGCGGTCCAAGCCGTGCGGCAGCCTCAGCGCCCTTGGCCGCGTCACGGGCTCCGGCCAGGACGTCCAGGCCCGCGGCGAGTAGCTGCTTGGCGATCTCGAAGCCGATGCCGCTGTTCGCGCCCGTCACCAGGGCGATGCGATTGGTGTCGCTCATTCGTATCTCCGACTTCAACATGGTGTGGTCTGGCCCAACCCGGCACACCTCATGTAGCCACGTTCGTGTAACAGGTCTGCGGTGGCGTGGCCGATACCGCTGGTCCGGCCGGTGATCACGGCCGCGTTCACGTCGAGTACGCGCCGCCGTCGATGTCCTCGATCAGCGTCGGGCCGGTAGGTTCCCAGTCGAGCAGCGTCCGGGTGGCCTCGCTGGTCGCCGACATCTCCATGCTGAAGAAGTTGCCGATCCAACCGAAGTGCCCGGCCAGATCGTCCGGGGTGACCGGCTCGACCGGTAGGTCAAAGGCGCGGCCGATGGCTTCGGCGATGTGCTTCGATGTCACGCCCTCCTCGGTGACGGCGTGCAACCTGGCGCCGGCCGGGGCCTTCTCCAGACCGAGGACCACCAGGCGGGCGGCGTCCCCAACATGGACCGCAGCCCATCGGTTCGCGCCGTTGCCGGGGTAGCCGGAGACGCCTTTCTCCTTCGCGACGGCCGCGATGTAAGCGATGAAACCGTGGTCACGGGTGCCGTGGACAGTGGGGGAGAAGCGCAGACTCACGCTGTGCACGCCTTCATGGACGAACTCGAAGGCAAGGTTCTCGGCCCCGCCGCGCGGCGAGTCCGGACCGTGGAACGGGGAGGGGGCGTCCTCGGTCGCGGGCCGGCCCTGAACCAGCCCGGCGACGCCGGAGGCGAACAGGAAGCGCCGGTTGCTGCCGGCCAGCGCGGTGCCGATAGTCTGGATAGCCGCACGCTCGGCGGTATTGGATGCGGCCGGATTCGACCAGTCGTGCTTGTTGGCCAGGTGGATGGTCGCCTCGGCCTGGTCCGCGCCGGCGCGGAGGCCGTCCAGGTCGTCGAGGTCGCCGCGCCGGACCTTCGCGCCCTTGGCCTCCAGTGCGGCGGCGGACGAATCGGACCGGGCCAGGCCGGTGACCTCGTGGCCGGCTGCCAGTAAGTCGTTCACGACGGCGGAGCCGATCCAACCAGTCGCTCCGGTGACGAAAACACGCATGAGACAACCTCCAGATAATTAACCTGCCCTCCACAGTGGTCCTGCGGTCAGACAACTATAACAGTTACTGACATCACTATACCAGATGATGTCAGTAACTGTTATCAACTAGACTTGGGGTATGAGTCGATGGGAGCCGAACGCGCGCGGCCGCCTTGCGCAGGCAGCGATGGAGCTTTACGGCGAGAGCGGGTTTGAACAAACCACGGTAGCGGAGATCGCCAGGCGCGCCGGGCTTACGGAGCGTACGTTCTTCCGACACTTCGCCGACAAGCGGGAGGTCCTGTTCTGGGGCGAGGAGGAGTTCGTCCGGGCTTTCCGAGAAGGACTGGATGCCGCCCCGCCCAGCGCAGCACCGATGGAGTTGATTGGTGCCGCACTGCAGTCGGCCGCATCCTTCTTCCCGGATGACCGGCGGGCTTACTCCCGTATGCGGCAGTCCGTGATCGACGCCAACGCGGCGCTGCGGGAGCGCGAGCGGCACAAGCTAGCCGGCCTCGCCCTGGAGGTCGCGAGCGCACTACGCAGCCGGGGGATCGCCGAACCGGCCGCGACGCTCGCGGCCGAGTGCGGCGCTACGGTATTCAGTCTGGCCTTTGCGCAGTGGATCCGCAACGACGAAACGCGGTCGCTCGCCGCTATCGCTGGCGACCTGCTGTCACAGTTGCGGACGCTGTCCGCCACCGGTTGAGGCGCGCCCACCTTCCTGGTCACCACTCCAGTTCGAGTCAGAATGAACCGCCTCGGGTTTCAGGTCGAGAAGGACTGGTTGTGCTCCCTCGCCAGCCAGACTTGCGTCGAGCGTCATCGAGGGTGTCGTCATCGATCCCGGCCGGGTGGGAAGCTCGTCGACCCCGATGAGACCGTCCGGTTCCGGGAACGCAACGAGCCGGAGTTCGCCGGCTACCGCTTCCCCTATACCCTACTCCGACACTCGGCTCGCACTGGATGTCGTCTCCTGTTCGGCGGTTGAGAAAATGACTGTCCCGAAAATCGTCGGTACAGACCTGTGAGTGCACTTTAATCTGATCCATTCGCCCCGTACGGTTCGTCCGGGCACAATAGAATAATTCAGCACGTGATGACGGGAGATCAATACCGTGACCTTACGCATCGTCCATCGAGATGATCTGGATGACCGTGACCGGCGAATCCTGTTCGAGCGTGGACAGTCGCTGGACGATCTCGTTCCGGCGGTGCGCGAGATCATGGAGTCGATTCGTGCCGGGGGAGATGATGCGCTGCGTTGGTATACCGAGCGCTTTGATGGGGTGAAAATAGGCGATATCGCCGTCTCCGAAGAAGAATTTGTCCGGGCGCGGGCGGAGATCGACCCCCACGTCGCTGCTGCACTGCGAACGCAGGCGTCCGCCGTTGAGGCGTTTCACCGGCCACAGTTACCGGCTGAAGCGGCAATCGAAACCGCGCCGGGCGTGTGTGCCTGGCGAGAATGGCGTCCAATCGAGCGCGTGGGGCTCTATATCCCGGGCGGGCGAGGTGCGTATCCGTCATCGGTTGTGATGCTGGGCGTTCCCGCCGCGATAGCCGGCTGCCCTCAGATTGTGCTGTGCTCTCCTCCACGGGAAGATGGTTCAATCCCGGCGGCCACGCTGGTCGCGGCGGAGCTGGTGGGCGTGCATACGGTTTTCAAACTCGGTGGGGCGCAGGCGATCGCGGCTATGGCCTACGGTACCGAGTCCGTGCCGCGTGTCGATAAGCTTTTCGGAGCCGGTAATGCCTACGTCACGGCGGCGAAACTCCTGGCTTTTCCGGAATGCGCGCTGGATGCGCCGGCCGGCCCGTCGGAACTGCTGATTCTGGCCGACGACAATGCTGACGCGCGCTGGATCGCGGCCGATCTCCTGTCTGATGTGGAGCATGGGCCCGATTCCCCCGCTGTTCTGGTGACGACCTCGCGGCGCCTTGCCGAGGCCGTGGTCGAGCAGGTCGAGCAGGGATTAGAGACCCTACCCCGGGCCCCGCTCGCCCGCACCGCGCTGGAAGCATGGGGATTGATCGTCCTGGTCGATACGCTGGAGGACGGGGCGGAGCTGGCCGACCGGTATGCAGCGGAACACCTGGAGATCGTAACCTCTGAGCCGCGCGCGCTGCTGGCACGCATCAACAACGCGGGATCGGTCTTCCTGGGGTCATACGCGCCCAACGCCGCTGGCGACTACGCGACCGGCACCAATCATGTGCTGCCTACCGCCGGGTATGCTCGGACGTTTGGGCCGGTATCGGTGGAGAGTTTCGGGCGATCGATTCAATGCCAGGAGCTCACCGCGGATGGCCTTGCGTCGCTGCAGAACACCGTTGGGCGGCTGGCCCGAGAAGAAGGCCTGGAAGCTCACGCTCGCGCCGTTGAAGCGCGGTTCAGGATGGAACCCACGTGACCTTGAGCGCGTTATTGCGGCGCGACCTGGGGGATCTGCAGCCATATCCTCCACCCCCCACGATCGACATGCTGGAACAGGCGGCCGGCCGGCCAATCGTAAAATTGGACCTGAACGAAAATCCGTACGGGCCGTCACCACTTGTTCTCGAAGCCCTGGCCCGGTGCAATCCGGCGGGCTATCCCGACTCAGCGTGCACCGAGTTGCGCGCCTGCCTGGCAGAGGCCCTGCAAATTGGGCCGGAGCGTGTCGTCTGTAGCGTCGGCGGCGACGAAATGATCGATATCCTTACTCGTCTTTTTCTCGACCCGGGTGACGAGCTCATCGACTGCACACCGTCGTTTCTCATGTACTCGATCAGCGGACGTGTGAATCGAGGGTGCATCGTGACGGTGCCGAGGGACCAAGATTTCGCGGTGGATGTCGGTGCAGTGGAAGCGGCGATCACCGATCGCACCAAAATGATCTTTCTGTGCAACCCGAACAATCCAACCGGGAATCTGACGCCGGAACCGGACATTTTGCGATTGCTCGATGCCGGGCGGATTCTCGTGCTGGACGAAGCCTACGCCGAATTTTCGGGGGTAAGCTACGTGCCTCTCGTCGAGCATTATCCCAACCTCGTGATCCTCCGCACCATGAGTAAGTGGGCGGCACTGGCGGGTATTCGATTGGGATACGCGGTGCTCGACCCATCCTTATATAGCGAGATCACTAAATTGAAGTCGCCGTTCAATGTCGGCGTGCCGGCCCAGGTGGCTGGTATTGCTTCCATGCGCGATCGAGCGTATCTCCTGGGTAACGTTCGCCTCCTGATCGCGGAACGGGAACGATTGCGCACCTGCCTCGCGGCGCTGCCCTACGGACGGGTATATCCGTCGGAGGCGAATTATCTGTATTGGCGGCTCCCTTTTGGAACCGCCGCCGCCTGGCGTTCGGCCTTACTGGAACGGTTCGTACTCGTTCGGGCGCTGCGCGATCCGGTGGAAGCGCTGCGGTTTTCAGTGGGCACGCCGCCGCAATCGGACGCCCTGATGGCGGCTCTGGAGGGTGCGCATGACGAACTTGCCGGTTGATGCCGTCCTCTTCGATATGGACGGCACGCTGATTGACGAGAGCGCGTCCTACCGGGAAGCGCTGCGTCTGACGGCAGCGCTACTTCTCGAGGAACCGGTGTTGGCGGACGAGACGGCGGCGATCAAGCGCTTCCCCGGTCTCAATAACGATTGGGACGCGACCTGGGCCCTTGTCGAGCAGCACCGGGGACGGAGTCCGCGCCCCCCAACTGAGGCCGAACGCCGTACTTCGGAGTTCAGACTTCTGCGGAGCGTCTTCCAGACGTTCTATTTAGGAAGCGACACGTGGAGCGCGCAGTCTGGAGAGGAAGCACCCTTCCCGTGGAGCGAACCGTTGATCGTGCGTGAAACGCCGCTAGTTTCACGTGAAACACTGGAGCGACTTTCTCCGTTTGCCCTCGGTATCGCCACTTCCCGGCCGCGCGCCGAGGCTCGTATGGCAATACGGCAGCACGACCTCGGGAGGTACTTTCCACCGGAGAGCATCGTCGCCCAGGAAGATGCTTCCCGAGAGAAACCCGATCCCGCGCCGTTGTTCGAGCTGGTTCGCCGCTTGGGCTGCACCTCGCCGGTGTATGTCGGCGATACCGTGAACGACGCACTGGCTGCCAAAGCCGCCGGTATGCCGTTTATCGGAGTGGGGACGGCCGGAGACGAGCTCGACGCGATCTATCATGTTGACGACGTAAACGGCATCCTGTCCCTGCTGAGCATGGTGCCGTTCGCCAGGGAGGCGGCCGCGAATGGGTGAACCCGCCGAACCGCCGACGCGCACCGTGTGACCGGTGAAACCGATGTGCGCGTACGGATCGATCTCGACGGTAGCGGTGACGCTGAAATCGCGACCGGCATCGGCTTTCTCGATCACATGCTCGCGTTGCTCGCGCGTCACGGCCGGATGGATTTGCTGGTGCGAGCGGTTGGTGACACCGCGGTAGACGATCACCATACGACTGAAGACGTGGGGATCGTGCTGGGCGGAGCAATCGCGGAGGCACTGGGTGATAAGCGTGGGGTGGCGCGATACGGGTCGGCATACGTTCCCATGGATGAAGCGCTGGTCCGCACCGCGATCGACCTGTCAGGGAGGCCGTTCTTCGTGTACGCGGTGCCGGTTCCTCACGGAAAAGTGGGCACGTTCGACACGGAATTGGTGGAGCACTTCTTTCGCTCACTGGCGTACGCCGGTAGAGTCACCCTGCATATGGATCTCATTCGCGGGGAGAATACGCACCATATCATCGAAGGAGCATTCAAGAGTTTCGCGGTAGCCTTGCATACGGCTTCGCGCGTCGTTCACACCGATCTGCCATCGACCAAGGGAACGCTATGATCGCAATCGTCGATTACGGTATTGGTAATCTGGCCAGCGTGTACAACGCGTTGCTGAAAGTCGGCGCACAGGCGGAACGCACATCCGATCCGGAGAGAATCCTGGCGGCCGACGGAGTCATTCTTCCCGGGGTGGGAGCAGCGTCGGCCGGCATGCAGCGACTCAAAGCCGCCGGTCTCGACCGGGCCGTCATCGATGCGGCAGGCGCGGGTATTCCCCTTCTCGGATTATGTCTGGGCATGCAACTCCTGTTTGAGTGGAGCGAAGAAGGCTCGACCACCTGTCTGGGACTTCTTCCCGGAACGGTTCGCCGCCTGCAGGGCAGTTTGAAAGTTCCACACATTGGCTGGAATCGCGTGCGGCAGCGCGGTACAAGTGCGCTCTGGCACGATAGCTCTCCGGATCCGTATTACTACTTCGTACATTCCTATGTATGTGTACTGGATGGAGACGGGTTAATTGCCGGTACGACCGACTATGGCCAGGAGTTCTGCAGCGCGGTGGTGGATGGATCGGTGTGGGGCGTTCAATTCCACCCGGAGCGCAGCGGTACCGACGGCTTACAGCTCGTCAAAAACTTCGCACTCACGTCGTCCGCTGGGTATCAGGCGAAAGCTGGCTGACTCCAGCGCGAGCATACATCGTACAATATAAATGTATTGAACTTTTTGCTTGACGTATCGCCCACTTGCCCGTAATGTCAGGTGTAAGCCCCGGGGAAAACTGGATGCTTCCTCTTGCAGTTGCTACCACGTTTCGATACTGGGACGCCCGCACTATTGGTGTTCGATCGAAAGGAAGCGACCGTGATCCTTGTGATTGACGACGAACCCGGCATTACCGAACTCCTGGCCGATGTCCTGGAGTATCACGGCCACCCCGTTATGGTGGCGCACGATGCGCGTGAGGCTTTGCGGATCATCCCGCTGCAACGGCCCGATCTCATCCTGGTCGATCTGATGATGCCGTCAGTCGATGGCCTTAGCCTTGCACTGACGCTGCGGCACGACCCACAGACCCGTGGCGTGCCGCTGGTAGCCATGTCGGCCTCGGACAGCGCGCTCGAACTGGCCAATCGGGTGGGAGACTTCGACGCCTATCTGACCAAGCCCTTTGAAAACGATGCACTGATAGCTCTGGTCGAACGGTATATCGCTATCGCGTCGTAACCGCTTGCTCGTGCGACACTGCCGCATCGCGTCGCTGCTTCTGGTTTCTCACTTCCCGGGCGCGTCGTCGGCCGCCGGCCGCACTTTGTAGGGCGGGATAGCGGCGAGTAGCTCGTCACGCCCGTACAGCGGGCCGAGGTCCGGTCCGAATAATCTGTATGCCGAACACATCAGGAAGTCGCGATCCAGTACCTGCACGTCAATCGGACCGAACACGGCGCTGTTGGGCGCGGTAGAGCGCAAAAACTCCGCCATGCCGGCACGTGCTTGTCCAATCATTTCCTCCGTCTCCACGCTCGTGGAAAAGGAGCCGCCGAGGTCGGCGTTATGCCGCTCAAAATACCGCCCATAGCCGTCGGTTGCCGGTTGCGGAACCTGTGTACCGGCCGGATTATCGAAATAGGCGGCCGGGACATCGCCGTGGCGACGGAGTAAGGACGGATAATGCGAGCGAACACGCGTAACATCAAGCACGGATGGATCCTTGAAATGCGGGTAGTCACTTCATACCAGTCAAGAATTTGACCGTACCTCGCGCCAGACTCTATGATGCGCGCGATGCGAGACAGGGGCCCGGCAATGCATAATGCGGAAGTGAGTGGAAGGTAGAGGTGGGAGAGTGGACGTAGACCAGATTCTTCGCAACGTTCCCCTGTTTGAAGGAGTCAACGCGAAGCAGCTGAAGTCGCTTGCGAAATGGACCACCACCCGTACGTTTGCTCCGGGCGCGGTTATCGTGTCCGAGGGGCAAACCGGGATGGGGCTATACATTATTGAGTCCGGCAAGGTGCAAGTCTCCGTACACTCGTCCGGTGGAGAGACTAATCTGCGGGTTATGGGACCTGGAGAGTCGTTCGGTGAAATTGCGCTGCTGGACGATCAGCCGAGATCCGCTACCGTCACCGCGGTCGATCGCACCACCGCCGTAATGCTCGATAAGAGTCAGTTCCTGGCGGAGTTGCACTCCCATCCGGAAATGGCTCTTGCCATATTGCCGGTGCTGGTGACCTGGGTGCGTGAGGCTAACCACAAACTCGCGGGATTGTCGTAACGCTTAACCCATACTGCTGTGCTCCCAGGTTTCACGTGAAACATGGAGCCCGAGCAGTACGCGGTGAATTCAAGCGACAGATCAACACGCCGGAAAGGACACCATGCCACGCTTTGACCGATCCGCTCGGATGAAACTCCCCTGGTTAGCCGATCTCGGGCTAGACGACGCCGATTTCGGGGCGCTGAATCCGTGCGTTCCCGGCGAATTTACGCTGGCTGATGCCCTGTATGTCAATACCGCGACCCCCGGAGTCGTGTATGGCGGCGCAGAAGAAGGAACCTTGCCGATGGCGGCGGGCCACTGGTATATGCTTCCCTCCCGGCTCTCGGACCGGAATCCCGCGCTTCGCGCTCACCTCGTCTCCGTCTCGCGCGCCGCACGCTCGTTGCGTGTCTAGCGTATTGGTGTATTAGCCGGCCACCTGCGCCGAGTCTTCCCCTGTCGCCTCATCTCCCTTTGGGAGATAACGGTCGGCATGACCCAACGGCGAGAAAGCGAATCCCAGCGGAATGAGAAAGGTGATAATGCCGATACCGGCGTACACCAACTCTACGTGGTGGGTTGTGTTGATCGCGAGCCCACCCAGTAGTGCTCCAATCGGTATCGCGGACCAGGCCAGAACACCCGCGATGCTCATCACCCGACCCAGCAGGTGATTTGGGACGATCGACTGCCGCAAGCTGCCGGTATTGATGTTGAACAGGATACCGGTCCCCGAAATCAACGCCCAGAGCGGAAGCGCAATCCATAACGCGCGCGTAAACGCGAAGGCCGTCGTGAGAAGCCCGCTCACCATCAGCGCCCCGAGTGCTACATAGCTGAACGACCAACGCTTTCGCAGCCGGCCGGCGGCAAGCGAGCACACCACAACGCCAGCACCGCCCCCCGCGAACAGAAAGCCGATTTCGGTATTGGTTGCCGCGAGGCGATCCTTCGCGAACAACACGAGCTGGGCGCCCGTACTCGCCCCCACAAAGTTGACCAACGCCATCATCATGGAAATGTTGCGCAACACCGGGTGCCCGATCACGTAACGCAAGCCTTCCATCACATCCTGGCGTATCGAACTGACCTGGCGGGACCCGTCACCACCGGCGTTGAACGAGGTCCGAATAGTGAGCAAAGTCAATGCCGCGCCGATGTACGACAGTGCATCGATCAGCAGGAGCGACGGCAAAGATACGAATGCGGCCAGAAGGCCGGCCAGGATTGGACCGGCGATGGTGGCGGCGGAATACGAAGCTTGAATACGCCCGTTCGCCGTCACCAGGTCGTCCGCTCCCACCAGGCTCGGAATCGCGGCAAATTCGGCGGCGCTGAAAAAGATGAAGAGCGTCTGCTGGACGAACGTCACGCCGTAGATCCAGAGCGTGGAAAGATGACCGATGGCCGCCATGAACGGAATTGACCCGATTACGACCACCATCGCGAGATTTACCACGACCATGACTGTCTTGCGGTCCAGCCGATCGACCCATGCCCCGATGACCAGACCAAACAAGAGGTACGGCAAGAACGTGAACGTCATGGCCAGGGCGAGATTCAGGGCCGAGTGCGTCAGCTTGAAAATGAGCAGCGGTATGGCGAATTCGGTGAAGGACGACCCGAGCACGGAAATGACCTGA
The DNA here is from genome assembly GCA_963737125.1 of uncultured Chloroflexia bacterium. Taxonomy (GTDB): domain Bacteria; phylum Chloroflexota; class UBA5177; order UBA5177; family UBA5177; genus JANWJD01. The sequence continues at coordinate 73,930 of CAVTRL010000008.1, read as the reverse complement.
CCGCTCCAGAACTTCCAGAAATCGCTTCCCAATCGATGGTCAGGGGTGGCTGTCATCGATCACTCCTTTCTTGCTGCATCGAACAGATCAATCGTGGAATAAATAGGCGCGGAGCTCGTCCGTCAGTTGTTCCACGCCGGCCGCCTGGAGCGTATACGTCGACGAATGAGGCCCGGCGTGGTGCACCCGTACCAGTCCTGCGGCACGAAGCATGACCAGGTGGTAGTTCACCGTGCTTTTGGAAAGCTGCATCGCGCTCACGACCGAGCTGAACGTGGTAGGACCCGAGGAAAGTAGTCGGAGAATGCGGAGTCTGCTGTCATCCGCCAGCGCCCTGGTGAGGCGGCGCAGCTGCGGCGACACGTCTTCCGGATCGAGCGGCAGCGCATCCACTGGATACTGCATGAGGTGCTGGCCGTGGAAGTAGGCGTTGAGATTCCAGGGACGGTAATGGTATTGCGGAACCAGAAACAGCGTATCGATTTCCGCGTCGGGCGCAATCGTTACTCCATTGGTCGCCATTTCCACGAATTCCTGGGCCGACATTTCGGGCAGGCGGGCACGTTTCCTCGCCGCATCGTCCTCCAAGCCGCACAGAATGGCCGGATCGATGTCGGCGAAGTATTGCCGGTGCCACTCGTGGAGGATGAAGGCGGAACGATCGCGTATACCACCCAGATCGACCAGTGATGCCGATTCGGCCGCCGATACGAACGGTTCGATCCACTCGTACAGCTGGCCGGTCGACACGTTCGGCAACCACTCCACGAACTCCTGCGCGGTACGATCCCCTGGGCAGTGTCGAATCACAAGATTGAGCACGCTCAGGCCGTCGTCAAGCCGCTTCCAATTCAAGAGTGCGGCATTGAACTCCGGGGTAAGCCGTCGCCGTACGTCTCGTACCCAGGCATTCCCCAGTTCCAGCGTCTTGTGGTCCTGAGTACTGAGGTAGGCCTGTAGGCTTACCAGCAACTCGTACGCCGGCGCCCAATCAATCTCCACTGTATACATAATGGCGGTTCTACCGATATCGAACAAAGAAGTAGTTCTACAATAATAGAATAAGAAAGGGAATGCAAATCGAACGTAAAGAGCATGAACGGGAGGCACCGCACAAATAATTGTGGATTGGAGGGCCACGGGCGGGTTATCTAGTGTACGGACCGTGTATCCCGTGGCCACGCTGGTGTGTCGTCGAGTACGTGACGCTAACCCGGCAGTAGCGTTCTTATCCCCCGTATACACATTTTGTCCACCGTGTCAACTTTTACTTTCTTGCAAATGCGTGTACTCTATCTATGACGTCGCTTCTCATGCATGCCGGTTTCCGGTATGGCCTCCCCGGGCTTCGAAGATTACGGATCTGCGCGGAGGTCTCTGTGAGGAAGCTGGTATGGGCGATAGCAGCCATCATAGCGCTACAGGGGGCAGTGGTAGGCGTGGTTCGCGCTGCTCCGGCACGCGATACGTACGTCTCCGGAAACGACATCGTACAAACGGCGCTGCGGTATCTGGGATATCCGTATACCACTGTCGGTAACAGCCCCAGTACCGGTTTCAGCTGTATTGGCTTTGTATCGTACGTGTATCGAGTCAACGGCATCCCAATGCCGGATGACCTCGGAGACGCGATGGCCTACGCCCCGTCCGTGTCATTTTCGGACCTTCTACCCGGGGATGTTCTCTTTTTCGGTAATACGATCTGGCCCGGACTGTCGCATACAGCCATCTATCTGGGCGGCGGGCGATTCGTGCACGCCGAATGGTACAACCGGGGCGTCGTCACGTCCTCCTTCACCAACGACCCCGTTGACTTCAATTACTGGAGCGAAAAATATATCGGCGCGATTCGTCCCTGGGGCAACATCCCGTCGGCGCCTGCTCCAGTAGCAGTCCCGGAGGCGTCCACCGCCGCCGCGCCCGCTGCGCAGACCTCCGTTTCCAGCGCTCCGGTCGCTCCCCACACGTCCCTACCGCCGCTGCTTTCCGGTCCCAAGGCCAGTATCGAGGTCGCCGGATTGAACATTCGGGTACGCCCGTCGCTGTTGGGGCCGGTACGCAGGGTCGCTGCGCACGGTACCAATGTCGTGGTGCTGCAACAGTACCGCGAGTGGGACTGGGTCGAGCTTCCCGATCGCTCGTTCGGTTGGGTGATAGGTTCCGGAGTTGGAGCCGGCGGCGAGACGCAATCAGCCGGCACGCTGGCGCCGTCGGCACAGCCGCTCAGCACCATTCGCGTTGACGGATTGCGGGTTCACGTACGCCCGAATACCCAGTCTCGCGTCGTTGCCGTGGCTGGCCAGGGCCAGCGCGTCATGGTGGTGGACGGCTGGAATAGCTGGCTCCGCGTTGTCATGCCCCACGGTCTGCGCGGCTGGGTCAGCGGCGCCTATGTCAATCTTCAGGGTGGACAGGCGGCCGCGCCTGTCCGGCCGGCCGCCGGTACCCGCAGCGTGAGTCGCACGTCACACCGTGCTGTGACCGTTCACACCGTCTTGCACAGGACCCAGGCTCGTAGCCGCGTCGCGGCGCAGGGCGCGAAGATCACCGCGTCCCTACGCTTGCGCGCTCGCCCCGGAATTCACGCCGCTGCCATCGGTCTCGAAGCAGCCGGATCGCACCTTCAGGTGTTTGGAACCTGGAACGGGTGGGTGTACGCGCGCTTCCACAACGGGCGGACCGGCTGGGTGTACGGCGCATACGTGCGGCGATAGCTCGGGTTCAGGAGTGAGTCGGAGCTACGGCGGAAGTGCCGCGAGCGGGTCGGGGCGGCGCCCATCGATATCGGTGAAGGCGTAATCCCGCGCGACCGCTGCAGTCACCAGCACCCGGCCGGTATGACGCATGACCTCGGGATCGGCCGCGAGTGCCGCCACGGCACGACCCACAAACTGCGGCGATTCGGAATTCGATAAATCGAAGTGTTCCGCCGCCTGCATCACTCCCTCCGTCCGTACCAACCCCGGATAAAGGGAGACGACTGCAACCCCATGCTCCTTGAGCTCGTGCGCCATGCACGCCGCCATGCGGTCGGAGGAAGCCTTGGCGACGCTGTAAGCGACTCCGGCATCGTCGGCATGGGCAGCGGGGGACGATACATTGACGATCAGTCCCGAGTGTTGCTCGATCATCAGGGGCGCGGCGAAGACGGCGGCCACGTAGTGCGCTCGTACTCCTGCGGCAAACATCGAATCCCAGCGCGATAGCGGCTCCGTCCAGAAGCCTCGCTCGTTCCAGAACTCCGTGCCGTCGTAGAAGCGCTCGTAACCGCCCCAGACGTTGTTGACCAGCACGTCGAGGCGGCCCGACTCCTCCCGGACCCGAGCGAAAAGGGCTCGTACCTCATCGTCGTTCTGATGGTCGCAGCGTACCGGGATACCGCGCCCTCCCAGCTCGACTACTTCGCGGGCGGTGCCTCCGATCGTCCCTGGAAGGTCGATCGCGCCCTTGCCTTCCGCGACCGTGCGACCGGTGACATACACCGTGGCGCCGGCCTCTCCCAGCCCAAGCGCGATTCCCCGGCCTACTCCGCGGCTCGCTCCGGTCACGATCGCTACTTTCCCGGTGAGATCACGCACCTTAACCCTCCCGTACGTTGATTCTATGGGGCGGGATACGCGGGACTTCACAGCTTCAGTCAGTTCCTGATAGTAGGAGGAACGACCGAAACCTGGGTGCCGTACGATGAAATGTGCAAGCGGGATTATCGATCTCTGTCGTGGAACGGGAGGAGTGACGGAGTGAAGTATACGATTGAAAGCTCAGGAGCGTTTGTCACGTCCTGTGAGATTGAGCCCTCGTCGTCCGGCCCGTTAGATGGACTGCGCTTCGCCGTGAAAGATCTGATCGACGTGGCAGGATACATCTCGGGGTGTGGCAACCCGACCTGGCGTGATACCCACCCTCCGGCTGTGGCGAATGCGGTGTGCGTGGATCTTATGCTCCAGGCGGGTGCGCGGTGCATCGGTAAAACCGTGACCGACGAGCTGGCGTTCGGGTTGGACGGTGAGAATTACTTCTACGGTACGCCGCTCAATCCCCAAGCACCGGATCGTGTCCCCGGTGGCTCGTCGAGCGGCTCGGCTTCAGCCGTGGCGTGCGGCCTGGCGGATTTTGCCCTGGGCACGGATACCGGCGGATCGGTACGCATTCCGGCGAACAACTGCGGCCTGTACGGCATACGCCCGTCGCACGATCGCGCCTCACTGGCGGGCGTGATGCCCTTCGCGCTGACCTACGACACGGTCGGCGTACTGGCGGCGAACTCGGATGTGCTGAGTGCAAGTGCCCGCGTGTTGCTGGGATGCGAGGAGGAACGCGTGCCGGAGGTTGGTACCGTTCACGTCATCTCCGAGGGGTTTGAGTGTGCCGACGAGGACGTACGAGCCGCGCTCGACGGGCCGATGCGCTTGCTTCGCGAACGCTTTGGGGGGAGCGCTCGTTCGATGTCACTGCGCGAGATCGACGGTCAAGCCGGTGCCGAGGGCTTCGATCCATGGTTCGAGGCATTCTTTCCCCTGCAGTGGGCGGAAATCTGGAGCACTCTTGGGCCGTGGATCGAACAGACGCATCCCGCCTTCGGCCCCCGTGCCGGCCGGAGTTTCGGACTGGCGAAGGGCGTCGATCGGTCGCGCATTACAACCTCCATGCGGGAACGCGAGCGCCTGCACCGCGCGGTACAACAGTTCATGGGTCCGAACGACCTGCTCTGCATGCCGACGTCACCCGCACTCGCGCCCGTCAAAGGCACCTTGCCGCTCGATCGGAGCAGAGGCGGCTACTTCTCGCGTGTGGTGTCGTATGTCTCCGTATCCGGCATCGCGCGACTTCCGCAGGTCACTATGCCGCTCGTCTCGTCCGGCGGTGTGCCGGTTGGGCTGTCGCTGCTCGCGGCCCATGGTCGAGATGCCTTCTTGCTGGACGTGGTGCAAGACGTAGCACGGGCACTGGAAACGCGCTCAGCGTAACGAGATGCGCTTGGCGCGCTACTCGACTTCCCTCGTCGAGGTAAACGCGAAATAGTACGGCGCGAAACCGTTATTGGCATTCCCGAGACGGCATGCAGCCGCCCTGTCCCAATTGTTCCGGCGGACACACGACCGAGCCGTACGAGCAAAACACACAGCAGTTCCCGGGCTTCGGTTTCAACGGGGTGCCGCATCCGGTACACACGTACACGTAACGGCATGAGTCTTCGGGCATGATCTCGGCTGCCGCCGTCCCACAGAGCGGGCAGGTGATAATTGACATCAGTTGGAGTACAGGGTCGGACATCGAAATCCTTCGTCTCGAACGAGAGTGCGGCGTCTGTTCTCTCCGCAAGCTCACTCAGCCGTCACCGTTCTGGCTCTGCTCCTCTACGAGGTCATGCGCGTAATTGGTAAGTGAGCGTCCGTAGCGCGGCAGATGTGGCGCCAGCGCGACAAGCGCGAGTGATAGTGCCTCCCGTTCCCGGCCGACATCGACCAGAGCCAGAGCCAGGAAGGCCCGTACGGCGTCGTCCAGGGCGTCGCTTCCGGCGGCCATCTCGGCCTGCAGCAGTGCAATACTCTCTTCCGGCCGGCCGAGGTTCCGAAGCGAGCTGGCGAGCTGAATCACGGCACGCCTCCGGCGCTCACCCGTCAGCCCCGCTTCCAGTGCCTGGCGGTAGAGCGGCACGGCCTGATCGGGATGACCGGTTGAATCGAGCGAAGCCGCCCGCTCGAAAGTGCCGATGGCACTCTCCGCCGGCAGCTCGGCCGCGAGGCGCTCGATGGATGCCAGGAACTCCTCCTCGCTTCGCTCGTCGATCGCCGCCCAGGTAACTGCGAGTCGCGCTTCCCAATCTACCGACATGGTCGTACCTCCACATCAGGGTACACACAGTTTCGGCACCGGTTGATACGCTCAGCCTATGCTTTCCCTCCTTCGCCGGCGTGATTACGCCCTCCTCTGGTGGTCTGCCTTCATTTCGGGAATCGGCAACTACATCCTGATTGCGGCGCTGCCGTACTACGTCTATTCGATTTCCGGCTCGACGCTTGCCTCGGGTGCGACCTTCGTGAGCGAGACCGTGCCGATGATCGTGTTCAGCTCGGTTGGTGGTGTCTACGCCGATCGGTGGCAGCGGAAGCGGATCATGATCGGCAGCGACTGGCTTCGTGGACTCATTCTCCTTCCCCTGCTGGTGGTCCACTCGACGTCATCGCTGTGGATCGTCTACCTCGTGGCCTTCCTCGGCGCTTCGGTGGCAAATTTCACCGGTCCCTTTGGCAATGCAGCTCTTCCGCATATCGTGCAAGAAGCAGAGCTTCCTGCCGCCAACGGCGCTTTCTCGGCCGGCGGTTTCCTTGCCGTGCTGATTGGCTCGTCGATTGGCGCCGTCCTCTTGCAGCGAGTTGGACTCGGCGGTGTGGTGATCGCCGATGTTCTAACATTCGCCGTTTCCGGGTTGCTCACCTCCCGAATCGGTGTCGCGTTTGAGGGAAATGCCCCTGGCCGGACTGAGCGTCGAGACACCGGCACACGCCTGGGACGAGCGTGGCACGACTGGCTGCTTGGTGTTCGATATGTGCTTGGCGAGTCGTGGATTGCCGCGGTTTTCATCGTTATGATGCTAACCTTCCTCGGTAATAGCGTGGTAGCGGTGTGTCTGGCTCCATTCGTGCGGCATGTCCTTCGCGGTTCGGCCCAGATATACGCTGGCACGCTGGTCGCACAGGGGATTGGTGGCGTGCTGGCCAGCCTCTTCATCGGATCGGTCACGAAGCGTATCACTCCGGAACGGCTACTAGCCTGGAGCATTCTGTTGCTCGGCCTGATTGATGTCGTTATGGCGGCGGCTCAGAGTGTGCGCATCACGTTGGGCGCCGCAACGATCGCGGGCGCAGTCATCCTCTTTGGCGTTGCGGCTATGAATACGCTGGTGCAGGCCAGGGTGTCCGACTCGTTTCGTGGCAGAGTCTCCGGCGCATTTCTCACCGCCAGTGCGGTAACGTCTCTCATTGGATCGCTCATTGCCAGCCTCTTCGCCGATAGGATAGGCATTCCGCTCATGCTCGGTGTTGGAGGTGCGGTCTTCGTCGCCGCTGGACTCACCGGTTTTGTCGTCCTGATTCCTTTGATGCGCGGAATAACGGAGGGCGGAGTGTCAACGGAAGAGAAGTTGGCTCCATGAGGAGCGCGGATGGCAGTGCGTGGCGACTTCGCCTCGCTGAGCGGCTCGCACCGGTGTACGAGGCGGAGAGCGGCGTTCTGGCGCTTGGTGTCACGGGGTCGGTGTCGCGTGGTAGGGCGGATGCCTTCTCAGATATCGAGTTGCTCGTCATCTGGGGAAACCCGCCAACCGATGGTCAGCGCAGTATGTTCGCGCGTGAGGCAGGCGGCACGAGTGTGAGACTCTTTCCTCGTGACAGTTTGGGCACGGGCGAGTGGTCGGAAGATTTTATGGTCCATGGCGTAAAGATCGACGTTTCGCACCACACCCTTCACATGCTTGATCAGCACGTTCACGATGTCGTCGAGAACTTCGACACGTCGCTAGGCAAGCAAACTGTTCTCTCTGCTATCCAGTTCGCTCTTCCTCTCCACGGGAAAGAGCACTTTAAGACGCTGCGACAGCGAATCGCCATCTACCCAGATGAGCTGAGAATCGCTATGGTTCATGAGCATTGCCACTTTGGCCCGCATCAGTGGGTCGAAATGCTGGCGGAGCGTGGAGAGATTGTCGCCCTTCACGACCTTTTCGTACGAGCCTCGCAGAACCTGTTCAGCACACTGCTGGGTGTTAACCGCATGTACCATCCGGGGTTTAAGTGGCTGAGCCAGACCATCAATGATATGCAGGTGCGTCCCGCCGGAATGCCAGCGCGAATCGACAGCCTGTTTCAGTCACCACCGGTTGCCGGTGTCCAGGAGCTACGTACGTTAATTGTGGAAACACTCGCACTTGTGGGAAAAACTATTCCCGACGTAGATACATCAGCCGAGTTGGCACGATTACAACACACTCGTACCCTGTGGGTTTCCGCTCCTCCTGAACTCTTCCCATAGCCTTGCAGCCTTTGGAGTGCCCCTCCTCGACGAGGGGCACTCCAGGTTCATACAGTATCCGCACTACACTCCTGGCATGGAGTCGTCATGGCCCCCGGGCACCAGCATTCTGCTACGAAGCGTTGTTGCAGGCCAGGTACGTACGGTGCGCTCGATGACAGTTGTGCGTGACGATCCTGCTCTCCTGATGCTCTACATCGGCCCCGGCTACCCCTGCAAGCGGCGACAGGGAGTGCGCGGTGGTCCACGCAACCGCGTCTTGATCTCACACTCCGGGCAGCACGAAGACTGGCGTTGGAGTGAGAATCGGGTGCTGACGTTCTACCACCCAGGTGATGCACATGCTGTGTATCTCTTCTGGAGCAATGTCAATGACACCTTTTCCGGTTATTACATCGACCTGCTGCAGCCGTTTCAGCGGACACCGGTCGGGTTCGACACGCGAGACCATGTGCTCGACATCTGGATTGATTCGGATCGACGCACCTGGAGCTGGAAAGACGAGGATGAACTGGAGTGGCAGATCGAGACAGGCACAATGTCCCAGCAGGAAGCAGATGCGATTCGTGCCGAGGGGGTTCGAGCCATGACACAATTTCTGGACTCTGCTGAGTACGAGAAGTGGACGGGGTGGAGACCGGACCCCTCGTGGACCATACCGGTCTTCCCGAGCGACTGGCAGACCATCTTCCCAACTCATGACTAGACGCTCTCACCACCTTCCCGAGCGGATGCACGCGAGTAAACCAGGTCGCGGACACACGCAGTGAGGAACACGATCGACGATGTCCTGTCTGCGTTTCTCGCGCGCCATGTCGCACGCACAGAGGAATCGATCGATTGGGGTAATATGCCCCTTCGTGTGTCCTCCTATCTCACCTCCATGCTTCCGCCGCTACAGTACGTCACCTCGGTTCGTGCTGTCGTCATCAACCACGTCGGAGTCCTCACCCTGCACGATGGCAGCAACCATCACGTCCTTCCTGGCGGTCGAATCGAATCCGGCGAGTCAGTCGAAGCAACGCTCTACCGTGAGGTATTGGAGGAGACAGGATACGCTCTTCGCGATGCGAAGGTGTTGGGCTTCATGCATTTCCGACATCTGGGTCCAGAGCCCGAAGGGTATGAATATCCGTACCCAGATTTCCTGCAACTCGTGTATAGAGCGGAGCCGGGAGACCATTTTCCAAACCGAATGGCAGAGGACGAGTATGTGAAGTGGTCTGGGATGATGTCGATGAAGGACGTCGTATCACTTCCGCTTGACGAGGGGGAGCGGATGTACCTCTTGGCTGCACGCGAGCGGAGAGCTTAACGTCTTCATCCGGAGACGAGCCTATTCGGAATGTCTGGAAGGGCATCCAGCGCCGCATTAACCCGGTCAACGCGCCCGAGGAGCAATGCGTCCCGTGGTGGCCATCCACCTAAATAGCGACTTCCGCTGGTTAACCAGAGATGGGCTGATTCGCTAGTTGTAAAGCTGTCCTCCAGGCGTGTAGATAGCTCATGCAGGGCGTCGAGACGCCGCCGTGCCTGACCCTGCGGGAAATGGCTACCGCTATACCACCGATCCACAGTCTTGGGTTCGACGTCCAGAATACGGGCCAATTCCTTCCTGGACAAAAGCAAGGTATCTTCCAAATAGGTCAGTATTTTTCCCAGGTCGATAGCCCCAGGCATCTAAAGACTCCCAGAAAACGATTGATGGCTCATACGATTCACCTTCCTCTATGTATCTCGGCACGTAGAAGCCGTACTACTACGATGGCGGATTAACAGGATTTTGTCCACCAAAACTTGGTCTCCAAAAATCACCTTTGCTGTACATTCCCAACTGGTGGATCCCAAAAGTGGAACGTCGCGAGCCAGATGCAAAGGCGGAAAACATTTCGCTTAACCGTTCACCGATGAATGCGCTCCAAGCAGTGCACCGACTACCGCCTGTGAGGCCGTAATCCACCATCGCTCTCCAAGTTTGGCCGGTAGCGCGGCGTGGGTCGCCAATTTCGCCCGTTTTCCAGTGACGAGCGAATTCGAGGCAGAACTCATTCCAGTGATCGGCAGAGACGCACTCTACGCCAGAGCGTTTCTGATGAGATCGACGCGCCGATCGTACTCTTCCGGTTCGAGAAACGTCTCAGCAGCACTCGGATCAATCGGGCGATGCGGCTCGGGATCGCCGTAGTAGCGCGGCAAGATGTGCGCGTGCAAATGAGGCACGGCGTTGCCCAGGATGTTGAAGTTCATCTTGAGTGGCTTAAACACCGTCTCAAGGGCCTGCCCTACACGCATGAGGTCCTCGAAGAAGAGCGAGCGTTCCTCCGTGCTGAGCTCATACGGTTCACGGACGTGCGTATTGCAGAGCAGGACGCAATAGCCGTTCACATATTGGTTCGCCGCCAAGCGGAGACGGCTCACGTCCAGGTCAGCGACGAAATAGCCATGCTCATTGGCACGTTCACCCGACCTGACTTCGACACATGCCGGGCAGCCTTCACCGCGCACGAGGGCATCCCACCGCTCACGCGGCATCCACTCCTGAGACGGCGTCATGCTGATCACTCCCTCCGCAGTCGAACCAGAAGCAATTGTAGGGTCATCGGGGTGTAGCAATGGGTTGAAATCGCTCAGGACAGGGAGTCTGGCGGTACTGAAGCTCCCGTTCCAACTTCAAGCGTGCTGCCGCGAGATTCCACTGGTAGAAAGTGGCGGACATAGAACTCGTGGCGTGACAGCCCCGATTCGTGCCGGAGGCGATATAGCTCCTTGCGCTCCATCATGGACCCAAACGGTACGTCGTAGTCTTCAAGGCGACACAACCCCTCCCGTCCGCTGAAGGCGTCCATGATACGTTGCCGCTGTCCGATCAAAAGCGGATCCGGAAGCTCGTCGGGACGAAAGAACCGCATGTCGATAACTTCGCTAGGTTGACGTACCTGCCCGCCGCCTACCACGTCGGCCACGAAGACTGCGATGTGATACGCACCCCACCGAGGGCGAGAGTAGATGCCAACTAGTCGGCTGACTTTCACGTCTATGCCGGTTTCTTCGCGCACTTCTCGTCTGGCAGCTTGCGGGAAGGTCTCGCCTGGTTCGATGTGCCCGCCCGGCATACACCAAACATGGAAGTCCTCGCGCTGCGTCAAAAGGATTTCGCCCTCGCGAAAGATGGCGACGTTGACCCCAATCGTTTCCATTGCCATTGCATCGTACTGTAAAGGCAACGGTCAACGAGGGTTATTTCCCAGTAGCAAGAAACGGTGCGCGGTAAACGCTGTCGATCCGTGAAAATCGATCTCTCGGCTCAATATCCGCAAATTGTCCAAGTACCGTGTAACCGTGAAGTCTGGAATCTGCCAGGGCACAGCTTTTAGGAAGTACACAAGTGCTGCGATATCGCGGAACCGAGTGACCGGGAACTCCTCCTCCGCGGCCGTTATCACCAGTCCTGTTTCTTCCAGTTCGTGCCGGGCTCGGTGGAGGGTCCAATCGGCATGTCCGGTATTCGACGCTCCCAATCGCTCATTCAGACCTCGTAGATTGCCGCTTCCGACCTGTTGGGTAATAAAGGCTCCGCCTGGACGTAGGACACGAACAATCTCTGAGGGCGTGTACGCGCCATGCCGGTTGGTAATCAGATCGAAGGCATCTGGCGGAAAAGGGAGGGGTTCCGTCGCATCAACCTCATAGACGTGAACGCCGAGTGGTTCCAGACGCGCCCGAGCAATTGCCACGTTCGGTCGGTATCCTTCGGTTGCAACCGTATATGGAGGCAGCGGTTTCCACGCCGCGAGCTTTTCACCGCCGCCTGTGTCCATGTCGAGTAGCGCCTGAGCACTCGATAGCTCCCGGCGCACAAGGGCCTCGTAATCCCATGGCAATGCGTCCTCGACCATGCGTCCTTGGAGCGACGAGAAATCCCACCCGCTGAATGGCTCCTGCTCGGCCGCTCGCAACTGGTCTAGGAAAGCGCTGTCACGGGTGGAGAGAAAGTCCATTCAGCCTTCATAAATGAAACAGCACGAGATATCGTCGGAAACTGGATTGGCATCGTGAAAGCCACGGAAGGTCGGACGAGTCTTATGAAAGTCGAATGAGTCCAGCTTGGGTAGAAGTGAACCCACACGCTTGATAGAAGTCGTGCAGATGCGGCTCGTAATCGACATGAACCCACTGCGCGCCGCGCTCTTGGGCAAACGCGACCACGCTGAGAACTAGGGATCGACTCTACACCAGATACCGCCAGGTCGAGATCGTGCAGGGCGCGTTGCAATGGGGGAACGCCGAGTCGATGAAGGTGGAACCGCAGGGCAATGCTCCCGACTATGAGTATCGGCGCAGTGGCATTCTCGGATACGTGCCGGATGGTGTTACCCAGACGCTTCCTATCCGCAGACGGTAGGGTACTCAAGAGTTCATCGATCCATGGGCACAGCAGCATATCTACCTCGTTCCGTTTTCACAGGAACACTCACATGACACTTCGTCCCACTGAATCGATGATAGTGACCGTTTCTCTCGCCAAGTCGCGCCGATCTGGAGCCACCGTGGACTCGATGAGCCGAAAGGTTTCCCGATAGAGACGGATTGCAGCTTGTGCTTGTTGCAGCAAGGTCGGATGAACCGTATCATCACGACACTCAGCGGTGGCAGTGCGGTGATAGCTGGACCACAGCGAGTCATTTCCGAGCGACTGGCGGACCTGGCGCATGTACGCACCGGCACTCTCAATCAACACGCCACCGTGAACCGCCATCGCAAGTGTCAGGTCCAACGTAAGCCGTGCAGTCGGTTCGTACACGCCTTCTCCTCGCACCATCGCGCTCAAGATTTTATGGACCGTCTCCGCTTGAGAAGCCAGCGCGGCTCCGGCGAACTGGTACGCAGCTTCCTGTAAGGGCTCCCACGAGAACGTCGTGAGGTGCGCCTGGTACTGCGCGAACGTCCCCCTGGAATCGAGGACAATAAGCGCTCGTCGCATCGCCGGTACGACAAAAATCGCTGTCTCGGGCTGTGCGACAGCGTGCCGCCACCAGCCGAGCGTACGGGCATTGACGCTGACCAATCGACCGGCCAGGTAATAGAACTTCTTTTCCGGCCCGGAATACTGTGCGTCCACGATATGCGCCACATCGATGTCGCTGAACAGTGTGGCATTCCCGTAGACGGTGCTGCCAGCCAGAACGATTGCCTCCGTGTGCTCGGAGACCAGTGCAGGCAGAAACTCGGAAAGTATGCTGCGTACGTCCTCGATGGAAAGCACACCTGACATACCAGCATGATCGCATGGTCTTGACTCTTGCGCGATATAGGTTGCGTACACTGCAAAAATGCGATCGCATACTTCTGGTATCGCGTCCGGCAATGTCTCGGCCAGCAGGAGAATGTCAATGGAAACACGACGTGAAGTCGAAGCAATGGTAGAGCGTTTGCAGACGCTGAGCGCCCCGGAGAAGTTGGTCCTCCGACTGCGGTTCGCGCTTGATGGAAGCTCTAACCATACGCTCCAGGATGTGGCGAACGGACTAAAGATCGGGCCAGATCAAGTCCGAGAGATTGAACAGGGTGCGTTGCTGAAGCTCACCGGAGTAGCACCGTAAGCATCAGGGACTGAAAGCACTGTCCCGCTCCCCGATAGCCGGCCTGTCGGGCGGGTAGAGAAGTAAGAGCTGGACACTGTCAGTCCACGTGTATAGGCGTGTGCACGTTTCTGCGTCAAGGCATCGCTTGCCATGAACCAACGTTTGCGCACTGTCGAACGAAATACTCGGAAAGGCAAGTCTACGTCAAACGGATCGCAGCGAGAGCCAACTCGCCGAGAGCAGACATCTCGCGTGGCATCTTTCCAGGAACCGACACATTTTTCTCTCGCAACAGTGGATGGAGGTCCTCAACCTCGTTGCACAGGTGGAGTATTACATCTAGAACCTTCATCGGATCGATATTTTTTCCCAGTCGAGGAGTCAAGGCGGGCAGTTCCCTGATCACAGCTCGATGTCTCCATGCTCTGGCCTCGGGTCGTAATTCCTCCGGGCGGTGGATACGCCGCCACAGGAGGTCGAATGCATCAGTGAGTCGCTCGACACTGGCGGCAGCACCAGTGGTGTATCCCCGGCCGACCTCCTTCAGTCCAACCGCCGCCATTGCCCAGAAAAAGTCGAGGCGAGCTTGCAGTTGCTCACGTTGCTCTTCCATGGATTCAGGTATCGGTTCGTCGACTGGGATGTATGTCCGGCTAAAAAGCAGCCGTGACCAACTTGGTCGGTGGGCCAGGCGCAGCGGCATGAGCGTCCAGTCCACCTCCAGACCGCCTCGGTAGATGAGCAGATCGAACTGCGAACCAGGGTTCTCGACGTTCTGATGTGGGCTGAATGACTGCGTGCCAACCACGTCGCCCACCTGGTCGTATATCTCTCTTCGCTGCTGCACCAGGGTGCCGAAGTCTTCATCTCGGATAACTGAGCACAGATCAACATCACTCCATTCATCTGCCGTGCCGGAAGCAAAAGAGCCGCTGAGCCATGCCGCCTTTACTCGTGAGTCATCTTTGAGAGTGCTGATGATCCGTGCCAGTAGCTCGTCGCGTCTATCACGGTGAGCATGTAATTCGCCGAGCGACGTATGGACAGTCATCTGATTAAACCTCACTCCGTACCACAGCAGGCGCTAACTGCATTCCTACTCCTGTGAACCGTTCATGAGCCACAGGTGCAGATGTGCAAACTCGCGGATGCTGTCACGCCCCGCGTTCGTACCGAGGTGATATCCCTCTCGCTCCACGTCGATTCCGTGCTCGCGGGCCAGCACGCGTGCCGTCTGGAGTAGGTGCATCCATAGTTCGGCGTCATTCGCCTCCAGTGCATCGACGGAGGTAATGTGGACGCGTGATACGAGGATGAGATGGACTCGGGATTTCGGCTGGGGAGGAATAAACGCGACGACAAGGTCATCGGCAAATACAACGATCCCCGGCGAGGTACCGGCAATGATGCCGCAAAACAAGCAGGTGTTCTCCATTGTGCGGGCTCTGAACGCTTATCTCCGGTATCAATCCGACCAGTACCCAATCGCAGAGGTCACCCCACTCGCATAGTAGCCGGATGGGGATGGGAGGATCGTTCAGCGCCTGTTAAAGGCGTGTGCGAATATCGTGCTTAAGCTATAAGGGGACGATGTCACCAATAGCTCTGCGTATGCCCGTCACTACCCTGTCCAGGATGTCATCGCTTACTGGAGGACCGAGCGATCCGGTATCCATAAGAACAAAGTATTCCGATACGCAGGTGACCTCATCGCAAAACAAGACGCTGTCGTGGTGAATTCCACCTTCGTCTTGAGGTAGAAGCACGCGGGTTGGGCCTTCTTCACCGTCTGAGAAAATCGGTACTACGAGGAAGTCATCCTTATTGTAATTGCGACGGTTTATGGAGATGATAAGGCCGAATCGAGGACTATGAGGATCTTCGGGAATCCAGGGAGTATCCACGCGCCATATTTGACCACGTTCTGGGCGCACGCTCGGCTACTTACTCTTCTGGTTGGTGTCTGAGGAAAAATGAGTATATCGTGGCTAGATCACGAATACGGCGCCAATCTCGCCTTTCGTCTGACAGGCCGGCAGCCTCGCGGTCCTTATCTGCCTTGTACTGAGCTTCCATTGCGCGATCCAATGCTTCGGCTTGTTCAGCAGTGTATTCGGGACGTTTTATCGCCATATATTTGGAATCCATGCACAAAAATCTGAGGTGCTGCGGGAAACATTTCCGTCGATTCCAAGGTATCATGCTAGCGACTCGAGGACCACAGGGTAAAGGTCTCGTGACGATCGCCCGGGCGCCTCTACAGCGAGCCCACCTATGCACAATGTGGGCGCCGGCAACGGGAGGAGAGATCCAGTGCTTCACACTCACCACCGTGAATGCCGTGAAGCTGAGCAGGAGCGTCACCTGGTCGCGCCGACCAAGAGCTGTCGGCGCGACCAGGGAGCAAATTATGATGCCCGCGATAGTCGTGCTGAACCGAACCGCGCCCGTGAGAATCCGCGTCTTGCCGAGCGTCCCAGAGCCCGTGCGTTGGAGACCAGGAGCGCGACCGAAATAAGGGGAATCATGACGTCGATGTCGACGCCTTCGTTAAATGCATTGGCGGCATTTATCCAGGGCAGTGTGGTGCCGCCTTGCAGGAAGTAGTTCAGCGAGAGGAACGCGCCCCCGGCAAGCGCGATGATTGCTCCGCCGGCTGCCAACCTGGTCAACGCGCCGGATGGACGCCACAGCCAGAGCAATGCGCTGCCCAGGAGGGTAATACCGATCGCAAACTCACCAATTTCGGTCAGTACGCCGACGACTGACGCATGTGGCAGGATAACCGCGCTCACTAACGAGTTGTACCAGCCATACGGGTTGCCTTTCATGCCGTCGCGTAGCGTCGATGCCAGTTGAGCCGTAAAGTTCGGATTGATGAGCTTGTTGATCCCTGAGATCAACCATTCGTAGGCGAGAACCATCTGGATCACTGCCAGTCCCACCGGCAGGCCGGCTCGCCCTGCCTCAGTGCCTGTTTGAGCGTCTTCTCTGCCGTCGCGAGAGTGGATACGGTGCCTGAAATTGATCATCGAAATGCCTCCTTGATTTGCGGCTGGAGTCATTCCTCCGTGCCGCGTTTTTGTGTATGTCTCTACCGTACGGAAGTCACATGAGGGTTCGGTGCGTTCTCCATGAAGGATTGATGACTGATGGTTTGCCGGTTGCGTCTACCGTCAAGAGGTATCCGGCCCATCAGATATCCTTCGTATCTCACGCTGGTGGCTGCACAGTGGCAAGGCTTCGAGCGAATCGGGTACTACGTCGATCCTTGCATGCAGCTAAGTGAGATGCGTGCCCACGGTTCGGCCCGGACCGGCGCTGTGGCCATCAGCGCCGGTCCAGCCGACTTACCTCTACCGTGCGAGGCGTTCGATCAAATTCAATGGAGCAGATCCAGCGTGTTGCTGGCGTCGTCGACGAACAAGATGCCGTTGCCGCCGGGAGCGACGACGAGCCCGAACAGAGCGCCGGACCCGGGAGGGCTGCCGGTCGTGTCTACCAATCGGTGCGCAACCTGCGTCCCACCCGGCGTCGTCTCGACCAGGTAGCCGTCGTCGCCATTGGCCGTCAGGATGTCGCCGTTCGGTGCGATGGTCAGTCCAAGCGGATCGTTGAAGTAGCCGTCGGTCGACACGGTGTTGCCCGTTCCCGCAGTGGTGGTGCGGGACGCCGCGGAGGGAATGGCGGCGATACGGTTGCGTACGCTATCGGCCACGTACAGAGTGCCGCCGCTGAAGCCGACGCCGGTCGGCCCGATGACCAGGGCAGCCGGGTCGGTCCGTTCCGGGAAGCCCGAGCCGACGATCGTACTGTTCATGATGTGAGGCAGACTGTTGTATCCTCCGTCACTCGGACTGCTGATGTCCAGGCGAGCCACGGTACCCCTGTAGACCACGGCGCCGTTCGCCGCAACCGTGCCGTTGAGCACGTTGGTGACAAAGAGCGTGGCGGAGTTTCCAGAGTCGATGGCTGTTGCATCCCACGGGCCGTTGATGGGACCGCCCGAGAACGTCTCGACCGGCGTGCCCTGGCTGTTGAGGACGATAAGGCAGCCGGCTTTGGCCGTTGCCGCCGTTCCGTCAGATGTGGGGAGGCTGCCGACGATGACCCAGCCGGAACGCAACGCCACCAATGCGGTCGTGAGACCCACGCCGCCCGGGCAGGCTCCGGGAAGTGTGGCGGCATCAATATGAGCGAAGAGGCTCCGCGTGCCGTTTGCGCCAATCTGCACGATGGTCGTGCCGGTGCCCTGCAAGTTGCTGCCGTTATTGAAGTTGCTGATCAGGACATCGTTCTTGACCAGCTTTCCCATAGTGACCGGGACTACCGCTATTCCGTACGGATTCACGTCTCCGTTCGCCGGAACAGTTGACGCCACGGTGCTCACCGTGCTGAAACCGCCCATATACGAGTTGCCGGCCATGGCAAACGATGGCACAAGCGCAAGCAGCGCGGCCGCTACGATGCCTGCCAGCAAAGGTCCTCGAGATCGCCTCACGTGTTCCTCCTTAGGTGACCGCCGGAACCCGCTGCCCCGGCACCTGCCCCTTCTATACGGGAGGAGTTACACAACCACACCAGCACTGCCCAACCGGCTCCATTGCTTCAGCGCGCCAAGTGGAAAATGAGCGGCACTATTTGGACCTTAAGCGTTGTGCGCTCAACTCCAGCCGGTACATCCTGCGCGAAGGCCGCAACCGGCTCTGTCACTTCGCCTGTGATCAATGCCACGCCAAGCAGCACGGCCAAAAATTTCGGCACTCCGTATTACCCTCCTGCGGTGGGTAGCGGCATGTCGAACGACGTTACGTGCAGCCGGGAGAGAGCACCGGCACAAAGTAAACCACCGTGCCATGCGATCGGAGGATGAGGATTGGTAAGCGAGTAGTACCTCTGAAAGAGCCCTACTGGTAGATCGATCTCGAGTCCGCCGTACTGAACCCAGCGACTGTTGTACTCGGTTCCCGCCGGAACGCTGCCGTTCCCGAAGAGGACGCCGTGGACCAGTCGATCGGACTGTTTCCAGCGCTGAAAGCGCAGGTAGCCGCTCACCGCCACTATCTGGGGGTAGATATACGGCTGGACGCTCTTCCTCTCACACACACTCAAAGCTTGCAAGGGTGTCATAGTGCGCGGCGCTCTTCCGCCATCGGTGAGGAGCTGTCCCAGGAGACGCAATCGGTTGCGAGGGATGTTCGACTCGATGAAAAAGGTCAATCGACGCGCGGGTTGCGCGACTACCAGCACCAGTGGGCTGACGTACCCCGCCGGGATCCGGCTGGCAGAAACTCCACCGAGCACCGGCGTAATCGATATACCGCTCGCCTTTCGTTGTTCCACCGTTTCGATCACCTGTACAAAGTGGGGCCGCGGGCGAACGAACAGGTTTCCAGTGGATGGCGGCACAAAGCCGAAGGTGTATTGAATGGTGTTGACGCCACTGGGCCGGTGGATCGATGGTTCACCGACGTTGGGCAGAAGTCCCACGCTCACCATCCTGAGGTGCGTCACGTATTGGACGATAACCTGCGGGTTGAGCGGGCGGACCGGCAGGCGCGCCTCGACAGCTGCCACCTGCGATGGCGTGCAGCACGCGGACAGCGCCGGATTCTGTTGGCGGACTGGAGCCGGAGCGGCACGAGCGGGCATGGGCGGACCCGCCGACACAAGCACGAAATTCAGTGCTCCCGCTACCGCGAGAGCACGACAGAATACGTTGGAGTGAGATTTCCTCTGGGTGATCATCGACCGGTATAACGCCACAATGCGCTGCTTTGTAACGGGCCGGTATTCGCTCGATGACAGTGACTTTCTAGAAGGCAAAAGAAGACCGACTCCACATGGCGCGGAGTCCATAGGCAAACGCTCCATGTAGCGGCCCTCTACCGGCAGCCGTCACCACGCTACACAACGGATCACTCGATCACGAGCCTCCGGGAGACTCGCTGCGCCGCCCCGACGCAGATCACGGCGGCGACTGCGATAACCGCGAGCACCGTCGGCAGGACGTTGGGCGACGTCACGCCAATCAGCTTGCCGGTCAACGGTGGGAAGGCAGCTCCTCCCAACAACGCGGCAAACAGCACGAACGATGGCGCGCTTCGTACGGTGGGGAAGCTGTGCTGCACCCACACAAACAACACCGGGAAGATCGGCGCGAAGAGAAAGCCCGCAACGATATACGACACCGGCAGGAATGGCGCGTGATGGGCCACGACCATCACAACCACGACGGTCGCAAACTGCATGGACAGCAATCGATACGGCGCGAAACGCTCCGTCACGGGTGCGAGCAGAATGCGCCCAATCGTGAGCGCTCCCCAGAATGCAGCGGTAATTTCCGCGGCGAACGCCCCGGAATGCCCGTTGTATTTGAGCTGCGTGGCCGCCCAGCCGCCGATATTTGATTCGAGTCCGTCATACAACACACAGATCAGCAGAAACAGCCCGAGCGCCAGTATTGCCCATCTTCCAACCGGTAACGATACCGCGCCCCGAACTGCCGGCCGTTCGGGAATGCCGGAGACGAACGGCAGGAGCAGCAGCGCCGTGATACCGGTCACCGCGAAGCCGGGCCGAAAGCTCGTACCGGGAGTAATGGCGATCCCAAGTGGGCCGAGCACCGCCCCGGCACCATAGGCTGCGTTCAACAGGTTGACCATCGCGGTGCTGCGGTTGCCAAATCCGGTGGCAAAGGCAGTATTGAGTGCGACGATCAGTGCGCCGGAACCGAAGCCCGCGAACAGGGCGGCGGCGAGCGCCATGGGCCAGTTCACTGCGGCGCTCACGCCGCCGCAGCCCAGCGCCACGCTTGCCGTCCCCACCCCGAGTCGTGTCCGCGACCCCAGGTACGCGCTGGTCGCGCCAAATGCCACCACGCCCAGCACCGCTCCCCAGAACTGCGCGCTCAGCAGGAGGCCGGCGACCGGCGCGCTCAACGCGAAGTCGCCGCGGAGCGCGGGAATACTTGGTCCGTACATCGCCTGCAGTGCGCCGAGCAGCATGAACGTGGCGAAGCCGGCAGCGGCGCCACCCTTTGAGACCAGGGAGACGGGAGCGGGTGCGGCATTCTCTCCGGGGGAATCGCGCACGGGCTCCGATGATGTCATGGATCGTTACGGTGACGGCTGCGCGATGTACGGAGCGCTGCCCAAATCCATCCCGATGCTCTGCAATAACGACCGAACGTGTTCTGCATCGTCTCGTGCGAGGGTAGCGAGGACGGGATTCCCCGGCACGGGTTGGAGAAATGGACGAAGATCGGGATCGTCCAGCAAACCGCGCATGACCGCCGGAGTGTCTACCTGGAGAACCGTGACTTCCCCCAGCGCGCCGTGACCCCACGATCTGGTCCAGCGCCGGATCGATTTCACAACGTCCTCGGAAAGTGGGCCGGCGTGGAGGTGTTCCAGAACTGCGATCATGTCATCCGCGCTCATCGAAGCGCTGCCCGACTCCGCGCCCATTGCGGCCGCAATGCTCTGAGGAGTCAGCCGAAACGTGCCGTCGCCGCGATCCTCGACCAGGGGACGTAGCGTCGCCCGGACATACATGCTCGGTACGGCCTGAGTAAAGTGTATGCACCCATCACCATCAATAGTGATCGACGCCCCTCCGCCGGCGTCGTTACCTTCAGTAAGTGCGGGCAATGGCTGATGGTTATGGGTGAGCAAGTGAAGGTGAACAGCGTGAAGGTTCGCCGCCGGAACCAGAGCTACAAAAGGACTGAGTCTACGGCCCAGCAATTCAGCCAGGCTGGAATCGGCGTAGAGCGAATCCAGGATGCTGGGGTTGACTACCTGTATCGCCGCGGCGCCCCGCCGTACCACGATACGCTGGTGTCCCGCATCCCACTCCTCGAGTGTGCGTCGAACGTTTTGCGGCAATGGGCTGGAGGATACACGGTCCAGAAAGGCGATGATCTCGCCAACTTGCATGCCGGAGCGTTGGGCCCGATAGATGGCGGCGCGAGTCAAATAATATTCCACGACCTGCTCGGCGCGGACCCGCTGAGCGATGCGATCGAGCATATACAGAACATCCTCACCAGTCGGCTCGAAGGCAAGGATCTGAAAATTGGGCTGCACGACGACGTGTGGTTCTCGTGGAATGGCGGGAGGCGCTGCGCCGGCTACCAGGCGCGCGCCGGCCTCAGTGAGGCGGAAGACCGAAACCGCACCGTCGGCGGTCGATGAGGCGACGTCGCACCCGCCGAGCCAGTGAAGCGCCTCAATCACCCCTCGTATGAAGCCGCCCTCAATCGTCTCCCAGTCCACCGGACCGCCGCCACGCGATTGGAAGGATAACCCGAGAGAATTCGACCCGCCGTAGGGATTGGGGTCCGAATAGTACGTGCTGCCGTAGTAATAGTGGCTGTAGTCCCAGTCTCGTTGCACCAGGAATTCGAACGATCGCGTGCGGATGCGGTCGATCAGGTGCCACAAGGGAATCCAGGCGCCGGGCGGCAATTGGGCGACTTCGCGCACGACGCATCTTCGCGCCGAGACAATCCGAGGACCGTTCATAGCAAAACGAGGAGAAATCGACATGTGTGGAATGCGGGTCAGCTCAGACCATCGCTTCGTTCGAAGGTACGTCTCAAAAAGGCGGCGCTGTCGGGTCGCGGCGGGTTGCGCCAGGAACTGGGGCACCGAAGGCCCGACGTGCAATCCCTCCGTGCCGGAAACCAGCAGCTTCAAATCCTCTCCCAGGGCTCGTAGTAGTGGTAACCGGCCAAGATCCCATTCAGATCGGGCCTTCGCGACGTCCTCCCGGATGCGCAGCACGGCGTCAGCTCGAAACAATTCCCGTTTCGGAATCTGGCCGCGTGCCGTCACCCGGAGAGGCTCGTCCCGCACCAGACTGAGCAGCGCGTAGAAGTCGCGGAGCAGAGTGCTCGCATCCGCGGCATCCCACTTGATGGGCGACGCCGCCGTTTCCACCGGCAGGGAGGGAGCGGGGATGTGCCGCAGTACTCCGTCGGGGATAAAGAGATACTGTCCGGCGGTGCCGATTTCCAGTTGCCGGCGATACGGTCCGATGTTCGCGCCGAACAGGAGACCGCAGGTGCCGAGGCGCGCGATAACGGATTCGAACCGGCTCGTCGAGTTCTCGGGAGTGACTTGCTCGCGGCCGGGTGCATCGACGATACCGGCGGCGCCCAATTGGTGACGGAGGGACGCGGTAATCACTTCACCCCCGAGCAGGACCACGCGGTCCAATACGATCCGCTCGACCGGCGAAAGTCGTGTTAATACGTTTGCGACGGAATCGCCGTCGTACAGCACCCCTGTGAGAAACTGCAGAATTTTCGGCCTGGAAGCACCGGCCGTATTCATGCCCCGCATACGGGCCAGCGGAGCCAATGACGCGGGATTGTACGAGCGTAGAAGATCGTCAGCCGTTATCGTCGGCTCAATCCGCTTCGTCATGCGTCCTCCAGCACCCGAGGCATATACCCCAGTCGCTCCAATTCACCCAGCAGCGGCGCTACCCGCGCCGGATCGATCGCAACCAGTCGCGGCGTTATAACGTCGATCGTCGCCGCCCGTAACGACGAGGTCGCAAGAATCTCTTCATGCAGAATATCGTCATCCAATTCGATCAGCGTCAGGTCGTCGTACAGCCGAATAGTCCCATATCCTTCCCACCAATTCCGTAGCGCTGCCGCCACGTCGTCCGGCAGCTGCACGCCGGTACGATCGGCGAGTACGGCGAGCAGCGTGGGACCGGTCATACCGGATGCGAAGAGATCTTCCACCCGCGCACGAGTCAGGCGGTAACGAAATCCATCTGGAGAGATATCGACCAGATCGGACGCCTCCGCCAGGAAGCCGTGTTCAGCGGGGAACGGATATCCCGACGGCACGAAAATCTCAGGAGCTCCGGTATCCGGATCCAGGCCAAAGGTGATTGATTGATCCACTCGATCGGCGTCCGTGTCGTGCGCCGCCGGATGGAATCGCAGCCTGCCCTCCTCCGATTCTTCAATTTCCACCAGATCGAGCCATGTCATGAGACCGGTCAACATTCCCCGTACGAGCGGTTCCCACACGGCTTGCCAGTGTTCTCGAACGCTCAGGTTCAGTTGTCCGCCGTCGGGGGAAGTAGTGAACCACCAGTCGCCGCTGAACCGGTCACTGTCTCCGAGTAAGTCGGGTGCAAGCTGCCACAGCATATCGAGCCAGGACTCCAGGTCGTACGCATCGTCCGAGCGGCCGTTGCCGGCCAGGCGCGCGAGCAGTCGAGCCATCACCCGGCGTACGTTCGCCCCGCGTGGACCGACGGCATTGGGATCGGCAAGAACCGGTCGGGGTGTGATGCGGAGCTGCAACGACGTGCGGGGACCGACAATTTCACGGAAGTCGAATGCGTCATTCAGCGAGAGCCACGCCTGAACGAGTGCCGCGTGCTGTTCCTCGCGTGGCTGTTTGAGCCGGTCTTGCCAGCGCTCCAGGTGAACGATGAGGCGATATGACCTACCTGCCGGCGCGTACTCGAAGATGTTCCAGGCGGAGAGTATGCGAAGCACGAAATCGATTGCCTCCACGGAATGACCGGAGCGAGCCGCCATGTCGCGCAGATCGTCATCCGAGAGCAAGTGGGGTTGAGGAACCAATGCAACATGGGTGCTTTGTGATGACCCAAACAGTGCCGATGAACGCATATCGGGCGGAATCGCAGTCCAGCCGGCAGCCGGTGTCGCCGTTCCCGAGGTCGGTACGGTGGGCAGAACCTGACCGATGCGCCCGGAGGACACTTCGTGTACGAGCGCGTAACACAGATCGCCGAGCGAAAGGCGCCGGCGGTTCGATCCTTCGCCGTGTGCCGGCCAACTCCCGGTTGGTCGAACGAACGACGACAAGCACGAACCTTCCAGCGGAATCCGCTCGGCCACGGCACGCGGCACGGTGTACCGAGCGAAGGGAGAGCCGGCCCGGTCGGTCCCGAACACCAACCCCACGCCCACCAGCGATTCCAGTATCGAGTTGGCGTCGTCCTGTCCGCCGAATGCACGGTAGGCTGAATCCAGGGCGGTGCCGGCTCCCTGCGCTCGTTCGTCGATCAGATCCACCGCTTCGAGCATCGCCCGCTCGTCGAGTGTCAAGGCCGCCAGAGCGGCGTCGATACTGCCGGGATCGGCAAGATCGCTCCCCAGATTGACTGCGACTTCGCTCTTCGTCCGTCCCCGCACGTGCAGCCCACGCCGGCGGGCGATATCTCGCACATGTGTCAATGTATCGCCCTCCAGGAACGACACGATCTGGTCGGCCGCGTTCACGAGTTCGTACGCCGGGGGTGATGGTTCCACCGCCGAGGCATAGTACGGCTCGGCGGGCGCACGCGTAAATGACCGTGGCTCGCGTATCCAGTGCAGCAAAACGGCGGCAGCGTGCCGGCAGTAGTTGCCGCCCGTGCAGGTACAGGTCGTTTCCACGTGTTTGGCGTCGGCCGATACCACCACGTGGTCGACCCGGCGCCACGTGCCAAGTACATCCGCGCTGATGCCGCCGTCCAGCAGCGTGGGCTGCCCGACGTGGCCGGCACGCTGCCACGCGTCGGCGCGTTCGAACGCCGCGGACCCACTCCAGGCCTGGATCTCGCCCTCACGAAGGTGTGCGAGCGCGGCTGCTCCAACGGGAGGTGTCACGATGAGGAGCTACTCGTCGCCAACTGCCCGCAGAAGAGTCAGATGGCGTCGACTGCCGGCGGCCGCGACGTCCTCACGTGGCCCGCCGGCCCGAACCTCCGGCACGTACTCGGCAATCTCGCTCTCATAGAGAATCTCGTACCCGTAGCCCTGTTCCGTGAGAAACATCTGGCGATTGGCCGAAAACTCCTGGTCGCGCGTATCCCGCGTTACGAGTGTGTAAAAGTGTGCAAACGAGCCGTCTTTTTTGGGACGCAGCACGCGTCCCAGCCGTTGCGCTTCCTCCTGGCGAGAGCCGAATGTCCCCGAGATTTGCAGTGCCACGTTGGCATCCGGAAGGTCGATAGAGAAGTTTGCCACCTTTGAGACGACAAGCAGGCGAATACTCCCCTCACGGAATGCGGCATACAGTTTTTCCCGCTCGCGGGTTGGCGTCTTTCCCGTGATCAACGGCGCCCCGTACCGGTCGGCGACGAGCTGGAGCTGATCCAGGTATTGCCCGATGATCAGCACGGCATCGCCCTCGTGTTTCGCTACTAATTGATCCAGGATGTCCATCTTCCGGGGGTTTTCGGCGGCAATCCGGTACTTTTCTCGTTCATCCGCCACGGCGTATCCCAGACGTAAGTCGTCGGGCATGGCGAGGCGGATCTCATGGCACAGCGCGGTCGCGATCCACCCCTGGCGTTCGAGCTCCCTCCAGGGAACGTCAAACTTCTTCGGGCCGATAAGCGAGAAGACGTCACCTTCTCGACCGTCCTCCCGCACCAACGTCGCGGTAAGACCGAGCCGGCGACGCGCCTGAATTTCGGCGGTGATGCGGAAAACCGGCGCCGGCAGCAGGTGAACTTCGTCGTAGATGATGAGCCCCCAATCGCGCTCGTCGAAAAGGGCGAAATGCGGGAAATCGTCGGTGCTGCGTCGACGGTAGCTGAGCACTTGATAGGTCGTCACCGTGACTGGCCGGATATCCTTGTGCTCCCCGCTATATTCGCCAACCATGTCGGGCGTCAGATCTGTTTTGTCCAGCAGTTCGGACATCCACTGGCGGGCCGCCACGATCGACGGCGTCAATATCAGGGTATTTGCCTGAATCTCGTTCAAGATGCCCAGCCCGACCAGCGTTTTCCCGGCCCCACACGGTAGGACGATAACGCCGCTGCCGCCACGTGCCGATCCTCCGGCGTGGAAGACGGCGACCGCGTTCCGTTGGTAGTCGCGTAGCGCGAAGGGCGTATTGTCGCTCGCCGTACGGTCCCTGAAGGTGAGATGAAGTGGCGCGCCGTCGACGTATCCCGCCAGATCTTCGGCTGGGTACCCGAACTGAAGCAGCGCCTGCTTGATCCGCCCACGCTGCGCCTGATCGATCACCAGCGTTCCGTCGGGGGTGCGTTCCGCAATAAGCGGGGCCAGGCGCTTATGGTGGGCGATCTCAGCCAGAAGCACAGGATCGTCCGAGATCAACAGCAGGTGGGGCGAGCGGTGCGAGCCCGGATCGCCTTTGATCAGTTTGACCCGCCCGTAACGTGAGACGTAATCCTCGACGTCACGACGCACATTGTCGGGAAGCTCGTACTTCCCAAAGCGCTGCAGCGCCTCCACGATCGCTCGCGCGGTGATGCCGGTCGCGGCCGCGTTCCAGAGCGACAGCGGTGTGATTCTATAGGTGTGAATATGCTCCGGACTCTTCTCCAGCTCCGCGAATGGAGCGATGGCGTCGCGTACCTCCTCGTAGAGGGGGTTGTCCACCTCCACCAGGATGGTTCGATCGCTCTGCACGATGAGAGGGCCGGTTGGATTGAAGCTCATGTAGATCGCCTTTTTTACCGTGCGGCAGCGGCACGAATGGACACTATTGCGCACCGCTCACTCACCACGCCGGCGCTTGTGCGGCTCGAGATGCCATGCACTGACACGTTCGCAATCCGTGGTGACCGTATCCATTCTACCGCCGGGCACATATCGGCGAGCCATGCCGGATGCAATCCACGCCCGGCTTCTACCAGGTCTCGGTGACCTTCTTCAGACCTCTCGGCTCATCCGGATCGAGACCGCGGTGGAGTGCCAGGTGGAACGCCAGCAACTGCATCGGAATAATCGCTCCAATCGGCGACAATGCTTCCGGTCCTAAATCGGGAAGCACCAATCCTACGGTGCCGCGACGCGCTCCCGCTGCATCTCCCACCACCAGCGTATCGGCGCCGATTTCGGAGAGCCGCTCCAGTACCGGCTGGAGGGCATCGGCGCCGGGACCGGGAGGCGCAATGGCCAGCACCGGGAAACCGCGATGGATCATGGCCATCGGACCGTGCAGCAGGTCCGCGCCCGAGAATGCGACTGCCGCCAGGTACGTCGTCTCCATCAGTTTCAGGGCCGCTTCCCGCGCCGTGGCGTAGTTGTATCCACGTGCCGTCACCACGACCTGTTCGGCGAACCGGTAGCGCGCCGCGATGTTCTCGATGTCGCCCTCCAGGCTCAGGATTTCGTCGGTTCGCTCCGGCAAATACGCGGTATCCGTTCCACCGCCGGCCAGATGATCTACCAGGAGGAAGAGCGTGAGAAGCTCCGCGGTATAGGTCTTGGTTGCCGCTATCGAGCGTTCCGTGCCTGCCAGCACGTCAAGATGCAGCTCAGCCGCCCGTGCAAGCGGCGAATCGACGGAATTCGTCACCGCCAGGGTGAGCGCGCCGCCCGCCCGAGCGCGCTCGATTGGATCCAGCAGGTCCGGTGAGCCGCCCGATTGACTGACGGCCACATACAGAACATCGTGCAGATCGGGGCGCGCGCCGTATACCGTTGCGGTGGACGGGGAGACCAGTCCCGCCGCCAGTCCGAGTTTGGTTTCCACCAGATACTTCGCGTACAGGGCGGCGTGATCGGAGGTGCCACGCGCGACGAACAGTACGAAGCGCGGCTTGTGCCGCTCGATCAGGGGCACGACTTCACGCAACCGGCGCGGAAGCTCTTGCACGATGCGAGACAGGATACGAGGTTGCTCGCGGATTTCCGCGATCATGAGTTCACCGTTCACAGTCGCTCCATACCGAGTACTCGATCGCAAGCTGCGGGTCGGGGTTGGGCTACGCGCTAGTGTATCGTCGGGAGGGAGGCGCTATCACGGTTGGATACTCAGTACGATGTGCTCTTGCAAGGAAGTCCGTTCTGCGATCTCACCTTTACCTTTACCGATCGCGAGTCGCTTCCCAGCCTGGGACAGGAAGTGTACGCGAGTAATTTCGCGGTAAATCCCGGCGGTATATTCAACGTCGCGTCTGCACTGACGCGTCTGGGTCTGTGTGTGGGATTGATGACCCAACTCGGCAACGATATGTTCAGCCGCTACATCGGCGATACCATGCACGAAACCGGAATCTCCGGAGCGTTGACGACCTGGATCGACGAACCGCTACCGGTTGTCACAGTGGGCGTGTCGTTCCCACACGACCGCCTTTTCCTCAGTTACAGTCCACCGCCGGTCCCTCCCGCACCGCGTATCACCCCGCGCGATCTCGACCGGTTCTCCCCTCGCGCGGTCTTCACGCACGGTGAAATCGGGCTCGAAATCTGTCGGGAGGCACGAAGCAGAGGCATTCTCGTCTATCTCGACTCGAACTGGGATCCCGAGTTTCTTCATTCTGCCGAGCTGCGTCACCTTCTTGCCGATGTCGATGTGTTTTCGCCGAACCTAGCCGAGGCATTGGAGATAACGGGAGCGGCCGACGCCCTCAGCGCGCTCGATCGGCTCAAGGATCGCTGCCGCTGCGTTGCCATTAAATGCGGCGCCGACGGCACGGTGGCGTGGTGTGACGGGCGCGAGTACCGGGCGCCGGCGATCGACGTGCGCGCCGTCGAAACGACCGGCGCCGGGGACAACTTCAATGCAGGCTTACTCTACGGTCTTCTCGGAGGCCACTCGTTCGAAAGGAGCCTGCGCTACGCCACCATCACGGGCGGACTGTCCACCCTTGTGCCGGGTGGCTGCCGGAGTGGATTTACCTCCCTGGT
The DNA here is from genome assembly GCA_963737125.1 of uncultured Chloroflexia bacterium. Taxonomy (GTDB): domain Bacteria; phylum Chloroflexota; class UBA5177; order UBA5177; family UBA5177; genus JANWJD01. The sequence continues at coordinate 44,659 of CAVTRL010000008.1, read as the reverse complement.
GGTAGAGGAGTGGATGCTTCGCCTGGAAAGGAGCGTATCGTGAAACTGACCATTGTCGGGGGAGCCGGCGTTCGATCGCCGCTCTTGATGCCGGCCCTGGCTCGGCGTCAGGTCGGCATCGACCTGAGCGAAGTCGTGCTGGTGGACACCGACGAATCAAAGCTCGCGGTGATGGGGCCGCTCTGCCGCTTTGTGGCCGAGCGCTCCGGTGGCACGTTCGATCTTCGCTGGACCACCGACGTGCGTGAAGCTCTACCCGGCTGTGGGGCGGTGATCAGCACGATCCGGCCCGGCGCCGAGGGCGGAAGAGTGACCGACGAACGGATTGCCCTGGAGCATGGCGTGCTCGGTCAGGAGACGACGGGCGCGGGCGGCTTCGCCATGGCACTGCGAACGGTGCCCGCCGCATCCGCCATCGCTCGACACATGCAGGAGCTCTGCCCCGATGCATGGTTGCTCAACTTCACCAACCCCGCCGGCCTTGTGGTGCAGGCGTTGATTTCACAATTCCCCGAGCTGAAGATAGTCGGAATCTGCGACACGCCGACTAGCATGCGCCGTCAGGTCGCAGCCGCCTTCGATCGGTCCACCGACGAGGTGCCGGTACGGGTCTTCGGGCTGAACCATCTATCCTGGATGTCCGAGGCGCTGGTCGATGGCGAAAACGTCGTGCCGCGGATCATTCATGAACCGACTCTAACCCGCAAACTCCCGGAGCTGGCGTTATTCGACGCCGGCTTGCTGGATATGCTCGATATGCTGCCCAACGAGTATCTGTACTTTTACTATTACCGGGAAAAGGCGCTGGCCAACATTCGCTCGGCGGCGGAGACCCGCGGGCAGCAGGTGTACCGGATCAGTATGGACCTGGTACGCGACCTCCGGAACATCGATTCGGCAGCGCATCCCGACCGCGCCTGGGCCCGTTACGCTCACTATCTGAGTGAACGGCGCGGAAGCTATCTCGCGATGGAATCGGGAACCAGCACGGCCAAAATCACGGACGCCGAGTCGCCCGAGGCAGGTGAGGGCTACGGCGGCGTAGCGCTCGACATCCTGGCCGCGGCCGAGGGGGCGCGGCGCGAGCTGGTGGTCAACGTGCCGAACCGTGGAGCCATACCGGGAATGCGGGACGATGATGTCGTGGAGATAGCCTGCCGCTGCGACGCAACGGGTATAGTCCCCATTCCGCTGGATCCCGTGCCGCCCGATCAGCTTCTACTCATGCAGACGGTGAAACGGTACGAGCGCCTCACGTCCGATGCTATTGCTGCCCGGTCACGGTCGCTGGCAGTCGAGGCACTCTGGGTTCACCCGCTCATCGGGTCGTTCTCGGTAGCCCGCGCCCTGGTGGACGCGTACCTGGCGGAGTATCGGGACTACGTCGGCGAGTGGGAGGCGTGAGCTACATCCTGGGAGTAGACGGCGGAGGCTCGAAGACGCTCGCCGTGGTTGCCGACCACACCGGCCGGGTGGCCGGCATCGGACGAACAGGTTCGGCGAACCATCAAGTGCTCGGGCTCACCGCCGCGATGGAACAGATAGCCGCCGCCGTTTGGCAGGCTTTTGCCATGGGCGGCATCCGGCCGGACGAGGTCGAAGCCGCTGCCTATTGCATTGCCGGAGCGGATCTCCCTGAGGACTTCGATCTGCTGCGCCCCGCCCTCGAAGACCTTCACCTCGCCCGGTACGCTCATCTCGACAACGACATCGTGGCGGCCCTGCGTTCCGGCTCCGATCGGCCCGATGTCGTCGTCGTCGGTTGGGGAAGTGGGGTCAACGCCTTTGGCCGCAATGCCGCCGGTAAGGAGATCCGGTTGCCGGCCCTCGGATGGATTTCGGGCGATTGGGGCGGCGGCGGAGACCTTGGCCGAGAGGCCATTCACCTGGTGGCTCGCGCCGCAGATGGCCGTGGACTACCTACCAGTATGCGCGAACCGGTACTGGCAGCCTTCGGCGTGCCGAACGTGGAAAGCATGATCCGAACGCTCTATAACGGCGGAGTCGACCTCCTCCCGACGCATGCCCTGGCTCCCATCGTATTCGCCGCGGCAAATGAGGGAGACACCGTCGCTCGGCAGTTGGTGCACCGTGCGGGCGAAGAAATCGCCCTAACCGCTCTTGCGCTGCTGCGGCGGCTGGAGATCCTCGAACGTCCCTGCGATGTTGTACTGGCCGGGAGCATCTTCAAGGCCAATTCGCCATTGCTGATAGCGACCGTCAGAGAACGGTTGTATGCCGCTGCGCCAGCGGCTATTCTGGTCCGTCCGGACGTCGAGCCGGTACTCGGCGCCCTGCTTCGTGGATTTGATGTAATGGGGCGAGCGGTGCATAGCTCGGTGCGGGCCAGGGCGAAGGCAAGCTACGAACGACTGGTAGGATCCGGCAACGAGGAGGTTCGTGATCGTGCATAAACCCGAAGGCTGGAAGATATGCGTGATTGGTGCGGGAAGCACGTATACGCCGGAATTAATCGAAGGATTGATCGAGCGCGCCGATATGTTGCCGGTCCGCGAGCTTGCCCTGGTCGACATCAACCCCGAGCGGCTGACGATTCTGGCGGACATGGCACGGCGGATGTTCGGGGCTGCCGGGCAGGACGTTGCTGTTACGGCCACCGGCGACCGGCGGGTGGGTATCGACGGAGCCGACTTCGTGCTGAATCAGATCCGCATCGGTGGCCAGGCGGCCCGCATTCGCGACGAGAAGACAGGGCGTCGCCACGATGTGGTAGGCCAGGAGACAACCGGTCCGGGAGGATTCGCGAAGGCGCTGCGTACCATTCCCGTGGCCCTTGCGATTGCCGATGATATCCGCGAGCTCTCGCCTACTGCCTGGATGATCAACTTCACAAACCCGGCCGGCATGGTAACCGAGTCGTTACTGCGTTTCGGCGGGATCCGAGTGATGGGGCTTTGTAATTCCCCCTTTGGCATGCAAACGGATATCGCGCGGTCGCTGGACGTGGCGCCGGAACGGGTGCGCATTACCTGCGTGGGCCTGAATCATCTGTCGTGGGTTCGCGAAGTCTTTCTCGACGGGGAAGATATCACCGCGTCGGTACTCGATACCATGGTCGCGGACGCCGAACGGGCCGGCGATACCTTCGACCCCGAGTTGATAGCCTCCCTGCGTATGATTCCCTCGTCGTACCTGCGGTACTTTTATCACCAGGATCGTATTCTGGCGGAGCAACGCCAGGGAGGCGCCACGCGCGGGGAGCAGGTATGGGAGATCGAGCAGCAATTGTTGGAGAGCTATCGCGATCCCGGTCTCTGTTGCAAGCCGCCACTGTTGGAGAAACGCGGCGGCGCGCACTACTCGACGCTGGCGGTATCGCTGGTGGCTGCGATCGCGGCCGATCGTGGTGAAGTCCACATCGTCGACTGCCGCAACAACGGAGCGCTGCCCGACCTGCCCGACGACGTCGCGGTCGAAATGCCGGCGGTGATCGATCGCCAGGGCGCGCATTCTCTCACGTCGGGTCACCTGCCCTTCAGCATCCGGGGGCTGGTGCAGCACGTGAAGGCCTATGAAGAGCTGACTATCGAGGCCGCGATGAGCGGTGACGAAAGAGCTGCCCTACTCGCGCTGACCGCCAATCCGCTGGTTCCCTCGTTCGCCGTCGCGCGGGCGCTCTGGCACGACATACGAGAGGAAAATCGGGACTTTTTGCCCCGGTTTGTTACCCCCAGCGATACCCTCGTGTGACGCGCGAGTAATTGTGCAGATTGCGGATCAAGACAGCCTGGAGCATCTTTTAGTACAACCCTCGAGCCGCCCTCACCGCGGGAGCACTTGCAGTCGTTGCTTTCAACCCGGGAGCGACCGCCGCGACGACGTCACACAATCTGACGCCGGTGCGGCAAGTCAGTAGTCTCACGGAGGCATCTGCTTGACGGGCGCGGTACAGTTGTCCTCACGGGGGATGCGGCGATGGATTCGAGCGTCGCTTCAACCGTGTTTCTTGTTGGATGTACAGCTCCCAGGGACGTGAACCGATGCGTCACCGCACGCAGCCTTCCTCCAGACGGCGGATTGGGAAGCGCGGGATTGGCTTCTTCCTCGGTCTGCTCGTCGTGCTGTGCCTCGTGGCCTTCGGTGGCGCTGCCTGGTATTTTTCTTCAAAAGTTCTGGATGTGTCGCACGGCGACCTCGAGTATGCGCAACGCGTGCTGGCGCTGCGCGGCAATGCCGTCGAAATAACGCGCACCAGCGATACGATACAACCGGGTACCTACCGCCTGCAGTGGCACGGAGGACAGGTTATTCTGGGGACTGTCATTTCCTCCACGCCGGACGGCGTGTGGCGACAGTTTACCGGGGACGGGCGACGTTTGACGATTGGACTCCCCGTTCATTTTGACACGCTGATGTATGCCTCACCAGCGTCTTTCCATGTGGCGTTTCGCACGGTCGAGGTTCCTGGGCCTCTGGGAGCCATGCCGGCCTGGTTTATTCCCGGAACGCGCCACATCTGGGTGATTCTCGTCCATGGTCGCGAGATGGCACGCACGGAAGGACTGGTTGTCATGCCGCCCCTCCTGAAGTTGGGGTTGCCAATTCTTGATATGACCTATCGGAATGACATCGGTGCGCCGGCCTCGTCCGATCACCTCTATCACCTGGGTGACACCGAGTGGCAGGACGTACAAGCTGGGGTTCGCTTTGCTCTGGACCATGGCGCTCGTGGCGTCGTGCTCTATGGATATTCGATGGGAGGCACCGCCGTTGAGGCGTTCATCCACCGCTCTGTTCTGGTCCGCTCCGTCCGAGCAACCGTGCTCGATTCTCCGGCACTTGACTGGAACGCGGCACTCGAGCTCGCCGCGCGGCAAAATAGTGTGCCGAACCTTCTCCTCGATGCGGCCCGCGACATCATTACCTGGCGTATTGGGGTGAGACGGCTCGACGACATCAGTGGGGTTCGGTCGGCAGCGGACTTTCGAGTACCAACTCTCCTGTTTCAGGGCACCGCGGACACCGACGTGCCGTTCGATCGCAATGCCGCGCTTGCTCGGGGACGTCCCGACCTGGTCACCTTCATTCCAGTGTATGGTGCGCAGCACACGCACGAGTGGAACGTGAGCCCTTCGGCCTACGATGCCCATGTGCGCGCCTTCCTGACTCGGGTGTTGAAGTAATCGGACGCCGATGAACCACGGAGGCATGAGGGCGGGAGGCCATTCCATCCAGTGCACCGATGCGAACACGAACATCAAGGTGACGGACGTGAACGCTCCGACGTTAAACGCAATCAATTCTGTGTTTGGCGTTTCGTGTCTCCAAGTGCATTGAAGACAAGCCCCACCCAAGCGCTGTGCTGAGCGTTGTCATTCTCGGGAAAGACCGTGTTCATGAAGAGGGCACCGCGTCGCACACCGCGCCGCAGGTGCACGTACATGAATTAGATGCCGATGCGGCTCCGCATGTCCGGATTCACTTCGTTCAACGCCAGGATGTTGCCCTCGCTGTCCTTGAAGAAGGCGCCTCGCCCCTCCTGCAACGTCATCACCTCGTGGTCGGTGTGTGCCGTGGGAACGTCGTACTCTTCAAATGTGACGCCGCGGCTCTCGAGATCTTTCATTGTTGCGTCCAGATCGTTGACAAGCAGGCCGGCGTGATCGCTCTGCCGGCTCGGGATGTAAGCCGAGCTAGAGCTAGCCGCCAACATATAAATGTGCATTGCCGGCGGATAAACCATGTCACACCGGCCCTTTTCCGTCGTTATGACATTGCAGACTGATATTTTGAGCTGCTCATCGGCGGCTCACTTTGGGAGTACATCGTATGAATCGAGTCGTTTGCTCGGCACTTGTGATTGGGATATTGAGTCTCGCCGTGGGGCTGTCGGGAGTGGCACAGGCCCGCGTGAGTAGATCTCCAGTGGCGAGTGCATCGCCCGCCACCCATCGCCTACCCAAAGGCTCACCCTCCACCGTGGTGTTTTCCTTTGGCGTTCAGGGTGGGAGCCTGCGTCCGTGGAGTGTTACCTTCGCGCTCGGCGGGTCGATCGAGGGTTTCGGCGTTACTCCCGGAATGCAAAAGCTCGCGAATCCGAGTGACACGTTGAAGGGACTGCTCACTCTGGCAGACGCGGAAGGCTTCTTCTCGCTGAGCAAGCAAATCGGCTGTTCGGTAGCCGGAGGTCCGGATGTCTCGGCGCAAACGATCAAGGTGACGACGTCCAGCGGGAGCCGGAAGGTGAGCGTCTATGGCTCGTGCAAAGCGTCGTTCAACCAGTTGTATGCCGTTCTAAAGCAAGTGGCCGGTCTCGAGAGCTAATCGCCTTCTGGCGCCGCTGTACGAGCAGGAAATGCGTTTGCTGAACGACTATGTAGGTCGGCTGCAGGTGGAAGAGGGTGTTCTCGGGTAGGGGCGCGGCTGGTGGGCCATCAGCCGTGCCCCTCCGGTACCTCAGCCGTGGTGACGTGGCAGGCTGCACGATGATCGGGACGCACCAGCCGCAGACGTGGCGTGACGGTATCACACACCGGGATGCGGTATGGACAGCGCCAACGGAAGCGACATCCTTCGCTTGGATTGATCACGCGCGGAGGCTCACCGGCATCCGCTTTGGCATCCTCCTCCAGCGGCGCGCGAGGATCGGGAACGGCTGACAGCAGCAGCTCCGTGTATGGGTGCTTGGGATGTGCCAGCACATCCTCCACCGGCCCCTCTTCCACCACTTCTCCCGCGTACATCACGAGCAATCGATCGGCAATGTAGCGTGCGCTGGCGATATCGTGGGTGATATAGAGGAACGACAGTCCCTCGCGCTGCCGCAGTTCGGCCATCAGGTTGAGCACGCCGATGCGAATGGAGACATCAAGCATCGATACCGGCTCGTCGGCCAGTATCATCTCCGGCTTGCTGGCCAGTGCCTGCGCGAACCCGAAGCGCTGGCGTTGGCCGCCGCTCAGCTCGTGAGGATATTTGCGCATGTAGTCCGTTGCCGGCGTCAACCCCACCGACTCGAGGATGCGGAGCGACTCAGCGCGCCGAGCGTTTCTTGCCAGGTCCGCGCGATGCAGCGCCAGGGCTCGGGTAATACCGTGCGATGCCGGATACACGGGATTGAGCGAGCTGTACGGGTCCTGAAAGACCATTTGAACGTGGCTGCGGTACGACAGCATGGCACGGCGCGAACGTAACCGCGAGATCGACCGTCCGCGATAGCGGATGTCGCCGGCGGTGGGCCGATAGACCCCGGCCAGAAGGCGCGCGACGGTGCTCTTCCCGCTGCCGCTTTCACCCACGATGGCGACGATCTCACGGGGAAAGATGCGGAGATTGAGGCTGTCCACAGCGTGCAGCGTGCGCTGCGCCAACAAGCCGCCGATACGGAAGTGCCGGTGAGCCCGTCTGCTTCGAGCAGCGGCGACTCGTCGCCGGCCGAGGTGCTCTGTGTTACATCAGGGGACAACGCGAAGCTGTTGATGGGCGCTCTCCTCATCGGCGTAGAGATAACAACGGACCAGATCGTTCCCCCGCGGGGCGTATGGAGGCGGCTCGGCGGTTGGACAGATAGCCATCACCTGAGGGCAACGTGGGTGGAAGCGGCATCCGCTCGGTGGGTTACGGAGATCGGGTGGGCTGCCCGGAATGCCCTTCAGCTCCTCTCGGGCGCCATGAATCGAGGGGAAGGCGTTGAGCAGCCCCCGGCTGTACGGATGCTTGGGGTCGGTGAAGACTTGCCGCGTCTCTCCCAGCTCCACGATTTCACCGGCATACATGATGGCCAGCCGGTCCGAGAACCGGGCGACTAACGACATGTCGTGCGTGACGAAGATCACGGCGAACCCCAGCTCGCGCTGCAATTCCTTGATCTGGAGCATGAGCGATCGCTGCGCCACGACATCCAGCGCCGACGTCGGCTCGTCCATGATGATGAGGTCGGGAATAAAGACCAGTGCCATGGCGATCATGGCGCGCTGCCGCATGCCGCCGCTGAGCTGGTGTGGGTAGCTCTGCAGATGGACGGGATCGATACCCACCAGCTTCAGCACCTCGTTACCGCGCTCCTGCGCATCATGCCGGGAGATCCTGGTGTGTGCCTTCATCGCATCCATGAGCTGTGCGCCAACCGTCATAACCGGGTTGAGCGCGTTCATCGCGCTTTGCATTACCACCGAGTAGCCTCGCCATCGCAGGTGACGCAGCTGCTTTTCACGCAGCATCACCAGATTCTCGCCCGCGAACAAAACCTCTCCATGTGAGATATCCGCGTTGTCTCCCAGTAATCGGGCGATGGCGAAACACAGCGTGGACTTACCGCAGCCCGATTCCCCGACCAGGCCGAGAAATTCGCTGCGTCTGAGCTGGAGGTCCACGCCATTGACCGCGCGGATGCTATCCCGGCCCGTGGAGTAGTCGACGACCAGGTCCTTGACCTCAAGAACGGGCGGAGCGGCGTCCATGGGCCCTCCTGCGCACGCGAAGCGCCGGATTTGCCAGCTCATCCACGGCATAGTTGATCAATGCCACCGACGCGCCCAACAACGCGATGCAACCGCCGGGAATCATGATCCAGAGGGGCGAGCCGGTCATCAGCGCCTCGTTGTTCTCGCCCCAGTAGAGCATCGTGCCCCAGCTGATTTCGTTGGCGTTGCCCAGGCCGATGAATTGCAGCCCCGCTGCCGCCAGCACCGCGTAGAGCGCGGCGCCCAGAAATATGGCAACCGTGAGCGAGATCATATTGGGCAATAGCTCGAAGAGGATGATATACAGACTGCTTTCACCACGGACGCGAGCCGATTCCAGGAAATCGCGGTTGCGCAGGGAAAGCGCCTGAGGACGGATCTGCCGCGCGCCGAACGACCAGCCGGTGATGGCAATGACCCCGATCAACACCCACATGCCACCGCCTTTGGCATAGGCGGCGATGATAATCATGAGCGGCAATGCCGGAATAACCAGAAAGATGTCGACGAACACCGAGAGGATATGGTCCGCGATTCCGCCCAGGTAGGCTGCTGTGACACCCACCAGCACGGAGAGGAGCGTCGCCGCAAGCCCGGCCAGCCCCCCGATAATCAGCGTTTGCCGGGCGCCCCACACGACCTGCGAAAAGATGTCCTGGCCGTACGACGTCGTGCCGAAGAGATGATCGTGTGACGGCGGCGCGGATGGCAGGAAATTGGTGCCGTTAGGATCGTAGGGCGCGATCAGCGGCGCGAAGATCGCCATGATGATGAAGACCAGCAAGATGAGCGCGCCCAGCATGGCTTTACGGTTCGACATGATGACCGAAACCACTCGACCCGGAATACGGAGCCAGGCGGCTCCGGTCCGTGCCGGCGTGACCGGTAGGGCGCTATCGTCGAGGGCGGCATGGCCGTACATTGACTCGCTTCTCCCTTCAGGACCGTGCCCGCGTACGGGGATCGAGCAACGCGTTCACGACATCCGCCAGGAGCACGGCTATCAACACGGCGATCGTCACGAAGAGGAACAACGCCTGCATCAATGGGTAGTCCTCGTTATCGACCGCTTGCAGAAAGAGATAGCCGACACCGGGGTAGCTGAACACGATCTCGGTGAGCAGTAAACCACTGACGACGAACCCCAGAGCCAGCGCGAAGCCGGTGAGATTGGGCAGTATGGCGTTACGGCCTGCGTAGAGCACCATGGTTCGGAGCGACGACAGCCCTTTGGCCTTTGCCATCCGCACGTAGTCCTCGGAGAGCGTACCGATCATGTTGTTGCGCATGGTCAGAATCCATCCGCCGATCGACGTGATGATGATTGTCACGGCCGGCAGAATCGCGTGCGCTATCACCTGTCCAATGAACGACCAGGTAAGGTGGATGGTCGCTCCCTCGTCGTACCCAAAGCCCAACGGCAAGAGCGGATGAATGACCGAGAAAACGTAAATGGCGATCAAGCCAAGCCAAAAGTACGGAATCGCCGAGAGAATGACAAACCCCGGAGTCGCCAGGCCGTCCACTACCCCGCCGCGCCGCCAGGCCACGATCATGCCGATAAACGTACCCAGCACGAACGAGATAACGGTGGTGATTCCGGCCAGGGCCAGGGTCCAGGGAAGCGCCTGAAACACCACCTGACTCACTGGATCGGGAAAGTAGCTTACCGACGTGCCGAACTGCAGATGAATCATATTGTTCAAATACGAGAAATACTGCTGAACGATGTTCTGGTGAGTGCGGAGGCCAAAGGCGACTTCGAGGGCGTGCAGCGACGCCGGATTCAGCCGCCCCTTGTAGCGCGCCATCATCGCGGATGCCGGGTCGCCCGGCATGAGTCGCGGCAGAATGAAGTTCAGGGTTAGCGCGGCCCACAGCGTGAAGAGAAAGAACTCAAGTCGGCGGATGATGACGGCCAAGGATGCTCCTTATGCCCGTCCCCCGCCGCCGGACACGTACTGACCGGCCGCGGGGAGGAGTTTAGCTGCCGAGGAACACCTCGATACTACTTCTCGTGAACGTTCGCGAGGATAACCTCCCAGTCCGGGTAGTTATAGGGAGCCGGCGACGCATATGGGTTCTGTGGCGTTGGCCATCCGACGATCTGTGACGTGTCGTACTGAAACCAGTTGACGCTTTGCAAAACGGGGACAACCGGAACGTCGCGCACCATCACCGCCTCGATCTTGTTGATGAGGGCGTGTTGCTGCGTCGAGCTGGTGGTTCGGGAGTACGCGTTCAACAAGCCGTCGATGTAGGGCGAATGGTATCGCTCGTAGTTACTCGCCGCCGTCTGACCGATGGGTGCGGAGTTGGCGCCGTAGAGCAGCTGGCGGAACTGGTAGTACGGCGTGGGGCCACCCGTCGGAGAGTAGTAGGCCATCTGGAAATGGCCGGCCCCCAGGCGTGCCGTGACGTCGTCGCCCGAGATGTTCTGCACGGTGGCGTTGATTCCCACGGCGTGCAGACTGTCGCTGACGAGCTTCGTTTCGGCGACCCAGTCGGTGTAGCCACTGTTGTTGATGATGGTCAGTGAGAGCTCTTTACCATTCTTCGTAAAGATGCCGTTTGAACCGAGTTTGAACCCGGCGGAACGCAGTAAAGCGCGGGCCTTGGTGGGGTTGTACGACGCCCCGTAGGCCGATCCCACGCTCTTGTTGTACCAGCTCTGCCAGATAGGTTGAATAATGCCGAGTTGGTTTGCAGGCAATAGATACCCGTACACGCCGAGCTGAGACACCTTGGTTCGGTCGATCCCATACGAAATGGCCTGTCGCACCGCACGGATGTTGAGTGGGTATACCGTTTGATTGAGATACAGCAAGACATCCGCGGTACCGGGCGGATACCAGATGTGGCGATTTTTTGTGTCGCGGTTGAGGTAGTAGGTCTTCACGTTCGGAATGTACTGGCCGCCCCAGTTAGCCTGCCCCTGGGCGAGGAAGAGGTTCCCCGGTTGGTTGTCGAGAAACGCCGGGTAACGGACCTCCGAGATGTACGGTTTACCGTGTTGCCAGTAGTGCGGGTTGCGGACGTAGGTGATGTCTTGCGGTGAGCACGACTTCAAGGTAAACGGGCCGCTTCCCACCGGATTTTTGTCGACGTAGTTCACCGGGTTCTTGATCTTCGACCAGATGTGCTGTGGCAGGATGAAGTTCTGATCGGCGATGTAATAGAGGTACGGAACGGCCGGCGCCTTGAACGTGAAGATCACGCGGTTACCCTGCTGGCGAACCCCGGATAACACGGTCCACACCGCTTGAAGATCGAGACCGCTAAACTTTTTCATGAGATTGAAGGTAAATGCGACGTCTGCCGCGGTCAGCGGTTTTCCATCGGACCAGGTAACACCGCTCCGTATCGTGAACGTCAGGGTTTTGTTGCCGTTGCTCCAGACGTAGTTGGTGGCTAACCAGGGAGTCTGCGCATTATTCAGTGGATTGATGTACGTCAACGGCTCGTACAGAATGCCGGCGGCGAGGTCGGCAGTCGACGGGCCGTATGGGTTAAAGCCGCAGGTCCACAGACTGCCGCTGACGTTGTCGATAATTACCGTTCCGCCGATCTTCACGTGCGGCGCGGCTGCGGTATGAATAGCCGGTGCAGCGCCGAGAGCTTGCGATATACCGCCGCTCAGCCCGCCCGCTGCCGCCAATACGATCGCCAGCGTGGATGCCGCGAGCGACATCCAGAGCGATTTCGTCGTCTTATGAGTGCTGAAACCTCGTCGATGCATGCCACTCTCCTCGATTTCGACTACGGAGCCTCAAGACTGGATTCATCGTAGAGTGTCTCACGCCGCTCTACGGGCAAAACACCGGGCTTGTTTGGCTGAACAAGTTATACGCTCATGGAGGATACCGGCGCAACGTGTCCACTACCTTCGGACCGGTGAAGACGTCGCGATCTCCGTCTCTTCCCGCATTCGGCGTTGAGGAGAACCATCTTCAACACTCTGATAGGCTCGTTCAATAGAAGGTAGAGTTCATGCGTCCTCATAATCGGCGGTCCGTGCGCCTCGAACGCGACGACACGGCTGCTCCTGTTCCCATCGATCGCGCCAGATCGCTGCGCCTGCTTCGGCTGGCGCGACCCCACAGCGGCCGGTTTGCGCTGGCGACCGTCTGCATGGTGGTTTCCACGCTCGGTTTTCTGGCAATCCCGTACGTTTTTCGGCTGGTTACCGACAGTGTCTTCGTCCATCACAACGCGGCGCTGCTCAATCGCGTGGTGGTCCTCTTGCTGGCGATCGTCGTTGTCACGGTGATCGCCGGCTTCTTCCGCGGCTACTTGCTGAACTACGCGGGTGGACGCATCGTGGCCGACCTTCGGCTGAGCCTGTACCGGCACTTGCTGGACCAATCACTGGCGTTCTACGACGCGCGTCGCTCCGGTGACCTGATTTCACGTCTGTCATCCGATACCACGATGGTGCAGACGGTATTGAGTAACGATCTCCTCACGTTCTTTCAAAACGTCATCACCGTGGTGGGAGTCACCGTCGTCATTCTCGTGCTCGATTGGCGTCTGGCACTGGTTACCATGGCGGTTGCGCCGGTCATTGCCGTTACCGGCATCCTGGTCGGGCGCCGGACGCGCAAACTTGCTCGTGCCGCGCAGGAACAACTGGGCAGCGCCACGGTGGTGCTCGAGGAAAGCCTGGTCGCTATGCGCGTGGTGAAGGCATTTGTGCGCGAGCGGTTCGAAATGAAACGGTACGCCGATGCCGTGGAGCTTTCATTCCGCACCGGGATCTCCGCGGCGCGGCTACAATCGGCGTTCCAATCCATCATGACCGCTGCCATTTTCGCGGCGCTGGCGGCCGTTCTCTGGTTCGGCGGGCATGAAGTGCTGGCCGGTCGATTGACCCCCGGCGGTCTGATTTCTTTCCTGTTCTATCTCACCGTGCTCATTGGCCCACTGCAGAATCTGGCCGGTATCTACACCTCGTTCCAAACCGCCTCGGGGGCGGGGCAGCGCGTATTCGAAATCCTCGACGAGCCTCCGGGTATTGTGGATGCGGTCGACGCGTATCCACTTCCACCCGTACTCGGGCATGTAGAGATGCACGCTGTCAGCTTCCGTTACGGCAATGGCGCGGAGGTATTGCGTGACGTTACCGTGACGGCGCTTCCGGGGGAAATCGTGGCGATCGTCGGACCAAGTGGGGCTGGAAAGACGACCCTCCTGTCACTATTATCGCGATTCTACGACGCCACGGGCGGGACTATTTGCGTCGATGGGCACAATATTGCCGGTGTGACGATCGACTCGCTGCGCAGCGCCATGGCGATCGTGCCGCAGGAAGCGACGCTCTTTGGCGGTACGGTGCGTGAAAACATTGCGTACGGGCGTGAGGGTGCGTCTGCCGAGGAAATCGAAGCCGCGGCGCGGGCCGCGAACGCGCACGACTTTGTGATGGCGCTTCCCGAGCACTACGATTCCGTGGTGGGCGATCGCGGCGTGAAGCTGAGCGGAGGTCAGCGCCAGCGTGTGGCGATCGCGCGGGCCATTCTCCGCGATCCACGCATCCTGATTCTGGATGAAGCAACGAGCTCGCTCGACAACGAATCGGAGGCGCTCGTCCAGGAGGCGCTCAATCGGCTCATGGTGGGCCGCACCACATTCGTCATCGCCCACCGGTTGACGACGGTGGAGAATGCGGATCGCATCGTGGTATTGGATCGCGGTCTGGTGGTGGAGGAGGGCTCGCATTCGGAGCTGATGGCACGAGACGGTCTCTATCGCCGGCTCTATCTGCGATCGTTCGAAGAAGATTTGCAGATACCGCTTTCACCCTCGGCGGTCTCGTGACTGGGAAGGCGCCGCCTTTCACCGGACGCGGGGACCCGGCTCACTGGCGGCCATGCGGCGGTCTAACGCAGCGCGCCAACCGTAACCAACCCATCGGTCAGACCGGCGTTCAGCGCGGTCTGCGCCAGAAGCTCTCCTAAAAGCGGAGCGAACTTAAAGAGATTGTTGCCATAGAACGCGGTTATACGATCTTTCTGAAGCGTGCCGAATCCGTCGCCGGCATCATCCTGGAACAGGCATTCCCCATACGTACAGCGGATCTCGTCGACCGGATCGGGATGCAATCCGGGCAGCACTTCGGCGATATAGGCTCGTGCCACCCCAAGTGACTCCCGGCTCACCGTCTCCTCCCCTACATCGGGCGTGCAGCGTTGATTGTCCCAGCTCACACCCACGGCGTACCGGCCGGTGGTCCCAACCGGTTGGCAGTACGAATACCAGCGGTCGCCGACCACGCCGCTATCGTCAATCCAACAGCTCTGGGTTGCGTCACGGAACTCGCCGCGAATCTCAAACGTGAATCGAGAATGGAGCTTCGGTTGCACCGGCAGCTCAAGTCCCACGCTGCGCGCGATGGAGCCGGTCTCGATCCCCGCCGCGATCACCACCGCGTCGCACGGCCACGGCCCGTCCGAGCTGTGCACGGTGCAACCGGCGTCCCCGCTATCCAGTCCCTCTACTTCCGCATGCACGATGCAGTGAGCGATCTCCGCCGAGAGTAGATCGACCGTGCGTCGTACGCGCGTTGCTCCCCCGGCCGGATCGAACAGGGTGGGAACGGCTGGAAGATTGGAGATTGGAAGGCGCTCGCGGCTTTCTTTGCTTGTGATCTCGCGATGCGCGGCTCCCGCCGTCTGCATGGCCAGCGCCCAGGTTTGCACGATCTCTTCACCGGTAAGAATCAGCCCCTCATCGCCGATCAGCCGGCGGCGGAAGCGATCTTCCCAGGCGCGCCACGCCTTGCGCGCTCGCAGCGCCAGCGCCACCATTTCCGGGTCCGCGTGCGCGCACCGGAAGATGCGCGTTGTTCCCTTCGATTGCGCCCCGGCAATCGCGCCCTTCTCGTAGAGCCGCACCTCGGCCCCAGCCCGCGCCAATTCAGACGCCGTGGCGAGCCCGACGATGCCTGCCCCGACCACTGCCGTGCGTAGTGCCATGGGAGTACGGTACCTCATATCGGTGGAGGTTGAATGAAAACTCTGCACCTCAGATATACCATCAGCGGCGGAGATTCGTGAACCGGTCTGTATCACCGAGTTTCCCTCCGCATACGTGGTCAATAATATTGTCTTGACAAAATTTGTCGCGACAACTATCCTCTTGGTATGAAAGAGCTGACGGCGCAGCCGGCTGAATCGCACCGGACCGATCTGGACCGGAGTATCACGCACCTTATCTTCTATCTCTCCCGGTACCTTGCCATCACCATGGACCGGCAGATGGCCCCCTTCAACCTTACCGGGCAGCAAGGGACGCTCCTCATGGGATCGTGTCTGATACCCGACGCCACGCCGACGAAGCTCGCGACCATCCTGGGAACCGACAATGCCGGAATCACTCGGCTCCTCGATCGACTCGAGGCGAAAGCGCTGGTTGTGCGTCGAACGAGCGCCAAGGACCGGCGTGCGATCGTTATCGAGCCCACAGCCGCCGGGCGGGCCCTGGTACCGCGCCTTCTACCGGTCGTTCAGGGTGTCACGTCTCAACTCCTCGACGGCTTCGCCACCGACGAGCTCCTGGTGCTTCAGGCGTTGTTACGCCGCTTGCTGAATAACGCTGAGGTACGCGAGCAGGATGCCGGCATCGGCGAGCGGCAATCGGCCCCCTGGGAGAGCACCAACCATGGAATCGAGGGTGGCGAAGGATGATCCGCTTGTACCGGTTCCTGAAGCCCTACTCAACCGCTCTCGGAGTAACCGTCGTCTGTATCGTGCTTCAGACGCTCTCGACGCTCTATCTCCCAACGTTGATGGCGAACATCGTCGACAACGGCATCGCTCGCAAGAACATTGGCTACATCATCAGCACCGGAGAGGTGATGCTGGCCATCACGGTAGGAGGCATGGCCTGCTCGATCGCCGCCGCCTTTCTGGCATCGCGCATTGCCGTTGGTTTTGGCCGCGACGTGCGGGCCAGGCTGTTCGCGCGCGTCGAGACGTTCTCACTCCATGAGGTCGACCGTTTCGGCACGGCCACGCTTATTACGCGGACCACCAACGATGTAACGCAGGTCCAGATGGTCACGCTGGTCATTCTGCGGATGATGGTCGCCGCCCCGATCACCGCCATCGGCGGGATCATCCTGGCCTACCGTCAGGATCATCCCTTGACCCTGGTGCTCGCCGTGGCGATCCCCGTCTTGGTCGTCGCAATCGTGCTGATCGCTCGTAGCGCCATACCGCAGTTCGGCTTGATGCAGATCAAACTCGACCGGCTCAATCTGGTGATGCGCGAGGGGCTAACCGGTATCCGCGTTATCCGGGCATTTAATCGAGTCGATCACCAGACCAGGCGTTTCGACCACGCGAACACCGACATCGCCGACAACGCTATTCGGGCCAATCGGATCGTCGCATTGCTGATGCCGATCATGATGCTGCTGATGAATCTGACGACTGTGGCGATCCTCTGGTTCGGGGCCGTGCGGATTAACAGTGGCGGCATGCAGGTGGGCTCCCTCATCGCCTTCATGCAATACGCCATGCAGATCATGTTCTCCTTCCTCATGGTGTCGATGATGTTCGTCATGATCCCCCGTGCCGCGGCATCGGCAACCCGCATCAACGCCGTGCTGGATACCGTGCCGGAGATCACCGATCCGATCCAGCCCATTGCGTCGGCCGGCGGGTCGGGGATTTCTCCTGATTCCCCCACCATCGAGTTCGACGACGTCACCTTTAGCTACCCCGGCGCCGAGCAACCCGCGCTGAGCAATATCTCCTTCACTGCCGGACTCGGCGAGGTCACCGCGATCATCGGCGGCACCGGCTCGGGTAAGTCGACGCTGGTCAACCTTATTCCGCGTTTCTATGACATCGACAGCGGCAGCGTGTTGGTGGATGGCATTGACGTTCGGGAGATGTCGCAGCAGACGCTACGCGCCAAGATCGGCCTCGTGCCGCAACGAACGGTGCTCTTCGCCGGCATGATCGCCGATAACCTCAGGTACGGCAATCAGGATGCAGACGACGAAGCGCTCATGCACGCCGCCGGTATCGCGCAAGCAACCGAGTTCATCACGGCCATGGGTGACGGCCTCGGGGCGACGGTGGCGCAGGGTGGCAGCAACTTCTCCGGGGGCCAGAAACAGCGGCTCTCCATCGCCCGTGCCCTCGTGAGAAAACCTGAGATCTACATTTTCGATGACAGCTTCTCGGCTCTCGACTTCAAAACCGACGCGCGGATTCGAGCAGCTCTGAAACGGGAGGCGGCCGACTCGACGGTCCTGATCGTCGCGCAGCGCGTCGCCACGGTGATGGATGCGAATCGGATCATCGTGCTGGATGAGGGCCGGGTTGCCGGCATTGGGAACCATCGCGAGCTGATGCGAACCTGCAACGTCTATCGCGAGATCGTCTCGTCGCAGCTCTCGGCGGAGGAAGTAGCGTGAGCGTACGCCGGCCGGACGCTCCGCCTGCACCGCGACCGGGTGGCCCGGGTCTGATGGGAGGGGGAGGCGCCTGGGGCGCCATGGGGCGTCCCGCCGAAAAGCCGAAGAACTTCAAGGGTACCCTGTTCAGGCTGGTGCGCTACCTTGCGCCGTATCGGCCCCAGCTCGTCGTCGTCTTCGTTTTCGCCATTCTCAGCACACTCTTCTCCATCCTCGGGCCAAAGATCCTGGGGCAGGCGACGACGGCGATCTTCAACAGCGTTATCGGCAATGTGGTTGCGGCGCGCGCCCACCGGCCCACCCACTCACTCGATTTTGGCTATATCGGCCACATCGTCCTGATCCTGATTATCCTGTACACCATCAGCGCGGTGTTCAACTACGCGCAGCAATACATCATGGCTGGTGTGGCGCAGAAGACCGTGTACGCCCTGCGTCGCGACGTCGACGCCAAGCTCGCGCGACTACCGCTCAAGTTCTTCGATGCCCGGACGCACGGCGAGATCCTGAGCCGCGTTACCAACGACATCGATACGATCTCGACGACACTGCAGCAGAGTATGACGCAGCTCATCACGTCCGTCGTTACCATCGTCGGTGTGATTGTGGTGATGCTCACCATCAGCCCCCTGCTGACATTGATCGTGCTCGTTACCATGCCGCTGTACGGTCTGGTCACCGGAGTGATCGCCAAACGATCCCAACAGTACTTTGCCGCGCAGCAGAAGGAGCTGGGCCGCCTCAACGGACACGTCGAAGACATGTTCACCGGCCACACGATCGTCAAAGCGTTTGGGCATGAGGATCGGTCGATCGAGCGCTTCAACCTGATCAACGACCGGCTCTACGCCGCCGGATGGAAGGCGCAATTCGTCTCGGGCATCATCATGCCGCTCATGAACTTCATCGGCAATCTCGGCTACGTCATCATTGCCGTGGTCGGCGGCATCTTCGTCACGCAGGGCCGGATCACCATCGGCGACGTGCAGGCCTTCATCCAGTACTCGCAACAGTTCACCTGGCCGATCGTGCAGACCGCCAATATCGCCAACATCATCCAGTCGACGGTAGCGTCCGCTGAACGTGTCTTCGAGCTGCTGGATGAAACCGAAGAGATCCCCGAACGGACCGACGCGATTGTCCTCGATGCTCCACGCGGCGACGTTGCCCTCGACCACGTCGACTTCAGCTATAGCCTCGATGCCCCATTGATCGAAGATCTCAGCATCGACGTGCATCAAGGTCAAACCATTGCCATCGTCGGGCCGACCGGTGCCGGCAAGACCACGCTGGTCAATCTACTGATGCGCTTCTATGAGATCGATCGCGGCCGGATCACCATCGACGGCGTCGACATCAGAGACATCAAGCGTGGCGCTTTGCGAAGCGTCTTCGGCATGGTGCTGCAGGACACCTGGCTCTTCAACGGAACCATTCGTGACAATATCGCCTACGGGCGGGAAGATGCTACCGAGGACGAAATTGTCGCTGCCGCCCGGGCGGCGCACGCGGATCACTTTATCCGGACGCTTCCTCAGGGATACGAGACGATCCTTAACGAAGAGGCATCGAATATCTCGCAGGGGCAGAAGCAGCTTCTCACGATCGCCCGAGCCGTGCTTGCCGATCCTGCGATTCTCATCCTCGACGAGGCAACCAGTAACGTCGATTCACGTACCGAAGTGTTGATTCAGCAAGCGATGGCGACCCTGATGCAAGGGCGAACCAGTTTCGTGATCGCCCACCGCCTCTCGACAATTCGCGATGCCGAAACGATCCTGGTGATGAACAAGGGAAACATTATCGAACACGGCAACCATCGGGAATTGCTGGCACAGGGCGGCTTCTACGCCGATCTGTACAACAGCCAGTTTGCCGGCGCACCGCTCGACGATGCAGTGATGGTTTGAGCCCGTCCGTGAAGACACTCAGATCACTGGCGAGTGCCTGAAACGCGACCACCCCGGCTACACCGCTAATTCGGCCAGCGGACCCGACTGTAATACCAGCTTTCCTCCATGGTGAGGGTGACCTGCGAAAGGAGGAATTGGATGCCCGTTCATGAAGCTGCCCTCAAAGCTTGTATTCAAGAGATGCGTAAGATCCTGAAGGCGTATCGGGTGGAGTACGCAGATCCCGAAACTCTCGACGTTACTGGCAGGCAAGCGATGTTGGACTGGTATGCCCTCCGACGGCGGGGGTGTACAAGAATTGCCGACCAGTTGCTAAAACATCCGGCGTTCCAGGCCAAGTTTACGAAGCAGACGCTGGTGAACGAGATGTCACATATTTCCGAAGCACTGCTTGCGACGACGAACATAATCCCCGAAGACGCCATGACCCGGGCGATCGAATGCCTCGAGACCAGCCAACTCGAGTGGCGCAGCGTTTACCCACTGTCTGGGATTTCCCTATACGACGTCGATGAGCTTCCTCTCGGATCGACTACGATCCGCCTCATGACAGATGAGTTCATAAGCTCCTGGATTGACGAAATGGAGACAACGCTGAGTCGCGACGAGTCGTTGACTGAGGAAGATCGCGAAACGTTGCGAGAAAATTGGAGGGTGGTCCTTGGCACCTTCAGGCGCGATCAGGTGACGGCCGGCACAACGCCATCCGAGAGGCGCCAAGCAAGGGTGTACGCGGATGTGCGGGTAATTGGTGACATCGACAGGGCGGGAGAAATCGCTGAGACGAAGGTCAGAAGAGTAATCGATATTCTGCGCTATGCCTGCATTCCCCTTCAGACCTTCGATTTCAATACGACTCGGTATATCGGCCTGGAAGGAGAGTTTGGTCAGGGACCACGTGTCGTGGAGACGATCCCATCGACATATATAGGGCACGGCACCACCTTCTCTTCGGGGCACATAAACCCCCTCCTCCTGGACCGTAAAGGTGCAGATGTACTTGCTGAGTGGGGAGTGCTCGACCTTGGAGCTCTTTTGGATTACCGCGACAGTGAGTACATCCTCGATGCCGTGCATTGGTTTGCTGAAAGTCTCACGCAATCTGAGTCGGGCCATGCCTTTCTTTGCCTCGCGGTGGGACTCGAAACCCTGTTCGCGAACGACAGATCAAAAGCATGGGAGCCGGTCGCTCATGGCGTCGCGTGCATTATCGGTGGAGACGGCAAGAAGACAGTGTCAACGATGCAAAGGATGTATGAGGTGCGGAACGACGTGGCTCATGGACGAAAACGCCACGTCTGGCGATCCCGACCTGGTATCGATGCGCCTGATTGTGCAGCAGGTCGTACGTGACATTGCCAGGCGCGCGAACGAGTTCTCGCCGAGATGCCGGCTTGAAGAGTGGCTTGCGAGGCAAGAACCTATCTCGGATTATTAGCCTCCCAGTTGATATCGGCACACGGCCATGCCCTGGTAGTCGCGCGGTCACCACCCGCATGTCATCGCGCGAGGCAATAACAGGAGGCGCTTATCGGTGGTTCTGCGCGATGGAGGGGAACGCTGTGATTTTCGGATCTGAAATCGAGCTCGCCAGCGAACAGCCGACACAGCACGGTTAACGCCGCCAACTCATTTTTCGCACTGAGCAGTTCGTCGAGAAGCCGATCGATTGTCGCTTGCCTCTTCCAATGCGTACGCATCTGAGCCCATCCTCGACCTCCCTACCGCGGAAGCTTTCCCATACTATAGACGGGAGAGTATATGACGGGTACGTCGCTATCGATGGGCAGGAATGATTCCGCGTACGGAGATATTCCCTTCGTTCGTCCATTCGATGTGAAGGGCGGCGCTACAGTGGCTGCAAACGACTGCAACTGTTTCGTGTCGATCCGCATCGCTGCGTGTACCACAAAGCGGACAGTATATGCCTGCAATGTCGTGCTCTTCCTCAAGGCTATAAAGTCGATCGAGCAAGAGCTCCTTTGCCCTCGCATAGTAACGAGCGACGCTACGTGGCGGAATGTGCAAACGTCCCCCGATCTCTTCCAGGGAAAGCCCATGATTGACGCGCAGATTCAAAATGGTCCATTCCGCGAGATCACGCCTGTCTTCTCCATCCCTTCTCTGCTCAAACTGCCGGCGTACCTCATCGCGCACGATACGACCAAAGATACGGCCACGTTGGAATGGCGTGTCGCTAAGTTGCCGGCGCGCCAGCTCTGCGATTACAACGTGTCCCTGCGCCAGTGATACTCGACCAAGCGAACTGTACTGGTCGATCCGATTCAACACGTCAGTTATAGCCTGGATATCGGGCTCTGTTGTCATATGCAGAGGGGCTCCGTGCCAGGCGATAGACAATAAATTCGGATAGCAAGGTGATGCGTCCATGAGCCAGCATGGCGCCTATGAGGGGCTGCGTGCAGGCGATCCACAAGCCTATCCCATTTGTCCTGAGCGCGGCTTGTATTTGGCATACATCTGGCATATTTACGCTTGCTTTGGTGCCGTGGGCGTGATACCGTTGAGGCATACTCACTTCTATCTATTGCCGTACGCCTGGGAAATCGGTGAAATTGTGGCCAGTCGAAAATGGAATGAACCGTCGATAGCTCAGTGGATCGTCGATGCAGCGCGAGATCAAGCCGCGACGGTACAGTCAGGACTGCTTTCCCGAGGAGTTCGAGCTTCTGTCTCGTCTGGTGTCTCTCACGACGGCGGAGCTACAAAATTGTCTAAGCCTTCGACTGGGGCGATACTCCTGGACTCGCCGCTTCTATGACGAAGATTTGCGTATGCTGTCACGCGCACTACTGCGTCAAGGGACCCTCGATGAAGGGGCTATGGCTCCAGAATGTCGGGCGTTTCTCTCCGTGCTTGGCACACTGGTCGAAGCGTTGCGGAATGGCGAGGACGAAGTTATACCCGGATGCCAACCGTGGCAGATCGTACAAGCTGTTCGCGCGGTCTGGAGAGTTCCGAGAGAGGAACATTTGATCGTGGATACACTTCTTGTTCGGTCGATCGTTGAACCCTTGTTGGCAGGAGATCGCCCATCCTTCCGCGCCTTGCTTGCCACGCTGGGGCGGGAGCTGGTGACGCTTGCCTCGATGGGAACGGACGGGCGCCTTTCGGGCGTCACTTCCTCCTTTGGCTACATGCAACTCCGTGTCCTGCAGGATGCCCTCAATGGTGTCCTGCAGGCATCCCGTGTCGAGATGCGGGTAAGCAACCGAAACGCCGCAGCAGTTTAAGTGGGCACAAGTTTCAGGTCTCGTGCCAGAGCTTGCGTGGCCAGTGGATCGGCTACGAGTGAGGCAATATCCTCCCAAGCCGAGATAGTTTGATTTGACGCTCCACGCGTCATCTGCCATTCGATGATGGTATCGATTGCGACTGGGAGGGCCGCGAGCGAACGTTCCAGTAACTCTCCCAATCCATCGGTGGCGTACTCCATAAACCCTCCGCGCACAAGGGTAACTACGACGAAGAACTGCTCGATTGCCTCCCGGGTCGCTGGCTCCAGCGCACTCGCTGCAATGGCATCCATAGTCCACCAGTACGGCACTTGAGGATCATCGTCGCAGAGACCCGCGCACAGCAGCGATGAGATGAACCCCTGCTACTGCATGAAGCGCACTTGAATGCTGACTTGCCCCGTCCGCGCGGCTCGCGCTCAACGGGGATGCTTCCGCTGCCGCCTGTAGTAGCGATCCTCGTGCATGCAGTAGGGCTATTCGGCCGAGTAGTCCAGCAAATATCGTATTTGGGTCGCGGAACAATTCGTCCAGTAGGTCCTCAAAAGCAGTTTCACCGTGCACCGGGACGGCGCTGAATAAAAGATTCAGAAGATGACCGATGGCAAGGTTTCGTTGCTGGTCGTCGTGCAACTGCTCACGCGTGAACGGCTTGAGTGTTAACGGACGATTCCATTCTGGATAGCCACGGTGCTGCATCTCTCTCATCAGCATTTCCATGCGCATTTTCTTCCGTAGTTCCCGCTCGAGCCCCATCAGGAGATCGTGAGATGACTTTGCCTTCGCACTGCTGCGGGTAAAGAGAGCACTCATGTAGACATCTGTAACCAGCACATTGAAGTCCACATCGGAAGTGGAAACAGCCTCACAACGCGCCGCTGACCCGGTCACGATTATCGACCGGATGCCGGACTCCAACCGATACGACAGCGCCTCGCACGAATCCACGGCGATTTGTAGCCGCTGGGTGCTCTCTATCAACATGCGGAAAGCACAACGGCGCACATCTGCGTCGGATGCGCCGATGGCGCGAGCGGCAACAGCTAGCGACTGGCAGGCTTGTTCTAGCCACTGTGCTTCGAGCTCCACGCCGGTCAACGTTGCGCACGTAGGCTCGTGCCGTGCTAACAACTCCGACAGAGAAGTTAGTCTGCGTTTCAAAGCTGTCTCTTCAGTTCGTAACTACATTGTCGGCAAATCATTGCACGGTCGGTGGGAAGGTGATAATGTACGTCACAAAAAGGTGTGCGTGAAAGATGACAGTTCGCGTTCAGGCTGTGTTGTTTGCCTCGCTCGAGAAGGCCATGCGCGAACGGGATTGGAAATGCCCAAGGTGCAAGAGCACCGCCCATCCGGCTCTCCAGTTTCAGGATATTTTCCTTCGTTGTTCGAACCGCGAATGTGACCGTCGCAACGAGATTTCTGATGTCTCCCTTCTGCGGGCGCTGCGCGATTCGGGTGTGCGATGTCCCCAATGTTATTCACACCTGCGGCTTGACCGCCGTAAGCGTAGGGTTGCTCGCTGCAGATTTCCGGTATGCCGGTATCAGAGGGTTTGGCAATCACTGTTACATGAGCGCATACCGGAGCGGATCGATGCACGATCTCGCCTACGATATCCTCGCCCCCAGAAGAGACGGCATGCAGCGAAGGCGGTTGTGCCGCCAATGCATTCGACTGGTCTTTCGAGTCTGATATAGCGAGCACCCTCGATCGAGTACAAAAAGGTCAGCAGAGTGATCTCGTCCGGAACCACGGGTCTCAAGTACGAGTTGCCATACAAGAGGATGGGGCAAGTTGGAAGGCGAGAGTTAGAATCGTGCCGCCGGAGGAAGGTGAAATAGGCGTCCTGACCGATGTTCGCGAGCTCCTATTTTTTGGCCGGTCCGACTCCTACAAGTCTATTTGTTCCCGGCTTCGTGAATGGCAATACGTATCTCTCTGGCATCCCGTTGAGAGCCGTGAATCCTTTTAATGTCGTCGTTGCAGGCAAGTGCGCACTATGATACGGGCGGCTGACCTTTAACTGGTTACGTTCTGGGCGCCTTTATACCGTCCCCGACGAGGGCGCATAGCCTCTCAATACCGCGGATCGTTGCGTGCTGCCTCGTATCGTTCGTGGAAGATACGCGCGCACTCTGCTATTTCCTCGTCCGACTAATCGGGGAGGATTGCGCCTCGTCCTTCAGTCCGCTTCCGGCCGCTGCGATTTGGCGCCGCGCTGTGGTGTACCCCATTTGCAGGAACTTCCGCGCCATGTCCATGCCATGAAATCGTCCTGCGCGCGGTAGTCGAGAAACAGCGCGTAGATTTTTTCGGAGAACTCACTCACAATCTCCGGCATCTTGAACCGCCAGTACGGCAGGATCTCCGATTTGTACGGCTCGACGCTCAGTACACCTTGTTCACCCCGGCCGATCTGGTAGAGCTCGGGGTGCTGCCGGAAGTCGATGGCGCTCAAATAGCGGGAGTAATTAAAGCCGATACGGCAAGTTCTTTCGGAGGTACCCTTGGCCGACTGAGATCGTAGTAGATGACTTTGGCTGTTATGCAGATGTCTGCTGCGCGGCGTAAATATTCGCAGAGCTGCTCATACTCCTTGGAGAGCCGCCGACTCTGGCCAAGCCAGCTGAACGTGCGCTCCGCTACCCAGCGCCGAGGCAGGATGCCCCGGAACTCCTTCTTGGCAGGCGGCAAGCCGCACCCACTCGAAATGCCCCGTGGTCGGATCATCGGCATCGGGCATAAAGGTCCATTTGCCACGAGATCGCGGCGGATGCCGCACGATCTCGACTCGTCCAGCCCAGATGCTCCTCGATCCAGGTCTTGCCGTCCCCGTATAGCCCTGATCCGCCCAGATCAGCTCGATGCACGGGAACTCTGTCCTGGGCCTGATCCAGGACCGAGCGAGACGGCTGCGCGATCCTGGAGGTCCGCAGCATGGACCACTGCGCGGAGGACGAGGCCGTTCACGTCGACCAAGCAGATGCCGCTTGCGTCCCGAGACGCTTCTTTGCTCCGTCATACCCACGGATGCCGCCGATGCTTGTCGCCTTGACCGACTGACTATCGATGACGGCAGCACTCGGCTGAGGATCTGTCGACCGAGGCGCTCTCGTTCCCGTTCTCGCAACACGCGCATTGAGCTGTTCCCATGTGCCATCCAGGCGGAAGAGCCTGCAGTAGTGATAGACCGTCTGCCAGGGCGGAAACTCCGCGGGGCAGAAGCCGCCACTGACAGCCAGAGCGGATCACGTAGAAGATGCCGTCCATGATGGTGCGCAACGGCCACTTCCTCGGGCTACCGCCGGCCTTTGCAGGAGGCAAGAGCGTTCGAGAATCCTCCATTCAGCGTCGGACAGGTCGGTAGGATAGAGGCGGGGAGGCGAGGACATAGGAGACTCCAGTGGTGGTACTCCTGGATTCTCATCCCCGTCACCCCTTTCTCAGAGCTTCTAGTACACGACCACAGGGAAGATGACCGGTTTGGGATGGGACGGGACGACGGGCACTGTACCGAGCGCACGTCCGTGCGCCGTCATGGGAAGCGGCTCTGCTTCCGTTTCCTGGGATTCCCAGGTTGGAACATCAAGGAGAGCCCGATGATTGTGGTACAGAGATAGCTGGCAAACGGCGGCCAATCTCGCCACCGGGTAATCACGACTGCCGGGATGAGTGTGCTGGCGAGCAGGACGCCGATCCCGGTCTTCTGGGCAAGCCGGCTTACCCTCAACGCTGCGCTAGCCGTGGCGACCGAGGTGAGCGCCGCACCGGTATAGGGCCAGAATGCCCAGCCGCTCCCTCCTGAGATGTCTACTCGCATGCCTGGCTGATGCTGCCGAATCATCTCGTCCACCTCCCGGCCGACTGTGAGTCGACCTCGGGTGATGGGGAGCCAGAGCAGGGTCGAGAGCGCGCTGAGCGCAGTGGCGGTCGTTGCCCATCCCCGGGCCGGTCGCGGGAGAAGCCGAGCCAGCATGCCGAATCCCGTGGTGACGACAGCAAATGCCAGGGGAAACAGAACGGCCTGGAGGACCCACCCTCGCCCACTGCGCCGGATCGCCTGGAGTTTCACCAAGGGATCAGGTGATATAAACACATCCGGCTTGACCATAGCCGCAGCAGCCAGTTGCAACGCAGAGCCAAGCATAAGAATCGCGCCAACGATCCGGGTGTTTCGTGAAGCAGGCATCAGGGAGGCTTCACTCCTTTCCCCGTACTGTTACCATAGCCATCATGATCCCTGTGGTCATGTACTAGGTCGCCGTCCGTCAGGCCTCGACCAATGATCTCCGCCAGTCTGCGGGAGCGAATGGCTCGGGCCAGTACTCGATCATCCGCCAGATGCGGCCATCACGCACCTCGTAGAATGTCACGGCTCGATCCACCCGTGCGCCATCCGTGACCGTGACATCGGACACGCCTTGCACTCCCTCGGCTACCACCCGGTTCACGGTGAAGCGCCACGGTCCCGCGGCAGGATAGCGCTCGTTCATCGCGACGTAGTTCTCCGCGCCGCGGATACGCTCTCCCGACTGTGGCCACTCCAGTAGAAAGTCGCGGTGGAGCAAGTCTCCCACCGCGGAGAAGTCGTTGGTGTTCATGGACTTCCAGAAGCGCTCGATCATGTCTCTGCACTCGTCACTCACGCTCGCATCCTCCTTCTCTGGGGCGGATTCTCGCTCGCCATGTTCCGTGAAGATCTGCCCCAGCCCTACGCTCTTATCACATTGACCGTGAAGGGGCACCAGGCAGCGGACTACCCGCTGCAGTACCGGCGCAATATTCTGACTGACGCCGGCTAGCCACCCGCTCCGGCCACGACGTTACCCGGCTCGGTCATGCTTTCCGGTTGGAGCAGGCGATCGAGGTCGTCGTCCGAGAGATTCGTGCGCTGCCGTGCCACCTCGCGGATCGTGCTCCCCTCGGCGGCTGCTTGCTTGGCAATTGCCGCTGCCTCGTCGTATCCGACCGCCGGGGCCAGCGCGGTTGCCAGCATCAGACCACGCTCCACCATCTCCGGGCCGTGCTCCGTGGCCGTCAAGCCCTCGATGGTTCTCTCCGCAAAGTTGCGGGCCGAGGTGCTGAGAATAGCGATCGATTGCAGCAGGTTGTAGGCGATTACCGGCATCATCACGTTGAGCTCGAAATTGCCCGATTGTCCCCCGATCGTGATGGTCACGTCGTTTCCGATCACCTGCGCGGCAACCATCGTGACCGATTCCGCGATCACGGGATTGACCTTGCCCGGCATGATGGACGAACCAGGCTGCACCGGCGGGACGGCGAGCTCGCCGATACCGGCTCGCGGCCCCGAGCCCATCCAACGGATGTCGTTCGCGATCTTCATCAGGCTTACCGCGACCGTCCGCAGCTCGCCCGATGCCGCCACCACGCCGTCCAGCGTGCTCTGCGCCTGAAAATGGTTACTGGTCTCCCGCAGTGGCAGGCCCGTTTCGGCCGCCAGGCGCTCGATAACCCGCGCCGGGAAACCCTCGCGCGTATTGACCCCGGTGCCGACCGCCGTGCCGCCCAATGCCAGCTCGGACAGCTCCCCTTCGGCAACGCGCACCCGCGCGATACTCCGCTCGATCTGGCCGGCGAACCCTTCGAACACCTGCCCCATCCGGATCGGCGTGGCGTCTTGTAGATGGGTGCGTCCGGTCTTGATCACCGGCCAGAACTCCGTGGCTTTGGCGCTGAGGGCGGCATGCAGCCGTTCCAGCGCCGGAATCAAATCTTCGTGTAGCCCAATGGCCGCCGCCAGGTGAATTGCAGTGGGGATCACGTCGTTGGACGACTGTCCCTGATTCACATCGTCGTTGGGGTGCACCAGGCTCCGTTCCCCCAGCGTGCCGCCCAAAAGAAGGTGTGCGCGGTGCGCGATGACCTCGTTCGCGTTCATATTGGTCGAGGTGCCCGACCCGGTCTGAAAGATATCCAGCGGGAAATGGTCGTCCAGCTTCCCTTCCACCACTTCGCGAGCCGCTCCAGCAATTGCTCGACCCTTCTCGAGGTCGAGCAGCCCCATCTCCATGTTGACCTGCGCCGCCGACTCCTTGATGAGCCCCATGGCGCTGATGAACCGGCGGGGAAAGCGAAGATCGCTGATTGGGAAGTTCTGCCGGGCGCGTTCCGTCTGCGCGCCGTAGAGCGCCTCGGCGGGAACCTCCATCTCGCCCATCGTGTCGCGTTCGATTCGGGTGCCCGGTTGAGCCGTGAAGGTGTTCATGCCACATTCTAAAGCGTGGCCATAGCGACTCAGATCAGCGGGTACACTGGCCCATGGACTCACCTCTCTTCACTCGCTCCGCGGCGAACCCCATCCTCACGTCCACCGATCGCTGGTGGGAGTCGCGCTCGGTATTCAATCCCGGCGCTGCGGTGGTGGATGGATGCGTCGCGCTGGTGTACCGCGCCGTGGGCGGCGACGGGTTGTCGCGATTCGGATTGGCCCGGACGTTTGACGGGGAGCATATAGAGGAACGCGGCGAGCTCCCGTTCTACGAGGGGGCGCTGGACGATCCGTACGCCCGCCTGGGCGTGGAGGATCCGCGCATCACGCCGCTCGATGGCCGGTTCTACCTGACGTATTGCAAGGCTTCGGTCGACACCGCCGGGACTCCTCCTCTGTACTGGGAAACAGCGCCCTTCCGGGTGCGTACCGGGATCGGCGTCACGTCCGATTTCCAATCAATGCAGGAGATCTCGACCCTTTTGCCTCAGACGCACACCAAGGATGGCGTGCTCTTCCCCGAGCGGATCGCCGGGCAGTACGCCGCGCTGGTCCGCCGGTATCCCGATGTTCAGTACCTCACGTCGTCCGATCTGCATGACTGGTCTGAGCCAGTAACCGTGCTGGAACGCATCCCCGGCACCTGGGAGGGAGAACGCATCGGCGCCGGTCCGCCGCCGGTCCGCACCCCGTGGGGCTGGCTCCTGCTCTACCATGGCAATGAATACCTGCGTATGCCGGCCAACCAGCGCCTGTACAGTATGGGGCTGGCGGTGCTGGATATCGACGATCCGGCCACCGTGCTGTACAGGCATCCGGAGCCGGTTATGCGGCCGGAAGCGCCCTACGAGGTTTCCGGACCGGTAGGCAACGTGGTTTTCGCCACCGGTTTGGTGACCATCGGCGATCGCTTCTTCCTGTACTACGGCGCCGGTGACGGAGTTATTGGCGTGGCCACGGCGGAACGAGACGCACTGTACGACGTGATCCGCGCGGGCGTCGAAGCGCGAAACCGGCCGCTATAAACGTCTGAGGCAGCCGTCTTTCATCCGGTTCGGTTATTGCCGAAAACGCCCTCTCCCCGTATAGTGATCCTTACAGTTGTGTACTCCTTGTGGAGATGGAAGGTCGCGGCGCATTCGAACAAGCGGAGGAAGATGGAATGGCGGTAACGGCAACGACCGGAACCCAGAGTCTCACGCGAACCACGACGGCTGCGATCGAAGAGAAGAAGAAGCTCCAGCAGCACTTCGGCCGGTTCGATATGCTCTTCTTCCTGCTCTGTACGTTGGTCGGCCTCGACACGATCGGCAGTGTTGCCAACAAGGGTGGCCAGGGGTTTACCTGGTTGATCTTTTTGGGAGTGTTGTTCTTTGTTCCGTACGCGTTATTGATTGCTGAGCTCGGCTCCGCCTTCCCCCAGGAGGGAGGGCCGTACGTGTGGTCCCGCCTCGCCTTCGGCCGTTCGGTTTCCGCCATCAACGCCCTGTTGTACTGGGTATCAAATCCGATCTGGGTCGGTGGAACGCTCTGTATCACGGCCATTACAGCTTTCGAAACCTTCTTCGTCCCACTGTCCGATCCGTACGGTATCAAGAAGTATTTGTTTGCGCTGGTATTTATCTGGTTCACGGTAATAGCCGCCATCGTCTCCTTCAAGAACGGTAAATGGATACCCACGATCGGCGCATGGTGCCGCATTGTGGTGCTCGGCTTCTTCACGTTCTCGGTCCTGGTGTACGCATCGCAGCACGGCGTCCACGGCTTTGGATCCGGATCGTTTGCCCCCTCGTACGCCGTCTTTATCGCCGTGGTACCCGTCCTCTTCTTCAATTACGTCGGCTTCGAGCTCCCTAGCGCGGCCGGAGAAGAAATGAAAGACCCGCAGCGCGACGTCCCGTTCTGCGTTCTCCGCTCGGCGATCGGTGCCATACTGCTCTACGGCGGACCGATCCTCGCCATCTTACTGGTGCTACCGACCAGCCAGGTAACGAATCTCGGTGGCTTTCTCGACGGCATCAAGGCAGTGTTTACCGTCTACGGCGGGCACGTGGCCGCAAACGGAACGGCCACACTTACCGGTGCCGGGTCGTTCCTGGGCCGCATTACCGCCCTCGCGTTTATCTTCGCGCTTATAACGAGCGGTACCACCTGGATCATGGGGGCGGACCGCACGCTGGCAGTCGCGTCGTTCGATGGCGCCGGGCCGCGCATTTTAGGAACCTTCTCGGCACGCTTCGGGACTCCCATATACGTCAACCTCCTCTCGGGTGTGGTGTCGACCTTTGTCATGTTTCTCGCCTTTAACATCACACACGGTAATGCGGCGAAGTACTTCACCGTGGTGCTAAGTCTCGCCATTTCAACCACGACGATCGCGTATCTCTTCATCTATCCATCGTTGATCAAATTGCGCTACTCGCATCCCGAGGTAGAGCGCCCGTACCGCATACCGTTCGGTATGGCGGGGGCGTGGTTCTGCGGTGTCGTCACCACCTTCTGGGCCGCCCTCGCAACCGTCGCCCTCTTGTGGCCCGGCTTTGGGACGGGATGGTTCGGTACCTCCGGCTCCGCGGATGATGCCCTGAAGAGCTTGGGCTTTGCCGGTCAACGGTCGCAGTACGAGCTCTCGCAGTTCATACCGCTGGCCGTGCTCATCGGCGCCGGTCTCCTCTTCTACGCCCTTGGCCGGCAGACGCGTCGCCAGGAAATAGATGTTCCGCTTTCCATTCAGCAGTCGGTCGAATCGATCGATGCCATGGGTGCTACGCCCGTCTGATCCGCACTCATCCGGCATGATTTCCAATGCGCTTTGGGGCACTCATGGGAGTGCCCAAGGCGCGCTACGCCCGCTCATCCTCAGGAGTTCCTACACTGATCCACCCCCCGAGTACATACGCCCGTGATGTCGCCCAGAGCCTCGACAACGGTTCCACCCTTCCCGCGTCCTGGTACACCGACGACGCGTACTTCGCGCGTGAAGCGGAGAGTATTTTTCGGCACTGCTGGCAGTATGCCGGGCTCGCCGAGGTAGTGAAGGGGCACGGCGACTTCTTCACCTACACCGCGGGTACTGTGCCGATCGTCGTGGTGCGCGACGAGGATGGAACGCTCCGCGCGTTTGCCAATGTGTGCCGGCATCGCGGCTCGACGCTGGTCCTCGACCGCTGCGGCACCCGCAAATCGATCCAGTGCCACTACCATGCCTGGACCTACGGGTTGGACGGCTCGTTGCGGGCCGCGCCCGGTTCGAAGCTGGAACCCAATTTTGACCAAAGCCGGCTATCCCTTTTCCCGGTTCAGGTGGATACCTGGGGACCGTTCGTCTTCGTCAATCCCGACTTGAACGCGGGGCCGCTCCGCGACACACTGGGAGAATTGCCGGCATTGGTGGAGCAAACCGGCATCGATCTCGATGCCATTCGCTGCCGGCAGCGCGACGAATATGACATGCAAGCTAACTGGAAGGTGGTGGTCGATAACTACCTCGAGTGTTATCACTGCCCGGTGGCGCACCCGGCGTTCAGCGATCTGATCGATCTCGATAACTACGTCGTCACCGAATACGAGCTCTTTTCCACCCAGGCGGGACCGGTGAAGGAATCGGCCATGCGTGGCGGACTCGGCAACCTGTACACGATTGGCGAGGGTGTCGAGGCGGGCTTCTATGCCTACCTGTGGCCCAACTTCATGCTCAACATCTATCCCGGCCCCGGCAACGTCTCGCTCAACCTCATCCTGCCGACCGGTACGGGTACGACGCGCGCCGTGTACGAATACTGTTTCGTCGACGCCGTCTCCGAAGATGAAGTGCGCGATTTCACGGCGTTTATCGACCAGGTGCAGCGCGAAGACATCGTGCTCTGCGAGTCGGTGCAACGCGGGTTGCGCTCCGGCTACTTCGATGGAGGGCAGCTGATGTTGAGCCGAGAGAAGGCACTGCAGCACTTCCAGAAGCTGGTGTACCGCTTTATTGCCGGATAGCGCCACGGCGCGTGACGCGCCGCGTTACGGTGTAAATCGTGGAGTAATCCACCTGAAGATTCCGCGGATGACAAAGCGGAGGAGTCGCGCGGCTTACCTCACCACGACCCGCATATAACGCTTTTTCCCTGCTCGTAAGGTGAGATAGCCATCCGTCAGGGCGCCCAGATCGATTCGCGCCCGCGGGTCGGTGACGATGTCGCCATTCACCGACAGGCCACCCTGTTTGATCATGGTGCGAGCCTGGTTCGCGGACTCCACCAGACCGGCTTCCTTGAACAGCGTCGTTACCGGCATGCCTTCCATCAGCTGCTTCCGCGCCAGCGTGGTCGTCGGTACGTCGTCTCCGCCACTCGCTCCCGCGAAGAGGGTCCGTGCCGCGTCGCGTGCCGCTCTGGCATTCTCTTCACCGTGCAGGATTTTCGTGGCTTCGAAGGCCAGCACCTCTTTGGCGTGGTTACGCTCGACCCCCTGCAGGGTACCCAGCTTGCGAACTTCGTCCATCGGAAGAAACGTGTAGGTCGCCAGCCGCCCCTCCACGTCGCGATCGTCGGAATTGCGCCAGTACTGGTAGTAGTCGTACGGCGGCGTCTTCACCGGATCGAGCCAGATCGCACCGCCGGCCGATTTCCCCATCTTCGTACCGGCGCTCGTCATGATGAGCGGATGCGACATTACATACGCTTGCCCGCCCGTCACGCGCCGGATGAGGTCCGCACCCGAGACGCTGTTGCCCCATTGATCGCTTCCGCCGATCTGCAGAATACAGTCGAAGTTCTGGTAGAGATGCAGAAAATCGTACGACTGCATCAATACATAGGTGAACTCGAGAAAGCTCAATCCGCCCGCCTCTAACCGTGTGCGGTAGGCCTCGAGCCGCAAGATCTCGTTGACGCTGAAACGCGAGCCGATATCACGCATAAACGGCACGAAGCCCAGGGTCGTTAACCAGTCGGCATTGTTTACCAGACGCGCCTTGCCCTCGCCGAAGTCGAAGAAATTGGTTAGCTGCTGCTTGATTGATTCGACATTGCGATCGATCTCGTCGGACGACAGCATTGGACGGGCGCTGGTCCGGCCACTGGGGTCACCGATCAGCGTTGTTCCGCCGCCGGCCAGCGCGATAGGCAGATGGCCATAGCGTGGGAACCAGGCCATCATCATGATCGAAACCAGGCTGCCGATGTGGAGGCTGTCGGCGGTTGCATCGAAACCCCAATACAGGGTCAGCGGGTCTTCCAGCCGCGCGCGCAGATCCTCTTCCTCGGTGACCTGATAAATGAAGCCGCGTTCCTGCAAGAGATCGTAAAGAGATTGCATGCGCTAGTGTACTGCGTGGAAGTTGCGTCTCCCTGACTGGCGTACCACGTCCGTTCCCAGCGTCATCGAACCTGGCAAATCGTCGTTTCGTCCGGTCTTGCCTAACTTTCTCAGAGAAAACTCACGTAAGCTACCGCACGCGAAAGGTTTCATATCGAATGAACGGGCACTACCAGCGGGGGGCACGTTTAAAGCAGCGGGGCCGCCGTATGCGAGGGATTGGCGGTCCATCCGTTGATATGCTTACCGGCCACGTGGAAGCGATAGTGCTCCCAGCTCTGCGTGCGCTCATCCTGCACGAAAACCGCCGGCAGATCGACCCACCACTGCTGAGGAGCGCTCGCGGCCCGAGAAGTCGGCCAGCCCCAGTACGATGCCAGATGGGGATCGTCCAGGCGGGCGGCTTCAGCCCGCACGAATCGAGCCATCGCTTCCTGGGTAATGGCTGGATCCTGCCAGGCATCGACGTCGATTTCATTGACCAGCTCGGTCCCGACCCGGATGTTCTTTGCCAGATAGAATTGCTCCACGAACGAGGCCACGGCCAGTTCGGCCTGCAGACGGCTCGCTTCCAATTCCTTTTCACGCTTGGCCAGCGATGGTAAGACTTCGGCCTGCACCCCAAGCCCTTCACGCTCATCTTGCTGGCGCCAATCCCATTCCATGTCGGTAAGCTCGGCTTGCTTCTGTTCAACCCACGGCAGTGTGCTTGGTGTTGCGTTCATGATTATTTCTCCCCTGCGTGCGAATCACGCTCGTGCAAAGATCGATCTCGCGGGGCAGCGCAACATTGGTCACGCTACGCGAATCATCCATCCTCGCGGTGCATGGACTTCAAATCGAAGGTGTGGGACTATTTGTCATCTCTTCCCATGCAGGCTGCGAACTGGTAGCCCGTATGAGCGAGGTGGCGTTAACTCAGTCACCACACTACGAGTATACCTGCCGGTTGAGCCGCCTCCCAGAGCTGGCCGGCACAGAGATACGCCTGCAAGACTATGCATATCGCACACCTGAGTCACGCCGCTGATCGTGGAAACGCTGCCGAACGGCGGAGCCGGCGCCGGTCAGCGCATCCAGTGCACGGGCGATATCGGCGCCCGTGCCGAGCACCGGTTGCCACAGGTCACCGAGCTCGTCGAGGCGGGCATGCAGGGTGCGAATGGTAAAGGCGCCGGGGTCCAGGCTGGGCGATACTTCCTCCCAGCGCAGCGGCGTAGAGACCGGCGCTCCAGGTCGCGGCCGCACACTATACGGCGCGGCGAGCGTCTGCCCGTGCCGGTTCTGCAGGTAATCGAGGTACACTTTTCCCTGGCGGCGAGCCGGACTGCCTGGTGATCTCCGGCAGCCGGCCGTGGACCAGCGTGGCGATAATCTGTGCGAACCCTCGGGCTTGCTCGCAACTGTAGCGGGCAGCAAGCGGTACGTAAATGTGCAGCCCGGTGGCCCCGGAAGTCTTGCACCAGCTCTCAACTATATGCAGTGGTAATACGGGTTATATGCGCCCGAACACTTTAAGGACCAGAAGGCTCTGTGCGGTATACCAGCCGCGCCAATGATCGGCGTATGCCGATGGCCATCCGCCGTCTTCGGCTTGTTCCGCGGCAAGCATATCGAGCCGTTGCGCCACGATATCACCCGGTACTCGTTGCGCCGTGGGACTGCGCGGATCACGTGCGTACTCGAAAAAATGACCGCTGTCGGCTAGCTTTCCTTCCACGTGCTGACGAACCAGCCACCAGCTAAGGCCCCAGAGATACAGTTCACGCTGCGGATGCTCCCACGGCGGCATGAAGTAGAAGGCGTATGGTTGCACGGCGTAAAAGTCGTCCAACACCATGTCGGTAGGTTTCGCATGCGCCTCGAATAACTGCTCGACGCGTTCATGTAGCCGGTCACACCCGAGTCCGAGTGCCTTGAGATGACCTGCCAGGGAGCACGCCGGGTTGAGATTCGGCCACTCCCACCCGGCGAACCACGGCGCCAGCTCGTGTTGGTAGACGCCCTCCGTGAAACGCCACCCGCCATCGTCGTCCTGAGTCGCTTCCAGGTATTCCACCGTGCGTGCCAGCACCGGCTCGTTGCGCGCGATCTCGGCCTGCAAACAGATCTGTAACGCCAGAGCGGTGGCAAACGGATTGCTATCCGGGGCCGTGATGTCGGGCTCGAGACCATTACCGAACCCGCCATCATCGTTCTGGTATGGCTTCAGGGCGGCCATAACATCGGCGCTGGAGCCACCGTCGAAGTGGAATGCGAACAAAGCGCGGTCGATGGCCCGACCGTTGGACTCGAAGAAGGAGCGAGCGCGTTCGACTGTATCCATGTGCTTTCCTCTCGCGTGGGAGACTGGGACTAGAACGTATGTTCTCACGAGTCTGGCGGCACGTCAAGCCATCGTGGGGCGATATGCAGGGCTCGTGCAGTATCGAGGGCAGACATGGCGGCCCGTCTGGGCCTTCCCCAACGACGATGGTGCACGGTCGTGGAAGAGGCTCCCTCAAAAAGGCATGACCAGGTCGTCGGTAATTCACAAGCGCTGGGGGCCAACGCTCGCCTTTCTACTCCCTTTCGGCCCACAGGTGTCGCATTTCCTCAGAGGTAGCCAAAAGCTCGATCAGTGTCCCCTGGGCTGCAATGTATCCATCCTGCACGACGATGACGTGATCGGCACGCGCCAATGCTGCGCGCCGGTGCGATACCGCCAGGCACGTCACGCCGCGCTGCGCGAATAATCGTTCCCACAACAGGTTCTCGGTCTCGACGTCGAGAGCGCTCGACAGATCGTCAACCACCAAAAGCTGTGGCCTCCGGATAAAGGCGCGTGCCGCGGCGGCACGCTGGAGTTGCCCTCCCGAGAGCCGCACACCCCGCGGCCCGACGACCGTGCTCAGTCCATTGGAGAGTCCCGGTAGATCATCTTCGAATACCGCCAGCCGGATCGCTTCGTCCATCTCCGCGTCCGACGCCGGCCAGCCCATCAGAATGTTATCGATCAGCGGCTCGCTGAATAGCCGCGGAACCTGTGGCACGTACGAAGCGTGGGGAGGGCGAAAGAACTCTGCAGGATCGTTCACGGGAGAGCCGTTCCAGGAGATATCTCCGGACTGGGCGGGAAGCAGACCCAGCAACGCACGCACCAGCGTGGTTTTACCGGAGCCGATCCGCCCGGTGACGACCGTGAGCGTGCCGGCCCGGAGCGCGGTGTTCACGCCGTGTATGCCGCCCCCACCCGGATGCGTGCAGGTAAGCCCACGAACGGTGAGCGTCTCGAGTGGAGCGTCGCTCGATGCCTGAGCGGATGGGGTGGGTTGCGGCCGCACGGGGTGGTGTTGCACCAATGCGGTTGGTGCGTCCGGCCGGACCAGCTCCTCCATTCGGACGATGGAAATGGCCTGTGCCGCGTAATCTCCCAGGAAGTTTCCCAGCTCGGTTGCGGTTTCGCTGGTGAACTGCAGGTAATACACGAATAAGGCGAAATCGCCGACGGTGAAGGTGTGTCGGGCCATGGCGCGTGCAGCCAACAACAGGGTGATGCCGATACCGAGGGTGACCGCCGTGGCAGTCATTGAATTGATCGACTCCCTTATCACCCGCCATCGCACCGCGAAGGTCAGGCGCGTCTCATTGAGCTCGTCAAAGTGGGAGCCCATGTCTTCAGTGGCGCCGGCGAGCTTGATCGCCTGTATCGCGCCAAACGATTCACCGAGGAAGCCGGTCACTTCATCGGTGGCGCGGTCTTCCAGTGCGACGAAGGCTCGAAGCCGATCCCAGGCCACCCTTGAAATGAGCATGGCGGCCAGCAGTGGAAGAAACACGAAGAGCGTGATCCTGAGATTGATGCGAACCATGACGATGATGGCAACGACTGTTCCCGCCAGAAACCCAACCTCTTGCGGAAACCAGGTGGGAAAGTCGGATGTCTCGTCTACGTCGTCGCGGAAGCGGTTGACGGCCGTGCCGGAAGGGACCGGAAGAGGCAGAGCCCCGGGCCGCCGGAGAATTGCCGCCAGCATGTTGTGCCGAAGCAAGGCTCCGGTCGTAAGGCGAAACGTGACGTCACCCCATATCTGTCCGAAGCTCGCCGCAAAGCGAGCGACCTCGATCCCCACAAAGAGTGCGATCAGCGTGGGGACGCCGTAACCCGCGGCGTTGTGGCCGGTCATGGTGTTGAAGACCGCTTGGACCACGAGACCCGGCACTACCTGGCCCGCCAGGAAGAAGAATATACAGACGGCGTACACGGCGAATGGGCCCGGCGCATAACGCATGAGCCGGACGTTGAACGGCCAGGTCCTCATGTGCTGCGGCTCGTTCATACCAGCACCCCTTCCAGCCCGGCGTGCAGCAGGGCATTGAAGCGTGAGCCGGAATTCTCCAGAAGCTCTGTCCGGCGTCCATGCTCGGCAATCCGGCCATCCTCCAGAATCATGATCTGGTCGACGCGTCCCACGGTCCGCAGGCGGTGGGCGACGATGATGCAGGTCCGGTCGATCAGCAACCGATCGATCGCCTGTTCAACCGAGCGCTCGGTCGCCGGATCGAGACGCGATGAGGCTTCGTCGAGAATCACCAGGCCGGGATCTCGCAGGAAGACGCGAGCGAATGCCAGGAGTTGCGCCTGGCCGGCGGAAAGCCCCACGCCTCCGGGGCCGAGCATGGTGTCGAGCCCATCCGGCAACGAGCGGTACCAATCCCAGAGGTCGAGCTCACGGAAGGCTGCGAGAATATCGCCGTCCCGTGTATCTCCCGGGTCTTCCGGACGAAAGAAGGTCAGGTTCTCGCGTACCGTTGCCCGGAAGAGCTGCACGTCCTGAGTTACCATTCCAACCCGGCTTCGTAGGGCGGTGGGAGAGATGTCACGCAGATCCACCCCGTCCAGGCAAACACTGCCGTCCGTGGGATCGTGGAGGCGGACCAACAGGCGCGTCAGGGTCGTCTTGCCGCTTCCGGTCCGGCCCAGCAGGCCGAGCACTCGACCCGGTTGCAGCGAAAAAGATAGATCGTGGAGAACGCTCTCATCATCCTCGTACCCAAACGTCACGTCATCGAAGCGAACCGCCAGCGGCCCGGGGGGCAGGGAAACCGTGCCGGCTTCGGGCAGAGCGGTTTCGGTGTACAGGAGGGTATCGATGCGTCCGATACCGGCCGATGCCTGTTGCATGTCCTGCATCTGCTGGCGTATCGCATCCAGTGGAGCGGCCAGCATCCCGAGGTAAAAGACGATGAGATAGGCGGTGCCGAGAGTGATCTGGTGGCGATTGAACAGGAAGGCGCCCAGTGCCAGTCCGATGGCGTAGGCAATGACGTAGAGAAAGTTGGTGGCGAAGAACGAGAGGTTTCCGGCCAGACGGGCGCTGCGATTGGTGCGCAAGCGTCGCTGCATTGTCCCCAGCAGGTGCCAGAGTATGTAGCGCTCCGCGCCCACCCCTCGAATGTCCTCGGTCCCCGTTAACCGTTCCTCGATCGAACCGTACTGCTCGGCACTGGCCTGCCGGTCGGTAGAGTAGCGACGCACGGCTCGCTGCTGCACGCTTCTCAATACAACGACGGTTGCCACGCAGTAGGCGGTGAGACCTATTCCCAACCAGGGGTTCGTACGGGCCATGACAATGAGAATGCCGGACACGAGAAGCGCATTTCCCAGGATACTGATGGTGAACTGCGAGAAAAAATTGGCCAGCAGGGTCACGTCGCCGTCAATGCGCTCGATCATTTCACCCGGCGTACGGCGCTTGTGAAAGGCGAGATCGAGCATCAGACAGTGACGTATGAGGTCGCCGCGCAGTCGATTGGTGGCGTTCCAACCGATGATCGCGCCCATGTAGGCCGCGGCCAGCGCCACCACCTGTTGCACGATCGCGATTGCCAGGAAAACCACAGCAGCGATAGTGAGGGAACCAACCGGGCCGCCGTTCTGTGCGGTGTCGATGAAGAATCGGACGACCTGCGGAGCCGCGAGCTCAAGCCCGATGCTGGAGAGCAACAGTACTGCCTGTAGCAGGACACGCGGACGCTGTGGACTGAGGTAGGCGACAAGCAGGTTTCGGTATCGCCTCAGAACTGGAAACAAGCAAGAGTCCTTTCAGACAAATCGATCTTTGGGATCGCGAAAACGAAACGCGTCAACACGCCGCATCTGGTTACCGCGGATAGCGCAGGCGCGCTTGACCGCGACAACCATGGCGGGTGTTACGCGTCCTGGCGCGTGTTCCCTCTGGGCCGGTTGTCCTCAGGACGGGGCGTTGTTACCGAGGGCACCCACACAAAGCGGAATCACGCCGTGCATCGAGACAAGACGCGAACACGGACAACGTGATTCTCATGGGTGTACCCCTCCTTGGAGTGCTTCTACGTACGGTAGCATACCTGCCCTGGACGCTCACACGCAAATTCGCCGGCGCTCAGAAACCGTGCGCGTCCGAGGACAAGGAAGCGTCAGCCCGCCGCGATCCCCTAGGAATTAACCAGGTCGAACTTCGTGCCCCAGGCGCTGGTCGCTTTGGCATACTCGCCCGTGATCCATACGTCATTGGGGAAACCGGAATTCACGTCGGGCCAGGCCGACTGATAGTAGCCCCAGCCCGATACACCCGAAGTCCCCATGTAGCTCACACCATTCGCTAAAGCTACGGCGTTCGTCATGGATTGAGTCACATACCAGACGCTGGGGTAAATGCTCGATCCCGAAGCGTTGTAGACAAAGAGCATGTTCCCGTTCTGCGTGGTGATCGCCGACGGATAGAACAGCCAATCCCCTTTGGTGCCGAACGCTCCCTGATTTGCCAGCGTTCCGGCACCGGCATTGATCACGAACCATTCGACGATCCCGACCTGTCCATTCCCGTCGCCCCAGTCGTAGCTGCCCGGAGTGGCCACAGTGAGCAACCCGTTCACGAAGCTGGCTTGCGTGAGGCTACAATCTCCACCGGAATAGATCAACGCTGACGATCCCTTCTGCTTGGCCGCCGGAGGAGGACTGTAGCACTCGGTTGGAATGCTGGTGTTGGAGAGGTTGTCGGTGTTGGTGAGCGTCCACAGGGTTAGTTGACAGCCACCAGCCGGATACGAGTTCACCATGTATTCGACGCCCTGCGTACTGGTGTCCTGGCGTGCCGGCGTGATAGCTTCGGCGATGGTGCCGTCCGGATTCGTCAAATTCGTCCAATCGGTATATTGAACCGGCTGGCAGGTCTCTAGAGCGGTGCGATTGAAATAGTACAGCTCATTGCCCACTACCTGGGTAGGGCTGCCGGGCGCGAGCACGTTGACGCTGACATAAATGCCGTCACTGTCGACTCCCAGGTGATCGAAATCGCGATTGGCGGGAGCGGGAACGCTGTAGTTACAGTAGCTGCCCTTCGCGTTGGCCTGCTGGGCAACCGAGAGCCATACAACTTTGGCGCCGCTTTGAAGAATACTGAAAATGACGCGGCTGCCGGTGTTATCCCACACACTCATCGGGTCGTAGAAGGTGCTGTTGACGCCAAACCACGATTGATACGTGCTCTGCTGTTGAAGAGCGCCACCACGGCCGTAGATGCTTAGCTGCCCAACAACCGTCTCGAGGTAATTATTGGTGCCACCTGTGCCGTTGACGTCTGGATCACCACCGGCCCCTTTCTGCTGAGATATCCCTGCCTTGGCGGAGGAGTCGGTAGTGGTTGGTGCCGGAACGTTCACCACGTTCGGAGGGGGTGTGAGAGCGGGCGAGGCCTGTGCCGGCGCCGGTTTAACCTCTGCGGAAGAGGGAGCACTGGTTGCATTGACATCGGCGCCCTGCACGTTCGGCAACGAGGCGGTATCGATCATGTGGCCAACTGCAGAGCCGTGACCGCTGGCTTGAAACGAATGCCACGATGGAGCGGGGGCGATTGCTCGGGCCGCCGATACGCCGGGAACCAGAATCAGTCCGAGCAAAAAGGTGAATATCAGGCTCGCGCGTAGTGGACGAAAATGCACAGATGGCTCCTTGCCCTAAAAACTGAAATAGGTGAGGGAGTCAACCCTCAATACTCTTTCCCCCCGGCGACAACTCGTGGTAAAGACCACGGGTCCGGTACAGTCCAGCCGTATATCTGCCAATCCTTGATTGAAGCAGCGTAGGCTGAACACCTGTACCATACATTCCTTGGCTGACGTAGTCAAGGTTGGGAATTTGCCGGATTGACCGGGGTTGCCCCTCAAGCTGGCGTCGCCTCTGTTTCGAGGAGTAGAAATGCGAGAAGGCCGTCCCTCGTACCCTGGCTGCCCGCGAGACCTGCCTACCGGCGAACCCATACCGGTCGCCAACGGGCGTCGAGCTGGTTACTGAGCGAGGCAACCTGATACGACGGGCCTCCAGTCGAACGGGCGACGAACAGCGCGAAGGCATCACCCTGAGGTTTGAGGTACGAAACCCAGCGGCCGTCGGTGGTAAAGGCCGGCTGCGCCACAGCGCCGCGGGCGAGCACGACTGGATGCTCGAGCTGTGGCCCCGAGGGGGTGCGCACCACATCGGCTACCGTGACGGCATCGACTCCGTTCACCGTCTGCACGTACGCCAACCGGTTCCCCGCTGGATTCCAGGTTGGTTGTATCACTGTTCCACCAACCGGAGTGAGCGCGGTCGAGATCCCGGTGACGGGATTGTTGAGCATCAG
This sequence comes from uncultured Chloroflexia bacterium, assembly GCA_963737125.1. Classification (GTDB taxonomy): domain Bacteria; phylum Chloroflexota; class UBA5177; order UBA5177; family UBA5177; genus JANWJD01. Next base: position 1,458 of record CAVTRL010000008.1, on the reverse strand, counting down.
TTGCGAGTAAATCTGAAAGTTCGAAGGATAAAAATTCCACTTTATATACGCGTATTGACCGCTGCCGGGACGCAGCGCCGGGTCTTCGTCTCCCGCGCTGCCGACCACCGGCGTCGTCAGCTCTGCGGGTGCTCCTCCATTGAGTGGCTGGGACCAGATGGCAAGTGCATTCGAACGCGCGTCGCCGGGAGGCTGCGCGCGTTTCTGCAGATCCCACGAAAACAGCAGATGCGTGCCATCGGATGACCACGTCGGCCATGCCGCCCACAAATTGTTGCGCACGTCCTGAATCTGGCGGCCGTGGGTCAGAGCACGCATCTTCCCCGTTTTGCGATCGAGCAGCCAGATGTCGGAGACATTTTGATAGCGCGGGAAGCGAACCAGTGCGATGGTGCGGCCGTCGGGTGACGGACTCGGCATGGTTACATCACCCGTGAAGGTTAGCTGCTTCAGGCTGCCGTCGGTGCGCCACTGGTAGAGATTGCTGTTCCACTGATTGACGAAGAGGAGTGAGTCCTTTGTCTGGAATACGGGCGGAAGGGGAGTGGGCGTGGCGGTTGGCTGAGGAGATGGAGTCGGGGATGGAGTCGGGGTAAGAGGGTTGCTGGTGGTCTGTGGTGTTGGCGTGACCGAGGCGGTCGAGGGCGCGGTTGGGGACGGAACGGTGGTCGGACGCGCCTGCACTATCTTCGTCGTACCCGGACTGGTGAGCCCCGCGAACACCGGGGTAAACAGATGTTTTAGCTCCGCGTTGATTCTCGGCCAGTTAGGAAGGACCACGCTCTGTCCACCGCCTCTGAAGCCAAGTGACGCGTAGGTGGGAGCCTGTAACACAACCTGGTTGATGTCCCCCCGCTGTATCTTGCCGGCCAGCCTGGCCGCTGCATAGAGCTCGGACGGCCCCATATCGGTGCGCACCTTGTCGTGCAGATCGTCGATCAATGCTGGTATGTTGCGCAGCAAATCGAGACCCTGCGCCTTCGCCTTGAGCGCCACCAATACCTGCTGCTGTCGTGCCGATCGATCGAAGTCGCCGAGATACGAGCCGTGGCGCGAGCGCACGTACTTCAGTGCCAGGTCACCCTTGAGATGTGCCCAGCCGGGAGGAATGAATACTCGCTGATAGGCATACGCATTGGCGCCGGTGATATCCGAGGGGTAGTCGTCGTCGAGGATGGGATGCTTGACGTTCAGGGTCACTCCATCGAAGGTGTCGACCACGCTGATAAATCCGTCGAGACCAACCCAGGCGTAACGATCGATGTAGATGTGAAAGAGCTTTTCAACCGTCTCCCGCGCCAGCTCGACACGTCCGAATTTGTACGCCAGCATGATCTTTTGCATGCCGTGTCCGCGCACCGGCACCCAGAAATCACGTGGGATCGAGAGCAGCAGCACCTTGCGATGCACGGGGTCGATCGAGACCACGATCATGCTTTGCGTCGGCGGATTCTTTTC
>CAVTRL010000007.1:0-84537 GCA_963737125.1 uncultured Chloroflexia bacterium | reverse complement strand
CTTCCTTTTTCGTATCGTTATCGCTGCCGAGCACCAGGATATTGATGCGGCGTTTCTGGTCGAAGAGTGTTGTACTCTTTTGCGCGACGACGGCCGGCGGAGCCGTGGGCTCAAGCGTGGAATGCGGAACTACCACGATCATGTCGCTGGCCTCGCTGTAGAGGCTATAGGCGCGCCAGCCGGCCCAACCTGCCAGGACGACCACGACAATCGCGATGAGAGACAGAACCCGACGTTTGCTGACAGCGCCCGTGGAGGCCGCTATTCGTGGAGGGAACTGCATGCGTCATTGTACGGAGGGAGTGGGTCTAGCCCCGTATACGGGCCATTGAAGGGGTTCGATCAGGGCTCACCGGCCGCCGGATCGGCGGCAATGACCGCTTCCAATATCGCTCGTAACTCTTGCCAACTCTCGAGCGGCGTGGAATCGACGCGACGCAAGGGCCACCGGAGTGGACTCGCGCCGAAGTTCATCACCTTATAAAGGCGTGAACATGGGCCGGACAGTGGGCGCAAAGCGTGGCACTGTCCGGCCGAATACTGTGTCCCTACACTACACCACTGCGATCAGTGGCTTCGTATGCGACGAAGCGCTGCTTTTACCCGTTGCCAGCTCGTGCGTGTTTGACCTGCCTCCGTGGCCGACACGGTGTGGCGACTGTAGCGTGCTTCGACAAATGCATCGGTGAGGCTCCTCATGTCTTGGCTGGCATCCGCCAGATGAGGCACAAGATCGGCGGAAAACTCGTAGGGTGTCTGCGAGGCTCGCCGGTTTACGCCCTGCCGCTGCGCCCGATCTACCACGTTCAGATAGTACCGCAGCACCTGTTCGCGTGAGGACAAGGAGCCGGACCGCCCGAACGGCAGATGGACGCTGGGCATCATGGACGGGATGGTCCGCGCCAGAGTGGCACCGGGTATTCGGTTGGTTACCGTTCGAGCGTTCCGCCGTATCCATCGCCGCATGGATGTCCACGCGCCGGCGATGGCGTTCCGCACCGCGGCCAGCATGTTGCCGATGAACGGTACGCGCTTCAAGCGACGCGATGTGGCATTGCGCGCCAGATACAGCACGGCCGCCAGAACCGCGATCCAGAACACCAACGATTTGAGCACGGCTCCGGCGTTTCCGGTTCCGCCGTGCTTGGGGGCGGTGTGTTGCGGGGGCAGCTTGAAGTGCGGCGGCAGATGACGCGGTATGACGCGCGGACGGGGCACCGGTGCGTTCCCACCGAACAACCGTAAGAGCCAGGTAAGCGGTCCACGAATCGCCAGAATAATTTGCACCAGGACCGCGGAGATTGGGCTCCAGATGGCCCGCCCCACGTCGAGGAGACCAAGCGTCCCACTCGTGGGCAGGAGAAATGCCAGCACGCCCACCAGTACCACGAACGCCAGGATGTAGCCCATCCATCGGGTGCCCATTCCAGGGACCATCGCGATGTCGCGGAGCTGCCAGCGACCTCGTAATACCGTGTACCGTACATGCCCGAGGAGGATGATCCCGAGTAAAAAGTAGAGTACGACATTGGCTACCGGGCCGGATGAATTCGGCACGGGCAGCTTCAAGACGCTGGCGATTCGCATCTGCGTCACCCCGCAGAGGATGAACAGGAGTACACCTCCGGCGAAGTACCGCGTGGAAAGCCGGCGCTCCACCGGAACCTGAGCGAGTATCCCCTGAGCCGGAGCTCCCACGCGATCGAAGTCGCGTGCAATGTCGGTTGATATCAGCCAGATGAAGAAAACCGGAACGAACAGCCCCAGAGTTTTGCCGTCGAGATGGGGGAAATAATCGCGGAATGGCGCGGTGCCGTCCTGGAAATCGACGCAGAGCTGAAGCACGAGGTAGATCGCGGCCAGTTCGATCGCCTGCAACCGGCCGCTTCCGATGCGATGGATGCCGAGACCTTGCCGGCGATACAGGGTGAATGTCGCGAATGCCTCGATCACCGTTCCCATGCAAAAGGCGATCAAGATGGTACCGTCCCAGTGCGGCGCCATCATGTCGATGAGCGCCACCATGGAAACCGCGACGCATCCCACCATCGCGCAGACGACGGCTACCCGAAACGCGAGCTCGCCTTGCGCCGATGCCGTCATTGCAGGCTCGCCAGATCGCCATCGGACCAGACCCGATGGACTGCTATGCCGCCCAACGACGAAGTGCCGGTAGTCAGTTGCGCTGACGGCTCGCGAACCAGAATGACCGCGATGGCGTGGCCTCGGCGGCCGAGGTGTAGCAACGTTTGGGCCAGGCTCTCCTCCAGTTCGCCGGTTATTACCAGGATGGTCGATCCCCAGGCCAGATGCACGCTCTCATCGCGTACCAGATCGGTGAAGCTTCCACCGGTGGCAATCTGCACGCGGGCCAGCACTTCGAGAATGGCCATGAGATGTCCACGTTCCGAGCGCGGAGGGAGTATGAAACGGCGCCGGCCTTTAGCAAGCGGGTCCTCCGCTTCCGTTGCCAGACCTACCGGTAATCGTTCGCGTACGATCATGTGGTTTGCCAGCGATGCCGCCACCACAATCGCCTGCTCGGTCGCGTCGTGCCGGCGTGATATGTACTGTTTCCAGTCGAGATCGAGGCAGATCAGTGTCTCACGGGCAATGGCGGGCTCATACTGTTTCACCATCAGATCTCCCGTGCGAGCCGTGGCCGTCCAGTGTATGCGGCGTGGTGAATCACTGGGTGCGTACTCCCGCACCCCGATGATGCGGGTCGGGTCCTCGTACAGTGGGGTCCGGGAAGGCAGTGTCATGAGAGCCGATCGCGTCGGGAGATGTAAGGCGTCGAGCGAGAGAATGCGCGGGTACACCGTGATCTGCCGGCTCTCTTCACCCATAACGATTCGATCTTCGATGCCCAGGATATCACCGGTTTCGAGCCGCACCGGTCCGAGTGGATACAGACCTCGTTTCCTGCATACCAGCGTGTAGGGGAACGTACGCTTTCCGTGCCCTCCCAGCGTGATTGCTTGATCCCGGAACGGCGTGGTAGTAAGGTCCACCGGCAGGGATTCGCTCACCTGCAGCCAGGGCATCGGCAGCCGGCTGGTGTTGAACACGGTGAGGGCGACCGAAACCGCATCTCCCGTAAAAGCACGTTCGATGAAGCGCCGCTCTATCCGCAACGATCGTATGGTGTGGCGCGTCCATAGCCTCGCCAGCGTATACAGACCGAACAGGAACCAGAGCACGGTAAACAGCGGGTCGACTCGCAGTAACAGCGAGAGGATCAGCAGAATCAGAAATGCCGGGATACTGAGAGCCATACCACCCGGCGACTACCGCGCCTCTCCAATATCCACCGGTATCCGATCGAGCACTTCCGCCAGTACGCCGCGCGCGTCGCGCCCGCGGATCTGGCTCTCTGGTCGCATCATGATGCGATGCGTCAGCGTGAGCGGAATCATGGTCTTCACATCGTCCGGCACGACATAATCGCGACCCGCCAGAGCAGCCAGAGCCTGCGCCGTCTTGTACAGAGCCAGCGATCCACGAGGTCCGGCGCCGAGAGCGACATCAGGGTGTGAGCGTGTGGCTCGCACCAGGTCGATGATGTACTGTTCCAGTGTCGCGTCGACGTGTACATCCTCAACCAGATCGTGCAAACCAGCCAGCTCCGACCCATCCACCACCGGGCGAATCGCCTCGATGGGATGTTCCTTCCTCAGATTTCGAAGCATCTGTACTTCGCCCGCCTCGTCGGGGTATCCCACCGGCATGCGAATGAGAAAGCGATCGAGCTGCGCTTCAGGTAGCGGAAAGGTCCCTTCGAACTCGACTGGATTCTGCGTGGCCAGCACCAGAAATGGGTCTGGTAGGGGATGGGTCACCCCATCGACCGTGATCTGCCGCTCTTGCATCGCCTCGAGCAACGCTGCCTGGGTGCGCGGCGTGGCACGATTGATCTCGTCGGAGAGCAGAATATTGCTCATGACCGGCCCGGGTCTGAACTCAAACGTCGAGCTTTGCTGATTGAAGATGCTCAGCCCTGTGATGTCGTTCGGGAGAAGATCGGGCGTGCACTGGACGCGATTGAAGCTGAGTCCCATCGATCCGGCGGTTGCCCGCGCCAGCATCGTCTTCCCGGTGCCCGGAACATCCTCGATGAGTACATGGCCGCGGCAGAGGATGGCGATAAGCAGATAGTCGATAGCCTGGCGCTTGCCGATGATAACCGTCTCAACACTCTCAACCACTCTCGCGGCGAATCGAGTAACGGCGGTTTCCTGAATTTCCACATTCATCGATTGCATGAAATCACCAAATCGCTGGTGGGCGCTCTATAGGATGCGTACACGAGCAGCGGGAATGGCACGACAAACATTCTCCCAACCGCGATTTGCTGCACTATGGCAGCACTACTTCAGTATGTGTCAGCATTCACTCCGTATGCACTCAAACTACATTACTTCGGAGAAAAGCGGTGTATTGACGCCATTTTGTGACTGCTTCCCGCGATTCTGGCAGCACTTGACCCGATCCCTGATCTTGGGATGCATAGTCGAAACAACCTCTACCCCTTGTAAAATAGTACTACATGTAGTATCATTTTGTCGTGAATCTTCAAAGTGAGATAGATCAGCTCAAGAAGAGGCGGCGGAGTGTCCATCCCGATACCATCAACGATCTATTACTCAAAGCAGGATTCACACGCCGTCATGGCAAGGGGGATCACTGGGTATACACCCATCCCGCACGCCGTTTTCCCTTGACGGTCGACCCAAGGAACCCTTTACTACCCGCGTATGTTTCAACTGCTATTCGAGCGATCGAGGAAGTATTAGCCGATGAGAACAATTGAAGAGTATATGCAGCTCCCCTACCGCATCGTTCTCACTCCTGACGCGGATGAGGACGGAAAGACCGGCTTTGTGGCGTCAATTGAGGAATTACCCGGCTGTCTTAGTCAAGGCCAAAGCCTGGAAGAGGCCGTGAGCGGCATCCACGACGCTATGGCCAGCTGGATATCGATAGCGCTTGAGGATGGTCTTGACATCCCGGAGCCAATAGAAGACGACAGGTACAGTGGCAAATTTGTGTTACGCGTCCCGCAATCTCTCCATGCCGAGCTTGTTCGTGCCGCCCAACGTGAAGGCGTCAGCTTGAATCAATTTGCAAGCGCCGCGCTCGCAAGCTCCGTGGAGTGGCGTCAATCAAAGACTTGAACTCGAGAAGATGGACCAGTCTCTGCCTAGCTCATAACTCGCACTTACGCGTTACAAAATTCATAATTGGCTCTTAATGTCTATGAAGAAAGTATCTTTGGCCACTAGCTGCTGTGCGGCCGTGTTCTTATTGACGAGGCCTGCCATAGGCGATGGCCAATAGTAGCCACTGTCGGCGAAAAACAGGTGCTGGCAAGTTTGGCCGGGAACGAAGAACCGGTCAGACCAACCTGGCGATCTCCCGCTCCGTGTGCTCGACATCCTTCAGCGCACCGAGCCGCCGGAAGATGACCAGTGCGTCGTCTAACCGTACCCGTGCCTTCTCTGGATTCCCTCGCTGCTGCTCCAGCCAACCCAACTGAAAAAGGATGCGAGCCTCTTCATAGGGGAACGGAAGGGCACGGGCAATCCCCAGTCCTTCATCAAAGGCTCTGACAGCCTCCTCGGTCGCTCCCTGTCGGACCAGAACCATGCCGGATATCCGCAACGCGGGGGCGAGGTAGAGGTCGAGTTGACTTACGCGCGCTCTCTGAAGTGCCACGGTCGCGACCTGGTCGGCTCGCTCCAGCGCTCCCGCCTCCAGCAGGGCCCAGGCCAGTATCGATTGGACCTCAATAGTCAGGTCCCCGGCCACCTCCCAATCCTCTAGTCGACGGACCGCGTCGTGTGGTCTGCCGCCGAGGATATCCAACTCCGCCAGGTCTGACTGTGTCGACTCAAGCGACTGTCGATTGCCGGTCCGTCGGCTCACTGTTAAGGCCTCGTGTAGTAGTTCCGCCGCCTCCGCCCACTTCCCTTCACGTATAGCAAGACTTCCAAGCAGTTCCAGGATACCGGCCGCGTACGCCGTACGCTCCTCTGCGAGCAGTGCCACGGCTCGCTCCAGATGCATTCGTGCCACCTTCCAGTCCCCCAATAAGGTGAGCACGGCAGCCTGGCTGGCAAGGGCAAAGGCGGTTTGGTCCGGATTGCCGATGCGCTCCGAGACGGTCAATGCCCTTTCAAAGTACTGCCTCCCGTCCTCCAACTTTCCCATGTCTCCAGACGTGGCGCCCGCATTATTGAGCGCAAGGCAGAGGATGACGAGGTCCCCTCTTCGCTCGATCAGTGGAATCACCTCCCGGAAGATGCGGAGCGCTTGGTCTAGGTGATCAAGCTGCATCAACGCGGTTGCCCGCCGTACCTCCGCGTCGCCCAGCAGCCGCTCATCCCCAATCGCTCGAGCGATCTGCCCGGCACGTTCGGCCGCCTCCCGCATTTCTTCGTATCTGCCGACAAGGAAAGTAAGGCTCGCTAGGGCGAGGTGGAGGGAGGCAAGGGCCGGACTGGGGCCGCCTGGAGACAAGAGCTCCAGCATGGGCTGGACCAGCGCTATTCCATCGTCCGGTGTGCCTTGCCAGCGGTGCGCCAGTCCCATCTGGGCCGTCACTCGTCCCGCTGCTTCTAAATCTCGCTGTGCCCGGAAGACCGCGACTGCTCGTCCCAATACGTCCAGCGCCCGGTCATAGCGCCCGGCGGTAAGCAGGACGGTGCCCAGCTTCTCCTCGACCCGGGCCACGGTGCGTTGGTCTCCTTCCCCTCCTTTGTGCAGCCGCTCGATCGTTTCCCGGTAGTGCGTCACGGCGGCCTCGGTGGCGTAGTTGGATGCCGCCCGATCGCCGGCCCTCTCTAGCCACTCCGCCGCCTCCGGTGCCTCGGTCTTCCCGTAGTGATAGGCGATCATCTCCACATACTCGTTTGAGGGATAGAGCGAGGCAATGGCTCTCGCCGTCTGCAGATGCAGTTCTCTTCGGCGTTTCTGCACCAGGGTGTTGTACGCCGCTTCCCGCATGGTGACATGCTTGAACACGTATTCCATATCAGCCGCATCCCGGGGGAAGACGATCTCGGCATCCTGCAAGGCGGTCAGCGGCATCTCCAGGGCGGCTTGTTCCCGCCCGATCACCTCGGCCAGCAACGTGATGGCAAAGGTCCGTCCGATCACACTCCCGACCTGGGCCACGGTCCGTACCTGTCCCTCCAACCGATCGAGTCGAGCCAGCAGGATCTCGGTCAGCGTGGTGGGCAGCCGTTGTGCTGCGGCGGGCACGAGTTCCATCCGGCCATGCTGTTCGACGATGCCACCGGTCTCCTGCAAGGCATGGAGCAGCTCTTCCACGAAGAAGGGATTGCCTCCGGCTCGTTCCGCCACGTACTCTTCCAACTCAGGGGAGAGCGTGACCCCACCCAGCACCGACCCGGCCAGCAGAGCAGCATCCGCCTCGCGCAGTGGTCGCACGGTAATCCGCTCCGGCCAGCCCCACTCACTCCAGGGAGCGGTCCAGCCCGGCCGGTGGGTGACCAGCAGCAGGAGCCGCAGTCCCGGCACAGCGGAGAGCACCTCCCGCAGCACCTCCCCACTGGCCGTATCGACCCAGTGCAGATCCTCCAGCAGAAGCAGTGTCGGAGTGCGCTCGGAAAGGGCACGCAGTACCAGGCGCAGGCTGCGGATCAGGGCCGCTCGCCGGATCTCCGGTCCAGCAGATGCGACTAGGGAGTTCCCGGCCGGCAGTCCGACCACCTCACCCAGCACATCAATCGCTTCCTCCCGGCTCTCGGTGGGACAGGCAGCCAGGAGGCTGCTCAGCACCGTGCCGACCGTTGCTCGGATCTCCTCCAGTCCATCCTCTTCCTTCAGCCCACAGAGGGAGCGCAGGAGATCGGCCAGCAGCCAGAGGCTGATCTCCTGCCCGTAGGAGAGACACCGTCCTCGCAGGATCCGGGGAGCGGTGGAAGCCGAGACCTTGGCCAGGAACTCAGCAGCCAGGCGGCTCTTGCCCACACCGGCATCGCCCACCAGCGAGATCATGCCGCCTTCTCCTCCCTGGGCTCGCAGCCAGGCATCGAGCAGTCCCACCAGTTCCCGATCCCGGCCCACCAGCAGCGTGGGACGCTCCCCCTCCTCCCAGCGTTCCCCAAACTGTTCCCTCACTCCCAGGGCGGTATATGCCGGAACCGGCTCGGTCTTCCCTTTGAGGGTGAGTAACCGTTCATCCCCATAGGCGAATGCGTCGGCGGGTCAGATGCATGGTCTCGGCTCCCACCAGCACCTCACCCGGTTCGGCGGCACTCTGGAAGCGGGCAGCGGTGTTGATGGCATCTCCGGTCACATCCACGTCAATTCGGCCACCGATCTCCCAGCACGCCGCTCACCACCTCCCCGGTATTCACCCCCACCCGGATAGCGGGATGAATGTCCCACTGTTCCCGGACCCGTGCCGCCACCGTCTCAATGGCTCGCTGCATGCGAAGGGCACACAAGACCGCTCGTTCCGCGTCGTCCTCCCGGGTCAGGGGAGCACCAAAGAAGGCCAGGACGGCATCGCCGGCGTACTTCTCGACGGTGCCGCCGTAGCGATCGATCTGGCTCCGCATGGCGGCGAAGTACTCCGTCTGGATATCTCGAACCTCTTCGGGATCGAGTCGTTCCGAGAGCGGGGTGAACCCCACCAGGTCGCAGAACAGTGCCGTGACCAGCCGCCGCTCTTCCGCCGGTGAGGTGTCTGGATTCGCCGGAGATGCCGTCGAGAGCGGGGTGCTGGACGGAATGGGAGCGCGTGTCGTCGTCGCGGAAGGGGCTGGAGCGTTCGCAGTGAGCATGGCGCCGCAGCTACCGCAGAACTTGCTCCCACTAGCGTTCTCGGTGCTACAGGAAGAACATACGACCGGGAGAGGAGTGCCGCACTCGTTGCAAAAGCGGATGCCCGCGCCATTGACAAAGCCGCAAGTGCCGCACACAACCGTTGTCATCGTGGCGCTATCGTATCATCTGTCCGACAGGTGATCCCCGCCCGAGCAGGCATTGGTCGAACGAGTCGGGCGGCAGTAACTGGACGGGCGGAACGGTGATGGATTCCGCGACACAGTGCGCCCTTCCAGCATGTCTCCATGTACTCGATATGGACGAAAGAGAGATTCACCTACGTTACCGTGGCCCAGGCTTGGCCGAGCGGTTAATACCGTTCCCGGATCGCAAAGTATCATGTGCATAATACGGCTATCCCGTGCATTAGCGATTCATTGGAGGGAGAGACCTTATCGTGGCTATGTCCTCCCATCCCTTCGATTCGATCTCGTTGGACGAGTTACGGCAGCGGCGAAGCTACAAGTGGCGAGCCTTCCCGGCGGACGTTCTACCGTCCTTTGTAGCGGAGATGGATTTCCCACTGGCGCCGCCGATTGCCGACGCGCTGATCGAGGCCGTGGCACAATCCGACACTGGATACGCCTGGCCCGGCACCGATCTGGCCGAGGCATTGGTCTGTTTCTTCGGTGCACGATTCGATTGGCGGATCGAGCGCGACGATATCACCCTGGTCCCCGATGTGATGACCGGCGTGCTCGAGCTGTTGCGGCACGCACTGAAGCCCGGCGATGGTGTGGTCATCAATACCCCGGTGTATCCGCCGTTTTTCCGGCGCATCGCCGAGGCCGGCTGTCGGGTGGTCGAGGCTCCGCTATCGTGTGATGCGAACGGATACGAGCTGGATCTCACCGCTATCGAAGATGCGTTTGCGTCCGGTGCTCGGGCCTATCTGCTCTGCAACCCACACAACCCAACGGGACGTGTCTTCTCTCGGGCGGAGCTCGAGTGCGTGGTTGAACTCGCAGAGCGCTACGATGTGCTCGTTCTATCAGACGAAATCCATGCCCCGCTGATTCTCCCGGGAACGAGGCATACGCCGTTTCTATCGCTTGGCGAGCCGGCCGCGTCGCGGGGTATCGCTCTGGTATCGGCGTCCAAGGGATGGAACATCCCGGGCCTGAAAAACGCCCAGATGATCGCGGCATCGGATCCCATGCGAGCGCTCGTCGCCCGCTTGCCGCACGATATGGCATTTAGAAGCGGCAACCTCGGCGTCATCGCCAGCGCTGCGGCATATCGTGACGGCGGCTGGTTGGACGAATTGCTGTGTGTGCTGGATCGCAATCGTACCCTGCTGGCCGATCTGCTCGCGGAATACTTGCCCCAGGTCCGCTATGTACCACCGCAAGCCACGTATGTTGCCTGGCTCGATTGCCGGAGCCTAAATCTGCCCGGGGAACCGGCCGACGTTTTCCTTGAACACGGACGTGTTGCCCTGGGAAAAGGACCGGACTTTGGCGCCGCGGGTCGCGGTTACGTGCGCATTACCATGGGGACCAGCGCCGGCATCCTGCGCGACATCGTCGAGCGAATGTGCGATGCGGTTCGCTCCTGTTCGCAATAAGACGGGCACAAAAAAAGGGGCCGTATCGTGTACGGCCCCGCGCTAAATTTGCGCTTGTATATGGCTCTCAATGGAGCCAGCTCCGTGTAATGGCTGGAGCATCAATGCGACGGAAACGTCAGCCGTCGCCCGGCGCAGCCCCTCCTACCCAGGTGGGAAGGGCTATACTCTTCCGGCCCGAAGTTGGCCCATCACAGCTTCCGCTGACATAGTAAGCCTCCTTTGTCCAAGGTGCTTCACTTCAATGTTCCCTCATGCCAGTCTCTAAGTCAAGAAATTTTGGTATGAAATGTGGAACGATATGTCGTCATGAATGCCCGCTCATGCTCAGTTGGACTCTCACCATGTCTCAGTAGCACTTCCGCCTGCCGGGGCGGTGCCGTGACGAGTCTGGCTGCCGGGCGCGGGACAAAAGTCAGTCCGGAAAAGGGACGAGTGACTATTCTCAGGTTCAGACATGGGTGGTTTCATAGAGGTACGACCCGTGCGTTGGGGCCTTCAATCCCTTCCCATGCCAAGAAAGCGTAGTGCCTCTATGAGTTCATCGTTCCTACGACGCCGAAAATTTGATTTTGCCGGCGCCGTGTCCGGAAGTCTCGCCGATGGTACCTGCGGCGTCGACCTGAAGGGGCATTTCACCTTCGTCGACGCCCGAGCGGAAAAGTTGCTGGGTTGGACCGAAGCAGAGCTTCTCGGTAGAGATCTGCATCGGACCGTCCATCAATGTACACAGGAAGACGCGACAGGTGAGCGTGGACGCAAGTGCCCGCTCTGGGAAGCCAGTCGATCGCGCGTCACCTTCCGTTGCGATACCGAGACTCTTCATCGCAAGGACGGTGCTACACTCTCCGTCACCTACACTTCCTCGCCACTCTTTCTCGAGGGACGCGTCGTCGGTACCGTGTTTGCTTTTCACGATATGACGGCTCGTGAGTGGGAGATGGTTCGACTTCGTGAAAGCGAGCAAAAGTATCGTTGGCTGATTGAAGCATCGCCGGCCAGCATGTGGCTCACCGATCAATATGGCTACATTACACTGGCCAACAAACGTGCGGCTGAGACCTTCGGCTATGCGAGCGTCGACGACATGGTGCACGCCAGCTCGCTGGAGCTTATCGTGCCGGAAGATCGGCCGCGGGCAGTTCATGAGAAACGCAAGCTCACCGATCCCGGGATGGACAACCGCTCCGAATACCGTCTTCTGCGTCAGGACGAAACTCAATTCCCGGCCGAGGTCAGCACGTCGGTGCTCTTCGATGGCGAAAAGCAAGTCCGAATGTACCTCAGTATCGCCCGTGATATCACGCATCACAAGCAGGCGGAATTCAACGTGCGGGCGGAAGAGCTGACGGTATCGATGGAACAGGCGGTTACGTCGGCGTTGGTCTCGTCCGCAACTCTGGTGGAAACTATCCCACGGTTACTTGAAACGATGTGCACGCGTAGCAATTGGGACGTCGGCACCTTCTGGAGCGTCGATGCAACCGAGGGGGTGCTGCGATGCCGCTCGATCTGGCATCAACCGTCGATCCATATACAGCGGTTTGAGGCGTTGAGCCGTCAGCTATCGGTGGCATCGGGGATCGATCTTCCGGGACGTGTCTGGAGCAGCCGTCACCCGGTATGGATACCGGATGTAGTACTGGATGCCGACATCTTGCGCGCCCTCATGGCCTCAAGAGAGGGGCTTCACGCGGCATTCTGTTTCCCCATCCTGGCCGATGGAGTTGTGCAGGGCGTCATGGAATTCTTTAGCAGGGAGGTGCGGGAGCCGGATATTGCCATGATCGACGCCATCACTTCCACCGGCAGCCAAATCGGTCGATTCCTGGAACGACGGCAGAACGAGCAGTCACTGGAGTATCAGGCCTCGCACGACGCGCTGACCGATCTGCCTAACCGGGCCCTCATGACCGAGAGGCTCCAGCGCGCGGTGTTCGCTGCACAGGGCAGCAACAAACCGCTCGCGGTGTTCCTGCTCGATCTCGATCGTTTCAAGCACGTAAATGACAGGTTTGGTCATCACCACGGCGACCTCTTGCTGCAACAGGTGGCGGCACGGTTGCAAACCGTATTGCGCGATTCCGATACCGTGGCACGTCTCGGTGGAGACGAATTTGCGATGTTGCTTCCCGGCACGCCGGAAATTGGTGCGGTTATTGTCGCCAACAAGATACTGAGCACCCTGGGCCAGCCGTTTGTGGTGGAAGGGCAGGTGCTGGACATCGGTGGCAGCATTGGAATAGCCATTCATCCGGACCACGGTACGGACGGTGAATCGCTCATGCACTCGGCCGATATCGCCATGTATGTGGCCAAGCGGGCCCACGACGGCCTCGCGATCTACTCGAAGGAGCTGGAAGGCAAATCGGCGGATCGACCGGTGGGCCGAGAATCCGATGAGCCCGACGTGCGAGGTGATCTGGAGTCACAGCAAGTGGACCGCATCGGGTAATATCGGCAAGCTCTCGATAGCGGTGACGTACCGACTGCTTGGTGCTGAGCGGTCCTTCCGCCGTAGCGCCCTGTTATGTCCGGTCCGAGATGTGTTTCCTTGCACTGCGCTTCAGAGCAGCGCGGTATTCAGCAGCAAGCTCGACCTCGCCGGACTCCTCGTACACCGCCAACTGCTGTGTGGGCCAGTCACGCGGTACCGATCCGGTGAACGACAGCTTCTTGTTCCTGCGGTAGAAGTAATAACCGATGAGCCCTAACACGATCCACACCGGTCCCGCGATCCGGCCGATTGGGTGGGTGAGAATAACCATAACCAGCACGGCGACGATGCCGATCAATCCCAGCACGCCCACCAACGGGATATCCACCACATCGTCGCCCCGGCGGTACGGTACGTTCCACGGCACTCTGAAGGTGCGCGGTGTATCTCTATCCGTAAAGCGCAGCGTCAGGAGCGACACGAATACCAGCGTGTAGCTGGTTGCCGCGCCAAACGCGTACATGTCGCCCAGAGTGTTGGCCGCGTCTGGTGTCAGGCCCGCGAATATCAGCTCGCCCAGCGCAATCAAGGCGAACACCACGAGCGCGATGATCGGAGTTTTGAAGCGCGGATGCACGCGCGTGAAGATCTGAGGCGTCAGGCTATTAACCGACATGGAGTACATGATGCGAGATGATCCATAGACGCCGGCATTCGACGAAATCAACAGCAGCACACCGCCGATGATCGCGATGAGCGGCGCGATCACATGACCGATCACGGGAAGATGGATGGCGAGCCAGGTCACCGGCGCATTCTGGTGGGCGAGATGTTCGTTACTGCAGGCGACCTTCGCCAAACCATGGCAGAACTTCGCCGCGGTCGAGCTAGGGTCATAACTCTGCCACGGAACAATGCCCAAGGCGAGATTACTGAGCGCTAAAGCGTACGCCAGTATTGTGAGAATGAGCGCGACCGAGGTGCGCGGCACCACCGTTGTGGGGCGTTGGGTCTCTTGCGACGCCTGAGCAATGGATTCGAGTCCCACAAAGGAAATGATGGCGAGCGATGTGCCGAACAGGAGCTTTGAGGCATTGAAGTGCGTCACCGCGTCGGTGACCTGATGCCCGTAGAAGCTGGGATCGAACGCGAACATAAACCCAACAAAAATGAGAGAGGTTTCGACGCAAATATCGATCGCGGCGACAACCTCATTGAGACGCGATGATTCACGTACGCCGATGACGTTCAGCGTAAGCAGGAGAAGGACAAGTCCGATGGCCTCCCAGATGATCCAGGGAGGTTGACTGAGCTGCGGGAAGAAATGATCGAAGTACCCTGCTGAAAAGTATGCAAACAGCGCGATATCGATGGTGAAATCGAGTAGAACCGCCCATCCGGCCACGAAGCCCCAGAAATCGCCGAGTCCGCGCAGCACGAAGAGCTGTCCGCCCCCGGCCAGGGGGTACATCGAGGCCAGCTCGGTATAGGCCAGACCCACGCAGACGTATACCAGGCCCGCGAAGAGAAAGGCGACGTTCGAAAGTCCAGCGGCGGCAGCAACTACCAGGCCCAGCGCGACGTAGACGTCCGCGCCAACGTCGGCGTAACCCCACGTATACGAGCCCCAGGTTCCGACTGCACGCCGTAGCTTGTGTGACGAATCAACCACCATCTGGCCATCGCCTGTCGTCTTCCCGGCGATCGTGTCTCCCGATGTCACGGTATTCCTATCGGCGCGTTATCGGCGCTCGACCGGGGCAGAGGAAGCGCCCTGGTGAGAGCTCTCGTTAGCAGTAAAAAAGTAGCCTGTAGGGGGCTGATGGCCCACGTGTCTGCCCGGCGCGATTCCCACGGGAAGAGTCATTCGCCGCCCTTCACGCTTGACTTTATCGCATACCTGCATACGAGTGGCAGCCACTATCGCTGCCAAAAAACTCTCAGTTGCCATGCGGCCTTCCCTGATCGAGTCCGTTGGCAGCGGCGTGATACCGGCCGCTACAGCTATCCGTATGGTATCAGCCACAAAGAAATCGTTTAAAACGGCTCGAGCGTGGATGGAAAACAGAAACCCCCTGTATCCTGATGCGACCTTACGCCTGTCAAACCGATACCGTCGCCCGATGCCTCGACCCTTGTTGCCAACGCGGTAGGCGGCGATCAATACTCGGTACAGTAGGAGGTGGCGTCACGTCCCATGCGAAGGAGTTCGGCATGCCTTTTTCACTCATCCCGAAAGAGCGCCAGTTCTTCGTCTTGTTTCGTGAAAACGCATCTAATCTCATGGACGCGCTCAAGGTCCTGAACGCTCTTCTCAACAGTCCACCGGAGGAACGCCTCGGACATCACAAGCGGCTGCGCGATCTCGAGCACCGTGGCGACGAAGTGACGCACCGCGTCAACAGTGAATTGAACAAAACCTTTATCACGCCCTTCGACCGTGAAGATATTTACGCGCTGGCCGGTGCCGTCGACGACGTCATCGATCTCGCCGACGAGGCAGGCGATGTCATCATCCTGGACCGTGTCGATGCCATTACCGACGAGGCTCGGCAGATGGGTGATATTTTGCTGCAGGTCGGAAGGGAGTTGGTGGAGGCGTTCGATAAGCTCGAGTCGCGCGATGACATGACGCGACACCGGCTTCGAATTCACGATCTGGAGAACCAGGCCGATATCGTAACCCGCCAGGCCATTGGCCACCTTTTTCAACATAGCCAGGACCCGATCTACATCATCAAGTGGAAGGACGTCTATGCCTTGCTCGAGAAGACGGTGGATCGTACTGAAGACATTGCCAATATCCTTGAGGGCGTAACCATCAAGAGCGCGTAGCGCCGTGCGATCAAAATGCAGGGTACGGGATCGCGTGCGACGTGCGCTCGGCCCTTCGCCATGTATCTGGAAACGACCATAATGGTATGAAAGGTCCCTCATTGGGAAGGGCCACGTACCGATTCAAAGGTGAACCATGGACACGACGAAAGACAAGACGGACCAGGAATGGCGAGAGACGCTGAGCCCCGAGCAGTACGCGGTATTGCGGCAAAAGGGAACGGAGCGCCCGTTCACGGGAAAATACGTCCATAGCAAAGAAGATGGCATGTATCGCTGCGCCGCCTGCGGAGCCGAGCTCTTTGCGTCCGATACAAAGTTCGATTCCGGCACAGGGTGGCCAAGTTTCACCGAACCGGTAAATCTAGAGAACGTCGAGCTGCACGAGGACCGAAATTACGGCATGAGCCGCACCGAAGTCACGTGCAAGAACTGCGGCTCACACCTGGGCCATGTCTTTGACGACGGTCCGGGCCCAACCGGCCAGCGCTATTGCATTAATTCAGTTTCGCTCGATCTGGATACTGCCTCAAGCCAGGCGTAATCGTGCCGCGGCGACCGCCGCTGATCGGCAGCAACGCGCACAATAAAATGACGGCCCCACACAATCGGTGGGGCCGTCAGTGCATCCGTGTCGTTAGTGATTGTGTCCGTGGCCGCCACAACCGCATCCACCACCGGCGTTGGCGGCATTGATGCGGAAGCCCTGCCCCATCAGGTCGTCCGAATAATCCATCTCGGCGTTCTCGAGAAATGACGCGGAATACGGATCGACCAGCAGCGTGAAGCCGCCCAAATCGAGGCGATCGTCACCTTCTTCGGGCTCATCAAACCCCATTGCATACTTTGCCGAGCCACAGCCGCACTGCGACTGCACCATAACTCGAACCGTATCGATTTCTTGTTCCTGGCGTCGAGCCTCAATGGCCTTCTTCAATTCATCCGACGCACGTGGTGTAACAGTAATATTCATCGTCGCGCCTCCTTGTTGCAGTCTAAGAATACCAGGATGGTAGCGTATTCGCTGGGTTATCCGGTAGGCGTCTCGGTAGCCGTGGCCGTCGGGGTAGGCGTGGGTGTCGCCGTATTCTTCGGCGTTGGTGAAGGCTTCGGGGTCGGTGTAGGAGGCGTTTTTGCCGTCGGGGCCGGCTTCGGCGTTCCCGTTGGGCCGGGTTTCGGTGTAGCCGTCGGCCCCGGTTTCGGTGTGCCGGTCGGTCCGGGCTTTGGCGTCGCGCTTGGCTGAACCTTGGGCGCCGCGGTGGGCGTGGGCGTAATCGTGGGTGTCTTGGTTGCGCTACCGCCGAACACATGCGGATGCGTTGCAAAAAACGCTCCCACCAGCACGAGCACGATGATGAGCCCGAGGACCAGTGGAAGTAACCAGGGCTGATTCAACCCCGGCCCCGGACGGTCGGGAGGGGGTGGCGTTGTAGTGGTAGCCATTGCGGTCCCATCATGCAGGAAGTAGGCCACTTCACGCTATCGGTCGAGTAAGCTTGAGACGTGATGAAGTTGGCGGTGACGCTCGGGATCATGGGCGTCGTTCTGGCGGCCGTAGCCGGGTGCGGCTCGAGCACTCCACCGCCGCCGTTTACCCTGAACTGCGCCACCCGTGCGCTGCCATCCGGCGCGCTGCGTGTGTCGATCACGGTAGAACGCACCACATCGAATGTGCGCGACGCAATTCTGTACGGTCCGGCGTTGCGGTTGGTGACCCATGAATATCCCCTCCTGCGGACCCGATTCGTCAACGACCGAACCGGAAACGTACAGAATACCTACATCGGGCTGGTCGTGCCACGCTTCAATAAGAAGGGTTTGTCGTACCTCCTGCTCCGTTTCACGGTGCCCGAACAGCCTCGCCGACTGTACGTCACCGACAATGCAACGGTGCGGACGGCGCCCCAGCCAGGAACGGATTGTACGATAAAACGATGAGTCAGTTGGGCGTGACGCGCCACCTGCCGGAAGGAGCAGAGCATGGATTGGAAACTTGAAGTTGTAGTAGTTCCCGTTTCGGATGTCGATCGAGCGAAGCAGTTTTACAGCGAGCGAGTCGGGTTCAATGTGGACAACGACTACCAGCCCACTGAAACCTTCCGCGTCGTGCAATTGACTCCTCCCGGTTCAGGGTGCTCTATTTCGATCGGCGTCGGGCTGGGCGACATGCCGCCGGGATCACTGAAGGGGTTGCAGCTCGTCGTGTCCGACATCGAGGCGGCGCACGCCGAATTGGTACAACGCGGCGTGGAGGTGGGCGACGTGGTGCACTTCGAGAACGGCGCCATGGCCACCGGCCCGGGCGGAGACTGGAACTCGTTTCTTTTCTTCAGCGATCCCGACGGAAATGCCTGGACCGTACAACAGGGAGGCGACAAGACGGCACGCGATGCCGCAACGCCTTAGCCGCGAAGTAACGTTTCAACCTCGGTGTTCCCCTGCCAGATCGGCGGGTGTCTGTCCATTCGGGCGAACGGGCCGCCGAGCCGGACTCGAGGAGTAGACTCACCAGTTCGAGATTGCCCTCGTGAGCCGCGAGATGGAGTGGCGTGTAGCCGGCCGCATCCGGTGTGTTGACGTTCGCACCTCGTCGTACCAGGAGGGTAGTGGTTTCCGCCCTCCGACCGGCGAGCGCGGCATGGAGCGCCGTGTTACCGTTGCCGTTACGCGACGGCGCTCCGATACCAGCACCGGCGTCGAGAAGCATCGAGGTGGCTTCGGTTCGGCCGAAGTGACCGGCGAGATGTAGCGCGGTCCACCCATCCCCACTGTAGGCGCGGGTCGCATCGGGCTCTACTGCCAGAATCTCGTGGAGTCGCTCGATATCGCCAAGGGCGCCTACCCCTTGCGTTCCTCGCGGAGCTTCATGCGCTGGCCGGGACGGGGCGGTTTCACCGGCTGTTTGGTCGCCGTCCGCTGGTCTTCACCCTTCACGTCACAGCGCTCGGTGAGCCGGTGATCGTTGATACGCGACCAGATCACCGGATCGATTTCCTCGGCATCCTCGTTCATGGTGATGACGGTCGGCAGACGCAGGTTATAGCGATGATTGATCAGCTGATACATCTTTTCCTGGGCCCACTTGGTCTCGAGCTGGCGACCCAGGTCGTCGAGGATGAGCATGGGCGTGGAACGCAAACTCTCGAAGAGATCGTCGTGCGTCACGTCGCTGGTTGGACTGAAGGCGCGGCGCAGATGCATCAGGAGGTCGGGCACGTTCATGAAAATGGCCGGATGCCCGAGCGAAATGCGTTTGTGGGCAACCGCGGCGGCGAGATGGGTTTTTCCGGTACCTTGCGAGCCAAAAAGGAACAGCCAGGCTTTACCGCCGGACAGCGGATCCTCGGCGTACATGCGGGCGATGCGGAAAGCGGCATCCGGTGAATCTCTGGGGGCGCGTCCTTCCGGGAATTTGCGGTGCCAGTTTTCGAAGGTCTTCGACTCGAGATCGCCTACCAGCAGGCTGCGTTTCTCCAGTTGCTGACGCCGTTTGGTTTCGAGCTCCTCGCGGGTGCAATCGCACATGATGAGCTCGCTGAAACGCGGATCGTCGGCCGGTACGTCATAGCGAAGATACCCCGCGCCCCGGCACTTGGGGCAAACCGGTTTGGGCTGCTCGTCGGGAATACGGGGGGCTTCGGCGCGCGCGTCCATCGCGCGTTTCAAGATATCTCCCAGGTGCTGCATGTTCTTTTCAGTCACGATTGTGCTCTCGACCGGTAGGGGATGGCGGACATGAAATAGGGAGATGGTTCATCCATCGTGCATGCGGGCGGTATCGAGTGTCAAGGAAGCTGATTGTTCCGTGTCGCCTATAGAGTCTGCTGCCGACAACATCTCCGTAAAGAAGCAGGTATCCTTGCCGGTGTGGCAGATTGGCGTCTCCCCGGTCGCGGGCTCAACCTGGGCAAGCAACGTGTCGCCGTCGCAGTCGACCGTGAGGCGGCGAACCAGCAGATAATTCCCCGACTTTTCGCCTTTGAGCCATAACTCACTCCGGCTCCTGCT
Source organism: uncultured Chloroflexia bacterium (assembly GCA_963737125.1). Classification (GTDB taxonomy): domain Bacteria; phylum Chloroflexota; class UBA5177; order UBA5177; family UBA5177; genus JANWJD01. The sequence goes on along the minus strand of CAVTRL010000007.1, from coordinate 64,831 downwards.
CCAGAAGTGCAGGCGGCCGGTCGCAAGTGTACGCGTTACCGCCTCCTCATTGGCATAGCCCATCATCAACACGGCCCGGGACGTCGCATCCTGCACGATCACCGGTACCAGTCCGTTCCCCTTGGCGAAATCGATCCCTGCAAGGTCGCTGCTTGTCATACCGGCCGCACTGGCACGCCGTGCGCGTTGAGATATCCCTTGACGTCACCTACCGTAAATGTGCCGTAGTGGAACACTGACGCGGCGAGCGCGGCATCGGCGGCGCCGTCCTGCAGGGCACTCCGGAAGTCATCCAGCGTACCCGCGCCACCGGAGGCGATCACCGGAATTGGTGACTCGGCGGCGAGGACTCGCAGCAGGGAAACATCGTATCCCGCCTGCGTGCCGTCCGCGTCGATACTGGTTACCAGGAACTCTCCCGCGCCGCGCTTCACCGATTCGTGAACCCAGGCGACGGCGTCGCGGCCGGTCGGCGTTCTCCCGCCGTGCGAGTACACCTCCCAGTGGTCACCCACCCGCTTGGCATCGATGGCCACCACGATGCACTGGCTCCCAAAGGATGCAGCCCCCTCCGAAATCAACGACGGGTCGTGCAATGCCGCCGTATTGACGGCAACTTTATCCGCACCGGCCAGCAATACGCGCGCCATATCCTCAACCGTCCGTATGCCGCCGCCTACCGTAAACGGGATGAAAACCGACGCCGACGTTCGCCTGACAAGTTCCACCAGCGTGTCACGTTCCTCCACCGAGGCCGTGATATCCAGAAACACCACCTCATCGGCGCCCTGCTGCTCGTACACCGCCGCTCGTTCCACCGGATCTCCCGCGTCGCGCAGTCCCTCGAAGTTAATGCCCTTCACGACACGGCCATCCTTGACATCGAGGCATGGGATGATCCGTTTAGCCAGCAATGGCGACCGCCTCCCGAAGCTCAATCGCGTGCTCGTACAGCGCTCGGCCCACGATGACTGCCTCCGAGCCAATCTCCCGCAAGCGGCGTATGTGCTCGAGTGAGGCCACGCCACCGGACGCGATGACCGGCGCTCCCAGCGCGATGAGCGCCTCCAGCGATTGATAGTTCGGCGACGTCAGCGCCCCGTCGCGTTCAACATCGGTATGGAGGAATCGCCGCACGCCGACCTCGATCAGAGCTTGCGCCAGGTCGAGCGCGTTCCATTTGCTGCGATCTACCCAGCCGCGCACGGCGACCACCCCATCCCGCGTATCGAGTGCCACCACCAGACGCTCACCGTACCGTGCCGCCAATTCACCCGCGAATTCGAGATCAAGGGCGCCGGTACCGAGCACGATCCGCTGCACCCCCGCACTGAATGCTGCCCGTACATCGTCGTGCGAGCGTATTCCGCCGCCGACTTCAATCGGGACAATTTCAGCGATGCGAGTCACGATATCGAGCTGCACTGGCTTGCCGGCCCGTGCGCCATCGAGATCCACGACGTGCAGCAGATGCGCTCCAGCATCGCGCCAGTGCTCGGCAACCTCCACCGGATCGTCGCCGTACACCGTTTCCCGCTCGAAATCGCCCCGAAGCAGCCGGACGCACCGGCCACCCTTTAGATCGATCGCGGGAATGACGAGCATAGCTAACTGTAGCGTCTGGACGGGCGTTCACCGCTGCCCCTCACCCCCATCCCCTCTCCCTCGAGGGGAAAGGGGCGCGGTTGATCTTTTTGTGGGCTGGTCGGGAGTGGTTGTGTTCAGGTGGTAGGGTTCTTCCACGCTCTTTGATTGAGTAGGAGCCGGGTTGCCGGCCGACTCTTCGTCAAGGGGAGAGAGGGTCAGGCGGTGAGGCCTCATCACGCCCCGGATACGTTCAAGCGCGGCCCGCGGAGAGCGCTCGACCTCGGAGGCGGAAAGCCGCAAGACGTGGTAGCCGCATGCTTCCAGTAAGCTCTGTCGCTCGCGATCGCGGTCGGCCTGTGCCGCATGTATTGCACCGTCCACTTCCACGATCAGGCGGGACTCCGGGCAGAAGAAATCCACCACAAACGGGCCGATTGGCTGCTGGCGCCGAAAACGCGCTCCCGGGGCCTTTCCACGAACCATCTCCCAGAGTATCCCTTCACTCGGCGTCGGCTCCTTTCGAAACTCCCGAGCCAACTCCACCATTCGCGCCTGTAAGCCGGGAGAGATGGGCAGTTGGGTGCTCTTGCCCCCTCTCCGTGGCGTGGGAGAGGGGAGCGCATCATCTTGACTGGACTTGGTTGGTGATTCGGGAATGGGCAACGTAATCTCTGGCGTCGACGCGGAAAGACCCATATCCGTCGACGTCCTTCCCCCAGAAGATACAGCAGAACTCGAACGATTTTCACCGCACCGTGGCTTATCAATGTCCACGCGCGTTTCGCTCTCCCCTCTCCCGCGTCAGGGAGAGGGGCCGGGGGGTGAGGGCCCTTGCTTGTTATCCCAGGGATCGAGCGTTCGGCTCGTAAGCACGTGCTTGAGGTCGGTGCGAAGCGTGCCGGCTCGGACCATGAGAACGACGAGCCCCAGGAACAGCACCACACTCAGGCCGGGCGAGACGTGCCAGCCCACCAGAAGCAGGCTGGCCACGATGAGCAACAGCCCCCACACGATAAAGGTGGCCGGCTCCAAGAAGATAGTTTCGGCCTGCTGCAACGTCACCGCATCAGTTGGTGTGAAGGTTGGGTGCGCGGTATCGGCACTGCGCATGGCCTCGGCCGATAGCCCTGCTATTCGTTGCATGGCTACATAGGTCGCGGTGGTCGTCACCAGGAACAGTAACGTCGCGATGCCGAGGAACGCATCTGCCAGAAACAGCACAACTGTATCGCTGTTGACGTGGTCGATTGTCTGCGCCGAGCTGAACAGAGCAACGAAGGCGGCGAGCGTGAAGCCGGCCAGAAATGTGCTGACGGTTAAGCGATTCGGCGTACTACGGCTGAGCCGCAAATATATCTGCAGAGCCTCGTCGTTCGGCAGTGACGGAGCGTCTGGTTCCGTGCCTTGTCCTTCGCCGTGAAGCATTAACGCGAGACCGTGTTCTCGTCCGACGGTGATTCGTCGAGCGCCGTCAGGATCTTTCGAAACGCCGAGCCGGCTGCCTCTGCTTCCTCGTCCGTAAAGTGACAGGTGAAATACCTGGCAATCCGTGCCCGATGGCCGGGAGTGGCCTTGCGCAGGCAGTCCATCCCTTCGGGCGTCAGTGTGACAATGACACCGCGTGCGTCGGCGGCATCGCCGTGGCGGCAAACCAGGCCCCGGGCTTCCATCCGATCGACGCGGCGTGTAAGTCCGCTACGAGTCAGCATGAGGTTGCGTAACAGCTCGTTCATGCGTAGCTGACCACCGGGCACCAAGCTGAGTTGAAGCATGACGTCGAACCACGACAACGGCAATCCCACGTCCGACGCCATGTCAGCGCGCAATCGATCGGGCAACCGGCTGTGGATCTGCAGGAAGAGACGCCACACCTCTAGCTGCTTCGCAGTCAATTTCGCATCCATGCGTGAGTGTACGGGCGTGTTTGTTGCGCACGCAACTTTCTGCCATACTCGTTGCGTGCGCAACAAGCGGCGTGTCTGGTAACCCTGCCGGACAACGTGGGTATAGGGCGCAAGGTGTGGAGCTCCGGGCTAGGGCCCTTCCGCAATGGACCGAATGGAGATTGACGATGTCCACAAACGGCAGCACTCTATCCGAGTCGGTCACGGAAATGTGGCCGGCACTCCCGTACGGTGAGTGGGAAGGCACCAACCAAACCCTTCATATGTATACCCAGATTCTTGGCAAGGTGAAGCTCGCGCTGTGCCCATTCCTCAACCAGTGGTGGGAAGTTGCGCTCCAGGTAACGGCTCGCGGCATCTCGACCGGTACCATCCCCTGGCAACAGAAAAGCTTTGACGTGGAGCTCGATTTCATCGATCACATCGTGCGGATCAGAGTCAGCGATGGACGAAGTGCGCAGATCCCGCTCGTGCCTCGCAGCGTGGCGGATTTCTATCGATTGTTCATGGATGCGCTGGGCTCATTGGGCATCACCGTTGCCATCACCACGCTCCCTTCCGAAGTAGCCAGCCCAATTGCCTTTGACGAAGATACAGTCCATGCCTCGTACGACGGTGCCTACGTCGAGCGCTGGTGGCGCATACTTGCTCGGTGTCGAACACGTAATCAACCGCTTTCGAACACCATTTCACGGCAAAAGTAGCCCGGTCAACTTTTTCTGGGGGGGATTCGACCTGAACCACACCCGCTTCAACGGCGAGCCCGCCACTCCTCCTCGGGACGCCGATGTGATCATGGAATATAGCGAGAACGAAGCCAATTTCTCGATCGGATTCTGGCCAGGTAGCAGCACGACGCCGGCTAACTTCTATGCCTACATCACGCCTGCGCCGGGCGGCATACAGAACGCACAGATTCAGCCGGACGCGGCGCGATGGGAAGGGACGTTGGGAGAATTTATCCTTCCATACGACGACGTGCAGGTCGCCACCGATCCGGAAGAGGCGATTCTCTGCTTTTTCCAGAGCACCTATGAAGCATGCGCCAAGCTGGCCGGGTGGGATCGAGATGCACTCGAGGGCGGTGTTCCGAAACTGAGGCCGGCTCGCCATTGAGGGTCCCAGAAGAGGCGTCCCGTAGCGCCGAGCGGCGGGAAACGAATCGAGTGGAAGCGATTAGCGATGGCGTCTTCGCCATCGCTAATCGCTTCTCGTCCTGGAGCTGGCAGTGCCGAAACTCGGCGAGCACGCTTCAGCCGCCGCGCTGAGGCATGAGTTGGCCGAGAACGGTTGCCGTACAAGATCGTCAGGAGATGGACGCGCCGCGACCGGTGTAGTTGTGGCGCACCACCTCGGCGAGTGGCGTGAGCGGGATTGACGGGTAGCGCCGTACGAGATCTGTCGGGTCGAATGACATGTCGCGTGTATCCATGAGGACGCCGGCCCGGATCATTCGCGCCAGTGATGGGTTTATTGGACGCATCATCACCGACATCGCCCGCATCATCGGCAACGGTACGTGGCTCACCGAACTGGCTTTATTGCGTACGGGCTTGAAGGCTTCCACGAAACGGTCCATGCTGAGATTTTCTGGGCCACCCACATCCACCAGGACGCCACGCATCGCCGGATCCACCACGGCGAGCTCGACGAAACGGGCGACATCGTCGGCGGAAATGAAGTTGACGGGGTTCTCGCCCCGGCCGAAAATTCGGGTCTTGCCGGTCTTGACGAGAGGCTCGCCGACCACCATCGACCAGGTCTCCATTAAAGGAGTGGGGCGGATGATAGTCCACTCTAGCCCGCTGGCCTTCAATTCTTGCTCGGCCAGGAATTTCATTCGGCATAACTCCATTGGACTGTCCGAAGCCGCGCCGTATATGGAAACGAAGATGAAGTGATTGACGCCGGCACTTCTGGCTGCACCGACCAGGTTGCGGTTGCCCTCGTAGTCCACCGTGCGCGGAGTGCCGTTTCCCGGCCCCTGAAACCCCTGGATAGCCGAGATAACGGTATCCACTCCCTCCATCGCTCGTTGAACCGACGGTAGGTCTCGCACGTCGCCCTGCATTACCTCGACAAGATCGCTCTTCACGTTCTCGGCCCGTGCAATATCCCTGGTCAATATGCGTATCGAAAGCCCGCGCGAAGCAAGCAATCGGACCACTCGCGTCCCCAGCGTGCCGGTTCCACCGGCGATCAGGATCATGAGGCCCCCCCAGCGAGCTGTGGCTCGCGGCCAGCAGTGCCGTTCACTCCCTTTGCCGCCATCTGGTCGCGTACCGAGGCGTCAATGCCGGAGCCCTGCGTGACCGGTTCGAGATAGAGCCGCATCCACACGACTTGATCGCTTTCGATGCCGGCGATCGTCACCATCGCCGTTAGAGCTGGGGCGCCGTCGAAACGGGTTCCCTGTAATGCCCACTCGGTCCACACCGTTGTGCCGTCTACCACACTACGTACGATCGTCGCTCGGATATCGGGCACGCCGTGGAAGATCTGGGACCAGTTCTTGCGCATCTGCTCGCGTCCGCGAAAGTTGCGATCCGGATGGAACGGCTGTTCGCTCAGGTAGTCGGGATGGAAACACAAGCCCAGTGCATCCAGGTCATGCGCGTCTACCGCCTTTTTCATGTTCTCGATGACTGTTTGGGGATTGGCCTCGGTTGTCACGGTTTCACCCTACTTTCGTACTGCATGCGGTTCAGAGACGGTCTGCGCCGTACTGCCTGCTCCGTATTTGGTATAATACTATCATATTCGATATGAGTCAATACTAATTAATTAATGAGCGATTCCAGGATCAAGCGGCGCTACTATTCTCCGCAACGCCAGGAGCAAGCCGAGCTCACCCGGCGCAAGATTCTCGAGGCGGCGCGCCGGCTCTTTGCAGCGCAGGGATATGCTGTCACGACCCTCCCCGCCATCGCGCGGTCGGCCGGTGTCTCGGCGCCGACCGTCACTGCCGTGTTTGGAACCAAAGTTCGGTTGCTCGAGGCGCTGATCAACCTCGTGGTACGCGGCGATGCGGCTGCTGCTCAACTGGTGGCACGCCCGGAGTGGCAAAAGGTGCTGGACGAGGCCGATCCGCCGCGGCAGCTTCGCCTCCACGCGGAAAACGTCCGGCGCATCCAAGAAACATCGGCCGACATTGCCGAGATCACCAGAGGCGCCGCAACCGCCGATCCCGAAATTGCCGCTCTGCTCAAACAGCGCCACGACCGCAGGTTCAAGGACACGCAGACGATTGCGACATCGTTGGGTGAAAAGCAGGCCCTGGCTCCCACCATGACGGTCGCTCGGGCCGGGGATCTGATCTGGGCTCTCTCCGGCGCTGAGCTGTACCGAATGTTGGTGGTCGAGCGAGGCTGGACGCCCGACGAGTATCAGGAATGGCTGGCCTCAACCCTGGTGGATACACTGCTTCCTCGTTCCGGAGCAAAGGAGTGAAGCGTCGGATAGGCCTCCGCCGGCGAACAAACTCAGGCCCGCGTTCAGGTCAATAGATGCACTCGCTGGTGCCCGCAACCGTGGGCGACAGCCCGAGTGCCGGCGTGAGGTTCCACGTTCTCTACCCGTTACTCGTTTCCCCGGTTTCGAGCCGGCTGTGATGGCGGCTGTAGAGGAAATAGACCACCAGACCGATGATCAGCCAGATGATGAAGCGCAGGAACGTGACGCCGGGCAGCTTGATGATGAGATAGATCGATGCCAGGGCCGTGACGATCGGCAGGATCGGCACGAAGGGTACCCGGAAGCCACGTTTCAAATCGGGATCGGTGATGCGCAGCCGCCAAACCGCCAGTGAGACGACGATAAAGGCAAACAGCGTTCCGATATTGACCAACTTCGCGAGCTCATCGATGGGGGTCAGTCCGGCGAGTGCCGCGGCCAGAACCCCAATGATGAGATTGGTGATGTACGGTGTGCGGAAGCGAGAATGTACCCGACTCAGGGCCTGAGGGAGTAGGCCGTCGCGCGACATCGAGAACAGAATCCGGCTCTGACCGAAGAGCAGCGCGATCATAACAGTAGTGAGACCGGCCACGGCGCCGATGGAAATGATGGTACCAGCGCTGTTGAGGCCGACCTGAATCATGGCGTGAGACACCGGCGAGGCGTTATTGAGCCGGGTGTACTTCACCATTCCCGTCAAAATCCCGGCAACCGCAAGATACAGCAGCGTACAGATGGTCAGGCTAAGAATGATGGCCCGAGGCATCGTGCGTTGCGGGTCTTTGGCCTCCTCCGCCGCGGTTGAAATCTGATCGAATCCGATGTACGCGAAAAAGATCAGGCTAGCGCCCGAGAAGACACCGTTCCAGCCAAAGGGAAGGAAGGGGTGCCAATTCGAGGTATGAATGTGCTGGACGCCGACCACGATAAAAAACCCGATAACGGCCAGTTTCACTCCGACGATGACCGTATTGATCCTGCTGCTTTCCTGCGTGCCCACGATCAACAAAGCGGTAAGGGCCAGGACGACGAGCACGGCGGGCAAATCAATGATGCCGGGATGAGTCACGCCAAATGGCGGCGATGTAATGGAGCTCGAGAGGGTTATACCAAATGCCGACTTGAGTAGATCGGCAACGTATGAAGACCACCCTGAACCGACGGTCGAGGCGCCGACGCCGTATTCCAGCACCAGATCCCAGCCGATAATCCAGGCCAGGAATTCTCCCAGGACGGCGTAGGCATAGGTGTAGGCGCTCCCCGAGATTGGAACGGAGCTGGCTAGCTCGGCATAACACAATGCCGCGAGCCCGCTCACTATGCCGGCTGTGACATACGAGAGCACGATCCCTGGCCCGGCTTCGGTCGATGCCGCCACGCCGGTAAGAACAAAGATGCCCGCTCCGATGATGGCGGCAACACCAAAGGCGGTGAGGCTCACCAACCCCATGGTGCGCTTCAACCCCTTCTCGGAGTCGTCTGCCTGCTTCAGAATGAGGTCGAGCGGCTTTACTCGTAGTAAGCCGCCCCTGGCACCCTTTCCCGATGAAACCGAATGCGCCATGGCGAAAACTCCTGAGGCAAACTACGAGGGCGCGGTGTGCAAGAAGCGGGCCGAATCGTGGTAGACTTCCCCGGCCCTGAGTGGCATTTCTTATGCGTACACGCTATTACTTCCTCGCGGCTGCACTCTGCGTCCTTGCACTCATACCCCCGCTGCGCGCAGTGGCGGCAAACCGGCACCAGGTCTCGGCGCCTCGCATCGTCATGCTCGACCCCGGACACGGTGGAACCGAAACCGGGGCAGTCGATGTCACCGGCACGCTGGTCGAAAAGACGTTGACACTCGAGGTCGCCAAGAAGGCCGCGACAGATCTCGAAGCGCTCGGGTATCGCGTGTATCTAACCCGAACGTCGGATCAGCCGGTCAACACTCCGCCGCGCGATCTCAACCACGACGGCAAGATTGACCACGTCGACGAGTTCGACGCGCGTACGCTCGCGGCCAACCGCCGTCATGCCGATGTGTTTGTGTCGATTCACTTTGACGGCAGTACCGATCCCACCATTCGCGGCACACATGGGTACTATTGCCCGGCGCGCCCCTTCTGGCGGCAAAGTCAGATGCTGGCAGACGACATTACGTCTGCAGTCACCGCGTCGGTGCGCAAATCTGGCTACGACGACGTGGATGCGGGAGTGGAAACCGATGTGGCCGATGTCGTGCCACAGACACGCGCGGATTACCCCTGGTTCCTGGTACTCGGACCGTCTCGAAAGAATTGGCTGACCGGTACCGCCATGCCGGGTGCGTTGATCGAGAATCTGTTCCTTTCCAGCCCCCGTGATACGGCGGCGCTGAGAAAGCCGGCGACCATCGCAGCTATCGCACAGGGCTACGCCGCGGGAATTCACGCCTACTTCGCTCACACGACACGCTAGCGCGGGTCGATGTTCAAGGAACCGGCCGAGTGAGCAGCAGCAGGTCCGGGACGCGTCGTTTGCGAGGTCCGCTCATCCTGCTCGCCGTCTGTGCTGTGCTTGGCTGTATCCTTCTGGTTGCACTGGCGTATTCGGCGTCGGCGGGTACGTCCGAGAGTGCTCCGACCCGGGCTGGACTGATCTACGCCAACAACGTGATGGTCTGGATACACCAGCCGGTTATCGTCCACACGCGCAATGCGGAGCTTGGCGCACTGCCGTCGATCCTCCCCAGCTTGACAAACACGGCTCTTCGGCAGAACGTCAATACAGCCGATCTCATCCGTCGCTTCGGCGCCCACCGGCGCGTGCAAGTTCTGGTGCTCAGCGGGATGTATAACTCGCTTCCTCCGGATGAAGGCGTGAACATACAGGGAGAGGTCATCGTGCTCACCGACCTCAAGACCGATAAGGTGCTATTCCTCACTGATTAACAGCTCGTCCACCAGGAGTGAGCGCTTCGTAACTATCGTCAAGTGTTGCTGGCCACACCGATTGACGAGCCGCCAGATCCGTTCGAGTGCGACGGCGACAATTCAAGCGTGTTTGCCTTCAGCGTTGGGACACGCGAGAGAGATCGTCGTCCACGTATGACTCGGCCGCCGTTGCGCTGCTGTGCTCGAGCGCGGCAAGTAGCCGTGACATCGCGTCGTCGAGATCGTCCCGATCTACTTTGTTCTCCAGGGAAATGCGAATCGCGGCCATCTCGCGGGCCAGAAAATCCAGGGAGGCGAGGGAGCGCGCGTTCGCCTCTCGATCCCGCTCTGCCTGAATGCGGTCGCGATCGGTCTGGCGATTTTGGGCGAGCAGAATAAGCGGCGCAGCGTAGGCGGCCTGCGTGGAAAACATGAGATTCAGCAAGATAAAAGGGTATGGATCGAACCGGAGGCTGAGAGCTGCGACATTGATCGATATCCACACGATTACCAGGACGGTTTGAATACCGAGGTAGCGGCCGGTGCCCAGGAAGCGCGCGATCGTCTCGGCAAACGATCCGAATGCGTCCGGGTTGTAGGTACGGCGGCGCGCGCCTCGCGGGGTCGAGAGATTGTCCGGCATTACTTCCTCATCGGCGCCAGTTTCCCGGCAGGAGGCGGTCGAGCACATCGTCGACGGTCACCGCGCCAACCAGTCGCCCGTCATCGTCCACGATCGGGACGGCCACCGCATCGTACGCCGCCAGACGAATCGCGACTTCGTGATCCGTGACGTCCGGCGATATTGGCTCCGGTTGATTGTCGAGGCAGCGCAGGAGCGGCTTGGAAGGCACTTCCCGTAGCAATCGTTGGAAACCGATCACCCCCATGTATCGACCGGTTGGTGTTTCATTTGGTAGAGCGGTGACGAAAACCTCAGCCGCCATGGCCGCAGGCAAGTCTGAATCCCGTATGCGAGCGAGCGCTTCCGCCACGGTCGCGGTGGGCGGCATGATTACCGGCTCCGGTGTCATGAGTCCACCGGCGGTGTTCGCGCCGTAGCTCAAGAGGCGCCGCACCGGCTCCGCCTCGTCCGGTGCCATGGCGCCGAGTAATTCATCCCGGCGACCTGTGGGCAATTCACCCAGTAAATCCGCGGCATCGTCCGCTTCCATTTCATCGAGTACACGTGCCGCATGCTCCAGGTCCAGTCCTTCCACGATTCGTACTTGCTCGCTTTCCGGCAGCTCTTCCAGTAAGTCCGCCAGACGCTCCTCCTCGAGCTCTCGTGCCAGAATACGCCGCCGCTCGGGAGGAAGCTTTCGGATCGCTTCCGCCATTTCAGTTGGATGAAGCGATCCAATGGCCATTGCCTGCCGCCCGGTCACGCGCTCCTCCGCGAACAGCTCGGCCGCTTCGGACCAATCGACTATTTCTGGAATACGATGACTCGGTAGTAAGCCGCTGTGCGAGAGCGCGACCGTGGAAACCTCCCAGGCCGAGCTCACGCCGTGTACCGGGCTGATGCCGATATCGACCACCCGCCGCCCACGCACTCGCTGACCGATGATCTCTCCCGACACCAGCGATTCGCCGGGTCGGAGTGCAAACTGATGCAGGTTGATAGATCCGTATCGAAGCCGTGCGCCGTCGGCATTGAGCTCGCCGACTCGGCCGGCGCTTACGAATACGCGGCGCCGGCCACCAGACATCACAAATCCGTTCACCCGAGGCGCTTCGCCACCGGATGCGGCCCGTACCACCACATCAACCAGACGGCCGATCTCGGTACCGTCAGTGCCGACCAGGGGGAGACGAACCAGTCGCGAAACATAGACAACCCTGTCGGGCACCAGCATTTCCTTCCGCCGAATACGATATCCGTCAAAGCCACCATACAATGCCGGTGCCTCATACCGAGCCACCCGGCTCTCCTTCAGTTTGCCTCACAGGGGCATGGACAGCTACGCTGCGTCCGTGTGTCGCGTCGTGCGGTCCGAGTGATGATCGAAGGAAGGGATCTATGAAACGTCTGGGTGTCCCGTTGCTCATGCTGTCAGTTCTCGCCGGCGCTTTACCGGGTGTCGCGCGTGCTGCTTCGGCGCCGCCGGCGGCGCAGTATGTCGTCATGATCGTGCTGGATGCAGGACGTCCCGATTACATCACACGGAACCTGAGCGTCATGCCCAATATGCGTGCCCTTCTGCAGCATGGGCGCATGTACGACCGGGCGTGGGTGGGCGATTTGATGAGCATCACGCCTCCCGGCCACGCCGTCATCGGTACCGGCTCACTGCCCAAAGACGACGGCGGCATCGTCAACTGGGATTGGGGGATCCACAGTACCGGCAAGATCTCTCCCACCATGCAAGCCCTCCAGAACTACCAGAATGGCTGGGCATTCAAGCTCATCAAGGATTCCGGGACACCGACCCTGGCCGGTGTGATCCATAGCAAGTATCCCAAGGGCTTGGTGATTGCCGGGAGTGGCGCGCACTTCCATGCGGCTGGACCGTTAGGTGGGCCGGATGCGAATTTCATCTTCTCGTACGATCGGATCAACGGCAACTGGGCGCCGTACAGTTTGAGTCCGGGACATCCGGTACCGACCGGGCTGCTGCAAGACCCGACGTTACGGACCAAGCTGGTGACAAGCAATGGGAGCACCGTGCCGTTGGTCTACGATCCCCTTCCGCTCGGTCAGCAGGACTCGCTGGTTATGCGCTTTGCCGTGCGTGCCCTTCAGCAGTACAAACCGCGTGGCATCCTACTGAACCTGCCCGAAGTCGACACCGTTGGTCACTGGTCATTGAATTGGTATCCCGAAGAGACCCGGCTCTATCGGTCCTTCGACTCGGATCTGGGAACCCTGATCGCGGCCTACAAAAAAGCAGGGATTTACAACCAGACGCTGTTCGTCATCACTGCCGATCACGGCATGATTCAGTCGCAGAATCGCGTCCTGAATAAGGACGCGGTGGTGAGCTTTATCCGTGGAATGCTCGGGCAGAAGTCGATTATCCTCACCAACGGTGGCGGCAAGGGCGGGCCCACCATGACGTCCATCTGGCTGAAAGACCCGGCTCAGAACGCTCGCACCGCGACCGCAATTTTCAACAAACACTTTGCCAATGCCTCGGCTGTGTACTACATCACCCATACCGGCGGCGCGTATGCCTACAAGATGGCGGGTTGCGAATCATGTTCTCCCGCGCTGAAAGCAACCTATGACTATCTCTTGAGTACGGAGGCCGGGCCGACCGGTGAAGACATCGCCATTTTGCAGCGTGAGAACTCGCGGAACAGTGGTCTCGATCGCATGCGCGGCCGTCACGGCGGAGCCGACTGGGGATCGCAACACGTGACCCTGATTATGTCGGGTCCGGGCGTGAGTCCCGGAGTGTCGAACCACCCGGCACGTCTGGCCGATATCGCGCCGACAATCGAGCGCTTCATGGGTATCGTTCCCAAAGCGCGGGACGGTATCGTACTGGCGGATGCCTTCACGTCACCCAATCCCGCGGATGTCGCTGCACAGACCCGAATGGACGCGACGCTGAACGTCTACGTGGATGCGCTGATGCAGCGCGCCCAACAGGATCTCGCGATGGTACGCCAACGTGCCGTCACCGAGGCCGCCATCGCCCCTGGTGGAACTTCTCTACCCTTTGCGCTTGGTGGGCTCGTGGCTCTGGGTATCGTGTTTGCGTTGGGGTGGCTCGTGGTGGAGCTGCGGCGGTAGGGGTGCTCCTACTCGTTCGTCGGCGCGGCCGCCTTTGGCTTACAGACGGCGGCATGTTGCGTCGTGGGATCGGGCGCGAGCGTGCAATTGGCGGGGTGGTGCGGCACTCTCGGCCAGGGATGGTCGTTGTTGTCATCCCAGGTGGACTGCTCTTGCATCGCTTCAACATCGCTTGCCAGCATCGGTGCAATAGCTCGCTGCGGCTTTAGCTCGTAGGGTTGAGCGTCGGTAAATGCGTCAGCCAGAATAACTCCATCGCGGTGAATCGGCGGCAGCCCCAACATGCGTTCGATCGTCGGTGCGATGTCTATGGCGCGACTGGGGAATTGTGAATGAACGCCGCGTTTGATATCCGGGCCGCTCATGATCAGGGGGACGTGCTGAACTTTCCAGGTTGAACCGCCGTGAGTACCTTTCCACTTGCCCGATGTATTCGTTACCAGCGTGGTGTAATTTTCACGATAAAGCACCCACAGATCTGGACCGTTCTGCCCCGCCGTGGTGTTGACGAGCCTCTGCAGCGCTGCACCCTCGGCCGGTCTCACTAACCACGACATGGGAGATGCTTGAAGATAGGTGTAGTCGTTGCCAGGGCGCGTGCGATAGAAGATGGCCATCACGTGCGCCGGATGGAGAGCCGAGAGATGCTCGGCGACGACCTTTGCCTGCGCCGGGTCTTGCAGCCAGATAGCTCCGCCCGCACCATCGGCCCGGACTACCTTCGCTCCGGCCGCGGTAGCCGCGACGCCCACCAGCCCGAAATTCCGGGCGGGTAGCGATTCCATCATGGCGTGATCGGCCGTGATGATGAAATCGGTTCGCCCCAGAAGCCCAAGGCGACGATACGTGGATTCCAGCATGCCGATGCCGCGATCGATATTCAACATCAGGGTATGGACCAACGGCTTATCAGCCGGGCCGTCCCAGTGCCCATATGTGTCGATTTCCGGAAGATTGATCATAAGCAGGCGCGGTTTCACGTGCGTCACCACATCGGCGGCATAGCGGAGTGCCCATGAATCCTCCGCACCCGGTGGAAGCGGAGTCTTTACCACCAGGCTTTGCTTTTCACTGGGCGTCAAAGGCGGCGGAGCGTGCATAAAGGTTGGCACAAAAGTGTTCTTTACCCCTTTACCGTACAGTTCGTAATCCGCCCAACCGCCGCCAAGTCCAACCGTGGCGTAATCTTTATGTCCGCTGGCGGCAACGGAGACGGCGTGAGGCATGAACTGATGGAGGCGCGACGCGATGCTGGGGACCGGCAGGTTCTGGAGAACGGGATCGATCATGCGGTTCGCGAGCAACGTCCGGAAATCGACGTACTTTCGCGTATCGGCGGCGGCCCAGCCAAAGCCCAGGAACCCATTCTCGCGCGGCAGTGTCCCGGTCCCAAAGGTGACGTGCACGCCCGGCGTGCTGCTTTCCAGCTGTCCGACAAAGGCACGGTCGTAGACGATACCGTTCTGCATCAACGCATGGATATGCGGTAGACCGCTCATTACCACGTTCGACGCCGGGCTCGCGTCGATAACGATCATCACCACGTAGTGGCGCGGCGGGGTACTCTCCGCCACGGGAACAGGCACGACCGTTGGGTTTGGCACAAGCGCCGTGACAGCCACACTGGACGTGCTCGGATTGCCGTACGCGTGTGCCGGGTACCCATGCGAGAACAGTCCGACCGGAATCAGAAAACCGGCAAGAAGTGTTAAGACCGGCACGAGCCGGCGGAGCTGAATTGGCAGAAACCGCCTCCGAACTGGGTGTAGGGCGCCCTGCGAGTGCGTGCTCATCTTAGCGTAAAGTCACCTCTTCAGGAGGGGAATTCGCCTTTCAATTCGGCGGGCCAACGCTGTAGCCGCACTCATCGGAACCTGGCCGTAGTTTCCGGAGATGTGAACTATGACGCAGTACTGCCCGTCTTGAAAGAGCAGTGCCTGATTCGTAAAAACGTACTCGCCCGCGTACGCGGCAGAGGTATTGGTAAATCCGGCACTCTGCGCACCGATGGCGGGTGCCCGCACCGGCGTGTATTGGGTCACGGGTGGAGGGAGTGGATGTTTAATGATGGCGATGAGGGTCGGCAGCGGGGTCGGAGTGGCTCCAACCGTCACGTACTGTTGCTCGGTGCCAATCGTTCCCGAGTGTCCGGTTGCGGCCCGGAGCACGGTAAAGCCCCATCGTGCATTCGCACTGGAAGAAAACTGAAAGACTTGAGTGAAGATAACGGTGATGCCGATATCGGTCGGATGGTGCAACACAAAGAGCTCCGAAAGCGATGCTCCGCCTCCGTGCCGTGCATAGCGCAGTGGATCGATATGTTGACCGCGAGCCGTCTCGTTGGGATTGAGCGTGAGACGGCGTTCCAGATAGAACCCCCTGGGCACGTCGCGCGTGGTGAGCTGCACCGCGGCCAGATTGGAAGGTGGAGTGGCTCGAGGAGCCTCTGCGTTGTGACCGCACCCTGCAAGGATCGACATGGGGGACAGCACTAACACCGTCTGGAGTGCCGCTCGTCCACGCATATGTCGAGTCGCAGAAGTTCGGCCGCGCCGTACCGTCGAAGCCTTCGATGTGGTGGAGCGGCGCTCGTTGAAGAACAGGTGCATGACACGATACCTGATCACAGTGAAGGAAGGCCGGCACCTACGTGCCGGCCTTCCAGTGAACTCACGTTTCAGCGGACCTACGGGGTGGGCTGAATGCCCGCCGGGAGGGTCGCATTGGTGAAGACCTTGAGCAGCGACCAGGCGCTACCTTTCCAGGTCCACACCGACAGGGTACGCAGAGACGTATCGCCGTTCTTGTCGAAGTGGAAGGTGCCAACCGTTCCGTGATACGTGCCGCTGGCGACGTACTTCAAGATCGATGAGCGACGCTGGAAGGGAGAGCCCTTCAGCACGCCGGCCTGCTTTGCCTTGTAGATCGACTGAAGGACGACATTCGACGCATCGAATGACAGTGCGTCGTAAGGTCCGGCGATGAACCCGCGGAAGTATTTGTGCTCCAGGTTGGTGAAGGAGGCCGGCGTTGCTGCCGGGTTGCCGACCGTGGTCGAATAGCTCTCGGTGAGATTGGCGTTACCACCGGCGAAGGTGCCGAACGATACGTCGTTGATGGCATCGCCACCGAAGAAGTAACCCTTGAATCCGGCACGGCGTGCGGCCTTCAACATCGGGCCGGCGTACGGTTCATCGCATCCACAGTAGATCGCCTGGGGATTCTTCTGCACGACTTCGCGTGCCACAGCGGCGGCGGAGGTCGCGGTCGACGCGGTGCTCGAGGTATCGAGGTGACCGCTGCCTACTTCTGTCATGCCGAGATGGCCCGTGGCCCAGGCGGACATGTGCTGCGCCAGGCCGGCGCCGTAGGTCTGCTGGTCGTCGACCAGGAAGAAGTTTTTGATGCCGAGCGACTTCATGTAGAGTGCGCCCACCGGGCCTTGCAGGGCGTCAGTGGTCACAACCCGGTAGTACGTCGGGTGCTTGAGGCGGCCACTGGCGGTGAGGGGCTCGTAGGTGCCGCGCTGCAGGGGACTGGTCAGCACCGGATTGGTGTTGGACGGGCTGATCATGACCATGCCACCGCGGTTCAGAATCGGCTCGGAAACCTGGGCCATGCTGGAATTCAACGTCCCGATATAGCCCATGTCGGCCGGGTTCGCGAGGCACGTTCGGGCGTTCGAGGCTTCCTTGGCCGGGTCAACCGCGCTACCGTCCGACTTGGCATCGTCCAGGTACGCCGGCGCCTGGAGATTCAGGCCCACTTTCTTGAACCGTGCGCGCCATGTAGCAGTCGCGACCGAGACACCGTGCCAGATGCCTTGAACGATGTGAGCGTCTCCGCCCACGCCCACTGGGGCGGAAGAACAGAGGCGCACGTTCATCATGGGAGCGTTCGAGCGGGCCGCGAGCGTCGTGCCACGCGCCACCACGAACGATCCCACAAACGCCAGGATCATACTCAGATACAAGATCTTCTTCAAGCTATCTCCTCCAAATCCATTATTCGGCTGTGTTCGTGCAAAGATCCGTCGATATCAAGTGCTCCTTCTCCGCTATACCTCCTGTGTATTGTGAGCGCCCCGTGCGAGGGCTTACATCCGTTCGGGTGCCGGTTTCGTTTCTATAGAGTCCAGTCAAGGAAACGAACGAATGGGGATCAACGTAACGGACGCACCTTACAGCTGCCCGTATCTCCCACCAGTCGAGCGACCTCTATCCGTGTCATTCGGTGCGAACGGAATAGAGTTCTGCATCTTCCTCTTGCAAAACTCCTTCCGTTTCCGGCTTCAATTCGAGCGTTCTAGTGCGGGATGGCCAGATTCCCTGTGGGCGCAGCAGCATCGTGCCAAGCAAGATAATACCGAACAACAGAGGACTGGCCGTCTCGAGATTGACGTTGTGTAGCCAACTACCGAGTGACCCAACAAAACTCGGGCCGCTTTGGAGGTGTCCTCCCAGCGTGTTGATCGAGTCGCTAATGTCCTTGAGCCACAAGAGATTGAGGTACGACATGATGACCGCGCCAATCATCACACCCGGCATGCTGCCCATGCCACCCAGGATGACCATGACGAGAATAGTGATGGAAACGTTGAAGCTGAACGTGGTGTAAAAGACGCTACCAAGCCGCGAAGCTTCCAATACGCCCCCGAATCCCGAGAACGCAGCGCCCAGCCCAAACGCCATCAAACGGGTGCGCATAATGTTGATTCCCATGTGAGCCGCGGCGATCTCATCCTCTCGAATGGCAGCCCAGGCGCGACCCAGACGGGATTCTCGAAGGTTGCGGATCACGATGACGGTGAACACCACCATGATCAGTCCGAGGTAATACCAGGGCGCCAGGGTGTTGCCGTTGAAGTTGCCGTGGAGGCCGAACAGATTGACCGTGGGCGGAGATTCGATGCCCACAATGGCATTGACTCCACCGGTAATATCGGGCCAGTTGAAGGTATTGTTCGGTCCCAGGTTTTGCATGACACGGGGGACAATCTCACCGAATCCGAGCGTCACGATGGCCAGGTAGTCACCGCGTAGGCGCAGCGTTGGCGCGCCAAACAAGACGCCGCAGAATGCAGCTGTGATGGCCGCGATCGGGATCATCAGGAAAAAGTTGACGAAAATGCCGTGCGGTCCAAAGCTGAGCAAAGGACTGCTAAAGGAGTGACTCGTCACTGAGAAGTGCGGCGATCCTAGCCAGGCGAGAGTCAAGGCTCCGATGGCGAAGAATGCAGCGTACCCGAGATCGAGCAAGCCGGCATAACCGACGACGATGTTGAGACCCAGTGCCAGCAATACGAACACTTCTGCCTCGGTGGCGGCATCGATCTGAACCTGTCCCACGAGTTGCGGAAAAATCAGAGCCACCAGCAGAAGCAGAATAAGGAACGCCCAACGATACTCGCGCCGATCGATAATGCGTGTCCTCGCCGCTGAGAGAGAAGCCGTCCAGCGCCGGCGCCCACCGCTCATCGGAACGCTTGCGCGGGCCACTACACCTTCTCCGGAATCTGGGCGCCGAGCAAGCCGGAGGGGCGAAAGACCAGAACGAGTACCAACACGGCAAAGACGACTGGATCGGACCACGCTGTTCCCTGTCCGTTATCGAGGGTGTTGACGAATGCCTGGACGAGGCCGATGAGCAACCCACCCAGCATGGCGCCGCGGATGTTCCCGATTCCGCCCAACACCGCGGCGGTGAACGCGTAGAGACCGAGCGTGAACCCCATGTTGTAGCCGATACTGCCGAGGTCCATGCCGTAGACCACGGCCCCGGCGCCCGCCAGTCCCGAACCCACGATAAAGGTCAACGTAATGATACGGTCGACATTGATGCCCATCATCTGCGCCGCTTCTCGATCCTGGGCCACAGCGCGCATCGCCTTGCCCATCTTGGTACCGTTCACAAAGCGATCCAGTATGAGCATCATGACCAGGGCGGCGACAATGGCGATGACGTCTACATTATTAAATGTGGCTCCGAACAGCGAAGGGTGGGTAAGCGCAACGATCGACGGGTACGACACATTGGAACCGCCGCGCCACTGCAAGATGATGTTTTCAATGATGAACGACATGCCGATCGCCGTGATCAACGGGGCGAGTCGAGGAGCGTTGCGCAACGGCCGGTACGCCACGCGTTCGACGATCACTCCCAGGATGGCGCACATCACGGCCGCGAAGATCATGGCCAGCGCGATGGTTCCAATAGCGAGCAGGACGTTGCTGTACTGGTAGGTGACGTCGGCCATGTTTTTATCCATGCGCTCCATGAGCCACACGGAGGAGAATGCACCAAATGCGAAAACGTCACCGTGAGCGAAGTTGATGAGCTCGATAATGCCGTACACCATGGTGTAACCCAGGGCCACCACTGAGTAGAGCGAGCCGAGTGCCAGGCCCGAAATGAGAATCGAAAATGCATTGATTCCCAGCGCGCGTGCCACCAGCAGCATGGCGATCACAATTCCGATGGAATAGAGGAGCCCCAGGTTCCTGCCGGCAATTTGCCTGACCGACGATGGTTGACTTGCCGTAATCCCTGCTGCCATAACTCTCGCTAACTAACTCGCTAACTAAAAGGAATGCCGACTGCAACAACTATACGAAAAATCGCGCCCGTAGCATTCCGGGCGCGTGCTTACTCGGTTCTTCTCCAAATTGCCGAACTCCCGGGTAGCCACTGCCCAGAAGTGCAGTGCATCAGTGTAGCGGTATTGACGCCTGGGCTGCATACGGCTCACCGATATCTGTACCATGGAGAAAAGTTTCGGTCAAGGGCGGAGCATGGCACAGACGTACACTCCTCATGCATCGGAATCTTCCACGGTGGCGGACAACGTTCTCGAGGTAACGAACTTAACCAAGAACTTTGGTGGCCTGGCCGCGGTGCAGAATCTGGATTTCTACGTCGCGCGTGGCAGCATCACCAGCTTGATCGGTCCAAACGGCGCCGGGAAGTCCACGGTGTTCAATTTAATCAGTGGCCTCTACACTCCCGATACCGGAGAGATTCTGTTCGACGGCCGAGATATCGCGGGTCTCAGTCCCGACCGCGTGCAAAAACGTGGTATCGCCCGTACCTTTCAAAACCAGCGTCTTTTTGCCAATCTCTCGGTTCTGGAAAACGTCCTGATCGGCTATCACTCGCGACTTCACGCCGGTCTGTTCGGGAACGTCATCAAACCGCCGTGGGTGCGGAACGAAGAGCGTAGGGCCCGCCAGTTGGCCATGGATGCACTCGGACTGTTTGGAGACCGGCTTGCTCCCGCTGCCTACCGCCGGTGCATGGACCTGGCCTATGCCGATCGTCGCTTGCTCGAACTGGCCCGTGCCATCGTTTCTGAGCCGCAGCTGTTGATGCTCGACGAGCCCAGTGCCGGTATGAACCCAACGGAAACGGTGGAATTCATGGGATATGTGCGAGCCATTCGCGATCGCGGCACAACCGTCTTGCTGATCGAACACAACCTCAACGTCGTGATGGGCATGTCGGAGCGGATCGTGGTGCTTGACTATGGCACGAAGATATCGGAGGGACTTCCCGAGGAAGTTCGTAACGACGAACGGGTTATTGAAGCGTATCTGGGAAGGAGATCGACCAGTGCCCGAGGATGAAATCGCGGCGGTGCCATCGGCTCCCCCGATAGATCAGAGCGAACGCCCGGGAGACGTCAATCACCCCACCGGAGAGCATTTACTGCGCTTCAACGGGGTCAACACCTCCTACGGCCAGATCCAGGTGCTGCACAACGTGGACTACGTCGTCAATCAGGGCGAAATCGTAGCGCTCCTGGGAAGTAACGGCGCCGGGAAAACGACCACTATGAAAGCGATTATGGGAATCGTTCGGCCCACGAAAGGCAGCATTGACTTCGGTTTGCGCCGTATCGACACGATTTCCACGGCTGCTATCGTCCGAGCCGGCATTGCACCCGTACCCGAGGGTCGGCGCGTATTCGGACGCCTCTCGGTCGAAGATAACCTTCGAATGGGTGCGTACGTGCGTACGGACAAGGATATAGGAGGGGACATTGCTCGTGTCTACGAGCTATTTCCCCGATTGCAGGAGCGACGTCATCAAACGGCTGGAACGATGAGCGGCGGCGAGCAGCAGATGCTGGCTATCGGACGAGCTCTTATGGCTCGTCCCAAGCTGATGATCATGGACGAACCGTCGATGGGTCTCTCACCGATCTTCGTGGAACGAGTCTTCGATACCATTCAGACCATCAACAAACAGGGCACCACCATCTTCATGGTCGAACAAAACGCCTTTATGGCACTTTCCATTGCCCACCGGGGATACGTGCTGCGTTCCGGACGGGTGGTGCTGCAGGGAACCTCCCAAGAACTACTCAACAGCGAAGGAGTTCGCCGCGAGTATATGGGTGGCGTGTAAGCGCGACAACAGTCCAGCGCTTTTGCGACGTCGAGAACAAGCGGACACCGGTCAACGGTGTCCGCCGTCCGCGTCTAGCCGCTACACATTGTCGAGAAAACTTGGCTTTTGGCTGTAAAGGCTATCGCACTGCGCCTGCGCGCAATTGATCGTCACGCTCTCACCAGGCACGATACTTTGCACGGCATCGAAAGGAATATAAAGCTCCTTTGCACCAATACCGAGGACGCCGCCTTCACTGACCTTGAGAACGGTATTGCCGTCTGCCGCACCCAATCCACCGTCCGTATCAGAGCCCGTCGTGCTCGACGCGTACGGGTCGCTCTGTGCCGATTGACTATAGGCTGCCAGTGTCAGAACATCGGCAATACTGCCGATCTTCTCGCCGGTCGAATCCAGTACGTCCATGCCGGTGCTGACACTCCCAGTGTTCGTCGCCATGTGAAACCTCCTATGAACGAACCGCGATACAGGGTTGTGTATCACTATCAGCCTTTGTTCTAAGCAAGTCCCATGCCGTTCGGGATACGCACAGAACGGGGCCAGTACTGTACAGCATCGAAGTCACTCTCCCGACCCGTCGTACTTTGGACTCTGGAGCTTTTCTTGTCACCCGTGCTCGCGGGCGTGAAGACGAGTGTACAGGCGCGCAACCCACGCAGGGTTGCGCTTCTTTTATGTTGAATCACCAATATGTTTGTTATTACATGCAAATGGTGCGATACTGAGCACTAATAGATGGGGCCAGTCAGCACAGACTATATGCTTTCGGTGCCGATTTAGGCTCCAGGCGGCTTTCGCCTGGAGGACAGAATTCGCACAAGGCTTACATCGTGGTCGCCGACTTCACCGCCGTCAACAGCTCACAGTTGCACAAGCTCGGTAACTTTATACGGCGACAGCGTCACGGTCTGGGCTTGACCCAAGCTCAACTTGCCGAACGAGTCGGGTGGACTCAGGAGCGAGTATCCGTGCTGGAGACCGGCACGTACGGCATGCCGTCGCTACCGTCGTTGTCGCACCTGGCCTCCAGCCTCGATTCAAGCTTATTTACCATGCTCACCGCCGCCGGCTTTGGAGACGACAGCATTGCGTATGCGGTGCCGGCAGACCCCAGCGAGCATTCCGGAGCAGTGCTTCTACGTATGATTCGACGTCTCCTTGCAATCGAGGCATCTTCGCTGTCAGAGGCCCTGGACCAGGCCTCCGACCTGGTAGCGGAGGTATTGAGTGCAGATAAAGTGGATGCTTTTATCCTGGAAGAGCACTCGAATACGCTTATCGCGCTTGGCTCCAGCAATACGCCCATGGGCCGCAAGCAATTCGCGATTGGGATGGACCGCATGCCGATTGCAAACGGTGGACGGGAGGTCCAGGTATTTCAAACCGGCGAATCATACCGGACGGGACGTGCCCGAGATGATCCGGGCATGCTGCACGGGGTAACGGAAGGACTCGGCGTACAGTCGTTGCTGACCGTCCCACTCGACGTGGCCGGTTCTCGACGAGGCGTGCTGTTGGCCGAGAGCACGCGGATCGATCTCTATACAGAGGATGACCTCTCATTTCTGCAAACTGTCGCAACCTTCGTCGGGGTTGCGGCCGAACGTGCTGAGCGAAGCGAGCAGGCTGCTGCCGACCTTCTTCTATCCGCGCGCCGCATGGCGGCTGAGGAGCTTCTGACGATTTTGGCGCACGATCTGCGTAACCGTCTCACGCCATTAAAGGCTTACGTAATAGTCATCGCTCAAAGGGCGAAGCACGAAGGGCGCGCAGATTACCTGAAGAGTGCGAAGGGAGCCGAACGATCGATTCTGCACATCGAGCATATGCTCCAGGACCAGCTCGACGTGGCACGGCTGGAACGGGGGATATTTTCGATCGAGGCGCAACCGGTCGACTTCGTGATGCTGGTGCGGGATGTGGTGGCCACACTTTTGCCGGAGGGTTATCCGGTAGATCTCCAGTTGCCCGATGACCTGGTAGGATACGCGGATCCTTTTCGTCTTCGTCAAGCACTGGAGAACCTTGTAGCAAACGCCATGCAACATTCACCCCGAAAGGGTGTCGTCACGGTGCAGCTGCTGCACGAAGCCCGCGACCATGCTAACTGGGTGGTTCTGCGAGTGACGGACCAGGGGCCCGGCATCCCGCCCGAACTGGTTCCCATACTCTTCGACCGATTCACGAAAGGCAACAAATCGAATGGACTCGGACTTGGACTGTACCTGGCCCGCGGCATCGTCGAAGCGCACGGTGGTACGCTCGTAGCCGGATTAGAGAAAAGCACGGGATCCACGATGTATCTCTCGCTTCCTATTGATCCGCCGGACCCTGAATAGCAGTGGTTCATCTCATCCGAAGTGTGACGGTTAGAGATACACCATTGAGAACGGGTGTCCGTGGTGCCAGAGCACAGAATGTCACGCTGCGGCGCGGATGTACGTGTCTCCGGGCCGGGCACGAGTTGAAAGTCGGATGGCGCCTGGGGCAGAATCTCGGTAGCGGAATCCGAAACGTATGGTGGAGGGAAGCATGAAGGGATTCAGAGAATTTCTCCTGCGCGGCAATGTCGTCGATCTTGCGATTGCCGTGGTCATCGGAGCGGCGTTTGGCGCCGTGGTCACGGCATTTGTCAAAGATCTCATTACGCCGCTAATTGCGGCAATCGGCGGCAAGCCTGACTTTTCGGCCCTGAACTTCACCATCAACCACAGTAGGTTTCTGTATGGCGACTTCATAAACGCGCTTATTGCCTTCGTTATCATCGCCGCGGTGATTTACTTCCTGGTGGTCAGGCCATATACCCGTCTCATGGAGCGGTTCAAACCTGCTCCCACTCCTGCGCCGGTGCGCGACTGTCCGTACTGCACGAGCAGCATACCCGTAGCCGCCACGCGCTGCCCGTTCTGTACGTCGCAGCTGTAGCGCGTTACCGCATTTACCGAAGGGGCGGTTTCCATCTGTCTCGTGACCCTTGAGTTCGGCGGGTTGAGCACGAAGAAAGGAGGTATGATTCGGGTTGGCCGGCATGGGCCGAACTATACACCGATCACAGCGCCGTATCCGTACCAGGGAGTATCCAATGTTCGCCCAACTGATCAAATCACGAATCAAGCCGGGAAAAGAGCAAGACGCGCAAGAATTGCCTCAGGAACTTGATGCCGACAACGCTGCGTCTACCCCCTGGGTAGCCATCACGACGTCCGTCAACCGGAACGATCCTGGCGAGTACTACACGCTGGTTGTCTTCGAGAGTGAAGAGAAGGCGCGAGAAACGAACGAAGCCCCGAACAGGCCAAGCGCGTCGAACGCATGATGGAGATCTTTGACGGACGGCCGGAGTTTGTCGACCTCGACGTAGTGTTCCATCGCACGCGGTAGGAACGGGTAGATTGCCGGACCAGTTTGACCACGTGGGCCCGGCGTCGTCCCAGAGTGGTGGCATGATCGACGAGAACAAGGCAATTGCTCGGGCCGCTTTTGAGGCATTGATGGCCGGCGATCCGGCCCCGCTCGAGCAGTTGCTTGCGCCCGACTGCGTCCTGCATCAATGTGGCTGGCTCCAGCCCATCCGTGGCGCGCGGTCGATCGAGCGGTTGCGCGCGAATCGCGGGCCCGTCACGGAACGGCGCGTGCAGCTCGAGGCCATGGTCGCCGAGGGCAATATGGTAGCAATTCATTGGCACACCGACGGCGTGTATGACGATCCTGACGATCCGCGGAGATCGGGGCAACCTGTTTCGTTCCCGAACATGAGTTTCCTGCGCCTGGAAGGCGGAAAGATCGTGGAGATCTGGAACATTCAGGACGTATCCACGATGTGGTCGCAGATAGATTCGGGCAAACGATCTTCAGGGTAGCCCCACCGAGGTGCGATGATGAGAGCCGGTACGCACGGTAACCAACGCCAACGCCGAAAGGCGGAGCTGTCTCGACATCTGCTTCGAGCGCGCGATTTCATCGACGCGAACTACGCGCAGGCGCTTTCGATCGCGGATATTGCGCGGGCAGCACATCTCTCAAGCGCGCACTTTGCACGCCAGTTTCGCGCCGTGTTCGGTGAAACGCCACATCAGTACCTTAGTAGCCGGCGACTGGAACGAGCTGCATCGCTCTTGCGTAATACCGATTACTCCGTCGCATATATCTGCATGTCCGTTGGATTTACGAGCGTTGGCTCATTCACGTCGGCATTTGGTCGCGCCTATCATCTCACGCCGACGCGCTACCGAGCCCAGCACCTTCCGGCACTCATCGCACGCGTAATCCCGCCATGCGTGCTGCACGCCGTCGACCGGCCTCAATTGAGCAGGATGGAAGAAGACGCACCTGAAGCCGGACGGGTAGGATTGCGTGTAATCCAATCTGACAAAGGAGAACGAAATGACATTGCAGGTGAGAAACGCGACCGTGTGGGTGCGTGACCAGGACGAAGCGTTGGAGTTCTTTCAAAAACTCGGCTTTGAGGTCAGTGAAGACGTGAAAAACGGCAGCTATCGCTGGCTCGCTGTTGCTTCAAAGAATCAACCGGAGCTATCCATCGTTCTGTCGAAGCCTGGATTTCCAATGGATGAGGCGACTGCAGAGAATGTGGCAAATGCCGTTGCAACGGGGATGCTGAGTACGATTGTCTTCACCACCGACGACTGCTTTGCCGAATACGAGGAGCTGAAGGCGAAAGGAATTGAATTCACCCGTCCGGCCGGCGAACGAGGATACGGCATCGACGCTGCGTTTCGCGATCCGTCTGGAAACGAATTCCGGCTGTTGCAACAGTCGCCAACAGCCGTCAGCGCCTGAACTCTCTGAAGCGCCGAACCATCGCCGAGATGATGGCCAGGGGCAGCCACGCCCACGATCTGATCCGCGTGCATGGCGCGCGCGAGAACAACCTCAAGGACGTCAGCGTCGAGCTCCCGAAGCGCCGGCTGACGGTATTCACCGGCGTCTCCGGCTCGGGCAAGAGCTCACTGGTGTTCGGCACGATTGCCGCGGAGTCACAGCGGCTGATCAACGAGACGTATAGCGCCTTCGTACAGGGCTTCATGCCGACGCTGGCGCGTCCCGAGGTCGACGTACTCGAGGGGCTGACGACCGCGATCATCGTCGACCAGCAGCGGATGGGTGCCGACGTCCGCTCCACGGTCGGTACCGCAACGGACGCCAACGCGATGCTGCGGATCCTGTTCAGCCGGCTCGGGCAGCCGCACATCGGCTCGCCCAATGCGTTCTCCTTCAATGTTCCCTCGGTCCGAGCGAGTGGCGCGATCACGATCGAACGTGGTGACGGAAAGACTGTGCGGCAGAACTTCACCCGCACCGGCGGTATGTGTCCGCGCTGCGAAGGCCTGGGCTCGGTTTCCGATATCGACCTCACTCAACTCTTCGACGACTCCAGATCACTTGCCGAGGGCGCGATCACCATCCCCGGCTACAAGGTGGACGGCTGGTGGACCGTGCGGCCCTACACCGACTCAGGCTTCCTTGACCCGAACAAGCCGATCCGCGACTACACCGAGACTGAGCTGCACGACTTCCTCCATCGCGAGCCAACCAGGATGAAGATCAACGGCATCAACCTTACCTACGAAGGACTGATCCCGAAGATCCAGAAGTCGATGCTCTCCAAGGACCGGGAGGCGCTGCAGCCGCATATCCGGGCGTTCGTGGATCGGGCGGTGACCTTCACCGCCTGCCCCGCGTGTGGCGGCAGCCGTCTCAGCGAAGGAGCGCGATCGTCGCGGATTGGCGGGATCAACATCGCCGATGCGTGCGCGATGCAGATCAGCGACCTGGCCGAATGGGTCCGCGGCGTCCACGAACCGTCGGTGGCGCCGCTGCTCGGCGCGCTGCAACAGACGCTTGACTCGTTCGTGGAGATCGGACTGGGCTACCTCTCGCTTGACCGGCAATCGGGCACGCTGTCGGGCGGTGAGGCACAGCGCGTCAAGATGATCCGCCACCTCGGCTCCTCGCTCACCGACATCACCTACGTCTTCGACGAGCCCACCACCGGTCTGCACCCCCATGACATCCGGCAGATGAACGACCTGCTGCTGCGGCTGCGGGACAAGGGCAACACGGTGCTCGTCGTGGAGCACGAGCCGGAGACAATCGCGATCGCCGACCACGTCGTCGACCTTGGTCCCGGCGCCGGGACGGAGGGCGGCGCTGTCTGCTTCGAGGGCACCGTGGAGGGACTACGGGCCAGCGGCACGATTACCGGCCGCCATCTCGGCGATCGGGCCGCGCTCAAGGAGATGACGCGAACGCCCACCGGCACGCTGGAAATCCGCGGCGCGGCGGCGCACAACCTGCGCGACGTCGACGTCGACATCCCGCTCGGAGTGCTTGTCGTCATCACCGGCGTCGCCGGCTCCGGCAAGAGCTCCCTCGTGCACGGGTCGATCCCTGCCGGCGCGGGTGTGGTGTCGATGGACCAGGGCGCGATCCGCGGTTCGAGGCGCAGCAACCCAGCGACGTACACCGGGTTGCTCGACCCGATCCGCAAGGCGTTCGCGAAGGCCAACGGCGTGGAGGCGGCGCTATTTAGCGCCAACTCCGAGGGCGCCTGCCCGAACTGTAACGGCGCCGGCGTGATCTACACCGATCTGGCAATGATGGCCGGCGTTGCCACCGTCTGTGAAGAGTGCGAGGGCAAGCGGTTTCAGGCAGCGGTGCTGGACTATCACCTCGGCGGCCGCGACATCAGTGAAGTGCTCGCGATGTCGGTGAACGAGGCCAGAGAGTTCTTCGGCGCCGGCGAAGCGCGCACCCCGGCCGCGCACGCCATCCTCGGCCGGCTTGCCGACGTCGGGCTCGGCTATCTCATCCTCGGCCAGCCGCTCACGACGCTGTCCGGCGGCGAGCGGCAGCGGCTCAAGCTGGCCACGCACATGGCCGAAAAGGGCGGTGTCTACGTCCTCGACGAGCCGACCACCGGTCTCCACCTTGCCGACGTCGAGCAATTGCTCTGCCTGCTCGACCGGTTCGTCGACTCCGGCAAGTCGGTTATCGTCATCGAGCACCACCAGGCCGTCATGGCGCACGCCGACTGGATCATCGATCTCGGTCCCGGCGCCGGTCACGACGGCGGGCGGATCGTCTTCGAGGGCACACCCGCCGATCTTGTCGCCGCTCACTCCACCCTCACCGGGGAGCACCTTGCGGCTTACGTCGGCGGCTGATTCAGAGCGACCTCATACCCCTCATCCGCTGGTAATTCCGGTCGGAGTGCGGCTTGCATTGCCAGCTTATCGCAACGTTCATTTCCGGAGTTACCGGCGTGCCCTTTCACCCAAACAAAGTCGACCTGATGTTTCTCACAGAGTCGTAACAGTGCGGCCCACAGATCAGGATTCAAAACCACACCCTTCTTGGCTCGCTTCCATCCGTTGGCCTCCCATCTGCGCGGCCAGTCACCGTGCATCATGTTGACCAGGTACTGTGAATCGCTGAACAGGCGAACATGACACACTTCCTTCAGTGCTTGCAGGCCCGTCACCGCCGCCAGCAGTTCCATTCGATTATTGGTGGTCATGCGGTAACCACCGGACAATTCGCGGCGATGTGGCCCGTACTGTAACACAACCCCAAAACCACCGGGCCCCGGGTTTTTGATGCAGGCACCATCGGTGTAGACATCAATGTGCTTTGCTTCGACCATTCGGGCGCGCCTCCATGACTCATCCCTGCTTGCCAGCAATCGACCTCTCCGGCGGCGACACGGATAGTGACAAGCGTACACGGTTCTGTAGTGCCGAGGCGGAAATTAACCCCCCGAGGTGCTTTGACACGAGGCCTGGTGCGCCCAGACCCTCTCCATACCTATAATTGCCTTCAGGAGTGTCGGCTAATTGCCTTCAGGAGTGTCGGCCCATATGCCTACAGAAACTGTACTTCAGCATTACTCGCGAGAAGCACTAAAACGCGCCACAATCGAGCCCATGGAAGACGGCGGATATGTTGGCCTCGTCCCTGGCCTCGAAGGGGTGATTGCCTTTGCCGATACGGAGCGTGAGTGCGTAGTCGAGGTTTACTCCGCAGCAGAGGACTGGGCACGTTTTCGTGTCCAGCGGGGTTTATATCTGCCCGTGATTGGAGACCTAGACCTCAACACCGAGGAAAACCGGAAGCTGGCCTTGGAATATTCATAGGTCCTGCCACTCTGCACGGCTAATGTCGCGATCGATCGCGCTGCATACTTGCTTTAAGAGCCTGCTGTGCATGTCTCGCGAATATTCCTCGTCGCTCGGGATGTTTGCGAATAGGCACCGATTACCATGAAGTCGTGTCTTTTCCCCGGGAATGGACCCTCAAAGCCGAGCGCTTTGAGCTTCTTGATAAATGCGTCTCGCTTGATGGGGCCAAGACGGGACATGCTCCAACTCCGCGTACTTCCAGAGATTAGGATGTGACCGTTTCGCCGACCTTGAACTCCAGCATGACTCGATACGGTGTATCAACCAAGTGTTGTGGTTTACGGACAGAGCGAAGGCAAACGTGTAACCATTGGGCCACTAAATCTGCCTCAATCTCTTTCCCTACAGCCACCTCGTGAACCATTCGGTGATGTAGTTCAGTCGCTCCACCCTCCGGCTTGGTTTACCGCCGCGTGACAACCCGTGGCTCTCCTCGGGGAAGCGGACGAAGCGCACCGGGACTCTCAATCTCTTCAACGCCATGAACCACTGCTCGCCCTGCTCGATCGGACAGCGGTCGTCGCGTTCGCTGTGGATGATCAGCGTGGGGGTCGAGACGTTGCGCGCGTATTTCAACGGCGACATGTTCCAGAGGCGGTCGGGGTCGCCTTCCGGGGTGGCCAGCAGGCGCTCGCCGCGGGTCGCCGCCCAATCGCTGGTGCCTCCCTGACTGACGGCGTTGCAGATCGATCGTTCGGTACAGGCAGCGGCGAAACGGTCGGTGTGGCTCACGGTCCAGTTCACCAGAAATCCACCGTAGCTGCCTCCGGCAACCCCCAGACGGTGCTCATCCACCCAGGGCAGCGCTGCAACCAGGTCGACACCGGCCATCACGTCGCGGTAATCGAGGTTGCCCCAATCGCCCATGATGCTCACCTGGAAGGCCTGGCCGTGTGAAGAGCTGCCGTGTGGATTGCAGTAGAACACGCCGAATCCCGCGGTTGCCAGGGTCTGGAATTCGTGGAAGAACGATTCGCCATACGCGAAAACCGGCCCACCGTGGATCGATACGATCAGCGGGTAGCGACGGCCCTCCACGAAATCCGCGGGCTTCATCAGCCAGCCGTCGATCTCCACGCCCTCGGCGCCGGCGAACGTAATATGTTCCGGCTGCACCACACGCATCTCCGACACCGCCGCGTTGTAGGTCGTGATGACGTCGGATCTGAGGAATGGTTGGTTCGACGTGTTCGTCGGTGCGGCGGCGTGCGATCTCGGCGGGATGCGTTGTATCCGCCACGGTGTAGGCGGCCCAACCGCCAATGGCCGAGAAATCCATGATGTGGCGACGGCCCGGCGTGAGCGACGTTATCTCGTCCCCACATCGGTACAACTCGGTGGTTCCCCGATTCGTGATCAGGCAGTAGAGCCCGTCGTCCAGCCACCGAATGACGAATGCCCCGGCCGCGCTCCAGTCGCTGGCCAGCGAATCGCCCACCGCCAGATCGGTGCCCTCCAGGATATTGCGTACGTCCTCGCCGGTACGCCCGATCGTCCACAGTTGCGGAAAATAGGTAGGCGTTCCGCCCGGTGGGTTTGGGAATCCGACCATGGCGATCCGGCTCCCGTCGGGGCTGAAGCAGGGTGACTCCCAGGTGCCGCTGCCATCCGTGACCCGGCGCGGCTCACCACCCGATTCCGGTACCAGCCAGATGTCGGACAGTGATTCGAGATCCCACTCCGGCCGACGATTGGAAGCGAAGGCGAGGTGCCGGCCATCCGGCGCCCAGGCGGGTTCGGTGTCGTTCGCGTCGCCGTCCGTAATCTGCCGGATCTCACCGGTTTCGCGGTCGACGACGAAAATGTGGGTACGGCGATCGTCGATGAAGCCAGTTCCGTCTTCCTTATACACGGCGCGTTCGACGATCCGCGTCGGCGCAGGGGCGTCTTTGTCCTGTTTGGGGACGACCGAAACGGGACCGGCATACGCAATGAAGCGGCTGTCGGGGGACCAGATCGGGACGCCGGCGCCCAGTTCGGCGTCGGTCAAGCGGCGCGCCCCACCTCCGGTCGACGGCATGAGGTAGATCTGCGCCTTTCCCTCGCGACGTGAAAGGAACGCCAGCCACGCGCCATCCGGCGACCAGCGCGGCGCCGAATCGTTGCCGCCGTTGGTCCATTGCCGTGCTTCGCCCGCCTCCCAAACGTAAATGTTGGCAACGTAGTCGTTCTGTTCGCGATCGAGACGCTTCACAACATGCGCCACTCTCTCACCCTGCGGGGAGATCTGTGCATCGCCTACCAACGTGAGCCGGTACAAATCATCGGGCAGCATAGGTAACCCTATCAGCTAGCTTTGTCCTGGCGTAAACTGAGGTTCGAGTATACCCTGCGTCACTAATCGGCGTCGCACAGGAGGGCCGTGGTGGATGTCACGACTGTAAAGCACGAACAGTCGGTTGGAAGTTCCAATCGGGACACCGGCGAAGCGGCGACCTCGTCGTGGGCGGATCCACTCTACGACGATGTAATTCGTGCCGTCCTGGGTGATGACGCCTTGCAGCAGGACGAGCCACTGGCCGGGCCATTGACCGGAACCGATCTGTTGCGTGCCTATACCGTCGGCCGAGTCAGCCGTTTGATGGACGTGCGCGAGCGCACATTGCAGGCCCAGGGACGCGCCTGGTTCTCGATTGCCGGCGCCGGAAAAGAGATCATGGGGTGGGCATTTGGACGCCATTTGAAGCGTCACGATGCTAAATTTCCCTACTATCGCGATCGTACGCTGGTTCTCTGCAGCGGCGTCACGCCCGACGAGATATTTCTCCAAACAGTCGGGGCTGCAACCGATCCATCGTCCGGTGGCCGTGAAATGCCGAGCCACTGGGGCTCTCGCCGCGCCGGCATAGTCGCGCAATCCAGCCCAACCGGTTCGCAGGTGATTTCGGCCGTGGGTCTGGCGGAGGGCATCTTGCGGGCCGGCGATCTGGGCCTACCGCTCGCCGATCCGTGGCGTCCCGATTCCGTGGTCTATACCTCGATCGGCGACGGCACGACCTCCGAAGGTGAAGTCGAAGAAGCGGTGCGCCAGGCCGCACGGACGCACGCTCCGGTTATCGTCCTGATCGAGGATGACAAGTACGCAATTTCGGTGCCGGCGGCGTGGGCGATTCCCGGCGGTAATGCCTTCGAGCTCTACCGGCATTACGAACAATTTGGCATGCTGGTGCTGCAGTGTGATGGGACCGATCCGGTGGCTGCCGATGCCGCCGTCGCACGGGCGGTGGCCTACGCCCGTAAGCGCCAGGGCTCGGTGGTGATTCACGCACTCGTCACACGCCCCATGTCGCATTCCTCGACCGATACGCAGGATCAATATCGAACCAAGGAAGATCTGGCCGAAGAGGCAGCGCGCGACCCTCTGCTGCGTCTATCAACGCTGCTGCGCGAAGCAGGAATTCTGGATGACGAGCGACAACAAGAGCTCGACGACGCAGCCGGCCGGTTGGTCGCCAATGCGGCGCATCGAGCAATCGCAGAGCCACGTCCCAACCCTGCCACGATTTTGCGGCACGTCACGGCCACCGACCTCGACGATCGCACCTCCGAGATGTCCCTCCCCGATCGTGGAGAGGTGACGGAGATGCGGTACGGCTTGAATCGCGCGCTCAAAGGAGCGATGGAAGCCGACCCCCGCATCGTCATTTACGGCGAGGATGTCGCCGACGCGTCGTATCCCGGCCTGCCCGGCAAGGGCGGCGTATTTCACGTGACGCGTGGACTACAGTTCGCGTTTCCACAGCGCGTCTGGAATAGCGCGCTGGCCGAGGCGACCATCATCGGTACGGCGATCGGTCAGTCGTTGGCCGGCCTGCTACCGGTGATCGAAATCCAGTTTCGTGACTATCTGCATCCGGGATGGCAGCAGCTCATGGATGAAGCAGCTACGCTGCGCTGGCGCTCCAACGGTACCTGGAGCTGCCCCATGGTCATTCGCATGGCGTATGGCGGATATCTGGGCGGGGCCGGTGCACTGTGGCACAGCGAGGCCGGGGTCGGCATGCTTTCCGGGATTCCCGGCATTCGCATCGTCTGCCCATCCAACACCACCGATGCCGCGGGGCTCATGCGCACCGCCTGCGAGAGTGGTGATATCGTCGTCTTCCTGGAGCCCAAAGCGCTCTACGCTCGCAAGGCGTTGTACCCCGGCGATGACTATCGAGTGCCGTTCGGTGTCGCCTCGGTCCGCCGGCCAGGTAGCGACGTCACTATCGTCTGTTGGGGAAACCTGGTGCCACGAGCGGTGGAGGCGGCCCAAATCCTCGCCGAGAGCGGGATTGAAGCCGAGATTATCGATCTGCGCACCGTCGACGCGGGTTGGGACGTCTCGACGGTCAGCCAATCGGCCGATCGCACCGGCTCGTTACTCGTGGTCGAGGAGGATCGGATTACCGGAGGATTTGGGGCGACGATCGCGGCGCGTGTCGCGGAGGACATTCCCGGCGTGCTCGTCGCGCGCGTGTCGGCCAGGGATTGCCGGGTTGCCTACGGGCCCGAAGGTGAACGAGCGGTGCTGCCACAGATCGAGGATATAGTGCTGCGCGCTCGCCGCCTGGTTGAAGAGTGATACCGAACCTTCCATCGGTACAGGTACGAAGAAGTCCGCCTACGTGAGCAACCGCACGGTATCGTGCCCAATGTGTGGCTTACCCAACCTGGAAGCTGCCGGGACGTGCGCTCAGTGTGGGTCACCACTCCCAGGAAGGCACAGTGGCGCTACTCCATCTGGAGTTGGCACGCCGGCACACAACCCGGCGCGTGAAACACCGCATCCGACACCGGAACCGGAGTCTTTGGGCCGGCAACCGGCTACCGAGGAGGGGCCTCCACCGGTCTCCTCGTCTCCAGTTGTGGCCGGTGACCTGGCAGCGCCGGAAAGCTCGAGTGCCGGCGATGGTAGCTCCACGTCCAAAGACGATCGTTCCGATTCCGCGATGCCTCCAGTACCCGACGAGGCGCGGCGTCCGGCCGTCAGAAGCCCGATTGGTCCCCAAATTTCCGGGGCTGCGCGCTACATGCTTTCAGGTCAGCGCGGTCGAGTGGTGCTCGGCGCGCTTGGTGGGCTCATCGTGCTAGCGCTTTTGCTGGCACTGCTACCCGGCATGCCGCACTCCGGCCTGGCGCAGTCGCCGGGAGCATCTGGTCCGGCCGCTTCCACACCAACACCCGTTCCCAAACCGGCTGCTACCGTGGGGACGCCGGTCCCTGCCCTTGCGCCTCTCGGTACCAGTGTCGCTACCGCGCGCGTGGTGGGCGTAGGAGCGCATTTACTGGCGCCGCAAGAGGCCGTCCAGCTGCACAACGGCACCATCGCGGTGGTTGATACCGGCAACAAGCGATTGGCCCTGCTCAGCGCGCAGGGAGCGCTACTCAAGAGCGTTCGGGGTGGCTCGAAGCCTTTCCAGCAGCCGTATGCGATGGCCGCGTCCGGCGATACGATCTACGTGCTGGACTCAGAGGCCGACTTCATCGACCGGTTCAACGCGTCCGGCGCCTTCAGGGGAGAAGTGATTCACGATCCGGTACTGCACCAGGCGCGCGGCATGGCACTCGGACCCCATGGAACGTTAGTTATTGCCAATCCGTCGTCCAACAGTGTCGTAACCATATCGACCCGCGGCGATATTCTCCGGCATGTCGGTGGGCCGGTTGGCTCCGGTCCCGACCAATTCAACCAGCCCTCGGATGTGTCGGTGGGTGGCGACGGATCGGTATTCGTGCTGGACAATAACAACCAACGCGTACAGGTCTTGACGGCGACCGGCGCATTCGTGCGTCATTTCCCTGCTCCGGCGTCGTCGACACTGGCATCCTCACACGTATTGCCACTCCCTGGCGGCCGCCTCCTCGTGTCCGACCCGACGGGATCCCTCCTGCTATATCCGAACGAAACCGGCGCACCGACTCGTATCCAGGTGCGCTTGCGTGGGCTCCTGTCCACGCACATCGCGCCGCTCGGCATGTCCTTGATGAGCTCGGGTCATGTCCTGGTCACCGACACTGCAGGCAATCGCCTG
Source organism: uncultured Chloroflexia bacterium (assembly GCA_963737125.1). Lineage (GTDB taxonomy): Bacteria > Chloroflexota > UBA5177 > UBA5177 > UBA5177 > JANWJD01. The sequence continues at coordinate 28,618 of CAVTRL010000007.1, read as the reverse complement.
CTCGAATTGGCGCTGCCTCATCATTAGGTAGTAGAGATCGATCCGCTCGTCACCCGGCACGCTCGCGAGGCCGGGGCGTATAGTACAATCGTTGGTAATGGCCTTCGCGTCCATCGGCGGGCGGCGAGGGCTCTTTTTGAGTTGTACATACAGCAGGAGACCCCGTGATCCAACCAGCATTTCGCTTTCTTACCGTGCCATTAATCGGCCTCGCCGTTACGTTGGCGGGCTGTGGCAGCTCGGCGTCCAGTCCCAGTTCGTCCCCTACGGCAGGCGCGACAGTAAGTGCCGCCGCCGCCGCAACTCCGGTTGTCACCGGCGGCCAGGTGGCGGCCATTGTAAACGGGACAAAGGTGCCGATGTCGACGTATCGACTTTTGCTGAACCTGACCGAGCGTCAAAGCGCGACTCAGTCCGGTGCGAAGCCGCCCAGCATGAAGGTCATCGCCAATCAGACCATGCAATCGGTGGTCATCGACGAGATCATCCGTCAGTATGCCGTTGCCCACCACATCACCGTTTCGAACGGCGAAGTTGCACAACAAGAGCTCAGCGATACCGGTCAGCTCGGCGGCCAGAAGGCCTTCAACGCACGACTGGCGCAGCTCGGGTTGACACCGGCGCAGTACAAGCAATTGGTCATTCCGTCGATTCTGGGGCAAAAAGTGGAGGCACAGGTTGCGCCCCTATCGAAGAAGCCGCAGCCGGTTGCCGATGTGCGGCATATCTTGCTGTCTCCGCACGCCTCCGGTCCCAAGAAGCGGACTTTGGCACAGGCGCACGCTCTGGCCGAGACACTCCTGGCGCAGCTCCAGCACGGCGCCAACTTTGCTGCTCTGGCGAAGAAATACTCGGACGATCCGGGAAGCGCGAACTCGGGTGGTGAATACAAAACGGTGACGCCTGGTGAGATGGTTGCGCCATTCGACCACGCGGCATTTACACAGCCGTTGCACCAACCCGAAATTATTCAGACAACATACGGGTATCACATCATCGAAGTACTGTCACGCGGCACGGCCCCCGCCTCCGCCACTGCGCAGCAAACTGCCCAGCGATCGAAGTTTCTGTCGTGGATCTCCGCGCAGTTAAAGACGGCGAAAGTACAGAGGCTGGCCCAGGTGAAGGGCACATAGCGTCCCGTTTGCTCGCGCCCTGTAGGGCCGTTCCCCTCAGTCTTCAATCGGCGCTTCCTCCGGTCGGATGACCCAGTCCCTGGTGTCACCCTGCCCTCCAATTACAGTGCCGCACGCCGGGCAACGCCAGATCGTTACGTAGGCTGAGAGATATTCGGAGCCTTCAGCCTCGGGAAAGCTATGCCAATCATCGGTAATGTCGTTTGTTTGAGCGCCGCAGTGTGGGCAGATCATTGCACCGGCCATCCTTCCAAACGGATGCCGTAATATACCTTCTTGACGTACCCGGAGATCGAGCACCACTGGCCTACACACGCTGAAGCGCGCTTCCTCACGGGCTGAGGCGCCCGGAAGAAGATGTTCTCGCGCACGCGCTACATCTCTCACACCAGAAAACAGCGTTACATGGATGCTGGAACGAAGATTGCACAGGGCGGTATCGTAGAGGCAGAAGGTAGTGTATATGAAGAAATACATTCTCGTGGCTGAAGACGATCTCGATATCTCCAGCCTGGTTAAGGATGTCCTTGAGGATGCAGGTTTCGACGTTGGTGTAACGGTTGGCGCGGGAACTCTCTCCGCCGTGCGTGAACGCCGCCCGGATCTGGTTATGCTGGACTATCAGATGCCGGGAATGGATGGGATTCGTATTGCCAAGGAGCTTCGCGCCCAGGATGCAACGTCACATATTCCCATCGTCGCCATGACCGCTGCGGGGCGTGCGCCCATGGTGTGCCAGGAAATGGATGCACAGGGGTGTCTGGGGAAGCCGTTTGACATCGATAATTTGGTTGCGGCCGTGGACAAGCTCATTCACCTGACCCATTAGCTCCTGTCGACATCATGAGCGAGGGAATCAAAGAACATTCCGATATCGACGGGCGTCTGCATGAGCTTTTGTCGACTTTGCCGCCACGGGAGCTGCCGGAGGGCGTGCAGGTCGTTCGCATTGGTCCGAGCCCAACCGGCAAGCCCCATATTGGGACGGCTTTACAGGCCACAATCAACTACGCGCTGGCAAGAAAGACGGGCGGCGTCTTCATCCTTCGTATCGAAGACACCGATCGCGCTCGACTGGTTCCCGGGGCAGTTGAAGAAATTATCGCCGCGCTCAATTGGCTCGGGCTTCCTCCTGACGAGGGGCCCGGTCTCGGTGGTGAGTACGGGCCGTACGTCGAGAGCGAGCGGCTCGACATGTACCGGGTCGTCGTCGATTGGCTCGTGGAGCACGGCCATGCCTACCTCTGTTTCTGCACGCCGGAACGACTCACGCGTCTGCGCGAAGAACAGACCGCCGCCAAACAGCCCACGCGGTACGACCGGCATTGTCGCGCGTTGACGGTCGAACAGCGTCGCGCACACCTCGACCATGGCGAGACGCCCGTGGTGCGGTTGGCCATGCCGCTCGAAGGCACGGTGGTGTACGACGATCCGGTACGCGGCCCTATCGAGTTTGATGCCGCCGAGCAGGATGATCCGGTGATTCTCAAGTCTGACGGTTTCCCGACCTACCATCTCGCGGCCATGGTCGACGACTATCTCATGGGCGTAACAACCGTGGTGCGCGGTGAGGAGTGGATTTCCTCGACGCCCAAACATCTCGTGTTATTGCGTGATCTCGGTTGGCGCATTCCGGTTATCGCCCATACTCCCCTGCTTCGAGATGCTCAGGGACGGAAGCTCGGCAAGCGGTCGGGCGACACGTCAATCGGATGGTATCGCGCTCAAGGGTACATACCGGAAGCCTATCGAAACTTTTTGACACGGATCATATGGGTTCATCCTGAAAACAGGGATACCTATCCGTTTGAGGACTTTATCGATGGTTTCTCAGTGGAGGATCTTCCCAAAACGGGACCGGTCGTCAATCCCGATCTGCTCGATTTCATTGGAGGAGAATGGCTCCGTACTCTCACCGTTGGGGAGTTATTCGACCGCACACTCGACTGGTTGAACTGGCTGCTCGACGAATATACGCCCGGCGACGTCGTCTTCGAGGAGGCTCGCAAAAGTGGACGCGTGGAGCATCCCGTGTCTCGCGACTACCTTCTCGACTTCATGCACGCGTTCGAGCGCGACGCGGACTATACGCAGCGAGTCCTCAGCCTCGAGCCGGAACGGTATCGCAAGCTAAGCGATATCGTGATGCAGACCGGCCTGTACTATGCCCCACTGTTCACGCCCGCCGCCAGGGAACTATTGATCGAGCCCACCCGTGGAGACACAGACCTCGCTATCACGCTCCTGCGCGAATTTCTCGGCTGGTTCACCGGTGATGAAACGATGGAGCAGTGGGAGAACCAGGTCGATGCCATGTGGGAGAGCCGGGATCTCAAACGCTCGGTCCCCTTCATGCTGCTTCGCATCGCCATCACCGGCTCAAAGCAAACCCCGCCGCTCTTCAGCGTCATTGAGGTACTGGGGCCGGAGGAAGTGCGTCACCGAGTCCACAGCGCGCTCGCCGCTCTGGAAGCCTAGACCGTGGTACTACGGCGATGTTTGGGCCGCTGGACCGTCTGGGGAAACCGGTTCGGGCACGTGTGAGGCATCGTTGATTACATCGAGGCGCGTTTCGTTTCCCTCGATCTGCAGAACGGTGACGCCGGTAGAGGGGAACGCGTACGCGTAGGTTCGCTCCACCGGCATATGTCCGAGCTCGCTGATCAGCGCCCGAACCATCGACATGTGGGTCACCACGATAACCGTGTCGTCAGGGTAGAGTTTTTGCAGACGACCGATCACCGCGAGGCCGCGCTCCAGTACCTCGCAAAACGCCTCACCATCAGGAGGACCCCAGCCCCACAGGTCGGCATCGCGATCCTGCCAGATCGTCGGGTAGCGGCTTTCCAGATCCTCCTGTGATAGCCCTTCAAAGGCGCCGGCATGCCGCTCGCGCAAGCCCGGGTCGAGCACGAGCGACACGTGATGGGGAGCTGCGATGGCACGGGCGGTTTGCACCGCGCGGAGGCTGTCCGAACAATAGATCGCGGCGACGTTTTCCCCGGCGAGGCGATCCGCTACCGCGCGTGCTTGAGCTCTACCCTCCGCGGTGAGCTCACAGTCATCCCAGCCATGCCAGACATTCCGTACGTTGCAGATCGTCTGCCCGTGGCGCACCAGAATGAGCCGCATCACCCGCTCCTCGCCAAGCTGTCTGAGTTCAGTGTAGCCGCTAGTTGAGCGTGATGGTGCGGGAAGAGCATGCTAAACCTATGCATCTCGAGCCACATCCGCTGCTGATTGCCGGCATCGTCATGATCGTCGCCGCGACGGCGGTGTATCTGGTGGCGGCAATGGGTGCCGTTCTGCGTGTTCGGCGGCAGTACGATGGTGCCATTCGTGGGATGGGTGGTCTCCGAACTGGGAGCGTTCTCGCCGCGCTGGCGCGATTGTGGCCGCTCGTTATCGTGCTGGTGGTAGGAGTGGTCTTCGTTGCGCTCGGACGCTAGCGCACAGTAAAACAGGCATTCCGGCTATGGTTGCAGCCGGCATGTAAAACTGGCGGAGGGGGTGGGATTCGAACCCACGAGACCCTCGCGGGCCTGCCCGCTTTCGAGGCGGGTGCACTAAACCGGACTATGCGACCCCTCCACAACGGGAGAATTTTACCACAGCCGGCGAGGAAGCTACTGCTCCCGGTCTGGCCTCACGATCGAAGCGGTACCGTCACGGGTACACGCTCCCGCACAAATGCTTCGATCTGGCGCACGACTTCGTCGACCGGCAGCGATGTGGTGTCGATTACCAGGTCAAATGGCGTGAAATCCATTTCATCGATGCCGTAGAGCTGTTTATAGCGCCGGTTGTCACTGCGTTCGCGTCGGAGGAGATTTTCGGCGGCCCGAGGATGGTGCTCCCGTGCTCGGACCCGGCGGAGCCGCTCTCCGAGGTCACAGACCAACCAGATACGCAGGGCCGGAACCTCCTGCGGAAAGATCCACCCAATGGTCCGTCCTTCAATCAGCACGTCGTCGCTCATGCCCGCCGCGATTAGCCGCCGGTCGATCTCACGCTCCGCTTCCGGATCATGCTCGAGCGACTCCGCCAGCTCTTCGAGTGAAATGCCCCGCTCAACCGCCCAGTTCCGAAAAATCGATCCGCCGTACACGTACGAAAGGTGGAAATCCGCCGCGATCTGCTTTGCCGCGGTTGTGCTCCCCGTACCCGATAGCCCGCTCAGTAATATCCGCAACACTCTGCCTCGCGACTTTCTACCATTATTAAGGTTCGAGCCGCGTGTTTCAAAGGGGCTAAAGGGCAGCGAGACAGGTCGGCTGACACCCAGTGTGAATTGGATGATTTCGAGGCCTGAAAAGGCCCGCATTGTTGCCCTTGGCCCGCGCCGGAAGAGTGTCCGAAAGGCTTGCTCTATGCCACCTCGCTGTGCGGGTACCCTTCTCCCTCTTCCACGTAACGCTTCAGGCTCTCCAGATAGTAGCTCCACCCGTTGTTGCACAGGTCAAAACACTCCAGTTGTGCGAGTCCAACATGAGTGAAGGTCAAGGTGGAGGAATCAATGGAACGTCTGACGGGCTCTGGAATAATGAAAAACGGTGTCTGGTGCGGGAGGAGCGTAATTTCTGATGAGGGTGCTGGTCACCGGAAGCTCCGGTCATCTCGGCGAAGCATTGGTGCGTACACTGCGGGAGTCCGGTCATGATGTTGCCGGCATCGATCTCGTTGCTGGGCCGTTTACCACATCTGTCGGCTGTATTGGCCACCGCTTTCTGGTGGAGCGCTGCATGTCGGGCGTGGAGGTCATCTTTCATACGGCCACGCTGCATAAGCCGCACGTTGCGACGCATCGCCGGCAAGACTTTGTGGATGTCAATATTACCGGCACACTGACCCTACTGGAAGCAGCCGTTGCCGCCAATATCCGATCGTTCGTGTTCACGAGCACGACCAGTGTCTTCGGTGACGCGCTGGTGCCGCCCGTGGGAGCACCGGCCGCGTGGATCACCGAAGACGTTACACCCGTTCCCAAGAACATTTACGGAGTTACCAAGGTCGCGGCCGAAGACCTGTGCCAATTGTTTCACCGGAATGAAGGGCTGGCTTGTATCATCCTCCGGACATCGCGCTTTTTCCCGGAGGAGGACGACGATCCGGTGGCGCGTGCTGCGTATACGGACGACAACCTCAAGGTGAACGAATATCTCTTTCGGCGCGTGGACATCGAAGACGTCGTCAGCGCGCATCTGCGAGCCGCTGAACTGGCTCCGGTACTTGGCTTTCGCCGGTACATCATCAGCGCCACAACGCCGTTTGCGCCAAGCGACGTATTCGAGTTGCGTGACGATGCACGCACTGTAGCCCGTCGATACGTTCCGGCCTACGAAGCAGAATACGCGCGACGTCGGTGGACGTTGATGCCCAGCATCGATCGGGTGTACGACAACGCGCGAGCTCGCACCGAGCTGGCGTGGCAGCCACGGTACGATTTTGCGTACCTCATCGATCGTCTGCGAGCGGACCAGGCTATCCGAAGTCCTCTGGCACAGCTCGTCGGGGCCAAAGGCTACCATCGTGGGCGGTTCACCGAGGGGGCCTACCCCGTCGCATGATTGTGCCGGGATGAATGAGAGGATGGAATATGCAAGATCACGAGCGACTATCTGGGACGGCGTCGATCGATGGACAAAAACTCGACATCGCTGTCCGTGAGGCACGACCCGACGAGTGGGATACGGTGCGAGAACTGACTCTTGCGGCCTACGCCGAGTACGAGTTCCTTTTCCCTTCCGCTTTCTGGGAGAACTACCGCCCGAACATCGAGTCCACGCTGCGAGATGATACCGCCGCTCAGCGCTTGGTCGCAGCCGAGGGCAACACGTTGCTTGGCAGCGTTATGTACTATCCACCACACGCCAAACCGCCGCGTCCGGGACGGCTCTATACAGGGTGGCCGGAGGTGCGCTTGCTGGCAGTGACACCGCAAGCGCGTGGACGAGGGTTGGGCCGGCTATTGATGGAAGAGTGCGTCCGACGCGCGCGGCGCGGCGATGCCGCCGCCTTGCTCCTTCACACCATGTCGGCCATGAGCATCGCTCAACAGCTGTACGAGCGCATGGGATTTGTACGCGATCCACGATTCGATTTCGAGCCGGTCGAGGAGCTCGAGGTCTTCGGCTATACGCTCGACCTGGGGCGCGAGATGTAGGCGTCCATCCCCGGCACGCGATGTTCCGTCATGAACGTGCCTCAGACAATAGCTGCCTGGCTCCTCTGGTCGATCCACTCGTGCCAGTCGGGCGGCAGGTTTGGTACCTCGCGCAGCCGGTGCGCGCCATCGTGATCCCTCAGGTAAATGCGAGACATTTCACTCACCGTGATTTCGTGATCGGGACGATACACGATCTCCACGGTATCGCCCGCGGCAAGGTGTCCCTCCTCGACGATGCTGAGATAGGCGCCGGGACGATCGGCATCGCCGAATCGACGCACGAAGTGGGCGTCGTCCATTCTCATCGCCAGCTTGGAGCAGGGGAGGCGCGGCTGTACGACCTCTAACACTGTCGTGCCGATTTTCCATCGCTCGCCAATTAAGGCGCGGGAGACATGGATGCCGGTCAATGTCAGATTCTCGCCGAATGTGCCGGGCGCAAGCTTATACCCAAGCTCCCGGGTCCACCAATCATAGTCATCTCGCCCATAGGCATAGACTGCTTTGAAGGTGCCGCCGTGGACGGTAAGATCCGCTTGCGCGTCGCCCGCAATGTTGACCCCGGAGACCGCAACTCGCTCGGCGGTCGGCACTTTGAAGATCGATGTTGTGAATTCGCGACCATGCCACTCTACGGTGCGCGGAGTGCCGAGATTCACGGACTCCACGGTTGGCGATTCGGTCGTACGGAGCAGAGAAGTGTCGGCCGCCATCTATTCGTTCCTTTTCTACCTGGTGACTGCTTGTCGCGAATTGTATCCTTTCTCTTCGACTTCCGAGTGATGCGCGGCCGAAAGTGGCGTTCGGTACACGCCCAGCACCATTCCATCGCTGGGATTCTGTGCACTGTAGCCAGTGCATGGCGGCGCGCGCTTGGCGCATGCTGTAAAAACGAATACGCTGATCGTGGATCGATCTAACGCAAGGTACTGGAAGGACGCGGGATGCAAATACGTGTCGGCTGCGACTTTCACTGTGAAACGCGGGCGCCAACGCCCTCCATCATGCAGGTAGAGCCTCACGACGTCGGGGATCATACGGTGATCGAGCAGCGGTGGGAAACAACTCCCGATCTTCCCATGCACCTCTATCGAGATATGTACGGCAACACCTGTCGCCGCTTTACCATGCCGCCGGGGAAGCTGCACCTGCACTTCGATGCGCTGGTCGAGGTGCCCGATAGGGTTGATGATATGGATACGACCGCCCCTCAGCTTCCGGTGGAAGACCTCCCCGATGAGGCGCTGATTTACACCATGCCCAGCCGCTACTGCCTCTCCGATGTCCTTTCGGATACCGCGTGGGATCTCTTTGGGTCTTCTCTCCCCACCTGGGAGCGCGTGCAAACAATTTGCGACTGGGTCCACGATCATATTCACTTTCAATACGGCACGAGCACGCCCATGACGACTGCGGTCGACGTCTATGACAAACGCGCTGGTGTTTGTCGCGATTTCACCCATCTTGGCATCACCTTCTGTCGAGCCATGAATATCCCGGCCCGATATGCCTTTGGCTACCTGCCGGATATCGGCGTGCCGGTGTCCCCGGACCCTATGGATTTTTGCGCCTGGTTCGAGGCCTATCTGGGCGATCGATGGTGGACTTTCGATCCTCGCAACAATGTTCCACGCATGGCTCGAGTCGTCATCGGTAGGGGGCGCGATGCCCTCGACGTCGCCATGCTGACGACGTTTGGCTCTCACACCTTGCACGATATGGTGGTGGTAGCCGATGATGCTTCGTCGAGCGCCGCGCACACGACCGGCGACCGAATAGCGGAGCCGTCGCTGTGACCGCGGAAGATCGATCGGATCGCGCTGTCACATTGGACGACGCCGAGATAACGGCACTCGATGTCCTCGATCACGAGCATGTCGAATGGCCCCGCGTGCATCGCACCGCCTTCTTGATTCACCAGCACTTCTGCTACGACTATCCGGCGCCCATCGCGGATTTGAACCATCGTCTGATGATCCTCCCGCCCGAACGTCATCTGGATCAACGCCGCGTGCTCCACCGGCTGGACGTCTCATCGGACGATGCCGAGGTGACCTCGTTTGACGATGAGTTTGGCAACACAGTGATGTCGATTCGCGTGGCGGAAGTGCGGGAACGGATCGACTTCGAGGCCTGGATCGTGGTGGAGCGGCGATCGGATTACCTCGGGATCGTGGAGAGCTCGGTATTCGATCCCCGATTTTTAGAACCGTCGATTCGGACCGAGCCCGATACCGTGCTCCGAGAAATTGCTCGGACCCTCAAGTCCGGCGAAGACGGTGACATCGGCATCGCTCGGAGAATCAATCGGTGGGTCTACGAGACCATGACGTACGCCCACGATGTCACGGACGTTCACACCTCTGCTTCGGAAGCGCTCGCACTCCGACGCGGTGTATGCCAGGATTACGCGCATATCATGATCTCCCTCTGCCGGCTGTGCGGTATACCGGCGCGGTACGTGTCGGGTCACATGTTGGGAGAGGGTGGCACGCACGCCTGGGTAGAAGTGCTGCTGCCATTCGATGGCGAGCAAACACTGCGGGTGTGGCCGTTCGATCCTACCCATGGGCGCGAACCTGGCCTGACGTATGTCACGGTGGCGGTCGGGCGTGACTACGAAGATGTCGCACCAACTTCGGGCACCTTCCGTGCTTCGTTTCGTGGGGAGTTGACCGCGCGCAAACACGTTGGTGTTACGGCCGTGGAGTATGAAGGGCGTTAGCCCATTTACTGCTGTTGCGGCTGCTCTTGTATGTCTTCGTCGGGCAGGCCGCCAATTTCGCTCGTCTGATAGTAGGTTGGTTCCTCCTCGTCTTCCGCTGTATCCGGAACGGGCGCTTCAGCCGGTGTAACGCGCACCACCACTGCCAGCTCGGTTTCGGCTCGTCCCTTAAAGACGCCACGCGACGGTGGCACGTCGGCATAGTCGCGCCCGACCGCAACCCGTACATGGCGATCTTGCACCACTAAATCGTTGGTCGGGTCAAACCCAACCCAGCCAAGGCCGGGCATCATCACTTCAATCCAGGCGTGCGTGGCGTCTCGTGCCGAGCGGTCTCGATCTTCCATCCGGTGATACAGATACCCGCTCACGTACCGGCAGGGCACGCCCAGGCCGCGCACTAACGCGATCATCACGTGACTGAAGTCCTGGCACACTCCTCGTCGGGTCGACAGCGCTTCGTCGATCGGCGAATTTACGTCCGTGCTGTGCGTATCGTAGTCAAACGTATCGTGGATCGCCGTCGTCAACGTTCGTATGGTGGACAGTGGATCGTTCCGGCGATCGAGTGTCAAGTCACTCGCCAGATCCCGGAGCAAGGCGGTGGGCTGGGTGTACGCGCTTGGAGACAGAGTATCCCAGTACTCGTCGCCGCCCGTCATCGCGTCCAGTGCCGTCCACGCATCGCCGTCCAGGGCAGATGGAAGCGATGGAGGCGGATCGACGGCAACCAGCGCTTCCGCCCGGATCGTGAGATGGGAATGACGATCGGGTATGTCGAAGTAATGAACGCGATTTTGAAGTTCATCGGTAAAGGCGGAAACGGCTGCCCTGGGATTGGTCCGTAGATCAAAGCTCATGCAGCGCTGGGTTCCTTCCGTTCTCGGCTGCATGCGCACTTCCATCACGCTTTCGCTTACGGGATCGCTGTAGCGAAATTTGGTGACGTGGCGAATGGAGTAGTGCATGTCAGCGCAGCCGATCGTTTGTGGCCAGCGCCGATGCCACGGGGTAGCGGATGAACGTGCTGTATATAGCGCGGTGAATGTTCTCGCATTCCTGGCGAATATGTTCGAGATACCCGTGGAAATCGTCTGCCATGATCTCGTCGATCTGGCCGTACTCGAGCGATGCCAGCAGACGTCCCGCCAACCGCTCGGGACGTCCGGAGCCCCGCCCTCCGGTCGTTCGCCCGATTGCCTGCAGACCGGAGCGAACACTGGCGCAGACGAATCGTACCGAGCGGGGGAACTCGCTGTTGAGCAGTAAAAATTCGGCGATATTGGTTGGCTGAATGTCGGCGCTGTGGAACTTGACGTACGCTTCAAACGCCGTACACGACTTCAGCAAGCCAACCCACTCCAGGTACACCAGAGACTCGCCCTCCACGTTGCGTTCCTGTGAGTCAAAGTGTGTCTCGAGCAGATTGGTCGTGGCTGTGGCCCGCTCTATACCGCGGCCCACGCCGATGAACTGCCATCCTTCGCCGTGACTCATCGTGGAGTCGGCGATTCCCTGAAAGAGATGCGCGCCTTGCTTGATTCGAGTGAAGAAGGCATGCGGCTCTCCCTGATAAATGTCGTCGATACTGGTCTTGCTGACGTAGAGATACAGCCGGTTGATCTGTTCCCACATCTCAGAGCTAATTTGTTCCCACGCCTCGCGCGCATTGTCCCGGGCTGAGCCGATGCACGAAACGATCGACTGGGGATTGACGGTATCAAGGGCCACCAATTGGATGACCGAGCGCGCATTGATGCCGTCGGTATGTGGAGTGATCCGAAGGGTTGCAATCAAACGCTCCCAGCGCCGTCTCGCCGACTCGGGAGTGCCGTCGAGTACGCCGTGCATGTTTACATCCAGCAGCCGCGCGGTATGTTCGGCACGCTCCAGGTAGCGGCTCATCCAGTACAGATTGTCGGCAACACCGGAAAGCATAGGCATCTACTCGTGTAGAACCCAGGTGTCTTTACTGCCGCCACCCTGGGACGAATTAACGATAAGAGAGCCGCGCGGCAGTGCAACCCGGCTCAGAGCGCCCGGAACGATGGTTGCATCGCCATCAAACAGAACAAACGGTCGGAGATCGACGTGGCGCGGCTCGATTCCCTCTTCGAGAAAGCAGGGAGCACGCGAGAGCGCCAGTGTGGGTTGAGCGATGTAGGCGCGAGGTTCCGCGATAATACGCCGGCGAAATTCATCACGCTGCTCGACGGTGCTGTGCGGGCCAATGAGCATGCCATAACCGCCCGACATGCCGACGTCTTTAACGACCAATTCGTCGAGATGATCCAGCACGTACCGACGTTGCTCGGCGTCCTCGAGAATGTAGGTCTCGACATTCGGCAGAATAGGATCCTCCCCCAGGTAGTACCGGATGATGGCGGGCACGTAGGCGTAGAGCGCTTTATCGTCGGCTATGCCGGTGCCGACGGCGTTGGCAAGAGATACGTTACCCGCGCGATAGGCGTTCATCAGGCCCGGCACGCCCAGGATTGAATCGGAGCGAAACGTCAGCGGGTCAAGAAAATCGTCGTCGACGCGTCGATAGATAACGTCGACCTGTCTCGGTCCCGCGGTTGTCCGCACATAGACTCTGGCATTGTGAACGAGCAGGTCACGTCCCTCGACCAGTTCGATCCCCATCTGTCGCGCGAGAAATGCATGTTCGAAGTAGGCGGAATTGAAGACACCGGGAGTAAGGAGCACAATCGTGGGATCCGCAACTCCCGGTGGGGCCAGGCGGTGCAACGTTGCCAGCAAGACCCGGCTGTAGTGATCGATCGGCAAGACATCGTAGCTGGCGAAGAGCAGCGAAAACACTCGTTTCATCACCTGGCGATTGACCAGCATGTACGATACGCCACTGGGCACACGTAAGTTATCCTCCAGGACGGCAAACTGTCCGCTGGGTAGACGAACGAGATCCGAACCGACCACCGAGATATAGACGTCTCCCGGTACTCGGACGCCACGCATCTCGCGCCGATAGTGCCGGCAGCTATAGATGAGTCGCTTCGGCACCACGCCGTCCGCAAGGATGCGCGCCTTGTGGTAAATGTCGGCCAGAAATGCGTTGAGGGCCGCGATGCGCTGCGCGAGTCCCCGTTCGATCGTGCGCCACTCGGCGCCGGTGATAATGCGCGGCAGCAGATCGTACGGCCAAATCCGCTCGACGCCTTCCTCCGAGCCGTACACCGTAAACGTAATACCTTGATTCAAGAACGCCAGATCGGCGGCCTGCTGTCGCCCATGCAGCTCGCCTGCCTGCATTTCGATCAGACGAAGGTTGAGCTCCTCGTACGCCGGCCGCGGGACGCCATTCGGCGCGAACATCTCGTCGTAGGCGGAATCCAACCAGTAGGAATCGAAGAGTGACGACGTTACCTGGACAGGGGCGTTTCCGTCCCTGTCCGTGGAGATGTTATGCACGCGTTCCACTCGACTTCAGCAATGAATGCGATAGCCCTCGATCTGTGCAACGAAGAGGTCGGACCTCGTGGAGCACGCGCGCCGGCCGACGGCACTCGATCGTCTCTGATTACTGTAGGGTACCACCCGAGTGAAGGAGGCTCCGCCGGGATCGTTCCGACGATCCCGGCGGAGTATGGAGCGAGCGTGAACAACCTGGTCTGCGTCGTTTCGACCGTCCGGCAATTGTGCTCGATCGCCGTGCCCCATGGTAGCGAGCGGAGCATGGGCGAAGTACCGTCAGGCTACACAGTAATCGCGGTCGCCATTGTGATCAGCATGTCCGACATCGACCTTCCAGTTAGCGTGGGCCGAGGTAGAGCGCGCACGAACGTCGGCCATCGCCGCATAACACGCACGTCACCCTGAACGGATTCATAAGAAAGGAATCGGACGCAATGTTGGGACCTCGGCTTTACGGAAACACCATCAACCTTGAACCGACTCGACCCCAGGATGTAGCTCTTCGGCAGCACTGGCTGGCCGATATCGAGATTACGCGACTCTATGGCCCACCGGGCGTACCGTCACTCGCCCAGGAAGAAGAGTGGTACGAACGCACTGCGCGTGACGACTCTATTCTCCTCTGGTCGATCATGCTGAATGGGACGTGCATCGGAACCGCGCAGTTGCACCATATTGACTGGCTGCATCGCCAGACGCGAGGCGCCACCCTGATAGGCGATCGCACCCAGTGGGGGAAAGGCTACGGCTCCGAAGTAGTTCGCCTGCGAACGGCGTTTGCGCTTGGAGAAGTAGGGCTGGAGCGAATAGAAACCTCCTCTATGGTGGCGAACGCCGGCATGCACCGAGCCCTGGAGCGCTCGGGGTTTCGCCGAATTGGCATGCGCTCGCGCTGTTCCTACTTCGCCGGCACGTGGCACGACGAGTATATCTTCGAGCTCCTGCGGGACGAGTGGTTAGAGCGGCAGCGGTAACTGGAGTGGCCCAGAGGTGCCAGCGCTGAGAGTTCACTTCTCACTCTCAAACGTCAATTATCCTAGCACGGTTCTTGCACTGGGCCGACATTGCAAGCGAGAGACAAACGCTATGCAGTTCCGATCAACATCGAGGAAACATGGACGGAAGGAGAGGCAATGTGACCGACATGGACAAGTACCTCGACGAGCACGCCTTAATCGACTACTTGAAGCGGCGTGTGAGCCGCACACAATTTCTGGTGGCAGCGGGAACCGGAGCTGCTCTGGCTGTTGCACCCGGAATTGCAGCCGCTCAAACAACGTCAACGCCGACCGCCACGGCGGCACCCGAATCAGTTCAGACCATCCTCAATACAGCCGTGACGGCCGAACATCTCGCCGTAACTGTGCTCACCGCGGCGGTGAATAACGCGAGTCAAATGGGCCTATCGGGCATACTGCTGGCCGTTACGCAGGCAGCGCTGACCGAGGAACAGTTGCACGCTGACTTTCTCGCGGCGAATGGTGCCGTGCCTATCACGGACACATTCACAGTTCCCGATCCGAAGATCGTGACAGACTTGAATACGTTCCTTCACACCCTGGCCGATACCGCTGAACCGTTGTTTATTGCTGCATATATGGCAGCCGTACGCGAGTTCACCGCATTGAATCAACCAGAACTCGCGAAGTACGCATTCCAGATCGGCACAGTTGAGGCTGAACACCGCGCGATCGCGCGCGTCGGGCTGGCACTTACCGGCGATACAAGTGGTGATCCTCCCAGCAATAAAGCCTTTGAGACCAATCTGCTGAATTTGGTGGGAGATGCTGCCACTCAACTCACTTCGTTGGGATTTATCAATGGTTCCGGTGCGCAGGCTGTCTATCCCGGGCGTGCCGCTGCGTTTACCGCCGCTGGTCCGATGGCCGGAACTGTGATTCAAACCACCCCGAACAACAGCACTCCTGGGGTTCCGTTGTCGGCCACGCTGGCTCCTCAGGCGAATCGCCGCCAAAGACGTCCCTGGTCCGAACCCCGGTAAAGCGCGGAGCCCACGATGACACACACGAACGTAAAGGAGAAACACGTGAACCAGGATACAGTCACGCAGGACGGCGGCGAACTGCGCTCGTACCTACACACTCCCATCAGCCGGGCCGGCCTTTTTGCCGCGGCCGCCACGGGTCTAACCGCCGCCGCGGTTCCCTGGATGGCGCACGCGCAAACCACGTCGGCACCCGAGACTCAGCAGGATATTCTCAACATTCGTGACACGCAGGAGCACTTTGACGTCGCGCTTCTCACCGCGGCGATCAATAACGCGACGGCGCTTGGCCTGACCGCAAATGGTGGCTTGCTTTTGCGCACGGTCCAAGGGGCGCTTGCAGCCGAGCAGTTCCATATCGATTACCTGGAGTCGGTCGGGGCGCAGCCTCTACCGCATACGCTCACTCTGCCGGATCCACGTATCCTTACCGATCCCATCATCTTCTTCCAGACGCTCGAATTTATCGAGACGATCGAAGTCGGCATGGATATGTCGGCGACGCGTCAGTTCTCGCAAATGGGCAACGCCATGTTGGCGCAGAACGCGTACCAGATTGGTGGGGTAGAGGCCGAGCATCGATTACTCGCCCGAGCCGCGCTGGCCACACTCGGTCAAACGGTTGATATTCCACCGAACAACAAAGCCTTCGAGGCTGATGTCGTCTATTACCTGCGTGATGCCGTCACGATCTTTACGAACATGGGCTTTGTCGACGGGCCTGGACAGCAAGTCCCGTATCCCGGACGTGCGGCCGCCCTTGCCGCGGTCGGTCCGGTGTTGGCCAAGGTTACCGACCAAAAGCCATAGCACCGTTTTTCTGTGGGGCGAGGAGGGTACGAGTTCAAGTACTATCTCCTCGCTCCATCGCACTGCGGATGGTCCGCGCCGGCTACACGGTACATCCCATCGGGGACCTGCGCGCCTTCTCTCCATTCCTGAAACTGAGTGGCTGGCTCCTGGAGCGATAGGAAAAGTACCGTGTCGGGGTACCAGCGCACTGGCGCTACGCAATAATCATTGGTCGTCAAGGAAGAGCCGCATAGCCCCGCGCGCCGCCACGTCCAGCCCCAGTTGGCGCTCGTGTTCTCTACGGGCGCGGAGTTCCGGCAAGAGCTCGGCATCTTTCACGAGGCGAAACCCGAGACGCTCGTAGTACGGGCCGTTCCAGGGAACTTCTCGAAAGGTGAGCAGCGAGAGGTACGGCATCCGTTCGGCGCGTGCCCAGCTCACAACGGTCTCGATCAGCTTTCGTCCGATCCCCTGTCTGCCGAATTCGGGGTGAATGGAGACCTGTTCCAGGTGGCCCGCGGCATCCACGACTTCAGCCAGGGCGTAGCCTATCCCTCGGCCCTCGATCTCGGCGAGCCAGGCTCTCCCCGTGCCGATGTACGCAAGCAGATCACTACGCGAAGGGGGCTCGTCCTCCGCCACGCTTATCATGCCGATCTCCGCGAAGAGCCGGCCGGCAGCCCTCTCAATCTCTTGAATGGACTCTATATCGCGGGGACACGCTGGTCGAATGCTGAGTGCATTGCGTTGCGACGCGGCGCTTCCTGATGGGATTCGGAGACGTTCATTCACCGGACAACGCAAGCAGCTTGTTGACGGTATTCCAGTTGCGTGCCGTGGCGCGAACGGCGAGGCGTCGCTCCAGAATGTCATGCGTCAATTTCGCTCGACCCGCGCCATTGGAATAGCGAAGGTAGACGACGCGATCGCCCAGTGCGAACTGATCGGGCTCGAACTGTGTCGCGTCGATCGCACTCACACGGTCGGGTTCCGGTTGCCTCGAAAGAAACGCCGCGTAGAGCTCGGTCTCACTTGCCGCCACGCCGAGGAACGGATTATTTGCAAGCACGGCCGCCAGCTCCTCCGGTGTCCGCAGGAGCACGGAGACCTCGAAACCGAAATCTCGCTCGATGGCGCTCTCGATCTCCCCAACGAGCGCACCGACATCGGTTCGGTCGCTCGACATAATGGCGTTCCCACTCTGGATATAGGTCGTGACGTTCCCATGCCCGAGCGACTGCAGCAGCTCACGCAGCTGTGCCATGGGTATTTTCCGGTGGCCGCCGACGTTGATTCCTCGCAACAAAACGATGTATTTCACGGTAACTCCATGTGTATGTTGTCAACTCGGTCAGCGGCACCGAGAGAATCCCTACATACAATCTGTAGGGTATTGAACTCACGTTGGCACGTGTGACTGCTCCGCGGTGTTCTCGGTCGATGTCCGCCTGCTATAGCGTGACATCTGCCACGCAAAGTTTCGAAGTTGTAGTGGAAGTCGGGAAGATTCGTCGAAGGGGGCATCTGCCCAGATACTGGCGCGTATCGGGTTCCACCAGCGATCACGGATTGCGCTGGATAGCGATCGCGGCTGCCTGAGAGCTGTGGAGATTGGCACCAGCGTCTCGGGATGCTGATACGGGAAGGGACGGCGCCACGCTTTTAAGAGAGCCGGTTCAAGCCAGGAAGGGATTTGCCCGGCGCGCGCTGCGATCGGCGTACCATCGATTCGGGCGCCCAGCACGGTATGCGCGAGTTCAATCGCGGCTGCAATCCAACCGGCTAGAACGGGATCGCTGCCGAGACAAAGGTCCCACTGAAAATTAGCTGGCAGGTTTTCCACGTACATGGCGATATCGCACAACCAGAGTGGACGAAATCCTCCGTGACGCAGGAAATGCATGCAGACCAACGCCAGATGGTCTTCGTCACTCAGTACCCGAATCTCGGCGTCTGCCAGCGGTATCAACTGCGAGCGTTCGTACAGATCGTGCAGGGTGCGGTCGCGCAGCTTGGGGTAGTCCTGATATTGGTGATCGAAGGTGTAGCGTCCTAAATCTGAACCGAGAAAGGCGGCGTACGCCTTTTCCTCGTCCTCGGGAAGGAAGAGTACATCGATATCGCCATACGGTCGCAATCCGAGCCCCGGATAGAGCCGCCCCAAAGCCCAACCCTTCACCACAATCGGCTCGATTCCTTCTTCCCGTAAGCGGCGTACGACTCGCACGATCTCTTCTTCTTGCAGCGCATTCTGTACGACGTGTTGAAGATGAATTTCGCGCAGCCGCAGAGCTGCGGGCGTATCACCCAACTGTGTGTGACGCACCCGCCACCACGCGAGGCCGCCTGCTCCAACCGCAATAACGGAGTCTCCGACCTGGCTAGAAAGCGTAAACGAACTTTCTAGCGGTGGAGGAGACGCTCTCCACGAGTGAGTCAATACTTCGCGGTAGAGCGCGGGGAGCGGCAGGGTAGAGGATGATCGGCCAACGATCGTTCGTTTAGATTTCAAACGACATAGTTTTGAGAAAGTCGAGCACGGCGGTAGTACAGGATTGCTGTCCCCTGAGTATGATGCGCCACGACCCCTATGGCAATGGGAAGTGCGTCCGGCGAGAGAAAAGGCACTCCTTATAGAGAGATGCTCTTTATCTTTATGAGGATTCGTTGGCTCGTACCGGCGGATACAGTAACATACATATGCTTGAAAAAGTTTTGGCTGCCCGTACCGCGACACAGGTACACTGGGCCGGCAGTGCGCGCGGTACGCGCCAACGACGAAAGGATCATGAGCGTCATGGACGGGCAATCGCGCGTACAGTCGAATGTCGTCGAGGGGTCTCACCTTTCTCGACAGTACGGCGAGGGAGATGCGCGCGTCGATGCCCTGGTCGACGTCTCTATTGCCCTCGAGCGCGGCACGTTCTCGGCGCGGCTGCCGTCATGCTAGATGGTCGCTTAAGTGAGCTTATCGGTACCTCCCGGGCGAAGCGGTGGCAGATCGGTTGCTCAGGTAATGAACGCGGCGGGTTGCAATGTGACCACCAGCACGCCTGCACGGATACGTTGACCGGATCCGGGGGATCAGAGCCGCCGAAAGTATCCGGCGACAGCACCTACGCGTGGCCGGCCGGAGTTGCTGCTGCGCGCACTTCAGAGCGCGTTGACCCAGACCCTGAGGTAGATATCGCAGTCATCGTCGTGGTGGACGGACCGGACGATTCCGACATGATGAATGGATTCTCTCGGACGATGTCGGACACGCGGCTCCGGATAATCGTCAATCCACGATCACTTACTGCCGCCGGCGCACGCAATGAAGGTGTGGAGCAGGCAAATGGGGGAGTGGATCGCGCTGCTTGACGATGATGATGAATGGCTTCCCCAGAAGCTGGAGCGACAGGTCGCGTCCGCCGGCTCGGAAGCAAATGTCCTGGTGGGCTGCCTCAGCCGGGTCATCACGCCCATCGCCACTTACGTGTGGCCGGAACAAATTTATGACGGCACGGTGCCGTTGGGTGATTATCTGTTCGACAGGCGGACCGTATTTGCGGGATCAAGCTTCATCCAGACATCAAGCGAACTCCTCCGGCGGGCAACCTTCAGGAGATGTCCCTTCCGCCTGCACACGCCCCACTACGATTGGGAGTTCTTCTTTTGCTTGGGACCATTGGCGGGAGCAAACCATCAAGATCGTTCCGGAGGTGCTGTTGAACGTGTATTTCGAAGAGCGGCGCCCGTCACGGGGGAGCGCCAATGCCTGGCGGGACTTACTGATCCTGGCTCGAGGAGATGGCGCCGATGCTGTCCCGTCGCGCCTATAGCGGTTTCTGCCTTGGCGTGATCGGTTCGCGAGCCGCGCATGAGCGCGCCTTACGCGGCGTTCGCGATCCTGCTGCGCAAGGCGCTGACAAACGGTTCTCCCAGGCTGCGGCAGATGCTGGTGTATCTGGCTTTCTGGGTCACTCCGCAAAGTCTCCGCAGAGAGATCCGAGCAGCCTTCCGCAGCCGGGGGTGCCTTCCCGAGCCAGGCCGAGCTGCACTTACCGGAGCGCCGATCCCATGCCGGCAAGGAACTCGGCCAGTGCCTCTCGGACGCCGGTGACTTTCAGCACAATCAATCCCCCTAAAATAGACCGCCGTACCGGCGGATATCTGGGACGACGAGCGCGAGAGATCCGGAGCCGTGGTCCAGGTTCGCGCAGAAACCAGAACATGATTGCTGCACTGGACAGTATCTTTAAAGCATCCCAGACGGGGATCGGCAGCCGGAAAAATCGCCGGCTGAGGAGAATGGCCAGGGTAAGGCAGGCGAGACTTGCCGCAAAGCTTGCAATCGCGGCACCAAGCTCCGCCATTTGCGGTATCAACCAGAAATCGAGAGCGACATTGACGGTCAAGCCAAACGCGGTTGTCGCGATGAGAGGCGCGGTTTTATGTGCCAGCTGGAATGCGGTGTCCACATAGAATGCGCGCAGGCCCGATAGCATCGCCACGCCCGAGAGAAGCGGCGTCAGCAGGATAACCGATTGCCAGTAACTCGGCCCGACCATGACGCGTGCGAGGTTGTCCGAAACAGAGATGATCCCAAATACCGGCCTGCATGCTAGATTTCGAAGAGCACCACGAAATTCTGTGAGAGTTTCCTGGTGACCGAGCGCTTGGGAGCCAAATTCCACTGCTTGTACCGCCATTGAATAAGCCGACGAGCCGATCCCGCTGGCGAGGGTGGTGACCGGGACCCTGGGCGACGAAGGTGGCGGCCGAGAAGAAG
The DNA here is from genome assembly GCA_963737125.1 of uncultured Chloroflexia bacterium. Taxonomy (GTDB): domain Bacteria; phylum Chloroflexota; class UBA5177; order UBA5177; family UBA5177; genus JANWJD01. Next base: position 7,585 of record CAVTRL010000007.1, on the reverse strand, counting down.
CCGACCGCGCGCACGCCGGACAGGCCTTGCAGCATCCACTTGTCTACCGACATCAGAATGGTTGCCAGGCCGACGCTGATTGATAATGGCAGCGCCGAACCGCAACAGGGAACGGAAGAAATCAGCATCGAAGCGGCAGCGATGTATTTTCAGGCGCGGCTCGCTGACCGGCAATACAGCAACCAGATAACCCATGCCGGAATACCAGGATCGTAAGCGACGGGTTACGCGAAAAATAGGCCACGGTAGGAACGGTGATACACGGTATCAGCCCACGCGAGAGGCTCGTCCGAAAAAACGCATGTCTCTTGCTGATAGTTGCCAGTTGCAGGCGCTCGTTCAATTCAAACCATGCCGGCGGCGAAGGCCGCAGCTGAGACAGGCCGCCGTGAGTGCCAGGTAGCGCTCGAGTCCTCCCAGTACGAGGATCAGCGCCGTACCCAGGACTGTGACGCCACAAAGCGTCAGGAAAGACGTGACGACGGTTCGAAGAAGCATTCAGGGTCTTGCGCGGTCGGGGCGAGGCGCAGCAAGCTCAAACCAAGCCATTCGAAGATGCCAATTGTAACGAAAAATACGATTGAAAGTCCGAGCGCATAAAGTCCGTATTCCGCTGGCGCGAGCAGCCTAGTGAGAATAGCGGTCGTGGCAACTCCGAACACGCTGGGGACGATGCGTGCCAGGAGAAAAATCACACGGCTGCGCAGGGCCAACAATCCTTTATTTCGCCGGGTGGAACCGGACCGCTGGGCCCCGAAGCCCGGCCGCCTGCCGATGTCAGCTCATGGGCGGCGCTTTGATAGCGCTATAATTTTCAGCGTAACTGACTTAAAACGGCCCGCCCCTAGCCAGCCCAGACATCGCGTCACGTCGCCGGGTTTTAACTGCCGCGACCGCTGGAGTTGCAGCGCGCCGATCAATCATAACGAATATTATGATTGCATCTACCCGAGCCCTATCGGGCACGCCATATATGTTGAGGGTGGATTTGGAGAACGAACGTGGCGTGCGTGAAAGTGAATTTCGTATCCGGCATTTAGGGTCAAACGTGACCGTTGCAACCTGAGGTGGTCCTCCGGTTTGCAGCACCTGTTTCCCGCCATTCTTCGACGATAACAAAAAATACGCGCGGCTGGCGTATTCGCTTTCCCGCCTAGATTGTTACAAATAATGTTTGACTGCGTTGACGAATTATTGATAAAAGCTGTATCGCGGCGTCGAAAAACGGGAAGGCAGTCTCACGAATGGAACTTGCTGATCCGTTGGAATTTGCTGAGAGGCGGGGGTGCCGATCTGGCGATCGGCCGGCCCGGAATACGCCTCCACCGGTCGTGAAAGAGCTGCACCTCATATGCCGCTCGCCAGGTGGGTCGCGACACTGGCCGTTGCAAGATACGCTCGGCTCGGTTGTCATCGCCGCGGCTGTATTCCATTTCTATGCCGATCCACTCCAATACCTTCGTTGGCAACTATGGGAGGGTATCTCAGGGTTTCTGGTGGCATGGGCGCTGACGGTGTACGTGGAAAGCATCTACGCCAAAACGAACGCTGCTGTCCGGACTTAAGAAATCAGATCATTGCCGCGGCGGCGTCCTGCGTGATGGCGTTAGCATTCTGCTGCTGCTCGGTTTCACGCTGCAGCTTATCGGCGGCGTGTCACGTGTGTGGCTGTTTACCTGGTCGTTATGCGTGCTCGGCTGGGTGAGCCTGCTGCGGCTGGCCATGCTACGTCTACATGCTGACGCCGGGTCCGCCAGGGCACATGCGTCGATCGTGCGCTGGTGGTTTCAGGATCTTCGGCGCTCGCGGGCATACTGAGTGACGAGATCCAGCATCAGAGCGGGGGGCGCATCGGCATCGTGTCGGCCGTCTCCGTTCCTGTACGCCCGACGGGCCGTCCATCGACTGGGTCGAGAGCGCTGTGAAGGACGGCAATGTCGATCGGGTGATCGTTGCCAGTGCCCGCAACGCGTTACCCCAGGCGCAGGCGCTGATAGACCGTCTGTCGCGTGTTGCGGTCGACGTAACCCTCATTCCGGACCTCGACGGGTTGTCGACGCGGATCGTAGGCGTGGATCGGATCGGCAGCCTTCCGACGATCGAGCTTGTCTCGCGACCGCTGACCGCCATCGAGGTTGCACTCAAGCGCACCGAGGACCTGGTTTTCGCGAGCGCGATTTTGCTCGCCGCCGCGCCCCTGCTCGCATTCACTGCCATGGCCATCAAGCTCGACAGCCCGGGGCCTGATATTCTTCCGCCAGATACGGGAAGGTCACCACGATCGCAAATTCAGGGTCTGGAAGTTTCGGAAACGACTAACGAAAGTTCCAGCGACTTTGGCAGCAAGCGGCAGACCTGCAAGAGCGACGAGCGGGTAACGCGGGTGGGTTATTACCTGCGACGCTTCAGCATCGACGAACTGCCTCAGGTGCTGAATGTCATTCGGGCGACATGTCTATCGTGGGTCCGCGGCCTCATGCGCTTGGCATGACATCGCTTGGCCTGACGATGACGCAAGTCTCTGAACGATTACTCCGCACGCCACCGGCTGAAGCCGGGGATTACGGGCTGGGCGCAGGTGAACGGCTGCCGTGGCGAGATCGACTTGACTATAAGCTTCGTCGCCGCGTAGCGCTGGACTGCTTCTACATCGACAACTGGTCGCTTTGGCTCGACGTGTGGGATCGTGCTGCGAACGATCGCGCTCATCGTGGTCAACTCCGACGCATATTAATTCCGTCGGCTGCTAGGCCGGACCGTTTTTTTCCTAAAGATCGGGAAGGGCAAAATGGACAATTATAGCGGTCAGCTCGAGACTGCTGCTGGCTGGCACGATGATCGCTTGCTGGCGGGTAATATTCTTGGGTCGGGGTCATGCCGCTTAATCTTGAAGAAGCGGTGACCGAAGCTTGCCAGATGGCGAGAAGAAGGCCGGCGGGATTATGTTCGCTGTGTTTCGGTCCACGGCCTAGTGACAGCGCAGCGCGATCCGCAGATCCGGGATGCGCTCAATCACTGTGGGCTGGCGACCGAGGATGGCATGCCCCTGGTGTGGTGGTGTCGCCGGGACCGGTCATGCACGGGCTCGGGGTGGTGTGCGGGCCCGATCTGATGGCCGCGATGTGTGCGGCTCAGCATTGAAAAGGGACACCGGCATTATTTCGATGGTGTAATGCCGCAGGTGCTCGAAAAACTGGTGAGCGGGCTGACGCGTCGTTTCCCGGGCCTGATCATCGCCGGGCATTGCGCACCGCCGTTCCGCCCTCTGAGCGACGAAGAAGATGCGGCCGATGTTGCGGCCATCAACGTGAGCCGGCCCGACTATGCGTGGATCTGGTTCTGGGTATGCCGAAGCAGGAGAAATGGATGGTGTCGCATGTGGGGCGCATCCAGGCGACCGCGCTGCTGGGCGTCGGCGCTGCTTTCGATTTCCACGCCGGTACCAAGCCGCGTGCTCCGAGCTGGATGCAGCGATCGGGCTTCGAATTGGCCGTTCCGTCTGGCCACCGAACCGCGTCGGCTGGCACACCGGTATCTGATCGACAACTTCGGTCTTTCTGGCACGCACAATTCAACAATTGGCCGGCCAGAAGTCCTACCAACAGGGACTGGTAGGCAAGACCTTGCCATGAAGCTGCTGATTTCAGCGATGCCTGCGCTCCTGACCGTGGTTCTGAACACGCGGTTGGATGGAACTGGACGACGGAAGCCCACAGACTCTGGGCACCAGGTCTGGGCGCTGGCATTGCCGGCGCACCGCCAGGCTATAAACGAACAGCCAGTCTCGCTGACCCCCAACTCACCGGTATAAATTGGATCTTTCCCGAACCATCGGGTTCTGGCCGCTTCGGCCGGCTGTCGAACCGAGGTGGGAGCGAACCTACAATCTGCTGTGGCAAGTCGCTGCCCTGCGCCAAGCGCGGGAATTGCAGAAACAGGTTGGTTTCGACGCGATACATCACGTTACCTGGGGTGGGGTTGGGGCGCCGACATTCCTTGGTTTGCTCGGGCCGCCCTTGATCATCGGCCCGATTGGCGGCGGGGAGATGTTGCCGCCATCGCTGCGGGACGGGTTCTCTCGGGGCGAAAAAATGACGGAAAGGGTTCGGGACTTTATCGAACGCTACCATCACACTGAACCCCATTGTGCGCGGCGGTTTAGCGAAGGCGGTCGCTGATTGTGGTTAGGACGCCCGATACAAGGCAGCTTCTGACTCCCGCCATGCGAAAGAAATCGACCGGTTTCATCGAAATCGGGCTGCAGGCGGGACAAATCGGTAAACCTCGTCCGCGCCGGACGACACCACCGAGGCTGCTGTTTGCCGGGCGGCTACTATATTGGAAGGGCGCACATATCGCGATCCGGGCCTTCGCGCGGTTGCAGCATGATATGCCGGATGCGCGGCTGACCGTTGTCGGCCAGGGACCGGAGAGAGACCGGCTGCTTGCCGATGCAGCGCACTGCGCAATCCCGGCGATAAGGTGGATTTCGTATCCTGGGTGCCGCAACAGGAGTTGTTTCGCCTGTATGACAGCCATGACTTGTTCGTGTTTCCGAGCCTGCACGATAGCGGCGGTACAGTGGTATTGGAAGCGTTGTCTCGCGGGCTGCCCGTCATGTGTCTGGACCTTGGCGGCCCGCGGCTCATCGTAACATCGGATAGTGGGGATCATTACACAAACCCAGGTGGCTGAATACGATCAGTATTTTTGCGGCTATGGCCGAGGAGATGAAAGAGCTGTTTTCTGTCCCGGATCGTATCGTGACCTTGTCTGCCGGTGCTGTCGCAGCGGGCGCAATGATTGGTGGTGTCCGATCGAGTGGCGGAGTTGTACGATCGGTTGGGGAAGCTGATTGTCTGGTCGAAAAACGAGGAGCCTGCCCGTCGGGCAGTGGTGGAAGCACGTCTGACAGGGTCTGCGAGAAACCGCTGCTTGTTGTGCCGGCCGATTGAGATGCCGTAGCTGCTGTTCGTGAGCCGATCGACGTAGCTCGCTGGAACAACCGGCACGATCTGATCAGGGACTGGTTCGGACAATTATGCGTCCGCGTCATTCCGACGAAACAGCGGCCGCTGGGTTCCCGTTTTGATACGGTTAGTTCATAAGAAACTTAACGGTTGGGCTGCGCGGGAACCGGGTTACACGATGGCATTTGGATGCATTATCCGGGCGCACCCTTCGAGATCGCCGTCCGGGGATAACGCAGGGTCCTTTCACAAAGAAATCCGGTAACCATCAACGCAACCGGTCCAGGCGGCCAAGGGTGCGAGCAGCACGGTTTCGCTCACGCCGATCAAAGAAGAACCGTTGGACACCCCAGAAGCGTGGAGAGCACCCAGCGCGCCCCCTGGAGGGAAGACGGCAGGCAGCGCACGGCCGAGCCCCATGATACGCACCAGCAAAGCGACATACAGGGTGAGGCCCACAAGCCCGATCTCCAGCAGCATTTCCAACAACCCATTATGGGCTTGCGGAACCACCCAGTGAACCGCGTCGGAGATTTCCTCTGGCTGCCGGATTATCGCCCCGAAAAAGCTCCCGTATCCCCAGCCCAACAAGGGTTTCATCTGGATATCGGAGATGACATAGGCCCAGATCTCCGTTCGTCCCGTCAAAGTCGGGTCCTTCCCCAAAAGCTCGAGGATGCTGTCCGAAAACGCAGCTACCGGTATGATCAACGCCGGACGATGCATGTCAGGACGGCGATACCGATGACGAGGGGCACCACCCCTGCGGATCGGAGAGATCACCGTATGAGCGACACAGCAGACAAATATGGTCAGGCATGGGTACGTGGCCGATTTCGACATTAATGCGACAAGAATGATGACCGACCAAATAAAAGCCGTACCAGGCGCGGCCCTTCTTCGGGATAGACAGGCAGTGGAGATTGAACAATCGCTCCGACCGCCATGGCTTCGCCGAGAACGTTTTTCTGGGCCGAAGATGCCGCGGAAACCCCCACACCCACCTCTCCCACCGATTCGAGCGCCACTGGAGGGCGAGACCACCAGCAATACCAATGATGCTGCAGCAGCAAGAAAAGTCATACGCGCAGCCAAGATCATGAAATTGTCAGCCTCGATATTCGTGGCGATGGCGATCCATCCCACCGTGGCTACCAGATAAAGAAAAGGCCTCGCGGATGGTGAGATGAAGGTCGTATCGACCAAACAGCCGAGCAAGTCGAGAAAACCGACGATGAGGAACAGAACAAAAAGCGCCGCGTCCGACGGTTCCCACCCGGCGCTGCCCGCCTGGCAAAGAGGGCAATGCTCTCACAAGAATTACCAGCAGGTTCAGAGACTGTGTAATCTTGTCGCCTGGCTTTCCGTCCCACTCACCGTAGGCCAGGCGGTCGATTATGCCGAAAGCCTGAATGCCTTGCAGGAAGAGAAATGCAATAGCCAGCCGGTGCCATTTCAGCATAAGCGGGCGATCAGCGTTGCTGTGTATTGTTACGCCACCTCATCATACGCACCGTAATACCCGTAGCGCCGCAACTGATCCGGAGCCACCTTGTTGAAGGCAATTCCCGCGATCCGACGAGCCTCTGGCCGGAAGAGCCGGAACGCCTCGGTGACGCTGTCGGTGTGATCGTGACTGCCGTCGATCACCATAAGGACCTTATCGGCGAGCGCTGCCAGGACCAGCGCGTCGACAACCGACAGCAGCGGGGGCGTATCGATGACGATGTAATCGTCACTCGTCCCTCAGCCGAATGATGAGTTCGGCCATCCGGCGGGAGCCCAGAGTATCGCCCGGATTCGGCATCCGCGCTCCGGCAGTAATGACGTGACAGCCGCTTTCCGGATCGCGCAACGTAACCGCGCAGAGCTCGGCTTTTCCGGACCCCAGCTCTGACAGGCCGGGATGGTCCGATCCGAACTCCTGCGAGACGCGACGGCCCCGGACGTCACCATCGATCAGGAGGGTGTGCTGGCCGGCGGCGGCGCTGGAGACGGCAAGCAGAGCGGCAACCGCCGACTTTCCTTCTGCGGGGAGAGCAGAGGTGACGAGGATCACTTTCGGCTCTTGGTCGAGAGCCGATAGCCGCAGGCCTATCCGTATCGTGCGGATCGCCTCGTTCACCGGCGAGAGTGGTTGCGCTGCGACGGTCTGTATGAGGCTACGATCGCTGTTCGCGCGAAGCCAGTGGGACCGTTTTGCGGGCAATATCGGGAATGTTGCCGATGACTGGAAAGCCGAACATTTGCTCGGCCTCGGCTCCCATCCTGACGCTCGTCTGCAAGAGGTTGGCGGCCAATGCCAGCATCACGCCGAGCATGCCCCCCAGCGCAACCGCGCCGGCGTAGAACAATGCGTGCTTCGGAAAAATGGCATCGGTCGGCACGCCCGCGGGAGAAATGACCCGCTCGGGGTGGTGCTTCCCAGTGCCTCGCGCGCCACGATTTCGTTTGGCACCTTGTAGGTAAGCATCGTACAACTTGCCGTCGGCGTCAGCGACCCGCTGCAACTGCTCGATCTTCACGTAAGCGGCCGTGTCGTTCGCACCGCGGTCAGCTTGCTCAGGCTTTCCGTTACGGCCTGTTCGCGCCGCAGAGCGATGTCGTAGCTGTTC
>CAVTRL010000006.1:0-152244 GCA_963737125.1 uncultured Chloroflexia bacterium | reverse complement strand
GCTCGAGCACTTCCAGGGGAAGGGGCGTGTCATACATGGACGTGTCAACCACCTCTCATCTTCGCGCCATACGAGCACGTGATTCGACCGTGGGTATTCATCCTGCCTGGCACTCATCGCTATTATGTGCGATTGAGATCGCCGGTCACGGAGTGCCAGACTGTTGGTAAGACGTGGACGCAGGGGCGAGCACGAGTTCCCGCTGGCTGGATGGCCGAGTGCGGTTGTTCGGCGATCGGCAGCGCGTGTAACCGGATGCGGTGGTTGTGGCACACTGCCGTATAGGGGCGGCACAGAGAGGATAGGCACGGCGATGACAGAGATGCGGCCGTTTCGCGCACATGAAGAAGCGTACACCGGAGTCGGACTCACCTACTGCCGCGTGCCACTTGTTCTGGAGCCGGCAGGCCTGGCAGGCGCTGACATTGCTGTCGTCGGCGCACCGTTTGATCTCGGCGCGTCGTACCGGCCGGGAGCCAGATTTGGTCCACGCGCCATCCGCTCCGCCGAAGACGTGGGAACACCCAGTAGCCGGCCCCACATGGAACTGGGGATCGATCCGTTCGACGTTCTGCGAATCGTCGATTACGGCGATTCGGACACCGCCCCATCGATCGCGGCGTGTCATGACCACCTACAGACGCGCGTCGGCGAGATTCTCGCTGCCGACGCGATAGCGGTCGTGTTGGGAGGCGACCACTCTTTGTCACTGCCGGTGATGCGGGCACTGAGCGGGCGGTACGGACCGGATGGCTATAGCGTGATCCATTTCGACACGCACGCCGACACCGCGATCTACCAGTCGGGCGCCACCACCGAGCATGCCGCGCCGTTCTACCGGGCGGTGGCCGAGGGTTGCCTTATCGGTCGGAACCTGATCCAGGTTGGACTACGTGGTGCCTGGCCGCATCCAGTTGAGTTCGATTGGATGCGGGAGCAGGGGATCACCTGGCATTCGATGGATGAAGTGGAGGATCGCGGCTTGTCTGCCGTGCTGGTGGACATAACAGATTCTGCAAGGCACGCACGTCGAACGTATCTCACGGTCGATATTGATGTGCTTGATCCCGCGTATGCACCCGGAACCGGTACGCCGGAACCTGGTGGCCTTACCACGCGCGAGCTTCTACGGGCTGTGCGCCGGATTGCCGTCTCCCTGAATCTTTGCGCCATGGACGTTGTCGAGGTATCGCCACCCTACGATCCATCGGGAATCACGGCCCTTGCGGCTCATCGTATCGTGCTGGAGATGGTTGCTGCCACGGCACTCCGGAAAGTAGGTAAATCTCCTCGACCACAGCGTCCGGGCGGCATGCACTTCGTCTAAAGCACCGATACTTTCCGTAAATTGATTGCAGTTGACACAGATTGACGCATGACTTACAGTCAGGGCGAAGCCCATAGAAGCAAGGAGGCTGATATGGCACATGGACGTGACAAGCCTGGCCGCGAAAAGCGGAAGGTGAAGAAAGACAAGTCGAGCAGTGTCAAAACCACTCGCAATACGGAAGTATTGCAGCACGTAGCACAGCACGACACCACAAGCGATGAACGCGTCTAGCGTTCGGTTGTCATAGCACTGGAGATGACATCATGAGCAACATTCGAACCATTCTGTTGGTAGCAGCCGCCATCGTCGTCGCACTCCTCGCGTGGGCGATCTTGCAGTTTCTTACCGCGATAGTCATCAAAATCATCAGCTTCGCGATCTTTCTTGCGATCGTGTACGCTGTCTTCTTGTTTGCGCGATCGACCATCCGGCGCCGAAACGCGCCACAAGCCTGAACCGGCGTCGTTACAGAACAGGGCCCCGGACATCTGTCCGGGGCTTCTCTTTGCTCTGCACGTTGCGTGTAACCCACGCAATGCTCCTGTTCGCTCGGCGATGACGTGCTGGCGGCCGAGCGGACGCGGGCGCGGGTACCCTTGAGCCGGGAATAAAAGTGGCCGTCCTCGCCACGATGGGCCTATCCAGACCTCCCAGGTTGACGCTTTACAGAGAAGGCAGTGGCAGCGTTACTCCGGTGTTCGCGGAGTACCGGTCCGCCGCGGTGTGAAAGGCGACGCGTAGGCGGTACGTGCCAAACATGGGCAGTTTGATCGTGCCGGCATAGCCTTGTGATGTACGCCTGAGTATCGCCTCGACCGGCTTCATCGGCATGTTGGTCATATTCGCCGTAAAAGTGATGACACGCGGGAGTGGCGCTTTCACCCGTGGAGCAATCAGTACCAGGTCTACATGATTCCTCCCCGGGATCGTGGGCGAGATCGAACCGGCCACGCGGATGCCGCGGGAGAATGTGGCATGTACCTGTGTGCGTTTGGGATAGATCGTCAACCGGGAATCCGCGACCTGAATTGACGCAGCGGACCTGGCCTGGTGCGCCAGTACCCTCGGCACGCCGAGACCGACGATACAGGTGGCGACGACCAATCCGCCGAGAATATGCCGGGAGCGAAGCCGCCTGATGCTGGTCATGGTCGTGTCCTTTGGTGAGTTGACGAAGCGAGGGGAACAGCCACGATGGTCATTCCCCCCGCCTCTGCCGATGTTACGAATAGGCAGGAAAGTCAATGCGCGATGGTCTGGGTGGCTCACATACAGGGCGGCGCGAGTACCGACTTGCCGATGGCCCTAAACATGTTCCTTCTCCACGCACTCCGAATTAGGGAATGACCCGGATGATGCCATCCATCCCGGGGTGGACGACGCACGAGTAGTGGTAAACGCCGGGCTTGGTGAACGTGACGGAAAACTGATTGTGCGGTGGCTTCAAGATGCCTGAAGTGAGGAAACCGGTTCCGTTGTAGACGTTTCCTCCGCTGGGGAATGCCACCAATGGGTTCAGAGTGAGTTTAGGTGGCCCGCCCTTCTGCGGCACGGGAATAATGTAATGGGCTCGGAGTTGGGCGATAAGGGCGGCCGGTGCAAATGTCACGGTGTGGAACACGGAGCCGGTCCAGGTCACGGTGCTGCCGGCATGGATCGTCAGGTCTTCCGGGAAATACGCGTCAGCCGCGCTTGTCACCGGACCGTACCCGGTCCGCACGGTATAGGTTCGCGCTGCGACCGGGCGTGGATTGACGACGACTACCCCAGTCATGCCGGGAAAGTGAAGCAAGCAGTGGTAGCGGTAGGTTCCCGGGCGGGTGAACGTGAGTGTCCACGACTGTCCGTGACGCAAGAAGCCCGAGTTGGCGAACCCGGTGCCATTGTAGGAAGCGCCACGTGTTGGGAAGGCAAGCCGAGGATTCAGTTGCAGTTGTGGTGGCCCGCTGGATTGCGGTGTGGCGAGCACGGTTTGTTGGGAAAGAGCGCGCAGCACGTTCATCGGCCCGAATGTAATGGTGTGCGGCTCAAGGAGGCCTTGATTTTTCCAGGTGATCGTGTCGCCGACGTAGATGTTGATCCGTTGGGGGGAGTAGATATTTGCGGCCCAGTCGTCGGTGCCGTAGCCGGCAGACGCGAAATAGTGGCCCGGTGAAGTGGGGGCGGCGACCTGACGTGACGCCGCCGAGTGGGTAATGCCGGTGCCGAGCGACAGAAGGCCGAGAGATGCGGCAAGGGTCACCGCCGTGCAGATGAGAATACGGGGTCGATGCATTGTTGGTGCTCCTTTGTGTGCGAAAACGACTCTGACTTCCAGTGTGTTGTCCCCAGCTCGTCCCAACCACGTGCAATTCACGCAGCTTCCCACGCAATAATTGATTGCGTGGCAGATCCATGGCCGAGAATCCGAGTGGTACCATCGCCCTGCGTTGGAGCAGAGGAGCGTACGAAGTTGAAAACGGATCGACCGGAGACTTTTGGATCGCTGCTGCGGCAATATCGAACGACGGCCGGACTGACCCAGGAGCAACTCGCCGAGCGGGCGGGGCTGAGTGGCCGGGCTGTCAGCGATCTGGAGCGCGGCGCACGCACAAAACCGTGGCGAGGCACCGTGACACTCCTGGCCGATGCGCTTCAACTGAGCACCGAGCAGCGATCGAGCCTCGAAGACGCAATTCGACGGGGACGCGCCACGCCGGGAGAACGCGTCTCCCAACCATCTTCGCTCGAATCACTGCCGGCCGAGATGACTCCGCTTCTCGGCCGGGAGCAGGACGAAGCAGGAGTCGTTCATCTCCTTCGGCGAGGTGATATCCGAGTGCTTACGCTCACTGGGCCGGGAGGCGTCGGCAAAACGCGCGTGGCTCTTCGGGTCGCACGGACCGAGTCCTCTAACTTTTCCGACGGCGTCTGCTTTGTGCCGTTGGCGCCGGTACGCCAGGCGGAGCATGTGCCGAACGCCGTGGCCGCCGCTCTCGGGTTACACGATGTTCGCGGACAGTCGGCCCTCCAGACGATCGTCCGCGCGCTCCGTCCTCGTCAGATGCTCGTACTACTCGACAACCTGGAACACTTGCTCGATGCCACTCCGTTCGTCCTCGAACTGGTGACGTCGTGTCCCAAACTTACACTGCTCATCACCAGCCGGGCGCCGTTGCACATCCAGGGGGAGCAGGAGTTTCCCATTCCTCCGCTCTCTGTACCCCACACGGATTCTGTGCCGGCCAGCGATTTGCCTCGATACTCAGCGTCGGCCCTCTTCCTGGCGCGAGCACTCGCTGTTAGCCCCAGCTTCAGTGCGGCTACCGACGGCGCGGCGGTTGCACATATATGCCGCCGGCTCGATGGGCTTCCGCTGGCGATCGAGTTGGCGGCGGCGCGCCTCAAGTACGAGTCTCTCCAGGAACTCGCGGTGCACCTGGATTCTCGGTTCGAGGTCTTGATCGACGGTCCCCGCGGGCTACCTCCGCGCCAACAGGCGATGCGAGACTGCATTGCATGGAGCTACAACCTGCTTCAGGCCGATGAACAGCTGCTGTTTCGGCGGCTTGCCGTCTTTGTCGGAGAATACTCCCGTCATACGGTGGAGACCGTCTGTGGCTATGGCCTGTTATCGCAGGCTCGGGCCGGCTTCGCCCTCACTGCTTTGATTGACAAGAGCTTGCTGGTCGTCAGTGGGAGGAAGAGTGCGCAACTGCGGTTCAGCATGTTGGAGACAATTCGCGAATACGCCTTCGAGCGCTTGACGGAGCAGGGAGAAGTCAAAGCGGTATGCGAATCGTTGGCTCGATACGTCGTCGCTCTGGCTGAAGAGGCCTGGCGAGAACGGTTCCGCGCTGATGAGGCAGTCGTGTTCCGCCGCCTCGATACGGAGCGTGACAATGTGGATACCGTCCTGGCATGGGCCTCCGAGCACGACCCGGACACAGGACTAAACATCGCCAGTGCACTCTTTCGTTACTGGATCATTAACGGACGCTACAAGCAGTGGCGAGTCTGGATCGAACAGATGCTGGCAAAGCACAGGGTGCTGGAGCCTCGTGTACGCTGCCGCTCGGCGGTCGCCGCTGGATGGTTATCGTTGCACGAAGGGCAGATCGAGCGTGCCGCCAAGTGGTACCACGAGTCACTGGGCAGTGCGCGCCACATCGGCGATGTAAGTTTGACTTTCACCGCCCTGGAGGGGCTCGGCATGGTCGCGGTAAGTCAAGGCCGGGGCCCCGAGGCGGCATCTCTCTTTCGAGAAGTCATCCGCTCGTGCCGAGACCAGGGGACATCGTTGTCCCTGGGGCCACCGCTTTACGGCCTTGGCCTCGCCTTTCAAGTGGATGGAGATTTAGACCAGGCCCGGACCGCGATGGTCGAGGCGATCGAGTTCTTCCGGGCAGACGGAGAGCGCTTCTCCGTGGGAGCCGCACTTCGCGCCATGGGTGGAATCGCGTTGGCCCAGGGCCGGTACGACGAGGCAGTCGCAAACTATCGTGATGGACTTGAAGCGGCGCTGGACGTGCGTCATCGTGAGGGTATTGCCAGCGCCCTCGATGGTATTTCGGCAGCGCTCGCGGTTCAGGGATCAATAGTGGCGGCGGCTCGCACCTGGGGGGCCGCCACCGCCATGCACGAGGAATTGTTTGGACCAGTCTCCTCGAACGACGATGTACCGTTGGCGCGACTCCCTCAACTCTCCCCACACCTGCACACCGTATCCGCTCACTTCGCCGATCCTCGCTGGGCGCCTGCCCAGGCCGAAGGGGCCATGACGCCGCTGGAACAAACGATTTCGTCCCTTAAAGCGTCGCAGGTGAGGTAAGAGGCTCAACGCAATACGGTGGCTGGAGGTTGTGGCACTCCGGACTGCACACCAGCGGCCATGTACGCTCCGATTTGTGCCAGGAATAGAGACGGGGACCGGTGCAGCCGTGCACCGGTCCCCGTCCTTTCAGATCAAATCTTGCCTGGAACTATGACGCTGGAATTCGTATCGTGTAGCACTGGCCACCGTTGTCGTCGACTTGCTGGCCGCTACTCGTGTTGGTAATGACCTTGAAGGAGTAGGTGGTCCCCGGCTGGATGCCGTTGTCTCCCACGGTTCCTGGCATGTCGTTGCCCTTCACCTGGATCGTGTGCGAAGTGGTTCCTGCGCCGATATCCTGCGTGGCGACCTCGACCAGGCCGGTGCACGTGACACCAGGAGCGAATTCGACCATACCGACGCCGGCCGTCGTGCTGGAGAAGCTCACGGTGAACGACGCGGTCGCTCCACCGCTTGTCTGCGCCGTGACGATTGGCGCCGAGAAAACTGGCGAGGTTGGTTGAGCAGCCAGCCATACGCCGCCAAAGGCATGAATGCCTTCGCCATTGATGTCACCGGGATTCTTGTCACCTGCAAAGGTGTACAGCGGATCTTCACCGTAACTTACCTGGACGATCCCGTCGGTTCGGGTATTGGGCTCAAGGACGCCCGTCAAGCCGGTTCCTTCGACTGCGTCACTGGTGACGCTGGGCACGCGTCAGCGGCGTCCAATGTGACAGACAGGTACCAGTGCAGCTTGACGGTTGGTTGCCAATCTCGCTCGTCAAGTAGTAGAGAGTGTTTCCATTGGCATCGGTCAGGACCGGACCAAGAACTGGATTATTCGCGACTTTCACCAGTGCAGTGGTGGACGGCGTGGAACCAGCCGCTACGACGCGAATCTTGCCGATCATACCGAGTTCGTCGTGAAGCAGGCAGTGATAGGTATACACGCCGGCTTTTGTGAATTTGAGGGTATATGACGTGGTCGTTGGGATCCCGGGAATCGCGGGCGTACCCGGCGGGAAAATGAGACCGGAATTTGTAAAGGTTGTACCGTCGTACGTTGAGCCGCCCGCCGGGGCAAGCGACTGCGGGGTTCCGAATTCAGGATACTTGCCGGTTGGCGAGAAGGTCACCGTATGCGGATCCATCATGTCCATGTTCGTCCAGGTCACCGTATCGCCCACGGAGATTGTCTGTTCCTGGGGCAGGAACCGCATGACCGATGCCCGGCCCACGCCCGCTCCGGCAAGGATGTTGTAATTGGTCGAGCCATCGGCATTCTTGGTCGTTGCGGCCTGGGGAGTGTTGAAAAGCGCCGTTACGCCCTGAGCAAGATCGGTCTGCGAGGTAACCGTGGCAGCTTCGTTGTAGTCCGCCTGAGACAGCGGATACGGAGTACCGGCCGGCTGCACCACGACTGTGCCGACCATCCCGGGATGGAGCAGACACAGATATGGATACGTCCCTGCTGTGGGGAAGGTCAGCGTGTAACTGGTCTCGGGCGCCAAAATTCCCGAACTGACCTCCGGATGTGCCGTCATAGGTATTGCCACCAACGGGGATGGTAGCGGTTGGTGAGAGCGGAGATGGTTGCGCCCCACCGGCAAGAAACGTGACTGTGTGCGCATCTCCGTGCGCTGTCCACGTGACACTGTCTCCGGCATCAATCGTAATGACACCTGGATAAAACGCCATACCTGTGACGGCAGCGTCAGGCGTCGACGCCCCGGCTGCGACTTGCCACGATGCACCGGCCGCGTGGACAGGAGAATTCGCCGCCGGAAGCGCTAAAAATACCGCGATGGCGAATGCAAAAAACGGGACGAGCAACCTTCGAATGTGCATGTCGATTCCTCCTATATTTGGTGCACCTGGTTAGTGACTCGCGTGACAACCCGAAACTCGCGCCGATTCCGCAGGATTGCGTCAGCCCGAACCGTGAAATACCGCGCTGCGACAGAAACCGTGACACTTCCTAACGCCAACAATGTATCACGCTTTTAGCTTTACCGGCATCGGTGCTTCCAGACTGGCGAAACCGACAGGAATGCCTTGCCGAAGGGGTGGCATCAGCGGATCGAAAAACAGGTGACCGTGCCTGCCCCGTCGGTTATGAAAAGGTGGTGGGCCGTCACCAGAGGGTATTCCCAGTGGAGCGTTCCTATGCCGCTGACCCGTGTCAGGATGCTGCCGGTCGCCGGGTCGTAGGCGGTCACGTGCCCACTTACCGCAACGTACAGGACACCCTGGTACAGAATCGGCGTAGTACCACCCGTACTATTCGTCCAAACGCGCTCCAGGCGAAACTGCGTTCCACTACCGGCCACACGGTAGGCCGCCACACCGCACGAATTGGCGTAGAAGACCCAGGGGGTACCGGATGGCGACTTCCAGGGAGCGGGGGCGGTGAGCACCTCGCACCCTCCCGGAGCCTGAACATCACTCAAGTCACCGCCGAGATGCCCTATACCGTGCTTCCCACTCAGATCGTTGCGATTCAATAGTCGAATAGCGGTACCGCTGCACGTTCCACAGGCCGGGCCTTTGCCACTCTGCGTCAATAGATAGTACGTTCGACCGTCGCGCTGTAGAGGGGGCAGCATGGCAGGTCCAGTGCTACCCAGGTCGAGATCCTGGTCGTTCAACTCCTGTTGATTGCGCGGCGTGTACGAGTCGAGCAGACGGGATCCGCTTGGGTCCAGCTTCAACACCGAGTCGCCCCAATCGGTCTTTCCGTTCCACGCTCCATTGCCGGAGACGACGTAGACATCGTGGGACACCGGATCCACCACTCCTTCGCCGCGGCCGAAGAACGCCGACCGCTCCTCTGCACAATAATTTGGCTTTCCGGAAGTTGGACCGAGGAGCGTTGTGACGTTGCTGCACAATGAATTGAACACCTTGACCTGTGCATTCACGAGATTCACGGTGAGAAGGTGGCCTTCGTAGTGGCCCGCGTCGCCGATATAGCCGCTCGTGGTGAGATAGAGGTGATTGCCATGTATGGTGGCAGTGGCCGAAGCCTTTTCTACCTGGGGCATCAGCGAGTAGGTGATGGGCCAGCCAGATCCAATGGTTTCGCGTCCCGAAGTCGAGTCGTATCGATGAAGCTTTCCATCCAGGCCGGGCGCGTAGACCCAGCGCCCGGATGGATCGGCCACCGGACCGGCCGTCGTGCATCTCGCGGGACCGGCCGTCGAGCGATGCCAGCGGATGACACCGGTCCGGGCATTGAAGGCGTAGAGCGTGGCCTTTCGAACCGGATCGCCGGGGTCACAGTTTGATCCATTGTTGCCGGCCAGGACGTAGAGCAAAGGTCCTGCACGCAACGGAGTTCGAGTGATGTACGCTCCCGCGGAGTCGGCGATGGGCGCAATGTGCGCCGTCCACACCTTTGTCAACGTTACCCGATGGGCGTGAGAACTGATGTGAGCGGTATCTCCGCGCACCACTGCATTCGTACCAAGCCCCAGTGCGGCGACTGCCGCCGCAATACCAATCACCTTTGCAAGCATCGTGCTGTACCCTCCCCGGTCTCTTCTTTATACGGGACAAGGGGATGCAGGTACAGTCGTGAGATCCACGCGCATGAAGCTGTGTCGCTTCGGGGATGCATCCGTGTGGTGCCGTCTCCCCGATTACGGGTTGATGCCTGTAAACAGGTCTGATTCGGGGAGCGTCACCTCGACAGTGGAAGCGCCCAGCATGAAATACTCTTTACTCAGCACACCCGTCAGGACATCCTCGGGCGCGGTGAAGAAGAAGAAATCGTTCATGATCTGCGTTCGATAGCAGCGAAGCGCCTTGATCTTTCGGTGTATCGTGCTCGAAATATCGACCACCGCGGCGATGTCCTCATCCGGTCTACCGGGAGCGTCAGCTTCGTCAATGATCACCATACCGGTGCCGAACTGAAACGTCAGTCCGTGCGCCGTGTAGCCCGCTTTCAACTGACCAAACAGTTTCTTGCTCCAGGTGGCGAAGTACAACTTGCCGGCGCTCCACGGTTCGCCGGTTTCACGGTAAAGTGTTCGATCGCCGGCATCCCGAAACGCCTGCACCGTGGCGTGGTGCAAGGCGATATGGTCGGGGTGACCGTAACCGCCGTCCTCCGGTTCGGTGATGATGACGTGGGGCCGCACCTCACGAATGATCTCGACCATCCGGCGCACCACGTCATCGTCGGCTTGCCGGGAAAACGCCTTCGGTTGTTTGCTGCTCGGCGTTCCCGCCATGCCGGAATCGTGGTAACCGAGGCGAATCACACGGGCAATCCCGAGCGCGGCTGCCGAGCAAGCGAGCTCGTCCTGCCGGACTGTCGGAAGGTCTTCCAGAGCGACGAGGTCCCGCATCTCGGGATTGACGATTTCACCTTCTTCACCGCCGGTCGCCACCGCAAGGATGACCTCGACGCCTTGCTCCGCCGATAACGCGATAGTTCCACCGGCCGTAAACGCTTCGTCATCCGGATGCGCGTATGCCACTAACAAGCGGAGGCCGGCCCCTCGTGCGGAGTGTTGATTCATGGACGTATCTTAATCGGTTCCACTGCGTTCCAGGTGTAACTTCGCCGCGTATGCACTCCATGAATAACTCACGACATACACGGAGGTCACAGTGGTTCGAAAATATGCTTTACGTACCTTGATGCTCATCTCACTTGTAGCACTCGGCTACGCAGGTTTGGGAGGCGCCACCGTATCGCCGGTGGCGGCGCAAACCGCGTCAGTCAGCATTGCAAACTTCGCATTTTCGCCGGCTACGCTCACCATTGCGGCGGGTACGACTGTGACCTGGACGAATAAGGATACCGCGCCGCACACGGCTACCAGTGATTCCCAGGCATGGACCACTCCGACGTTGCAAACGGGCCAATCGGGTAGTGTCACATTTAAGGATGCCGGTACCTTCACCTACCACTGTTCCGTGCATCCATTCATGAAGGCGACTATCATCGTACAAGCGCCGGCCGGTGGTGTTCCGCTCGCCGCGAAGCTTGCTCCCGTGACCGTGCAAGCGAAGGAAGTAAACCAGCACTACGTCTTCGGTCCCGCGACCAAACGGATCAAAGTGGGGCAGACCGTCATCTGGAAGAACACCAGCGACGCTGGACATACCGTGACCAGTACGACGAAGGGCTGGACCTACAACCGTATGCTCAATGAGGATAAATCGGTTCGGTACACGTTCATGAAAGCCGGTACGTTCCACTACAAGTGTGTCTTCCACTCAGGCATGGTGGGAACGATTATCGTCACCAAGTAGGCAGTAGTAGCTCCCCATCCAGATCGATGAAGGCCGCAGCCGCTAATGGGGGCGCGGTCTTCATCTTTCGAGCTCACGCCGAGCGAGCTGAGATCTGCCGGTTGTCGCGGGGCGTGTGAAGCGGCGAGCGTTCAGTGCTTCGGCACAGACTTTCCGTTCCTCTTGAAGAGCTCGCGCCAACCGCCTTCGTCCAGCTCGACATCAAACTTTTTGGCGGCGCGCTCGATTCGTTTCCAGGCTTCGTCGCGCTCCTCGTTGGAGACGCCTTCTACCTGATCGAAGCGCGCCACCGCATTTCGCACGTGCTTGGCGTCGTTGATTGGCTCTTTCCGTTCCTTTGGGAAGGCGAACTCGCTGTCGGACAGTGCATCACGTTGTTTCTCTGACTGTGTCGCCATGTGCTCCTCCTGAGATCTGACTAGTTTTACCTTGACAAGAGATTAGGCAAATGTCATGCCGCTCCGGTCGGTGTCCGATCGCCGGGCAACATGGCTTCTTGTCCCCTGCAGGCTTCGCGCCTATGTATCCTCAAGGGACACGATTAGGAAAGTGGAGGGCACAGAATGAATGACGATCTCATTGTCAACAGCGTTCGATCCGCCAGCACCCAACTGCTGGGGCGCACACTCAACTCGACGCGCAACCACCACTTCATCATCGACGGCACGACCGAGCCGAAGGAAGAAGTAACGCCGGTCGAAGTATTCTTGAGCGCAGTCTCGGCCTGTGGCGTGCAATGGGTGGAAAAGTTCGCCCGCGAAGAAGGGGTTTCCCTGGACAGTGTGATTGCCGACATCGAAGGAACGCGCAATACGAACGAGCCCGAGCGGTTCCAGTTTGTCACGATGACCTTTGATATCGTTGGCCCACCCCAGGATGTGGCCGAGCGATTTGTCGAGCAGTTCAAGGGCCGCTGCCCGCTGTATCGGACACTGGCGTCGGCTACTGAGATTCGATCCGAGGTTCGATCCTCGCCGAACTGAGCGACGGTGAATACGTAGCAGGTACCTCGTAGCAACTGTCTGTGCCCGATCACGAAAGACTCTTCCCCCTATCCGCCGTAAACTGAAAGTGAGAGCACGAGGACGTCTGTGTCTTCGGATAATACATAGAACTGGGAGATATTCGTGGCGACTGATGAAACACCAACCCGTGTAACCTTTTACTTTGATCCCCTGTGCCCCTGGGCCTGGTTGACTTCGCTCTGGATTCGTGAGGTGCGCCGCCATAGGCCCCTCCAAATCGAGTGGAAATTCTTCAGTCTGGTTGGCGTCAACGATCGGGACGACAAGTGGCACGGACCCTTACGCATAGCGGCCATGGCACGCCGCGAGGGTGGGAACGACGCCGTCGATCGAGCCTATCTCGCGCTGGGACGCCTTTTCCATGAGCGCGAAGATTCATTCGACATCATCGACGACCTGTCGAGCGTCGCGCGGCCGTATCTGGCTGAAGCCGGCCTCGATCCCGATCTGGCAAAGCGAGCGCTTGACGATGAGAGCACCGTGCACGAGGTCGTGGACGAGCAAATCGATGCCACCGATCGATTGGGCGCCTTTGGCGTGCCGTGGATCGTGATCGAGGACGAGGACTACGGGTTTTTTGGCCCGGTCATCAACGAAGCGTTGCAGGGAGACGAGGCGATTGCGCTATGGGATCACTTCCGCTTCATGGGTACCCGGCCCTATCTCTTTGAGCTGAAGCGTGGCCGTAAGACGATGCAACCCTTGCAGGGCCTGTCGGCGACGTTCCTGGAACCTGCCGCCGGCTAAATTGACCCTACCTTTGGAAACAGTCCCGTAACCCGTTTGCATATCAGTCGGTATCATAATTGCTAGTGACGCAAATGTAATGCGCAGCGCGCGCTGAGGCCTTTGCAAGGGGTTGGAATGTCAAGCGTTCCCGTGCCTCGACCGGTTAACGTGTCTGCACGTCACCGGGTGTCGGATCCTGTCTCGCATGCCGGTTTTCTCGCCGGCGAGATGCTGTTGCTTGTCTTACTGGTGGCACTCGCGTATGCGGTCAAGGTGCATCCCGGTCCATTGCCGGGGGACGTCACCATAGAAAAGGACGTACAACATGCCCTCCTCCCGCACAAATTGGTCACGCAGGTAGTGGAAGCGGTAAGCACTCTCAATTGGCCGGTTCCGTCAGTTATCACTCTAGCGATCATTACCATTGCCTTCCTGTTTCTGCGTCGATGGCTGGATATTGTCGTTGTCATCGCAATTGCGGCCGCCGGCGATGAAACGAATTACCTCATCAGTCAGTGGATCAAGAGGCCGCGGCCAACCGGACATGGTTTGCACATCCTGAGCAAGATCCAGCATTTCTATAGTTTCCCGTCCGGCCATGTGGTCCATGCTATGGCAGTGTTCGGTCTGTTTCTCTTCCTCACCACGCAGATACGGAGGTCAATCCATCCGCTGATCAAGTGGCTCGTTCGGCTTTTGATGATCGTGGGAATCGTACTGATGCCGATATCGCGCATGTTAGAGGGTGAGCACTGGCCGTCGGATGTATTGGGCGGTCTGCTCTATGGCGGGATCTGGCTCATGATTGGAATGCACGTGTATACCTGGGCTCGATACCGATGGCCTCGTCTCCTGGCGCGGGACGAACGGTAAACGAGCGGGAATGACAAAGCATGGAGTCAAAGCATGCCTTATCGAGAATCCTCGTTCTGGCGGTGGCGGTGTCGATCTTTCCGACGCGCTCTCCGTGCTGAGAGCGAATGACTGGGACGTCGATGTCCGCCTGAAGTTACATAAGGGATACGCAACCAAACTCGCAAAGGACGCGGTCGCCGAAGGTTTCGATGTGATCGTCGCGTGCGGCGGTGATGGCACCGTGAGCGAAATCGTCGACGGTGTGGCCGGCAGCGAGGTTGCGGTGGGTACCATTCCCACCGGGACCGAAAACGTATGGTCTCGCGAAATTGAAGTGTCCCCACGAATGCGAGTCGCGGCTATGCAATTGATTGGCGCCGAGCGATTGAAGGTAGACGTCGGCCTTGTCCGCATCAATGAGAAGTTCAGCCAGCACTTCTTACTGATGGGCGGACTCGGTTTCGACGGAGCGGTGATGGCGCGGGTTTCCCGAGCCGTGAAGAATCGTATCGGGCCTCTCGCCGTTGGTCTGGCGGCGGTAGAAGCGTTACCTGCATTCCGCACATTTCCGCTGCGAGCGCAGATCGACGACGCCTACTGGCAGGGGAGCGTGATGCAGCTTGTCGTCGGCAATACGCGCCGCTACGGTGGTTTTACCCGCGTGACGCCAGATGCGTTGATGGATGATGGAATGCTCGATATCTGTTTCATTACCCCGGACGGAGGCCTCGGTGCCGGGCGGCAGGCCCTGTCATTGCTGCTCCGCCAGCGCCCAAGTGCCGCATCGTCGGAAATGTATCGTGCGAAGCGCCTCACCGTACGTTCACCCAGTGTCATGCCGCTTCAACTAGACGGGGGTGCGATCGATCAGAACGATATCGAACCCGGTGATGAAGGTGTTGTGTACGAATTCTCTATCGTGCCTCTTGGCGTCACGGTTCTCGTTCCGCGTACGTACGACGGCGAACTTTTGCAGTTCGGTGCGCTGCACGCCGCCGAAACCTCGTTGAATGGAAAGAAGCACAGACACAAAGGGAAGAAGAATAAGAAGGGATAACTTCACGTGCCCGAAGACTCAATCGCAGCCGGTATTGAGCGAGTAAGCGCGGCGCTTTTCCGGCCATTGCGCAGAGCGGCTGGTCCTCTGCATCGCCGTAGACCAAGCCTGGGACGCGATGCCCAGCACCGGCTGGATAATCTGCCGAGCTTGGGAAGCCCGTGGAATGATGATCGGCGGTGGTACGCAGGCGACTTTCCCCCGCATGCCCACAATAGCTTGCGGCCCTTGCTCCACGGCGAAGAGTACTTTGCCAATCTGCTGGAAGAGCTTCGGTCGGCGCGCATCCGTGTCACGATTGCCGGATGGTGCTTGACTCCGTTGATGTCGCTGGATCGAAGCGATCAAGACGGCCGGTGCCGCGTGGCCCAGGTTCTCCGCGAGGTGTCTGCTCACGCGGAAGTCTACGTACTTTTGTGGAATGGCGCGCCGGCACTGTTCGAGCCCAACCGTCATCTCACCCTTGCTGCCCAGGCGACTCTGCTGGAGCACGCGCCACGCGTGCGCTGCGTGCTCGATAATCGCGCGTCATTCAGCCACGACCATCATCAAAAGGCGGTTACCGTGGATGGCCGGGTGGCCTATGTGGGTGGTATGGACCTCAGTACCTTCCAGGGAGATCGTTGGGACACCGGAAAACACCCGTTGCGCTTTGGCCCTAACTGGCATGATGTGCAGGCTCGGCTCGAGGGTGAAGTGGTAGGCGATGTGGAACAGAACTTTTGCGAGCGTTGGAACAGCGTAACCGGTCACGAATTACGACCGTGCTCGCCGCCGGCGCGCCAGCCGTCGTGGTCAACTCCTGCCCAGATCGTTCGCACCGTGCCTGCGGGATTTTACCCATTCGCGGAGCAAGGGGTGTACGGCATCGGCCACTCCATCCTCGCCGCCATCGAACAGGCCGAGCGTTTCGTCTATTTGGAGAATCAGTACATCTGGGCGCCGGAAGTTGTACAGGCGCTCTGTGATGCCATGAACCGGTCGCATGCTCTCCCGTTTCGCATCGTGCTGGTGCTTCCCGCAAAGGCATACTCCGGCCGGTACGACAACGATCACCATGTGCAGGAGTTGCGTGATGCCGATGCCGGTCGGGGCATCTTCGAGGCGTACACGCCATATGCATTCGGCCCGGCGAGCGGGCGGACGGGCTACGCGAATGGGCCGATCTACGTTCATGCCAAAGTGGGAATCGTCGACGATTCCTGGATGTCAATCGGATCGGCTAATCTCAACCGGCGAGGTCTGGCCACGGACACCGAAATGAACGTTCAAGCGGTAGACCAGGACGTTGCTCGTTCGCTCCGGGTACGGCTCTGGGCCGAGCACCTCGGTATGACCGAGGACGACGTGGCGAGCCGCGATCCCATCGAGCTAGTGGACGGCGCCTGGAAAACCGTCGCGGAAGAGGTGGCCCAGGCGGTGAAGACCAATGGCGAGCCACCGAAGGGACAGATTCACCGGTACGAGGTTGGACGCAAGCCGACCAGTATGCTCCTCGATCTCCTGGAGGATGTGACTCTGGAACATTGATGGTTCCAGATGGCTACGCTGTTTGCTCCACGAGCTCTTCCAGTCGCCGTAACACATCCTCGCCGGCGCCATCGCCCAGATAGGCAGCGGCTTGCAGGGTAAAGAGTCTGGCGTACCGACCTCCGAGTGCCATGAGCTCGTCGTGTGAGCCGGTCTCAACCAGACTTCCCTTATCGAGAACGAGGATGCGATCGGCCAGCCGAACACTGGAGAACCGATGCGAGATAAAGATCGCGGTACGGCCTTCGGTGAGGGTTCTGAGACGCTGGAACAATTCAAACTCCGCTTGAGCGTCCAGGGCCGCGGTTGGCTCGTCGAGGATCAGTATGCGCGCGTCGCGCATGAAGGCGCGAGACAGGGCAACCTTCTGCCATTCGCCGCCGGAGAGGTTATAACCCTCGTCGAACCACTTGCCGAGCATCGTGTCGTATCCGGATGGAAGCCGGCCGATGAGCTCAGTCGCACCGCCCTCGGCGGCGGCGCGAGCGACGGCGCGTTCATCGCCCAGTTCTTCCACCCGTCCAAAACCGATATTTTCACGTGCAGTGGTCTGGTAGGTGGCGTAGTCCTGATACAACACGCCGACCTGCCGGCGTAGCTCATCGGGATCGTAGTCGCGGATATCGTGGCCGTCGATCAGCACCCTTCCCGCGACCGGATCGTAGAGCCTGCTCAAGAGCTTGATGAGGGTAGTTTTGCCCGCGCCGTTTCTTCCGACGATGGCGATGGTTTCCCCCGGCTCCACGGCAAAGCTAATGTGTTGCACGGCGTTGCGGTCCGAGCCACCGTAGTGAAAGGAGACGTCGTCGAACTCGATTCGACCGCTGAGCGGGACGGGCACCGGCGTCGGATGATCCGAAACGACGATGCGCGGTTTCTCGTCGAGTAGCTCGAACAACGAAGTCAAATACAGATTGTGTTCGTACGTGCTGCTCAGTCCGCTCAAAATACCCTGCAATGACGATTGCACCGAACTGGCGGCCTGCGTGAACAGGGTGAGGTCCCCAAGCGACAGACGGCCGTTCACGGCCTGCACCGCGACGTACAGGTATGTGCCGGAGCTCCCTAGCAAGGTCAACGCTCCCCAGGCGTATCCGGCCAGATAGCGCCGCGTTACCAGGGCACGTTGATCCTCGTAGTAACCGGCGGCAAGTGTTTTGAACTGGCTCAGAAAGTGTTTACCGAGCGTGAATAGTTTGACCTCTTTGGCGTAGGTGTCGGTGGTAAGCAGAGTAAGCAGGTACAGCATCCGGCGACGCACCGGAGAGTTACGGCGGGCAATGGCATAGCCCCACCACCCGTATCGGGCGTTCGAAATAAACAGAGGTATGGGAGTGAGGAGAGCGACCAGGGCCAGCCACGGGCTGAGACCGACCAGCAACGCGATCATGGTGAGGAAGGTCAACAGCGTCTGAATGAGCCCGAACGTGCCGGATACCATCTGGACCGGTCGGGTGGTTGCCTCCCGCTGCGCCTGTTGCAGCACATCGTAGGAGTGAGCGTCCTCGAAATAGGAGAGGTCGAGCTTGGCGGCGTGCTCCATGATGAGCGTCTGTACCTGAATCGCCACACGCTCTTGAAGGAGTTGTTGACTGATGTTGGAAAGCGTGCTCAGCAGCGAGCTAAATGCCGTGATCACGAATTGCGTCATCGCCAGAATGATGACAACCGTGAGGATGGGCAGCAACGGTAACTGGATGGAGACAAACAGGATCGGAACGTGGAGAGCCGTCGCGTCTTTCGCGTGCGTTGAGTGAATCATGATGGCGCGCACGACGGCGTTGATAAGCAGCTTCGACGTATAGGCCTGGGTGGCGGGAATCAGGCCGGCCAGGATCGTCACTGTGGCCAGAGCGAATGTGAGCATTCTGCTCGCATCCCATACCAGGGCGAATACCCGGCCTACGCCGTGAAGGGTTTCCCCAACGGGACGCGTGACGCCGCGGACCCGGCCGGCAATTCCCGGGGGAGTGGCGGCGGGGTCCCGTTCGGGACGCTTCAGCGGGCGGCGCGGCCGCCGGCCGTGTCCATCAAATGCCATGGCACAAGGCAGCCGAGAGTAGTCGAATCATGCTTCAATGCTAGCTTGCTGTCTGGCTGGCTCGATACTCCCCGTTCCGTTAGGAGGCCAGTCCGTTTGGGCGGGCGGAACGGGTTTCTACTTTCCCCACCGCGTATTCGGGGATGCGCCAAGCGTGAAGCTCAGCGTGCTGGAACGGTGGAGCGACCTGAGCGGGAGCCAGGATCGGGATTGTGGCCGTCCGTCGACGCGCATGGCCTGAATATAGGTCGCTCCCGCATTCCGGGCTGTAATGACCAGCACATTCCCGTTCTCGCCCTGAAGTACGACTTGCGGGAATAGAGGACTGGTGACTGCCCAACCGGCCACACCGGGAACTTCGGGATAGAGGCCGAGTGCCGCCCATACGTACCAGGATGAGAGTGCGCCCAGGTCGTCGTTGCCGGGCAGGCCACCGACGGTCGAAGTGTAGCGATTGACCATGATGTGCCGCACGACCGTCTGGGTGCGCCACGGCGCCCCGGCAAAATCGTAGACCCAGGGCAGCGTGAAACCCGGCTCGTTCCCGGCCCAGTCGTATGGATCGGTGGGACCGACGTTTAAACGTGTGAATAAAGGATCAAGGCGGCTCATTACACGTTGCGTGCCGCCAATCAGCCTCACCAGTTCGGCGAGATCGTGCGGCACCATCCAGGTGTACTGCAGAGCATTGCCCTCTACATAGCCGTCGAGCGACGTTGGATTGATCGACGCGGGAAACGCACCGCCATCGAGCCTCGGTTCAATGAGTCCGGTCGCCGGGTTGAACAGACTCCGCCAGGAATGTGAACGTGCCAGGAAGGTGCGATACACACCCATCTTTCCCTCGTCCCGAGCCATCTGTGCGATCGCAAAGTCGGCAATGTTGTACTCGAGAGTCGTGGCGGCCGCTCCGTACGGTCTGATTTCGGGAGGATTGAAACCCGGGATGTACCCGAAACGAAGGTACTGGGAGAGCCCGGGCCGTTCCTCGTATCCACCTCTGACAGTCCCTACCGAAGTCGCGCCCTTCACCATGTAATCGAGTGCCACCTGGGTGGGAAATCCACGAGCACCGAAGGCGAGCGCATTTGCCAGTATGGGATCGGCTGCGTCTCCGTTCATCTCCCCGGTTTCCCCATTGGCGACCGGCCACTTGGGCAGTGCGCCCTGCTGGACGGCGTCGTCGATCAAGGAGTGCATCATGTCGCTGGTTTCGTGCGGCAGCAGGTAGGCGAGCAGCTGGATCTCCGAGCGATAGATGTCCCAACCCGAAAAATTCGCGTAGTGAACGCGTTTCCCCGCCGTATGAACGCGGTCGTCGAACCCCATATATTGACCGTTTGAATCACTGAAGACGTTGGGATGGAGAAACGCGTGGTAGAGGGCAGTGTAGAAGATACGCTCGCTGGTTGGAGATCCGCCGGTCGCCCGAGCCCGACTGAGAACCGTCTCCCACCGCTCCTGTGCCGCGGCTTGTACGCGTGCGAAGCTCCAGCCGGCGTCCTCGGCCGCCATATTCTGCTGAGCGTTCCGCACGCTGACGTACGATAGCCCGATTTTTAGGTCGACCGTGCGGGTTGCACCTGTGGGGAATGTCACGGCCATGCCGGTGCGCGTGCCGGACACTGCCCGAACACCCGGGTGCATGATCGATCCCTGCCAGCCGGCGGTCCGGGTGAACGGCCGATTGAACCGGATATCGAAATACAACGTGTAGGTGTTTCCCAGATCGCAGAAGTGCCCGGCTCGGACTGAGCCCGCGAGCTCCTGGCGCCCGAGTACGTGAACCGAGCTGTGAAGTGCGCCATCCGTGTTGAAGTGTCCGCCCGCCCCTCCGCCCGCATTGACGATCAACGTCGCCGGCGAACCGTGCGCGAACGTGAATGCGCCGAATCCGGTCCGCGGATGTGGTGGTAAGCCGAACGTCGATACCGGACGCCAGTGTTACGCCGTAGGAGCCAGGCGCGGCGCGTTCAGCGCTGTGGACGAAGCGGTCGGAGTAGGGTGACCCATTCGGCTGCGGCGGCACCCGAACCGGCCGCGTGGTCGGCATGATTGGCACATTGCCGAATGCCACACATCCCGCGCCACTGAGATGTGTGACGCTGAACCCGGTTATTATGCGATCGCCGTAGGCGTACCCTCCCGGCCGGGTCAACCCACCCGCACTGGTGTCGGGGCTCCACTGCACCATGCCGAACGGAACGCTGGCGCCCGGAAACACATTGCCGTCGCCGGCTGTGCCGATAAAAGGATCGACGTATTGTGTCAGAGCAATCGGAGTGGCAGGATGCCCGAGAGGGAGAGATGGCCGCGCCGATGGGCTGCAGCCGGTAACGAGCAACATGCCGGCGATGGCGACGATGCGCCACACGCGGCCGATCCTCTCACGCCGGCGCACTGCGTTCTCTCGTCGGTCCTGCTCGCCGCGGC
Source organism: uncultured Chloroflexia bacterium (assembly GCA_963737125.1). Taxonomy (GTDB): domain Bacteria; phylum Chloroflexota; class UBA5177; order UBA5177; family UBA5177; genus JANWJD01. Next base: position 131,181 of record CAVTRL010000006.1, on the reverse strand, counting down.
TGGGTCATCGATACGGGACAATTTCTCGCAACACATCATCCGCCTGCCGCAGCAGGTCGTCGGAAAGGGTGATGTCTGCCGCCCTGGCGTTTTCGATCACCTGTTCCGGCCGAGATGCTCCGATGATCGCCGAGCTGACGTTTGGTTGTCGGAGGACCCAGGCCAGCGCAAACTGCGCTAGGGAGTATCCGGCCTCCTGAGCCAATGACTGCAAGCTTTGCACTGCACTCAATGTTTTATCCGACATGAGGTCGTCATTCATGAAGGTGTTGACTTCCGGATCCGAGGCTCGGGAATCGGATGGTGGTTGCTCGCCGGGCTTGTACTTCCCGGTCAGTACGCCCTGAGCCAACGGAGAGAACACAATTTGACCGATCCCCTCTCGCTCGCAGAGGGGAATGATATCGTCCTCGATGTAGCGCACCAGCATGTTGTAGATCGGCTGGTTTGAAACGATTCGGTCGAGATTCAGCTCGCGCGCCATAGCGACTGCCTCCGCAATCTGCACGGCCGACCACTCGGACACGCCGGCATAGAGAATTTTGCCCTGCGTCACCAGATCGTCAAGCGCACGCAGCGTCTCCTCGAGCGAGGTATTGAGGTCGTAACGGTGGCACTGGTACAGATCCACGTACTCGACGTCGAGGCGGCGGAGGCTCCGCTCGCACTGCTCCATGATGTGTTTACGCGAGAGTCCCCTGCCGTTCGGTCCGTCGTGCATGGGGAAGAACACCTTCGTGGCGAGCACGTACCGATCACGGGGAATGTCCTGCAGGGCGCGTCCCACCACTTCTTCCGCTTCGCCGCCGCGATACACATTGGCCGTGTCGAAAAAATTAATGCCCTGGTCGAACGCGGTCTTGATGCATTGAATGCCGGTATCGACGTTGCCGCTGCCGTAGGTGAGCCAGCTCCCAAGGCTAATAGTGCTTACTTGAACGCCGGAGCGGCCGAGACGACGATAGTGCATGGCGCTTCCCTCTCCAATATCTTTGATGGTCCGCCGGCGGCGCCTCCGAGAACGCGATGCCGTGTGGACAGGACCCATTGTGACATCCCGACTCGGCACCGGCCCTTTGACTTGCGAAGCGCGGACGGTTGCATCGAGTGGCTCACCGGAATTAGCTGGACTTCACATTGATCGTGCATTCCCCGGGAGTCCGCCGACCGAAGAGCTCGAGTACGGAGTCTCGTACAATATGGACTGCTCAGGCATAACCGGCTGGAGGTAGCCATGAATCGAGCGGTGATGGTGACCGGTTTTGCGGTCGCGGCGTTCACCCTGCTTGCGGTGCAAATCGTGAACCGTTACGGGTACGACAGCACGAAAGGGATCGTCATCCTCGCCGTCATCGCCGTCCTTGCACTTTTCACAGCCGGGATGAACAGCCTCATCGCGATGGCTGTGGCGCTGGTCGTGTACTACGGCGTGGATTACTTTGTGACCGATCGACTTACTACCGCTATTCTCCTGGCGGCACTCGCGGTGATCGCCTCCCTGGCCGTCCAGGGAAAGAGCGCCTGGCGCCGTTAAAGCGGCGCTGTCAATGAGGCGGCGCGGTAGGGAAGGGCTGGGTCGTGACTAGAGGCCAAACCCGTTCCTCGATCAGCGGCTTCACGAGTCGCACGCACGTCTCTTTGCGCCGGTGCTCTTGCCCTCGATCTGCCACAAAAGCCAGGTGGTGCGGGGCGTGCCGCTAGCCTCCGATCTCTCCCAAAACGTGTGGTATGGGACACTACCGGATGTGTGAGTTCCGTCACTCAGGTTCCTTGATACCCTAGCCATAAGGGCTATTGCCTTTGGGGCCGTATCCTGCTAAAATTCAGTAGTTGAATGGGACTCACCTACAGGATTAAAGACATGGAACAGCGCATTACCTACCACTTCGTGTGGGGACCCATGCGTTCGAAGCCGTGTCTTATCGGAGACACTGCCAGGCGCCTTCAGGAGCTCATCCGTGAGAAAGCGGAAGCACTTGGTGTAACGGTCGATCACATGTCGGTCCTGCCGGATCGCGTGTACATCGCCGTTGAGGCATCACCCATTCTGTCTCCACATCGCATCATCTGCGGAATCAAAGCTCACTCTTCTCACTGTCTGCGTCATGAATTTCAAGAGATGACGAAGATCCCGACAGTGTGGACCAGGGCGTACACGGTTTTCGTAGGTGAGCACATGACCCCCGACGAGGCGTTGTCTGCCTACGAAGCAGCGATGCCGCCACGACGGCCGCGCGGACGCCCCCGGTCGTGTGAGCATCGGGACTAAGAAAGGACTCTTTTCTCAATGACTAAATGTGAAAAATGCAAGGTTAAGGATGCCAACGTGCGCCTTGACCGCGACAATAACGGGCGGCGGGAGCAGCATTATTTCTGCCGTACCTGCGCTCAGGAAATCCTCGGCGAGGTAGCGGGTACAGCATCCGGCCCGAATGGCACCCCGATCGGATCGATCTTCGGGAATGCCGGCGGCCAGCCCACCGGAAACGGCAATACCACGACGGCGGAACGCCAGGCGCCCCAGAGCAAGACACCGGCGCTCGATCATTTCGGCCGCGATCTTACCCGCGAAGCGGAAGACGGCAGATTGGATCCGACGGCGGGTCGAGAGCGAGAAGTGCGCCGCTTGATCACGGTGCTGGCTCGCCGCCAGAAGAACAATCCGGTGCTCATCGGCGAGCCGGGCGTTGGTAAGACTGCCATCGTCGAAGGTATCGCCCGGCGTATGGTTCAGGGTGATGTTCCTTCCAGCCTCCTGGGTAAGCGCATCGTAGCGCTGAATCTTGGCGGCATGATCGCGGGCGCCATGTTCCGCGGCCAATTCGAGGAGCGCGTAAAAGCGATTCTCGACGAGGTGCGACAGAATGAGGACGTTATCCTGTTCATCGACGAGCTTCACACCGTCGTCGGCGCGGGCGCGGCCGAGGGCGCCGTCGGTGCGGCCGACATGCTCAAACCGGCCCTGGCACGGGGCGAAGTGCGCTGTATCGGCGCGACCACCATGGATGAATATCGCAAGCACATCGAAAAGGATGCGGCGCTGGAGCGCAGATTTCAGCCGGTGTTCGTCGACGAGCCTACTCCCGAGGAAGCCATTGCGATGCTCGTAGCGGTTCGTCCCGAGTACGAGCGACATCACGGTGTGACCATTACGGATGAAGCGCTGAGCGCTGCCGTCATGCTGTCGGATCGGTATATCAACGATCGCTTCCTGCCGGACAAAGCGATTGACGTGCTTGACGAAGCGTCCTCCGCCTTGCGACTCGATGCCAGCGAAAGCGGCCAGGGACCCGAGGGCGTGGCAGCGCTGGAGCAAAAGCTTGCGGCGATTCAGCATCAGAAGGAGCAAGCCGCGTTGGACGAGCAGTACGAGCGTGCCGCGCAGCTTCGACAGCAGGAGATCGTTGTGCAGTCAGAGCTCGAAGAAGCTCGCGGCACGCTGTCTGATGCTGAGCCGCTCATTGTCACACCCCACCTCATCGCGCGGATCGTCGAGGACTGGACCGGTGTGCCGGTCACCCAAATGCTGGAGTCGGAGCGAAAGAACCTGATCAATCTCGAGCAGGACCTTCACGCCCGAGTCGTCGGACAGGATGAAGCAATTGCCGCGGTGTCCCGAGCGATTCGTCGTTCTCGTGCCGGCCTCAAGGATCCGAAGCGCCCGATTGGTAGCTTCCTGTTCCTGGGACCAACTGGAGTCGGCAAGACCGAGTTGGCGCGTGCTCTCGCCGCCGAGTTGTTTGGTGGTGATGATGCCATGATTCGACTGGATATGTCGGAATTCATGGAGCCGCATAGCGTCTCGCGCTTGTTCGGCAGCCCTCCCGGCTACGTTGGCTACGACGAGGGTGGTCAGCTAACTGAGCAGGTTCGGCGGCGCCCGTACTCGGTTGTTCTGTTCGATGAGATCGAGAAAGCACATCCGGAAGTGTTCAATGCGCTGTTGCAGATCATGGACGACGGCCGTTTGACCGACGGCCAGGGACGAACCGTCGACTTCAAGAACACGGTGGTCATCATGACCTCGAACGTTGCGAGTTCGGATTTGCGCCGCGCGGCTCGAATTGGCTTCGCCCTGGCCCTGGGAGAAGCGAGCGAGAACGACGAAATGCGATCCAAGGCGATGGAGGGCCTCAAGCGAGCGTTCCGTCCCGAGTTCATCAACCGTATCGATCAGATTGTCGTCTTCGACTCACTCAACCGCGAACACCTTCGCTCCATTGTCGACCTGCTGCTTCGTCAAGTTGAGACCCGCTTGCTGGAACAGCAGATAGATCTGGAGATCGCCGATGACGTACGCGATTTCCTCATGGACGAGGGCTACGACGAAGCCTACGGCGCGCGTCCGTTGCGTCGCGCGATTCAGACGCACGTGGACGATTCACTGGCCGACGCGCTGCTGAGCGGCGCGCTGACGGCGGGCCGGCGAGCTCGGCTCTCCATGGTGGATGGCGCGGTGAGCGTCGACGTGCACGATCCAATCCCGCTAAGTGCGTAGAACTGCTTCCGGAAACCAACATGTTGGGCGCCGACGAACGTGACTGTCGTCCCGCCCATTGATACGAAAACCGGCCGGCTCGGTTAACCGAGCCGGCCACGAAAAGAGACCTCCGCGCAGGTGCCGTGCTTGACACGGTGCGTGCGGAGGTCTCGCCGCGTTATGGTTCAGGGATGCCCCGGCGGCGTGCCGATCTCTCGGTTCTTAGTTGGCCGCCTGCCGATCGTTGACCCAGCTTTCGAGCAGCTTTAGAAGTCCACGGTGATCGCGAAAGAAGCGTTTCTCGCCGGAGCGAATGTTTTCGATCTCGCCACGCATCTCTAGATCCGGCGTATCACTTGGCCAGAGACGTAGAACGAACGACATGGCTGGCGTTCTAATCGACTGATCACCCATGGTATATATTCCTTGCGCGTACATTGAGCTCAAGCATCGCTCCTTCAGACGGGAATATATCATTGAACTATTAGCCCGCGATTAGTTGTGCTGGTACCGGGCCGGCACATCAGGCCCATCCATTACCTGCATCGCCCCGTGTGTTACGTCGAGATATCCAAGGAAACCTATTGCCGTGTATTGCACCTCATGTGGCTCTAAAGTGGTCGATGGGGCGGCGTTCTGCAGCTCGTGTGGGGCCACTGTCACGCGGGTTGCACAGGCGCCGCGTCCCACGAACCGAACGCAATCTGACCTGACTTCCGAGCTCAAAGCCTCCGTCGAGGCGCGACGTGAGCTTGGCCCGGATATGGAAGATCATCTGATCGAGTCGTTTTTGACTCATCTAGATGGTCAGATCACGTCCAGAGTGGATGACGAAGTCGCGCGCCGCATACCGCCGGACGCCCGGTCGGGTGGGCGCAGAGGCAAGGGCGGAGGCGCGCACAACTTTCCGGAACCGGTGTTGGTGGTTGGGGGAAGTATGGCTCTGTCGATTCCGCTTCTCAATGCGGCCGGCGGCGGGGCGGCGTCCATTCCAGTGATGATCGGAGTGGTTCTCATTAATATGTTCTATTTTATATTTCGGCACCAGTGAGAGGAACACCGTGTCCGCATTCGTAATCGCCGACATTCACGTCACAGATCCGGAACGATATCGAGAATATCGATCTCTCTCCTCTGCCGCGGCTGAAAAGTATGGCGGTATCTGGCGCGTTCGGGGTGGCCGGCACGAAACGTTGGATGGTGACTGGCAACCGGATCGGGTGGTGGTGATTGAGTTTCCTACGGCCGAACAGGCTCGCATCTGGTGGAACTCACCGGAATACGAAGCGGCCAAGGTGATTCGTCACGCCGCCGCCGAGTCGCGGATGATCCTGGTGGAGGGCGTGTAGGGCGTGTTGCTTAACGCTAGCCGGACTCCTGATCACGGTGACGAGTGGCGTGGTTCTGCGATGAAGATGTGGAGCGTGCGCTCGTCGACGTGCAGGTTCTCAGCGCGAACGAGCTGACACTCCAGCGCGACGATAAGCTGGAGTTCCCGCACTTGATCACACACAGCATCACGCGAAGGCACCCCAACATCTTCCGGCAACGGCAAACTCACCCCGTGTAGCAAAAGACGTTAACATGCAGTGCCGTTACCGCTGTACTGCGATCTGGTCCGCCGTGTCGATGGTCGCTATCACGCGCTGTAGCACTGTGTCCCAGGGGCGCGCGTGAATTGTGGGAACGCCGAGACGCTGCGCCTCGGCGTATAACCACTGGCTATGTCGATAGCTCCCCCGGGCACGCTCTGGCTGGTCCTCATGTTCACGAGCCTGAAAGTTGCCACGTAGCTGCTGTTCGCTGTCTTCATGTAGAAACACGGCGCGCACCCGGCCGTTTGCCGGTTCGTCAACGTATAGCTCCTTGACGGCGAGTGACGGCAAGATGAAATCACCCTCGAGTACGAGGGGCGTGCATGTTTCCAGATGGTTCGCGATAACAAGCGTTAATGCATCGTCCATTATCTGGTCGTACCGAAGCATGAAATCCAGGCGTTCATCCTCAGTCATCGCCAACGCCTCAGCTCGGTGCGTGCGCCAGAAATGCAGTACCGGATACTGCGTCGGACTCGTCATCGCTTCGAGCACTACCTGAAAGTCATCAACCTCGGTCAGGCCGATGTGGTAGTGGTGTGCCAGTTGATAGCTGATGCTAGTCTTGCCCACGCCGCTCGCCCCACCCAAGAGCAGGACGAGCCACGGCCGATTGCTGTTATGCGACGTTCCGTTAGAACTCACGTTAATCAATGAGGACTCCCTGGAACAGTGCGTTATAGTCCGGTTTGCCTGGAACTTCATGACAGTCGAGGCAGCGTGCTTCGTACGCTTCCGCTCCGCCCACCATGACCTCCGGGCTATCGTACGGCGCTGGTTGGCCGTCGACGAACCGTTGCGGCAGCGTCGCCGTCACTCGGGGATCTTTGCAATGCATGCAGACGGCACGCAATTTGAGAACTTCATCGGCACACGCCAGTAAATCAGGCATGCTGCCGAATGGCTCGCCCCGAAAGTTGCGATCGAGGCCCGCCACGACGACGCGTCGCCCCCGATCGACCAGTCCCAGGCAGACAGCGGTGATGCCGCGGTCGAAGAATTGAGCTTCATCGATCGCCACGACCTGAGGCACGTGAGCATAGCCGGCCAGGATCGATAATACCTCGCTTGCTGTTTCAACGGCGTGCGCGTCTTTCTTGATGCCGTCGTGCGACGACACATCACTGTGGCTATAGCGCGTGTCAATGCGTGGTTTGAACACGACCGTTTTCTGGCCCGCTATTTCCGCGATGTGGATCAGGCGTATGAGCTCTCGTGACTTGCCGGAGAACATCGGGCCGCAGATAACGGACAGATTGCCTTTTTTTGCCATGAACAGTCCTTGTGGTCGGGTCGGGGAAGAGCCCGATTATATCGTCCGGTTTCTGGTGATCCGGACGCATTGCGAACGATACTAGGAGGCAGCAGCTATCGCGTCCGTAACGCGCCGCCGTCTTGCTACGATCTCAATCGGAAGGGGTTTCCAGTGGTAGGGCTTCTCATTCGTTGGGTGCTATCGGCCCTCGCATTGTTGTTGATCGCACATATTGTCCCCGGCATACGGCTCACGTTTCTGTCGGCGCTCGGCGCGGCCGTGGTAATCGGGTTTCTCAACGCGTTCTTGCGTCCGGTATTCGTCCTCGTCACCCTGCCGATTACGCTGGTCACATTCGGACTGTTTGTGTTCGTCATCAACGCGGTACTGTTTGCAATCGCAGCGTGGCTCATCCCCGGGTTCATCGTTCACGGTTTCCGGGCTGCCCTGGTGGGCTCCATTCTGTACGCCCTTGCCGGGATGGTGGTGCACGGAATCACCGCGGACCGAGGCATGCGAGTGCTCGCCAGGAGGTAACCGGTGCGGCCCGGTCACCGCCTCCAGGGCCGTGACCGGGCTGGATGCTCCGGCTTACTGCCTTGCACTTCCCAAACGCTCGAACAGGCGAACCCACGCTTCCTGGCCACGCTCGAAATTGCGCAGCCGCAAGAACTCGTTAGGGGCATGAGCTCCTTCGTCTTCGAGGCCAAAAGCAAACGACACTGTGAACGCCTGTAAATGGGTGGAAAAGAGCTCCGCCACGGGCACGCTACCGCCGAGCCTGGTGTAGAACGGCTCCTTGCCATAGAGCTCGGTAAGAACTCCGGCTGCAACGTCATTGGCCCAATGATCGCGGGCGATAATATACGGCTTTGCTTCAAATGGTAGAGCCGTCGCCTCCACCGTCACTCCTGGCGGCGCCACCGTGCGAGCGTGCTCGATCAAGTGCTGAGCGATTGACGCCGGCTCCTGGTTGGGAACCAACCGGCACGTGATCTTGGCGTGAGCTTCCGACGGTAAGACGGTCTTGACGCCATCTCCCTGAAAACCGCCCCAAATTCCGTTGATCTCGAGTGTTGGTCGAGCCCAGGCGCGCTCCAGCGGCGTATATCCCGGCTCGCCGTACAGGTCGGGCACCCCGAGCTCCTCCTTATAGGCGGTCTCGTCGAACGGTATCGCGGCGATGGCACGTCGATCCTCATCCGACAGAGGTACGACATCGTCGAAGAAGCCCTCGACCAGGATCTTGCCGTCTGCGCTCCGCATGGAATCGAGAATCCGTACCAGTGCATGGATTGGGTTCGCTACCGCGCCGCCATAGATCCCCGAGTGGAGATCGCCTTTGGCGCCTCGGACGTCGATTTGCACGCCGCAGCCGCCTCGCAGCCCGATCAGCATCGCCGGTTGGTCCTCGCTCCATTGCGTGCCGTCGGCACTGATCACGACATCCGCCGCGAACAGCTCGCGATGTTGCTGGACGAACGCGGGCAACTGTGGACTTCCAATTTCCTCCTGCCCCTCAAGGAAAAATTTCACATTCACCGGCAGCTTTCCGTCCTGTAACAGTGCTTCGATTGCAAGGATGGAAATGAGCAGGTTTCCCTTCATATCGGAAGCGCCGCGAGCGTAGATCCGTCCATCGCGGATTTGCGGATCGAACGGCGAGGTCGTCCAGAGGTCAACCGGGTCAACCGGTTGCACGTCGAAGTGGCCGTAGATCAATACGGTGGGGCGCCCTTCAGCGTGCAGCCAGTCACCGTAAATCACCGGGTGTCCGCCGGTCGGCATGATGGCGATATTCTCGATCCCCGCCGCGGCGAGACGGTCGGCGGTCCACCGAGCCGCGCGCTGGACATCGCCGGCATGTTCGGGCAGCGATGAAATGCTCGGGATGCGGAGGATCTCCTGTAACTCCTGCAGCGACTGCGTCCGCCGCTGCTCCAGATAGGTGAGTGGGTTAGGCATCGAAATCACCTCGTTTTACCTGATTATGCAGCCAGTTCTCGGAATCCGAGGTAGGCGATCGGTGTCTTACACCCCAAGCGCAGCGAAGAGGCGATGTCTCACGTCTTCAATCGATCCCTGGGCGTCGATCTCGATGAGTAAACCCTGAGCCTTGTAATACTCCTTGAGAGGCTCTGTTGCGGTGTGGTACAGCTCCAGGCGACGTTTGATGGCATGCGGCTCGTCGTCGGTGCGCACGACGAATGGGCCCGGATCGCCCGGCGGCGGGGGATTATATAGTAGGTGATATACTTCGCCGGTCGCTGCACTTTCGCGTCGGCCGGAGAGGCGAGCCAGCACTGCGCTGTCCGGAAGCTCCAATGCCACCACCCTATCGAGCGGGCAATTCTCCTCATGCAGCACATCGTCCAGGGCACGCGCTTGCGCCAGGTCGCGTGGGAAACCGTCGAGGACCCAGTCGGTGCATTGAGCCAGAAGGGGCCGAATGAGAGCCAGGATGATAGCGTCCGGAACCAGTTCTCCACGATCGGCATACTGATGAAGCGTGCCGCCCAGAGCGCTCCCTGAACTGATTTCCTCCCGTACGATCTTGCCCATTGCAATGTGCCGTGCCTTGGTGCGCGCGGACAACAGATCGGCCTGCGTGCCTTTCCCCGACCCTTGCGGTCCGAGCAGAATCACTCTCAGCTTGTCACCTCCGGGCATCCGCCCAGCGGCCCGAATATCAAGCGTGGTGGGAGTCGGGGCTTGCTCTTACCGGCCGATGACGAGACGCGCCAGGAGCGACCGCCGGTGGGCAGGTTGAGGGGCGAGATCCCATGGCTCGCGACACAACACCAGAGCTACGACCACATTGGTCGACGTTCCGCCCGCCACGCCAATACCGCAGCGGATCCACTCACCGTCGAGTACGTCGCGTTGCTTCATGATACGGTCGGCCATAATGCTCGACGGACCCGTCAAGAGCGTTTCCATCAGGAGGCTCCTACCGAACAGGTCCGCGTATTCGTCCGGATACTCCCATCCTTCCTCGCTGCGGCCCGTCAGGAGTTGATGCGACGCTTTGTTTTCTGCAACGTCCATCAAGTCTTCATCCAGCTCGAGCAACGGCAGTCCCATGGCATGCCGCTTTTCGTTCAGACTGGTGATCAAGCCTTCCGCCAGTCCGGGTCTGAGCAGCGAGGACTTTCGGTGTTCAGGCATGATCTGCGTGATGCACCAGTACACGGAAACGGCGAGCAGAAGCGCGAACAACAGGATGAACGACATACGAATCTCCACGGGTTCTATGGGATGCTGCACGGCCCGGAAGCCGTGGAGGTGGGACGTTGCTTATTGTGCCTACCGAGAACACCCTATTCAAGGGCAAATTTTAGCGCAACAAATATGTCGCTACCCTTGCGATTGGCGCTTCTTGATCGACATTCGCCAGTCGCCCTCGCTCACCAAACCCATCTGTAACGCGTACACCGCAGCCTCGGTACGGTCGCGGACGTGCAGCTTGCTGAGAATATCGCTGACGTAGTTCTTCACGGTTTTTTCACTCAGTCCCAGGCCAAGGGCAATCTCACGGTTACTGTCGCCACGAACGATTGCGTTGAGAATGTCGCGTTCCCGACTGGTGAGACCCGTCTCTATGAAACTGAGCCGCGCGAATTCGGCAAGCAATTGGACTGCAAGCTCGGGACTGATGAGCGCCTCGCCATACGCGACCGCGCGTATCGCCGCCAGTACTTCAGTGATATCGGAGCTCTTCGAGAGATACCCGCGCGCACCGGCCCGAATGGCGGCGAACAGCTGCTGTTCCTGCTGATTTGCCGTGAGAACCACCACAGCGGTCTCTGGATGAGCCGTGATGACCTGCCGAACGACTTCCATACCCATCGCGCTCAAGCCGATCGGGTCCATCAAGGCAACGTCGGCGGGTTTATCAGAAAGCCCCTCGATTAAAGACTCACCATCCCAATAGATGCTGGAAACGACCATATCGGCCTCAGCACTCACCAGGTGAGAGACTGCCTGTACGAGAAGATGCTCGCGGTCAGCAAGCGCTACGCGAATCACCATGCCTCCATCGTCGGACGTTGGGACAATCATACATCGGCGGCCGACACTCCGAGCATACTGTGTTTAATCAGGTTGGTGGGTGTACTCGACGGGCCAATCTCAACTTCGGTCCACATTTCACCACGAACGGGTATGTCACGCGCGTCAGACTTTCGCCGAAGACGCCGGCGATCGAGCCGAAAAGTACTCCTGTAGACCCTGTTGCCAGTGCGGCAAATCGGCAACTCCGAAACCCACGAGTCGATCGTGTGCCAACACACTATACGCCGGACGCGCGGCCGGGCTCGGTCTCCTGGCCTGTTCGGTTGGTAGCACCGCAACCGAGGCTCCGGCCAGCCGGAAGATTTCCACTGCGAACTCGTACCAGGAACACGATCCCGTGTTGGTAACATGCACGGTGCCGCGCGCATCACGCTCCACCAACCGCAGCGTGGCAGTTGCCAGGTGGGAGGCGTAGGTCGGGGTCACCGTTTGATCGGATACTACCGACAAAGGCTCACCACGCTCGCCAAGCCGAAGCATCGTTTCCACGAAGTTACCATGGCGCGTCCGCGTGCCTGCCACGCCAAAGACTCCGGTGGTACGAATGATGAGATGACGTTCCGTCGTGCAACGGACTGCCATTTCTCCTGCGGCCTTCGACGCACCGTACACGCTCAACGGGTTGACTGAATCTGCTTCTGTGTACGGAGTGCGCTTGTGGCCGTCGAATACGTAGTCGGTACTGAAGTGAACGAGGTACACGCCGTGCCTGGCGCACGCCTGAGCGAGGCGCTGAGGCGCCGCGGCGTTCACCAAAAAGGCCGATTCCGGCTCGGACTCACAGATGTCGACGCGATGAAATGCGGCTGTGTTGAAAACCACATCGGGGGTGTACCGCGACAGAGCCGCTGCCACGCTGTCCGCCTGTGTAATATCCAGCGCGCTCCTTCCGAGCGACACCACGTCGTGCCGTGCGCAGGCGCGCGCCAGGTCCGATGCCAATTGGCCCTCGCCGCCGGTAATCAGTATCCGCATGTTGCTCAATGTTTCTCCGCGTATTGCGGCATTTCCGGGTCGCCGACAGGATTCGAGCCCTCCTCGCCCGCGGAAGGCCTACCGCCGTACCTCCGATGTTTGAGCGTAGCAGTGGTGATCGAGCGACGACTGCTTCGGGCCCACCACCGCCGTATCCTGTATTCTCGGTGACCGCTATTGCCATCCACGCCGAGGATGGCGCCGCAAGGAGTAGAGCCGTGCCGTGGAATCCCGACAAGTATCACCAATTTCAAAGCGAGCGAGCAGCGCCGTTCGACGATCTCGTTGCGCTTCTCGACAATCGCCCCGGTCAGCGAGTGGTGGATCTGGGGTGTGGTCCGGGAGAGCTCACCCTGCGACTCGCCGAATTGTTGCCCGATAGCGACGTGCTGGGAGTCGATAGCTCCCCGGAAATGCTCAAGCGTGCCGAACAATACGCCCGACCTGGCTTACGCTTCGAGTTGGCCGACATCGCGAATGTCGTCGGGAAATGGGACCTTCTGTTTTCTCACGCCGCTATCCAGTGGATCGACGACCACGAGTGGCTCATTCCTCGATTGGTGTCGATGATCGCGCCCGGCGGTCAAATCGCCGTGCAGCTGCCCTCAAATGGAGAACACCCGGCCCTGGCCTCTATTCGCCGCGTCGCGCTGGAAGCTCCATTCAAGCAGGCACTGGACGGCTACAACCGCAAGTTCCCGGAACTTGGAGTGGGCCGGTACGCCGAAATTTTATGGGAATGCGGTGGGCATGACATAACGGCGATCGAGAAGGTGTATCCCCATGTTCTGGATGATGCGGATGCGCTCGCCGATTGGAGCCTGGGAACGGCGTTGGTGCCGTATTTTGATCGCTTGCCGAACGACTTGCACGAACCGTTCCTGGATCGATATAAGACAATCCTCCGCGCTCTCTGGCCCGGAAGCCCGGTCTTTTATGGCTTCCGCCGGATACTTTTCGTAGCGACCTTCTAAATCTTCCAGGGAAGAGAAAAGCCGGCCCGTTACCCACGAACCGGCCCTCCTATCACCGAAAAATCGTTATGAGGTCGTGGTCTGTCGTACTTCCCCTCGCCACGCTCCGGTCGCACTGCCCTGCGACTCTATAAACTCTTTGAATCGCTCGAGGTCGCCCTGCACGCGGCGATCGTCGAAGCCAAGCTTGTCACCGACGTTTTCGACCATTCCCTCGGCTTCATAGTCAATCTGCACGGTCACGCGCGTCTGGTTGTCGCCCATGCGATGGAACGTCACGACGCCGGCGTTTGTCTTACCGTTCGTGTTGCGCCACGCGACGCGCTCGTCAGGAATCTGCTCCGTCACTTCGGCGTCCCACTCCGCCTCGTCTCCTCCAATGTTGGTGCGCCAGTGCATGTGGGTGTCGTCGATTTGCCGAACCTCTTCGACTCCCTCCATGAAATTTGGGAAGCTCTCAAACTGAGTCCACTGGTTATACGCCGTTCGGACCGGCACATCAACATCGATTGACTTCGTTACATTGCTCATAACAGTCTCCTTTTGCGCTCAGAAATGACACCTTGTCCAACGTCCGGGGGCGTGAAAACCCCACGATGAGGTAAAGCAAGCATTGTGCCATGGGTATGCAAACCAGTACAGCCATTGAGATATTGTTCGCCAACCCTCAGGCAAACGGGCGGCATGATTCATGCCCACCCTTGTTAAGTTCTGAATGTGGTGAGTATTCAATCCGGATACATGCCGCTTCCAGACTGAAATTGCAATTGCGTGGACGAGGAGAGTTGAGATGGCAAAACGAGGTAGTGGTGGGCCGACACTTCGATCCTGGTTGGTGGCAGGGGTACTGGGAAGCACACTGGCTTTGTTATTTGATGGTGCGAATGGCAAGAACAGGCGACAAAAACTGATGCAGTTTGGAACCTCGTTCTGGAAAAAAGGGAAACGGCAAGCCGATAAGCAAGCTCGATACACCGCAGGGAGGACGGTCGGCACTGCTTCCGACACACTGAACGTGCTTACGCCCGATAATGCCAATCCCGACGACAACACGCTGCGTGATCGTATCGAGAGTGAAGTATTCGGAGACCCAAAGGCCCCCAAAGGCGAGTACAACCTGAACGTGGTTAGTGGTATCGCCATTCTGAGAGGGCAACTGGATTCGGAATCCGACATACAAACGTTGATTGATCTCGTCGGTGCTGTTCCGCACGTCCGCGGGGTCGAGAGCTACCTGCATACTCCCGGCACGCCGGCGCCCAATAAAGAGAGTGCAATCCACGCGTCAGAAGCGTCGTAGCCACGAACCGGGCGTGAATACCGGATTCGTGTGCGCCCGTCCGCGTGGAAGCACGCGCGAGCGAGGGTTGTTCTCATGTTGCCCAATATAGCCGGCCGTATCATATCCGGAGGAGGTTCGCGTGCGGATCTTCTTCGTGCTGTCGCCTGTCTACAAGGAACGTTTTACGCGAGCACTGGTCTTTGGCCGGTGTTCCATATCGAGTCATTCCAGGCAATCACCGGACGCAAGCGTGATCTGTGGCTGGTCAAAGCCGCCGGTCTCCTGATTGCATCAATTGGAGCCACGCTTTCCGTGGCCGGGGTGCGAGGAGACCTCGAAATCGAATTACCGTTGCTGGGCGCCACGTCGGCGGCTTCGCTAGCCGCTATCGATGTGGTGTACGGGTTACGCCGGGAGATCAGTCCGATATACCTCGTGGACGCCGCCGGCGAAATCGCACTTATTGGGGCCTGGCTGGCAGCCTGGAGCAAGGAGGACCGTACGTAAGGCTCCGCGGCCGCGTCGGATGCCCCGGTGGTGCGGGGGCACTCCCATTACAATGCGGACGGCGGGAGACGGCGCGGATGGAGGAAGGTAGACGTGCTTGCGGTGGACGAGGTAGATGGACGACCGTCTTCGGAGCGCGTTCAACTGGGTGAGGAGGTCGCGGAAGCACTTCGACTGGGCCGGCCCGTGGTGGCTCTGGAATCCGCTGTAATAACACACGGTCTTCCCGAACCGCACAATGTCGATGTCGTCGCCTCCATGGAACATGCTGTCCGAGCGCACGGCGCGACTCCAGCCGTCTGCTTGGCCCACGAGGGTGCACTGTGGATCGGGGCTTCGCCCGATCGTGTGGCTACGGTGGCGCGCGATCCGAAGCGAGAGAAGGCATCCGTACGCGATCTTGGCATGGTCCTCGCGCTGCGGCTTTCGGCCGGATTAACGGTGGCCGCAACCCTGTACGCTGCCCGCCTGGCCGGCGTTCGCGTTTTTGCCACCGGAGGGATTGGCGGCGTGCATGTGCCAAGTAGTGCCGGTGACGTATCGGCAGATCTCCTTCAACTGGCTCGAAGTCCCGTCATAACGGTCTGTTCCGGTGCGAAATCAGTCCTGGATATTCCGCGCACGCTCGAATTTCTGGAAACCGCCGGCGTGCCGGTATACGGGTACATGACCGAGGATTTCCCCGGCTTTTACCTCACCCGAAGCGGCGTGGCTGCAACAGCACTGGCCGGCGCGCCTGAGGTCGCCGCGGTTGCGCGTGCGCACTGGGAATTGGGTTTGAAGTCGGGGATAGTGCTGGGTAATCCAATCCCCGGGCACTGTGCAATTCCGCTCGATCAATGGCAGCACTGGTTGATCGATGCTCAAGAGGCTGCCACGCGGGATGGTATTACCGGTAAACAGGTGACGCCCTACCTGCTGGAACAGGTCGCCGAACTCAGCCAGGGACGGACCGTCGAAGCGAACCTTGCTCTACTCATATCGAATGCATCGGTAGCAGCCGAGGTGGCTGTGGCGCTTGGCTCGTGAATCTGGTCATCGGCGATCTGATGCTGGATGTACTGCTCCTCCCCGAGCTGAAGCACGAGGAGCAATACGGCGGAATGTTGGCCCGATCGGGTGGCTCTGCTGCCAATACTGCCGCCTGGATGGCACATCTCGAGAGCGACGTGACTTTCGTGGGGTGTGTCGGCGGCGACGGTGTCGGGAAAATGCTGCAGGACGAGCTGTCGGCGGAGGGAGTGCTCGTGATGGTCCGCTCGGTTCAGGGCATGGAAACCGGGTGCGTGGCCGTTAACCTGGATGGTTCGGGCGAGCGGCTCATGCGTTCGTCGCGCGGCGCCAATGTCGATCTTCTGCCTGGCGATATTGTCGATGCGGGGCTGGGTGCGCCCGTCAATGGAGTCCATATAACGGGGTACGCGTTGCTCAGCACGTCGGGATACGCCTTGCTGGATGCAGCCGCTCGGATTGCGCGGGACTGTGGAGCAGTACTTTCCTTCGATCCGTCTTCCGTGGGCGCGATTGTGGCGCTTGGCCGTCGACGGTTGCTCGACGCTCTGTCCGGCTGCGGAGCCGGGCTCTTGCTTCCCAATCGAATTGAAGCTGAAGCGCTCACCGGCGAAACGGATGGTCGCAGGGCCGCGCTCGCACTTGCCAGGGTAGTCCCCACCGTCCTCGTCAAGCACGGCGCTGACGGCGCGGTGTTTGCCGCGAACGGCGAAGCGCGCGAGGTGCCGACGCAACCGGTCCAACCGGTCGACACGACCGGAGCGGGAGACGCTTTCAATGCCGGTGCTCTGGTGGCGCTGCAGCGGGGAGACGAACTGTATGCCGCCTGCCAATTTGCCAACGAGATCGCTCGTCAGGTGATTAGCGCCTACGGAGGTCGCCCGGCGCACTTCCAAAGAGCGGCGAACGCATAGCGTTCCTTACCCTCCCAGAATGTTGACCGCCCGTGCGGCTACCAGCGCGACGGTGATGAGTGATGCCAGCGACTGAATCATCATCAGGATTTTCGCCCACTCGGTCAATGGCATGGTGTCGGTCGGGCTAAACGCTGTGGCGTTGGTAAACGACACGTACGTGTAATCGATAAACGATGGGTACCAGTTTTCAGGTGCCGCCCCCGGTGTCGACATCTGAGGAAAGAGAAAATCCGGTTCGCGGTGCATCTGCCGGCAGCGTTTACCCGGGCCACCGCGATCCAGCTCCCAATACCACAGGGCAAAGACGATCACGTTCGTTACCCAGATCTGCACGGAAAAGAAAATGAGTTGGTGACCGTTGGATGCCTTCCCGCGGAGCAGCTCGTGTACCAGGAATACCAGCGATACGACGTTCGCGAGATTGATGATCGCGATCACCGCCAGCGCGCTTATACGCTGCCAGCGCGCTTCCTCATCGTCGCGATCGGGTGATGTGACCATTAAGGGCAGCAACAGGGCAGCCTCGAGTCCCGGCAACAGCCACTTCGGCCCGAACGTGAGTTTATCGGGAAGCGTGACATACAGGACAAGCGCAATGATGACCGCGACCGCGGCAGGCCAGCGTGGCTCGCGTTGAGCTACCCGCCCCCAGGCGCTATCTGCCTTGTCGGCGTCACTCTCGTTCGCCCGTGCATCCGCCTTAGCATTTGCCATGGCTCCTGGTCTTTCTCCTTGTTCGATGATGGCGCCCATTGGATGCGTCGGAGTGTGTCGTACTTTATTATGGCTCCTCGGAGTCGGGAGCGGTACCCGAAAGCACCCCAGACGCAGCGCCGGTGGTCGCGTGGTACGCAGCTTGCTCTTGTCCCGAGGGCCGCGCGCGAGCGGGGCACTTTACCCGGAGACAAACGAATGACGACCACTACCGATACGCGGGACATGCGCCGTATCGCGCGCGACACGCTTGGATTTGAATCCCTCACCGAGGCGCAGGAAACGGTTATCCACTCGGTGCTCGAGAAGCGAGACACGCTCGCAGTCATGCCGACAGGATCGGGAAAATCCGCCACGTATCAGATCGCAGGCATGATGCTTAAAGGCCCGATCGTCGTGATTTCACCTCTTATCGCACTGCAGCGCGACCAATCTGACCGTTTGAATGGTAACGGGTCGACGGACGCAACCGTGTTGAATTCCACGATTACCCGAGCCGAGCGCAACGCCATCCTCACGGGGTTGGATCGGGAAAGTGGCCGGTTTCTGTTTACCGGCCCCGAGCAGTTTCGCGACGAGGCGACGTTGCAACGGATATGTGATGCTCACCCGTCGCTCTTTGTCGTGGATGAAGCTCATTGTGTGAGCGATTGGGGCGAAGATTTTCGACCGGATTTTCTCCGGCTAGGCAGCGTTATCGACGCCCTTGGTCACCCCACGGTACTCGCCTTGACGGCGACCGCGTCCTCGTTAGTACGCGACGACATCATAAGCCGTCTTCATTTGCGCGAGCCCAATGTCCTGATTCAGGGATTCGATCGGCCCAATATTTGGCTCGGCGTGGAGCGGTGCCACGAAGAGTCGGTGAAGCAAAGGACCCTGGTGGAAAAAGTGGTAGGCGCTTCCAAACCGGGGATTGTGTACACGGCGACCCGGAAGCATGCCGAAGAGGTCGCACTCGCGTTGCAGCGCTGCAGTGCCGCGATCCGCTTTTTATCATGCCGGAATGCGGGTCGAGGAACGCGAGGAAACGCAACGGGCCTTTATGGAGGATGAGCTCGATGTGCTCGTTGCCACCAATGCGTTCGGTCTCGGCGTCGACAAAAAGAATCTCCGGTTTGTGTTTCATTTCGATATCCCGGAGTCCGTGGACTCGTACTACCAGGAGATCGGGCGTGCCGGCCGGGACGGTGAACCGGCCTCCGCTCTGCTTCTCTACCGACCCGAGGATCTCGGCATCCACCAATTTTTTGCCGGTGGTGGGCAGGTGCGCGAGGAACACGTATTCAGTGTTTTAGAGGCCGTCGACAATGGTGACGAGATGGTCGCGCAGCGCGAGATCCTTGAGGAGAGCGGCCTCTCTCAAGCAAAGCTGACGACGGCGTTGACCATGCTGGAAGACGCGGGAGTGGTGGCCATCGCGCCCAGCGGCGATGTCGAGCAACTGCAAGATTTAGACAGTCGAGAGAATATTGTCGAGGAGGCAGTCCGTGAAGCCGATCGTCGACGAATCACCAAGCGTTCCCGAATCGACATGATGCGCGGGTATGCTGAGCTTACGCACTGCCGGCGCGAGTACATCTTGAATTATTTCGGCGAAGCGTATGCCACTCCGTGCGGCAATTGCGATGTGTGCGACGCGCATGGAGAAGTCGCGCCGGCCACTGTGGATGTTCCCTTCGCGCTGGGAACGCGCGTTGCTCATTCTGTCTTCGGCACCGGTGTGGTTGAACGCTACGAGGACGATGAGGTAATCGTTCTTTTCGACGAGGTCGGATACAAGACGCTTCTTACGGAGTTTGTGCTCGAAACTCACGCACTACAGGAAATTTGAAATCATTGGGCTGATGCGCGCCGGCATAATTGCACAATCCTGAGGGTAGCCGTGGTACGCAAAATGGAGGAGGACGGGTTATCGACACGAGCGATCTGATGGCGGACCGAGATGATCTGGCATCGACAGCCACTGACCTGCGTGAGCGACGCGGACTCGCCGGTGGAGGCTCGTCGATGGCGACCGTCGCCGGGGAAATTGTGGATGTCGAGGGTGCGGCGGGCGAGGTCTCGCCGGACACCCAATTGTCGTCCGAGGCAAAGATTCAGGTATTCGGCGATGGGGCTGATCCACGCTATGGCACCCTCGGTGAGCTCGCCGAGGTGGTGAGACACGATCGGTATTTCGTCTGGATCGATCTCTCCGATTACGATCCAATGGCACTCCACCGAATCGCCGAAATCCTGGATCTCGATCGCGTTGCAGTTCACGTCGCCCTGTCACCCTGGCAGCGGCCGAGACTGGACTCATCCAGCGGTCAGTATTTTGTCTCCGTGACCGTCGCCCGGATTAACGGCAAAGAGTACCGGATACAGGCCGGTGAGCTGGATCTCTTCGTCGGGAATAACTACCTGGTCAGCACTCACAAACTTCCGCTGCCGTTCTCGGAGAACGTGGAGCAACGGTCACGGCATAATCCCGAACTGCTGAAGCTTGATTCCTCGTACATGCTCTATATCATCCTGGATGAGCTGCTGGCATACTACGAGGATCTGAGCGAGGAGATTCGGGGAGAGGTCGAACGGCTGGAAGAGGGCGCGCTGTCCCAACCGGATGACTCGTTTCTACAAGAGCTACTGAGTGTCAAACGCTATGCGTTTGCGCTCGACCAGCTCGTGGAACATCACCGCCAGGTCTTCGAGGCATTCCTCCGGCCCGATTTTTCCTTCGTGAGCGGTAATGACGTCGACGTGTATTTTCGGGACCTTGATAACCGCCTCGGGCGCCTGGTCGATGCACTGCGAATCACCCGCGACTCGGTCAACGGCGCGTTCGACATCTATGTCTCCTATATGGCCCACCGTACCAACAACATAATTCGCGTGCTTACCATCGTGTCCACGATCATTCTGCCGGTTACCCTCATCGTTTCCTTCTTCGGCACCAGCTTCCAGCATTTGCCCATCTACGGCCCGATGGGTTTCCTCATCATGATTTCTCTCGTGCTGATTGTGGTGGGCGGCGTCCTCGCGGTATTCAAGCGACAGCAATGGATATAGCGAACCGTGCCGCGAAATGGCCGGTCTCAGATACGTAGAATCGCGGCACTCATCGCGTCGAGGTTGAGTGTCAGCCGGTCTGCCTCCAACCGTACCCTCGGCTCGCGAGCAGTATGCAGCAAGCTCCTGGCGCTATCGGGTCGATGCGGCAATGTTAGCTCCAGCGTCTGTTCGGTGGTATTCAGATTGAACACCACGAGCAGTGCCGTCCCGATGGTTCGGTCTGCCCCGGAGTGACGAACGTAGGCATAGGTTTGTCCGTTCCTGTCGAGATGCACGGTCTGGCGATCTCCGGTTTGGAGCGATACTTCTTGACGCCGCAGCTTGATCAAGCACTGGTAAAACTCCAGTAGATCGGTATGCCACGCGTTTCTATCCCAGATCATGTCACGGCGCGCTTCGGCATCTCCTCCGAACCCGAGCGCGCCGGAACCCTGGCGCTGTGTCATGCCGATCTCGGTGCCGTAGTACACGACCGGCGTGGCGCCCAGTGTGAATTGACAGACCGCCGCGAGCTTGAGTCGCTGGACATCGTTCCCGGCTACCCAGAGAAATCGATCCATGTCATGATTGTCGAGAAAGCTTACCGTTCCGGGACCTTCCGCCATGTACGTCTCGTACGCCGTCAGAAACGCATCGAACTGTGCGACGGTCCAGGTTCCGGTCCCGAAGGTCAAGCGTAAGGCACGGGCTAGCGGGAAATCGAGGATTCCGTGGAGGTGCCCTCGATAACGCCGCAGACAATCGGGAGTGTCGGTCGCCTCTCCAACCAGGGCGACATCATGCTTGACCGCTTCTGCGGCCAGGCGTAAAGCGAGCCAGAAATCCATTCCGGCCGCGATAACGTGATCGATACGGTAGCCGTCAACATCACAGGCCTGGAGCCAGTGTGATGCTGCCTGGATGAGATGATTTCTCGCCCCTGGGTCCTGTGTATCGAAGGACGGCAGGTAACGGGACGACTGCATGAAATTTCGATAGTCATGGGGCCAGCTGTTGAAGGTGTACCAGGAGTACGTCGGCGCGAAACGGTCGCGCTGCGCATCGACGAAGGCTGGATGGCGCCAGGAAGAATGACTTGGCACGAAGTCGAGCCACGTTCGAATTCCAAGGTCATGCGCCTCATGCACGAGGTCGCGCAATTCTTCGATCGTGCCGAGCTCCGGATCGACATTGAAGTAATCGATCGTGTCGTATCGGTGATAGGTTTCCGACGGTCCAAGCGGTGAGAACCACAGGCACGTAATGCCCAGCTCAACCAGATACGGTAGCGCTTGTCGGACGCCGGCGATCGTACCGCCGTGCCGCGTCATTGCCCCACCGTTTGGCGCAAATCCTCCATCGGGAGTGCCGGGATGAAATCGATCGAGAAAAATATGGTAGATGACAGCGTCGTTCATCCATTCCGGCAGTGGACGACGGGCCGGCTCGGGACTGTACGCGAACGTCGAGATGCCTCGCTTGCCCGGGAACCGAAACCAAAAACCCTGTCCATCGCCGGCCCATACATCCGGCGCTTTGTCCGCGGTGGGGGACGAATCGCGCCTCCAGCCGGCAATGCGGTAGCGCACCACCGTCCCGGCGGCTTGTCCGGGGATGGTCGTGCTCCACGTCGTGATGAAGCCGATGCCGGTCTGCCATTCGACGTGAGCTGCCTGAAGCGGTAGCGCGGTGCTGCCGGTATGCGGCTGGCCTCCATCGATCGTGTAATAGAGAGCTGCTCGTTGCAGAGACATCTCAGCACCGCTGGTGGCTGTGACAACCACGTCTTCTCCGGGTTTCGGCGCCAGCGGCTCGATGGTGTTGTCGTGACGGAATTGCCAGGCAAGAGCGCTGAATCGAGCGCTCACGTCGGGCATCGGCAGATCGCCGGGCGCACTCGCGATGGTGTTTTCAGACGCCTGCGGGAGTGGGGTGTCGTGTCCTTTCTCGATCAATCGAAGCTCGCCCATACCGAACCGGCTGCTACCGCAGTCACAGGCGGCAGCGCAATTGCCATGCGTTTTCGACGCGCGATGGTGCCTGGTCGCCGCGACCTCATCCTTTAACGGCGCCGGCTGCCAGGCCTGACACCAGCCAGCGTTGAGCCAGCAAGAACATGACGGTAATGGGAAGCGCCGCAAGCAGTGCGCCGGCCGCGAAGTCGTTCCAGTTCTGGCCGAACTGGTTGTTGATGAAACCACGCAGACCCACTGCCATCGTGTACTTGCTCGGGTCTGTGATCAAGAAATTCGTCAAGATGTAGTCGTTGTAAATCCCGATCGTCTGAAAAATGAAAATGACTGCCATCATGGGCCTGGTAAGCGGCAAGATGACCTTCCAGAATGCCTGCCATTTTGTGGCGCCATCGACGTAGGCGGATTCTTCCAGGTCACGTGGGAGCCCATCGACGTAGCCCTTGAAAAGCCACGCATTGAACGGAATGCCGCCTCCCAGAAACACGAGCACGAGCCCTTGCAGCGTATTCAATAGTCCAATTTTGAGCAGGAAAAAATACAGCGCCACAAACGACATCTGGGCCGGAAACATCTGGATCAGGAGAAGTCCCATGAGTCCGTACTTTTTGCCGTAGAACCGGAAACGGCTAAACGCATAGCCGGTGGTTGCGACCAGGAGCACCGCCAGGACTGACGTGGAGAGCGCGACTATGGCGCTATTGCGCAGCCATAGCAAGATGCTGGTCTGGGCTGGATCGAAAATATTGTGCCAGTGTTCGAGCGACAGCTTGGCCGGGATAATCGACGTGACGAGCAGCGAGTTTCCAGCCGTGAGCGATGCGATTGCGATCAAGACGATTGGAAAGATCACGGCCAGGATAAAGATCCAGATTATGACACGACTTATCCACAGAAACGCTACTTCATCCGGGCGCAAGCTGCTCTTGGTGCGCACACGGCCGGATGCCGACGCTCTCGCCGCCAGGACACCGGCACGCGCCGCCGTGGGTGCTGCCACCGCGCCTATTGCTTGTTCTCCGCCTTGTTGCTCGATCATCGGTCGAGATCCTCAAACGCCCGGCTGTACTTCATCTGCGCCGCGCTCAAGGAGCCGATGAAGAGGAAAATAACGATCGCATACGCGCACGCCAAACCATACCGGTTGAGCACGATGGCGAGATTGTATGTATAGGTGGGCAATATGTCGGTAGCTCCCGCGCTGCTGCCGGATGCGGTGGGACCACCCGCCGTGAGCAAGTACACAGCGCCAAAATTATTCAGATTGTACGCGAACGTGCTGATGGTCAGGGGTAACGTGGCGGCACGAAGCAAAGGCAGCGTGATTCTTCGAAAGCGCGTCATCACTCCAGCCCCATCCACTTGAGCCGCCTCTCCCAGATCGGCCGGAATCGCCTGCAGTGCGCCGAGACAGGCCGTCATCATAAACGGGAACCCGAACCAGGCATTGACCATGATGACCGAAAATCGCGCCCAGTTTGGGTCGTCAAGCCAGTGAATGTGCCCGGGGCTGAAGGGACCAAGGTGAATACCACCCAATATGAGATTGATCGGCCCGTAATCGGTATTCAGTAGACCGGTCCACGCCAGAATGGTGATCGATCCTGGAAGCGCCCACGGCAGAATGAGAATGGCGCGGTACAAATTCCGTTCGGGCATATGTGGATTGTTCAAGAGAAAAGCAAGGAAGAGTCCGATCGAGAAGTTGATCGCGGTCGAGATACCCGCGAAGGCCAGCGTCCAGATCACCACGCCCAACACCGTTCCCTGAAAATCGGCTCCGATCTCCTGAAAGTTGGCGAACCCAATAAAGTGGAAGCCTTGTACGAGGGCGTTGTGGTAGCCGTCCCAGTTCGTGAAGGCGACAAAAATCGTGAATGCGATCGGGATGAAGCTGGCAATCACCATGGCCGCGATGGCAGGTCCGATAAAGCCATACGCGTAGAGGGATTCACCGAGCCTGGAACGACCGCGCGGGGCACGGGAACTGGTATGTGTCGCCATGCGTCTCTTACCTCCCTAGCCGGAGAGCGCCGGCGGAGTCACAGTCGACCCCGCCGGCGTCCGGTGTTCGCCACCTGGTCAGGTTATCCGTGAGCCTTCGCGATGTCGGACTTGATCTGCGCCACAGCTGCCTTGGCGGCGTCGGAGGCCGATTGCTTTCCAGCTACGACGTTTCCGATCGCGGTGCCCATCGGGCCCCACACTTCATTCATCTCGGCGATGTTCGGCATCGGAGCAGCAGCTAGGGCAGCTCTTGCCAGGCCACCCGCGACGGCATTCTTCTGTACCGCGCTGGACTTCAAGATGCTGGTGATCACCGGAATGCGTCCCGAGGTGTGAAATTCGGGGGTTTGCATGTGAGTGGTGAGGTACGCCATGAGCGATGCCGCCTCATTCTTATGGGCGGAAAATGCATTGAGGGCATACACCTGCACACCGGAGAAGGGGCGAGACGGGTGCTTTCCGTCGAATGACGGGAGTGGCTGGAACCCGTAGCTGATATGCGCGGTATCGAAGTTTGCTTCGTTCCACGGACCGGTGTAGTAGACGCCGAGCTTGCCTCCCGTGAACAGCCCACTGGCGACGGAATCATTCATCGAGGCGGGGTACAGCTTGTACTTCCCGTTTTCATTCAGATCGCCAATGAATTTGATTCCTTTGATTGATGCGGCGCTGTCGAGACCGATCTGCTTGTAGTTGTAACCAGACTTCGTGTACTTGAACACGTATCCGCCGTTACCGGAGATGAAGGCGTAATCAAAGTAGAAGTTGGCTTGGTCCCACCCGAAGGGAAGGCCGTTGGGGACGTTGAGCTTCTTGAGCTTCGCGATGAACTGGGTCCACGTGAAGTACTTCGCACCCGCAGCCGGCTTGAAAGCGCTGGTCGGGATCAGTGCTTTGTTGTAGAACAAGCCGGTTGTCTCAATTGCCCATGGCATCGAGTACGTTTTACCGGCAAGCGTGGTCGCCTGAATAGCGGCCTTGATGTACTTCTTCTTATCCGTAGGTGACCACGCCCACGCGGGAACGGGAGCCAGCGTCTGGCAGGCTACCATCGGCGCCATTTCGTTGTGCGGACCGGCAATGAGATCGGGCCCCTGCTTTGCCGGGCCCGCCGTGCACATGGTGTTGTCGTGGTTATTGGGATTGGTGGGGAACTTCACCGTATCGTGTGAGATCTTCTCCCACTGCTGGATGATCTTCCACTCCGTATCGCGCTCCGGGCAGGTGGTCTGACTGGTAGTGCAGAAGTAATCCCAGACCGACAGGGTCACGCCCGCCTTCAGTTTGGGAGGGGTGGTGCTGGCCGCCACATGGCCGGCGGCGGATACGTGCGCTGACGTCAGGCTAAAAGTCAACCCGAAAATCAGCGCAACTGTAATGTGCAGGTATTTCCTCACGTGCTCTCTCCTCGTTACGTGTTCGACATTCAGCTCTATGGAATCTCAATCTGTATTGCCGCTCTCTCCTCCTTTGGTCGTCCTGTACCTGCACTCCACGGTGTCAGGATATGCGCACCGCATATCACAGCGTTCCATGCGTGGCCACACACCGACTGCCGAAGCGCACGGTAAACTTGCCTCTCCCGCGTGAACGAGCTTGGCTGCAACCTGGCGGCACTCTAGCACAGTAATGGTGCCCCGTCAAGAAATATTCGCGGTCTGTGCTCTGCAGTGTCGCCCGGCGCCGCCTTTACGATGCCTTAGGTCGACGATTGTAGAGAAAGGCCGTGCGATCCTTGAATTTAAGCAGGACCCATGATAATAGCGGGATGCGAATGCCTCGTTCTTCCCGGTCGGAGAACAATCGGTATCCGCGGTCATTGCGAGTCTAGGGAGGAGTATGGCATGACTACCGTGCGCCTGGCCGCTTTTTTGAGTATTGTATTTCTGGCTTCCTTGACCTCTG
This sequence comes from uncultured Chloroflexia bacterium, assembly GCA_963737125.1. Taxonomy (GTDB): domain Bacteria; phylum Chloroflexota; class UBA5177; order UBA5177; family UBA5177; genus JANWJD01. The sequence continues at coordinate 104,476 of CAVTRL010000006.1, read as the reverse complement.
TCACACGCGCGGCTCCGGTGGGTTTGCCGGGCGCGAACGTGGGCGGCGCTGGCGCGAGCGCAACCATTGATACGAGAGCCTTGTTGCACGATCCTCGACTCCTGGCATATCGCTCGCCCTTCGGCGCCGTGCGTGCGGGCACGTCCGTTGCCCTTCGTCTGCGTACGGCACACGCGGGAGCGTCATCCGTGACGCTGCTATACCAACAGCTGACCACCCAGGCCACTGGCCGGCAAAAAATGTCAATCGCGAAACGCGGCCCGCGCTACGACGTGTGGACTGCCACGTTCGTCCCCAAGGATGTGGCCGTCTATGGGTATGACTTTCTGGTGACCTACGGCAGCGATAAGCGGTGGTACTCGGATACTGTCGCCGCCGAAAACACCTCAGGTACCGCGTACGCGCACGCGCCCGACGAACAGTTTCACCTCACCTCGTTTGTCCCCACTTTCAACACGCCGTCCTGGGCACAGGATGCGGTGTACTACCAGATATTCCCCGACAGCTTCTTCAACGGCGACCCGAGTAACGATCGTGACGTCATGCCGCCGCTCGGAAATGAGCCGGTTCCCACGTTTGAAAGTGAGAGCGATCCGCCGCAGGGACAGTATGGATTCTACGGAGGAGATCTGCAGGGGATCGACGACAAGCTGCCCTACCTGAAGGACTTGGGGGTGAATACCCTCTACTTGAATCCGATCTTTCTCGCGACCACGAACCACAAATACGACACGAGCGATTACTTTACGATCGATCCTCACTTTGGAACCATGCAAACCCTGCAAAAACTGCTGGCCGACGCTCATGCCGCCGGACTACGGGTGATCCTGGACGGAGTCTTCAACCATACCGGCAGTGACAGCATCTACTTCAATCAGTACAACCGGTTTCCAGATGTAGGTGCGTACCAATCCCAGATGTCTCCGTACTTCCCGTGGTACACCTTTGGATCCTGGCCCAACAACCCCATTACGTTTCCCAACGCCGCTAATTTACCGCAACTGAGTGAGAGTGGGGCCGTACAGGATTTCATTTTCAGGGGACCGGATTCGGTTGCTCAGCACTGGCTCGGTGTCGGCACTGACGGCTGGAGGCTCGACGCGGCAACCTTTAAGAGTCATTCCTGGTGGCAAAGCTTCAGGTCTGCCGTGAAAGCGAAATTCCCGGAAGACATGCTGATTTGCGAGTGCGATCTCAGCCCGATCGATGCGACCCCGTATCTGATGGGCAACGAATTCGACGGCGACATGAACTACCGGTTCAGAGATATCGTCCTCGAATTTTTCGGCCGCGGCGCGGATACCGAGGGGGGATTTCCGGTAAGCGCGACCAGTTTCTTCAACCAACTGCTCGAGATGGCGCAGGAGTATCCTTTGCCTGCACTCTATGCGTCGATGAATGTCGTCGACTCTCACGACACGAGTCGTATCCTATCGTCGCTGCGAGGGAATAAGTCGGAGCTGCGGCAGGTGGCCACGTTACAGGCGACCTGGCTGGGAGCCCCGTCCATCTACTACGGCGACGAAGCAGGAATGCAAAACGCCGTCAGTCCGGACCCTTCATACGTCTCACGTCAATTCTTCGACTGGCAACACCCAGACACCAACCTACAGGCGTACTATCGATCGGTGCTGCAAATCCGGCGTCAGAATCCGGCTCTGCGTGACGGCACAATCACCGCGCTGACTATGAACAACGCCAATCGCATCGTTTCGTTTCTCAGACGTGATAGCCGGCAGAGTGTGGTGGTGGCGTTTAACGACGACAGCAAGGCACACACGCTAACGCTGACGATTGCGGGAGTGTCCTCCGGCGCAAAGCTGACGGATGCCCTCTCAGGCAAGCCGTACACGGTGACGAAAGGGAAGGTCTCGCTGAAACTTGGGGCAACGAGCGCCGCCATACTGGCCCAGGACGCGACTACGCACACGTCAACGCTCGCCGTAGGCGGGTCGCCGGGCGGCCGATCATCAGAGGCATGGGCTGTTTGCAGGTGAGATCGGCCGCCGGAGCGAGTACTACTTGATCAAGGCCACATTCACCGAATAGATCGCCGGTAGAAAATCGCAGATCATTCGCCAGCTCTCGCCTCCGTCCGCCGACGCGAAAAGCTGTCCTGTATTGGTGCCCACGTAAATGCCGCAGGGATCCATGGTGTCCGCGCACATGCCGTGACGCAGCACGCCGAGTCGCACATTCTCTCCTTCCGGTAAGCCCTTCCGCGTCTCTTCCCAATCATCCCCCGGATTTTGGGTGCGATACACGGTGAAGTAGCCTTCGAAATTGCTGCGCCCCATCCCTTCTTCAGCAATCGTGAAGAGCGTTTCGGGGCGGTTGCTGTCGAGTGCAATTGGGAAGCCAAACGACGAAGGAAGATTCGTTTGAATGTCCTGCCAGTCGTCGGCGCCGTTCACGCTCATGTAGACGCCGCAGTGGTTCTGCTGGTAGAGAGTATCGGGCTTCGTTGGATGCTGGATCAAGCGGTGAATACACTGTCCGAACTCCGGATACTTGTCCGGCAGGAAATCGTTCCGCGTATTCTTGTTGTTATGGGTCCAGGTCTCGCCGCCATCGACCGTTCTCATGCAGCCCACGGCTGAGATGCCGATCCACATGCGATTGGGATCTGAATAGTCAGGGACGATTGAATGGAGGCACAATCCGCCCGCGCCCGGGCCCCATTGGTCGCGAGTGGAATGTTCTTCCAGCCCTCGCACCATCGACCAGGTCTCGCCCCGATCGGTACTCTTCCACAGGCTTGCGGGGTCGACGCCGGCATACAGCAGATCCGGGTTGTCGGGTCCGGCGGGCTGAATGATCCAGATATTGACCAATTTGCGGCCGGTTTCTTCGGGAAACTGGATGCCCTGCCTGGGTTCCTGCCAGGTGGCCCCGAAGTCATCGCTGTACTTGAGAAACGTGCCGAAAAAATCCCCGTTATCGGTAGCAAAAATTCGTTGTCCGGCGCGTTGATCGAGCACCGCGTTGAAGACCCGCGTGCCGTACAGGCTGTGCCGTACGACTTCCCAGTTCTCGCGATCCTTCGAGGTCAGCATAAACAGGCCGCGCTTGGTACCGACCAACAGCACAATCGTTCCAGTAGAAGGAGCGACATCCTGATCCCGTGATTCTCCAACGTCAGCTATAGCCATGTCCCGCGACCTCCTGAGTTTGATGGTGCAACTTACCCGCCGGCGACTGAATGGATGATGTGGACGGTCGATCCGGCCGGGATCTCGGTATCCAGACCGTCGAGAACGCGCACGTTCTCCTGTCCCAGAAAAACATTCACAAATGGACGAAGCTCGCCGGTTTCAAAGCAGAGATTGAAGCGGAGGCCCGGATACTCTCGTTCGAGCCCGTCAATGATCTCGCGTACGGTTCGACCGGCTATCACAACCTCACGCTGGTTTCGAGTGCGACCGCGTAACGCAACTGGAATGCGAACGGTGGCTTCCGCCATCCGTGCCTCGTGCATGGTGACCTCCCGCGGAGTCCGCGATTCGGAACAAGACAGGGGAGGTGGGGACGAAGTTGATTGTGCCACGTCGCGGCGATTAGCGCCACTCATTTGAAGACCAAATGAGGAAGAATAATTCCGGCAGCCGGGAGACCTCGGTCCTCGGGCGTCCCCTCCCGGCACTAGCGACCGGCAGACGCTGCATTACCCCTGCAGAGAAGCGATTGCAGCTTCGTTGCGTTCGACGTACGGGCGCGCGCCGAGACGTCGGAATATGGGAAGAGCTTCTTCGAAATGTTGGCGAGCCTCTGCCATGTTCCTCGTGTCGGCACTTCTCATTCGGCTGATGAATTGTCGTACCGATTCCCAGTCACCTCGATGAAGATGTACATCGACCACCGCAAAGGATATGACGAGGCCGGCGTCCTGTTCATCTCTACGGATCAGGGCCGTCGTGCGGGCCTTCGACTGTACAAATTTGCCGTGCACACCGTAACCGGCGCAGGTGGCCACGCAAATCGTGGCGATCAACAGATAGCATTTCATGTCGTCCCTCCTGAATCGGATCCTGTGGTGATTGACTCCAGCGCCTGAGTTCACTGACGGTGCGAGCATACCGATGCTCGCGTTGGGTTTACGTTTGGTTCGCGGCGGTCAGTGAAAATCGTTAACAATCGCCATGGGTTGGCGCAATGCGGCGCCACTGCCGCATCACCGTATACAAAGGAGCGTGGCACCATTCCTGCGCCGGGAGGTGAGGAGGATCCAATGGGGACGCAAGAAGCCGCCGTGACGGAAGAGGCGGTTCGGACTGTCCTACAGGTGCTTGCCGGCACGTACCACGGCCGCGGTTCGGTCGAGTTGGGCGATCCTTATAAGGTACTGATCGCTACCGTCATATCCGCTCGTACTCGCGAGGAACAAACAACCGCTGTTTCGCAACGGGTTTTCGCGCGTTATCCGGATGCGACCGCTCTAGCGCAGGCCGATGAGGGCGAGTTGTACGCCCTCATGGAAGGAAGCCAGTACCGAGAAACCAAGACACCGCGGCTGATCGCGCTGGCAAACCTACTGGTCGAGCGCCACCGTGGACTCGTTCCGAACACGCTTGAAGAGCTTCTATCGCTGCCCGGCGTGGGTCGGAAGACCGCGAATTGCGTCCTGATCTATGCATTCAACCTACCCGCCCTGTGCGTCGATATCCATATGCACCGCATCACCAATCGTTTGGGTTGGGTCCATACCAGGACACCGGAGGAAACGGAGCGCGCCCTCCAGGTGGTCATGCCACGCGATCTGTGGGCCGGTAGCAATCGACTGTTTTTACAGCATGGGCGTGCCGTCTGCGGTCCCGGGGTGCCGGTCTGCAGCATGTGCCCGGTGCGAGCGTGGTGCGCCTACGGTCAGAATCCTTCCACTCGGAAACGATGAAAGAGTAAGCTTCGAGAATGAGCGAACACGAGCGGCCGCCGTCGATACCGCTGCACTCCGTGCGCGTTCTCGACTCAGGGAGCCACCAGCTAAAGCGATCTGGTCCGCTTGCCCGCTTTCTGCTGCAGGGCCAGACGAAATCGATCGATGGGCCGTACGAGCGAGCCAACCCGGTGCATCAACACGCGTGGTGGCGTGTGGTGTGTTTGACCGGCGTCGACTATTTCTCTTCGCTTGGTTACGCGCCGGGAATTGCAGCACTTGCAGCTGGCGTTCTATCTCCGATAGCGACGCTGGTGCTCGTGGCTGTTACGTTGTTTGGCGCATTGCCCATGTACAGACGTGTCGCTGAACGCAGTCCACATGGCGACGGGTCGATTTCGATGCTCGAGCGACTGCTTCCGTGGTGGCAGGGAAAACTCTTCGTGCTCTGCCTGATTGGATTCGTAGCTACCGGATTCGTCATTACGATTACGCTCTCGGCCGCCGACGCCGCCGCGCACATCGTCGAAAATCCCGCTGCCCGCTCGATCCGAGGCGATAACCTGGTGGTGACGCTCATCCTCATCTGCCTGCTGGGCGCGGTCTTCTTACGTGGATTCAGTGAAGCGATCGGCATTGCGGTCGTCCTGGTTGCGGTCTATCTCGCTTTGAACCTGGTGGTAGTTGGGGAGGGCCTTCTCAGAATCGTGCACCACCCTGACACCGTGAACGTCTGGCGGGCGGCGGTGACGCACGCGCACCCCAATCCGCTGTTTTTGTTTGGGGCGGCGCTGCTGGTCTTTCCCAGGCTTGCGCTCGGGCTGTCCGGCTTCGAAACGGGTGTGCTGGTGATGCCCCTCATCAAGGGAGATCCTAACGACGATCCGGCCCACCCGGAAGGAAGAATTCGAAACGGGAAGAAACTGCTCACGACCGCCGCGACCATCATGAGTTTCTTCCTATTTACCAGCAGCTTTGTTACAACTCTCTTGATTCCGGCGCGTGATTTCCAGAACGGCGGGCCGGCCAGTGGGCGAGCGCTGGCCTTTCTGGCGCACGCGGATCTCGGAAATGGCTTCGGTACGCTCTACGACATCAGCACTATTTGCATTCTGTGGTTCGCCGGAGCCTCCGCCATGGCCGGACTGCTGAATATCGTCCCGCGCTATCTGCCCCGGTATGGAATGGCGCCGGATTGGACACGCGCCTCTCGACCACTCACCATACTGGTCACGGCCATCTGCATTCTGGTGACGTTCATTTTCAACGCAAGCGTCGATGCCCAGGCCGGAGCGTACGCCACGGGAGTTCTTGGCATCATGACCTCGGCCACGATTGCCGTCACGCTCTACGTTCGCCGCAAGCGCCAACGGCGAGCGCAGTTCGGATTTACGATTGTCTCGTGCATATTTCTGTACACCTTCGGCAATACCATCATCGGGGAACCAACCGGCATCCAGATCGCCGGCTTTTTTATCGTCGCGATCCTGGTAACTTCGCTGATTTCACGGATATTTCGATCGACCGAGCTCCGTGTTTCGCGCGTGGAATTCGACGAAACCGCGCTGGCATTCATCAAGGAGGCCGGTGCCGGGGCGATCCGCATCATAGCGAACCATCCGGACGAGCGCAACGCACGTGAGTATTTGCTCAAGGAGCGCGAGCAGCGCGAAGACAATCACATCCCGGTGGGCGATACGGTACTTTTCCTCGAAGTTACCGTGAGTGACGCGTCAGATTTTGTCGAGGTACTGCACGTGTCGGGCTTCGAGATTGACGATTTCCGGGTACTTCGGGCAGCGAGCTCCGCCGTCCCAAACGCCATCGCCGCAATCGCGCTGAAAATTCGTGATGAGACTCACAAGCGTCCTCACGTGTACTTTGGATGGTCCGAAGGAAATCCACTGAAACACCTCGCCTACTACATCCTCTTCGGCGAGGGGGATATCGCACCTCTTACCCACGAAGTATTGCGGAAGGCCGAGCGTAACCCGAAGAGACGTCCGGCAATCCATGTCGGCTAGCCGTGCAAACTCGCAGCGTTCAGGGATCTGAGAAGTAATACGGCGGCGACAATGATGAGGACCGCCAGGATTACTCCTGTCAGGTCGAGTCCCAGGTCGCCGAAAAGGTGTAGCCAGCCCCGCGCGCTCGACTCGCTGTCCGGGCTTAGGTCTATGCTTGCGGCGGCCTCGCGCCGATGGAGGACGAGCGCCGGCACTGTTACTACGGCCGCGATCAGAAACAATATGGCAAGCGGACCGCTTACGTGGGTAAGAAGGACAAAAATGACGGCGTCGACCACGACCAACAGGACCATGTACACCGCAGATTGTAGCGTTACTCTCGGGTGGACGATCGACGTCTGAATGGAACGTGACAAGGAGGGCCAACATGTCGGAGATCCCGACCCGTACGGTCGAAATTTCGTTGGTGCAGGCTATGCAGTTCGTTGCCACCGGAGAAGAAGGGGTTTCGGTTTCCGTTGACAGCTCACCGCAGTTCGGTGGGAACGGGCAGGGCATGAGTCCCATGGGACTCATGCTGGTTGCGCTGGGAAGTTGCACCGGCATGGATGTCATCACCATCTTGCGCAAGAAGCGACAGGATATTACCTCGTATCGCGTTGAGGTAACAGGCACGATGGCGCCAGAAATTCCTCGCGTCTACACGGCCATCGCTATCCGCCACGTGGTGACCGGCAGAGGGGTAGTGACCGAAGCGGTGGAGCGGGCCATTGCGCTATCGGAGGAAAGCTATTGCCCCGCTCATCGCATGCTGAGCAAGGCGGCGACTATCACGTCGTCCTACGTGGTAGTGGAAGCACCACCGTTGGATTGAAACGTCTATCGGGCAGAGGCGCCCGAACGAGGTCGAAGAGCGACCGTTTCCCGGAGGCCGCTGGAAAATACAAAAAGGGCGCCCGAAGGCGCCCTTCCCCACTTGACGAGCTACTGTTACGAAGTACCGAGAGCGCTGACGACGTCCTGGAACAGGTTCTTGATATAGGGCCCGAGCAACAGGATGACCGCGATTGCGACGATCGAGATGAGCGCTGCGAGTAACGCATACTCAATCATGTCCTGGCCTTCTTCCCTTTCCAATCGAGCCGTCAGGGTTTCGAGGATTGCCTGTAGTTTCATCTGCTTCTCAACGAGAAATGCTGTCATAAGCTCCGTCCTCCTCAGGATGTTCGGACTTTTTGTTTGCTTCCGTGGATGACTCTATTCAACCAGAGCCCCCTGTCACTGGGTACGGGCCGCGGACCTTTTTGAGTGGGGACTTTTGTCAGGTACTGATTGCTTTGCCTGACCGCGGCGTTTCGCGGCCGTTCATGCTGGACGATACGTTGCTACCTGCGATACTGGGGGTATTCAGAAAGGGAGTCACCAATGGACGACCAGCGCCCCAGAGCTCACATGATCCCGACCGTTATCGAAAACACTAATCGCGGAGAACGCGGTTTCGACATTTACTCCCGTCTCTTGCGAGATCGGATTATCTTCATCAACGTGCCGATCGACGACACGCTGGCCGGACTTGTCGTTGCGCAGCTGTTGTTCCTGCAATCCGAAGATCCGGAACGGGATATCTACATGTACATCGCCAGCGGCGGCGGCTCGATTACGGCCGGGTTGGCCATTCACGACACCATGAAAAACATTGGCCCCGATGTCGCCACGATCGCGATGGGCATGACCGGCAGCATGGCAACCTTTCTCCTCGCGTCGGGGACGCAGGGGAAGAGATTTGCCTTACCCAATGCGACCGTACATTTCCATCCCGCCGGCGGCTACGGTCTGGGTGGGTACGCGCCGGACATTGAGATTCACGTGCGGCACTTGCTCGATTTGCAGGAACGCGGAAATCGCATCATGGCGGAATACACCCATCAAACGTACGAGCAGATCGTGCAAGATTTCTCGCGCGACCGATTCTTCACAGCCCTGGAAGCGAAAGACTATGGATTGGTCGACGAATTGCTCGAGCCGCACCAGAGCGCTCCAGTCGAAATCCCCGCCAAGTCCGGTGAGCCTGCCCTCACGCCGTAAGTGTGGAGGCAGAGTTCTCGTGCGCCCGGTTCACAGACGTGGATCGGGCGCTTCGTCTTTTTTAACGCGGTTCGTGCCCCCATGTAACCGGTCGCTCGGCGTGTCACATTTCGGCGGTGAGTGGTGCTATCAATCTAGAAGTCGAAAGGGGGCTTCAACTCGATGGGAACGATTGCGAGCGACTGGGTGATACCACGTGACTCGGATGCAGCCTTCGATCGGCTCTTTGCGGCCGAGTACCAGAAAGTCGTCGGCATTGCGTATCGGGTCCTGGCAGATGCCGCCGAGGCTGAGGATACTGCTCAGGACGTGTTCTGTCAGTTCTACCGGCGCTACAGCGCCGATGTTCCGTGGGCAGCTCCGTGGCTCTACCGCGCGGCCGCGCACGCTGCCCTGAACAATATTCGTGGCAGGAAGCGCCGATTGTATCGAGAGACGCGAGAAGCCGAAGATCGCAGCCGCGCGGTTGTATCGAGTGGGCATGAGCTCGATCCACAAACGGCGCTTGAAGAGGCCGAGCGCCGGGAAGAGATTCGGAACGCACTGAGGCGTCTGCCAAAGAAGGGCGCGATGGTGTTGGCCTTGCGCTACAGCGGTCTCAGCTATGGGGAAGTGGCGGCGGCACTCGACGTAAACGTTGGACAGGTGGGCACATTGTTGCGGCGGGCGGAAGCCGCCCTGCGAAAGGAGTTAACTGATGAGACATCTTAACGATGGAGTTCTGCGGCGATCTATTGACGAGCCGTTTGCAATTGCCGATTCACAGCGAGCTCATCTGGCGTCATGCGAGAAGTGCCAGGTAAAACTGGCGGCCACGGTGGCCGACTCCCGCGTGGTGCAAGGGGTTCTGGCATCACCGCCTCTCGTGGTCCATTCGAGCGCGGCCCGGGAGCGTTTCAAACGGCAGATGCCGCCGGTACCGGCACGTCGCCGGTGGCTGCCCGCGCGGCGGCCACGGCCGGGCACGGGGAGAAAGGTCGGAGGAGTGGCAGCCGTTCTGGCGGCGTTTAGCGTTGTGACGTTTACCCCCGCCGGATCGCTGGCCCAGAGCTTTGTCACCATCTTTCAGCCAAGTGCCGTAACTGCCATTCCGTTAACGTCGCTCGATGTCCGTTCGCTCGCGCAATTGCAGAACTATGGTTCACTTCATTTGCCGCCGCAGGTGGCAAATCAAACGGTGTCAACGGCTCAGCGCGCCGCAGACCTCTCCGGGATGGACGTGCTCACACCCGCGAGCCTTCCTGCTGGAGTGCCCACATCGGTTTCCTACTCGGTCTCACCGGGGGCGACTGCATCGTTTACGTTCAGCGCATCCAAAGCATCTGCCTGGGCCGAATCACACGGGAAGACCCTGCCTCCCATGCCGGCTCGCTTGAACGGCAGTGTCACCAACCTTACAGTTGGGGCGGCCGTGGTCACGATGTATGGCGGCTGTACCGTCAAGTGCTCGACGATCCCACCTCTCGTCATCGGGCAGACGGTCGCGCCGCGTCTGACGTCCTCCCGCGCGACGCTGACCGAGATCGAAGACTACGTGTTTGCGCTGCCGGGCGTATCTCCTCAGCTGGCAACGGAGCTGCGTTCCCTGGGTGATCCGACATCCGCTCTTCCCATACCGATTCCAACCGCCTTTGTGCACGCGTCTTCCGTGCAAATTCAGGGAGTGAAAGGCGAGGAGATGGGAGACCAAACCGGCGTGGGCAGTCTCGTCGTATGGGAGAAGGACGGTATCATTTACGCGGTCGGCGGCCCTCTGCCGGTGAGCCAGGTCGAGTCAATCGCCAACGGACTGCACTGATGGGCAGATCGTGGGGCGCAGAGGCGGTACACGGGAGCGAAAGCGCGTCTGCCACGAAGTCAGGTGACACTCGTCCGGAGTCCGTCGATTCGATGCCCGCGTCACCCGCCATACACACCGTCGGACTGAGTAAACACTTTGGGTCGATTGTGGCGCTGGACAGCTTGACCATGTCGGTGCCCCGGGGAGAGGTTTGTGGATTCCTTGGGCCAAACGGCGCCGGTAAAACTACCGCGGTCAAGCTGTTGGTTGGGCTCTCGCACCCTACTTCTGGAGATGCATGGGTGCTCGGCGAAGTCGCGGGGGATCGCGAAACACGGCGACGCATCGGTTATCTTCCCGAGCTTTTCCGGTATCAAGACTGGATGTCGGCCCGAGAGGTCCTCGCGTTGCACTGCGAGCTCCTGGGACTACCGAAGTTGCAGCGACCGAACCACATCGACGACGCCCTGGAGATGGTCGGATTGAAGGATCGAATGGATGACCGGGTTGGAACGTTTTCAAAGGGGATGCAACAGCGGCTGGGTCTGGGCGTCGCGCTGCTCGGCACACCGCAGCTCGTCTTCCTTGACGAGCCCACCTCGGCCCTTGATCCGGTCGGGCGTCACGACGTGCGCGAGATAATTCGATCGCTAAAGCACCGTGGTACGTCGGTTTTCCTCAACTCGCACCTGCTGACGGAAGTCGAGCAGGTAAGTGACAGAGTCGCCGTAATCGACAAGGGGCGGGTTATCGCCTCCGGTACGATCGATGAGTTGCGAGGAGGCCAGCACGCCATCAGACTCCGGCTCGGCGGCCTGGGACCGGAAGGACAGGCACTGCTTCAACGCGCCGGCACAGTCGAGATCGAACAGGAGTGGTACACGGTTCGCGGTATCGCTCCCGAAGATGTGCCTCGTCTTGTTTCAGACCTCGTGGCCGCGGGAGCTCGTATTTACGCGGTCGAGCCGCGACGGCAGTCGCTGGAAGACCGTTTCCTGCAGTTACTGGGAGGGACTTCGCATGCCGATTCTGATCATCGCTCGCCTCACACTGCGTGAAGCAGCCCGGCGGAAGTTGGTTCTGGCCGTTTTCGTGCTTACCGCCGTGCTAGCCGTGCTGACCGGATGGGCGTTTCAGCGCTTGCTGGGGCTGCGCTGCAGCTCCAACAGTGGCGCGACAGTCGCATGTGGTGCTGCTGAGGTCCGCTTGATCTCGGCTACCGTCTTGATCCTCCTGGCATTCATGTTTAGCTTCGTACTCGCAGTCGGTGCTGCCTTCATCGGCGCGCCGACCGTCGCCGGTGATATCGAATCTGGTGTGCTGTTGTCGATGCTTCCACGGCCGATCCGGCGGGCAGAGATCGTCCTCGGAAAGTGGTTGGGATTGGCTATTCTGCTCGCCGTCTATGCCTCGCTGGCGTGCGGCATGGAATTCTTCATCGCGAACGTGGTGCTGCACTACGTTCCGCCGCACCCAACCCTCGCGATCGCCTTTCTCGTGGCCGAATCATGGTGCGTGCTCACCCTCACGCTGGCGATCAGCACAAGGATATCCGCTATGACGTGCGGGATTATCGTCGTGGTGCTATTCGGATTGACGTGGATGAGCGGTATCGCGGGGACGGTCGGATCAGCATTTCACTCCCAGGCGATCGAAAATGTCGGAACGATCGGCAGTTTAATCTTTCCCACCGATGGGCTGTGGCGAGCAGCTATCTATAGCCTGGAGCCGGCTGCGATTGTGGCCGCCGGGAGCACCGGTGCACGTGAGGCGTCCGGCAATCCATTCTTCGTTTCCGCCGGACCGTCGACGCCATACCTTTTGTGGGTCCTGGGCTGGTGCGCGGTCATGCTGAGCGTTGCCGTCTGGAGTTTCACGCGCCGGGAACTTTGATGTACTCCGAAGCTATTCGCCGCGCCCGGGAGCGAGTCTCAACCGCCCCCGGGATACTCCGGTATTGTTCGCCCGTTACAGTGCGCGGCTTGGGGCAATGACGACGAACCGAATGCCGTCGAACCGATACTCATGCAGGGGTCGCGGCGGGTCGTCGATTGAATACTGAGTCGCCGTTACGGCAAAGCCGGCTGCATAGAGGCGGCGCGCTCGTCTCCAGGCGGTACCTTGCCGCTCGATCGCTTCCGTGATTCCTGATTCGTCTCCGCGGGCCGCCTGGAGGAGCCACATCATCCTTCTCCCCGGCGGTTACTCACCGGCCGCCGCGATGCCGCCTGCACTTCTGTCCTCGGCTTTCACATCTTTCTGGCTGTGCATGAACGTGACAGTCAGGATTGCGCCCAGAAGCATGCTGATGACGGGCAGCGCGAGTGCAACGTGCATGGCGTTGATGTACGCCTGGTGGAAGACGACCTGGCTGAGCTGGCCAATCTGCCGGACGATGTTGGCGGGTAGTCCGGTTGGTATGTGGCTTCCTCCTGTTTGACCGCGACCCACCTGCAGTCCACTTTGCGAGGTATGCGCGAAGCCGGCTACGAATTTGGCGCGGTACTGAGACGGTAACTGGACGCTGGAGCGAACCGCGCCGGACGTCATCTCGCTGGCCAGACGGTTCTGGAGAACGGCGCCGACGATCGCGCTTCCCAATGCGCCTCCAACCTGACGGACCGTATTGAGAAAGCCGGACGCGGCGCCGGCCTGGGCAGGAGCGATCGTACGCATGGCGAGCGTGGTGAGCGGAGCGAAGGTACATCCCATGCCGACGCCTGCCAGAGCCAACGGGATGATGAAATCGGTACCTTGAGAGGTCGCCGACGCGATCTTGAGAAGGAGCCCCATCCCCAGGGCAAACAGAAGCATTCCGGAGGAAAGCACCCATTTACCGCTGACCCTATCGGTGAGCCGTCCGGCGAAGGGCGCCACGAACATCATGGTGAGCGACATCGGCACAATGACGATGCCGGCCTCCTCGGCCGATAATCCGCGAACCGACTGCAGGTAGATGGTAAACGGCAGGAAGAGACCCAGCATGGCAAATGCCACAAAGGCTTGCACCAGATTGGCCACGGAGAAGTTGCGTTCCTTAAAGAGTGACAGTGGAAGCAGCGGCTCCTCCACGTGTGCCTCCCAGGCGATGAAACCTACGAGCAGCAGTACGGCTGCCAACAGAATGCTCGGAATACTGATCAATCCAACCTGGAGTGATCCGATTGAGAAGCCGGCCACATTCGAAATTCGTCCCCAGCTGTACCGTTCCCCTTCGATCAATCCGAAGACCAGGCCGAACAGCCCCGCCGACGCCAGTAGCACGCCGATCACATCGAGCTGGTGCTTCCGGTGGCTTTCGAGCTCCGGCATTACAAGCACCGCCAGTGTGAGCGCCACGATGCCGATCGGGAGGTTCACGTAAAAAATTGCCCGCCAGGAGAACGTGGTAGTCAGAAACCCTCCGAGCGTTGGGCCGGCAACCGATGCCAGGCCCGCTACACCGCCCCATACTCCGAAGGCAGCGCCACGCCGCTCGGGCGGAAATATCGAGGCGATCAGAGACAAGCTCTGGGGAGTGAGCATAGCCCCGCCGATTGCCTGGATGACTCGAAAGAGGATGAGTTGACCGGGCGATTGCGCTAATCCACAGGCCATGGAAGCTAGAACGAAAATGACCATGCCGGAAATGAAGAGCTTCTTGGGCCCCAACATATCGCCCATTCGGCCGGCGGTGATCAGCAGTACAGCGTAGACCAGTATGTAGGCATTCAAAATCCACAGAATCTGATCCAGAGACGCATGCAAGCCGTCAATGATGCTCGGGATGGCAACGTTCACGATAGTGGTGTCGAGCAGGATCATGAAGAACCCGAGAGCGAGCACGATCAATATGATCCAGGGATTGGTAACGATACGCGGGGTGCTTAGCGTTGGACCGGCGTGGCCTGTGACTGGCCTGGACATAGAGACGAACTCCTTACGGTCGGTCACCGGAGGCATGGTGAATACTCCGGTCCGGGACGTTCCTGCTTACTGTTTCCGAGAAAACTGCATCATATGTGCCACCGTGACTTCGTCGGAGGCGGTCGACACCCGTACTTCCCGCTTCGGACCGATCTACATGGCTTGTAGGTTCGATGTCTACAGCAGCCGAGCGCTCGGGATCGTTTCGGTCGGGTTCATGGCGTGTAGTGTCATTTTACCGGCTCATCCCTTGAGCCGGAAGCGGGGGTACGGTTCGCACGGCAGCCGGGACGCATGCACCGGCTGCCGTGAATCGATCTCAGGGTGCGCGGTCTTTACCCGGTCAAGCTATCCGAATGGCGTGTCGCTGGGAAGGAGCATCGGTTCAGCGCTCTCGGCGTCTGCCGAACTCAAGCGCATCATAGGGATGAAGACATGGACCAGCGGGCCGATTCCCAGTGCGTAGAGCAGAGTCCCAATGCCGACCGAGCCGCCAAGCAGGAAACCGGCAATCAGGACAGTGACCTCGATGGCGGTTCGCACCACGCGAATAGATGCGCCGCGCTGTGCCAGTCCGGTCATCAATCCGTCTCGTGGACCCGGGCCGAGACCAGCACCAATGTAGGCGCCGGTGGCGATGCCGTTCAAGACCACTGCCGCCAGCAGAGTCACAATGCGAAGAACAAGGTTTCGAGGGGCCGGCACGATGCCGAGCGTGACGTCGATCGCTAGCCCGACCACGATGACGTTGCTGATCGTGCCCAATCCCGGCTTCTGGGCAAGCGGTATCCAGAGCAGCAACACCACGGCGCCGACGATAATCGCCCAGGTGCCGATGGCGATTGAGGAGTGGCGAGCCAGTCCCTGGTGAAAAACGTCCCACGGATCGAGTCCCAGACCGGCCAGCACCAGCATCGCATCGCTCAGTCCGAAGAGCACCAGCCCGAGATATAACTGCGAAAAACGTCGAAACGGCCGATCGCGGACGACGGGAGCGATAAAAGGAATGGCGCGCACCCGCGATTGTATGAGTTATGGCGCGAGGTAACCTACGCCGTCAATGCGCCGGTGGATGCTGCCCAACAACCGGCTTCTATCTGTTCATCAAATTGTCGTTTTTGTCTCACCACATTCTCAGCATGAGTCGATACTCTGAGGTTAGACGTTGTAGTGGAAATGTGGGCCGGTGTTGGTTCGGCACGTTTTGGTGCACCGTGCCGCGCGTGCACTTCCACCGTCGTTCGACATGTCCCGTATATGTACTGAAGGAAAACCAGTGAAAGATTCGACGATACAAACAGTAATACCCGCAGTTCTCGTGTCCTTGGCGGGAATCGCACCGGCCGGTGCTGCCTTTGCAGCGGGGAGCCATGCCAATACTGCCGCCAAAGCCGTTGTCTTTAAAGGGCCCGAAGTGGACATGCGTTGGGGGCCGGTTCAGGCGTCCATAACGGTCAAGAACAAGAAAATCACGAAGGTGGGTATCTCGGTATCACCCGAGAATCCGCGATCTCAGTTTATCGACGACCAGGCGGTGCCCATGCTGCAGTCGCAGACCCTGCAGGCCCAGAATGCGAACATCGACGAGGTGTCGGGTGCGACAAACACCAGTGATGCTTTTGTAGAGTCGCTCCAGGGAGCGATCAAGAAGGCGAAGCACGTAAAGGCGCTCAAGTAGACCCGTCTCAATACCCCTGCCGGAACCAGATGCCCCCGGCACGGCATGCGTTGTGACGTCTTCTGAATGCATGTGGGCGCACAGTCGGGTGCGCAGTCTGCGGTAGCTACACGACGCTTGTAGCTACCCAGAGCTGGTCGATTCGGTTCTGCTACCGCGGTACGTGCGCGCCTCCCGTACAATACGCGTGTACCAGCTGGGGTTCTTAGCGAGGAATCCCGATACGATCATGCGACCGTCGAAGGACCATCGTTATGGAAATCCACGATTCCATTCTGGAACTGATTGGCAATACACCGCTGGTGCGTATGCATCGGGTGGCGCGCAACGTGCGGCCTACCATCCTGGCCAAGGTGGAATACGCCAACCCCGGTGGAAGCGTGAAGGACCGCATCGGCATTCGAATGATCGAGGATGCTGAGAAGCGAGGATTGCTCCGTCCGGGCGGAACGATCATCGAACCCACTTCCGGTAACACGGGCGCCGGATTGGCAATCGCCGCAGCTATCAAGGGATACCGCACCATCTTTGTCATGCCGGACAAAATGAGCGCGGAAAAAATTGAGCTTTTGAAAGCATTCGGCGCGGAAGTCGTGATTACGCCCACGTCGGTGCCGCCGGAGTCGCCCGAAAGTTACTATCGCGTGGCGGATCGGTTGGCGCGCGAGACGCCGGGTGGTTATCAACCAAACCAGTACTTCAATATGGCGAATCCCCAGACGCACTACGAGACAACGGGTCCGGAAATCTGGCGACAAACGGGTGGAAAGATCGACGTGTTCGTCGCCGGTGTGGGTACTGGTGGAACAATTTCCGGTACCGGCAAATATTTGAAAGAGCAAAATCCAGATATCATCATCGTGGGCGCCGACCCTGAAGGGTCAATTCTGTCGGGCGGCGAGCTTCGTCCCTACAAGGTTGAGGGAATCGGCGAAGACTTCTTTCCAGGCACCTTCGATCCGACGATCATCGATCGCTGGGTGCGCGTGAGTGATCGTGATTCTTTTCGAACCGCGCGTCGTGTGACCCGCGAGGAAGGCATCCTGGTTGGGGGCTCGTGCGGCACTGCGATGCACGCCGCGCTGCAGGTGGCTCAGGATCTGGACGAAACCAAGGTCATGGTGGTTCTCCTGCCGGACGGAGGCCGGGGATACCTGAGTAAGGTGTACTCCGAACAGTGGATGCAGGATAACGGCTACCTCGAAAGGCTTCCGGCTGCTCTTCGCGTCGCCGATCTGCTGCGCCATCGACACGGTGATGTGCCGGAGTTGGTCGTGGTGGCGCCGACCGAGAAAGTTGGCCGCGCGATCGATATGCTTCAAGAGTTCGGCATTTCGCAGATGCCGGTCGCAACCTGGACGAACGGGCATTCTCTCGACGACATCGTGGGAAGCATTCAGGAGAAATCACTGCTCGCACGTGTGTTCCGGGAGCCGGATATGGTCGAGAACACCGTGGGTGAAGTGATGGATCCACCGCTCGAAACGGTTGACGTACGGGAAGACATCGAAGCGCTCATCGGTCCTCTGCTGGGCGAAGACACGGCACTCATCGCCATCCATGCCGAGAGCCCGGTAGGTGTAATTACACGGTCGGACTTGCTGGAATATATCGCCCACTCGCGCGAGGGCCGTGTGAAGGTTTAACCTTTTCGGGGTTGGTCCAAAGCCACTGGCATGGTGGCGACTCGCTGCGCAGTGCACGCGAGATCAGTACGGGGGGCACGGTACACCGTGCCTTGATAGAGGGGAGAGATCATGGACGAAGGATGCACATTGTGGTTTACCGGATTGTCGGGTGCGGGAAAGTCGACGCTGGCCGTCCGGTTGGCGGAACGGCTGCGCGAGCTCGGACGACGTGTAGAGCTGCTGGATGGTGACGAGGTGCGCAAGAACCTCAGTCATGGTCTGGGATTCTCCAAGGCGGACCGGGACGCCAATATCCTGCGCATCGCGTATGTCGCCCGCCTGCTCTCACGCAACGGCGTGATCGCGATTACCGCGGCAATTTCGCCGTATCGTGAGATCCGCGACCAGGCGAGAGCGGAGATACCACGTTTCGTGGAAATCTTTGTCGATTGCCCGCTCGAGGTATGCGAACAACGCGACGTCAAAGGCCTGTACAAGAAAGCACGCTCCGGAGAGATCGCCCAATTTACAGGCATCTCCGACCCGTATGAAGCTCCCGAGAATCCGGAAATTCACCTTCATACCGATACCGAAAATCTGGAGCAGGACGTGGAGATTATTCTCGAGAAGCTTGTAAGCATGGGTTTGCTGCCCGGAAACGCCGACGATGATGAGGCCTACAGTCCGGAGGAAGAGGCGCTGGTGTCCCAGCGGCTCAAGAACCTGGGGTACCTGTAGCGCGTATCAGTTCGGGAGACGATCATCTCCCAGGCGCTCCGCTCAGCCGATCCAACAGATGGCATTTATCGGCATCGCTCCTTGCTGCCAGCACACTGTGACTGGGGAGAGTTGGTCTGCGTTCCGTAGGGGCTTCAAAACCGCTCTGCTGCCTGGATTGCCTCTCGGCCGTGGACGGCATCGCTTTGGGCACGCTCTTCCGATGGTGCAGGCGCCGACTCGGTTCCTGGTCGCGCTGTGGATCTGCACGCGCTCGAAAAGCCGCCGCGCGTTGGATGCTTCACGGCCCCTGTGATTCGCAAAAAACTTACTGGTATCCCTATAAAGCATATTGACACCGAACCTGCTATGTGGTACAAAGAAAGTGAAGAGCCAATGTGCTCTTCGATGTAATCTCTTTGCCGGACGCTGTCTTGGCACTGTTTTGTAAGGAGGTTTCCCAATGGCAGATTCAGTAACCCGTTACCCGACGCAGAACGGTATGACCCGTTTGCCGGATCTCATGGATCGCCTGTTTCGCGAGAGCTTTGTGTTACCAACGGTCCTCGATCGAACCGTGAGCGGAGCCAGCCGGCCCTCTTTGCCGGTCAATCTGATTGAAGCCGGTGAAGGCTATCAGCTCTACGCAGCAATTCCCGGGATGGATCCGGAAAAGCTCGACATTCAAGTCGTGGGCCGCGAAGTGAGCATCAAGGGCACGATCGAGAGCAACGTGCCGGATGGGAGTAAGTGGCTGTGGCAGGGCATTCCGACCGGTGAGTTCTTCGAGACGTTCACACTGCCGGTCGAGGTACAGGGCGATAGCACCGAGGCCACCTACGAGCACGGCATCCTGTCGTTGAAGTTACCAAAGGCCGAACACCTTCGCCCCAGGAGCGTCAAGGTCAACGTGGCGAAGTAATCACCATCTCTGCGAGAAGGCAAGGGAAGGACTTCCAGAAGTCCTTCCCTTCGTCGTTTTCGGTCCAGATTCCCTCTTGACCCTGACGTAACGTCAGGCG
Organism: uncultured Chloroflexia bacterium; assembly: GCA_963737125.1. Lineage (GTDB taxonomy): Bacteria > Chloroflexota > UBA5177 > UBA5177 > UBA5177 > JANWJD01. The sequence goes on along the minus strand of CAVTRL010000006.1, from coordinate 84,820 downwards.
GTAGGCTAAGTGTCGATAGGAGTCGACACCATGTGCCGGTATCGAATTGGGGAATTTGCGCGGCTTACCGGTGTTTCCGTGCGTACTCTCCACCACTACGACCGTCTGGGTTTATTGAAACCGACGGAACGAAGCCAATCCGGGTATCGGTGGTACGACGAACAGGATACTCTGCGCCTCCAGCAGATAGTGACGCTGCGCTACCTCGGGTTTCCGCTATCGCGCATCGCCGAGCTGGTGCTGGCGCCTGATTTCGATCTCCTGTCGTCCATCCGTGTCCAGAGGTTGGTGTTGCACAACCGCATGGGTGAGCTGGCACGTATCGACGCCGCGCTCGAAGCTCTGCTGCAGCGTCGAACGGACACCGGACACTGGGATTGGTCTCTCGCGGCCGGCGCATCGGCGGCTGTGCACCAAGGACTGCAAGCGAAAGGAGATGTGATGAACGAGTACTATACCCCGGACCAGATGACCCAACAGTTTCAGGAGTTGGGGGAGGAGATTGAGCCGGAAGAGAGAAAGCGAATCGAGGACGAATGGCCGCGTCTGCTCGCGGAGGTTCGGGACAACAGCGACCTCGATCCGGCATCGCCCCGCGCGCGCAGCCTGCTGGAGCGTTGGGACGAATTGGTGCATGCGACCTTCCGTGGACGAGACAAGTTGGCTGCTTCGGTGGCGGAAGGGTACCGGCAGGGGCGCTACGAGGAGACCGAGGGAGCACCGCTACCCGAAGACTTTGCATTCTTGCAGCGTGTGCGAAACGCGCGCGAGGTTCAGGGTGACTGATTCGCTGCTAAAATAGCCGGCTATGCAGCACCGTGACGTGCGCTACCTGGTTGGTCTGAGTCTGCTTCCCGGGATCGGCCCGGCACGATTCCATCGGCTTCTGGAACGCTTCAAGGAGCCGGAACGTGCCTGGCGGGCCTCGGAAGAGGAGCTCGCCGCGTTGGGGGTGGACGCCAAGTTCCTCCCCGCGTTGCGCGAAAAACGTGCCGCCTTATCGCTCGACCGTGAGATCGAAAAGCTACAGCGCCTCGATGTATCGGTGCTGACGGTCTTTGACCCCAACTACCCGCTGCGCTTGAAGGAAATCTTCAATCCACCGCCGTTGCTTTACGTCAAGGGAGAGATAACCCGGCAGGACGACCAGAGCATCGGCGTCGTGGGGACGCGTGGCCCGACCGTCTACGGCAAGGAGCTTGCAGGCCGTGTTGTGCCGGAACTGGTGCAGAACGGGTTGACGATTGTGAGCGGCCTGGCTCGCGGCATCGACTCCATCGCTCACCGTTCGGCCCTCGATGCCGGCGGACGCACCATCGCCGTCCTGGGCTGCGGCATCGATGTGATCTATCCCGCTGAGAACCGTCAGCTCTACGCACGTATACAGGAATCCGGCGCCGTGGTGACGGAGTATCCGCTTGGCACCAAACCCGACGCCTTCAACTTCCCGGCAAGGAATCGAATCATTTCCGGTTTGTCGCTCGGGACGGTCGTGGTCGAAGCGCAGTTTACGTCGGGAGCCTTGATTACGGCGGATTACGCACTCGAACAAAATCGGGAAGTATTCGCATTCCCCGGGCGTGCCGGGGATCGCGGTTCAGCGGGATGCAATCGACTCATCCGTGACGGGCGAGCGAAACTGGTCACCTGCTCCGATGACATTCTGGCAGAGCTCGATCTCACGGTCGCCGTGCAGCAGCTCGAGATCAAGCTGGCATTGCCCGCCAACGACGAGGAGGGCTGTCTGCTCGCCCTGTTATCGCATGAACCGGTGCACGTCGACGACCTCGTGCGCGGTAGCTCTCTGGCCGCGCCCACTGTCACCAGCACGCTCATGATGCTGGAATTGAAAGGGTCGATCCGGCAGATTGGGAGTATGAGCTACGTCCTGGCGCACTGACTTTGGTGGCCACGAAGAATGCTCATTGCACCATCGTGGCTACCGATCGAGCCGGAGCATACATCAGCACGGCGCGACACATCGCCCACCTGTTCAGAAGCATTCGGCGGCTTGAAGCGACATTTGAGTCAATGAGTCATTGACAGTAACCCTGACGCGCCGTATGCTACGTTCATCTCCTCAGCGTGACGGCTGAGGGGCGGTGGAAGCGAAAGGCGATCACGCGCGGCCCGTGTTTGGTCACCCGAGTCGTGCCGATCCACTGGTGAACCCGATCCGCTCCTTCTTGGCACGTCGGCCGGGACGATGATGGGAGGAACCATGGCACGTACTCGACGCTTGCAAGTAGCTGCGCGTAAACGCGCCTCGAGAAGCCATGGCCAGTCCGAGCTATTGAGCCCGAGTGCCGAAAGTGCCCTATCCCAAGCTGGCAAATGGCCGCTGTGAGGGAAGGAGGCAGACACTCACGGCAGAGGATATATAGTGTCAATTATCTACGGGCAATCGCTAGGCAGCGAACAGAAAGGATTGGTATGTCCATGCGTACTGGACCTTTTGGCCGCAGGCTCTTCGGCGTTCCCACCCGGGCGCTGGGCATTGCGGCTTTTGTCTCCGGCGTGATGGTGGTCAGTGGGTTTTCGGGGCAAGTTCCGGCAGGCCGTGCCACCGCCGACTCATACCCGCCCGAGTCCCTGAACTGTGAATACAGCGCGTTCTGCTCCGAAGTAGCCAATCCCACGCCGGCTTTCGGCGACAGTTATTACGTGGGACACGATGAGCCGTCAACCTTGTTCTACTCGAATGTCAATGGTTCGGGTAATCGCATGAGGTATCAATTCACCCTTCCTACCGATCCTCCTGCTTCCGATCCAAACGCGGTTGGAAAATCATACGAGTTCCAGCTCAACCCTGCATTTTGGTTCGGCATGGCAATGTGCGCCACGCAGTCGTATCCCGAGTTGCAGAACACCTGCACGCCTGACAGCGACTCCAACATTGTCGATCCGGCTATTTCCCCCAATCATGCGGGATCGGCGTTCATGGAGATGCAGTTCTATCCTCCCGGCTGGGCTTTCTTCCCCCAGGAAGGTGGCATTAGCTGCAACGCCACGAAGTGGTGCGCGGCTCTCAACATAGATAGCCTGGCTGAAGATCCCGTGCATGGCACAGTCTTGAATACGAGTTGCGCCAACAGAGTGAGTGTGGAGTACGTTAACTTCGCGTTCATCACCAAGAGCGGGCAATCGCAAGCGCCGGCCAACCCGGTCAATGCCACGAATGGCACCTATACACCCGATCCGAGTCAGGATCTGTTCATGAACTCAGGCGATCGATTGTCTATGACGATGCACGACACGCCGAACGGTCTGCAAATCGCCATCAACGATCTGACAACGGGTCAGACCGGCTCAATGACTGCCAGTGCGGCCAATGGTTTCGGGCAGGTGCAGTACGCCCCAAGCGGGACTAGCTGCGTCAACATGCCATACGACTTCCATCCCATGTACGCGACGTCGTCTGAGGAGACGCGCGTACCGTGGGCTGCTCACTCCTACAACATCGCCTTCGCCGAGGAGATTGGACACTGGGATTTCTGCACGTCCATCGATCCCAAAACCGCAACCTGCAACGGCCTGGAAGGCATTCCTCGCGATCGGGAGCCGGCCGATTCCGACGACACCTTCTGCTTGCCGGCCTCAGCGTCGCTACTCATTCCCCTCAACGGTTGTGCCGGGGCCAACGATCCAGGTTTCGACGGCCCGTCGTATCAGCCGCTCTGGCCCGACGGCAATACGTTGCTTCATCCCACGCCTCTTCGCTTCAGCAGTCCCGTAACTGGACAGAATTTCGATGAGCAGTACAACCGTATGGCCTTTGAGGCGGATACGCCACGCATCGAGGCCAGTGATTTCGGGGGGCCGTGCAATATCCTCACCGGCACGAGTTGCACCTTGATTCCGATGACCGATGACGGCGAGCCAGCTGCCTTCTACCCGTTCTTCAGCACCACGAACCAAAATGGTGGATGCAACTGGCAGTTTGGAAATCACATCCCCCAGAGCATCAACGACTTCAATCAGGTGCAGCAATACGGCGGGATACTGCAGCTTGCCTATACGGCGTTCGGTTCACATTCACCGGAAACCCTGTATGAAGACTACAGACAGGTGCTTTCCAATAACCCCTGTCCTGCTCCATAAGGGCGGTCCCATGCGTAAGGTGAGAGTGTAGGCAAGGCAACCGAGCTACTCACCAGTCGACTCATCGGGACCCGCTGAGAGATGAGCGCGGGCCATTCGAGCGGAGCCGGGGTTTTTCCGGCTCCGCTCTCGGTTTCACACCATGTACGCTCGCCACCGCATCGAGAGTGCGGTGACGCATCCTGGGATCGAGCACGGCCACGCGCCCTTTCTTGTGCAACTGTGCTTGATCGCTGTACTGCTGTATGCCTGTTCTCGATATCCGTGATCCGGATTCCGCCGTCCGATCCTGTACGATGCTTTCGAGCCCGTTGACGTGCCGCTTCTATTCAATGCCTTCAATGGAGACAGTTCGGCTGGCCGTGAGCAGTGGGGCGATTGTCATCGCCTTGAACCGCCGGCAAGGCGATGCCCGATAGGTTAGTGGCATGAGATTGGGACGGGCCGACGCTCCGCGGGGAGGAAGCAACAGTGCGAACAGTCACAACGCGGTCCCGAATCGTATGACCAGCGATGCGCGTCCTCCCCTCCTGCGGATTCGCAATGCCACCGTGCTGAAGGGACTACCTCCCGGCAGGGCCGTGCTGGACGATCTTTCACTGGATATCGCGCCGGGAGAACACACTGCGATCCTCGGCCCAAATGGTTCGGGAAAGTCCTCGCTGATCAAGCTGCTGAGCCAGGAGTACCGCCCCCTCGTAGCGCGGGGAGCGCATCCGACGGTGCAACTATTTGGCCGCGACCGGTGGGACATTTTCCAGCTCCGCCGGCTGATGGGAATCGTGTCACCCGACCTCCACGAAGATCTCACGCTTGGAGCCGAAGGGCACGTGTTATCCGGCCTCGACGTAGTGGCGTCGGGCTACTTTGGTACTCGCGGCGTGCAGCGATTTCAACAGGTGTCCGACGCCATGTGGCGCGACGCGCGAGCGGCGCTGGCCCTGATGGATGCGACCCATCTTTGCGCCAAGCCAATGCCGGAGATGTCCACTGGGGAAGCGCGGCGAGTCCTTATCGCCCGTGCCCTGGTGCCGGATCCTCCTGCGTTGCTCCTGGACGAGCCCACGACCGGCCTGGATGTAGTCGCGACGAGCCACTTTCTCCGAACGCTGCGCGGCCTGGCGCGGCATGGGAAAACCATTCTGTTTGTCACCCATCACGTCCATGAGATCATCCCGGAGGTGCAGCGGGTTGTTCTGCTGCGGGCAGGTAAGATCCTCTTGAATGGACCCAAGGAAGACATCCTCACATCGGAGCGTCTCTCTCACGCGTTCGAATCTCCGCTCCGCGTTGAACGGACCGCTTCCGGGTTCTACACCATGACTTTACCGGTCGAGGAGCCGATCGAGACCTGACGCACCGTGCACCTGTGTCGCCTCGTCAGAGGGTCAGGTTTGTCACTGTGTCGCGCGTTCCAACCCGGATGCGCGCAAATCGCTTTCCGACCTCTGGACAATGGCGCGCTGAACCGCGGTAAGCTCTGGCACCAGCTCGTCGGACGCCGCCTGCGCGGCGGACGTAGGCCTCAGTAGCGCGTCGGTGAGCGGCACCCCATCCATGTTCGTCGGCTGGATACCCATAAGCGTGAGAATTGTGGGTGCGATATCCAGAAGCCGTGCTGGGAAGGTCGACACCGAATTTTTTTTCACGCCGGGACCTGCCATTATCAATGGGACGCTCTGGACACCCCAGGTACCGCCGCTATGATTGCCGTGCGCCGCGGATGCGGGTCCCTGCTGCCGGTTGCGAACGACCATATTCTCCACCAGCGTGAGAGCCAGGTCTGGCGCCAATGGGCCCGCGCAGGTTCTCAATAAGTACTGATACGCATTTTCGATGGCGGGATCGAGACTGACGCCAGTCGGCGCGACCGCATGGTAGGTATACCGGCCGTTGTCCATCGTTTGATAGTGCGCGAATGACGCATGAGGTATCGAGTCCACCAGGTGCTGCGCCACGGCACCAGCTGATTGTGGGTTGCGCAGCCAGATAAACGCCGCGCTGCCCCCCGTATGAAAAAGATACTGTCCTCCGGCTGCCGCTATAGCAGTTTTAATGTCCGTGTCCTCAACCTGGTATGTGTTTGGAACCATACCGTGATCGGCGGCGACGACGACGATCGTCTGCTCCAACACGCCGCGCTGGACGAGGGCGTCGACGAGCCTGCCAATTTGGAGATCGACACCGGCAACCAACCTCGACATAATGTCCGGCCGGTTCGGCCCACCGGAGCTATGACCGTAGGTATCACAGCCGGGTAAATTGATCATCAGTATCCGAGGATCAAACGAGTAGTACGCTTGGAGGGCCATGGTCATCGCCAGTTCGTCATATTGTTCGAACTTGAGTGGCCACGGCCTCTGCAGCGCGGGATTCGCAAGAAAGGACGCGGGCGGCATGTGGTGAGGAATACCTTGAGGGGTGATAGACCCCCCGTGCGGAAGCCCAAAGAAAATGTAATCGGCCGCGGGCCCACCCAGGGCGTCGGCCGCGTAGTATTTTTCACTGCTCAACGACACGATCCGTGCGGACGGATCGTGCCCTTTTACCGCCGCGCCAATTGAATTCACGTTGTGTGAAAGCATTTGCTGCTCGAGGCGGCCCGCCAGGACATCGTCGTACCACCCGCCTAACACTTCCTGCCCGGTGGCCGGACTACGCCACGAAAATCCCATGATTCCCTGGTGGGCGGGCGTGGCGCCGGTTGAGATAGTTGCGTGGCTGGCGGGCGTCACGCTCTCGAGCTGTCCGACCCACGCGTTTGGAAAGGTCGTACCGCGTTCCATCAAGCGTGCGAGATTCGGCATCGGAGCGAGTTTCTGATAGTCGGAGCGAAACGCGTCGGCTACGATCAGGACGAGCCGAGGGGTGCGAGCAGGTATTTGCAGTCGCGTCGAGGAGGCGAGAGCCGCACGGGCCGGCATTCCCAGCAGCGCGTCGATAAACGCTGACCCCACCCCCAGTACTGCCAGTCTGCGTACGAACTCGCGCCGGGTCAGGGCACCGGACCGAAACGCGGTGATTGCACGCTCGAGGTCACTCAATGGGGCTGCCCTCCTGACAACATTTCACGAGCCATAGTACGGCCTGGAGTGTCGATATGCTAGGAAATCAGCTTGTCGGGACGATCAATGCCTCATACTGGCACGCACCCTCCCAGGACGCATGCAACGGATGGACAAAGCGGGCAGTCCTTTATGACGAGTGCAAGGAGGCGTTGACCACGTCGATCGCCAGCATGCGCAGCTTGTCCTCTAGGCGATCGACCAGCTCGTGCAGCTCAGGATCTCCCTCGCTGTTGCACGACACGTCGACGAGCGAGCCGCCGACATTTACGTTGGCATTGACGTGATGAAGGGATTCGGTCCCATGTGCCACGGTTTCGATTGTTACTTTACGCACTTCAGACACCGTGCCCTCCTTGTCGGTCCAACCCGAATCTACTACCAGGCCGCGCGGGAAGCTGCGATCGCTCAGATGGTGATGCGTTTAAACATACGGTGTACGGCCTGAGACGGACCTGAGAATCCCAGACTGGGTTCTTAAAGCACAACGCCTTTCGTGAACGCGAATTGGTAAGCGCGCTTCGTGCCGCGTCTCCGGAGGATTACTAGATCCGGACATGCGGGTCAGTATCTTTACGGAACTGGTTCGTGTGTAGTACCGTATTTCCCCCGATGTAAATGCTTCTCGACCGGCGTACAGTAGAACTCGTGCAATAGTCGCTCGTCCGTGTGTGGCGCGAGCGACGTGAAGGGAGCAGACCGGTGGAATGGTTTTTCGCAATTGGCCTCGTATTCTGTGTTGGTCGCATCCTGTGGCTTGGTTCCCGAACCTCGAAGCTCGAGACGCGTGTACGGACTCTTGACCACGAGTTGTCCCTGACCAATACACGCGTTCACATGATGGCCGTAGCCGAGGACGATTCTGCGAAGACCCCTGCCTCTGGCGTTGCACCTTCGCCCAGGCGTCGCCGTCCTGCGCTCGCCCAGTCTCAGATTCCAGCTACGAGCGCAACGCCACAACCGGTCGTGGAAGAGGTCGCACCAGGGCTAGCTGTTGCCTTAGCGATTGCCGCCGACGTGGCGTCGAAAAGGAAGCCGGAAGGCCCATCGTGGGCTGAGAGGTTCATGGCCCGCGCCAGAACCAGCGATGAGTGGGAAGCGCTTATCGGCGGCAACTGGCTCAATCGCGTCGGGGCAATTGCGCTGATCCTCGGTCTTGCTTTTTTTCTCAAGTACGCCTTTGACAATAACTGGATCAAACAGGGCGCGCAGGTGGGTGTCGGCATTGTGGTCGGCGTCATCTTACTCGCACTCGCACATCGGTCATATGCCAGAGGGTACGCCATCTTTGCACAGGGGCTGGTGGGAGCTGGACTGGCTATTCTGTATCTCTCGGCCTACGCATCGTACAACTTCTACCACCTGGTACCACTTTCCATCGCGTTTGTCGCGCTGGGCGGCGTGACCGCCGTTGCCTTCTCGCAATCTCTGTACTACGATTCGCTGGCCGTCGCGGTACTGGCGACGGGTGGAGGTTTCCTTACGCCGTTTCTGCTGAGCTCTTCCGGCAGCCAGGCGGTGGGCGTTATTGCTTACGTGCTGATACTCGACCTGGGGATCATCGGCATCGTCCTGAGGAAGAAGGCATGGCTGTCGCTTGAGGTGCTATCGCTCGTGGCGACGTACGCCGTTTATCTCTCCTGGTTCCTCGTGTCGTATCATTCCAATCAACTTGGGACCGCGGCGATCGCACTCTCCCTCTTTTGGCTCGTGTTTTACTCCTTGGATGTGTGGCACATCAGATCCGGAGCGCCGGCCTTCCAGAGGTTGCGCACTCTCGTGGCCTCGGGCAACACCGTGGCGTACTACGGACTCATGTTCATACTCATGTTTCCCTCTCACCGGGCGATAATCGGTGTCGTCAGTCTGATGATCGGTGCCGTGTACGGATCGACAATTCTGCTGCTGCGCCGGTCGCTGCGTGACGGCGACCTGGTGGACGTTCGCTTCACGTTGTCCGGTCTAACGCTTTTGGTCATTGGCACCGCGCTGCTTACAGCGAGCTTTATCACGGTTGTGATTTGGTCGTTTGAAGCCGTGGCGCTGTTCTGGTGCGGAACTCGGTGGAATCTCCGCTGCATCTGGCAGCCGGCGCTGGTACTACTTGGCCTGGCAGCTGTATGGCTGGCCGGAACCGCAAACGCCCTCGCCTACGAGCCAATCGGCGGATTCGTGCCGGTATTCAACCTCCGATTCCTTGCCTTCGCGGTTCTCGCCGGTGGACTGGCCATCGATACGGCGCTTGTGCGTACGCTGCGCGACAAATACGTCCAGCCCATCTGGACTTCGCTGCACTCGGGCTGGAGTGGTATCGCCTTCATCGGACTCACGGTCGAAACCAACGACGTTTTTCGACGCACCTTCGTAGGTGCAAGTGGGACTCATCTCACCGCACTGCACTATTTCAGATCTCTGGCGCTGGCCGGTGTGTGGACGCTCCTTGGATTGCTATTCGTGCGGTTGGGGTTGCGGCGACGAATTTTGCCCGTATTGCTCTGCGGTCTCGGCTGCGCGGTGCTTGGCGTGGTTCTGGGCGCGTGGAGTGGAGCGGCATATCAGCCGGTGCAAAGCTACACGCCGGCTTTGAATCTGCGAGCCGGTTTACTCGTGGCCATAATGGGGGCGTTGTACGTCCACTTCCGCTGGTTACGGGACGAGGTCGATGCTTTCCCATGGCTGGCAACCGTCCGCATCGGGTTCCAGGCCGCATTAATTCTGGTCGGCTTTGAGCTGCTGACCGCCGAGGTCAACGATTATTTCGCTCGCTCAGCCGGTCACCTCACGCAGACCACGCATGACGTCGGGCTGTTTTCGGAGTTTGTAGCGCTTGGCATAACGTGGATGGTCTATTCACTCTTCCTGGTGTGGAATGGCCTGCGTAAGTCATCTCAAACGCTGCTGGCCGCGGGCCTGGGATGTTCGGGCGTTGCTATCGGGAGCGGACTGTACTGCGGCTTCGCCGCTCAACCTATCGATCGGTTGCCATTCGTTCTGGGGACACGAGCGGTGATGATCCCGCTCTTGATGCTCGGCCTCTACCTCCACCTGCAATGGACCAAAGACGCAAGGGCGCTATACCGTTGGCTCGACTCCGTTCTGGTAGTTTTCCAGGCCGCGATTGTGGTCCTCGGCTTCGAGCTCATCACCGGCGAGACACGGGATTTCTTCGATCATGCGGCGTCGACGTCGGCCAGTGCCCTGACGGATTCGAATCAGCTCCGAAGTCTTGAACAGCTGACATTGTCTGGCCTGTGGCTCGCCTATGCGATTGCTCTCATGGGCATCGGACTATGGCGGCGGACCCGCTGGATGCGGATTGGTTCGATGTCCCTTTTCGGCTTCATCATCTTGAAGGTGTTCATCTACGACCTGTCGTTTCTGCAGAGCCTGTACCGAAGCATCTCATTTGTCGGGCTCGGCGTGATCCTGCTCGGAGTATCGTACTTGTACGGCCGGTATCGGTCCTTGCTGCTGGGAGCTTAGCGGCATGCAGGGCCATCCCGTCTTTGCCTGTTTGCCGGGGAAGTGACTACACTTACGATGAAACAGCGACTTCGGGGAGTGGCGCAGCCTGGTAGCGCACTTGCATGGGGTGCAAGGGGTCGCAGGTTCGAATCCTGTCTCCCCGACCAACCGCTTTCATCGTTCCGTTATACCTCTTGCCGTGGCCGCGTAATCTGGCTTGCAAGCCCGTCTACGAGTTGCCATACCTCTGCTACGCGACTCTCGCTACCGGTTGCGCATGCACCGAGCCAGGGCTGCTACTCCGTCCGCGATCGTTTGTTCCGGTATGGCCGCAAATCCCATCAGCAATGTGACGCCATCCAGGGAATGCTCGTAATACGACGATGCGGTGCGAAGTCCGATTCCGTCAGCGCGCGCCCTTTCAGCCAGTTCGCCGGCGGCAAACGACACATCGAACCGAACCAATACATTCAGGCCCCCATGTCGCTCACCGATGTGGATGCTCTCTCCAAATGTCGATTTCAGGGAATCGACCAATGCATCCCGGCGGGCACGATAGACGCGCCGCATTCGCCGGATATGTTTCTCAAACATGCCGGATCGCATGAACTCCACCAGCGCTAACTGCTCCAACATCGGCGCGCCGCTGTCCCAGGTAGATTTGGCCGCTACGAACGGTCCCACGAGGTGGGACGGTAAGACGACAAAGCCGATGCGCAGACCGGCCAGCACCGACTTTGAAAACGTCCCTGCATACACCACCAGACCGGCGTTGTCGAGTCCCTGCAACGACTCCACGGGCCGACCCTCATAGCGGAACTCGCTGTCGTAGTCATCCTCCAGCACGACGCACCCGGTGCGCCGCGCTGCATCGAGCAGCGCCAGCCGCCGCGGAAGAGACAGTGTCGCGCCAGTCGGGTCCTGGTGAGACGGCGTGACATGGACGAGTCGAAATGGGCCCCGCTTCACGAACTCGTCCACCATGATGCCTTCGGCGTCTACCGGAATCCGCGTGATTTCGAGTCCACGCGCCTCCCATGCCAATCTGGCAGCCGGGTATCCCGGATCCTCGACCGCGACCCGCTCTCCTTCCTCGAGTAGGAGATCGGCCAGTAGATTCAGGCCCTGTTGAGTGCCGTTCACGATGACGATCTGATCGGGCGTACACACCACACCCCGATGCTTGGCGATATGGCGGGCGATCGTTTCCTGCAATGCGGGGTGGCCGGCGGCAGGAGCGTAAAAGAGAGCATCGCGATTGTTCGTCAATGCTCGGTCGATACCTGCTCGCCACGCGTCCCACGGAAACATATCCTGCGCGACCCGGTGAGGCCGGAAATCGTATTCGAAGTGCTCGCCTTCGGTCCCCGCCCCCGTGCCGGATGCTGCGGACCGGATGACGTTTTCTCCCCAGCGAGAGTACGACCGCGTACCGGCCGCAGCCCCGGAGTTCGAGGCGGCCGGCCCTCTACCGGATGTCCGGTCCTCCGGAAGATTGGGTGCGACGTACGTTCCGGATCCGTGGCGTCCTTCGATGTAGCCCTCGGATTGGAGCTGATCGTACGCATCCGATACCGTCGATCGAGACACCGAGAGCTGTTGTGCGAGGACGCGCGTGGCGGGGAGACGTGCCCCGGCAGCCAGGCGTCCGCTCAAGATTGCAGCCCGCAGTGACACATAGACCTGGCGGTGGAGCGCGGCTCCCGAGGCGAAGTCGATGTCGGCGAAGGTTGTCACCGCGCTATGCTTGACCCTCGACCATGTCCACAAAGTATCGATGCATTCGTGGATCGTCGGTTAGCTCTGGATGGAATGAAGTCACAAGCAGGTTGTCCTGCCTGGCCGCCACGACACGCCCATCGGATAGTGTTGCGAGCGGCTCGACTCTCGAGCCCAGCCGGGTTACTAAAGGAGCACGAATGAACACGGCATGCAAGGTGTCTGTCCCCAACGCAGGCACATCGAGATCGGTTTCGAAGCTTTCTCGCTGACGGCCAAAGGCGTTGCGGCGCACCGTGAGGTCCATGCCGCCAAGTGAGGGTTGATCCTCAGCCGCGTCCTCGATGCAATCTGCCAGGAGAATCATACCGGCACACGTGCCGTACACTGGAAATCCGGCATCGATGCGCGCCCGTAGTGGTTCGATCAAGTTGAAGCGACGCAATAGCTTGCCGATCGTCGTACTTTCTCCGCCGGGGATGATCAGGCCGTCAACCGCATCGAGTTCGTCCGCGCGTTTCACAAAGCGGGGCTGGGCGCCCAGCCCCGCCAGCATCTCGCCGTGTTCGGCGACGTCCCCCTGGAGCGCCAGGACACCGATCGCCGGCACTACCAGCCTCGTGCCGCCAGCAATTCGCGTTCCGGGATCGCGCTGATCTCGAGCCCACGCATCGCTTCACCGAGGCCGCGACTGGCGTTTGTGACGGCCGCTGGATCGTCGTAGTGCGTCGTTGCTTCGACGATGGCTCGAGCTCGCTTGGACGGATTGTCGCTGGCGAAGATCCCGGACCCGACGAAGATACCGTCGGCGCCCAGCTGCATCATCAACGACGCGTCGGCTGGTGTCGCCACGCCTCCCGCGCAGAAATTCACGACTGGCAGGCTTCCGTGCTCGTGCACGTACTGCACCAGCTCGAATGGAGCCTGTAGATCTTTCGCCGCACCCGCAAGCTGCTCGATGGAAAGTGACGCAACGTGACGAATGCCGTCGACCATGGCGCGCATATGGCGCACTGCCTCGACGATATTGCCCGAACCGGCTTCGCCCTTGGTGCGCACCATCGCCGCACCTTCACCGATCCGCCGTAACGCCTCTCCCAGATCGCGTGCGCCACACACGTACGGGACCGTAAACGTGTGTTTATTGACGTGATATTTGTCGTCCGCAGGCGTCAACACTTCGCTCTCGTCGATATAATCGACACCGAGCGCCTCCAGAATTTGCGCCTCCGCGAAATGGCCGATACGGCATTTCGCCATTACGGGAATAGTCACGGCATGCTGAATTTCCTCAATCAAAAGAGGATCGCTCATCCGAGCCACGCCGCCTGCCTTCCGGATATCGGACGGTATGCGCTCCAACGCCATAACGGCGACCGCACCCGCCTCTTCCGCGATTCGCGCGTGCTCGGCGTTCACCACGTCCATAATGACGCCGCCCTTGAGCATTTGCGCCAGCCCTACTTTTGCCTTCCACGTGCCCGTTTCCACACCGTACTCCTTTGACTGGTCATGGCCGGCCCGCTCTACGCCATCGGCAAAGTGGACCAGCATTCTGTCGCTGATTCTAACAGATTCTCCATGCCACTTTGACCGGACGAGGACCAATCCGCCACCGTCCGGCCACGTCGTGTCTCATACTGTGATGCGTGGAGTATCGTCGGAAGATGTTGGCAAGGGGCCCCGGACGGGAATACCGGCGCCGTGGATCGTCCGTGTACCATGAACCATGGTGGTGGGCGCGCCCTGTGCGGAAGTGGAAGACCTTATTCGGAGCCGGCGGTCGGTGCGACATTTTCTTCCGACGCCCGTGCCGCGTGACGCCATCGCGGACATATTGCGCGTTGCGCAGTGGGCACCATCGCCTCATAACGTTCAGCCGTGGCGCTTCACCGGACTGTTTGACGACGGCGAAAAGCTTCGGCTCGCTGAGGCTATGGGCGAGCGTCTCAAAGTTGACTTACAGGCCGATGGACTGTCACTGGAGAGTATCGAAAGGCAAGTAGATCGATCGCTGTGGCGGGTCACGAGCGCTCCGGTGGTACTTGTGGTGTCGCTCGTTTCCACTGGCCTGGTGGAATACGTCGATGAACGGCGAGCCGCACTCGAATGGCAAATGGCAGTACAAAGCCTGGGCGCGGTTCTGCAGACAATTTTTCTCACGGCTTGGCGGCGAGGGATCGGTTCGTGCTGGCTGGCTGCGCCCATGTATTGCCCCGCTGCGGTCCGCGATGTGTTGTCGCTTCCGGGAGATTTTGAGCCGCAGGCGCTCGCGCTTCTGGGATATGCGTCGGCGTCCGGTAAGGTGCGAGAGCGGCGGCCGTTCACCGAGGTTGTCGATCTTCGATGATTACCGCGCTGTGCGGGGGCGTCGGCGGGTCGAAGCTGACTCACGGACTGTATCGAAGTGTCCCCGATGACGAGCTGTCAGTAGTCGTCAATACCGGTGACGACGTCGAGTTCCTCGGACTACGAGTCTGCCCCGATCTGGACACCGTGTGCTACACGCTCGCCGGCCTGTCGCCGCTGGAACAAGGGTGGGGAATTGACGGAGACACCTTTGGCGCGCTCTCGATGCTCGAACGGTACGGTCTGCCAACCTGGTTCGGGATTGGTGACCGCGACATTGCCACGCACGTGTACCGAACGCACGCGTTGGCAAATGGAACATCGCTGACGGCAGTCACGCGCAACATCGCGCATAGTCTTGGGGTGCGAGCAAACGTCGTCCCCATGACGGAAGATGTCGTTACTACTAGACTTCTGGTCGACGGAGCATGGATAGAATTTCAAGAGTACTTTGTGCACCGACGCCATCGCGTCGATGTTGCAGCGGTACGATACGACGGTATCGAGCATGCGGCTGCAACATCAGGCGCGCTGGATGCTGTAAATCGAGCCGAGGTCGTGGTGCTGGTGAATTCCAATCCTGCCCTGAGTATCTTGCCAATTCTCCACACGCCTGGTATGCTCCAGGCACTTCAAGCGACGTCTGCCAAACGCGTGGCAGTCAGTCCGATGGTTGGAACGCAGGCAGTGAGTGGGCCGGCCGGGAAGCTCATGACACTGCTGGGACACGAAGCCCAATCGGTTGGTGTGGCAGCACTGTATAAGGAAAGTATCGACGGCATCGTTATCTCATCGAGTGATAGCGCTCAGGTGCCCGAGATCGAGGCACTCGGCATAGCAGTGTTGTGCACCGAGATCGTAATGAAGAGCCTTGAAGATCGCGTGCGGTTGGCTGAAGAAACGCTGGTCTTTGCACACAGCCTGTAATGAAGAGCTCGACCTGGCACCCGTACAGAACTAGTGGAACACGATGCGAAGGCAGCCTGGAAAACAGAACACCCGGCAGCCGCACGAGTGCGTTGCCGGGTGATGTGATAACGGAGAGATCGAAGTTCATATCGCTCAAAGTAGATGACACTGAGCGGGACTTCAATAAGCAAAGGCGGCAAGAACGCCGAAACTTTGCGTGTGTCTACGTTGGGGTGACTAGCCGAGCCAGTCTTTTGCTTTACCGGTGTCGATCCAGTCGATGGCGAAATAGGTCATGATGTACCTCCTCCAGTACGGTCTAGCCGAGCCAGTCTTTTGCTTTACCGGTGTCAATCCAGTCGATGGCGAAATAGGTCATGATGTACCTCCTCCAGTACGGTCTAGCCGAGCCAGTCTTTTGCTTTACCGGTGTCGATCCAGTCGATGGCGAAATAGGTCATGATGTACCTCCTCCAGTACGGTCTAGCCGAGCCAGTCTTTTGCTTTACCGGTGTCGATCCAGTCGATGGCGAAATGGGTCATGATGTACCTCCTCCAGTACGGTCTAGCCGAGCCAGTCTTTTGCTTTACCGGTGTCAATCCAGTCGATGGCGAAATGGGTCATTGTTCTACTCCCTTGGTAGTCGTTAGAGCTACTCACTTTTGATGACGCGAAGTACACTTGGTTGACAAGTTTCGGCATCCACACCGAGGTGTCGGAGAACTCGTCGGCGAGTACGAGTATCCTGTCTCGCCGGGCGTTTCGTGTTCAGCTACCTGCACAAATTCCGCGCCCTCGCTGGAAAAAGTGATGATGAATTGCGCCACGATACGCCGACCTCCTCATGCTTTACTTGACTCTCGATGCACTTCGTGTCGAGGCCAATGTGACCTTAGTCACATAACCTATAGGACTTTAGTCCCCCTGTCAAGGGGTACTGTATTTTTTCTCCTCTACTCCTTTCGACTGAGCATGAGTACTCACTTCCGGCAGCCCTGCCGACAAGACGGCTTCTGGGCTGTTTTTGGCGCCAAAACGCCAAAAAAAGGCTATTGGGAGGGATGACTTCGATGGGTGCGCCGGCCCAGAGCGGGCTAGAAGATGAAGTGCAGCAATACGGACGAAATTTCAAGTACTACTTGACAGCAAAGGTTGTGTCGGTGCTTGGAGATCGCATTGCGCTGATCGCCTTGACGTTCCTCGTCATCGCGCTATCACACTCATTCGCGCTGGCGCTCTCTCTGTTTTACGTGTGCCGGCTCTTACCAACGCTGGTAGGCGGCCTCGTCGTCGGGGTATTTATCGATCACGTATCCAGACAGCGCCTGATGATCGCCTGCGACCTCGGACGCGCGGCGGTGCTGGTCGTCGTTCCCTCGCTCGGGCTACTCAACTTATGGATCGTCTATCCCCTGGTCGTAGCTCTCTATGCGTTCACGATTGTGTTCGACATGGCAGCTCGGGCCGCACTGCCCGACGTTGTACCGGAACAACGCATGATGGGTGCGAACGCGTATCTGCAAAGTGTCGAGACCGGTGGAGATCTCGGCTATCTATTGGGTGGCGCTCTGATCTACTCATTGAATCTCAAAGTTCCGTTTTACATCGACGCAGCGACCTTTGTTGTTTCGGCGGCGTTACTGTCATTCATGACTATTCCCACCGTACGCAGTGGTGATGCGCCGACCTGGAGAGAGATCCCTGGCCGTATTCGAGACGGCTACAGCTTCTTGATGGGAAGCCCTTTCTTGAAATGGAGCACTGTGGCTCTCGCCGTCGCACCAGTCGCAGGCGGGGCGGCCTTCGTTCTCACGCCACTCTTTGCCGAACACGTGCTGGCCCGCGGCGTTGGCGTCGTGGGGCCACTTCGCAGCGGGGCGTTTCGCTACGGCGTTTTACAGGGTGGGGAAGCGGTCGGCGCATTGGTAGGCAGCATCACGGCCGGACGGCTGGCGAAGAGTATGCCCAGAGGCTACCTGTTTGGTATCGGTATAACCGGAATGGGGTTGGCGGACGGCTCGCTGGCATTTCTAACAAACATCTATGCAGCAACCGGCGCCTTGCTGCTGGCCGGGCTGTTCAACAGCTTGTTCGTCATATCGGGTGTTACGCTCGTGCAGGCGCTGACACCTTCGGAAATTCGGGGCCGCGTGCTGGCGGCGCGTTTTACCGTGATAAATACTGCCCTGGCTCTCGGCGCCACCCTTGGCGGGTCCCTCTTGCTCGTATTTTCGTACCGATCCCTGTGGATCGTCGAGGGAGCGGTGATTGTGGCGGGAAGCCTGTTCGTGTGGCTACGGAGCGACGTTCGCAGTCAACGGTAAGCGATCGTTCAGCGGGATTGGCGCAAGCGGTTATCCCGCGTCGTACGCCACAATGTGCAGCTCGGGAACCGATGATTGCACCGGTAAGTACGTGCCTTGCTCGATCAACAACTGAATAAATGTGGCACAGACCCTGGGATCGAATTGCGTCCCCATGCCGTCCTTGAGCCGGATGACCGCGTCGTCTACCGACATGCCACGGCGATATGGTCGATCGGCTGTCATGGAATCAAACGCGTCCACAACCGTAATAATGCGGGACCCGATCGGAATCTCGCTGCCTTTCAGGCCTTCCGGATACCCCCGGCCGTCCCATCGCTCGTGATGGTGCCTCACAATACTGACACTTCCCTGAAAGGCAGAATAACTCGATAGGATATTCGCTCCGATGGATGGATGATCTTGCATGATGTGACGTTCCTCCGGCGTCAGCGAACCCGGCTTCAGCAGGATGTCGTTGCTAATCCCTATCTTGCCAAGATCGTGGACGCGAGACGCGAGCACGATGTCTGTAGAGTGCTCTGGAGTAAGACCCACTGCATAGGCCAACTCTTTTGTCATGGTTGCTAGCCGTTGCGAGTGTTCATAGGTTCCTGTATCGCGATAGTCGATACTCTCCGCCATTTTTAGCACGGCTTCAATCGTTTCCTTACGAAGCCGCGCCTCCGACTCAAAAGAGCGCAGGCTAAAAAATACCGGCACCACCACCAGGGCAGACAGAACCGGTCGATAATGCCAGAGCACACCGAACATGAGCCCGACCACGATAAGTGATAACTCTGGAAGCAGCGTTTCACGGTTCAATGGCCCGAAAATCGCCATGAGGGTTTCACTGCTGGTCAACGTAATGGCCCCCGCCACGATAAAAGATTCGGTCAGGTGGTAAGCAGCTGCGAGGGCCACGAGAGCTGGAAAAGCCAGCACGGGCATGAGGTTGGCGTCCCAGAGGTGTTGGTGACCCGGAACGAGATGAAACGCCACAATGCCGGCGAGTGAGGCCAGAGCCGCGCCTCCGACGTTTACCGCAAGCGCCCTCCAGCTGCGCCGCTGTTTCCGTGTGACGAGAAGTATCTCACTCAAACCCTTCGAGATGATGATGACGAGGAGCGCATTTTCCATCGGAAGTACGATTAGCGTGGCAATTTGGCCGATACTGCCCAAGCTGACCGCACTTGAATCGCTCAAATATGCGCTGCGGTGCAAACATACTGATGTCAGTATAATGAGAATTGCGGACGTAAGAAGTTCGTCGTTTGTGTGACGAGCCGGCATTGCGACGACGCGCAGAAGACAGTACACGGCAAGCGCACCCGATAGAAGACCGATCGCAGCGATATATAGATGCAGCCTACGCTGTCTGGTCACGCCTTCCCTCCACCAGAGCTAACCTACAGCAAACTATTGACAGCATCTAGTGGTCTAACGTCCTATCTTTTCTAGTACTTTATACCCAGGCACGATCATTTCATAACACTTTAGACACCTGCAGCCTGGAAGTTGCGAACCACGTCGGGTGGGAATGTTTGGTTCGCAATGTAGCGCTCAAGTTCCTTCAGGATCGAGCGTGCGTGCTGGGCTTGTGTCGCAGTGAGCGAGCCGTCGCGTGTGAAAGTGTTGAACTCATCCTCGTCCAGGACGGCATGAGTCCCATCCGGGGCGATCCAAAGGTCTAGGGCGAGGTCGACCAGCGGACTCAGAACCGGCGTGTCGGACAGTTCCCATCGCACCGGCTCCAGAATGTCCGCGTAATACCCGGTCCACGTTCCATCCGGACGGTAAAACCGTCCGATGTCGTACGACTGTCCCTGAAAGACAAACCATACGATCGTGTATCCGCGAGCGATCACCTCATTTCCTTGAAACAGCAGGGAGTGTGTTGATGGGGGAGCTGTGTGCGTAAAGACCAGGAGATTGATATCCGCATGAAGCAAGCGGGCCTGAAACGAAGACGCGCGTCCCCCCGGACGAACGTAGTCGAACGTGATTATGCCGTCGGAGCCGGGGCTCAAAATAGTGTGATTACCCCTTCCCGAAACCGGTAGCGATGATGGTCACCCGGACCTCGTCTCCCAGTCGAGGGTGAATAACCGCGCCAAAGATGGTATTGCACTCGGGGGAAACCTGCGCGGCCACCAGTTCCGCCGCAAGCTTGACTTCATGCAACGCTAGATCCGGCCCGCCGGTAATGTTCAAAAGCACGCCGCGTGCACCGGAAATAGACGTATCGAGAAGTGGACTGGCGATTGCTCGCTCGGCTGCCGTCACCGCCGCGTTGGGACCGACAGCGGTACCCATCGCCATGATGGCCGATCCGGCGTGTTCCATGACACTACGTACATCGGCGAAGTCAAGATTGATGAGGCCGGGTGTCAGGATGAGGTCGGCAATACCGTGAATCCCCTGGTTGAGTGTGTCGTCGGCCATGCGAAACGACTCGTGAATTCCGGTGGTCTGAGGAGCGACCTGCAATAAGCGATCGTTTGAGATCACGATGACCGAATCAAGTAGCGGACGCAGCCGTTCCAGCCCCTCCAGGGCGAGTTTACGTCGTCGCGATCCTTCGAATGAAAACGGGAGTGTCACGATGCCCACGGTCAACGCTCCGCTACGCCCGGCTATATCGGCGACGATCGGTGCGGCGCCCGTGCCCGTTCCTCCACCGAGACCGGCGGTGAGAAACACCATGTCGGCCCCGATCATGGCTTCAGCAAGTGCATCGGAGGCGGTTTCCGCCGCTCGTTCGCCTATTCGAGCATCCCCTCCGGTTCCCAAACCTCGAGTCATTCGATGGCCGATTTGCACGCGTTTTCGTGCGGCAGAGCGTTCCAGCGCCTGTACGTCCGTGTTGACGGCAATAAAATCAATGCCCTGCACACCAGTCTTGATCATGCGATCGATAGTGTTATTTCCGGCTCCTCCGATCCCGACGACCTTGATCTCGCTAAAACCCTTTGCCAGGGTTGCAGCCTCAGAGGAAAGAATTTGCGGGATAACCGGCTTGGGGCGTTTGCTTGCTTCAACGCGGTGTGGATCGAATCCACCGCTAGACACGAGCCAGTACCTCCCGTGCCAGAGACGTGTACACGTCGACGGCGCGTTGCGACCCATGCAACTCGACCAGTGGTACACCGGCGGACGCTGCTTCCAAGATTTTGGAATTCGTCCCTACCTGGGTCTGAAATACCAAGTCTCCCCAGTGCTCTCGCAGATATTTCGCCACGGTCTGCTCCTCCCGAAGGCGCCGGTCAAATTTGCTCAATACGATTCCCAGGATCTGAAGTTGCGGATTTATGTAGAGGATTTCCTCAATACTCTCTTGCAGCATTTGTAATCCCTGGAGCGAGAAGAAACGGGCTTCGGTGGGAACGAGCACCAATTGGGCCGCAACCAGGGAATTAATGGTGAGCAGTCCAAGTGAGGGGGGTGTGTCGATAAAGATGAAATCGTAGGCTGTGGCGACGGTTGAAAGCTGTTCTCGGAGCCGAAGCTCTCGTCCCAATTTGTTCATCAGGGCAGCTTCGGCGGCAGCCAGGACCAGCGTGGTCGGAACCAGGTCGAGACATGCGCCGTCATGTGCATAGACCCGAGTGATAGGAAGCCGGACCTTGCGATCCAGAATGGCATCCGCCACGGTTGTCTCGCCGCGATCGATGGCACCAAAACTCGAGCTAAGATTGCCTTGTGGATCCATGTCGACCAACAGGACCCGGTGCCCCATGCCGTAGAGCGACGCGCCCAGGTTTGTAGTGGTGGCCGTCTTGCCGACCCCACCCTTTTGATTAGCGACCGAAATTATACGTGCGGGCATGTATTTCTGGTGGGGGAGGCGGCACTCGTGGTGGGCCGGTTCTGAGGCATTGTACGTATATATAGTGCAGATAGCAAGGCCAAGAGCGAGCCGTGAGAAGATACAATACAGTAATGAAGCCGCAAAGGAGATCCATGTGGGATTATGGAGCCGACTCCGCACGGTGTTCGGCGCCAAACTGAGCAACGCGCTCGATCGAATCGAGGACCCAACTGAAACGTTGGATTACTCGTACAACAAGCAGTTGAGCCTGCTCACCGATGTGCGCCGCGGACTGGCCGAAGTGGCGACCTCGAAACAGCGCCTCAAGATGCAGGCTGAAAAGCTGCGTCAACAAGACTCGAATCTACAGGCTCAGGCGCAGCGTGCCGTGGGAGCCGGTCGCGACGATCTGGCCCGGCTCGCCCTCCAACGCCGTCAGGCGATTGTTCCGCAGATCGAAAGTTTGTCGAGTCAAATCGTACAGCTCGATGAGCAGCAAGCGAAATTAACGGATGCTTCGCAAAAGCTGCAGACCCGCATCGACCTGTTTCGCACCCAGAAAGAGTCGATCAAGGCCCAATATCAGGCTTCCAGTGCCCAGGTAAAAATCGGTGAGTCGGTCACCGGCATTTCTCGAGAGATGAACGATATTGGGATGGCCGTCGAACGTGCTCAAAATCGAATCGAGCAAATGCAGGCACGCTCCGGCGCGCTCGACGAGCTCATCGATTCTGGGGCACTCACCGACTATACGTCGCAGATCGGTGGCGGCGACGATATCGATCGACAACTTCGGCTGGCGCGAGG
The DNA here is from genome assembly GCA_963737125.1 of uncultured Chloroflexia bacterium. GTDB lineage: Bacteria > Chloroflexota > UBA5177 > UBA5177 > UBA5177 > JANWJD01. The sequence continues at coordinate 62,290 of CAVTRL010000006.1, read as the reverse complement.
GGACAACGATATCGAGGCACAGCTTGCCGCGCTAAAGGCGGAGTTACCGGATCATCCCCAGCCTCAACTCAAACCACCGGAGGGCGGTGGGCGCCGACCTGACTCTTAGGCTTCGAAGGGCCGCTGGTGCACGGCGCGACGCTGCACGGCTGAAAGCACATAGCCCACGAAACAGCAGACAAGTCCGACGGCGCCGCTTATGTCTGCCACATTGGTGAGCCACCCGCCAATCGGAATCCAGTCGGTCGCATAGCCAGTCAGCAGAAATTGGCCGGCGTTGCCGCACAGTCCACCGAACATCAGCCCAGATCCTAGAGCCAACAGGCGTGAGTGCCAGAGTCCGAGGCCGCACAAAAAGCAGCTCACGAAGACGATGAGAACAAAGGGGGTGTGCGCTCCGTTGTGTGCGATGACGTGGTGCGGTGCCGCCTTGGTCGATATGTCAGCCGCGAAGACGGCGAGAGCTGAGAATATCCACAGCGCAAAACGTCGTACCAGATCCATCGGCCACTGTTTAGACTCCAGATTTTAGGCTCGCTCCTGGTACGCCAGGTTGGTCGCCCATAATCCATACTACGCCACGCCCGGACCGTATTGGACCTATTTCTATCCGATCTCGTCCAGCGTTTCTGACTGCTCTGTAACGTCAGGATTCGGGTGCCGGCGAGAGTCGGAGACAGAGACAATATTGCCTCCGCGAGTCTTGGCGCGGTACATCGCCAGGTCGGCTCGGGTCACCATTTCACTCCCCGTGTCGGCCGCGTGGGACGCGGCTATCCCCACACTCACCGTGACGTGCTTCACTCCGGCTTCCTCCGGCAGCTCGTGGCTTGCTATCCTGGCCCGCAGCCGCTCCGCCATTGCCCGCGCCTCCTCCTCCGGCATCTCGGGAACCAGCAAACAGAACTCCTCTCCACCGTACCGGGCCACGATGTCCTCCGTTCGGACTTGCTCCCGCAGCAGCCGGGCGATCTCGATCAACACCACATCTCCGGCATCGTGGCCATAGCGATCGTTCACGGCCTTGAAACGGTCGATATCCATCATGATGGCAGCCAGGGCGTGATGGGTGCGATGGGCGCGGCTGCGCTCTTCGGTGAGCCGATCGAGCAGGTAGCGGCGATTGTAGAGGCGGGTGAGCGAATCGGTGGCCGCATCAGTATGAAGCTCGGTGTAGAGTCGCGCGCGGTCGAAAGCAATGGCGGTTTGAGCGGCGATGATCTCGAGGAGGCGCAAGGAGTTGTGATCGAACTGGGCCACGCCCAGCTTCGAGAGGGTGATCACCCCCTGTACCCGTCCCTGGTAGATCAGCGGCGCGCTGATAAGTGACTCAACGCGATCCGGACTTCCCGGTATCACGGCAACCCGGTCGTCGGCAGTGCTTACCGGTACCAACGCCGACGTCCCATGCAGCGCTACCCACCCGGTGAGCCCTTCTCCGAGGTTTATCCTCGTTAACGGGAAATCTGCGCCATCAAAAACGATGGGCAAAAGTGCCTGATCGTCGGGATCGACTGCAAACACTCCGCAAATGTTGTAGTCGATGAGGTGCGTCAGCTCGTTGCTGATTAATTTGGCGATGGTGTGTACGTCGTCGAGTGGCGTGAGGTGTTGAACGATGTTCTGAATGGCCTGTAGCTCGTTTACTCGCTCTTGCTGTTCGGCGAACAGGCGCGCGTTCTCTATCGCAATTGCGGCCTGACTTGCAAACAGAGTCAGTACGTCGAGCTCCGACGACGAAAATCCCTTTGCGTCGAATCGCTCTACCTCGAGGACGCCGATCACGGAGCCTCCACGCTGTAGCGGCACCGCCATATTCGCATGAATGCCGGAGGAGTACTCGCCGACCTGCGCCTCAAATTGGCGTACGTCCTGCACGATGAGAGATTGTCCGGTCGTGAACACTTTTCCAATCACCCCTGAATCAGACGGAAGCTTCGTTTCCGGCGCCCTGCGCTCCGCGGCTGTGCCGACTGTGCCGATGACTTCGAGCTGAGTTCCAGCTTTATCCGCCAACAACATCGACGCTGAATGAAAGGGGATGACTTCACGAATACTATCGAGAATCGAATCGAGCACGGTTGCGAGTTCGAGCGATCGGCTGATGTCCTGGGCGATCGCCAGTAACGTCTGCATTTGTCGAGCATTCTGTTCGCTGTCCGCATAGAGCCGACCGTTCGTTATAGCGACGGCGGCCTGGGACGCCAGGACGCTGAGCATCTGTACGTCTTCGGCTACGTAGGCATGTGGTCGTGGACTCTGCACAGTCAGCGCACCAATGCTCCGGCTTCCCGTATGGAGCGGCACAAAGATCCCCGACTCGCTGTCCTTCTCTCCCACGATGGATGGCGTCAGGCCAAAGGATCGCACCACCTCCTCGTATTCTTCACTGGTGCGGAACAGGACTGCAGTCCCACCATCGATGATCCGGCCGGTCAGGCTGTCGTCGACCGGTTGCTCCTGATCTAGCAGCAGCGTGCCGTCTTCACGCAGATAGGGAACCTTGATGCGGCCGTCGTGTTCCTCTCGGAGAGCGATGAAGAACTGGGTGGCGTCCATCACCCGACCGATCTGGCGATAGATCGTCTCGTAGAGCGTCGGCAAGTCCAACGTGGCGGACATGACCCGACCGATCTCATTCAGCGTCTGCAGACGATCGATCCGCTGAGGAAGCACCGGAAAGTCCGAGTCAATCGTGTCCCCGTTTGTAGTCGGCATTATAGACCCGTACTGTACACCGGTAGTCCACAAATGACAAGTGAGATTGGTCCTGCTGTAGGGGTTACTCTAGCAACCTCCATGATGCGTGCGCATTGATAGGCACGAAAGAAACTGCGATATGGCGCCATCCGAGCCCGTTTGGGAGGTAAGGGCATATCCCCTTTTACCGCACGAACAGCATCACATGAACGCTCGGTATGCACCTGCGCTGTCGACAGTGAAGGACCTCTTTAAATGTCTGACCAGACGTTAGACGGCTGATCGCATGGGGCGATTGACCGCGGCAAAAAAGGCCGCCACCACGGCAATAGCAAGGAAAAGTATACCGTGCTTTATATGATGTCCAAGCGGCGTTCCGCCGATGAAGTACACCAGGGCAATGACAACGCAGACAACAGCCACGGCGATGCCGAGTCCAAATAGCGTGGAGCGATTCATAGCATCCTTCTCCTAAACATGATTAGAGCGAGAGCAGAGCAAGACTGACCGCGCCGGCCGCCACGCAGTAGTAGGCGAATGGATATAAACGGCCGTGTTCGAAATATCGCATGAGAAAGCGCACTGAAACGTACGCCGATATACCCGCGAGCAGCGTCCCAAGTACGGCGTAGCCGAGGATGGAGCGGCTGCCGGACTCAAACAGCTTCGGGATCTCGAGGGCTGCCGCCGCGCCGATAATCGGAGTGGCCAGAAGAAACGTGTACCGGGCCGATGCCTCGTGTGTCAAACCCGCCGTTAGGCCCGCCACCATGGTGATTCCCGAGCGCGAAATTCCGGGAAAAAGCGCGCCAATTTGCGCGAGACCGACGATCGTCGCGTCTCTCCAGCTGAGCTGGGTAATATCTCTATAGCGCGCGGGCTCATCCACAGTAACCGAATTCCGCGGACGGTCCGTTCCAAATACGGCGTGGGCTACAGTAGTGCCGTCTGAGGTGGGGCGGACGGCAAGGTGTGGAGCGGAACCGCGACCGGCCGCCAGCTGATGTTGTAGCAGGCGCTCTCCCAGGAACATGATGAGCCCGTTCACGATGAGGAAACAGGCGGCGGCGTACGGTGAAGCGAAAAGGGAGCGCAACGGATCCTGGAGCACCAGACCCACGACGCCGGTAGGGATCGTGCCAAGCACAACCATCCATGCCAGGCGTTGATCGTGATCCTCGCTCATTTGTCCACTGCGGACGCTGCGGACGAATGCGGACGCCACGCTCACCCAGTCGTTGCGGAAGTATATAAGGAGTGCTATAGCAGTGCCCACGTGCAGCGCCACGAGAAATGCAAGCCAATGCTCGCTCTTTTGGTCGATACCCCAGCGAAGGATTTCGGGTACCAGAACAGCATGACCCAGGCTACTGACCGGGAATAATTCTGAGACCCCCTGAAGAACGCTGATAATAATGACGTGGACGAGAGTCACACCACTTCCCCTTCCCGGCGATCTCAGTATTGTACCGAGTTCCCCACGGAAAACTTGATGTCTTCGCCGGTCCGAGACCGGCGAGTCACATGCTCAGCCCGCTGTAACGATGTCTCAGCGTTTGGCTGCGACGCGGCGCACGAACTTATTCAGGAGCAGTGGCGCCATCTGTGTGACGATCTGATTCAGCGAGAGCTCCGATGCCCCCGCGCCGCGAATCAGAGTGGTTACTTTTGGCAGCGACAGAAGACCGGCTTCTTCGTGCGCGTCGGAGTCAACGATCACCGATGCGCCGGTCTTGCGCGCCGTTGCGTACACATGGCCGTTACTCCAGCAATGGCCCTGCCGAGCCGAGAGCTCGAGGTAGATGCCACGCATCGTGGCCTCATCGGCGTCACGCTCCAGGATGATGCCGGGGTGGGCCAAGATGTCCACGTCGGAACACCGTACGGCCGCAGAATTGGTCCCCGATGGCACATCCAGTGTTGGACATTCCCCGTGCACAACCACGACTTCGGCCCCGGCAAGGCGCGCAGCCGACGCGGCCGCGGCGATCCGATCGGGAGCGAAGTCGGTTAACTCCACGCCCGCAAAGAGTTGCAGGTTCGTGTGCGGTCGGAGCTTATCGATCTCCTCCCGTACCTGTGATACCACGTCTCGATAGTGCGGGTTGTCTCCACGTGCGTGGTCGGTCACGGCATACGCGGTGTAGCCCCGCCGATCGGCTGCCGCAACCATCTCCTCAATCGTAAGCGTCCCGTCGCTCAAAACGCTGTGGCTATGAAAATCAAGCAGCACCCCTAACCCCTTTCACGCGCGAATACCCGCGTTTCCCCATGTCTAGCTTCAAGGAGTCGTGTTACAAGCCTGTTATCCGACCGTGTCCGCAGTGTTACGATCACCCTGCTTCTGCGGTTTACGTGCATGGGCCACGAGTCACGACGATGCCGTTGACATACTATGGAAACGCACTCCATATATATCAAAGTACCTTGTCGCGACGTCTATCGGGACTGAAGTGCTGCGAACGCCCCAATCGAGCGGATGGGGTGGGTCGCGGTTCGACGGTGCAAATTGTGAACATGGGCCATACGTCGCTTCTGCATCAGCGGGTTGGCGGATTCCATTGAGTGATCTGAGCGGTAACGTGGAGGTTGAGATGGCCAGGGACGGTGCGAAGAACGACCCCGTTGAACGGGCCCAGAGGAAGCTCACGAAGGCGCAGATGGCGTTGAATGTGGCTCAAGAAGAGCATGCTCAAGCTCGCGTACGCGGTAAGCAAGAGATCGAACAGGCGCGCTTGCGAGCAGCAAAGTGGTTGACAAAGACCGGTAAGCGGGTCGACCGACGTGCGGCGTCCCTGGCAAAAGCAAAAGAGCGGTTGGATCAGGCGCGGGCGCCCATTGAGCCGGACGTGGCGGAAATTCCCGACGCGGCCCACCCTCAGGGTGAACCGGTTACGACACTGCGCGCACGTGAGCAGCATGCATTGGATGCCCTCAAGGGTATCGACGACGGCAGAGGAGCTACCGCCGGCGAATGGCAGGCCGCCTCTGGAATGACGGAAGCGACGTTCTTACGCGCGCGCAAAGAATTGACGGAACGCGGTATCGTGCTCCGTGACAGTGATGCGCGACGCGGCGCGCACTACTCGGTACGGACCCCAGGCGACGCTTATTAGACGGGAAGCGTGCGGGCTCGCAGGCGGCCGCGAAAGGACGTGACGTCTCCCGTGACGATGAAAGCAACACGCTCGACGATGTTCGTCACACGGTCGGCCATGCGCTCTATATTGTGTGCTACCCAAATGAGGTACGTGCCGCCGCGCACCGTCTCGGTGTTCTGTACCATCTCAGCCAGGAGTTTCTGGAATATGTCGCCATAGAGGTCGTCGACGGCGTCGTCGTCGCTCCATACAATGCCGGCGGACTCAATATCGCGCACCTTGAACGCGCGCATTCCGCGGCGAAGTTGCCGCTCGGTCAGCACGGCCATTGTGCGAATGTCGGTCATGGGAGCTTCGATTGTTTCGGCCGCCATTCGAAGGCTCAATTTTGCGATACCCTCGCAGTAGTCGCCGATTCGTTCCAATTCTGTTGCAATGGTCAAAATGGCGACGATATTGCGCAGATCGGTTGCGAGTGGCTGTTGCGTCGCGATAAGCAATACCGCCGCTCGCTCGATATCGTATCGTTGCTCGTCGATGTCGTTGTCCGCCTCGATCAAACGCTGCGCTGCGGCTGTGTCGTTGTTTGCGAGTGAGTCGATGCATGCGGAGATGGTCGAAGCCACGGTATCACCCATGGTCAGAAGCTGTTCGTCGAGCTCGCGCAGCAGTGAGTCGTACCGTTCACGCGTCATCTCGGCTCCTCATGTTTCCGGCGAAGGTGTAACCCACGCCGTAAATAGTGCGGATATAGGTGGGGTCGGATGCGTCCGGCTCAATTTTCATGCGAAGTCTGCGTACATGAACGTCGACGGTGCGCGCATCACCAAAGAAATCAACACCCCATACCTTTTCCAGCAATTGATTTCGAGACATGACAATGCCACGATTGAGCATGAGCTGGAGAAGTAAGTCGAACTCACGCGGAAGCAAATGTATGGATTTCTGGTCGCGCTGGACGATACGAGAAGCTGGATCGACGTGCAGGCCGCCAAAGTCCAACGGCTGTTGGCTATCCGACGCCGAGCTCAGCTCGACTCGGCGCAAGTTCGACCGAATGCGGGCCAGCAGTTCTCGCAGGCTAAACGGCTTGACAACGTAGTCGTCGGCTCCCATCTCGAGGCCGAGCACCCGGTCAACTTCATCATCGCGGGCGGTGAGCATAATGATTGGTACCGATGAGGATGCTCGGACGGCACGACACACTTCAAAGCCGTCGAGCTCGGGAAGCATGATATCCAGCAGAACGAGGTCCGGGCGCTGAGCGCGAGTCACCGCGATGGCTTCCAGACCGGTGCGTGCTACTTCCGCGCCGTACCCTTCTTGGCGGAGATTGTAAACCAGCGTTTCAGCTAAATTTCGATCGTCTTCGACGACAAGGATGTTTTGTTGTTCCGCCATATTATCCAAATCGCCCAGATATGTAGTCTTCCGTTCGTTTATCGGTTGGTTTGCTGAATATCTGACTCGTGTCGCCCTTTTCCACAAGCTCCCCGATGAAATCGGAACCAGCCAGCATGAAAGCGGTGAAATCTGCAACGCGCGCGGCTTGCTGCATGTTGTGCGTGACGATGACGACGGTATACTCGCCTTTCAAGTCGTTCAAGAGCTCCTCGATCTTGAACGACGCGATCGGATCGAGCGCGGAGGATGGCTCGTCCATCAGAATCACTCCCGGCCGCATTGCAAGCGCGCGCGCGATACACAGGCGCTGCTGCTGGCCACCCGAGAGTCCGGTCGCGGGATCCTTCAGTCGGTCCTTCACTTCTTCCCACAGAGCGGCCTGGCGCAGGCTCTTTTCGACCAGCGCATCAAGATCCGCCTTTTTCCTCGTCATTCCCGTAAGTTTGGGGCCGGCCGCCACGTTGTCGTAGATCGACATCGTCGGGAATGGATTTGGACGCTGGAAGACCATGCCGATGTGTGCCCGAACCTGGACCGGGTCCACCCCATCCCCGTACACGTTTTCCTCGCCCACCCAGATATCACCGCCTACGCGTGCGCCGGGGATGACTTCATGCATGCGGTTGATGGACCGGAGGAACGTGGATTTCCCGCAACCGGACGGCCCGATAATCGCCGTCACCTTGTTCGGCTCGATACTCATGCTGACGTCTCGGATTGCCAGGCGCTTTCCGTACCATGCAGACACTTCTTCTGCTCGTACAGGTTCTCCCACGAATGATCCCTTTCCCTAGGCTGCGCTGGTGCGCGCGGCGAGTCGGCGCGTTAAGAAGCGTGCCGACAGATTCAAAATGACGATGATGGCGAATAGAACGAAGGCACCGGCCCACGCCTGGCGGTGTTGGTCCGCGTACGGCGATGTTGCGTAGACCCAGATCTGATGAGGCAGCGATTCCATCGGCTGGCCCGGCGACGTTTGTATCGCCGGATTGCCCAGAGCGGTGAAGAGCAGTGGCGCGGTTTCTCCGGCTACGCGCGCGATGCCCAGCATGACGGCCGTCACGATCCCACTCGCCGCCGTCGGAAGAATGACGCGAAGCATGGTCTGGTACTCCGGCAAGCCGAGAGCGAGCCCGGCTTCGCGGATCGAGGGAGGTACTAAATTGATCGACGCCTCGGTAGCGCGGGCCACCGTTGGGAACATGAGGAGAGCAAGTGCCACACTCCCGGCAAATGCTGAGAAATGGTGGGAAGGCAGCACGATCAGCGCGTAGGCTACCATCCCGGCGACGATCGACGGTGTTCCCGCGATGACATCGCTGACGAATCGAACCGTCGACCTAAATGCACCCTTCCGCGATCGAGCGAGGTAAATGCCGGTCATCATGCCGATCGGCAAGCCGATGAGAGAGGCGAACAGAATGAGCTCCAGGGTTCCGAGGATGGCATTGACCATGCCGCCACCGGTCTCGCCCTCCGCCTTCGGGATCTGCGTAAAGAAATTCAGGTCAAGGGATGACCCTCCCTGACCGAGCACCCAGCTCAACATGGCGCCGAGCGGCACCAGCGCCACGAGTACCGCCAGGACCGTCAATCCGGTTCCCGCCCAATTGACGGCGCGTCGCGAGGCGTAACGTCCGCCTGACAGTCTCCAGGCTCATGCCGAGTACTTCCTTGTCACACTCCATACCAGGAGCCGGGCGGCAGCGTTGAGAATAACGGTCACGGCCATCAGCAGAAGGGCAATCTCGATCAATGCCGATCGGTAGAGCGGCCCCGTGGCCTCGGTGAATTGATTGACAATTGTCGCCGGCATCGTGGTGCTGAGGCCAAACAACGACGGGGAGATGCTCTGGTTGTTGCCGATGACCATCTGGACCGCCATCGTTTCGCCCACGGCGCGTCCCAGGCCCAACAAGAGAGCCCCAATAATTCCCGAGCGTGCGTACGGAATGATGACTTTCCAGGTTGTTTCCCAGCGCGTGGCACCCAGTGCAAGCATGGCCTCGCGTTGTGAATTCGGTACGGCGGAAATCACGTCACGGCTGATAGCGGCGATAGTGGGAAGAATCATGACCGCGAGTATCAAGGTAGCGGTAAAGATTCCAAGGCCCAGGGGATAACCCGTGAAGAACGGTGTATTGCCGAAATGATCTACCAGCGGGGGCTGGATGTACTGCCGGACAATCGGTACCAGCACCAGAAACGCCCAGAGACCGTACACGATGCTGGGAACCGCACCGAGCAGTTCCACCAGTAGCCCAAGGCTGAATCGAATTCGAAGCGGAGCAATTTCGGTGAGAAAGATCGACACCAAAACGCCGACGATTCCCGCCAGGATCAGTGCCAGGGACGAGGTGTACAGGGTCCCAAGTATCGATGGAGCGGCCCCGTACAGGTTTTCGGACGGCGCCCAGGTTGTTCCGGTTATAAACGAAAACCCATTGGTATGGATGGAGAGCCAGCCCTGATACAGCAGGATGCCAAGCATGAGCGCAAGTGCGAGTACGACTAACGCCGCAAACCCGGTAGTCAAGGCGAAATAGAGGTTGTCGCCCGTATTTGCCGGGCTGGCTATGGGCCGAGGAGCACGAAGCGCGTCGCCGGCTTCCTCGGTCCGCTTCTCCAGTGTTCGCAACCCCTCGGGTTGAACGAACGGTCGCGCTCGCCCGCTCTCTAGTTGCACGTATGTTTCCTCGCTTCTCCCTTATCGCGATCGTCGTACCGACGTGGTGAGCACGCGCCCGAGTGACCTCGCATCCTGCCAGGCATCGGCACTCGCTCCTGCACTGTCGCGAGGTGAGAGGAAACGAGACCGTCGTACGTGTCAGCCGAGTGTCAACTCACTCTAACGTCCGATTTGTTTCCGAAATGTTACAGGCGTGTCACTGTTTTGTTACGGGCCGAAAGCAGAGGCGAACCGCGGATCAAAACCTGGCAGGTAACGTTTCGTTAAAGGGGCTGTAACACGGCTGTAATGAAAGGTCGCGAACAATGAACGAGAAACCACTTGGCAGTATTGAAAGGAGTCCCTCTCTTGATTCGACGACTTATCGCACCGATCTGCGTGGCGATCGTGGCCTTGGCAGGTGTGCTTACCCCGGCCCTCGCGGCTCGCCCTCACGCGAGCGTTTCCTTAACGGGTGCCGGGTCCACCTTTGATCTTCCGTTCTTTACGAAAGCGTTCGAGGTGTACGGCGGTAGCCATTCGGTGAGCGTGAACTATCAAGGAATTGGAAGCGGGGCCGGTATCCAGCAGTTCATTGCCAAGACGGTCGATTTCGGCGCCACTGACGTTCCCATGGACCCAACCTCCGACTTGATCGCGGCGACGAAAGCGGGCGGCCCGGTAGCTCAGGTTCCAATCGCACTGGGTGGCGTTTCAATTGCATACAACGTGCCGGGTGTGAAATCTGGATTGCACCTCTCACCCTCCGTGCTCGCTAATATCTTCCTCGGTCTTGTCACGAAGTGGGATGACAAATCCATCAAGAAACTCAATCCCAAAGTGAAGCTTCCCAGCATTCAAATCGTGGTGACCCATCGCTCGGACGGAAGCGGGACGAGCTACATCTTCACGGATTATCTGTCGAAGGTCAGCGATGTATGGCGTGGCAAAGTCGGCGTGAACAAGACGCCCAACTGGCCGGTCGGCGTCGGGGCGAAGGGCAACGACGGCGTGGCCGGAATCATCACCGAGACACCGGGAACCATTGGCTACGTCGAGCTGGCGTACGTGCTGCAAAATCACATGCACGAAGCGGAATTGGAAAACTCCAAAGGCCAGTTCCTCCTGCCCACGGCGAAGTCTGTTGCGGCCGCGGCTGCTTCTTTTCCTCATGTTTCGGCTACGAACTTCAGCATCGTAAATGGCAAGAGCAAGACTGCGTATCCGATTACCGGGTACAGTTGGGTGCTGCTCTACAAGCATCAGACGGATGCAGCAAAAGCTAAAGCCGTGAAGGCGCTGATGGCCTGGATGGTAGGCTCCGGTCAGAAATATGCTAAAGCGCTCGACTACGTCCCTCTCCCTAAAGTTGTGTCCAGCCTCGCGCTGTCCCAAATCAAGTCAATCAAGTAGCCGGCATAGATGACTGGCGGTGGGGCCGGGGGTTTCCCGGCCTCACTCCTATTTCCCCCTTGGCGTTGCAAGGGGCGCCATGAGCGTTGCGAACGTGCGGGCGAAGGCGCCGGCTCCCGGTCAACGAAACCACGCCGTACCCAGTGCTAGGATGTGCGCGTAGAGGACAGGACGGGGAGAATGGCCAAGATTCTGGTGATCGAGGACGACGCAAGTCTTCGTGAAGCGCTGGTGTATAACCTGCGCCGCGAAGACTACACTCCGCTGGTCGCAGCAGACGCGCCCGCCGGTATCGCCATGGTCAGGCGGGAAAAACCCGATCTGGTGGTGCTCGATCTAATGCTTCCGGGAGGAAGCGGCTTCGATGTCTGCCGCACCATTCGATCGTTCAGTACGGTCCCCATTATCATCCTCACGGCACGGGACGACGACATCGACCGAGTACTTGGACTCGAAATTGGTGCCGACGATTACGTGACGAAGCCGTTCAGTCTTCGCGAGCTACTGTCGCGAGTGAAAGCACATCTCAGACGACTTGAGTACGATCGCGAAGGAGGCGGCCAGGACGTGCTGGTACACGGGGAATTGGTCGTCGATGTCCGCGCCCGTACCGTGGAAGCCGGAGAGCAGGTCGTCACGCTCCAGCCCAAGGAATTTGACCTGCTGGTCTATTTCATGCGCCATCCCGGGATCGTGCTCACACGTGACCGACTGCTGAACACAGTATGGGGGCATGAATTTGTGGGCGAGCGGACGGTCGACGTTCACGTACGCCGGGTCCGTGCAAAACTAGAGAGCGCCCACATCGCGGATCCGATCAGAACCGTGCATGGCGTGGGATACGCGTTCGATGCGAGCGCTGGTTCCGTAACGCAGGATGAGCCGTAGGCAGAGAATATGAGTGGGCCGGATCAAAGGGACCATTCGACGTCCGTGCTGTTGCATGGAGACGAGGCCGCGAACGTCGCGGGATTGCACGTCATGCGCGCATTGCTTGCGGCGCATGGCGAGGACACCGTGGACCTCGATGTCTCCACGATGTTCGACCAGTTCGCCGATCATGACGATCGCGGGTTGCTCCTGATTTCACGCCGGCGGTACGTACTGGCCATTAATCCGGCGGCCCGCGAGCTTCTCCGCTTTGTCGACGCCGTGCCATGCCCGATCTCCGACGTGGTGCACGATCTCGATTTCGAATTTGCCGTCGGAGACGCCATCCACGACGTCGAGCCCCAGAGACACGAGATGTATGTACCGGACCCGGACCGACTGCTTACCTTTCATATCATCCCGGTGGAGTCCGCAACGGGTGAGTGTCAGATCGTGATGGTTTCTATCGAGGATGCGACTCGACTCCGCCACCTCGAGACGGTGCGACGTGACTTTGTCGCCAACGTGTCGCACGAACTTCGTACTCCTATTGCGTCGATCAATCTTCTCGTTGAGACCTTACAACGAGGCGCGTTGCACGATCCGGAAGCGGGGACGCATTTCCTTCACCGCATTCAAGTCGAAACGCAGGCGATGGCCCGGTTGGTCGAGGAATTGTTGGAATTGTCCCGGCTGGAAACGGGCACGATAAGTCTCAATATGGAAGACTTCTCGGTTGTCGACCTTCTCACTGAGGTGCGACAACGGCTCACACCCGCTGGAGATGACAAGGGCATTGCCGTGGAATTGGACGTACAGGAGGGACTTTCGCCCGCACGCGCCGACGTGAAAAGAATCGAGCAAGTCGTCATGAACCTGCTGCATAACGCGATCAAATTTACCGAGCCGGGTGGGCGCGTGACCCTTCGCGCCCGACGCCAGGGGCGTGGTGTGCAGATCGACGTCGTGGATACCGGAGTGGGGATGAATCCCGCCGAGGCGCAGCGTATCTTCGAGCGCTTTTATAAGGTCGATAAGGGCAGGAGCCGTGTCGGCGGCGCAGGCCTGGGGCTCGCTATAGCGCGGCACTTACTCGAGCTGCACGGAAGTGGCTTGCAGGTGGTCAGCGAAGTAGGACGCGGTTCTCGCTTCACGTTTGCGCTTCCACTCGCCGACTGATTTTTGCCGCTTTAGAAGAATCCTCCTGATGTGCTAGGAGGAAACCATACGAGGGTGGATATGCCACTTCGACCCGGTTCACGCGCGCTTTTCCTGTTGTGGTCGGCGGCGGCCGCGCTGCGAGTCACGATGTTGTCGCTTCCCCCGCTTCTGCCGTCCATTCATCGTGACTTGCGGTTGAGCGAGACGCTGGTAGGCGCGCTCTCAGCTCTTCCGGTACTACTACTTGCAGTGGCGGCGGTATGGGGCTCACTGCTGGTGGCACGCGTTGGAGCTCGCCGCGCACTCATCCTCGGATTATGCGTGGTGGCGGCGGCCGGAGCCCTACGTGGGTTGGGAACCTCCACCCTTGTGCTCTTCCTCATGACCTTCTTCATGGGTGTGGGCATTGCGGTTTCACAGCCCACACTTCCATCGCTGGCTCGCGCCTGGTTCAACACGCGGTCCAGCCTGGCGACAGCTGTGTACGGCAACGGGTTTCTGGTGGGAGAAATAGTCGCGGCGTCGCTAACCGTACCGTTTATCCTTCCGCTCGTTCTCGGGAGCTGGCAGCTGGCGTTTGCCTGGTGGTCGATACCGGTGGCTCTCGCGGCGATTGCACTGGCGGTCTTCTCCAGTCACGAGGAGGCCGCGGCGGATGCGGCGCGGGTACGCTGGTGGCCCGACTGGAAGAGTGCCAGGACCTGGAGAATCGGACTCATTCTCGGCTGCGCCTCATCGGCGTACTTCGGATGCAATGCATTTTTACCGGACTACCTGCGCGCTACACACCACGGAGGGCTCATCGGAGCAGCCTTGACCAGTGTGAACTTGAGTCAGTTTCCGGCGTCTTTTGTGGTAGGTGCCTTCCCGCATCTGGTGGTCGCACGTCGCTGGCCGGTCGTCGCCGTGGGAGTCGCGGTGTTGGTGGGTGTCAGCGCGTTCTACCTGGGTGGCGTGTGGGTGATCGTGAGTGCCGGAGTCATCGGCTTTTCCACTGCCACGGTCTTTGTCTTGACCATCGCCCTCCCTCCGCTCCTCACGGATAAAGACGATGTTCACCGGTTGAGTGCGGCCATCTTTACCATCACGTATGCCTGTCCATTTGTCATTTCGTTCGCCGGGGGAGCCATTTGGGACGCTACCGGCATTCCATTTACCGTCTTCTTGCCGATTGCAGCCACGGGAATCGCCATGATCGTTCTGGTGGTCGGTCTCAACCTGCCGGCCTGGAGCGAAACCAGGCTGGCGTGAGGAATCCGCTGCGCGGGGAAGGCCGGTGGTCGAGCGGAGTCAATGATGCCGCGTCTCATCCCGTCGCGGTTGAGCGCCGTCCCGGAAGGCTGCACGACATATCCTGACTATGGCCGTGGTCTAAGTCTTGCAAACACAAGGTACGTTCTACAGTCGTTCGACTACCACAGGAGGTAACGTCATGGACGATACAGACGACCGAAACGACGGCTCGGATTCCAGCCTTCTCGACAAGGCCAAAGATGCGATTGGAAGTGTGTTCGGTGATTCGCGTTCTGACGACTCCCCCGTGACCGGAGACACCAATAGCTACGGCGGACCGGCCAGTGACTTCAGTGCTCCCTTTGGCGGCCGTGGCGGCACCCTCAGCGACGATGCTCCCGGCGCCGTTGGCGGCGGCTCGGATTTCGGAGCTTCCTCCGTGGACTATGGGACCGAAATGGGAGGTGGAGCTACGGATACCGGCTCGGCGGAAAACTTTGATGAAAGCGCCGCGGTACGCAGCGCATACGACCCTACCACCGACCTGCCCGGAAACTTCAGCACGGATGACGATCCAAATCCTTGACAATTCAGGCTCGGCACTACGAGACAATGGTAGGGCCGCAAACCCGCGGCCCTTTTTTACTTGGCGCTGTCACCCCGACGTGCAAAGCCACATTTCTTAGAATGAGCTACGACGATATGACGAACGGGCGATAGCGGGCCGCGCCGAAGCGCGAAATCTTACCCTGACTCCGTTCAACCGGAAAGGCGCGAACAATGGCAACCGTGGTGACCCCGAGCATAGACGAAGACATCTGGCAGGACGTGTGGGACGAAGAACGGGCCTGGCGAGAAGAGAACCCCGTTCAAGAGAAGCCACCGGAGCCGCTGGCACTTGTTATTTTCGGGGGCACCGGAGACCTGGCGCATCGGAAGCTCGTTCCCGCGTTGTACAGCCTGGCCACCAGCAAGCTTCTGCCGGACAAGTTTGCGATCATCGGTTTCGGCCGCAGTGAGCGAGACAACGAGGCGTATCGCCAGGGATTGCGGGAGTCGATCCAGGATGCCGGTACACGCGTGCAAGATGCCGCCTGGGAAGACTTTGCCAGCCGCATTTGTTACGTGCAGGGTCGGTATGACGATCCCCAAAGCTTTCAATCGTTGTCGAGCACGCTCGATCGTATCGACGAGGAGTCCGGCACGGAAAACCATCGGGTCTTCTACCTTGCAACTCCTCCAGACGTCTATGCGGATGTAGTGCGCCAGCTTGGAGAGGCGAAGCTCAGCCGCCCTCACAAGGAGAACGGGTGGGTAAAGCTCATCGTGGAAAAACCTTTCGGCCGTGATCTGGAAACGGCGAAGACTCTCAACAAAGCGGTGCACGAGGTCTTCAACGAGGAACAGGTGTATCGCATCGATCATTACCTTGGTAAAGAAACAGTACAAAATATTTTTGTACTCCGTTTCATCAATGGCATCTTTGAGCCTATCTGGAACCGCAACTTCGTCGATCACGTGCAGATTACCGCGGCGGAATCGATCGGCGTCGAAGGCCGGGGCGGCTACTACGAGCAGGCGGGCGCCATCCGCGACATGATGCAGAGTCATCTCCTCCAACTCATGACGTTAACCGCGATGGAGCCGCCTACCTCCTTCACCGCAGACAAGGTGCGTGATGAAAAGGTAAAAGTGCTCGATGCGATCCGCTTCCCAAACGAGCAGAATCCTATCGAATCGGTGGTACGAGGGCAATACGATCGTGGCATGGTAGATGGGCGGATGGTGCCGGGATACCACGACGAAGATGGAGTGAAGACCAACTCGACCACCGAGACCTACGTCGCGGCGAAATTCCTGGTTGATAACTGGCGGTGGGCCGGTGTGCCGTTTTACCTGCGAACCGGTAAGCGCCTCGCCAAGCGGGTAAGCGAGATAGCAATCGAATTTCGCCGGGCGCCTCACATTTTCCTATCCGACGGCAAAACCTCACGGCCGCGCAGCAACGTACTCGTGCTGCGTATTCAACCCGACGACGGCATGGCGCTGCGGCTTGACGTCAAGGTGCCCGGCCCCGGCATGCGCGTGCGTCCGGTCGACATGAGTTTTATGTATAAGGAAGCATTTGGCGGTGCCAGCCCCGATGCATATCAGCGGCTGCTACTCGACGCCATGCGCGGTGACCCAACGCTGTTCACTCGCACCGATGAGGTGGAGACGGCGTGGCGCCTGGTTGCCCCCATGCTCGAGCAGCAAGGCGACAAATCCGCGCGCCTGCCGACCTATCCGTCCGGCGGTCTCGGTCCGGTCGAGGCCGACACTCTGCTGGAGCGTGATGGACATCGCTGGAGAAAACCGTAGGCGGATTGCTCATGCCGGCGGCTTGATGGCAGCTTCCGCACGGCGTTAGAACCGGTGTTGGATTGCGTGCCGCACTCAGGGGAATAGACGCTCAATCTGCCATGCGCCCGATGCTTGTCGTCGGTACACCAGTCGATCGTGCAGCCGGTCGCGGCGCCCCTGCCAGAACTCGATGGCTTCCGGCGCCACGCGGTACCCTCCCCAATAGTCGGGCCGGGGCACGCGGGCATCGGGTGCGCTGTACTGTGCGGCCAGCTCTCCAACCCGGGCGTCGAGAATGTCCCGGCTGGGCAGTATTCTGCTTTGATTCGAGGCAAGAGCCGCTATACGACTCCCCTTGGGACGGGTCTGAAAATACGCGTCCGACTCGGCGTCGGAGACTCGCGTCACCGTGCCCTCGATCCGGATCTGTCGGTAGAGCTGCGACCAGAAGAGGATCAGTGCGGCCCGTGGATTTTCCTGCAGCGCGAGGCCCTTGGCGCTGTCGAAATTTGAATAGAAGACGAACCCACGTTCATCGAAGCCCTTCAACAGCACCATGCGAGCCGAGGGAGCGCCATCGATCGATGCGGTTGCCAGGGTCATCGCATCCGGTTCGTGCAATTGCGCGTTCCGCGCGTCGTCGTACCAACTCTTGAACTGAACGAACGGGTCGGCCGGTACATCGGCCTCGCTGAGGGTGGGCTCGGTCATAGATGCCGCGTCCTCGCCGGGTGCGTGATACACCATTGTACCGGGGCCCGCATGCGGCACGATTCGTCATCGATCGCCTAGTCGCTACTTTCAGCAGACTTGCGGAAAGTCAAGATGTCCACGGCTACCGTCACGTCAAGCTGATCGGGAAGTGAATCGGCGGCAACCATGGCATGCCTTGCACTGGGTGACATCGCCACCAGATCACGGGCTGCGGGCCCGTCAAGGGAGAGAGTTTGCACGACTTCTGAGCGATGTATCAATTCGACCCGCGACTCAAAATCGCCGAGTACTTTATTAACCTTGTCGAGCTCGATGCCGATCATCGGTACCGCAGCGCGCAACTGCCGCAGGTGATCGTGATGCGGGATGACGACGACTATCAGCCCGCCCGGCGCCAGGATTCGTGTGAACTCCATAATGTTCCGGGGGGCAAAAACGTCGAGCAGAACGTCCACCCGGCCGCTCTCAACGGGAATGACATCCTTTATGTCGGAAACGGCGAAGGTCATCGCGTTGTACCTCCGCGCGGCGAGGCGAGTGGCTTCGCGCGAGCTGTCGATGCCGACATACGCCACATCTGCGTCGGTGTGCCTTGTGATGGCGTCGCGCAGGAAGCCGAGATAATATCCCTCGCCGCAGCCGGAGTCCAGAACCACGCCGCCTCTCTGGATGAGCCGTGGCAGCGCTTGATCGGCCACGGCACGAGCGATTGGAGCGTAGTAGCCGGCGTCCAGAAACCGTCGCCGCGCCAGCAGCATGGCCTTTGTATCTCCAGGGTGCTTGGTTCGGAGAAGATTGACATAACTATCGCGTGCGCGGTCGTAGGAGTGCCGGTGGCAACAGGTCAGTGCGCGTCCGCCGTCGATTAGCGGCTCTCTGCAAACAGGGCAAATGAGCATGGTGCAGTCTAGCCTGCGATTGAGCGCTCGCCTCCCCGGGGAGCCGGTGGCGTTTTCGCCTGTGAGCCATCATCCACTCGGGCGGCGGCATACCGTTTCTACCCGCCCCGCTACCCACGGTTGCTGCGCTGGATGCATTCTTCGCGCCCGTGCGATACGCGGTACATTTGGCTGTAGTGCTCGTAAAGCAGTGCAATGACAACCCACTCGGCCGCTTGACCCTACTTCATCTGCGGCGGTGGAGGCCGGCACGCCGTTCTAACATCCGGGGAGGAGAGATCATGGCAACCGAACCCAGCTCGTCATTCGACGTCTTGCTCACGGAAGATCGGCGTCATCCACCGACCGAGGAGTTTACGCGCAACGCCACACTGAACGATCCGGCGATCTACGCCGAGGCGGACTCTGATCCGGAGGCATTTTGGGCGCGGTGCGCGGAGAACCTCGATTGGTTCAAGCCGTGGGATACGGTATTGGAGTGGGACGCGCCGTGGGCGAAGTGGTTCTCGGGCGGAAAAATCAACGCCTCCTACAACTGCCTTGACCGGCATCTCGAGGCCCGAGGGGATAAAGTTGCCATTCTGTGGGAAGGCGAGTTTGGTGAAGAACGTCGGTTCACGTACGCCGAGCTTCACCGCGAGGTGTGTAAGTTTGCCAACGTCCTCAAGGGCCTGGGACTGCAAACCGGCGACCGCGTTGCCATCTACATGGGTATGGTGCCCGAGCTACCGATTGCCATGCTGGCCTGCGCTCGCATCGGTTGCCCGCACAGTGTGGTATTCGGAGGATTTTCACCCGACTCACTGTCCGACCGAATTAATGATGCCGAGGCGAAGGTCCTCATCACGCAGGATGGCAGCTTTCGCCGCGGGTCAGTGGTCAAGCTCAAAGAGAACGCGGACGCCGCGCTGGAGCAGACCAGAACGGTAGAGCATGTCGTCGTGGTACAGCGTGCCGGTGACAAAACAGATGGAGCCATGCGTGAAGGACGCGATCACTGGTGGCACGACTTGATGGCCGGCGCATCTACAAGCTGTGAGGCGGAGCCACTGGACTCTGAGCACATGCTGTACATCTTGTATACATCGGGCACAACCGGAAAACCCAAAGGGATCGTGCACACAACTGCCGGCTATCTGCTGGGGACTGCCATGACCACGCAGTGGGTTTTCGATCTCAAGGACGACGATGTGTACTGGTGTACGGCGGACATCGGCTGGGTGACCGGCCACAGCTACATCGTGTACGGTCCGCTGTCGAATGGCGCAACGACCGTCATGTATGAGGGTGCGCCCGACTACCCGGACAAGGATCGCTTCTGGGCGCTGATCGATAAATACAAGATCACTATTCTGTATACGGCGCCGACTTCGATCCGAATGTTCATGAAGTGGGGAACCGAGTATCCCGAGAAGTATTCGCTCACATCGCTCCGGTTGCTCGGCACGGTAGGCGAGCCCATCAACCCGGAAGCCTGGATCTGGTACAACGAGAACATCGGTCACGGCCGGGTACCGATTGTCGATACGTGGTGGCAGACGGAAACTGGCATGATTTTGATTTCCCCGCTGCCGGGTCTGACCGAAACCATACCGGGATCGGCAACCGTGCCCTTGCCGGGGATACGCGCCTCGATCGTTGACGAAAAGGGAGATGCGATCGAGCCCGGTACCGCTGCCGGCTATCTCTGCCTCGACCAGCCATGGCCGGCTATGTTCCGCACGATCTTCCGCGATCCCGACCGCTATGTGCAGAACTACTGGGCCAAATTTCCCGGACGATATTTCACCGGTGATGGCGCCAAGCAGCTCGAGAACGGGTATTTCGTGATTATCGGCCGGGTCGACGACGTGCTGAATGTCGCGGGGCACCGCATCGGGACCTGGGAAGTGGAAAGCGCTCTGATCGATTCCGGTGATGTCGCCGAGGCAGCCGTGGTGGGGACCGACGATCCGATCAAAGGACAGGCTATCGCCGCGTTCGTCACACTCAAGGGGACGATCGAGCCGAGCGAGGAGGAGCGCCAGAAATTGCGGCAGCATGTAGCCCAAAAAATCGGCGCCATCGCGCGCCCCAGCCAGCTCATCTTCACCGCCGATTTGCCCAAGACGCGTAGCGCAAAAATCATGCGGCGCCTCTTGCGCGACATAGCCGCCGGTCATGTCTTGGGCGATACCACAACGCTGGCCGATCCCGCCGTCGTGGAGGACTTGAAGAAGCAATACGAGGCAACCGGTACCACTGATTAACTCTGACGCCGCGGTCGAATCTCCCGATAGGCGAATACGGGAACGGGCCTGGAGAAGGCAGGCAAGTGATGTGCCGGCGGCTGCATCCGGACGTGCGGGACGGCGTTCGTACTTCGCTGAAGGCCGAAGCGACGAGGCGACGCGCCACCAACGTGGCAAGAGTGCCGCCCGGACGCGTCTCCTGGTTGAGGAGTTCGTTACGTCGGTTCTGGTACGACTCTACGAGCGCCGGCGGCTCCAGCATGGCCTCAAGACCATGCGGCCGTGGGATATCGGAGTTCTTCCCCCTGGTGATTGGGGAGGGCCGGCGTTTCGCACCGAGGGGGAGCTCGCTGAACGCATCACGGACGCGCTCGCGGGCCTTGGCCTGGGCGTGCCCGATGCTCTCAGCCTGAGAGGCGATGCTGTACTGCCAGGACAACAATCGTCCGCGTCGATACTTGCCGATGGATCGGTCTTCCTGCGGCTGCGCCAATGGAGCGAGCGGGCCGTCCGGACCGAAGCGGCGGCGCCACGCAGCGGGCGATCCACGGATTCCATCCTGTTGCGTCTGGAACTACTGGTGTTACACGCCGGCGACCCGAGCGCGGAGCACTCGCTACCTCTTGCCCGTATTCGTATGCGGCACATCGAGCGATGTCTGGTGCGATGGACCATGGGAGCCATGCTGGACGAGTTCCACGAGTGGGCCGCGAACCGGTCCGCCGAGTGGCCTGGTGTGAACGATTCGGCCGCGATGTGGGCGCGTCTCTGGCTGCGATACCTTCCTGCAATTGATTGGAGCGGACTGGAAGAGTTTGTTGGTACGTCATGGCAGTTGTACGTGGATGCCACCTTGACCGCAACGGATTGGCTCAGCCAGGTCTCACGGGAAGTTGTGCTCCTGGAGGAGTGGAGGACCGGTGCTCGGATGTCACCCGTTGGGCCAGATGATGCCGCCCAAGCTGCAGAGCGGCCGGCAACGGTTCCGGCTGATACCACGATGCACGATGTCGCACGGTGGATGGAAGACACCATCGAGTCGATTGAAAGTGCATTTCTCTGACGCAGTGGGGTGGCATGAAGCCTGCTCCTTGACAGACTTACTTCGACGACGACTCAAGTGAGGGCGGGGTTTGGCCGGGCTAAGGTGTGCCTCGGCCGGAGGCTGACACCTTAACCGGCGACTAATTACCAGAAAGGTTCGATCCAATGGAAGAGCAAGAAATAGTGCTTGGGCGGAAATGGCGTCCACCAAATCTCAAGACCGGCTCCGTACTCTTTATCGGCACAGCCACAACCTTGATCCGTTACGCCGGTTTCACGATTTTGACCGACCCAAATTTTCTGCACGCGGGCGACCACGTGCATATTGGATACGGTTTGCAATCGAAACGATTGACCAATCCTGCCATGGAGCTTCGTGATCTTCCTCAACTCGATTTCGTCATTCTTTCGCACATGCACGAGGACCATTTTGACCGGGTAGTTCAGGCCGAACTGGATCACACCGTCCCCATCGTTACCACTCCGGATGCCGCCCGGGATCTGACACAACTACAGTTCGAGCAGACGTATCCGCTGGACACCTGGCAAACATTGACGTATCGCAAGGGAAACCTCCGTGCTCGAGTCACCGCCATGCCGGCACGTCATGGTGGCGCGGCATTTTCAAAATTGCTGCCGCAAACTATGGGAAGCATGGTTGAGTTCTCCACCGCGGCGGGAATGCTGCTTCTGCGGCTATACATCTCCGGCGACACCCTGCTGTACAGAGATTTGCAGGAAATCCCCAAGCGCTATCCGGATATCGACCTGGCACTCTTGCACCTGGGTGGTACGCGCGTGCTGGGGATGTTGGTCACCATGGACGCGAGGCAAGGCGTGGATGCGGTCAAGCTGCTCGATCCGCAGGTCGCGATCCCCATTCATTACAACGACTACGGCGTGTTCAAGTCACCGCTTCAAGACTTCCAGGCTCTCGCGCGAGCCGATGGAATAGACGACCGAATTCGCTATCTCAGTCATGGTGAGTCGTATCGCTGGCAGATTCCCAAAAACCGGCTATAACGAGTATCGCCGTCAGACGTTCCGCGGCGGCTCCGTAGCGGGCAGTCTCACCGTGAAGATAGCTCCGCCCTCGGATGCGTTTGCCGCGTAGATATGTCCTCCGTGGGCCTCGGCTACCCACTTGGCGATGGCGAGCCCCAGCCCACTCCCTTCCCCGGTACGAGCGCGATCCGCCCGATAGAAGCGATCGAACACCCGTGTGAGGTCCGCCCCGTCGATGCCCGGTCCCGAATCCTGGACTTGTAACCGTACGCGATCTCCGGCGCGTGCCACCCGTGCCACGACTCTACCGCCATTGGGAGTGTGTTTGAATGCGTTGTCGAGCAGGATGAGCAAGACTTGACGAAGGCGCATCACGTCTCCCATAACCCAGGCGTCCGGTTCTATCTCGGCGGCCAGAGTTATGCCTTGAATCTCTGCCAGTGAGCCGATTTCAGCAGCCGTTTCCGCAGTTAGGGCCGACACATCGACCGCCTGCCGGTCGATGGAGACCGCGTTGGTGTCGGCGCGCGCGAGGAGCGAGAGATCTTCCACCAGTCGCGTCAGATGCTGGTTCTCGGTAAGCATCTGCTCCACCGTTCCTTGAAGCTCTTCCGCCGACGGTTCGGCAAGGCCCACCTCGCCGACAGTTCGTTGAATTGCAAGTGGCGTCCTCAGCTCGTGCGCGGCGTCGGCCACAAAATCTCGCTGGCGCTGCACGGCAAGTCGTATGGGGCGCAAAGCACGACCCACGAGCACGATGCTGATACCGCCCGACGTCAGCAGACCCAACAGTGCCACGACCAGTAGCGCCTGCAGAAGCGAACGCAGCGTTTGCTGATACTGATGCTCCGAGATGGCGGTCTGCACCGCTCCCACCTTCTGCCCGTTTACGAGTAACGGAGCGGTATAAATCAGGTAGTCCTGACCCTTGTAGCTTCGAACGTCACAACATTGGGAGAGGCCGCTATGCAGCGCCGTGGCAGCGTCTCCTTTGGACAGAATTATGTTTCCCAGAGATCCGTCAGAGTGCACGATCTGCAGCGTCGTATCGACGTACGTGGCCGACGCTTCGCTGGGACCGTTCAAGCGTGTGAAGACGCCCGGGCCAGGTCCTCCGTAGGGCTGCCCGCCGCCGCCATTCCCTCCCGGTGGGCCGCCTCCACCAGGTTGGTTATTCGGCCGGGGATAGGGACCGCAGGGAAGATGAAATGCCTGGCAGATGGACGGGTCAGCCTGAGATGCGCGCGACTTCAAGGTGGCTTCGAGTGTTCCTACCAGCGTCTGCTGGGTAATCAAATACACTACAGCCTCGAGCGCGATGAGCATGACGAGTAGGAGCAGAACTGTCTGGGTGGCCAGGCGAGTTGCCAGACCTCGAAGACTATCCCGTTGTTCGGCAGACCTACCCATGATCTGCTCGGCCCGTCTTCGCCATGCCAACGGCGCAATCATGCCTTGATTCGATACCCCACACCACGCACGGTTTGAATGAGCTGTTGATCGTACCCTTCGTCGACCAGTTTTCTGAGCCGGAGTATAGCCGCATCTACCACGTTCGCAAATGAATCGAAACCGTATTCCCAAACCCGATCGAGAATCATCGTTCTGCTCAGCGCTTGCCCCGCGTGACGCATGAGATATTCCAGCAGGGCATACTCTCTGGGCGGTAGATCGATTGTCGTGCCTCCGCGCGTCACCTCCCGTGAGACGGTATCCATGACCAGATCGCCGACCACCAATCGCTCCTCGGCGATCACATTTGCGCCGCGTCGAGTAATCGACCGCAGGCGGGCCATCAACTCTTCAAACGCAAACGGCTTGGTGAGATAGTCGTCCGCGCCGGCATTGAAGCCACTGATGCGGTCGGGCAGAGCGTCTCGCGCCGTAAGCATCAGAATCGGCACGTGCAGGGAATCGTCCCGCAAGTGCCGGGCGATTGAAAGCCCGTCCATACCGGGCAACATCACATCCAGAATCACTGCGTCATGTACGCCACTTTGAGCCAGGTCGAGCCCTTCTCTGCCGTCCTGTACGCTATCGACGACGTGTCCTTCCTGCGTCAGGCCGCGGCGCAGTGCCTCCGCCAGTGAGCGGTCATCTTCAACTACTAAAAGCCGCATGGTATTCCGTCCTTTCGCCTATCGGTTGCCCTGCGACCGATCGCGCCTTCGTTCCTGTGTCTGCCTTTATCGTATGATTCCGCGATGACCGGCAGATGACGACTCGGAGTATAACTTCATCCATCGTGTAGCGTCATCGAACTGTCACCTGGGCTGCATTGGATTGTCATCTGGCGACGGTACCTTGTGATCAGAGCACTGCTGCTCGCCGGTTACCGGCTCGAGCGCAAGGCAGCTACGAGATCCGCCCTATGCTTTCCACTCTCGCGATTTGATAAAGGAAATACCGCATGAAGGTACGAATTCTCCGAAAACTTCTCTCGTCCCACGCCCGGCCACTTCGGTTTGCAGGAACCGGTGTTACGGCGGGCGCTATTCAGCTCGTGCTGCTTACCTTCCTGTCGGGAAAAGGATGGGATACGCTCGCCGCGAACGCGGTGGCCTTCGCCATTGCCGCGCAGGTAAATTTTTTGTTGAGTACGACTGTCACCTGGCGCGACCGTGCTCTTCCGGGATCGTTGCTCAGGCGGTGGGCGCTGTTTCACTGCTCGATCGCCCTCATGGCCGTCGTAAACATGCTGACCTTTGCCGTGGCGCGAACTGCTATGCCGATCGTGGCCGCATCACTCGCCGGTATTGCGATGGCAGCGCTTGGAAACTACCTCATCGGCGATCGAATTGTTTTCAGCCGTCGTGCCGGTAGTAGTTCTTTCCTGACCACCTCAACGCCCGCTGCCTGACTGATCTTTTGCCAGCGATACTGTGTCACGGCGTTGGATGCACGGTCGCTCGCCGGCTCCCCACTCTGGCTCATCCCGAGTATCGTGACATCCTGGGATTCCACTCTCTGCATTGTTTGCCACTACCCGGCAGGGGGCATGGCAAACTTGGATGCAGCAACGCGGGGGCGAGCAAGCCGCGTTCGACGCGACCCACGACAGGAGGAACCAACCGTGCCCGTGAAAGATAAGCGTGATCGGCGTCGGTACGTCACGCACATCCGAGTCGGCGCCGTCGCCCTGGGAATTCTGACGTTGATCTGCCTGCAGGTCGCCACCGTGGGCTACGCCTCCCCATCGCTCTCGCCTGCTCGATTGACTAAACCAAAGGCTCTGTCTCCCAAGCACTCCGTCCGAAAATCTGCGATTGCAAAACCGAAAGTCGCTGCGCCGGCGACCCGAATCCAGACCAGGCCGTCCGCGTCGGTTGGAGCGTTTGAGACCATCGTGCAGACCTTGAACAACTGCGGGCCATCTTCGATTTCGGAAGTTCTGGCCTACTGGCACGTGTATCGAACCCAGAGTCAGGTAGCGGCCGTTATGCGCGCCGACGACAGCGCCTTTGGCATGTCACCGGTCGACTTGCCGGCATACGCGCGCAGTTTGGGCTTGCGTGCCCTCGTGGGATACGGCGGTTCCGAGCAGCTCGTGAAGCTGCTCATTGCCAATGGGTTTCCGGTGATTGCGTCCCAATACGTTAGCTCCTGGGACCAGATCAGACACTATCGCCCCATAATCTCGTATAGCAACGCGGCACGCACCTTTGTCAGCGATGATCCGTATTTGGGCGCCGATCATGTGATCTCATACGCCGAATTCAATACGATTTGGGCCGAGAGCCACAATCGCTTCCTCGTGGTGTATCCGGTTGTGATGCAGGCGCGTCTCTCCGCCGTCCTCCGTGCCGGGGGATGGAGCGCGACGGCAACTTATAGCGCCGCCATCCGTTGGGAAGAAGCCAGGCTCAAGTCGCCCCAAACCAACGGTCCGGGATCATGGTCGGCCCACAATGGGTACGCCGATATCGCATTTGACCAGGCACAAGTCGGACTGTTCAAACAGGCGACCGCTACGTTGGCTCTCGCCAAACTTCAAGGCACGAATGCGACGATGATCGCATGGGTCAGCAACGAGATTCACTATCTCGAGGCGCACCGGTGATTGGCCAATCGGCGACGTTGAGCGTGGTGAACCGCATACGCTGTCGTTCCCGATTCGGCCTCTGTTGAAACAGGATGAAACGTCGAGCGAATCGTGCACGCACCGAGTGTTCGCAGTGGTTCAGCACCCCACTCTGAGACGGAAGTATTCCACCTGCAATAACGTATCGAAGTGGTGGAAACTGGTGTATTTTCGCATGACGATTAAATGACCGCTGCATGACGTCTTGGCTTGATATGCGTCAAAAACCGGAATGTATACGTCGCGGCGCTGATTCGTAGAACTTGCACAAATGACGGAAGGTATTGACAGAACCTCTATTCGCTGGTAACGTTTACTTGCATTTGCGTGCTGAGCCCGTGCATTCCTAACGGCATGGCGGTTTCCGGATCTCAGTGCGCCCTGAACGCTACTGGAGGTCCCGAATGAAGAGATTGCTGGTAACTGCCGCTCTGGGTATAAGCATCGGCGCGGCGGTGCTTCCCCTATCTGGTGCGTTCGCGGCATACGGATCGGAAGCACCTGACAGTGGGCCAATCGCGGGGAGTCCGCCTACCGGTGCGTCCGATTCTTCGGCCAGTACTGCAAGCTCGGTTTCCGGGACTGCGATTGTCCAGTTTGCCATGAAGTACCTGGGGTACCCATACACCGCGACCGGTAATAGTCCCAGCACCGGCTTCAGCTGTATCGGGTTTGTCTCGTACGTGTACCGGTCGAACGGAATTGATCTTCCCGGCGACCTGGGCGACGCTCTGACCTATGCGCCACGCGTCGCATTCACCGACCTTCTGCCCGGTGACATTCTGTACTTTCAAAACACCGTGTGGGCCGGCTTATCGCACGCCGCTATATACATCGGTGGGGGTAGGTTCATCAACGCCGAATGGTACAACCGAGGAGTCGTGGTTTCCTCGTTCACCAACGATCCGGTGGATGGGAATTACTGGTCGGCACATTACCTGGGTGCTAATCGGCCGTGGGGTGGGGCTGCGGCCGGTACCTCGAGAGTGAGCGCCTCGGTAGACTCCGCAGCCCCGGCTACGTCACTTCCCGCCGTGCGGCCGGCGCCGGTGCCGACTGGCACACCAATCACGGTGCCGAGTGTTCGCGCGTTTCCCACACCCAACACGTTACCGGTTGGGGTGGCATCGCCGCCGCACGTGAGTGCGGTCGCCACGGTGCGGGTCCCGTCACTCAACGTCCGTTCCAAACCATCACTGCATAGCTCGGTCGTCACCGTCATCCGCGGCGGAACGTCTCTGATGATCGTTGGACAGCGGCGCGGATGGATTCATGTTAGCTTGCGCGGGGGGCGGGCCGGCTGGGTGGTCGCCGCCGGAATACACGTGAAGGGCGCAACCGCATTTCGACAGCATGTCGTTCACGCTCGCGGTAGCGCCGTTTTGACCGGAAGCAAGACGGTGAAACGGCCGGCAGCAACGTTCCGCAGAACCGCAGTCGCGGTGACTGCCACGCTCGGCAGCGTCACCGTTCAGGTCCATGGCCTCCGGGTCCGTTCCACTCCGTCTCTCACCGGCTCGGTATTGGGACTCGCGGCCACCGGAACACCGCTGAAAGTAGTGCGTCGAACATCGAGCTGGGTGGAAATTCGGCTGAATAGCGGTAAATTCGGATGGGTAAGCAGAGAATTTGTCTCCGCGCCGGCGAGTCCGCGTACTGTGAACCGCCGGGTAGCAGCCGCGAAGTCCGTTGGCAGCGGGGAGGGAGTAACGCGCGTCGCACTGAACGTGCGAGCACGGGCATCACGTTCCGGAGCCATCGTGCATGTACTTGTGCCCGGAGATACGTACCATATCGAAAAGTGGTCGGATGGCTGGGCACAGGTTCGGCTCGCCACCGGGCTGACCGGTTGGATAAGCGGCACCGTACTACCGGCCTCATCCCGTGCAAATCGGGCGGCAAGCAGCACCCGGGTTGCCGTCAATCATGTGGCCGTAACAACCAACGTGCGAGTTCATACGGAGCCAAGTCTGCAGAGTACCGCGCTGCGACTGTTAGCCGCCGGCACGCACATCGGGGTACTGAGCGAGAGCGGCGGTTGGGCTAAGGTCAGACTGTCCGCAACGCAAACGGGATATGTCGCCGAGGCCTACATTTCCCAATAGGAGAAAGCACTTTAACCGTATGTTCGGAGTGGCTACGCGATATCTTTCCTTCACTTTGTCACCCCGTGATGGCCGTACAACTTCGCGGCGGTGACGGTTCTATGACGGCACAATCCTGAGCGGTATCGAGTGCACCTCGATACTTCAGGGAGCCGGCAAACCAGCGGCGCTGCAAAACGATAGAGGGACGGGACTTGTGTTATCAGTCTCGTCCCTCCGGTCCAGATTAAGAAGTTAGATTGCCGTTACAACTCCGCACAGCGTGTTCGTGCCCGTTCCGGTCGTACCCGTGGCCGGGACGGTGGAAACCAGGATTGCGCTGCCGTCGGTGTCGAGCAGTGTGGGCGCAACACCGTTCAACGAGAACTGGGTGCTGACCGCTTCCAGATCACCAAAGCCGGAAGCGTTGACACTGATGTTGGGTAGAGTCGAAACCGTGGTGCCCGACGAGGCAAAGGCCGATCCGGCACACGAACCCACTGAGCCAAAGCTCACCGCATACGTACCGGACGCGAGGGCGGGATCGAACAGGGTCACGCTCACGTAGGTGAGACCGGTGCCGGTATCCTGGGTGAGCGCCGCTATGCCGGCATAATTGCCGGATGCGTCGTAGAGGTTGGCATGGGCGAAGACAAACGGACCAACCAGTACGCCATTGGCTGCCGCGGTAATGCTACCGGTCACGCTTGCGCCCGTAATGTTTCCGTAGGTGTCGAGTGTTGGGTTCACGCATTCGGTGTCCCCCACGACGACTGGTATGCCGGTGAAGGCGGCCCCGACATTAATGTTCGCGGTGGTGCTCGTCGTGCTGCCGGTACCGGTAATAGTGAGCGTGCCGGCGGTAGTGGCGGTCGGAGCCGTGTACGCGTTGATGAGGCCACAGGTCAAGGTCAGCGTAGCGGCGTGAGCCTGTCCGACGCTGGATAATGGGCCGCCCATTCCGACGGCCAGGGAACCTGCACAGAGTGTGCCGACCAGGAATCGAGCTACTGTTCCCCGAACACCGGCCGGACGATGAAAGTGGTTAAGACGGATCATGCGTGTAATCTCCTCCTGGTGCGATGTATGCGCGATTTATGCCGGAATGAGCAAGTTGTATATATACTATTGAATATGTCGTAGCTCCTTTCCCTAGTGAGGTCTTCGAACAGGCGACGTGTAAAAAGCGCTGCTGTTTCTATGGTAAGACGCCAAAATGACACGGAAATGACAAGAACATCTCGGTTTGATGACAGCTACAAACGATGCAAACTGTATGGATGCCGGCGAGAAATAGTGAAGCGGCGTCACCGGCGTGAGGCAACTACGGTACCACGTGTATGGGGTAGTTTCGGGTAGTCGAAGGTCGGGGACATCGCGCTCGCGCGTGAACGCCTCCGGCCGGACGCCTCTTGCCTGACGGGTGGCCAGCGCCTTTCACGATGATGGATCGGAGCGCCTAGGACACTCCGCCGGCAGGAATACGGTCGTGGTGTCATCGACCAATCGGTCGGTTCCTCGTGGGTTCCAGCTTTCCGGGGCTGGGACCTTCCGGCTCTCAGAGCCGAGCGGCGGCCATACTACGTGGCCGTCATCAAAGCCTCATCTCGGTGGGACAAAGTCATCATGTTCGGCCCGTATGTTGGGTGCATACCGGCAAGGGTGCCGAAAACCACAAATAAACAACCCGACAAAAAGGAGGACCACACGTGAGTTTTACGTGTCTCATCTTTATCGCTACACATCAGCCGATCGGAACTCATCGGCATTGCGTGCGCTTCGTGCCGGCATGGGGCCGGCACCACGTGGCCGCGGTGCCGGGAAGGACCAGAAATGATTCTCTTGATGTTCTCCATCCTATTGTTTGTCGCACTTGTTTCCATATCCCGGTCGGCCGTTTCCGCCGTGAATGCGGCGGAGGTGGCGGAATGTACCCGAAAGGACGATCTGTGATATCCCGAACGCTTGCTCCGTCGCACTCCGTCGAGGCTGAACGCGGAGCGACCATCAACCTGGAGGCCCAGTGGCACCGGATCGTACTCTTCGCGATCGTCGCCCTTTCCGCGGTATTGAACTTCATCGGCCTGAGCAGGGAGGGCTACGACAACGAGTATTACTCGGCCGCGGTGAAGAGTATGTCGTTGAGCTGGCACAATTTCTTCTTTAACTCGTTCGATCCCGGTGGGTTCGTGACCATCGACAAGCCGCCATTGGGTTTCTGGTTTCAGGTAGCAAGCGTCAAGCTCTTCGGTTTCAACGGCGTGGCTATCCTCCTTCCACAGGCGTTGGCCGGGGTCCTGGCAGTGGCGCTGCTGTATCACCTGGTCGCGAGGACGTTTGGACGCAGTGCGGGGCTGATCGCCGCCCTCGCCCTGGCGATCACACCGATCAGCGTCGTCGACCGCGCGCAATAACACGATTGACAGTACGCTCGTGCTCTTTTTGTTGGTTGCCGCCTGGGCACTCTTGAAAGCTGCCGAGACGGGACGGTTGCGCTGGCTGATGGCGTGCGCGGTCTTGGTCGGGCTGGGTTTCAATATCAAGATGTTGGAAGCCTACCTGGTGGTTCCAGCATTTGGATTGACCTATCTGCTTGGAACAAACCTGAGTTTTTGGCGCCGCACCGTCAACCTGGCCCTGGCATGTATCGTGATGCTGGTCGTCTCGCTCTCCTGGGCCACGGCGGTTGATCTCACACCCGCGAGTAGCCGACCCTGGGTCGATTCGACCACGACCAATTCGGAAATCGACCTGGCAATCGGATACAACGGCCTACAGCGTCTAACGGGCAATCATTCGGTCGGCAGTGGATCTGCGACGAGTGGACCGCCTGCCGGGGCTCGGACCGCCGGCGGCACCGGTACAGCCGCTCAATCGAGTGGCACCACCGGCTCGACCGGCACGGGTGCAGGCACGGGCAATCAGGGAGGCCCCGGAGGTAACGGTGGTGGCCCAGGCGGCGGGCCGGGCGGCGTCGGAGAAAACGGGGCAACCGGAGTGCTTCGGTTACTCGATACGCAGCTCGGCAGCCAGATTGGCTGGCTGCTGCCTCTGGCCGTGATCGGCTTCATCGTGGGCCTGGCGGCGACGCGCCCCCGATTCCGCATTCTGGACGATCGTCAGCGTTCACTGGTGATGTGGGGAATGTGGCTGCTGACGACCGGCGTGTTCTTCAGCGTGGCGCTTTTCTACCACACCTACTACCTGGTAATGGTGGCGCCGGCGGTGTGCGCTCTGTCCGCGATCGCGATCGTGTCGCTGTGGACCCTGTACAGTCGCACCGGCTCGAAGGCCTGGTGGCTGTTACCTTTAACGCTACTCGCCGGCGCGGGCGTCCAGGCGTACATCTTGCGGTCGTATCCCTCCTGGTCGAGCTGGCTGACACCGCTGGTCATGGTGGCATGTGCCTTGGGCGCGCTCGGCTTAGTGTTCTTCCACGTGCGTCCGTTTGCCGGCCTGCGCGGCGCTCTGATTGCAGTCACGATCGCCGTGCTGGCGCTGATGGTACCATCGGCGGCATTCGCCTCATACACGTCGAGCAATACGGTGACGGGTGCGATCTTACGGGCCGGCCCAAGCATCGGTGGATCGACCGGCGGGTTCGGCGGCGGATTCGCTCCTGGCGGCGGGAACGGGTCGAGCAAGCACGCGGCGGCGGTTTCGGCCTCCCCTCCGGCAACCCGCCGAACGGCGGCCCACCAGCAGGCGGTCCTCCCAACGGTGGCCCACCATCCGGAAGTACCGGGAATGGCGTCGGTACGCCTCCCGGCTCCCAGAACGGAACTGGAGCATCGAGCGGAGACCAGAACTTTGGCTTCGGCCCTTCCAGCGGTGACGGGGGACAGAACTTCGGTGGAAACGGGTTCGGTGGAACGACTCAGGGGAATCGGGGCGCAGGTGGCCCAGGTGGTGGATCCGTTAGCGCGACCCTGGTGAAGTACCTCGAAAAGCATCGCGGCACGGCAAAATACCTCGCTGTGACCACGAGCTCGAACTCCGCGGCACCACTCATCATCGCGACCGGGCAACCCGTCATGTCGCTGGGAGGCTTCTCGGGAAGCGATCCAATCCTGACCACGGCGAAATTCGCAGCGTTGGTGAAGGCGGGTGAAGTGAAATACTTCTTAACCAACGGCGGCGGTGGCGGCCCCGGTGGTCCGGGTGGCAGTAACGGCATCACGACCTGGATCCAGAACCACTCCAAGTCGATCACCGTGGGAGGTCAGCAGCTCTACGAATACACCGGCTAATCCCTCCCGGCATACGCCGCACAGCCCGGGTGGGCATCACGATACAGACGTGCCCGTCCTTCACACAGCGTGAGGGACGGGCACTTGCCTGCTGTTCCCGTGTGATCAAACACGCTCGATCCATTCCTCGAGCTCGGCTCGGTGCGGTCGGATCGCTCACGAGCTCGCTGGGCCGATACGTGTCTGGTACGCCGGACATCCCTGCCCACCCCGTCAGCCCGCGCGGATGGCCGCGCTGCACCCGCTCCACATCCCTGCCGGCGCCGAGCCGCCGAAAGATGCGCAGTGCCTCCTCCAGCTGCTCGCGGGCCAGCGCCTCGTTCCCGCGTTGTCGCTGCAGCAGACCGGAGGCATGGAGCAGTTGTGCCTCGCCGTAGGGGAAGGGCATGGCGCGGGCGCGGCGCAGCCCCTCTCCGTACGCGACCTCGGCTGCGTCGTACCGGCCCAGCCGCGCCGCGATCATCCCCTGGATCCGTCGGGCCGAGACGCCCTGGAACCAGGTTCCCAGCCGCTCTGCCCGCGCCACGGCACGCTGCGCCAAGTGCTCGGCCCTCGCGACCTCCCCGGTCTCCAGATAGGCCCAGGCGAGGGTCGAGAGCAGGGGCACCGCGTCGCTCCACCCCAGATCGGCGTCGGCCAGGGGGGCAAGGCGGGCCACAGCCGCCCGGGGATCACCCTCGAGGAGATCGAGCTCGGCCAGGGAGGTGAGCGCCTGATGCTGGCTCGGGACGACCTCCGCGGCGCTGGCGACCTGGAGGGCGGTCTGGAGCACGCAGCGAGCCTTCTCCCAGTCCCCTTCCCAGATGAGGGGCGGAGCGCGAAAGGTAATGGTGCGCACCGCCAGGGAGGACGGCTTGACCGTCGCAAGCAGCTCGTCCGCCTGGCGGAGGTAGGCCCGACCGGCCTCCCAGTCCCCCAGTGCATACAGCGTCGTGCCGAGAACGGCGCAGTGGCAGGCGATGATGACCGGGTCGTTGAGGGACTCCGCAATGGGAAGCATCTGCTCGCTAAGCTCCCTGCCGCGCTGCAAAGAGCCCATGGCAAGATGGGCGCCGTTGAGCACCATGGTGATTTCCGCGACCTCCTGCCGCTGCCCCGCTGCCAGGAGCTTCGGCACGGCGTCCTCCACCATCGGCATCCCCTCGGACAGCCGGCCCAGGAAGATCAGCGCCACCCCTTGCGTCGCCTCGCCCATGGCCTCCATCCGACTATTGCGCGTGGCGCGGCCAAGTCGCGTCAGCGCGCGGCCGCCGGCCAGCATCTGCTTGTAGGCGCCCCGGGCCAAGAGCAGGCGGAGGAGCCCCTGTCGCAGCCGTGAGGCTGCCGGGTGAGATCCTCCCCTGCGCTTCACTCTCGTCGGCCAGTGCCGCGACCTCTTCGATCGTGTCATGCCCCCCGCCCCGCCGGAAGGTCGCATCCGCGATCCGGCCGGAGACCCGGCGCACCCCCTCATCATCGCCCGTTTCCTGATAGACGGCGAGTGCCTCCTCGAGCACCTCAATCGCCTCGTCGTAGCGCGCTGACAGAAAGAGCGCAGCGCCAAGTCGCTCCCGGATGGAGGCGCGTCCACAGGCACGATCGAGCCGATCGAGCCGGACGACGGCCTCGCGGTAGAAGCCTATCGCGGCGGCATGGGCGAAGCGCCGCTGCGCGTCGTCGCCGGCCAGCTCCAGATACTGGAGGGCCTTCTCTCCGTCATCACTGCGGACAAAGTGGTAGGCAAGGGCATCGACGTCCGCCGGCCGGTCTTCTTCCAGCGCTTCGCCGATGCGCCGGTGCAGCAGTTGCTTCGGCCGGTCGAGAGATCCGTCTCGACCGTTTCCCGGATCACGTCGTGGACGAAGCGATAGGCGCTCTCCCCGTCTTCTTCCAGGAGCCGGGCGGCAGCCGCCCTCTCCAGGCCGCCGAGCACCTCCTCTTCCCCCATGCCCGCGACCCGGGTCACGAGAGAGCGGGGCACCACGCCGCCCGATGACGGCCGCGATGCCCAGGAGCTCCCGGGCCTGTTCCGGCAGCGCCGCGACCCGTTGCCGGATCACCTGGGCCACGGTCCAGGGCAGCTCGAGCGCGGGCGCCGGTCCACCCTCCCGCAGCCGGAGATCCTCCGCATAGCTCACCAGGAAGAAGGGAACGCCGCCGGCCCGGCGCGCGATGGCCGGAAGGAGCGCGCGGCCCCGCCTCGTCGTCGTCCGCCACGAGATCGCTCAACAACTGCTCGGACTCGGAGGCGGAGAGGGGGGCGAGGGACACCACGCGGATACGGGAGGTGCGAGCCAGATCCGCCACGAGCCGGCGGAGCGGTGTCGTCCGCAGCCACCTCGCTGTCGCGGTAGGCGCCGATGAGGCGGATGGGAGGCTGCTCGGATGAGGTGACGAGGGTCGCCAGCAGCCGGAGGGCGTCGTCACCGGCCCATTGCAGATCGTCGAGGACGAGCAGGGTGC
The DNA here is from genome assembly GCA_963737125.1 of uncultured Chloroflexia bacterium. Lineage (GTDB taxonomy): Bacteria > Chloroflexota > UBA5177 > UBA5177 > UBA5177 > JANWJD01. The sequence continues at coordinate 26,647 of CAVTRL010000006.1, read as the reverse complement.
CGGCCCGGCCGGCCACGCGGCGGAAATAGCGCGACACGGCGCTGAAGAGCATGCGGCGCTCCCCCTCCGGTCCGGGCAAGCCGGCTACCCGATCACCGCTCCGGTCCCGCCACGGAGATCCCGCCGGGCTGACCTCGACGAGATCGGGCAGGAGGAGACCGAGCGATGGCGTGTCCGCCAGCGCCGCGGCGCGCTCTCGTTCGGGGAGCGCGTGGATGGAGCGGGCCAGGGCATCAGTCAGCGGGCTGTAGGGGTCCTGCTCCCAGGGCTGGCAGTCCCCGCGCACCACCCGCCACCCGCTCTCCGTGGCGCGCGCCGCCGCCTCGTCGAGCAGCCGGGTCTTGCCGATGCCGGGCTCGCCGGCAAAGAGGAGGACCGGGGGCTCCCCTGTGCCGCGAGATGAGCGGTCGATGTCGGCCAGCTCGGCGCGGCGGCCCACCAAGGGAGCGCCATCCGGTCTCTGCCGGCGGGCTTCCGTCCTGAGACCGGCTCGCCCGCAGCGCCTCCCGCTGTGCGTCCTCTAACCCCAGCACGCCGGCAAGACGATCGACGGCCGCGCGTGGCGGCTGACGCTGATCCCGCTCCAGCTTGCTGATGTAGTTGGCGCTGTAGCCGCTCCGTTCGGCCAGTTCCTCCTGCGTCAGGCGAGCCAACGCGGCGGTAGCGGCGAAGGAGCTCACCGGAGGTCGCCGCTGCCGGCACGCGTCCGCGGCCGTCCCTCCGGCGCTCATCAGTGTCGGTCTGTTCATCCGTCGTCCTGCTCATGGGCGGACTCTGCTCCTGGCCGCATGCGACCCGGGACGGATGTTCCGCCCCGCGTGCCTCCGTCCTCCCTGAGCGCAGTGTATCACCGACCATCCTCGCTGTCCACGACGGAGCGAGCGCGTTCTGCTGGCCGCTCGCCGATTTTGTCCCAGTGGTTTGTCCTAGTTTGTCCCTGGTGGGGGAGGGAGGAGGGGCGTAGCGTAGCCATCAGAACCCGCACACACGCGGACGTCATCCCCGGCATCCGCTGGGAAAGGAAGAAGAGACATGTCCCTCTTCGTGGCGCACCACGCGCACCCGCCCGAATCCTGCCCCGTCGTCCTGCGACGGGGGCACAGCGCTCCTCGCCCATGTCTCGGCGGCCAATGCCGCTCGCTACGGGTTGCGATTCAGGCCGAGGCGCTGATCGACGATGAGCACCGCATCCTCTTCGTCCTCGAGGCCGCCGACCGGGAGGCGGTCGAGCGCTTCCTGGCGTTCTTGCTCCCCTTTGGCGATCTGCAGGTGCTGCCGGCCTCCACCGCCGAGGAGGCGGTCCGGCGACACGGCTGCAAGCCCGCAACTGTGCACCGGACGGCCGGTGTGCATATCTAACCCCGCGCGACCGAGGTCGTCGCACCGTAAAAACCATGGCTACGCGCGTCCGGCGAGAGACCGGACCGAGAGAAAGGAAGAAAATCCCATGATCCGTATTCGCCTCTTCGTCGTACTGCTCCTGGCGCTCGCCGCGCTGGGACTCCACGCCGCGCCCACGCCGGCACTGGCGGCGGGTATCTGTCCGGGCGGCGAGCAGGACATCGTCAACGCGATTGCCAGCGCCGGGGTCGGCGGCACGGTCAGCCTGTCCTGTCCCAGCGCGACCACCATTTACTTCGACACCGCCAGCGGGCATAACGGCACCGGTGGGCCAATCACGATCAGCCAAAGTGTGACGCTGGATGCCTCGGGCTCGCTCGGGACCATCACCTTTGATGGTGGTCACACCGACCAGGGGGGTGGAGTCCAGCTCTTCACCGTCAATTCGGGTGCCACCCTGGCGTTGAACCACCTCACGCTGCAGCACGCGTTCGGCAGCAACTTCGGCGGGGGGGCGATCGTCAACTTCGGCACGGTGACCATCGCCAGCAGCACGCTCGCCGGTAACTCCGCTTCCGTGCCCGGGGCGGCCATTTTCCAACCAGGGCACGCTGGCCATTACCAACAGCACCCTCTCCCGGAAACTCTGCCTCCCCCTACGGCGGGGCAATCTACACCGATGGCGGGACGGTCACCATTACCAGCAGCACCCTCTCCGGAAACTCTGCCTCCACCTACGGCGGGGCGATCTTCACCGACAGCGATACGGTCGCTGTCACCGGCAGTACCCTTGCCGGTAATTCCGCCTCTGCCGGTGGGGCGATCTACGACGAGATCGGCACGACCAGTATTGGCTCGAGCATCATCGCCGGCAACACCTCCGGAGGGAACTGTTCCTCCTTCGGTGGGACCGTCATGGATCGGGGCTACAACCTGACTGACAGCAATGGCGGCTGCGGCCTCACGGGCGGCACCGATCTCACCAACACCGATCCCCAACTCGGTCCGCTACAAGCGAACGGCGGACCCACCCAAACTATGGTCCCCTCCTCCACCAGCCCGGCCATCGATGACGTCCCAACCTCGAGTGGCCTCTGCTCGGCTACTGACCAGCGGGGGGTAACCAGGCCGGACCAGGGCGAGACCAGCTGTGATATCGGAGCCTTCGAGTCTGACTACACCACCACGACCCTGACGTCCTCGGCCAATCCCTCGGTTGCCCATCAGGCAGTGACCTACACAGCCACGGTCTACCCGGCGCCTGATGGCGGAACCGTGGAGTTCACCGGATGGTGGGAACGACATCAGTGGCTGCGCCAGCCAACCGATCGACACGGGTACCGGACAGGCGACCTGCCAGGTGACCTACACCCTCCCCGACACCCACCAGATAGCTGCTATCTACGCTGGGGATAGCTCCAACGGCGCCAGCAGAGATGCCCTGACGCAGACCGTGAATCTGAATCCGCTTGGTCCGCCGCAGCAAGTGGCCGACTGCAGCTTCGCAACCCTGCAGAACGATCTGCAATATGGAGGGAACTACTATTACGCACCGGGCCAATGTCCCAACCCGGTCGTGTTTACCGGCACCATTACCGTGAGCCTGAATGCGAGCCTGACCGCCCAGGGCGACGACGTCGATCTCCAGAGCGTGAATCCGGGGACACCCGGCTCTTCGGTGCGGTTGTTCGAGGTAGACTCCGGCAGCTTGCACCTCTCAGGCCTGACCTTGTCCGGTGGCTCGGACTACAACGAGGGCATCAATGCCATCGGCGGAGGGGCGATCTATAACTCCTATGGGAGTACGGTGAACATTACGGGTTGCACCTTCGCCGACAACGACGATACCGGCACGCAGCCTCCCCAGGTTTCATACCCGCGCTGAGCGATTTGGGGGTCGATGCAATGTCCAACCAAGGTACGATACCATCACCGACAGCAACTTTCACGACAATACCTCCCAACAACTGGGCACCTTCGGTGGTGGAGCCATCGATAACAATGCGGGCACTCTGACTATCAGCGACAGTACGTTTAATCACAACTGGCAGTCGGGTGGCTACGGCGGCGCGATTCTCAATCAGGTTTCAGGCTTTCCTGTGACCATCACCAACACCACCTTCCGATCCAACAACCTGGCGGGAGGCGCTCAGCTTGCCGGTAGCGGATTCATTATCAGCGCAACAATCCTCGGCGGCCTCGGTGGCGCGAACCGCGGCCCCTACAGCTCGGGCTCCCAGATCACCGACAACGGCTACAACCTGGAGGATGAGCGGAGGCGAGTGCGAGCTTTCTCGCCGCCAAGCACGAGATCGTGGGCAGGACCCCGAACTGGAGGCCTTTCCAGCCCTGAGATCCCACTCCGGCCCCTGCCCCGCAGTCCGGCCATTAACTTCATCCCCACCTCCAGTGGCCTCTGTTCGGCGACCGATCAGAGGGGAGCCACCCTGCCGGACGACAGCGAGAGCTTCTGCGACATCGGGAGCTTATGAGACCGACTACACTCTCCAGACAACCAGCCTATCTAGCGTCTCGAGATCGGGGGACCTACAGCAGTACAGCCACCTTGACCGCCACGCTGACCGCGAGCAGCAGTTCCGTCAACGAGAAGACCATTACCTTCACCTTGAATAGCAACGCGGTTTGCAGTAGCAGCAGCCAGCCACCCTGTCCCACTACGGATAATAAAAAAAAAAAAAAAAAAAAAAAAAAAAAAAAAAAAAAAAAAAAAAAAAAAAAAAAAAAAAAAAAAAAAAAAAAAAAAAAAAAAAAAAAAAAAAAAAAAAAAAAAAAAAAAAAAAAAAAAAAAAAAAAAAAAAAAAAAAAAAAAAAAAAAAAAAAAAAAAAAAAAAAAAAAAAAAAAAAAAAAAAAAAAAAAAAAAAAAAAAAAAAAAAAAAAAAAAAAAAAAAAAAAAAAAAAAAAAAAAAAAAAAAAAAAAAAAAAAAAAAAAAAAAAAAAAAAAAAAAAAAAAAAAAAAAAAAAAAAAAAAAAAAAAAAAAAAAAAAAAAAAAAAAAAAAAAAAAAAAAAAAAAAAAAAAAAAAAAAAAAAAAAAAATTTTTTTTTTTTTTTTTTTTTTTTTTTTTTTTTTTTTTTTTTTTTTTTTTTTTTTTTTTTTTTTTTTTTTTTTTTTTTTTTTTTTTTTTTTTTTTTTTTTTTTTTTTTTTTTTTTTTTTTTTTTTTTTTTTTTTTTTTTTTTTTTTTTTTTTTTTTTTTTTTTTTTTTTTTTTTTTTTTTTTTTTTTTTTTTTTTTTTTTTTTTTTTTTTTTTTTTTTTTTTTTTTTTTTTTTTTTTTTTTTTTTTTTTTTTTTTTTTTTTTTTTTTTTTTTTTTTTTTTTTTTTTTTTTTTTTTTTTTTTTTTTTTTTTTTTTTTTTTTTTTTTTTTTTTTTTTTTTTTTTTTTTTTTTTTTTTTTTTTTTTTTTTTTTTTTTTTTTTTTTTTTTTTTTTTTTTTTTTTTTTTTTTTTTTTTTTTTTTTTTTTTTTTTTTTTTTTTTTTTTTTTTTTTTTTTTTTTTTTTTTTTTTTTTTTTTTTTTTTTTTTTTTTTTTTTTTTTTTTTTTTTTTTTTTTTTTTTTTTTTTTTTTTTTTTTTTTTTTTTTTTTTTTTTTTTTTTTTTTTTTTTTTTTTTTTTTTTTTTTTTTTTTTTTTTTTTTTTTTTTTTTTTTTTTTTTTTTTTTTTTTTTTTTTTTTTTTTTTTTTTTTTTTTTTTTTTTTTTTTTTTTTTTTTTTTTTTTTTTTTTTTTTTTTTTTTTTTTTTTTTTTTTTTTTTTTTTTTTTTTTTTTTTTTTTTTTTTTTTTTTTTTTTTTTTTTTTTTTTTTTTTTTTTTTTTTTTTTTTTTTTTTTTTTTTTTTTTTTTTTTTTTTTTTTTTTTTTTTTTTTTTTTTTTTTTTTTTTTTTTTTTTTTTTTTTTTTTTTTTTTTTTTTTTTTTTTTTTTTTTTTTTTTTTTTTTTTTTTTTTTTTTTTTTTTTTTTTTTTTTTTTTTTTTTTTTTTTTTTTTTTTTTTTTTTTTTTTTTTTTTTTTTTTTTTTTTTTTTTTTTTTTTTTTTTTTTTTTTTTTTTTTTTTTTTTTTTTTTTTTTTTTTTTTTTTTTTTTTTTTTTTTTTTTTTTTTTTTTTTTTTTTTTTTTTTTTTTTTTTTTTTTTTTTTTTTTTTTTTTTTTTTTTTTTTTTTTTTTTTTTTTTTTTTTTTTTTTTTTTTTTTTTTTTTTTTTTTTTTTTTTTTTTTTTTTTTTTTTTTTTTTTTTTTTTTTTTTTTTTTTTTTTTTTTTTTTTTTTTTTTTTTTTTTTTTTTTTTTTTTTTTTTTTTTTTTTTTTTTTTTTTTTTTTTTTTTTTTTTTTTTTTTTTTTTTTTTTTTTTTTTTTTTTTTTTTTTTTTTTTTTTTTTTTTTTTTTTTTTTTTTTTTTTTTTTTTTTTTTTTTTTTTTTTTTTTTTTTTTTTTTTTTTTTTTTTTTTTTTTTTTTTTTTTTTTTTTTTTTTTTTTTTTTTTTTTTTTTTTTTTTTTTTTTTTTTTTTTTTTTTTTTTTTTTTTTTTTTTTTTTTTTTTTTTTTTTTTTTTTTTTTTTTTTTTTTTTTTTTTTTTTTTTTTTTTTTTTTTTTTTTTTTTTTTTTTTTTTTTTTTTTTTTTTTTTTTTTTTTTTGCACGCTGCAGATAAGCATTTGCCTCCTGCCAAGCTCCTCGTTGCATAGCAACTGCTCCCTATAGTCTTAGCGCATCAGCAAATCCGATCTAGAATCTCTAGCGTGTAACTTCCGCAACTGCCTTCGCCGCCGCGCTCTCCGCGTCATCGAGATTACCGCTATTCATATACGCCAACCCCAGAGCAAAGAGGAAAGTTATCTGCTCATCCCACCCAATTGTTCCAACAAACAGCAGCACTTGCTCTATTGCTGCATCCACATCGTCGCGCAAGAGTGCCATCTCAGCCAGCAGAGCGTGCGCATCTCGCAGAGCATCTACCCTACCGAGTTGCTACCCGATAGTAATGCACTCCTAACCGTAGAAGCTGCCTCCTCCCACTTTCTCTCATAGAGCGATAACTCAGCCAAATGATAGAGAAGCTGCAAGAATCCTCGCAGATTGTTCTAATCCAGTAAGCAGCAAGCCCGCGTTCAGCGAACTCGCGTTAGCGCCGCCAATCACCGATAAGTAAAGTAACGTATGATGCTTCCACTGTCCGATAGTAGATTTCAAAAAGATCTCCTAACTGTTCCGCCAGCTCCACGATGCGTTCGCAGTACCGCATATTGCGCTCCACGTTCCGCTAGCTGTAGTAGCAATAACCGCGAAATCTATAGCATGCACAGCGTGTGTAGATCTCCAATGCGCTCAGCACCCTCTATAGCAGCTTCCAGCACAAGATCGCCTTGCAACCTGCCCAGTGTAGATAAGCGAACACCGCATGCACTTCTGCTTCAGCCAGTAAACGCTCTTCCTGCAGATCACACGCCAATTCCACCAATCTTTCGCTCTCCTTGAACTAATCTCCCTGCCTGCCAGTACGTTGTAGAAACGAACCAAAACAACGTACAGCATATCCAAACTGAGCGATGGCGGTTGTCGCTCGAGCATCTCCACGAAGGGCTCGAGGCGGCTTATGCCCTCGTCCGGCGCTCCGACCAGGCCATCAATGGCTCCGATTTGTGCTTCCGCTCGCAACTGCGATTCGAGGTCACCCGCGGTGTGATAGATACGGGCGGCGTGCGAAAGGGCGGACCGACCCTCCGCATACCGGCTGGAGGTTTTAAGCACGGCGCCGAGCTTCTCGAGCGCCTGTGCCTTCAGCGTCTCTGGCCCTTCGATATCGTTGCTGAATTCGAGTGCCGTGCGATAGTGGCGCTCCGCTTCCTGGTGGGCAAAAACCTCTTCCGCCCGATCACCCGCGAGCAAAGCATACGTGATGGCTTTATCGGCGTCATCCCCCTGCACGAAATGCCAGGCAAGCTCCGCTGAGCGTTGACGCCGCTTCCGCTCGGGGAGCTTTCCCAGGGCACTTCCCACCAGGAGGTGAAGACGCCCGGCGCCGAGGGGAGAGGGCCATGTAGAGCGCCTGCTGTGTCAGAGCGTGATCGAAAGCGTATCGATCCTTCCCCGTCATTCGTACCAAGCCCAATGTCGATGCGCCGACCAGCGCCAAGTCGACAGCGTCCTCCAGTTCCGTATAGTTCTCATCCGGCGGTCGCGTGGTCAGGAGATCGTCGAAGGTAAACGCCGGCCCAAGCACGCTGGCCGCATGCAAAATTTCCTGCGCCGGCTGGTCCAGACGGGCGATCCGCTGCGCGATCACGGATCGTACGCTTTCCGGTACTTCAATCTCATGTATTTCGCGCCGTTGCCACTCTGCGCCACTGCGGTAAAGGCTCCCGTTTTCGATCAGCATCCGGAGAACTTGCTGAGTGAAGTAAGGATTACCGTCCGTGTGGCGATGCACGAGCGCGGAAAACTCCCATTCCTGGTCGATCGCGCCCATTGACTCTGAAATGAAGGCACCGGTGTCTCCCTGCTTCAGCCGCGTCAGCGTGACCCGCTGCAACAGTTGCTCCCGGCTCAGCTCACGGAGAGTCGCCTCCAGGGGATGTGGGGATCCACCTCTGCATCGCGATACGTTCCCAGTAGGAGGACAGAACTCGAACGGGTCTGGCGGGCGAGGTAATGCAGGAGTTGAAGGCTCGCGCTGTCGGCCCAATGCAGGTCGTCCAAAAGGACGGCAACCGGAGCGAAGTCGGCAATCGCCTGAAGGAATCCGGAAACCGCGCGGAAGAGCAACTCTTGTTCTTCCGGCCCCCCGGAGGACGTGGCCACAACCGAACTCAGTTCCTCCGGAAGAAGCCGCGACAGGTACGGCCAGCGGAGTCCCGCCTGATTTCGAATTGAGGCAGGCGCGGCCACGTACGCTATATGCAGCACCTCCAGAAACGGGTAGTACGGATGAGCGCCGCGGCTCGTAACATCGGCCCGCCGCCACCAGGAACTTTCGTCCATGGACCACGCGCGTCGCCTCCTGCGCCAGCCGGGTCTTCCCGATCCCTGCTTCTCCTGTTAGAAGCACGAGCCGGCCCTGACGCTGCTCTACCGCCTCTACCATCTCCAGCAGGGTGCTCAGCTCATCAGTCCGGGCGACAAGGGCTCCATCGGGCAGCGCACCCAGAAAGCCCCCTGTGGGGAGGTGTTGCGGGGCATCGACCCCTTCATCGCCGGCTTGACGCGTTCCAGCGTGTCCCGCCGGCAGCGTCAAGGGATCGGGCGCACCTTGTCGTCGCGCTGCCAGTTGAAAAGTGCGCCTCTCATCATCCGAGAGGAGAAGGGCATCGGCCAGCAGCTGAACCGTGTCCTTGCGGGGGCGGTAGCTTAAACCCCGCTCCAGATCGCTGATGGCCCGGACTGAGATGGTAGCCTGCTCGGCAAGTTCCTCCTGAGTCAGGCTCCGATCCCGCCGGTGCCTCCGTACCAGATCGCCAAACTCAGTACCGTGCGCTGGAGTCATGACATCTCCCGCCTGACGGAATCATACCACGGAGTCCACCAAGCGTCCAGGTCATCTACTCCTGCGGGTTCCCTCTCCCAAAACCTGGAATCACATACGTGCTGTTCATAGTGTGGGCATCTCTGCCGGTCACGGTGTGGTTTTCTCCTGGGCATTACCCGGGCTTGCGCGCACACTGAGTCCCACCACGACCGATATGGGGCGGCCCCGCGTGAAGCACCAAGAATTGCTTGTGACGTGCGGATGCCTCGGATAGCAAGTCCCGAAACTCCGCACTCCGGCAAGGGATTGCACCGCTGGTCGGACGGGACACGAGAGAAAGGAGGCCAGCGAGAAGCCGGTCGTGAATATGTCAATTCACCGCGAATTACGCGGTGACACAACCACGGAGGAACGTAATGAACTGGAAGCGGTTAGCAATAGCTCTGGTCGTCGCCTGTGCGACCACCCTTGGCGCCAGTACAGCTGAGGCGGGCACCAATGTTCAGGTGCCCCATGCGGTTTTGCTGGCCACCGGGCTTGGATGAGGCAATCGGCAGCACCATCGGCCCTGATGGTGCGCTGTATGTCGCCCAAGGCACACTCGGCCAGATCGCGCGCGTCGATCCGCGGACCGGGACGATCACGACGTTCGCCAGCGGTCTACCGAAACAGCTCAGCACTGTCGGTCTCGGCGGGGCGATGGACGTCGCGTTCATCGGCAAGACCGCGTATGTCCTGGTCACCCTCGTCAGCCCGGACGTCGGCGGTCACGACGTTGACGGCATCTACCGCGTGGACGGCCCAAACACGTTCACCGTCGTCGCGGACATCGGCGCGTTCAATATGCACAATCCAGCCGACCATTCCGTTTCCAGATCGACGTCCACTTCCGGCGTCCTGTACGCGCTGCAACCCTACCGCGGCGGGTTCCTGGTCACTGATGGGCACCTCAACCGCGTCCTGCAGGTCACCCTCGACGGCGCGATCACCGTGCTGATTGCGTTCGGCGACATCGTGCCGACCGGGTTGGCGCTGTCGGGTAAAACGGTGTACCTGGCCGAGGCCGGTCCCGTCCCCCACCGTCCCCAGGACGGCAAGGTGGTGACGTTCGAGCCGAAGTCGCCCACCGCCACAGAGGTGGCCTCCGGCGCCAGTCTTCTCGTTGACGTGAAATTTGGTCGCGGTCATCGTCTCTACGCCCTCTCGCAGGGAGCCTATTCGGGTAATCCTGCGGGTTCGCCGGCGAAGCCGAATACCGGCGCGCTCGTGAAGGTCAACCCGGACGGGACCTTCACCGTCATCACGAGCGGTCTGGACCGACCGACCTCGCTCCAGTTCATCGGGAACACCGCGTACGTGGTCACGCTCACCGGGCAGATCTGGAAGGTCAATGTCTAGGGCGTCGAAGTTGACGGCCAGGTGGTTCCTGGCATAGTAGTGGCTCTCGGGCTGGAGGACTTTCCAGCCCGAGAGTTCGCCGTCACCCGGTCACGCACGAGCGACTCACAGAGGCGGGCAGCGGGGCGAGAGCTACGGTCCGGTACCGTGGCTTGACGCCGTTGGCGGGATGGCGGCCGGGGCGGGGTTACTACGCCTGACCCAGGGATCGTGGGAATGAGTACCGCCGGTCGCCGGTGCTCCGGTCACCCATTTTCGGAGCCGTCCGATCAGGCCAGTCGAGCCGGCGCTACACGGCTTCAGCCCGGCGATCGGATTCCTCGCAGTCAGGCCCGCAGGAGCCGGGAAGAATTATGTGGGGAATTCTGCAGGTAGGCGTGTGGAATTCTCGTGGTCATCGCGCTCCCGGTGGCGCAGAGTGATCGTTGTTCAAACACCCGGCTCGAGACGGGACGACCCGACTGAGCCCGGGTAGCGTAAGGAGCAACGTCATGCAAGCAAAGTCAATCCGTTTCGTGTGGATACTCGCCGTGTTCGCTACCATCGTCACCGTTGGCTTCTATAGTCTGCGAGCCCAGGCGCACACTGTGTCACCGGGCCAGGGAGTCAGCGTAGCCCCCACAATCCATCCGTTAACGTCGTGTGCCGAGGTGGGCGCATGGTGCGCCGATGCGGAACGAGCCGCCAGGGCTCGCATCGACGCGGCCTCACACTCGCCCACTCCGATCGTGCAGCTCTCATGTGGCACCGTTGGGGCCTGGTGCTCCGATATGCAACAGCAGGTACGCAAGCGCTTGCAACAACACGGTTAAAACTCGATCGCTCAGGTTTCCTGCTCGACATGCACCAGCTCTATGCAAGGGACGGACAGCGCGCACCCCTTTGTGCGTCAAGTCGGAGGTTCTACGTACCACGTTGTCAGCCCCAGCAGGAAAGAATCGACACCTTGAGCCGGTGTTAATTGGTCACCCGCAGGATCAGCGATGCAGTGCCATTCCCTAGTCGGCACTGCACCGATCTCTCGCCACCGAACATCGAATCTCGAAGGAGCAACCAATGACCGGACGACACGCGCTCATCACTTTGATCGCCCTTCTCTTTCTTGGGAGCACCCCAACGTCGGCGCTCGCCGCCAGTGGTGTTGCTCCGCGGGATAATCTTTCAGTTGTGAACTCCCCCACTGCGTTGGCTACCATGACCCACTATTTCCAGGCTCTCAAACCGCGGGGCGGGTCCATCCATGATTACGCGGCGTTAGCGAGCTTGTATCCCCATGTGACGCTGAGCGTAAAGCTTGAGCACCGGTCGCCCTCGTTCTCACACCGGATTGCGCGCTATGAGAAGGTTTGACGAATTCAACACCCTGTCGTGGCGCATCCTCACCACCACACGACTCTCGCCCATGGTCATCCAGGCAACCGTGCAGCCCTTTTCGCCCGGACCCGGCCACGAGCTAGAGCACGCCGCGCCATGGTTGACGAGTTTCACGATCAGGAATGGAAAGATTACGGAGCTCGTGTTGCGCCCGCTGTAACTTTCAGGAAGGGTTCGCACGATCACGACGGGGTGCTGAGCAGTTCGGCACCCCCGGGCGCGGAAATGAATGGGGGGCATGACCTGAGATCTTCGGCGGCGTGAGCCATCCCAATATCCGAGCAGGGGAGGATGGGATGGATCGGCAAGGCAGAGCCGGCTGAGGGATGAGCGAAGGCGATAGAGCGGAGTCGGGGTTTCCCGGCTCCGCTTTCCTGTTCTGTGGACCGCACGGAGCCCACATCTGGGTTGGCGATGCTCTCCGGTTTCTCCAGCACACTCTCATTCCACGGCACCACCACGTCTTTCCCCTGCTACTCCAGGCCATCCAGCTACTGCGTGGCGCGCTGCCATAGGAAACTCTCACTGAAGGTCGAGGACCAGCTGGTGGAGCGCAAGCGATTCGAGAGGCGTTTGCTGCCGGCCGCGGCATGCTCCGGCGTCAGCAGGGAGCTACCGAGTTCGCTCAGGAGGTGCGTCTTATCCATCACCCCAAATTAGGGTTGACGCATGTATGAGCGTTGCTCGCACCTGGCGCGTGCGCACACGGGCGTGTGCTTCGCTCCTGGCATTACCCCCGGGGAGATGGCGAACGCCGATCGCCCGGCACCCTGGAACAACACGCTGTCGGCACAGGCGACCGGCATGCGGTCTCGGAACGTCTCCCCCTCGTACCCGAGCAGCAGAATGCAGATACACCTGCGAGAAGTCCCGCTTGCGCAGGTGCTGGTGAGCGTCCGTATTCTGTATCGTCATATGCCGGGCACGGCGCTCCAAAGCGGCCCGAATTGCTCTGTTCTTCTATGTGGACAAGGAGCACTCGTCGCCGTGGCGCACCGTGGCAGTCGGGACGGGGCCGTAAGCGCACGGCAGCAAAAGAGGCGAACTTCCTGGAGAGAAAGGTTCGCCTCCCTTATGGTCTGGCGTCCCTAGAGGGACTCGAACCCCCGCCCCCGGCTTCGGAGGCCGGTGCTCTATCCGACTGAGCTATAGGGACCAATGGACTATTTGTGGCTTAAAAACACCAAATGTCGGAGCTCTGAATCCGTATTTGACCCCAGCCATTGTCACCAAAGTATCTCACCAGCGTCGCGTGCTGGTCAACTCGAGTCGCCGGAATAGGCATGCTGGTGCGGATTTTCCGTCGTCGCTCCTCACGACTCCCGCGCCTCCGAAAGAGGCGGATTTGGATAGCATGCATGGTTGATGACTGGTCGAAGGCGGGGAGGCTCTCAGAGCACAGCTCACTTATCGGTCCAAATGACCCGGCCCGTTGGCCCGACTTCACTTCTGTCCGAATGCATACATGGTGTAGCCATCCAGGTTCCCCGGATCCCACGCTTTGATAATCTCCATCTCATGATTCGCTCGCGGTCTCGTGACAAGGTGCCTGCTCACCATGGCGTTCCACCCTGCTCGTATCGCACCGATCTCGAGGGTTCGGAGCAACTGCCTCGACAGTCCTTTCTGCACCCCGAGGTCGTAGATCGTGATCGTCGGCGGAGGGCCACCGCTTTCCTTTGACGCGCGACGGGGAGACCACAGTCTGGTCAGCGAGGAGACGGAGCGATGGAGTGCGTGGGAGACTCTCGCCTTGATGGTGTCCCAATAAATGGGAGGGTTGCCGGTGCCTGGGAGGTTGCCGCCCTTCCCGCTCCCGGCGCGTGTCATTGCCGGCAGCATGACGCTCGCGCGAGCCGTCGACGAGGCCAGATGAACCGCGGAAGCATGGGACGTGAATGCGTTCGCTCCTCCGGGTTGGGTGACGCCCAACACGAGCCTGATGCCGAGTCCGACGGCTAGAAGCGTTCTGCAACGTTGCATAATTCTGTCCTTTCCTCACATGTACCGCTTTTTTCAGGGATAGAACTCTATTCGTAGCGCAGCGCCTCGGCTGGGGGAAGGCGCGCCGCCTGGCGGGTCGGGAGCATGGTGCACACAAGGACGACGAGATAGCCGCCTGTTAACAGCAGAAGCACTGCGCCGATGGGCATCGGAACGGGCTGCCTGTCTTCACGCGCGACCTGAGCGACGATCCACCACGCGAGCCCTGCCCCCGCCAGTAGACCGAGAAGCACCACGAACCCAGATTCGACCAGGAACCAGCGGCGCACCATCAGGCGAGAGTAGCCGATCGCGCGTAACATGGCAATCTGCTGACGCCGCTCCACCACACTGCGGCTGGTGATGATCGCAATGGCGAAAGCTCCGAAGATTAGACCCAGGGCGAGGTACGAGGCGAGTATGGCGGTGAGGTCCGCGGTGTATTCCCCGGCAACCTGAGATTGCCCCATCGCACTCAGGTTATTGACGACCAGCAGCATGACGAGATACGTGATCAAGCTCACTAGTGCTACGGTCACGCCGGCCCGCAACCGGAAGGTGAGGGGATACACCAGGCCAATCCGGCTAACCGGGGCCACGCCCGGAATCAGCCTGAGGACGGCCGAGACTGCCCTCGCCGGTACGTCGAGGTTGCGTACCACGAGGATCGTAACGCCGATAAGCGGTACCAGTAGGTCGAGCAGAATCTCGGGAAGCGAGTAGGACGAGAAGCGCTTTAAGCGAAAGACCGTGAGATCGGCGGCAAACACCGGGCCGAAGAATGAGTGACCCATCTGGAGTCCGTAGACGAGCCATCCCAAGCCGAGTAGGCTGATCCCGAGGCGGTCGATCGCGTCGCGAGCAACAGATGAAAGGGTGACCATCCACCGGACGAGGAGCCCCGTGCCGCCGATCAGCGCGACCACGCCTGTGGAGTGCCAGGTGTCGTTCCCCAGGGACCCGCCGAGCAGAGAGACGCCGATTCCAACCAGCAGGCAGAGCGGACCGCGGACGATCAGCCCACGGACCAGACTGCCCACCGCCTCGCCTCGGCGCTCGCGGCGCCGCGCCGCCGTTTCGGTTACCCCTCGGCCGTCGGCGTCAAGGGCTGGCGCGTGGAAGTCGCGGACCAAGTCGATCAAGGGAGTGGGCGGAGCGGGCGGGTCGTCCAGATCGCGGATAGCGGCCACGATCGTCAGACGCGACACCCAGAGAGCAAGAACCACGACGACGGCCAGGGTAAGCAGCAACGTCAGGCAGGCGGCATCGACGGCGCTTTGCCAGCGTATGGCGAGATGGAATGGGATGCGGTCGAACTGGAATGGGGCCGACGGACCGAGCGAGATGACGGGGAGGTGCTGGAGTACGGCCAGTTCGGCGGCGACTGCCCCGGCACCCAGCGGCACGCCCAGGGCTGCAGCGAGGATGGCATAGCCACTGCCTTCGACCGCCATGGCCTGCACCACTTGCCGGCGCTGTAGGCCGAGCGCCCGGCTCAGCCCCAGCTCGGCCCGTCGCTCGGCTGCCAGCAGTAGGCACTGCACGGTCAGGAGCAACAGGGACGCTCCAACCAGCAGGCTGGTGAAGGCGGGCAGCAGCCACTGAGCCTGCCGGGCGGCAGGTGAGGCGAGATACTCTGCCTTGCTGCTGATCGGGCTTAGCCCCTGTGCCACCTCCACCGCATCCGGCTTGAGCGGGTGGATGAGAAAGGTGTCGAAGTAGGTCGGAACAAAGGTGCTGTGGTTGCTGGTGAGATCGAGCGGCCGGACACCGAACAGGTGCTGGAGGACCGGCAGCACCGCCCGGCTGGGACTGTCATCGAGGCCCACGTTCTTGATGCAGATGGTGTCCGGTGAGAGCGCATGGTGGAAGCGCTTCGCGAAGGCCTGCTCGATCACCGGCAGCGGCAGGATCACTCCGGCCACGGGGATGTCCTGGACCAGTTCGCCTGTGGTGACGACCGGGTTCGTAGAGAGGACGGCGCGTACCCTCGCACGCATGGTTATCCCATACCAGCTCACCATGACCCGCGCGCCGGCACGGATTCCTCCAGCCGATGCCGCCTGGTGACTCAGAAACACCTGCCCGGGACGAAGCTCGGCGACGCGGACCGGGCGGCCCTTGATATCGATCAGCGGTCCGTACACGGCATCAAACCCCGAAGTGACGCCGTAGATATAGACATTGGTCGGCCCGACTCCGCCGTGGCCACCACCTCTGCGGGGATGGGCGCGTGCAAGCGTCGCGAAGGTTGATAGGTAGAGTGCGGTGGCTGTCTGGACCTGGGGAGTGTGGCGCAGACGGGAGAGGGCGTTTTGAACCTGCGCCTGCGTCATCGGGCCGGTGACCGCTTCGTCGACGTTCCCCACCTGGCTCAGACGGGCCGTGACAAACGACGCTTGAAAACTATCCTGGAGCGCCAAGGCAGCGGTCATGAACATCGTTCCCAGCGCCAGTCCCGCAACCATCAATGCCGTCTGAAGCGGCCGACGAACGATCTGGCGCCGTGCCATGCGGCGCAGGAGCCCCGCGGTTGCACCCGGCACCAGCAACAGCAACAACACCGCAGCAGTTACTGCCAGCAATGCAAGGGACAGTTCCGATGGCGATAGGCTCGTGAGCGAGAACGGCATCTTATCCCTGCCTTGCGGCGGTGTTCTCGGCACTTGATTCCAGAGATATAGAACTGGGACCGATGGATCCGTCCTGCTCGATACGCCCGTCGCGCATGACGATCAGACGGTGCGCGCGCTGCGCCACCTCCCGAGCGTGCGTCACCCAGACGAATGCCAGACCGAGTGTGACGTTGAGCTGGAGCATGAGCTCGATGATCTCGTGGCTGGTGGCACTGTCGAGTGCCCCGGTTGGCTCATCAGCCCACACGATGGCGGGACGGGTGGCCAGGGCACGTGCGATGGCGAAGCGCTGGCGCTGTCCGCCGCTCATTTCGGCAGGGCGGTGCGATGCCCATGCCAGCATCCCGACCTGATCGATGCTCTCGCGGGCGCGCTCGCGCGCTTCCGTTGGCCGCACGCCGGCGACCAGCAGAGGCAACTCGACGTTCTCCACGCCGGTCAGGACCGGTAGCAGGTTGTAGGTCTGGAAGACGAAGCCCATCGAATGGGCACGAAAGGCGGTCCTCTCTCGGTCGGAGAGCGCTCGGAGATCCCGCCCGGCAATCCGAATAGTCCCTGAGGTGACCGTGTCGAGGCCGGAGAGACAGTTGAGCAATGTGGTCTTCCCGCAACCGCTCGGCCCCATGATTGCCACGACCTCCCCACTGACAATGTGCAGGCTCACTCCGCGCAGGGCGTGCACCCCGAGCTTGCCGGTCTCGTACGACTTATGCACGTCCGTAGCCTCGATGATGGTGCCGCCACGCTGTTCTGGGCTGCCAGTCGCCTGTGACATGGTCGAGTGTGATCCTTTCCCGACAACCCGTTCTGTGGACGATTCGGCAAGTGCTTCCAACCGCCACGTTACGCTCGCTTTCCCATTCGCACATCGTCGGTCCCGCCGGTGAACTCGACAGTGGAGAAACCACCAATCAACCCTGTCGGGCTCTACAGTGTTGATTTCGTCACTAGCACCGCGCCCGATAGGGTGGTATACACAGACCGAGGGGTACGCCCTATCGCCCACGCTCGATTCCAGTACTCGTAGCTCAACGGAGCAGAGACGACATGAATCCAGACCGCGCCGTCCGCCCGCCCCGCTGGTTGTTTGCCGCCTGCCTCCTGGCCATCTACGTGAGCGCACTGGAATCCATGGTGCCGTCTGACCAGCCATGTAGGACGGTACACTCCGCTGCCACGTGCGGGAAGGGGACCGCATGTGGAGCAGATGCTGCCGGCACCGTGTGCACCGGCTTTCTGCCGGCTCTCTCTGCCACCACCCTCTGGCTCACGCTTCTCATGACGCTCAGCGCGGGATTGCTCTGGCTCAGCCTGTCTCTCCGGTATACGCGCCCCCGGTTCTGGCTCTATGTGGTGATTCAGGGGCTGTCAGCGGCGGGCATTGGGATCCTCATCCGTCAGCCGCTGGTCGTCCTGGCGCTCTACCTGACCGTACTGATCGCCGCCAGCCCCATGGTTGAGCGCATTTGGGAGATCGTCACAACTGCGAGTCTCTATGCACTCCTTCTAGTCGGCATGACGCTGGATCTGAGCCTACCCAAGTGGCTCATGGGTCCCGATGTTTTGCACAACATCGTGCAAATCGTGCCCCTCTATGGTGTGACCCTCCTGGTTCCAGTCGGATATGCGGTGATCCACCTCCAGCTTGCGCGCGCCCACGAGCAACTCCGTGGGTCTGCTGAGCGCATCGAAGAGCTGACTCTGGCCGCCGAGCGTCAGCGCCTGGCCCGAGAGCTGCACGACACTTTGTCGCAGGGGCTGGCCGGCGTCGTCATGCAGCTCAATGTGGCCCTCGCTCGCCTCTCCGGGCGGCGGTACGAGAAGGCCGAGACGGCAGTGCAGCAGGCAATGGCCAATGCCCGCAGCGCCATGGCGGAGGCGCGCCGCGCAATTGACGATTTGCGGACCGTGGCGGTTCCCCCGGAAGCGTTTGTCGAGGCGGCGCGTGAGGAGATCGACCGCTTTGGCGAGGCAACCGGAATCCCATGTATCACCGACATTAAGGCACTGGTCGAACTGTCGGCGGATTACCATGACCACTGCTTGCGCTTCATCCGGGAAGCTCTGGCGAATGTTGCGCAGCATGCGCAGGCGCGACACGTATGGATCGTGGCGGAATCCGCTGACTCCGAGATCGCGCTCTCCGTCCG
Source organism: uncultured Chloroflexia bacterium (assembly GCA_963737125.1). GTDB lineage: Bacteria > Chloroflexota > UBA5177 > UBA5177 > UBA5177 > JANWJD01. The sequence continues at coordinate 8,301 of CAVTRL010000006.1, read as the reverse complement.
GGACGATGGGGTCGGAATTGACCTGACCGGGAGCGACGCCACTCGGACCGGGCATTACGGCCTGGTGGGCTTGCGGGAACGGGCGAGGCTCACTGGAGGCCGGCTGGATCTGACCAGCGAGCCCGGAAAGGGAACGACCGTGCGACTCCGTGTGCCGAACCGTGGCATGTCCGCCGTCGAGCCCCAGGACAGAGCCGACGCTCCTCGGCGCAGTGCTGCCCGATGAAGCCGCCCATCCGCATAGTGGTGGTCGACGATCACGTGGTGATCCGGTCGGGATTGCGCGTCATGCTGGAGGAGGGCGGGATCGAGTTCGACCTGGTGGGCGAAGCCACAGATGGAGCGGAAGCGCTCGCAGTGATTGAGGCGGCGCATCCCGACGTGGTGCTGCTGGACCTGCGCATGCCCGGGATGGACGGCATCGACGCGCTCGAATGCATTCGGAGCGACTGGCCGGAGATTGCCGTCGTCATCCTCACGACGTACAGCGATGACGACCTCATGATTCGGGCGCTAGAGGCCGGTGCCCGCGGGTACCTGCTCAAAGATATCGGGCTCGAAGAACTCTTCCACGCGATTCGCACCGTGGTCATGGGCGGTGTCCTAATCCAGCCCGAAGTCATGAACCGACTGGTCGCCCAGGCGGCACGGGCTCGTGAAGCAAAGCTGGTACCAGCTGCCCCAGGACCAGCATTGACCGAGCGGGAACGTGAGGTACTGACGGGGGTTGCACAGGGTGAGAGAACCAAGGAGATCGCCGCACGGCTGAGGATCACGGAGCGCACCGTCTGGGCGCACCTGAGCAATATCTATAGCAAGCTCGGCGTGGACTCGCGGGCATCGGCGGTGGCCGTGGCGATGGCCAAAGGGATCCTGCCTCCCGACACCATATGATGCCTGTGTCAAGGAATTGCAGAGCGCAAAAGTTCCCATGACCGCCGTCCATGACTGGCACCGAGGGGACGCCTCAGATTGAAGCAGCGGGAAACCCTGGCGTTGGGACGGGGAACTTACACCCAGTTCTCGCGACCGTGAGTCACTTCTACCCGATCTTCGACGGACACAAGCAATCAGTGGCGTACCTGGAGGGATTCGACCCCCGGACACACAGTTCCGAAGACCGGTGCTCGTTCTGCAGACACACGGGCAGGGAGATTACGGCCACTGAAGCACTCATCAGAGAGCCAAATCGACAGGAAACTTGACCCCTCATTTGACCCCACACATGCTGCACTTTGGCCCCTGAAATGACCCCGGACATGTGTCGCTTATGCCCCTCCCGCCGTCCTGTATCTCTGCGCGTTGGACCATGGCATGCTGCCCGACAATGAGTCCGTCGGGCACCGCTATTCCTTGTTCGCGCCCTCAAGCAAGCCTCGTACCAGGAATCGCTGGGCGAACAAATACACCAATAGGACGGGCAGAACAGCGAGCAGCGTCGCGAGCGCCAATTCCGGCCGGAAAATGTTCACCTGTTGACCGCCGCCGCCCGCGGCCGGGTTGAATGAGGGAGTCGACGACAGCAGGTCCGAGAGTCCCACCTGTATCGGGTATTGCGACGAGTCCGCGAGAACGGCGTACGGGAGGAAGAAGTTGTTCCAATCGGCGACGAAGCTGAAGAAGAAGACGAGGGCGACGACGGGTTTTGCGAGCGGCAGCGCGATGCGACGGAACGTTTGCCACTCGTTGCAGCCGTCGACACGCGCGGCGTCGAGCAGGTCGGGCGGGACCGCGCTTGCGTAGTAGATGTAGGCGAGGTAGACGCCGAAGGGGAAGAACGAGAACGGCAGAATAACGGATAGGTTGCTCCCGATCAGGTGGACGGAATTCAGCTCGAGGAAGATCGGGAGCACGAGCGCGGCCCCGGGCATGATCATCGCGACGAGCGTCAGCGCCAGCACCAGCCTGCGGCCGGGGAAGCGCGAGAGGGCGAATCCGTAGCCGGCGGGGATCGCGGTCGCCAACACGATCGCGGTCGCGGAGCACGCGTACAGGAGCGAGTTGCCGATCCAGGCGCGGAAGATATGGTCGCTGAAAGCGTCGAGGTGCTTCCAGGCGAGGGCGACCTGCTGGAAGCTGCCGAACGACAATGGTGCACTCGTCACGAGCGCGGCGTCGGTCTTCGTCGGGGCGAGGATCAGCCAGATGATGGGTACCACAAAGAAGGCGGCGAACGCCGCGAGCATGGCGAGACGCAGGCCGAGCGCCGCGCTCCGCATCAGTCTCCCGTCCTGAACAGCTGGGTGCGCGTGACGATCAGTGCTGCGGCGAACAGCCCAATCACGAGCAGGTCGACGGCGACGGCGGCCGCGCCATTGAAGTCTCCATATCGAAATGCCAGCTGATACGCCAGTTGGTTCGACGACCATGTGTCGGGGACCAGGCCAAGGCTCGCTTGGTTCACAAGCTGTGGCTCGACGAACAGTTGCGTCCCGGTCGCGAACGAAAGAATCACCATGTAGGCGATCCACTTGCGAATAAGCGCCAGTTTGAGCCGCAACGCGATCGTAAGCGGCCCAGCGCCGTCGATGCGGGCGGCCTCCTCGAGATCGTGCGGAATCGTGTTAAGCGCTCCGTACATCACGACGATCCACCCGCCGGCGCCTGTCCAGAAGGCGATCATCGCGAAGATGAACGGCAGGTTCCCGGGCGAGATCGACTGGGCGAAGAGGTGTATCCCGAGCAGGTGGTCGAGGAGGAACGAGCCCGGGCTGACAACCGGATCGAGCATGAAGAGCCACACGAGGACGGATGCCGCGCCGGCCAGCGCGCCCGGCATGTAAAAGAGGAAACGGAAGGTCGACGAGACCCGATTCGCGTGGCCATGCAGGAGGAGCGCGAGACCGACGACGAAGACGACGAGCGTCCCGAGCCAGACGCCGGTATAAAGGAGGATGTGCTTGAACGCGGGGACGAAGCGGTAGTCGTTGAACGTCCGTGAGAAGTTGTCGAAGCCGGTCCAGTCGCCGTTGACGTTCGTGACGGCGAGATCGAGCGCGTAGATCATCGGCGCGATGCCGAACGCAATAAGGAACGGCAGGTACGGCAAGATGAACGGCAGCCCCCGTGCCGAGCGGAGGCCACGCCGGAGGCCACGCATGTGCGTGGCCTCCCTGTACGCGGACGTTAAACCAGACAAACGAATCTCGTCAGTGCCGAATTACGCTATACCCTGCCGCCTGCGCCGCCTGTGCAAGGGCGTCGCCGAACGGTTGCAGTAGCGAACTTAACGACTTGCCGGCGACCAGCTGCGTGACGACGGTGTTGGACCAGACGGGCTGGTCCGGATACGTGACCAGGTTCCATCCCTTCCAGATCTTCGTTGCGGCTGCTTTCATGGCCGGCGTGGGATTGGCGGCGAAGTAGGGATCCTTCGCCAAACTTCGCAAATAGCGACTGGCGAGGGGTGCGTAGGCCGGGTAACCGGGCCTCGCGAGAGCAGACGTGGTCGGCAGGGGATTGAAGACCGTCGTGGCCCAGATGACGAAGTTGGCAGCAGCCTTGATGTTCTTGGAGTGCCTCGAAATGATCCACGGGCCACCCCCGACCTGACCGGTGTACGCCTTGGCGTCGCCCTGCCACTTCAGTGGCATCGCCGCCGTCATCTGCCCCGCCGGGATGTGCAGCGTCTGGTCGAAGAGAGAGTGCGCGTACCAGGTGGGGCCGGACATCAACAGGACCTTGTCGTTCGCTCCGCCGTACTTCGAGGCAAAGTCGGGAGTGAACACGCTCAACGGCGGTACAGTCCCGTCCTTGATCAGTGGGTCGAGCATCTTCGCCATCTGGGTGCAGTGCACATCCGTCGAGTTGATGAGGAGCTTATTACCCCGGGTTTGCTCGAGCGGACACTGATTCGCCCACAGGTAGATCCAGTGGCTGAACGAATCACCGATGTTCCCGATGATATAGCCCGGGTGCTGTGTCGCGACCTTCCGGCCGAGCGCCGCCCACTGCTGCCAGGTCGTCGGAACCGTGTAGCCGAACTGGCGCATCAGCTTCAGATTGACCCAGAGCACATCCTGGGCGAGATTGTCCTGGACGCAATACTGCGTGCCCTTGATCATGCACTGGGCGGTAGACGGTGCAGGCCACTGCTTGAGGAGGCTCTGCGGGATGAGACCTTTGACCGGAGCGGCGAAGTTGAACGGCTTGAGCGCCATCCACACCGGGTCATTGACCTGCTCGCTGAAGATGACATCGGGCCAGCCGTTGCCGGTCCGGTTCCAGAGTTGGATCTTTGTTTGCATGGTTGTCGCGCCGTTTGCATCGCCGTCGAATGTGACGATCTTGATATTGACATTCTTATGCGTCTTGGCGTATGCCTGAGCAGCCGGCAACCTCACCGAGTCGACCCACACCACGAGCGGACTGCTACTGGCCCGTGCGACCATGTGCGTGCCGGACGCACTCGTGCTGTTTCCGCCCGCTCCAACCCCCAGAGCTAGCGCCGCTACTGAGACTGAAACCGCCATGATCCGCCCGAACGGCCGCCACCACGTCAACTTGCCAAAGACCTGCATTCCATTCTCCTTTCAGATACTAGAGGATCGCCGCAGACAGTGCGGCGTCAATCACCAGGTGCCTGAGTTCTCGGGGATAGTCGGGGCCGGCCGGTAATCCGAGGCCGGCACCCTCGGGAGCGTGCACGAGTCCGTACTTGTCGACAACTGGTTCGCGCTTCACACGCGTCGACGTCACCAGGGACTCGTAATACGTCGTGTTCGGAATCGCCATACAGAGGTGCTGAGAGTAGTTGCCCATGCCGTGAACCTCCGCCCGCAGCCGGAACGCGTCGGCGAGATGGGCGATCCTCATCGCCCCGGTGATTCCGCCACGCAGCTCGGCGCTGGTGCGCACGAACGACGCGGCGCCGCTGACGATGAAGTCGGCCGTGTTCAGGTGGACGCCATCCGAGGTCTCCGCGACGCACAGCGGCACTCGAACGCGTTCGCTGAGCCACTTGTAGGCGGCGACGCTGAATTCGAGCATCGGCTCCTCATACCAGAGGTAGCCGGCATCGGCGAGCGCATCGCCGACGTAGACCGCGTCGGGCAGATCGAACGCCGCAGAACCGTCATACATCAGTGGGATGTCGGATCCGACATGCTCACGAACGCGGAGACACAAGCGCGCATCGTCGCGCGCGTCACCCCACGCATGCAGCTTGATGGCGGGATAGCCGAGGTCGAGGCACTGAGTGATGACGTCGAGATACTCCTCGACGGTTGCAAAGGTCACGGTCGAGGCGTACGCCGGGATCGACCGGCGGAATCCCCCGAGGAGCTGCCAGGTTGGCTGGCCGGTAACGCGACCTGCCAGGTCCCATAGCGCCGTGTCGACGAGTCCAAGGATGTACAGCGGCAGCTCTTCCGTCCGGTCTAGCTCCCAGAGACGATGCCACAGCCATTCCCGCTGGAGTGCGTCCGACCCGATCAGTTCGTCGCGCAGAACTCGGTCGACGATATCTGCGAGGATTTTGCCCGCCCCGCGGCGGGGCGCGAGCGCGACACCCTCTGCTCCCCCATCGGTCCCGATTCGGAGCACAGCGCCATCACCGTCGGGCGGGCTGCCACGGAGCCCTCGGCGCCAGGCGAACGAAGGATTCACGCCCGGTATGCGAACGGAGTAGGCCTCGATATGCGTGATGCGTGTTGCAGATGGGAATGTGTTCATGCCGATCATCATACATCATACGTATTAGGATATTCAACATACGTATGATGTATGACTTAACTGGTATGATGCAACTATGTCCGACAGCGCCCCGGTCCAGCAATTCCCGCAGCCGCTGACCAAAGAAGCGGCCACATGGGCCATCACGTCGCTCGCAGCGCGGCCCGCGAGGCTGAGCGCCATTGTGATCGACGATCTGATCGATCGAATCGTCTCGGGCGAATATCCACCGGATACCTTGCTCCCGCCGGAGCCTGTGCTGTGCCAGACGTTCGACGTGAGCCGCTCGGTCGTGCGAGAGGCTCTCAAGATGCTCGAGGAGAAGGGGCTTGTTACGGTGCGCCAGGGACAAGGGACGCTGGTCGCGGATCCTGGGGAGTGGAACCTGCTGGATCCGGCAGTTCTCGCCGCGGTGGTGCGCCACGACGAGCAGCGTGAGGTAGTCGACGATGTGAGTCAGGTACGCGCGGCACTGGAAGGCCGCATGGCAGCCCGCGCGGCCACCATGCGGACGGACGGCGATCTCCGGCTTCTACGTGGCCTGGCGCGGGAGCTTGAAGAGGCGCTTGCGCTCGACGACATCCCGCGCTACCTCCGGCTGGACGCACGAATCCACGACGAACTGATGCGAATCTCGGGCAACCGGCTCGCTCGCGCCGTCGTGCACTCTATCCACGAGCAGGCCAAGTTGAGTTCCGGTTACAACGACCCCACGGTCGAGGAGCTGAGATACACACACCGCGGGCATCTTGCGATCTTTGATCAGATCGAGGCCGGCGATACGGAAGGCGCAGCCGAGGCGATGCGCGAGCACATCATCTCGATGTGGCATCGCAAGCGTGAGCGCTCGGTCCGCCCCAAAACACTGTGACCGAGGCCATCGATGAGCTTGCGCACTGCCGGCAAGAACAGAGCTCCAGTCTTCAGTCCCGCGGTGCCACCCGCTGCTAGAGTGTTGCTGATATGACCGATTCGAACCAATCTCGCCGGATAGACGCCGGCATCGCTACTGCTCCGCCCGAGCTCGAAGGCACCTCAACCCGGGCAGGGCGCCCGGCTCGGCTGGCAATCCCCGTGGTAGCCGCTCTGGTCGACCTGATCGTCAGCGGGTCGATTCCTCCCGGATCCTCGCTCCCGCCCGAGTCGTCATTGTCCTCTTCATTTGGGATTAGTCGAACTGTCGTACGCGAGGCGATCAAGGTGCTCGAGGAGAAGGGGCTCGCGCGGGCGCGGCAGGGTCACGGAACGACAATCACATCTCCAGACGAGTGGAACCTGCTGGACGCGATTGTGTTGGATGCGGCGATCCGTCATGACGACACGATGCAGATCCTCGATGACCTGGTGGAGGTTCGCGTCGCACTTGAGTGCACTATGGTCCGCGCGGCAGCGTCGCGCATGGAGAGAGAAGACCTCGATGAGCTTGGCCGCCTTTTGCGAGAGCTCGAGTCTGAGATCACGGATTCAGAGCGCTACCAGATGACCGACACGAGATACCATGATTTCATCCAGCGGTGCTCGGGGAATCGACTCGGCCGTTCGATTATCCGCTCGATCCACCCGTACGCCCGAGCCAGCACGCGATACAACCCCCAGGCAGACGAAGAAGACATTCGTCAATCGCACCGGGGACATGTCGCAGTCTATGAGCACCTGCTTCGAGGTGACGCCGGCGGCGCGGCTGCGGCCATGGAAGAGCACATCAGCAGCACCTGGACGCTTCGCAAACAGAAACGTAGCCGGCAGACGGAAGAGCAACAGCTGTGAACCGGGAGCACGGATAGCGCTAGTCATATCCACCGGCCCGCAGCTCCGCCCCTGACGCACCTGGCCGAGAATCTCTCGTAGCTGCTTCTTCATATCGTCGCCACCTAAACTGCATCTCCTGTAGATGATTGGCTGTGTTCTGGCGGGAACAACCGGCGGCTCAACGTGTCACCGAGGCGCTTGCAGGGAGGATCGGCTCCGGGATGCTCGTGCAGGCACTCCCCCTGTGTCGTTGAAGGGGATGCCGCGGTGCAAGGCGCGATGGTGCTAGGCCCTGACGATGCTGGGATGCACTCGGTCGATGGTTACCTGGTCTCTTCCGATGAGAGCCACACGATGGCCGTCTCAGTCAAGCATCCAAAGTACTTGGTCCCTGGGACTCTACCGCTCGATCCGTCGACTGATCCATTCTGGAATACGCCGGAGCAACTGTTTCCGATTCTCCCGTACCTGACATCAGTGGTCCCAATGGCGGATTAGCTCCGACCGTTTACCCGCGGCTAAACCATCCTCGTTTTCTCGGCTTGTTCTCTTCCGATATCTCGTCCTGTATCTGGCGCAGTCGTTCCTCGATCTCCAAATTGTTGATCCGGCTATCGAGTTCTTCTCTCATGCCGCGTCCCTCGAAGTCTTTACGAAGGGCATGGAGTTCTTCGTGGATTCCTGCGAGTTCTGTGTAGAGCCGCTGTTCGCGATCTTCTGTCATGGGACGACGATGATCCTTTCCGCTGGTGCATGTCTGCGGCCCTATGGACAGTCTGGCGAGAGCACGCTCTGACTCTGGTATGGGGTCCAAACCAGGCACCCTCAGTGTCGCTTTCTTTTAGGCATCCGTCCATACTCCGTTGGAGGAGTTCCCGG
>CAVTRL010000005.1:0-181880 GCA_963737125.1 uncultured Chloroflexia bacterium | reverse complement strand
GCTCGTGCGTACTGTTTTGGACGCCTCTACCAGAGTATTGCCCCTGGTTCGACCCCGCTGGCGTACTTCAGAGGTAGTGCAGGAGACTTCGAGTTCGGACAATGGCCCGCTCGGTAACTCTCCGCGCGGAGTCTCCATGAAGTCGCTCCACGCCACGTCCCTCAGTGCTACGGTCCTTTTGAGAGGTGCCTCTGGAATCTGTTTGTGACCAAGCACGACGGAGACGAATGGCGGCAGGGTGCGGCGTCTGCTGCCCCAGTATCGGCTCTCCGCTCGATGTCGCGAACACGGCTGGTCGCATACGATGAGTCACGGAACGGGCCATGCGAGTTGCGCCCAACTTGTGGGTCGGCCGCCGGTCCGGACTCAGGAGCAAACGATGACATCGATGATACAGGCGTCGGCCCTGACCAAACGGTACGGCGCAACGCTGGCGCTCGACCACCTCGACCTCGATATCTCTCGAGGAGAGGTCTACGGTTTCCTCGGCCCCAATGGGGCAGGGAAGACAACCACCATCCGCTTATTACTCGGCATCCACCGGGCCACTTCGGGAACCGCCCTTATTGGCGGGCATGACGCGTGGTCAGACCCAGTTGGCGCGCATCGGTGTGTTGCCTACGTCGCATCGGAGCCGACTTTGTGGCCATCACTTACCGGCGCCGAAACGTTGGACTACCTCGCCAACCTTCGAGGGACATGCGATCGAGCCTATCGTGATGAGCTCATCAATCGCTTCGACTTCGATGCCGCGAAAAAGGTACGTGCCCTTTCCAAGGGCAACAAACAGAAGATTCAGTTGATCGCAGCATTTTCCACTCGGGCCGAGATCTTCATCCTGGACGAGCCTACCTCGGGCCTGGACCCCTTGATGGAGGCAGCTTTTCGCTCCACGGTCACCGAGGCGCGGGAGCGCGAGCAGACAATCTTTCTCTCCTCACATATTTTGAGCGAAGTGGAACTTCTCTGCGATCGTATCGGCATCCTGCGGACAGGCACGTTAATCGACCAGGGCACGCTGGCTGAGCTCCGGCACCTCACTGCGCGGACCATCGACATTACGTTCAAGGAGTCTAACGTTTCGCTTGCGGACCTTAGCCACCTTGACGGGGTTGATATTGCAACTGAAAATGACCGTCACGTGGAGTTGCACATCCGTGGTGACATGGGACCGATGTTGCAAGTCCTGGCTCGAATGCCCGTTGAAACCCTGGACAGCCGCGAGCCCTCACTCGAAGAAATCTTCCTGGTCCACTACCGGGGCACTGCTGCGCCGGTCGATCAACCGGTGAGAGCACGCAGCGGCGCGAGCTGACGAGGTGAACTCGTTGTACGTCATGGTACGGCGCCAGTTGCGGGTCAACCGTACGCTGCTCATCGTTATGACTGCGCTGATCACTACCAACAACATCGTCCAGGTGACGGCGTATCAGTCCGTGTTCCCAGACCCTCGCACCCGCGCCGCGCTTCTATCGTCGTTCACCTCGAATGGTGCGCTGCGGGCCTTCTATGGCTACCCCTTCGACATAGCCAATGCAACCGGGTGGTTGGCATGGCGCTCGCTGGGTTTCGTCGTGATAGTCACCGCGATTTGGGGAGCTTTCATTACCATTGGCGCATTGCGGGGAGAAGAGGATGCCGGCCGTACGGAATTGACGTTGAGTGGACCGCAGTCGAGAGGGACCTGGCTTACTGCCGCATTCGTAGCGGTCACGCTGGAAACTGTGGCGATGGGTGCGGTCAATGCTCTCGGTTTGGCCGTCTTCTGCGTCACACGCGGCTTGATGACGTTTGCCGGCACGCTTGAGATCAGCTTGCAATTGATGCTGCCGGCCCTTCTGTTCGCGGCGGTCGGCGCGGTCACCAGCCAGCTGGTTGGTACAGCACGGGGAGCTCGGATCGCCGCTACGATGGCAGTCGCGATTGCCTTAATCGTCCGCACCGCCGCGGATACGGGCAGTGGAATCGGCTGGCTGCGGTGGGTAACGCCACTCGGATGGCTCGAGGAGCTCCATCCGCCCGCGGCGCCATCGCCGGTTGCCCTCGTACTCATCGCTGTAACGTGGATGCTGCTCGGGGGCGCCTCGACTCGGCTGCTCGCGGGACGCGACATCGGACTTGGTCTCCTTCCCCACAGCGATACCCGCACGCCACGGCGCTTCTTACTCGGCACTTCCTGGCAAGCCGCGCTGCGAGACGAGATGCCACAGTTGACCATGTGGCTGGTGGGTTCAGTGGCGTACACCCTGCTCCTGGGCAGCCTGACCAAGACACTGCTGGATCTTGTGAAGTCCAACTCGGCGTTCTCAAAGCTGTTCACCCCGAGTTTCAACCTCGACGCCTTTATCGCGGCATCATATTCAGTCGTCCAGGTAGTAGCGACACTGTTGGCGGTCACAATGGTGGTTGGAGCGCGTGGCGAAGAAGCTTCAGGTCGACTGGAACTTGTGCTCGCTCAACCTCTTTCGAGGATTGGCTGGCTTGTAACCAGAGCCACTCTCGGTGCAGGTGTAGCGCTTGTACTTGCGTTGATCTCGGCTGTCGGACTCTGGGCGGGCGCCGCGGTGGTTGGACAACACCTCGCTTTTGGCTCGGTGATCGAGGCGGCCCTGAATTGCATCCCGCTCATTGTGTTGAGCACCGGAATCGCAGTCGTGGTGCTGGCGATAGCGCCTCGTGCCATCGCATTTGTCTACGCTCCGATTGCAGTCGCGTATCTCTGGGAGGCTCTCGGGACGGCGATCAAAGCACCGTCCTGGAGTCTCGATCTCAGCCCGTTTCACGCGCTCGCGGCGGTTCCGGCTCAGAGCTTCTCGTTGCTGCCTGCCGCCATTCTGACGGTTGCCGGACTCGTACTCCTGGTGGTGGGAACATCCGTGTTCCGTGGCCGCGATCTAGTTTCTGCGTGAGGCGGCCTGAAAGGTCCCGCATCGAATGCCCGTTGCGCGAGCACGGAACCGCCGCTGAACTGTCCTGGCTCGTATCCACGAATGTCCCACTGCCGCTCTGGGACAGTGCCCAACTGGGGCGGTAATTGCTTTCCGTGGGGCCAGCGTACCACACTCAAAGTGCCACAGCCCACGTTGACTAGAGTGCCGCAACTCGCGCGGCTGCAGGGGAAGTCTCATGGCCGATGTCAGTCCAGCGATCGAAACCACCGAGTTAACCAAGCACTACGGTCTCGTACTGGCTGTCGATCATCTCACGCTCACCGTTAATCGGGGCGAGATCTTTGGCTTTCTCGGTCCTAACGGTGCCGGTAAGTCGACGACGATGCGGATGCTGCTCGGTTTGGCCCGGCCAAGCTCCGGGCAGCTGCGCATTCTCGGTATCGATGTGAGGAGCCACTTACGTGAGGCCGTGCACCGCGTCGGCGCCCTGATCGAAAACCCGACCTTTTATCCCTTCCTCAGTGGGCGAGAGAATCTACGCCTGGTTGGAGATCTCACCGGCTGTGCGGAGAGCCGAATCGATGAGGCACTCGAGCTGGTGGATATGCACGGGGCGGCGAATCGGCCGTTCCACACCTACTCGATGGGAATGAAACAACGGATTGGTGTCGCCAGCACGCTGCTGACGGACCCGGATCTTCTGGTCCTCGACGAACCGGCCAATGGATTGGATCCGGCGGGAATTGTCGAGATGCGCACGTTGATGCACCGGCTACGAGAGGAAGGACATACGGTTTTCGTCTCCAGCCATGTCCTCCACGAGATCGAGCAGGTCTGTGACCGCATTGCCATCATGAATCACGGTCGGATAGTGGCGCAGGGCAGCGTTCAGGAACTCCTTGGCGCGAGCGATCAGATCGAGATCCAGGTCGATCCGGCCGACCAGGCAGCGGAGGTGCTACGAGTGATTCCCTGGGTGAGCAACATCACGCGTGAGGGCGACTCTCTCCTGATTGCCGCACCGCTTACGCGGAGTGCCGAGATAACGAGGTTACTCGGCGAGAACGGTCTCTACCCCGCGATCATCCGACCCCGTCAGGAGAGTCTGGAGCAGTATTTCCTCGAGCTCACGGGAGGCGAGTCATGATAGGACTTCTCCACAGCGACTGGCGCAAACTTCGACACCGCTGGATGCCACGTATATTGATCCTCATCCTGCTGGCCATCGTAGCGCTCATCTTCCTTGGCGTCTCATCAAGTGCCAAATATCGCGGCGATCTGATCTGGCCGGATGGACTGGTCGTGGCTCTGAGTTTCGGCGCCGCATTTGCGGCATTTATCTGGCCGGTCCTGGCCGGGAGTTGGGCGGGCGGCGAGTACAGTTGGGGCACGATTCGGATGGCGCTCACCCGTGCCCCCAATCGGATTGCCTTCAGCCTCTCTGGCCTGATTATCGTTCTGCTTACCGTCGGATTCGGTCTCATCCTCGTCCTGGTCGTCGGAGCGGTTGCCGGCTCGATCGTGGCCGCTGTTACGAACGCCGTGGCTGCCACTCCGCCGGCGGGTTCAAATGCTGCCGCCGTAGTCGTCAAGTTGTTCTTTGCGGCCTGGTACACAAGTGCCTTCTATGTGGTCCTCGCCTATACAGCCGGCGTGATTTTCCGCTCGCCGGCCGCGGGAATTGGCATCGGGATTGGCTTCGCCGTCGCTCAGGCTGCCGTGACCGGTATCTTCAGCGCACTGGGTGATCCCTGGAAGAGTGTATCCCTCCACTTTCCGGATGCATACACGACTGCACTGACGTCTCGTCTCGCGAACGAGCTGGTCGTCGCGGGACCGGGAGGACGGTCGACCGGCAGCTCTGCAAGCATTCCAACGTCCATCTTTGCTCTGGCCGTGTACCTGGTGATACTGATCGGCGCGATGCTCGTCGTGGTCTACCAGCGCGATATCACGTCGTAGCCCGGCGACCGGCCCACCGAGACATATCGCGCTGGGATGCGTTCGTGCAATTCTTTCCTCGCGCTGCCCCGCTAAACGAAGCAGAACGAGTCGGTCGAGGAGTCGCCTCCTTCAAGGCGCACCTGGTGCGCGCGGTGACCGGGGAACTCCACCAGGACGTCGGGATTGAGCGATAGCCCACCCTCGGGATTGACGTCGGCGACGAACATTGCCCCCGTAATGCCGTTCGGATAAAACTGTGGATCCCAACTGCCGTAGAGGGAGTTGGTTCCGTACACGCGACGACCGTCGCGGCTAACCTCAATCATCTGCGGGCCGCCGGAGAACGGCGTACCGTTGGCGTGTGGCGCGCGGTGAAGGATCCCACCCAACTCGAGCTTCCCTGCCAGCTTGGGATGCATCGGATCGCGCACGTCGTATTGATGCAATTCGCCCGTCGCCCAGCACGACACGTACAGGAACCGGTCATCCAGAGACAGGTCGATGTCGGTCACCAATGGGGGAACAGCGCCAAATCCTTTCACGATGTGGCGGCGGTTGCCCACCAGGTCCTGGCGACCGGAATCACGGATTCGAGAATGACCGGCGCGCGCTACCGGGTAAACGAGGCGGAACTCCGTGCCCACGCAGGTAGTGGTTGAGCCACGCGCCGGCTCGAGTCCAACCGTCACGCCGGCGCTCCTTCTTCGGGGTGTGGTGCGCGGGCGGTTGCCAGGATGCTGCCCGAGAGGATCAGCGTGAATCCAAGAGCGGTTGCCAGTGTGAATGGTTCACCCAGCAACACGACGCCAAGCAAGACGGCAACGGCAGGATTGACGTAGGTGATCACCGTCGACCGGTAGGGCCCGGTTTCCTCTATCAGCGCAAAGAAGAGAACAAATGCCAGAGCGGTACACACCACGGCCAAAACGGCGACTGCCAGGAAGACCTTGAACGGCGGGACCACCGAGGGGAAATGCGCCAGTCCCAGTGGCAGGTACACCAGTGCCGTGATCCCGAGCGACGCGGCGATCACACCCATCGATGGCAGATCGCGCAACTGCCGGGCGATGAGGATAGGTCCCAACGCATACCCCACCGTCACTACAGCCACTTCCAGTACCGCCCGCACGTCGTCGGCGCGTACATCGAAGCCGAGCAAGATCCCCACGCCGATGATTCCGCCGAGCAGTCCGAGAACGCGCCGCGTGCCGAAGTGTTCGCCACTTCCCACGATGCGCGCAATCACCAGACCCACGAGCGGTACGGCCGCCACCAGCAGGCCGGTGAGCGAGCTCGAGAGTCTCGTCTCGGCATCTGAAAGCAGCAACCAGGGTATCGCTACCTCGACGAAGGTGTAGAGCAGCACGATCTTCCAGTGCATGATCAAGGGGCGCAAATAGCCGCGATACTGCGCCAGCGGGATCAGGATGAGCGCACCGCCCCCTGTCCGGAATAGCACCAGAGTTGCCGGATTGAGGACATCAACCGCGACCTTGATCAGCAGATAGGGGATTCCCCATATCACACACATCGCGCCAAACAGCGCCCATCCGCGTTTGGTCACGACCGATTGCTTCTCAGTTCAGTCACTCGCCTCATGAAGTACCACTATACCGTGGGGGACAACTCATGCAGTGGAATCACATGTTTGAGCGCGGGACTCAGCCCCAATCCTCACCCGGCGTGAGTTTCCACAACCGTGCTTCTTGCGGAACTCTCTCGAGCCCATCGTCGATCTACGGATTCCTGGGGGAGAGATAAACAGTCACATCTTGCTGCGAGCCCTGAGGATATAGTGGAACGCAACCCGACGATTTCCACTCCGAGGTCACACCGAAGTTGAAGAAAATCGCCATAGGAATCGTGCTGTTGCTATCGGCGCTCGTCGGTGGTTTTCTGATCTACGCCCACGTTTCCTATCCCACCACATCGGCCGCTAACGTGCTCTCCGATCTCATCTATGCCGAACAACATCCGCATGTAGCTTTAACGAAACAGGCCACTGCATTTCTCCCCTACTGGCGCCTGGACAACATCGACTCGGCACGGTACAACTTGCTGTCCGAGGTCAACTTTTTCAGTCTCACCATTGGCCCAGACGGACACATCGTCCGGGTAATCGGGAATCAGACGGAGCCGGGGTGGCGCTGGTGGAACTCCCAGCAAGTGAAGGATTTGATCGCGAAGGTGCAGATCTCGGGTGACGCCTTCGGGCTGACCCTTGCCGCGCTCGACAATAGCGACATCGGATCCTTCCTGGGAAGTACGAACGCCCAGCAGAATCTGATCAACGACACGCTCGATCAGATTCACTCGCGTCACCTCAATGCCATCACGCTCGATTTCGAATACTCGGGCACTCCGCCGGCGGTAGATCGACATGAATTCACCACCTTCGTCGATCGCTTTTCGGCAAGTCTGCGCCACGGGGCACCAAACACCACCCTCAGCGTGACGCTGCCTCCACTGGCCGCGCGCGAACCGGGGTTGTTTAACCTTCGCAACCTGGTTCCCGTCGTCGATCGTTTCATTGGTATGACGTACGACTACTACAACGCCAGTTCCGATGTCGCCGGACCGGATGCGCCCATGAGAGGATTCGGCTCACGCCGATTCGCCTTCGACGTCACGACCGCCTATCGGGACTATCTAAGGGTGATTCCTCGCACGAAGATCGTCATGGGCATCCCGTATTCCGGGTGGGACTGGGCGGTTCGTCCGGGAGCAGGCACACTTCGCCGTACGCTGCCGGCAAACAATCCCAATAGTTACGCCGCCATTCTCTCGTACGGCAGAATGCGCACCTTCGCGCAGATCAACCCGACACATTGCCAGTGGGACAATGAGGCCGAGGAACCGCACTGTCAGTACGTCGACCGCAATGGCGTTCAACACCAGGTATGGTTCGAGAACGATCGCTCAATCGCCGTGAAGTACGCGTATGCCAAAGCGAGTGGGTTCGCGGGAGTCGCCATCTGGGTCCTCGGTTACGACGGCGCATACCCGGATCTCTGGAACCTCCTTCGCGGGACCTTGGGGAAATGAGGACTGACGCAGTGGAGGCGCGTTGGACGTATGACACGCCGCACGGAGCGACTTCGAACCGTGGTCAGGTTCATACCGGTATCCTCTCAATGAAGCCCGATGGCTGAATTCACCTTCCGGAGGTTCACGCATGAACGATTTCCGCTTCCCTGAAGGGTTCCTGTGGGGCACTGCCACGGCGGCGCACCAGGTCGAAGGCAATAACGTCAACAACGACAGTTGGGCCATGGAGCACGTCGAGGGCGGTCCGTACGTCGAGGTTTCGGGCGATGCCTGCGATGCCTATCATCGCTACCGCGATGATATTGCCTTACTCGCCGATCTGGGTTTTACGATGTACCGGTTCTCGCTGGAATGGTCCCGCATTGAGCCGGAGCAGGGCGAGTTCTCTCGCGCGGCGCTCGATCACTACCGTCGCATGCTCCAGACCTGCGTGGAGCACGGGATCGTTCCCATGCTGACATTTCACCACTTCACCTCGCCCCGTTGGCTGGTTCGTGACGGTGGATGGGAAGCAGCGAACACACCCGAGCGCTTTGCCCGGTTCTGCCGGCGGGCGGCAGAACACCTTGGCGATCTATGCGGCTACGCATGCACTCTGAACGAGCTCAACATCGGCCGAGTGATCGCTCCGTTCATCGATGTTCGGTCCCCGGGCGACTGGTGGCAGCGCACAGCCACCACGTTTGGGACCTCCCCGGATCGGTTTGCACCCTTCCAATACGTCTCGTCGGAGCGATCCGTCCAGACGATACTCTCGGCACATCGTGCCGGCTACGAGGCGATCAAGAACGTCTGTCCCGACCTACCTACCGGTATGACGCTGGCCCTCCAGGACTTCCAACCCGTTCCCGGTGGGGAAGATACCGCCAATCGCATGAACCAGGAGGTGAACGATGTTTTTCTCGAGGGTGCGCGAGGCGATGACTTCCTGGGTGTGCAGGTCTATTCGCGGAGGCGAGTAGGTCCCGATGGTCTACTTCCTCCTGCCGAGGGTGTGGAGCAGACGCAGATGCACTACGAGTTCTGGCCCCAGGCACTGGAAGCAACAATACGGTACGCGGCAAACAGGGCCGGGATACCAATCATTGTCACCGAAAACGGAATTGCAACCGACATCGACAGCCGTCGCATCGCCTATGTGCGAAGCGCACTTGGTGGCGTCGCTTCCTGTCTGCGTGACGGCATCGATGTGCGCGGCTACACCTACTGGTCGGCACTCGATAACTATGAGTGGGCACTCGGCTACCGGCCAACGTTTGGGTTGATCGCCGTGGATCGCGTCACGCAACGTCGATCTCCCAAGCCAAGCGCGCACTGGCTTGGCGCCATCGCGAAGTCAGGCATCCTTCCCGCAGAGGCGTGACATGCCGCCGGGACCCGAGTTGGCATTGAGTTCGGCACGCATTCCAGCCGCGGACCTCCGCGCTACGAACCAGCTCGCGCTAAACTTGGTCGGCTTCTGAATGCCGGACCCGCGATCAGCGCGGCATTCACCCCTTTACCCGGCAAGTAGCCGTTTCACCATTCGTCTCACCACAAGTAAAAGTGAGTGTTTCATGAAGACTATCCAACCGGCTCTAGCATCCCTGCTGCTCTCCATCACCGCATCCGTGCTCGCCACCTGGCTCCTGCGCCGCATGCTACACGTGGAGCCGGGCGGGACGAACGTACCGTCGGACGCCAGCGTGCAAGTGCCGGTGGTCGTGGTTCCAATCGTCTTCGCCGGCAACACCTTCGGAAGCCAGGTGAACGTTCCACGCCACGGAATGGCACGAAAATTCGGCCGACGTCGCCGACACCATTGAACGGCAGCCGATTTCTCGGCTGCCCGAGCACGCATCATCGGCACGCGTCCCACTGGAGCGGTGCCCGCGTCACCCGGCAGAGTGAGGGCTACCGTCGGCGCGCGACCAGCACCACGCCCATCTGGTTTACCAGAGCCTCGGTCACACGCCCGTCACTATCGCGCTTGAACTCGATGGTCACGTCAGAGATCGCTTTCAGCGCGAACTCCGTCCCTTTGATCGGGACCAGCTCCTGGGGCGGGAGGCCCGGGAGTGAAGCATGGAGCGTGATCTCGGTGAGCTCGATCACCAGGGGCCTTCCCATCACTTCATAGGTGCCGGTGAAGGTAGCCAGTAGCTCGGGATCGGTCATGGCCTCATCGGGCACACGGGCGAAGACGATATCGTTCAGCGTCGCCTCCAGCGGTACCATCAGCGTGCCGATCGCCCCACGTTTGTCGGTCCCGAACGAGGCCAGCATGGTGATGTCGAAACGATCGATAGTGAGCTGGAACACGTCGTAGTGGTAATGCGTCATTTTCAGTTCCATGTTGTTATAGGACGCGCTCAGACTCGTCCCGTCGAGCTCAATCCGGATCGGCCCGTAGCCGGGGTGCCGGTACGTGCCCGCATACTCTTTCAGCTTGTGCGATGGACGGGTCCCTCGCACGCGGTCGGACTGGCGCTTCCCTTTACCGCGCTTCTCGGCCTCACGTAGCTCCTCCCGGCGAGCCTGCTGGCGCGAGTTCCATGGAATCACCTTGCCATCGATGAAGCGATCGAAGACATTGTAGGGGATCATATCCCGAACCGGTGTGCTGTCCATGTTGGTGAGCACCACCACGCCGATACCTTCCCCGGGCATCAGTGCGAGCATGCTGCTGAAACCGTCGATATTGCCGCCATGATGGATCATATCCCGGCCGCGATACGGTTCGACGAACCACCCCAGGCCGTAGCTGGAATATGGCAGCTCGTCGTACTGCCCGCGGCTGATAAACATCTGCGGCGTGTGCATCAGTCGAACCTCTCCCTCGGAGAGGAACTGTTGCTCGCCCAGCCTGCCGTCGTTGAGCTGCATCAATATCCATTGACTCATATCCACGGCATTTGAGTAGATCGATCCCGCCGGAGCCAGCGCTTCGAAGCCCTGATAGAAATCCATCGATTCCACTCTGCTCTTGTGTTCCCGATATCCGCGGGAGAAATCGGGTGCGGTTTCAACTTCTGTCGCGTTGATATGGCTGCTTGCCATGCCGAGGGGGGCAAAGATGCGCTGCCGCACAAACTCCTCCCAGGACAGGCCGCTCAGGACCTCAACAATGTAGCCCGCTGTCATGTACATCAGGTTCTGGTACTGCCAGACCGTCCTGAAATCGGCGGTCGGCTGCAGATACTCGCAAACGTGAGAATAAATCCTCTCGGGACTCGTGTCGACCCGTACCACATAAACTCGTGGCGCGGCAATCCGGAGCGGTGGCTTGCCAGGTCCTTCCCGGTCATTCTTTCGGTAGTAAAATGCGTCCCACAGCTTGAAGGTCGGTATGTACTCGCGAATCGGTCGGTCCCAGTCGAATTTCCCTTCATCCGCCAGAAGCGCCAGCGCGGCGGTCGTGAAGGTCTTCGATGTCGACCCGATCGCGAAGAGCGAATGAGGCGTGACCGGTAACTCTCGATCCACATCCCGCCGGCCGAAGCCGCGAGAGTACACGATCTCCCCGCCTCTGGCAATCGGCTACACTCAGGCCCTGAACTTTCCAATCGCGCATGCAGCCTGTGCACGTAATCGTCGAAGCCCTTCAATTCCTGTGACATCGGCTGCCGTTATCGTGTCGTCACGCGTTGCAACTGCCATGGTCGTTCTACCTTTCCCTGGGGGCTACTGCACGCTCGAGCGCTCAGTTCTCTGCGACGATGGAGTCTCCCGCTGAAGCGAAGCCACTCGACCTGTCCATCGGCGTCACGCAAGAATTCTCCCTTCACGTTTTCAAACGGACCGTCGAACACGACGACGCGTGTCGGCTGCATAGAACGCCACGGCAAAGGGCGGTGGTAGTGGTGGTGGCGAATCTGCCGGGAACTCGCCGATGAGCGCGTACGCGAACTCCAGCGCACCGTCCTCTCTGGCGCGCACCGTGACCGAGGTCAAGGCGGTTTCGTAGCGTGCCAAAATACTCGGCGAGCTCCGCCTCCGAGCGGTGCTGGATGCACTGGCTGTGGGTTCGGAGATGCCCAGATAGTGCTTGAAGCACCCACCGCTCGACTTCGTCATTCGAGTGCTCAAGCCGGCTTCAGCATTGGTGAGGATAGTCAGAGCAAACCGCTGCTCTGGGGCGAATTCGAACATGTGATTGCTGACCGTTCGTGCTTCCCCCATGCTGGACGAGACGAACGCCCTCAACATCGCGGAGGAACCAGCTCAAGCCCACCTGCTAACCCGTCGCCCGCCGAAACCATCGGAGTTTGCATCAGCTCGATAGAAGTCGGCCGACAACACACGCTGTCCGTTGGCGGCAGTTCCGTCGCCCATGTGGAACTGGGCGTAGCGTAGCTGATCGCCCGCCGTGGATGTCACCCCACCGGCAGGATTGGCCGAGCGGGGGATTGGCCACGGCGTTGCCATCGCACCGGCCTACCATCGACCACGTTATGGCCCACCGCGAAGCTCCGAACCATCGACCTCCTCGGGAAGAAGATATGAGCTGTGTCATGCCCAACGGATCGAGAACTAACTCGCGTATGGCAACTTCGTAAGGCGTTTCGGTCACCGCTTCGAGTACACGCCCGGCAAGGTAGAAGGCGGCATTGTTGTACGACCACATCGCACCGAGCGGAGTAACCTGCTCGAGTTCCGCCATCGATTCCACCATCTTGGTCAGGGCGTCGTCACCGCGTCCGGTGTCTGCAAAGTAGTCTCCGGTCCAGCCGGCCGTATGGGTGAGGAGCTGGCGCATGGTAACCGCTCGCGCGACCTCTTCATCCTTCAAGCGTCAGGTCAGGTAGATAGCCGCGCACCGGTGCATCGAGATCGACTCTCCCTTCCTCCACCAGGCGCATCACCGCCGTGGCGGTGACAGACTTCGTGGTCGAGCCGATCTGGAATAGCGTGTCGGTGAGGACGGGTGCAGGATAGTCGACATTCGTCACGCCGAAGCCGGCGATGTGCACGTCAGCGTCCAGCATGATTCCGAGGGCGACGCCGGGAACATGCAACCGTTCCATAGACTTCGGTGACTCTTGTCGTGTAACAGCTGGAAACGGCTGGGAGCAGCACAGCGTGTTGTTCGACCGGCGTGAATCACCGATATCGATGAGATCCTGTTTCCTTACTTGGTCTTGACGTAGAGATCCTGCACTGCGATAGTGCTACCGGCGTTAACGATGATAGCCCTTGACGGTTGGATCGTACTGCCAGGATGCCAGTGGGGGCGACCACGCCGATGAAGTCGAGCTGCTTGTTGATCAAGGACCTGCGCCTGGTCGTAGATCGATGCCAATCTTCTTGCTGAGCAATGGTCGTTCGTCCTCGTTGCAGCAATGAATCCAGTGTGGGGTTGCTGGTTATCGCCGGTCCAGTTCAGACCCTTTCCACCACCCTGGGATGGTGTCGAAGCACGAGATAGAGCACGTCCGGATCCGGATACGTATTTCCAGCGAGAGTACGTTGAAGTTGCCCTTGTCCGCGTCCGATACGAAATCGCCGACGCCTGATTTGGTGACGATATTCAGCTGCATACCGGCCTGTCCGGCGGCTTGCTGAATGATCTCGGCCTCGGTGGAGAGATCGGGCAGACCAACTGTCAGGTACGTGTACGGTCCGGTCGCGTGCAACGAGCCGATGGTCTTTGGCGCCGCCGAAGGATCGTACTTCGGCATATACTTGGCCGCGGCCTTGTCGTAGTACGGAATGCCGGGCGATAGCGGACCGTTGATCGCCTGACCCAGACCCGCCCAGCGCAGCCTTCACGATCGCGGGCGGTTGATGAGTTCGACAAACGCTTTCCGTGCTTGCGAGATTGTTGAACGGCGGCTGCGTCGTATTGAATTCGATAAACGTGACGGTTTGCGACTTCAGCTTGTGCAGCACCAGGTTCTTGTGTGCCCTTGCACGCGACTCAGTTGAGTGCCGGGGATCGCCGAGATGTCGACCCCGCTCGAGAGCAACTCGCTGACCGCGGTGGCGTCGCTGGTGATGGTCTTGAAGGTGACCGTTGTGACGTACGGAACACCCTTGTTCTTGACCCACGACGGTCCGAAATTGTGCCGCTTGTTCGCGGTCAGAGACGACGTTGCTGAAATCGCCGCCGGTGCTCTGGACGACGTACAGGCCCGGAACCGACGGGCTGCGTGCACGTTAGCTGCCTGCATGTGCCTGGAACCACTTCTTGTCGAGGATGCCGGTGTACGCGCCCGCCAGGTTGGTCAACAGCGGACGGTTCGGCGCGGCCGAGATCGAGCTCGCACGGTCGAGCTGTTGATTACCTTGGTTGCTTGTACGCCGTTCGAGCAAGCGTCGCCGTCGCGGGGGACTTGAGTCGCCGGATTCAGCGCTCGATCGAATGTGATACTTCACGTCCTGCGCCGTCAGCGGATCACCGTTGGAAAACACGACGTTCTTGCGAAGCGTGAACGTGAGGCGCGTGCCCCCATTGGAGACCTCATATTTCGTCGCCAGATCGCCGACGTAATGCCCCTTGGCATCGATCGACAGCAGTGAGTCGAAGATGTACGAGTCGATGAAGGTCGCGGTGCGCCGAGGAGGTCTTCTGTGGGTCGAGGCAGTCGGCAGCGTCGGTCGTGCGATACGAATAACTCCCGCCATACGCTGGGGCCGCCGCTGCGCCTGTGCACGGTTACAGCTGGCGTGCGCGCTGGTCGCGAAGGTGGCGCCCAAGAAGATTGACAGCCGATGCAACGGTCGTCGCTCATGGGCCACTCGGCGGTGCCGGGTCGGAAAATGCTTCATCCTCTCCTCCTCCGATATAGAGCTTCCGCAGGCGCCAGTATGCGGGTAGCAGACCCTGCAGCACTGCGTGTGCCCATGCTAGCGCGCAGCGGTACAGAGCTACATTGGAAGATCGTCCGATTCAGCCTGGCTGCCTTGGATATTTTTCCGAGGACATGAGCGTGTGCGGCTCCTTACCATGCAGAATGCTGGTGCGTCGTGGCAGCCTGCACGTCTGCGCATCGTGCGGATGTTGCGCACTGACGTACCGCGTCGCTAGGATGGACCAGTCATGATCACGTTCATCGTCCGCCGCATACTCATTTCGATTCCCCTGCTCTGGGCTGTTCTCACGCTGACCTTCTTCGGGTTTCGCTATTTCGTGCCGGGCGATCCGGTCGACATCATGCTGTTTGGGCGGGCGACCGCAGCGGATAAAACTCGGCTGCGTCATGAGCTGGGATACGACCAGCCGATCCTGACCCAGTACTGGAACTTCATCCGGAATGCGGTCCATCTCGACTTCGGCAACTCGGTGTACAGCCACGACACCGTCTTCCATGAAATCGCGATACGCTTCCCAACCACATTGAAGCTCGCGCGCGGGCGCTTTGCTGCTCGCGACCATCTTCGGCTTCGCCGGCGGGATCGTAAGCGCGATCTTCAATCGCAACCCGGTTGGTACCGCCATTACCACCTTCGCCGTCCTCGGGTTTCTCGATTCCCTGATTTGTCCTCGGCACGATTGCCGGTCTCGTCTTCGGCGTCCAGCTCCATCTCTTGCCGGTGGCGGGAGAAGGGGGGTTGCAGTACTGGATCCTTCCCTGCTCGTGCCTCGCGCTTGGGCTTGCCTCGTCGCTGATGCGGCTGGTTCGAGCGACCGTGCTCGATAGTGCTCGGCCAGGACTATGTGCGAACGGCCCGCGCCAAAGGGGTGCGACATTCGATCATCATAGTGAAGCACGTCCTGCGAAATGCACTGATCCCGGTGGTTACCATCTTTGGCCTCAGCGTGGCGGGCCTCTTGAGCGGAGCAGTCATCATCGAGAACGTGTTTGCGCTGCAGGGACTGGGCACGTTGACGCTGAAAGCGGTCAGTCAGCGCGACTTTCCCGGTGGTCGAGGGTACGACGTTCTTCTTTGCGGTGCTTCTTGATTACGGCCAACCTGCTCGTCGATTTTACCTACGCCCTCATCGATCCCAGGATTCATTACTCGTGACGCCGGACCCGGAAGCCGACAAATCCAGCCGTCAGGATACCGAGCAGCGCAACGCAGCAGTCTCGGATGGCGAGGCGCCTCGTTTTGCGCTCGCATCATGCCTGCCGCAGTTCGGGACAGGTAAGCGCCGGCTGCGCAAATGCTCCTCGACGACGAGATCCAACTGGTGGTCGCACAGCGGCGCTCTGCGACCGGTATCGACGAGCTCGCTCCGCCGGCCCAAGTTCGTGCTCGGGGCAACCCTCTTCGGCGTCGATCGTGCTTCTTGCTCTGTTCGCTCCGCTCGTCGGCCCGGTACAACCCCGACACGCCGAACTTTTCCGACACTCAATCAGAATCCCAGCTCCGCCCACATCCTCGGCACCGATTACCTGGGCAGGGACATGTGGGCCACGGCTCGTTTGGGGTGGCCGCACGTCTCTTCCGGCCGGTGTCTGATCGTGTCTCGTCTCGTTCGTCGATCGGCGTTCCCTGGGGAATTGTCGCCGGGTACGGCAGCCGTGTCTGGCCGATGAAATCCTGATGCGCCTCGTCGATGTCCTGCTTGCCCTGCCTGGACTCGTGCTCGCCCTCAGCTATCGTGGCGATTCTCGGACCAAGCATCCGCTCGGTGATTATCGCGCTCGGCATCGCCGGAATCCCCGGCTACGCCCGGCTGGCTCGTGCTTCCACTCTCGGGACCAAAGGGCTCGACTACGTCGTCGGCCGCCCGTGCGCAGGGGGCCGGCCCATTCACATCATGCGGAAGCACGTTTTGCGAAACATTGTCGACCCGCTGGTGATCGCTCGCCACGCTCAACCTGAGCGGCGCGATTCTGGCATCGGCCGCTCTCAGTTTCCTGGGCATCGGAACGCAGCTTCCGGCCGCAGACTGGGGGACCATGCTCGTCCAGCGGCTACAACTACATGTTCGAGTCATGGGCTCAGGTCACCTTCCCGGCCGTCATCATCGTGTTGACGGTTCTCAGTATCAACCTGCTGGGGGATGGACTGGCCGAGGTTCTCAATCCGCGCCTACACCGCGCTTAAAAAGGAGAGGAAGATGTCCCAGGTAACTACCACCACTCCGGTTGAACAGTGCCGAGCTCGATTCTCAAATTACCGAGCTGGCAACCGAGTATCGAGGTTCCCGGTGTCGCCGTCGGGATCTACCTCGATGGTGAGGAACAGTACGCGTTTCACGGCATCACCAGTATCGAGAACCCGTTGCCGGTCGACGAGAACACGCTGTTTCAGTTTGGATCGACCGGCAAGACGTTTACTTCGACCGCCATTATGCGGCTGGTCGAGCAGGGAAAGATCGATCTCGATGCACCGGTACGCCGCTACGTTCCGGAGTTGCAACTGAAAGACGACGACGTGGCGCAGCGGGTCACAGTGCTCCAGCTGCTCAATCACTCCGCCGGCTGGCAGGGCGACTTACTTTGAAGACACGGGACGCGGTGATGATGCCGTTGCTCGGTACGTCGAGAAACTCGTGGAGCTCGATCAGGTGTATCCGCTGGGGCAACAGGCTCCTACAACAACGCCGCCCTGGTGCTGGCTGGACGGGTCATCGAGAACGTGACCGGCCTGGTGTACGAAGATGCCATCGACCAACTCATCTTGCAACCGCTTGGTCTCGAACATACCTTTGCGTTCGCTGGACGACATCATGACCCGGCGATTCGTCGGTGGGGCACGTCCACCATTCCGATGGCAGCATCACCGTGACTCGGCCCTGGGCGATGCCGCGTAGCATAACCCCGGCCGGCGGCTGGTCGGCGAACGTGGGGGACCAAATAGCGTGGGCGCGCTTCCACCTGGGTGATGGCCGCGGCACAGAATGGCGAGCAGGTGCTCTCGGAGAAATCGCTTCGACCGCATGCAAGAGGAGACGTTCAATCTGGGTGGCAGCGCTCATCGGCGACGCGGTCGGCATCTCATGGCTGCATCAGGGACCTCGGCGATGTTCGCATGGTGGGGCACGGGGGATCGACCCACGGTCAGCGTGCCGCTTTTCAGATGGTGCCGGAGCGCAATTTTGCAGTCGTGGTGCTGACCAATTCGGTCCCGAACGGTGCTCAGCTCCACGGAGCCCTGGTGAAGTGGTCGCTCGAACGCTATCTTGGCATCGTCTCAGCAGCAACCGGAGCCGCTCACGCTCTCCGACGACGAGTTGTACGGCTACGCCGGCACGTTCGAATCCATCGGCTCGCTGGTACGCATCTACGTGGAGGACGGCGGGCTCATGGTGAAAGTCGATCCAGCACCCCGACGCACTCGCGAGCGCCCGCGCGCGCGAGGCGAGGAAGAGCCTGAAGATGAGCCTCCTTTCCCCATCACCATACTTCCCGACGATCGGTACATCATCGCAGGAGGACCAGCCGAAGGGCTACGGGGCTTCTTTACGCGTGATGACACCGGCAGTGTGGCAGCCATCAATCTGGGAGGCCGTCTCTCCACCCGGCAAGCGGAAAGCGCGTCGCCGCGTCGGAGGCCGATAGATGCTGAACGCTACGTTGACGGTATGCGGCAAAGGTATGACGGTCAACGGGACGAAACGGTGAGCGTCGATGTTCTCATTCGCGGCGCACGGGTGGTCGACGGCACCGGCAACCCGTGGTACTACGGCGACATTGCGCTTCAGGGAGATCGCATCGCGGCGATTCTGCCGCCGGGCAGACGAGGATGCCACGTCCGCTCGACGAAGTCGTTGATGCCGGCGGGATGGTGGTCTGCCCCGGGTTCATCGACATCCAGAGCCACTCGATCATCCCGCTGATGATCGACCCGCGCTGCCTTTCCAAGATCACCCAGGGCGTGACCACCGAGATCATGGGTGAAGCCTGGACTCCGGCGCCGGCTGGTGGTAAGGTCGATCACGAAATGTTTCCCTGGAAGCAGCACGAGTCTCTGCGAGCCTGGCACGAGCGTGTCCGCGGCTGGACCCGATTCGGCGACTGGCTGGAAGCCATGGGCGAGCACGGTGTCACACCGAACATCGGCTCCTTTCTCGGTGGTGGAACCCTCCGGGCGTATGCCAGAGGACTGCAGGAAGGGCCGGCCACGGACGAAGAACTGGAGATCATGCGGCGTGTGATGCGTGAGGCGATGGAGGACGGCGCGTTCGGCGTGGCGTACGCGCTGATCTATCCGCCCGATGCCTTCGTCGAGACCGATGAACTCATCGAAGTGTGCAAGGTCGCGGGCGCGTACGGCGGTGTCTATATCGTCCATATGCGCTCGGAGGCCGATGCCTTTCTGGAGGCGCTGGAGGAAACACTCGAGATTGGCGCGCGCGCCGGGCTGCCGGTGGAGATCTACCACCTCAAGGCTTCGGGCGAGGCAAACTGGCCGAAGATGGCGCGAAGCGATCGCTCGAATCGACCGTGCTCGCGCGCGTGGTCAGGACGTGACCGCCGACATGTATCCATACCTCGCGGGTGGGACCGGTCTTGTCGTCGGTGTTTCCGCCCGTGGCTGGCCGCCGACGGGAAGTTCTACGAAAATCTGCGTGATCCGGTGATGCGGGCCGGCGTCAAAGCAGAGGTGCTGAACCCGTCCGGTGGCTGGGAAGCACTCGGCACGCTTGCCGGTCCCGATGGGCATGTTCCCGCTCGATTTCAACCAGCCGGAGCACCAAGCAGTTCATCGGCAAATCTCTGGCGGAGATCGCGGCGCTGCAGGGCAAGGACTGGATCGAGACGGCCGCCGATCTACTGGTTGCCGAGGAGCAGCGCATCGGTACCGTGTATTTCATGATGAGCGAGGACAATGTCCAGCTGCAGCTCCAGCAGCCCTGGATGAAGATCTCCACCGACGCCCGTGGGGTCGATCCCTCCTGGGCAATCGCCATGGGTCCGACACACCCGCGAGCCTACGGTACCTATCACCCGGGTACTGGGAAGTACGTCAGAGACGAAGGCGTTATCTCGCTGGAAGACGCGATTCGGAAAATGACGTCGGCAGTTACAGCACGGCTCGGCATCAGAGAACGCGGACTTCTTCAGCCCGGTTTCTTTGCCGACATCGTGGTGTTCGACCCGGAAACCGTTGCCGACCGCGCCACCTTCGAGGATTCGCACCAAATTTCCATCGGCATCCGAGACGTCTGGGTCAACGGAACACGTGTGTTGGCGAACGCACGAGCACACCGGTGCAACTCCTGGGCGCGTGCTGCCGGGACCAGGATGGACACCGCCGGAAGACGGCTCTACCCGATCGCATCCTCCTGAGGAGGCGTAACGCCGCGCGCAAACGGTGCCATCAAGCTCCAGTAGCCGGATTCCAAGCTCCAGCGCCAGCCGGTTGTCGGCATCGTTCCAGGTCTGTTTCCGCCAGTTGAGCAATGCGCCCGACACGGTACTCGAGCGTGTTGCGATGGATGCCGAGCTCGGCCGCCGCCAACCGCAAACGGCCCATATGTCGGAGGTAGGCCGCGAGTGTGAGCACGTACTCCGTTCCGTGCTCGCGGTCGTGACTGATAATCCTCTGGAGGGCGGGCGACACCATGCCCTCGTGCTCGCGTAGCGCGAAAAGCACCCGATGAATGCCAAGATCGTCGTAATGCACGGCTCGGTTGCCGCCCCACAGGCGTCTGTCCCAATTCGGCTGCCAGCTCGGCCTGTCGAAAGCTCTCGGCCATGTGTTCGAAGGAAGGAAAATCTCGGCCGACGCCTACCGTCACCCGCGTATCGTGTAAAAACGCGGCGGCGCGCCGCACGATCGACTCGGCCAGTCGGGTAGCCGTGGCCTTCCGCTCGGGACCCGCTTCAGGCCCGACGTCGAGCAGGATGACAACGCTCGAGCTGCGAATCCCGACCACTGCGTCCGGATCAATGGCCAGCACGTCGAGCTTTACCAATTCCACTAACCGCTCTTGCTCCCAGTGCCAGGCGGCGCCGGCGCGTCCCGCACGGCGAAGCCGGAATGCTTCGAAGTCGTCGATCGCCACCACCAGCGCCTGCTGCAGCCGGTCGATGTTCCAGCCGACCGACAACGCGACCGTCCGCACGTTCTCTGGATTGGAAATCCGGCCGCTGGTGACGTCCTCGAGCAATTCCGCGCGGAGCAGCGCCTCGCGCCGTGTGGCCAGGCGTTCGCTCGCGAAGATGGCGGCTGCTACCCCTGCTGCCTGCCGAATCGCCGCGTAATCCTGATCGTGCAGGGGCCTTGCTGTGTCGGTAACCCAGATGATGCCGAAGAGCTCGCCATCGGCGGCGATTCGCATGGCGACCCGACCGGAATGGCCGAGCCCGGAATGGGCTTCAATGTGAAGCGGCCAGTCGCTGCCGCGCACCTGGGCCAGAAAGGACTTGAAATCCGGATGCGACATGACCCTGGTGGCGGCATGCCGGCGCAGGATGGTATTGACCCGGTGTCGGTCCACATCACTCCCGGTCGGCGAGTTTGCCAGCACTTCGTGACTGGGGGACTCGATCGTCACGGAATTGCCGATGAGCCGTCCCAGCGTCTCCGCCAGGCTCTGCAGCGTCTGAGCGGTATGCAACCTGGCAGGATCGATGCCGCCGAATGAGGCAGTAAGGGCGCGGCTCAGAATGTTGAGCATGCGGCGTGGCTCGACGTTTGCATGCAGCATGCCGGCGCCGACCTGTCCGTTCGCGGCAATCTCACGCACCCGCCGTTGTTCCGGCTCCGACAAAGCGCTCGGGGAAAGGATTATCGCCGCTGGTCCCTCGGTTCGCCGTTCGAGCAGGTCGAAGGTGTATTGCTCGGGTGCTGCACTCGTCGCCATAACCATCAACTCGCCGGGCTGCGCGGCACCCAGGTCGCCGGCATCCTCCACGTACGTCACGCAGGAAACGGCGCGGTTTCGTGACCGGTCGTTTAGCCACAACTGGGCCAGGTGAGGGCCAAGAATCGAGTGAATCTCCTGCACACGAAACATCATGGTCAAGGATACCGGCAAGGTGCGTACGGTTGACAGAGCTCGTGCCGGTCCGGCTTTTGGCGAGCTTCCACACGGCACGCGCGGTTTTAGTAGGAACGTCCAACGCGGCCCGCCGGTTCGATGACTACCATGGGCGATGCAGTACACCAACGACTGTCATCGATTGCTGGGTGAGGCATGAAAAGCAGGGACAACGTGAGCCCACAGCCGGAGGTTCACCATTTCTCTTCAGCCGTAGCGGAGTCGATTTCCAACGCGGACGGCATCGCGATCGAACGGCTGGGCACAATATCCCACGCACGCGAGGTCGAGCGGCTCCAGATGGAGATCTGGAGCGCGAATGAGGCCTGGATTGTCCCCTCGCATGTGTTGCTGATCGTATCGGAATACGGCGGCATCCTGGTGGGTGCGCGCGTCGAAGGCGCCCTGGTAGGCTTCGTCTTGGGCTTTCTGGCGCGAAGCAGCGAAGGGCGGCACTTCCATGCTTCCCACATGCTGGGTGTACTTCCTGCGTCCCGGCAGCATGGAGTTGGAGCGGCTCTCAAGCGGTATCAGCGGGAGGTGGCTCGGGAGCAAGGGCTAGACCTCATGCGCTGGACATTCGATCCGCTGGAAGCACGAAATGCCTACCTGAATCTGCACAAGCTCGGTGCGGTCTGCCGAACATACCGACCGGATTACTATGGACCGATGCAGGATGCTTTGAACCGGGATCTCCCGTCCGATCGATTACTCGTGGAGTGGGACTTACGGACGGACGGGCGTCCCCCCGGCTGGGGCGCCGCACCCCAGACCATCCTCCATAACCGAAATGGGAGCCCGGAGCTTGCAGTGGACGGCATCGTCTCGGGCCTGCCGATTGCGATCGAAGTGCCCCGCGACTTGCAAACAATAAAAGGTAGAGCGCCGGATATCGCGTTATCGTGGCGCCTTGCCGTGCGGCAGGCATTTATAGCGTCGTTCGACCAGGGATACCAAGCCTGCGATTTCCGCGACGGTGCGTACATCCTGCTTCCACCGAAGGAGACGGGGAATGAGAATCGAATCTATTGAGTTAAAGCAGGTTCAGCTTGAGCTGACCGCGCCCTTTACAACAAGCTTCGGCTCGATTCTGCAGCGGGGATGCATCATCGTCGCCGTGCGGGCCGAAGGCGAGACCGGCATAGGAGAATGCGTGGCCTTCGACGGCCCCTGGTACTCCTATGAAACGATCGGCACTGCCTGGCACGTGATGTCCGATTTTCTCGCACCACTCCTGCTCGCGGCCACGGTTGTGGAACCGGAAGACGTCTGGGGGGCCTTTGCTGCCGTGCGCGGCCACAACATGGCAAAGGCCGCGATCGAGATGGCCTGCTGGGATCTATTCGCACGGTGCCGCGACGTATCGCTCGCGTCGCTCCTGGGCGGCACGCGCTCGCGCGTACCGGTGGGCGTTTCCGTGGGGATCCACAGTTCACCGGATGCATTGGTAGAAACCGTCGGGCGCTTTCTGGCGGAGGGATACGGACGCATCAAGCTCAAGATCGCGCCGGGAGCGGATGTGGAGTTCGTGGCAGCGGTCCGGGATGCCTACCCCACGGCGCTGGTTCAAGCCGACGCGAACTCGGCCTACACCCTGGCTGATTCCGCTACCATTCGTGAGCTCGATCGGTTTAGCCTGCTTCTGATCGAACAACCGCTGGCGCCGGACGATATTGTGGATCACGCGCGACTGCAAGGCGAGCTGACCACACCGATCTGTCTCGACGAAAGCATTCACTCGCCGGACGACGCGCGCCACGCCATCGACCTGGGAAGCTGCCGGATCATCAACATCAAGCCCGGTCGCGTGGGCGGGCTTGCTCAGAGCCGAGCAATCCATGACCTGTGCCGGGCGCGCTCGGCGCCGGTGTGGTGCGGGGGCATGCTCGAGACCAACGTCGGTCGGGCCCACAACGTCGCAATTGCCTCGCTGCCGGGCTTCAACCTACCGGGCGACATATCGGCCAGCGCGCGATATTACGAGCGAGACATCGCCGGCCCAGGTTTCGTTTTAAACGATGACAGTACTATTTCCGTACCGGATGGACCAGGAATCGGCGTCGATCTCGAGCCCGGCATCAGGTGGGAACGCACTGCAACGTTTCCAGGCACGTATCAGGTAGCGATGTCGTGACCGATCGCGCTCTGACGTTTCTCCAGGAGCATCTCACTGCCATGCTCGACGACGTGCGCCGGCTGGTGGAGCACGAATCGCCGTCCGGGGACGCGGATCGGCTTGCGAGCCTGGCGCGCTTTATCGCCTCCTACGCGGAGGGGGCCGGGGCATCCAGCCAGGTGCTGGAAGCCGAGAGTGGGAATTGCCATGTGCGGGCGGAGTGGGGAACAGAAACCGATCGGTCGGTCCTGCTGCTGGGCCACTTTGACACGGTATGGCCGGTCGGAACGATCGATACCATGCCGTTCCAGCTCGAAGCAGGGCTGGTACGTGGCCCGGGCGTGTTCGACATGAAAGCCGGTATCGTACAGGCAATCTGGGCCATTCGTGCGTTGTCAGCAGTGTTGACCAGCGATCGTCGCATCGTCTTTCTGTGTACCTCGGATGAAGAAACGGGGAGTGCAAGCTCGCGTGAGCTCATTGAACGCGAGGCTCATCGTGCCGGTTTGGTGTTCGTGCTGGAGCCGAGCCAGGACGGCGCACTGAAGACAGCGCGTAAGGGCGTGGGACAATTTCGGGTGACGGCACATGGACGAGCCGCGCACGCCGGACTCGACCCGGAAGCAGGCGTCAGCGCCATTGATGAGCTGGCCCACCTGATTCTCGACCTTGGAAAGCTCTCGAACGCCGCTGCCGGCTCGACGGTTAACGTGGGCGTGATTGGTGGAGGCACGCGATCGAACGTGGTCGCCGATCGCGCCGGCGCGGAGATCGACGTCCGCTTCGCCTCCCGGAGCGAGGGGGAACGCCTCAGCCAGGCGATCTTGCACCTCGCGCCACACGACGAACGAATTCGGCTCGAGGTAACCGGCGGCATCAATCGCCCTCCCATGGAGCGCACCAGCGAGAGCGGGATTTTGTACGAGCGCGCCAGGGCGATCGCCCGCGAGCTCGGGTTCCCGTTGGAAGAGGTCGCGGTGGGCGGCGGCAGCGATGGGAATTTCTGTGCGGCGATGGGCGTGCCGGTTCTGGACGGCCTGGGTGCGGTGGGCGGCGGCGCGCACTCCCTGGACGAGCATGTGGTGGTCGACGCGTTGCCGCTCCGCGCGGCATTGCTGTGTAAGCTCCTCGCAGCGGAGTGAGCGACAGCAACCATAACCAGTCAGGAACGCTGTTCGCCAATTCGAAATGCGACGCAACATTCGTGTGGCCGAGGCTCCAGCACAGCGGTGACGTCCCGCAGGCCCAATCCCTCGATCATGCCGGTCATGAGTTGCAGGTTCATGCCGCATACCAGCGTGCGATGGTCACGCGCCAGGGGATGAAACGGACAATTGTGCAAGCGCACGTCGCCGGCATCATCCCCATAGGGTTCGTACCCGTAGGCACGGAGCGCGCTTATCACCGCCGCCTGCGGGGTATCGGGAAGTGGCTCCGTGCCACGGTGGGCCTCCACGCCTATCCTTTCCCCGAATTGGTGTGCAACCTCCGCAAGTTTTGCCTGGGCGGGATGAGCCCCTGATCCATCGATCGCCGACGCGAATAGAGTCGCCGCCAGTTCGTAGCTGCGTGGAGGCAGGCTGACAGACACCTGCCGGCCGGAACGGCGATACAGCTTGGTAGGTCGCCCGGCTCCAGGCCCCGTTCGTCCTGATAGCCGTCTGAAGGTTGGCTCGAGTAATCCCTCGTCAACCAGCTTGTCCAGGTGAAATGCCGCCAGAGCGCGAGAGATTCCGCAAGCCTTTGCCGCCTCGTCCCGGCTTACGTCCGAACGGCGTTCCGCGACATAGTGATACAGATTGCGCCGCACCGGGTCATTGAGAGCGGCAATGCCTGCCACTCGATCGGTAAAGGCATCGTGCGAACCATCCATTTCTAAAGCATATCCAATTCGACTAAAGAGTTGACAGTATTCCATGTACCTCTTAATATAATACTAATTAGTTTTAGAAAAGGGGCAGGTATGCGCCAGTCAGTTATCGAACCGACCGAGGTCACGACGTTTCACACCCGCGGAGAGCTCCTGGTCAGACACCTCCTTGAGGAACTGGGTGAGGATCCTTCGCGGGAAGGTCTGGTTGACACCCCGAGTCGGGTATGGACGTCACTGTCGTTTTTGACTGGTGGATACAGCCAGGATGCAGCGGAGGTTATTGGAGATGCCGTCTTCGAAGAACGGTACGACGAGGTAGTCGTCATCCGGAATATCGAGTTCTTCAGCCTATGTGAGCACCATATGCTGCCCTTCTTTGGACGCGCCCATATCTCCTATGTGCCCGATGGAAAGATAGTTGGGCTCAGCAAAGTGCCTCGCCTGGTGGATCTCTTTAGTCACCGCCTGCAGGTGCAGGAGCGGCTCACTACCCAGATTGCCGATGCTCTGGAAGAGGTGCTGCAGCCGAAAGGCGTCGCGGTCGTGCTCGAAGGATCGCACCTTTGCATGATGATGCGAGGCGTACAAAAGCAGAACTCACAGACGGTGACATCCGCCATGCGGGGCGTATTCAAGGACGCCTCCCACATCCGCGCCGAATTTTTCGAGTCCATCAAACACGTGTAGCTCCGGAGACAGGAATAGATCGAGTCGACATCGCGATTGTTGGGACGGAATCCGTTCTCGGTACACTTGGAATATATGCAAGCAGCGTCAAACGAGGTGAGCATGACGGACGAGCGGTTAAAGGTGGGCGATCCAGCCCCGGATTTCACGTTACTGGCGGCCCGGGGAGACAAGGTGTCGGAAACGTCTCTCGGGCAGTTGCTGGACGGCAAGCAAGGCGTCGTGCTTTCGACCTACGTGCTCGACTTCACCGGCGGCTGAGGGAATCAGGTGTCCCAGTTTTGGGACGCATACGACGAGTTTCGTCGTGCCGGCTTTGAGGTGGCGGCCATCAGTGTTGATAGCCCGTACTCGCATCGAGTCTGGGCCAAGGAACTGGGCGTCGCATATCCGCTGATCAGCGACTTTGCGCGTACTTTTGCCGCCGACTACCATGTGCCGCTCAGCACCGGCACAGCCTTGCCGGGAACTACCGGCCGAAGCGCATTTGTCATCGATTCTGACCGGATTCTTCGATATGTTTGGTATGCGCCCGAGGGAAAGGGACGGCCCGACGTGGCGGGCATTCTACAGGTAGTCCGCGAGCTGTCACCGCCCGAAAATTGACCGAGATCGACCGGCGCATGCCCTGCATCGCTCCGTAACGTGGACCCGGCGAAGTTAGGGGAAGTGGACCCAGCCGGTACGACCACCGAGGTCAGCACGCTTGCAATCATTGGATGCCAATCGATAGGTTAACCTTTGTGTCGATCGGCGTGGGTGAAGCCCGCCTGACGGTTCCGGTTGAGTCATTCGTGCCGGTAGTCGATATGGGGCTGACCGTGACAATGGACGTTCGCGTAGCATGAGTCCGTGTTCAAATCGCGGTGACGGCTGGGGCCTTCACGGCTTCTTCTAATTGCGGCTGTCGGTTCCACGCGTCAAACGTCGGGGTTTTACGCTCCTGGAAATTGCGGCCGCGGGCGGACCGTTATCGGGACGTCTATCTCTTCGCCTTGCATGGCGAAGGCGTGCCGGAGGAGCGTGCGATAATTGCGGCCAGTGAGGAAGTGCACGCGGGCGACGTAGCGGCCCGGACGTGACGGGATGAAGAAGAGACGGACCTCGCACGCCGCGCCGTGCCATAACCCACCCGTCGCCCATACAACGCTCGACCGCGTGGTTGCCACGACCGCCGCCGGGTTGTCGTCATCGCAGAAGAGGCGACTCTCGTACCCGTTCGGGCCGAACTGGCGCCCACTCAATCCGGGAACACCGTCGACCCGAACGAGACTGGTGATGGGAAACGAGCCTGTCCAAAGAACGTCCACCTGCAACTCGCCAATGCTGCCCGCTCTCACCGTCGCCGGCACGTGCGCTGAAACGCCGGCGGGGCTGGAGGCGGAGGCAAGTTTCACAGTGACAAGCGTGACAACGCATGCAGAGAGGGCGAAGACGACCGCTCTCCAGGGTTTCCGAAGCCAAACTTGCATTGCCGCGCCTTCCTCCCCCAACGATACTGGCTTTGCCTGCCGAATCGCGGTGCACGGGGATTCGTTCAACCTTCGGTATGGGTCAATTTACCCAGGATGGCATACAGTGCGGTGCGGTGTAAGCCTGCTGGAAATGCCTCAGCCCCCGAGCGTTTGTCGCTGTAGGCGCTCGCGAGGATACGGTGAGCTCCCAGCCGTCAGCTCACCGCCCTCTTCACGAGCTCCGCAATCCGTGTCTCGCCGTCGGCAGTCAGCTCCATCAGAGCGAACACGGCTGGCCACATGGGGCCGTCGTCGAGGTTCGCCCTATCGCTGAAGCCGAAGGTCGCGTATCTCGTCTTGAACTTCTGCGCGCTCTGGAAGTAGCAGATGACATTGCCGTCCCTGGAGTACGCGGGCATCCCATACCAGGTTCTCGGCACGAGGTCCGGTGCGCTGGCTTTGATGATGGCATGAAGCCGCTCGGCTATGGCGCGATCGTGTTCCGGCATCTCGGCGATCTTGGCGAGCACGTCGCGTTCCCCATCCCCCTTGTCCGCCCGCGGGCCGCGGCGCCTGGCCGCCTTCAACTCCTGGGCGTGATCCTTCATCGCGGCTCGTTCCTCGTCAGTGAATCTCCCGGATGTCTCGTCGACCGCGGTGGTGCTCTCGCCGGACTCGTCCGTGTCATTCATTCGAGGTTTCCTCCCATGCAAGCCTGAATTGGACACTACCTTTATATTGCTTTGCGCCACAGGATTGTTCCAGTCTGCTGCGTGCGGAGACCACACCGTCGGCTCGCGTTCACCCGCCATCAATCTGCTGCAGTGGTGACCCGGTTCAACATGGGGCCTACTGGGCCGGGAAGCGGCCTGACGGCGGAGAATGCTGGCGCGACTGCTTCTCGAAGCGTTGCGATGGACGGATTCCGGAGCTCAAAGTCAGGGACCATGTCATGCAACTGTCATGCTCCTCCCATCAACCTGCCATCTTGAGAACGTAGCGTGAAGGTATTCTGCGAAAAAACAAGCGACGATTCGCAGGAGCCGAGTGTATGAACCTGGCGTCCACTGCTGGATCTCTGCTGATTTCGAGCTTCGCGGTAAAGTCCCTGTCTGGTAGCGAAGAATGCAAAAATTACAGTGTCAATGCGCTGTTCGCGGCACTATCGAGATTTCACGGAAAACAGGCTTAACATACGGTTGTATCGTGGATTAGTGAATCAGGTCGTGTCCGTCGATCTCAATTGGAAGGATGCATATGAAACGCATGTTGATTGGAAGCATTGCTCTGGCATTGCTGTTTGCGCCGTGGGTACTTCCCATCAACCTCGGCTCAAACGACCACTCCCCAAATTGCGGTGACACCGACCACCGTGGCCTGTAACAACACGGTTACCGTTTCCGGCCACGATTGGCCGGCCAGCACGATCCTCACGATTTCGATCCCTCAACTCGAGCCGACATACTTCACTCCCGTAACCGTCACGACCGACGTCACCGGCGCATTCAGCGGCGTCCAGCTCTACATTCCGTCGAACGCTCCCACCGGTACCGACAACGTCTCGGTGCAGGCCGGAAGTGCCACTCCTATCAGTGAAACCCTGAACGTAACGTGCTCCAGTCCGGCTACTCCGAGTATCCAGGCACAGCCGTCAGAAGTATCGCCTGGTGGCACGGTCAGCGTAACCGGCACGGGATTCCCATCGAGTCAGAATGTCACGTTAACCATTGCACCTCAGGGCGGCGCGAGCATTCTGTCCCAGACCGTTGTATCGACTTCAGCCGGCGCAATTTCCGCGTCGCTCACGCTTCCGGTCGGCGCCGGATCCGGAACCTATACGGTGAGTGCCCAGGTGGCCTCGGTGACTGCCGCGACGTCCACTTTCCAGGTGGCGGCTGGTCCGCAGGTGACGAGCGTCACTCCAAATCCGGCTTCTCCCGGCAGCACGGTCACACTGAACGGAATCGACTTTGCCCCGAGCACTTCGGTGACGGCAAACCTTACGTGTGGCAGTGCCATCACGCCGACCAGCGGAACGGTCAGCACCAGCGGCCAGCTTACGCTGAGCTTCGTGGTCCCTACAACTGCAATTAGCGGCCAGTGCACGATTCAGATTTTCTCGGGCAGTACGACCGTTGCCACTGCCACGCTGCAGGTGCAGCAATCCTCCTCGGTGACGGTCAGCCCGGCATCCGCGCCAGCCGGCACCAGCGTCACCGTGACCGGAAACGGACTGACTCCGGGTGCCAGCGTGACTGCTCAGGCAGTCTTTACTCTCGGCGGGGGAACCACACAGACGTCCACGCAGAGTGGGTTTGTCGGTAGCACTGGGAGTGTTACGCTCACGCTTGCTATCCCCGCGAACGTCTTGCCAGGTACGTACAACATCAACATTTACCAGAATGGCGCGCCGCAAGTGGCCGCGACGGCGACTGTCACGGTTACCCAGCCGGCCAGTATTCAAGTGATTCCCAGCACGCAAATTCCGGGGGCAAGCTCCTACGTCACGGTCAGCGGCGCCGGTTTCCAGGCGTACGAGTCGGTAAGCGTGGCATATCTCGCCAGCTTGACGGGCGGCGGCCAGCAACAGATCTCGGTCGTCGGTCAGGCCAGTTCTACCGGCTCGATCAGTGTCTCCCTGCCTGTTCCGGCGAATATTGTCGGCGGCACGACGTATACCGTAACGGCCGTTGGAGCAACGAGCCAGATCAACGCCTCGACCACGCTTACTGTCTCGCTCAATCCTCAGCTCATCCTGAATCCAACCTCGGCTACCAGCGGCAGCACCGTCAGC
Source organism: uncultured Chloroflexia bacterium (assembly GCA_963737125.1). Lineage (GTDB taxonomy): Bacteria > Chloroflexota > UBA5177 > UBA5177 > UBA5177 > JANWJD01. The sequence continues at coordinate 151,209 of CAVTRL010000005.1, read as the reverse complement.
GTCAGCGGTCAGAACTTCCCGCCCAACGCAACCGTAACGATCACCGCGCAAATCCCATTGGCCAACGGCGCGTCCCAGTCCGTCTCCCAAACCGTGCAGGCCTCAACCAGCGGTACGTTTGTGCTGCAAGTGCCCATTTTGTCGGCGGCCGCCAGTAGTTCGGTTACCTTCACCGCGACCGCGAACGCTCTCAGCAACGGGCAGAGCTATGCTGCCACCGCAACCCTCGGCATTACCAATGTCCCGGCAAGCATATCGGTCAACACCTCACAGGCCGCACCCGGTACCCAGATTGCGGTGAGCGGCTTAAATTTTGCGCCAGGGCCGAACAACTTGATCACGGTCAACCTGGTCTACACCGGAACCAACGGTCAAGAGACGGCATCCCAAACCATCGACTCGTCGTCCAGCGGCTCGTTCAGTACGGTCGTCACGGTGCCTACCGACGCTCTTACCAATTCGGCAGTCATTACAGCGTCCCAGGCAAGCAGCGGCATCAGCGCTTCCACCAGCATCAATGTGCAGGCGCCGCTACCGACGTCGACGCCAACCAACACTCCGGTTCCTCCCACCAATACTCCAACTGCGACGCCCATTCCTCCCACGCCGACCCAAACCCCGGTACCGCCGACACCGACACCAGCTCCGACGCCGGTGTATCTCAAGTTCAAGTGGACGTCAATCTGGTACCACACGGTACGTGTTGGGACCTTCGACCATCTCACCATCCAGACCAACAAGAAGCTGCGCCTGCCGGCCACGCTGGCGATCAACTTCCCAAGCGGTCGGTCGGTGCTGTTGCGTGGGCGTACCACCGTCAGGGGCCGGTGGGACATAACCTTCCCCGTTCTGGCGTCTGCCTTCTCGCGAGTGAATCACGTTGCGCACCTCGTAGTCACGGTTAGACGGAACCATGTAGCCGTCGCCGATCTGTTCTTCTACGTCATTCGCTAGCGGGCCCGAGCTCATCGGCAACCAGGTTAGCCGCTCCACCCCAGCCGAACACGCACGGTAACGTCGACTTGTTCGGCTGGGGGCAGGCGGTCCATGTGGAAAGCGCGGCCGAATCGTGCCGGTCGCGCGAACCCAGGGTATCTGTGTCGGTTGTTCAACTCGCGGTTCCGCATTCACCCCGACTTACCTGGGTGACTGAGCGAGTTCATCACCCACCGATCGCGCGTGCGTGATGATCGGGACGTGTCCGGATTCGACCACGCCCTGGGTCTCCCGGAACGTCATCAGATTGACATCTTCACCCCATCCACGTGTCATGTGGTCCCGGCATGATGAAATAACGGGGTCGGAAATCGACAATTTCATCAACTTACTCAGAAGGGAAACCACATGTCCGCTCGATCCATCGCCGTCAGCGAGAAACGCCAGGCGACACGTATCACGCTCGTGTCGGTCGCATGGGAGCGCATCGGGCTGGGAGCGATTCTTTTGCTGGCCGCTCTGTTGAACTTTATCCAGCTCGACCGTGTTGGTCTGGGCAACTCGTACTATGCCAGTGCTGTGAAGAGCATGCTGCTGAGCTGGCACAACTTCTTCTTCGTCTCATTCGATCCAGGCGGCTTCGTCACGATCGACAAGCCCCCGTTAGCCTTCTGGCTCCAGACCGCCAGTGCAAAGGTCTTCGGCTTCAATGGAGTCAGCCTCATTCTCCCCGAGGCGATCGCCGGTGTTCTGTCCGTATGGCTGCTGTACGGCCTCGTGGCCCGGGTCTATGGCCGGCCGGCGGGCTTGTTGGCAGCCCTGGCCCTTGCCATCACGCCCGTGTCAGTGCTGGTCGATCGCACCAACCTGGTGGAGAGCATCCTGGTGCTGACCCTGCTGCTGGCGGCGTGGGCGACCACCCGAGCGGTGGAGCAGGGGCGGCTTCGGTGGATCGTGCTGGCCGGCGTTTTCGTCGGCCTCGGCTTCAACGTCAAAAGCCTGGAGGCGTATCTGGCCGCACCGGCTATCTTTCTTGCGTACTTCGTCGGTGCGCGTATTCGCTGGCACGAACGGGTCTGGCATGTGGTGCTGGCCGGCATTGCCATGCTGGTGGTCTCACTGGCCTGGGTAACCGCGGTCGATCTCACTCCCGCCAGCCAGCGGCCTTATGTGGCATCAAGTGGAAACAACTCTGAGTTGAGCCTGGCGATCGGGTACAACGGCCTGGGCCGGCTCACGGGCAATACGTTCTCCTTCCTGAGCGGCGGCGCCACGGTGTCGAGCACGCTGTCTAATCTTTCGCCTACCAATCTGGGTTTTACACAGGGTGAAACAGGATCACCCGGTATTCAGCGCCTCGTGAACGCTTCGCTCGGCGGCCAGACCGGATGGCTTATCCTGCTCGCCATCATCGGTTTCATCGTGGTGATGTGGCAGCGGCGCCCGCATTGGCCGCTGGATCGCGAGCAGAGCATGGCCGTGCTGTGGGGGGCGTGGCTGGCGACGGGCGTGGCCTTCTTCAGCATTGCCGGCTTCTTCCACGCCTACTATCTAGCGACGCTGGCACCACCAATCGCCGCTTTGTCAGGAATTGCGCTGGTCACGCTCTGGCGGGCGTATCGCAGTGCCGGATGGCGCGGCTGGGCGCTGCCGGTGGCCTTGATTGCAACGGCCCTGGTGCAAGCCCACATCCTTGGCTTCTTCCCGGCGTGGAACGGCTGGCAGACGCCCCTGGTAGTTGGATGCGCCGCCGTGCTCGCTCTGATCCTGGCAGCGCTACGCATTGATGCAGTGCGGCGTCGGTTCGCACAGCAAACCACCTACGCGATGATGCTGGGGGCGGCCGTACTGGGCACCCTGGCTCTATTGCTCTCCCCGTTCATCTGGAGCGAGTACACCGTGGCCAATGCCGCACCCAGCATGGCGCCGAGCGCCGGCCCTTCGGGAGGTGGTGGATTCGGGGGTTTCGGGGGCGGTGGCACGCGCCACTTTCGAACCGGCTCATTCACATTACCCAATGGGAAGCATGTGAACTTCCAGGACTTCGCGGGCAGAGGTTTCCGCGGTAGATTCGGGCACGCAGGCGGGGGCGGTTTCGGTGATGGAACGGCTGCGAATCCAGCCCTTGTCAAATACCTTGAAACCCACCAGGGCAACGCGAAGTTTCTCGTTGCGACAGCGAACGCATCGGCGGCCGAGCCGTACATCTTGAGTACCGGCAAACCGGTCATGGACCTGGGTGGGTTCAACGGCGGCGATCGCATCCTTACGGTGCAACAGCTCGCCGCGCTGGTGGATAAGGGAACTGTGCGGTACTTCCTGGTCTCGGGCCGCGGATTCGGCGGCGGTGGCTTTGGCTCGTTTGGTTCTGCTGGAGCGAGCGGAACGGCGACCGGGGGTGCAGCGTCAGCCCGCTCCTTCGGTGCTCCGTCACAGCCGAGCGCAACGGTGGCATTGCACGGCGGTGCGCGTGGCGCTGCTGGCAACGCCAATTCCGACCTTACGCAATGGGTTACCACCAACTGTAAGGCGGTTGCTTCCAGTGCCTACGGAGTTGCGGCAACGTCCCCCACGGCCGGTGGAAACTTCGGGTTCGGCGGCGCAACACAGCCACTCTACGACTGCTCGGCGTACGCGGCGGCGCATACGTCGTCATAGAAATCCCAAGCACGCGGTGCCAGGCGCGCTGAAAGAACGTCCGTGGACGATGTCCCGGGTTCAGCAGCCTGGCACTGCGCGTCTGGTGGCGCATCCACGGATCAGATCCCTACCCTCGTCCCAATGAGCCGCTCGTCGCTCTTCTCTCCGGTTGTTAACCGGAGGACGCTCCATTCCCGCTCAGATTGCACGCCTCGACGTACCGTCCAGCCATCGACGCCAGACCGTGCCAGTCCTGTTCCGCGACTCGGCGCGGATCCACCAGGCTGCTTCCGATCGCCACTGTGTACGCCCCGGCGTCCAGCAACCTCGCGCAGTTGGCGAGGTCCACGCCGCCGGTTGGTACCAATGGAATGTCGGGTAACGGGCCGCGTAGATCTTTGATATACTCCGGCCCCATCCGGCGAATGGGAAACACCTTGATCAGTGATGCGCCCGCCTGCCAGGCGGTGACGATCTCGGTCGGCGTGAAGGCGCCGCACACGACCGGCACACCATGCTCCAGGCCGGTTTCGATCACGTCCGGTACATAAGCCGGCGTTACCAGGAAGTCGGCGCCGGCCAGAACTGACTCCAGGGCCTCTTCGGCGGTGAGCACGGTCCCCACCCCGATGACTGCTTCCCCCGGTAACTCGACTCGAACACGCTTGATTGCCTCAATGGCGGCGCGATTTGTCAGGGTAAACTCGATGGCTTTGATGCCGCCCTCAATCAGGGCGCGGCTCAGCGGCACGGCATGGGTGAGGTCGGATAGCCGCACGATGGCGATCGGTTGCCGGGGCCGCAAGGGAATCTCTGGTCTCCGATCGATAACGCTATGTTCCGCCATGGTGCCCGTCCTTTTCATCGTCCTCCCGGAAAACTTCCGGTGCGCCTACGGTGCGACCGGCCCCAGGCGGCGACCGTACTACAATATCACCTTGGGCAGCGTATCGAATCTCGCTCGTGGATGGGCGAGCGATGTGGCGCGTTTGCGGACCGTGGAGTGGCCGAGGTTCGTGGCCCAGACTCTTGCCCGAGGTAAAGAGGTCGCGGGGGTGCATCATCGCGAGTACCGGCACGATCGAATTTCCCGTCGATTGCGTGACCATCGGAGAAACCATGGTTGTGATGGTGCCGCAAGAGCGCGGCTCTCTGGAGTCGGTCGACTTTTTTCGAAAGGACTTCGCCGGTGCCGAATCGAATGTCGCCGTCGGGCTTAGCCGGCTCGGACACCGAGCCGCCTGGATCAGCTCGCTCGGCGACGATGTGTTCGGCCACTTCATCCACGGCCGGCTTCTGGACGAGGGAGTCGAGGTTTCACAGGTGCGACTCGATCCTCAGTTTCCGACCGGCCTGTATATAAAGGAACTCCCCGCCGAGCCCGACGCCCTTGGCACTACCGTCTACTATTACCGTTCGAATTCGGCGGCGAGCCATCTGGCATTCGACGAGCGCTGCCTTCTTCACTACGCGGGAGCTCGCTATTTCTTCGTCACCGGCATCACGCCCGCACTGAGTCTCCAGAACCGCGCGACCATGATGCGGGCCATCGCCCAGGCTCGCCAGCTGGGCATGAAAATAGTTTTCGATCCGAATCTACGGCTCAAGCTCTGGAGTATCGAGGAAGCGTCCGAAGTGCTCGAGGCGATTGCCCGGCAGGCACATTTCGTCCTCTCCGGGCTGGGGGAGGCTCGACTGCTCACCGGCGCGCGTACCGAGCAGGACGCGGCCCGCTGGTATCTCGAACGAGGCGCCGAGCTCGTGGCGATCAAGCTCGAGGCTCGCGGAGCGTTCTATGACACCGGATCGGAGCGAGGAACGGTTCCGGCGTTCGAAGTGGATGCGGTGGAGGAAATCGGTGCCGGCGATGCGTTCGATGCCGGGCTGCTATCCGGACTGCTGGACCGGCTCCCTCTACGGGAAGCCATCGAGCGCGGCTGTGCGATGGGAGCGCTGGCCGTCACGTCCACCAGCGATCATGCCGCACTCCCCAATCGAGACGCCTTGCAACGTTTCATGGCGAACGCCGGACGGAGGACAGGGATGCACTGCTCGTGAAAATAACCAGGCTGGAGTGCTTCGCGGTTCCCCCACGCTGGCTGTTTCTCAAGCTCTCGACCGACGAAGGCCTCGTGGGTTGGGGTGAACCGGTGCTGGAAGGTCACGCTGGAGCCGTGGAAGCTGCCGTGATGGAAGCCGCGGATTACGTGATCGGCCGGGACCCAGGACGCATCGAGGATCTGTGGCAAGTGCTGTATCGCGGCCGCTTCTACCGGGGCGGCGCCGTGTTGATGAGCGCCATGGCCGGTATTGACCAGGCACTCTGGGACTTGAAGGGCAAGGCGCTCGGCGTGCCTGTCCACGAGCTTCTGGGTGGAGCGGTTCGGGAGAAGATCCGTGTGTACTCCTGGATCGGCGGCGATCGCCCCGCCGATGTGGCGGCGGCCGCGCTGGCCCGGGCGGATTCCGGATTCGGTGCCGTCAAAATGAATGCTTCCGAGGAAATGGGCTACGTCGATTCCTTTGGAAAGGTGGAAGCGGCCGTGAGCAGGGTCGCCGAGGTGCGGGAAGTAGTCGGCCGCGACTTCGGGATCGGCGTCGATTTTCACGGTCGAATCCATAAAAGCATGGCGAAAATCGTTGCCAAAGAATTGGAGCCCTACCACCCTATGTTCATCGAGGAGCCCGTGCTACCCGAGAACGAGGAGGCGCTGCGCGAGATCGCCCGCCACACCATGATTCCAATCGCCACCGGCGAGCGGTTGTACTCCCGCTGGGAGTTCAAGAACCTGCTGCACGCAGGCTACGTCGACATCATCCAGCCCGACCCTTCGCACGCCGGTGGCATTTCGGAGGTAAAACGGATCGCCGCGATGGCTGAAGCGTACGACGTGGCACTGGCGCCGCACTGTCCGCTCGGTCCGATTGCACTTGCTTCTTGCTTACAGATCGATTCCTGCACGCCCAACGCATTCATTCAGGAAATGAGCCTCGGCATTCACTACAACGAACGCAACGATCTGCTGGATTACCTCCTGGATCCGGGTGTCTTCGATCATCGTGATGGACACGTCGCCGTTCCCACCGGACCAGGGCTCGGCATCGAGATCGACGAAGACAGAGTTCGGAAGGGCGCCGTCCAGGGGCATCGATGGCGAAACCCGCTGTGGCGATTGCCGGACGGCAGCGTGGCGGAATGGTAGCACGCGAGATATGCGCCGAATGATCCCCCGGCTCTTGTTTCGGTGCAGGCAGACCGTGGAACAGCGTTTAACCGATTTCCCGAAGACAGCCGACGAATCTCGCCGGAGATACTAACCGTTGCAGGTTTTCCTCGAAACACCGCATCTCCTCCTGCGACGCCTCACCGCGGACGACGTGGACAGCCTCGTCGAGCTCAACGGAGATCCCCGGGTGATGCAGTACGTCCCTGAACCGGTATCGACCACGCGTGAAGAGATCGCGACCGAGTATCTGCCTGCCTTTCTGGCCTATTACGAGCGATATGCCGGGTTTGGGTTCTGGGCGGCGATCGAGAAGGCCACGGGACAGTTCCTGGGCTGGTTCCACTTGCGTCCTGGGGACGATAACGCACCGAATCAGGTCGAGCTCGGTTTCCGGCTCCGTGCATCGTCCTGGGGAAAGGGCTACGCCACTGAAGGGTCACGTGCACTGATCGACGTTGGATTTACCCGGTTCGACGTGCAGCGGGTGACCGCCGAGGCGATGGTGATCAACACCGCATCCCGGCGCGTGATGGAAAAACTCGGTCTGACACTCATCCGAACGTTTCCCCTCGAGTGGCCGCGGCACGTGGACGGCGCAGAGCAGGGCGGGGTGGAATACGCGCTCACAAGAGAAGAGTGGGAAGCGCGTGCTGTGTGACGAACTCCCGGGTAGCTCGCGCCCCAGTGCGGTGTAGCCCCGATCCCCATACCGGCACGACATCCAAAAGATTGGCACAAGCCCCTCCACCATCATGTCGGGATGACACCGTGTTTACACCACCGGATCACACCCTCGGCTGGTGGTAGCGCATGGCCGGTGTGCCATGCGGCCTGGCATCCCAATCAGATATGACCTCCAGTTCCATGTAACGACCTCCCCTCCATCATCATTCCGGGATGACATCGTGCCTCCACGAGAGCAAGGGCGCCGCACCACACCGGGTGCGGCCTACCTCCATCGCAGGAGGCTATAGCAGCCGTATCTCGTTGTTCGCCCCATGCACCGTAAAATTTCCCCTTAACAGCCGCTAAAGAAAGGCCAGCTCAGCCTTCGTCCTGGCCCACTTTCGGCGCTCGGGATTGGATAGCAGCGCCTCGAGCGCATCTTCAACCATGGACAATATCGAAACGGGTGGGGGAGCGATACCGGCGTGGATTGAAGCCTGGATATCCAGCACGTAGTTCACGTTCGGAAATGGGAACACCGGGTTAGCCGGATTGAATACGCCGCTCTCCGGGATGGATTGCTCGGCAGGAACGGCGCGTAGCTGCGGGATGGTGTTGGTCGCGGCGGCGCAGAGCTCCACAAAGCCGCGCAGCGAGACGAATCCGGGAGATGCGATGTTGAAGACACGTATCCCGCCGGTCTGGAACGTTTCCAGTGCCGCTACCATGGCATATCCAACCTGGTTCGTGGTGACGAATTGCTGCACCGCTTGCCCGTCAACCGGCAGCAGGATTTCGGCGCCGTCGAGCAGCCGGTTCAGTACGAATTCCTCTCGGTCCACGTAGTTCTCGCGCCCCAGCACGTACGGCGGGCGGATGAGGGTCGTGACACCGATTCCGGAACGATGCCGCTGGAGTGAACGTTCGCACTCGAATTTGCCCACCGCATAGCTTCCCCACAGCGGCCACGGGCCACCGGAACTATCCTCAGGCCACGGCAGCTCGACCGGCGGCGCGTAGACTGCGCCGCTCGAACAGTGCACGAAGCGGGGAACATTGCCAACGACCCTGAGCAACGACTCCGTCTGATCGGCCGTAAGGGCGGACATATCGATCACGCCGTCGAGCTCCAGGCGTCGCAATTGTTCCAGGTCCACGTCGCTGTTTCGGTCGCCGTGTATCTCGGTCACCCCATCCGGCCATTCGATCGAGCGCGTGCCTCGATTGAAGAGGACGACATTGTGCTGGCGTTCGAGCAGACGGTGCACAATCGCCGGCCCCATGAACCGAGAACCACCCATAACGAGAACGTTCATATGCCCATATCCCTAACCTTGCATTGAGATTGTTCAAATGCACCCCATATCGTGGTGCCGCTGAATCCGCTGGTTCTGGTTGTCGCGTAGCGCGTCGAGCGTCCGAAAGTAGTCGAACGACCCTCCTACCGGACTTCTTATACTCCATTCGAGCGATTGTCCCCGTACGGAGCACTGGCGCATACTCTGTGTGCACGTGCAGGTATCGACACGACGATGGACAGGCGTCTGCCACATGAGCCACCGGGAAGCCCGTCTGGTCCCACGTCATGCGATGAAACGTGCCCGGAGGGAGACCTGGTGATGCGGTTTATGGGACGATTTTTGCCCAGAGCGATCATGCTGGCGGCGTTGATAATGGTATCGAAGGCAATCGCGCCATCCGCGGCCCACGCCGCTGGAGGAATAACGTACTACGTGGCGACGAGCGGGGCCAATTCAAGCTGTCTTGCCGGACAGTCGAGCAGCACGCCACTGTTGACCATTGGATTCGCCCTGTCGTGTGCAAACGGCGACTCGACCAGCGCGGCAAGCCCGGACACGGTTGAGATCGCCGCCGGTACGTACTACGAGACTCTCGCTATTAACGCGAACGTGAATCTGGTGGGGACTTCTGGGGGCACAATCGTCGATGGCAGTGGGGCTGGAACGGTGGTCGCCGTTAATCCTTCGTTTAGCGAGACGATTTTCACCGTGAACTTGACGGCACTTCAAGTCCAGCACGGACTTGCGGGTGGTGGAGGAGGCGGCATTCTCAACGCCGGCGGCACGATGGCGCTTGCCAATAGCACCGTGACATCCAATACCGGAGACTCGGATGCGGCCGGTGGCGGAATCTATAACACCGGCACCTTGGCCGTCACCAACAGCACTATCTCAGACAATACGGCGAATAACGGCGGAGGCATTTTTAATAGCAGCGGCGGCAGCCTTGCGATCACCGACAGCACCATCTCCGGGAATACCGCGACCCTGTTCCAGGGAGGCGGGATTGCGAGTTCCGGCACGCTCACGCTCACTAACAGCACGGTGTCTGGAAACACGGTAGACCAGAACCAGGGGCAGGGCGGCGGAATCAACAACTACGAAGGCAGTGCGACGCTGATTAACAGCACCGTCTCTGGCAATACTGTCGTCCAGGGACTGGGAGGCGGTGTGTACACCTACACCGGCAACCTCGCGCTGACCGACAGCACCGTTTCTGGAAATGGTGCAGACCAGGGCCAGGGCGGAGGCATCTACTTCCACGGCAACGTTATCTCTCCGTACGCCGAAGGAATCTTCTCACTCACTGACAGTACCGTCTCTGGAAATCATGCCGATGAGGGAAGCGGCATCTACAACACCGGCAATACCGGGCAACCGTACGACGAGCTGAATCTCACCGACAGCACCGTCGCCGGCAATTTCGCAAACTCGGGCGCTGGCTACGGCATCTACAACCAATGGGGCACGGAGAACGTCCGTGCCAGCATTGTTGCGACTGAATGCAGGAGCGAACTGCTACGGCCTTGCAGTTACCGATCAGCGGCTACAACCTGGAGGACACAGCGTCAAGTAGCTGTGCCTTCTCCTCGACCGCGCACGACATCGTTGGCCAGAATCCGCAATTGGATCCGCTGGCCAACAACGGTGGACCAACTCAAACGATGGCGCTGGCCTCCACCAGCCCGGCCGTGGACGCCATCCCAACGTCGACCGGCTTCTGCCCGGCCACGGATCAGCGAGGCGATGCCCGACCCGGTAACGGCGGAAGCTCCTGCGACATCGGCGCGTACGAGTTCCAGGACACTTCAACCGCCATCTCCCTGCGGTCCTCGGCGAACCCCTCGGTGGCCGGTCAGTCGCTGACCTACACGGCCACGGTCAGCCCCATTCCGGATGGTGGCACGGTGTCCTTCTCCGACGGCGGAAGTGGAATCGCCGCCTGTGCCTCGCAAGCGGTGAGTACCACCGGACCGAGTGCCGGTACGGCGACCTGTACGACGACCTTTACCAGCTCCGGGAACCATGCCATCACGGCGGCATACAGTGGCGATACCAATTACGCAGGCAGCACCACCAGCTCCGCCCTGACCCAGGTGGTGAACAAGGCGGCGACCGGTACCGCCCTGATCTCCTCACGTAATCCCTCCCAGGCCGGCCAATCAGTCACCTTTACGGCCGGCATCACGGTCGTTTCTCCTGGTGCTGGTTCACCGACCGGAACGGTGGAATTCAAATCGGATGGCACGGATATCAGTGGCTGTAGTGCCCAGGTGCTGAACACGACCACTGAGCAAGCAAGCTGCACCACCTCATCCCTGAGCGTCTCCAGCGGACACCACATCGCCGCCCTCTACAGCGGTGATAGCAATTTCGCCCGGAGCACCACTGCGCCACTGACCCAGGTAGTCACCAGCCTATCGGCAACCACTACCAGTCTGTCCTCCTCGGTTGAGCCCTCGGTGGTGAACCAGCAGGTGACCTATACCGCCACCATCGCTCCCGTTCCCAATGGCGGCACGGTGGCATTCAACGATGGTGGGACAAGCATTAGCGGCTGCAGCAGCCAGGCAGTGAGCACGAGTTCCGGCAAGGCGACCTGTGTGGTGACCTACACCAGTACCGGGAGCCACAGCATCAAGGCAGTGTACAGCGGCGATAGCGCCTATAAAACCAGCACGTCGAGTGCACTGGCCCAGTACGTGGATACCGATCTGAGCGGGTATCCCAAAAGCAACGGGGTGTACAACCTCTGCAGTGCGAACCTGACGAGTGCCTACCTGGCGGGAGAGAACCTGGCGGGAGCGAACATCTGTAACGCCCACCTGGCCGGTGTGACGCTGCTCAATGCCATCCTGACGACGGTGAATCTCACCGGGACCACGCTCAAGAACGGGAACCTGACGGGAGTGAATCTGAGTGGAGCGACCATGACGCGAGCGATACTGACCGGAGCGAACCTGACGAATGCGAATCTACAGGGAGCGACGGGACTGACCGCGGCGGCACTGAGTGGCGTGACATGGAAGAACACCACCTGTCCGGATGGAACCAACAGCACCAATGACAGTGGCACCTGCGTCAATAACCTGGGCAGCGCTGTCACTTAGGACGGCGAAGCGAAGCATCGGCGTCGGACGGCAGCCGGCGCCCTCCGTTCATATCCCGGGGATCGCTCTCCTTCCTAAGGATAGTTCCCGCCTCTCTCCCGGGTAGTGCAGCTTGAGGTGCGACGCGCAGAGTCCCCGGTATTCCTGCCGGTAACTCTGCGCTTAGGGCAGTGGGCCTGGCCTTACTCGGGTAGTAGTCCGAGAATCTCGATGTTGGCCTTGGCCGCCTCAGCCATGAGCCTCTCCATGTCGGGTGGCGCGGCCGGAGCGAAACCGGACGCTGGAGCCGGCTCGGCCAGGGCGAGGACGAACTGCTCGAACCCGGCCGGTGTGGTTTCCAGAAGCATGCGAGCCGGTTCGGACCCATCGTTCCGGAAACCGTGGGGAATCTCGCGCGGACCGAAGACATACGTACCCGGATCTGCGGTTATTCGCTGCTGCTCATCGCCGATGATGAACAGAATTTCACCCTCGATCACATAAAAGGATTCGTCCTCGTTGTGGTGCACATGCCAGGGGCTGCCCGCTCCAGGAGGAATGACGTGCTCGATCAGAGCGAGAGCTCCTCCCGTCTGTTCGCCAGTGGCTTTGATCCAGGCGAGGGAGCCGAAGAAGGAGAGCTTCTCGCCCTCGGCGCGATGGATGGCGTATGGCCGAAGTGGTGTTTGCATTGGGCTGTTCCTTTCGTGTGTGTCAACGGATCTCGATCGCGATTTCACTTGAGCCGGACTTGTGGTCTTTGGGCTACTGGGATGATGCTGCACGGTTGTCCGAGACGTTCTGACTCTCGATGCCCCGCCGGGGGATGCGCATCTCCGTGCCATTCATCAGCTGTTGGGTGGAGAACACAGTTCCAGCTGGATGTTGTCGGGATCGCGGAAGACGAGGATCGAGCCGTACGGCGTATCGGCGATGGGGGATTGCCTGCACGGCCGATCGGCTGCCTCTGCCCGTGCCATACCCAGCTCCTCCAGGTGTGCCTGCCAGGCTTCGAGCTCGGCTCGAGTTGGCACTCCCATGCCAAAGTGATCGAGACCGGTCCGCCGCTCCGAGAACGACTCCTTCTGGTTGGCATCGTGGCGGTGCAGCACGATGACGAGCTGCATCGCGTCGTCAGCGAGCAGCCGTTGCCAGCCGCCCTCGTGCGGAGACTCTATCCTTGGAGTGATGTCGAAGACTTTCTCGTACCACTCCGTGCTGGCGTCGATGTCTGTCACGGTGAGCGCGATGTGATGCAATCTGGGACGGGTCACAGCGGCCATGCCTCTCTCCTTTCGGCCTGCGCTCGGGTGTGCAGTTGTTCGTATTCGTGGAAACCTGATTTGCGAGATCGGTCCGTCTACCTCCTTTCCACACCTCTACGTCGATGGCTGCTTCTGTGGTTCCTGGGACGTGGCCGCCGGACTCCCCGGCTGCCAGGCAGACCTGAACACGGCGATCGCGCTTGGAATTAGCCCGCCGTACCGCCCCGTCCCCACCGGCGTATCCGGTTCGTTGGCCATATGCTGCCGGGTCAGTCCGTCAAGCATGGCCAGAAACAGGTCACGGACCTCGTTGTGGCTGACGTCGGGCCGGATCTCACCGGCGGCAAATGCTGCGGCAATGATCTCGTCGAGCTCGCCGAGCAGTCTTCGGCTTCCTTCCATGCTCCCCTCAGAGGGAACAAATCCGGGCACGGGGCGGGAGAAGGTGAGGTCGTTCAGCTCGGGGTAGTCGTGCGCGAACCGCATGGTCGCTTCGATAGCAGACTCCATCTTGTCCCAAACGGAGGTTCGTCCCGAGATGGCTTCCCGCCAGTACCTGGCATAGGTGCGCGTGCCCTCCTGGAACAGGGCATCGTAGAGCGCAGCCTTGCTGGGGTAGTACTTGTATAGCGCCTGAACGGTGAACCGAAGCCGCCGTGCCAGCTCGCGCAAGCTGAGCGCAGCCACCCCTTCCTCACGCATGATCGCGCAGGCGTTTTGCAGGATCGCGTCGAGCATCTCCTGCCGGTTACGCTGCCGGCGCTCGCTTGGTGAGAGGGACCGTTGATCCATCGCCCATTGCGTAACTTTCCCGTCTTCCACGTTGGTTCCCACTGACATCTTAGGTTTACACTGAGATACTTGGTTAACAGGGTTAGCCTATCACAGGTGAGAAGGGAGCGCAAGCCTCAAAATGTGCCGGTCGCCAAACGATCGCTTTTCCCCACCGTGGCGTGGGGATCTGCCGCCGCAAGCACGAGCCTACTCCGGCGTGTCTTCCGACATGCAACTATAGGGAGGGATGGCTACGTGCCGGCGCCGGCACCGCACCGATTGGCGCCGCGTCCCTCGACTCCCGGCTGGCAATCCGGAAAGGGTGCCCTGAAAGGCGAATAACGTGGATCCCGCGCGAGAAGTTCCTGATGTCACCAACGCTCCGGTCGGGGCGTGGTTTCTGGGACCGAAGGCCGAAAATGGTGAGGAGTGGCAAGCGCTCTTCGCGTACGTTCTGGCCGATTACATTCACTGGAGACGGAACCACTTCACGGACGATCCCGTTACCATTTCTCACACCGAGCGACATACGCCGGCCTACGCGGAGTGGAACGAGGACCTGACCGGCAAGCTGGACCAGGTGCTGAGCCGGCTCAAAACCCATTTCCCCTTCTACTCCCCGCACTACATCGCGCATATGCTGTCCGAGCAGACGCTTCCCAGCCTCCTCGGATACTTTGCGGCCATGCTCTACAACCCCAATAACGTAACCAGCGAAGCCGCTCCCATCACGGTCGACATGGAGCTCGAGGTGGGGCGCATGATCGCAGCCATGATCGGGTACGATCCATCACGGGCCTGGGCCCACATCAGCTCGGGCGGGACCATCGCGAACCTGGAGGCGCTGTGGGTGGCGCGCATGGCGCAGTTCGTGCCGTTCATGGTGAGAGAGTATTGCGGCCACGAGATTCCATTTACTATCAAAATGCCGAATACGCAGTCGGCTCGCATAACCGACCTGGACGATCGGCAGCTCCTGGCACTCCGCCCGCAGGAATCCGTGGGCATGCTGCGCCGCCTGACGAGATTTCTGGTGGAAGACGGTCGGGTAGCGGCGGCAGATGTGCAACGTGTTGTTGCCGATCTTTTACTTGACAGTCCGTACAATCCGAAGAGTCACGGGTTTGCAAATGTCCTGCGGCGGATTGGACCAACTCCCCGCCTGCTGGTATCGGCCTCGGCGCATTATTCGGTTCTGAAAGCGGCCGACGTGTTGGGATACGGCGAAAGCGGCGTGGTCAAGATCCCGGTCACGTCCCGCTTCCGCGTCGATATGGATTGCCTGCGCGATGCGCTCTTCAATCTTTCCCCCAACGACTACGTCGCCGCCGTGGTAGCCGTGGCCGGTACCACCGAAGAGGGCGCAGTCGATCCGGTGCACCGCATCAAGTTCCTGCGTGAAGACCTGTGCCGTGAGGAAAATCGTTCCTTCTGGCTGCACGTCGATGCTGCCTGGGGCGGCTACATCGCCTGCCTGTTTCGGGGACATACCGAGATGGAAGCGCGCTTGCGCGACCCGTTCCTCGACGATGTCCTGGACAACACCGCGGCAGATGCCCGTCTCGATCGCTCGTATCGTGCCATGTGCAAGGCGTTGAATCTGGAAGAACACGCCTCTATCGACTTCGGCGCGTTTCGCCACGGTGGCCGGCGGTACAAGGGAATCGAGATTCGATGGAACGATCCGGAAGTGTATAAGGCGTTCCTAGCTCTCAAAACCGCCGATTCCGTCACAGTCGATCCGCACAAGCTGGGATTCGTGCCATACCCGGCCGGTGTCATCGCGTTTCGGAATGGTGGCGTGGCCGAGCTGATGCGTCAGAAGGCCCAATACATCGCCGACACTCACGTCGAGTCGCCCTCCAATGGCTCGCGGGGGACAATCGGAGCAATCGGCCCCTATATCCTGGAGGGCTCCAAGCCCGGAGCGGCGGCGGCGTCCTGCTGGCTGGCACACTCCGCCATTCCGCTGACCCACGATGGACACGGCGCCATCATCAAGGACACCCTGTTGAGCGCCAAGCGGCTCACCCGTTATCTCCGCCATCACCGGTACCTGACCGAGATGCTCGATCCTCCTGGCTCTCCTCCCAGCGCATTTACGTTTATGCCGATCTACGAGCCCGACACCAATGTGGTGTGCTTCATTCTGGTGCTCACGCAGCGAGACGGCGACCTTCTGGAACTACGCTGCGTGAAGCTTGCCACGCTGAATGCGATCAACGAAAACCTGTACAGCCGGCTATCGATCAACGATGTCAAGCTGCAGGGAAAGCTCTCCTATGGGCAGGAGTTCTATGTATCGAGGACCCACTTGATGCAGGAGCAGTACAGCGCCGTCTCGTTGCAGCATCTCCTGGCATCCATACACGTGAGCTGCGAGGAGTACATGGATGAAGGTTTGTTCGTACTTCGATCGACCGTGATGAATCCGTTCTACGCGCAGGCCGCCCGCCAGGGACACGACTATCTCTTCCATTTCCTGAGGCACCTGCACCTCACGGCACGCACTGCCCTCGCCGAGCATCCCTCCGCGGCGGAGGGCCTCATCACCGTGCCGTGAGGGCGGACACGAGCACGACCAGCGCCGCTTCCGGCGTAGCTCTCAAGCTCATCGTCGTGCTGAGCGAAAACTGGACGCTCATCGCTCCGCGTGACCTGCCGGGCTTAGTCCGCATGGCCGTCGAGGTGGAGGAGGCGGGAGCGGATGCCGTCATGGTGAGCGAACATATCGTGCTGGGCGCCGACGCCGACGCTTTCGGCCGGCCCGACAATCCACGCGAGTACGCTCTACCGGGAAATCAGGATCCCGCCACACCCTGGCCGTCCTCGCTCCTACTCTTGAGTGCCATAGCGGCCGCGACGACGAACCTGCGTCTGGTCGCCGGGGCGGTGATTCCACCGCTGCGCCATCCACTGGAGCTCGCCAAGGAGCTCGCGACGCTCGATCTGCTGTCGCAGGGCCGGCTGGTGGTGCAGCCGACGGTCAGCTGGCACCGTTCGGAGTATCAAGCCCTGGGGGTCGACTTTGACACGCGCGGCGAGCTGCTCGACGAACACCTGGCGGCCTGGGAGGTGCTGTGGCGCGACACGCCGGCCTCGTTCCAGGGCCGGCATTACCGCTTCTCAAGCGTCTACTTCGAGCCGAAAGCATCGAGCTGGACCGGGCCGCGACTCTGGTTCGGCGGTAGCTCACTACACGACAGACTGCTCCGCCGGATCGTCCGTTACGGTCAGGGCTTCAATCCGCTGGGTAGGCCCACGCCGGAGGAGATGGAGCGCCTTGCAGGCGGAATGGCTCGGGCCGGACGTGACATACGTGACCTCGAACTGGTGGGCGGCACGAGGGCGATTTTCCCCGGTGCGGACGCCGTGGCTGACATCGATCGAGCGCTCGATTCGGTCCCGGCACAGGTTGCCCAGGGCTTTACATCGTTTTGTCTCAAGCCGTCGCAATTTACCGACGACCCGGCTCAAGTCGGTCCGATGTGCCGGACCGTGGTGCGGCGGCTGGCCGCGCTCGGCGCGGCACCCGCCGCGGACTGAGCCTCCTGCGACGGAGAGCTCGTGCCGGATCGGCCTACACGTGCCGGAGAGAACAGTGTGCTGTCCCTACAGTGCTCGGTAGATACGCAACGCGTCAATCAGCCGATCGAGCGCCTCGGTGGTATACGGGTGATACTGACACATGATGTGGTCGACACCCGCATTGGCGTAATCCTTGAACGACCGGGCAATTTCCGGCGGCGAGCCGGTTATGTATTCGCCTTCAAAGAAGCTCGGAACTTCCGCCAGATCCGGCCAGCCGAGCTTGAGTAACGCCGAGGTCTGTATGTGCGCAGCAGACGCGCCCGCACGCGAGCGCGCCTCGTTGAAACGGTGCAAGTGCGGCCTGAAGGTGTCAATCGGGCCGCTGTACCCACCGTTCCACAGGTCGGCGTACTCGGTGGTCAGCTCCAGCATTTTCGGTCCCCAACCGCCAATCAAAATGGGCGGGCCTTCGGGGCGCGGGCCCCGCGGGAGCAGGTCGGCATTCCTGGCTCGATAGTACCTGCCCTCGAAGTCGACCCGGCCGGTGCGCAACATCGGAACGATAATCTGCACTGCTTCTTTGAAGCGTTCCAGACGGTGATCGAAGGGGATGCCAAATGCCTCAAACTCCGGCTCGTTCCAACCTGCGCCGAGACCGAGAATCAGGCGTCCATTGCTCACTTCGTCGAGCGTCGCCGCCATCTTCGCGAGCAGCGCCGGGTTTCGAAAATGGGTGCACGCGACCAGTGGTCCGAGGGTGAGACGGTCCGTGACGGCGGCCAGAGCCGACAGCATGGTCCATCCTTCCCAGATACCGGTCTCCGTTCCGTCCACTTCGCGATAGAGCAGGTGATCGAAGATCCAGAGTGAGTCGAACCCCGCATCTTCGATTCGCCGCGCGGTTTCGCGGATTTCGGGAAAGGTCGGGTAGCGGTATCCATCGCTTCCCTCACCGATGTCAGCAAGCCGAACGATCGCCCCTACCTTCATGTCGCGACCGGTTGCTGAGATCGCGTCTGCTGCCTGGTCCAGGTCAATGGGGCTTCCCGATTGTGGGCGTTCGCGCGCTCGGCCGTTCGGTGTTTGCCAGGAAACGATCGAAGAGCTCGTAGGCGTGCATTTGCTGCGCGGGAGCGAATCGTGCGCCGTCTGCCAGTAACTCGTCCGGGTCGATGCCGTGCGCCTGGAGCTCGACTCGGCCGTCGTCGACCCACATCCGAAGCACGTCGAGTGTCACCTCGGGATGAAATTGCACGCCCAGATGGACGCCATGACTGAACGTTTGTATTCCGGCGTCAGTGTCTGCCCACAGCCGACCTCCCGGCGGGAGGGTGAAGGTGTCGTGGTGCCATTGCATCCACGGACCCTCGCCGACGACGCCGGGCTGCCGGGTTCGGATGGGCGTCCAACCAATCTCCGGAAACGGCGCCCGATGGACGCTCCCTCCCAGCGCGATCGAGAGCGCCTGGGCGCCAAAGCAGACCCCGAAGGTGGGAATACCGGATGCCACGGCCGATTGAATGGCGGCCAGCTCTGCCCGAAACCAGCTCTGGATGCGGTCATCGTAGGCCGATTCGACGCAGCCCAGTACGATGAGCCCGTCGAACTCCACCGGATCGGGAACAGATCCAGCATCGGCGCGGCATTCCGCCAGAGATACGGCGCGTTCCGCGGCCCAGTCGTGGAGACCGCCGAACGCACTGAGATCATCGTGTTCGAGTACGAGCAGCACGGTCTCCGGACGATCGTACGTTCGATCCACCCTCAAATCGCTCATCGTGCTCCCAGCTACACTCGTGGCCTGTGCTCACCGGTCGTTCCTCCAACTCCAATCAACCCATCATTTGCGGTGTACGGCGCGATCTCGGCATCTTCCAGCGCGTAGAGGGCCGCGCTGCGCATGAGATGACCCCTTGCAACCGTTAGATACACGACCCAGAGAAGGACAATCACGATGCAGACGATCGCGGCCCAGATAGGAATCATGTAGGGATAGGCCGGAGGGAATGGATTGAGCTGCCCGGCGATGCCAAGCACCGGGGTGATCGCGGCTCCGAGTACGACGATGTATTTCCAGATATCACTCGCTGCTCGTGCCCCCTCTTGCCAGAGGAGTTTAAAGGCGACCAACGCCAGGAAGAGGTAGATGAGCTCGACCAGATAGCTGCCGATGGTCGTCGTCAGGAAAAATGATTGGAGCACCGGGGGCAGCGGGATGGATTTGGTGTAGGTCATGCTTCCCGCCCAGATCATCAGTAACACCGACCAGACGGTGACGAGCGCGATACCGATGGTTGGCGAATTGAAGCGTGACGTAATTGACGTCCAGCGCGGCAGCATACCGTCTCGGCCCAGGGCAAAGAATCCACGAGATACCGTCACCATCAAGGCGATCGACAGCGAAATCATGTCGAGAATGATGACCAAATCGATGATTGCTCCGAGCCAACTCCCCACATATCGTGTGGCGAGATCGCTCACCGGACTGGCTGAAGCCGCCCACGCTCCCTTGTTCACCGCCGTCACGCCGTATCCGATATCCGCCGCGTAGGTGACCACGATATAAAAGATCGAAACCATGCCGATGGCCGACAGCACCGCCAGGGGAATCGCGCGTCGCGGTTCCCTGCATTCTTCGGCGATCGATGCGGCGGCCTCGAACCCGATAAAGAGCGTGACCGCGTAAAGAATGCCCTTGAAGACGCTGTTGAGCGATGAGTACTGCGTGGAGAATGCGGAGAGCGTATTGCCGTTCGCCCCTCCCTTCACGATGATGACGATCGATACGAAAACCAGCGGAATGGCGGCAACACCGGCCAGTGCCAGCACGCTGCTGATGGCGAGACGCGCGCCGAAGTAGTTCATTGCCGCCACGATCAGAAGCACGACAATGCCGCCGATCCACCAGGCAATGGTGGTGTGATTGATGTGTGCCTGGAAGAACGACTGCGTCAGAATTCCTATATAGATGTAGATTCCACCGGCGCCCAGGAAGAGTGAGCCGACGAAATACAGCCCTGCCGAGAATGTGCCGAAGATCGGATTGAAGCCGCGCGATAGGTACTCGTAGATCGCACCCGCACCGGCGTACCGGCGGGCGTACAACGAAACGACGTAGCCCAGTGCCATCGTGCCCAAGCTGCCGAGCAGCACCGAAAGCGGGCGATCCGAAACCCGCCGCACCCGCCACCAGGGAGCTGATGACGGCCGCCGAAAAGATGGGACCGATCGCCAGCGATTGTCCGACGGCGTGAATGACGCTGAGATTACGCTCGCCAAGTTGACCTGTCCTTGAGCCGGATGCCTGGGTATCGCCCACGTCTCTCCTCCTCTGCGTTCGGTCTTGTTGTCGATCCGCGTACCCGTCGCTCGCGGATCGTGCGGTCGCAATCTCCGGTTACCAACCCGCTCCTTCCTCCAGGCCGATCGGGTGATTGGCCGGCATATGGGTGTCGGGCTGAAGGCCGCCGAGGGTGCCCCGATAGAATAACAGCGGTTCCCCGCCGCGATGCTGAAAATCGACGACCTTGCCGATGATGATGTCGTGGTCCCCTACCGCGATTATTTGCTCCACCTCGCACCACAGTGTGGCGGCGGCATCGGTGACGGAGCGCATGCCGCGCCGGTCTTCGGGAGCCAGGTGGTCCGGGAACGGCGCGCTGCGTTCGGCGAAGGTCACCGCGACCTCGGTCTGGTCGCGGCGCAGCACGCTTACCGCGTACCGTCCACTGTGGCGGATTGCGTGCAGGGTGCGAGATCCGTGTGCCAGAGACACCAGCAACAGAAGCGGATGGAGCGAGATCGACGTGAATGAATTGAGCGTCATGCCCGCCGGCTGACCATCGTGCTCGGAGGTTACCACCGTGACGCCGGTTGCGAACTCGCCGACACAATTCCGGTAGGCACGCGTGTCCTCGATGGTGGATAGATGCCGCGGCGCATTCACCGCATCGCCCGACGGGGGGCGGGACTCACCATTCGGACGGTCGTTCACGCTGCCCTCTCAGGCTACCGGCGCTCCGGCTGGTTTGTACGCTTCTACCTGCTGCGCCTCCGACTCGATTGCTTCACGGTCGAACCGGAAATACGAGCGCGGTGGCAGTATCCCCCAGGTGTTGGAGGAGTGCGGCGAGTCTTCGTAGTAGCGCGGCCGATGGTTCGCTCCCAACTGCTCCACGTCCGCGAACAGCTCGATGAACGTGTCCTCTTCCGGCATACGCCAGTAACTGAACAGGTTCCGTGCGATTCCATGCCGCCCCGGGCCCCAAACGATGGGTCTCCCGTGCTGTGCGAGATGGTCCAGATATACCCGGAATTCTCCCCAGTCAACCAACTCGAAAGCCAGGTGATGGATGTGCGCATAGCCCTTGTCGACGAATGCCGTGACATGATGATCGCTGTTCACATGTAGCCAGCATCCCTCCTCGCCGAGCCAATCGGTGAGCTGGAAATCCAGGACCGAGATGTACCACTCGACGACCGATCGAACCTGCCCGGTAATGTAGTTGACGTGCCCGAATTTGCGCGGGTGCATCCCGGGTAACACATCGGAGTACAGCACCTCTGCCGGCCAAAGGTCCGTGTCGCTCGCGCGGTGCGGCACCAGCACGATCCCGTTGCCGTCCGGATCCTGCAGGCGAAGGGCCGTCCCCCGTACCGGCACCTGGATACGACTGTAGGAAACGGCGCGTTCGTCGAGGCGCGCCGCCGCGTTCTCGAGCGAAATGCCGTCCTGCAATTCGTAAGCGACGTACTCCAGACCCGGCGTCGCGTCCGATTGCTCCAGCACCAGGCAGAAGTCTTCGTGCGAGCACCGCAACAGGGACGTGCCGCCGTGGCGCGTGGGCGTCAACCCGAGCAAGAGCGACCATCGGCGCTCGGCCTCGCCGAGATCGGCCACCCGGAGGGCTGCATGGTGAATGGCTCCAATCATTGCCTACCTCCTGAGCTACCTGGTTGCGCTCTGTCGCATCGCCACCGCCTCGCGTTCCGCTTCGTCTTCTGGTATGGCGAGCGCGACGTGCAGCGTGTTCCCGGTGATTTCGGGTTGCACGCCGACCGGCACAAGATCGCGATCGAGCTCGACCACGGTATTCGTGAGGCGGCCGATTCCTTCCACCTCGACGTCCACCACGTCGCCGATGTTTACCGGACGCGAATTCGCGGGTGTGCCGGTGAGCAAAATGTCACCGGGCTCCAGAGTGATAACACGCGACAGGTCGGCAATCTGGTAGGCGAACGAAAAGATGAGGTCGTCTTTCGTACTTCCCTCCTGCACCAGCGTGCCGTTCACGAAGGTTCGCACCGTGAGGTTGGTGGGATCGACGTCGGCGGCATCGACCACCACCGGGCCGAGCGGGCAGAAACCGTCCTGCCCCTTCACGCGTAGCATCGATCCGCGATCGGCATGCCGGAAATCATGTACGCCCCAATCGTTAGCGACCGTGTACCCGGATACATACTCGAGCGCCTCATCCAGAGTGACATTGCTGCAGCGCTTCCCGATGATGACGGCAATCTCACCCTCGTAGTTGAGAAAGCGGCAGCCCTTTGGACGAGCCACCGTCGCGCCGTGGTACGACAGCGAGGTGAGCGGCTTGAGGAAGTAGGAGGGCACACTGGGCGGTTTCGCCATTTTGAAGTCGACGCAGCGGCTCAAATACGAGAGGTGAGTCGCGAGGATTTTCGTCGGCTCGACCGGAGCGAGATATCGAACGTCCGCTGCCGGAACCGTTTCTCCGCCGTCCAGGACGACGGTGCCGGCCGAGAGCTGACCCCACGCCGGCTGACCGTCGTGTAGAACCCGTACTCGTTTCATGGCGCAATCGACTCCTTATCGTGCTGGGCCAGAACCTCGCCTCCATTGACGGTGTAACCGAAGCTAAATCGGAACCCTTTGATGATCTCGCGCGGCGCGATCGCCTGCAGATCCTCGATGGTGTCGCCGTAGAGACGTAGCTCGGCGTCCCCCTCCCATATCTCTGAAACGGAACGGTCGTAACCGCCGGCTTGAACCATTTCCGCCACCGCCGCCTGCGTGCTGTCGTATGCCGGGAAGTGGCGCGTATTGTGCATGGGCGGATCGTTCACCGTTGGGCCGGTGGTCGAAAGCCCGCGGAGGGTCACGACGGCCCGGGCGATTTGACGATCGTTCGCGGCACAGGTCGCACCAAAGCGGGCTCCTGCTTCCAGCGTTGGGGTGGCTAACCCGTGCGGGTAGAGTCGAGTCATGTGAATGGAGCCAAGCTTCTTGGGGAAACCCTGTATCCATCCTCGATACATCGCAAAGTCTTTGTCGACCCAGATATAGACGCACCGGCTGGCAGGCCTGCCCTGGTACTTGCAGCCCACCACCAGGAAAAACTCTTTGTACTGACACTGGATCGGGTCGACCAGCTCGTGAAAATCGGCGGAGCACGACTGCCAGTCCGCAAAGATGGCGGCAACCGCTCCGGGATCGTCGGCGGGCTCCAATTCTTCCGGCAACAGCGCGATCACGGCATCCGGATCGGTGCGGTATTCCACGATCAAGAAATCACCGGAATAGTGCCACGGTGGCGGCGGGACGAGGCCTGCCCGGCCGTCGGGCGACAGCGGCGCAGTATACCCGTGCGGTCCACGGCGGTCGTGTGAGGTCATGAGCATTCCTTCAATTGCACGGAACGAGCGAACAGTGAATAACCATGGAGCTCCTCGTCGCGATCAGATCGACCATGGTGGATCATCGAGCAGGCTCCCTGGTTTTCTCACGTGCATACGCTTCTGCCTGCGCGATGAACGAGGCGAAGAGGTTGTGCTCGCGTGCATCACCGTTCATCTTCTCGGGATGCCACTGCAGGCCCCAGGCGGGCCAGCCGTTCCGCGCCTCGACCGCTTCGATAACCCCGCCCGTGCCGGTGCCGACCACCGCCAGGTCGCCGGCGTCGATGACCGCCTGATGGTGGATGGTGTTGACTTCCTTCACCTGGGTCCCGTAGACCTGAGCGAGCCTGCAGTCCGGCTGGAGCGACACGTCATGCCGTATCCCCAGAATCTCGTCGGCGGTCAAGCCGTGGAAGTCGGGGTGTCCCTCCACCGCCTCCAGATGCTGCACCAAACGACCGCCAAAGGCGACTGCCATAATCTGCATGCCACGACAGATCGCCAGCACCGGAAGGCGGCGCTGCGCGGCGCCCCGCGCCAGATCGATTTCCCAGCGATCCGCGTCCTGGTTGATTCCCATTGACGCATCGGTTACCGTGTCGGCATAGCTGGCGGGGTGCACGTCATCTCCCCCGCTCATAACCAGACCGTCGAGCGCGTCGAGAATACGGCCGGCATCCGGCCCGAAGGGCACGATCAGCGGTGCTCCGCCGGCCCTCGTTACAGCCTCGACGTATTCCGCGCCCAGGGTGTATAGGTCCGTCTTCTCGCCGAGAAACGTAGGAAGCGGCCGGCGCCAGGCGGTGATGCCGATGACCGGTTTCACGGCCGGGCTCCGAACGATCCGATTCGAGTGACGATGTCCTGCACGTCGCAGTAAAAGTCGAAACTCCAGTGGCCGCCTTCCCGCCCGATACCCGAGTTCTTTGCGCCGCCGAATGGAGCGTTGAGATCGCGCACGTAAAAGCAGTTGATCCAGACGGTCCCGGCGATCACCGCTTCGCCGACACGTTGTGCCTGTTCTTCATCGCGTGTGAAGATGGTGGCCGCCAGTCCGTAATCGGTGTCATTGGCCAGCGCCACCGCCTCTCGTTCACCGGTGAAGGTCTGGAAGGTGAGCACCGGTCCGAATACTTCCTGCCGCAGGATCTGGGCGCTTTCCGGCACCTCGGCAAACAGCGTCGGCTGGTAATACAGGCCGCCCAATTCCGGATCGATCCCGCCCCCGTACAGTAGGCGTGCCCCGTCGCGCCTGGCGCCTTCCACGTAGCCGCTCACGCGTTCCAGGTGGCGCCGGGTGATCAACGGCCCAACCTCGGTTGCTGGGTCGCGAGGGTCACCCAGCACGAGTCGCTTCGAGCCCTCGAGCACACGATCCAGAAATTCACCGGCAATCGACGCCTCGACCAGGATGCGTGTACCGGCCAGACAGACCTGACCGGCGTTGTCATACTGTCCGAGCACGGTGGATACGGCGGCATCCAGATCGGCGCCGGCAAACACGATGAGCGGCGATTTGCCTCCCAGCTCGAATGAGACCGGTACCAGATTGGCCGCTGCCGACGTTCCGATCCGCTTAGCCGTGTCGGTCGAGCCGGTGAACGAGATGCGCCGCACTTTCGGGTGCGCCACCAGCGCCGCGCCGGCCTCCTGGCCGGTTCCCTGCACGATGTTGAGCACGCCCGGCGGAAGACCGGCTTCGTGCGCGAAGTCGGCCATGAGCGAGCAGGTCAACGGAGCCCACTCCGCGGGTTTGAGAACCACGGTGTTCCCCGCCGCAAGCGCCGGCCCCACTTTCCAGGTCGACAGCATGAAGGGCGCGTTCCAGGGAGTGATAAGCGCGGTTACACCCGACGGGTTATAGACCACTCGATTGTGCGCGCCACGCGCCACGGTGTCCCACTCATCGCCTCGCAGGCGCTCGGCCATCTCCGCGAAGAAGCGGATATTGTCGGCGCCGCGCTTCATCACACGTAACCGGCTCGCTTCCAGCAACGAGCCGTTATCGGTGGTCTCGACAATCGAAAGGTCCTCGACTCGCTCGAGGATGATATCGGCGAGTCGCTGCAGGTACGGGGCACGGCCGTGCGCTCCGAGCGCCGCCCACTCCGGAAAGGCCGCGGACGCTGCCTCGACCGCCCGATCTACCTCGGCTGCGCCGCCGGCGGATATTTCGCCGAGCAATGACTCGTCGATTGGGGAAATATCGGAGAACGTTTGCCTGGACCGGACGCGCAGCCCGCCGATGTAATGGTCCGGTGATACCGATACGCCGGCCACGGTCAGCCGGTCGGAAGCGGCCTTACCGCCCGATTGCTGAAACGTATCCGCCCTCGATTGCGTTGTCATGCGTCTCCTCCCGAGACCTGGACCCAAACCGCTTCTCAAATGCGAAAGTCGATCGAATGGCGACACGCAGCAGGTCGGAAAGCTGCTCCTGTTCCCCTTCGGACAGATCCTCAACGATCGCCGCCTCGACCTGATTGAACTCGGGATATACGGCCTCGATCGTCGAAGCACCCTGGGGGGTGAGCTCCACCGTCACCAGACGCCGGTCACTGGGATGCGATCGCCGCTTCACCAGGCCCTTCCGCTCCAGCGTGTCAACCGTGCTGGTAACGGTAGCGCGTGCCACTCCTTGCGAACGGGCGATATCACGTGTCTCGATCGGTCCCCAGATCCAGACGATATAGAGCGTGGAAAAACTTGCCCAGGTGAGGTCGAACTCTTTCAGCACGGTGCGTTCCGCAACTGTCTTCAGCGCCTGTCCCGCCCGCCACACGTTGGTGAGCACGCTCATGGCCCGCACGTTGAGAGGCAGACCCGAGACGCGCTTCATCACATCGATCTCTTCGACAGTGGGATCTTCCCCGAAGCGCATGCCGAGCTCTCCCTCGCATCGTTCGATATCGAATGGTAAGATACGAATCATGTCCTGCGCAAGCCTGGAACGGCTTGCATAGCCGCCACGACACTGCATCCAGGAGGCGGGCTCCGACGCTATGATGGAACACTCCTCAATCGCGTTACGCGAGTCACAGTCACGGATCGGTGCACGTAGGTTCCTATTGCTCGAGGACGACCGGATTGATCAGCGTTCCCACATGCTGAACCTCAACCTCGACGACATCTCCGTCCTGCAAGTATCGGGGCGGACGGCGCGAGTCGCCCACCCCACTCGGCGTGCCGGTGGCGATGACGTCTCCCGGCTCGAGCGTCACTCCGCGCGAGCAGTACTCGATGAGCTCGGCGACCGAAAACAGCAGATCCCGCGTGGTCGCGTCTTGCACTACCTCCCCGCTCAATGTGGTCCCCACGCGGATCGCGGTGTAATCCACGCCGTCGGTGGAGGCAATGCATGGGCCCATGGGACAGAACGTATCAAAGCTCTTACCCAGTGTGAATTGGCGCAGTGGAGTTTCAAGCTGGGCACGTCGACCGGACACGTCGTTGAAGGCGCTGATGCCTCCAATCGAGTCGAGTGCCTCCTCTCGGGAAACGCGATAGGTGCGCTTGCCGATGACTACCGCCAGCTCTCCTTCGTAGTCGGGACGGGTTTCCTCGCGGGGCACGACGATGTTCGAACCGGAGCCGATGAGGGCCGATGGGAACATGGCGAACACGACCGGTACCGCGGGCACGTCGAGCTCCGATTCTTCGGCGTGTGCCCGGTAGTTGAGGCCGATTCCCAGGATCTTTTGCGGGACAACCGGGGCGAGCAACTGCACATCCCTCATCTGATACTCCGGCCCCGAAGCGGCTTCGATCAGCGCCCATCCTTCAGCGGTGGGTACGAAACCCAGGGCGGCCGCCGGTCCGGCGTCACGTACCGTGGTGTTGTCGATCAGCGCCCCAATCCGAGTTTCACCTTCTGGGTTCACATAACGAACAGCTTTCATACGTTGTCCTTCTCCTCGCTTTCTTGTTCCGTCCGAAGCACCTTCATCCCGTTGACGGCACGCGCTATCCCCACATACGGTGCGGTTAAGATCATCACCTCCTCCAACTTTTGCCACGGCACGTCAATTGCACGGCAGGCACGGAGATGGGCGGCAACCTGGGGCTCGCAGCCGCCCATGGCGGTCAGCAGGGCGACGATGATCAGCTCCCGTTCTTCGAGCGAAAGCCCGCCATCGCGGGAGTGGATTTCGCCGAAAATCGAGTCGACCAGATACGTGCCGAGGTCGCCCATGCGAGCCAGGAAGGCATCTCCGGCCGGTTCGTCGTTGAGTGCTTTGATGCGCGCGACGCCGCGTGCGTGCCGGTCTTCTTCCGACTCGGACATGTACACCTCCGCCCTCATGCCAATGACGCACGGTTTGCCCGTGAACGCCGTCGACTCCGTTCAACCGCAAGGCGCGACCACCAATGATGACATGCGCGGGAGTAAGCGGCGTGTGTCGCCCGGCCAGACCCTGGGAACGCGAACCGGTGCCCGGATCGTCGAGCAAAAACTCACCCTCAGCCACCGACGCTGCACGCGCAAGAGAGATTAGTACCGGACATACGAGAGGAGACCACGATGACAATCGCCGAGGAACGAGACACATTGACCGGTGCCAGAACCGGCGTTCAATATCTGGAAGGGCTGGGCAAAGATGCCCGCGAGGTATGGCTCAACGGCGAGAAAATCACTCACCCACTCGATCACCCCGAGCTACGCGGCGCGGCACTTTCCATGGCACGCGTGTTCGATCGGCAGCACGAGTTCGGCCGGGAGATGCTGTTCCCCTCGCCGGACACCGGGAAACCGGTTAACGTCACACACATTATTCCGCGTTCGAAAGAGGACCTCGAAAAGCGCCGCCATGCAATCGAGTTGATCGCCTCGCTTTCGGGGGGCACGATGGGCCGGACACCCGATTACCTGAACGTCACCTTCGCGTGCTTTGCCGGCCGAGCCGACGTCTGGGCACGCAACGGCAACGAGCGCGGCGCCGAAAACATCGTGAACTATCAGAAGCTGATGCGTGACGCCGATCTCTCCACCACGCACGCCCTGATGAACCCCCAGGTCGATCGGAACAAACCCGAGGCCGAGCAGGCAGCGGGACAGGTTGCCCTTCACAAGGTCGACGAGACCCCGAACTCCATCGTCGTGCGCGGCGCACGGATGCTGGCCACGCTCGCACCGTTCGCGGACGAGCTGACAATTTACCCGGGTTCGGACATTCGCCCACAGGATGGCCGCTATGCCCTGGCCTTTGCCATTCCCATGGCCACGCCGGGTCTCAAATTCATCTGTCGGGACAGTTACTCAAAACAGGGCACGAACTTCGATCATCCACTTTCCACCCGCTTCGACGAGATGGATTGTGTGGTCCTCTTCGACGATGTGGAGATCCCCAAGGATCGAGTCTTTCTGGATGGCGACACCAGGCTGTACTCGGAGGTGATCACCGATACCGGCTGGCGCGGCCACATCATGCATCAGGCGTTTACCCGCGCCTACGTCAAGTTGAATTTTGCCTTTGGACTGGGGCATCTGATAGCCAACACGACGGGCGTTGCCAGGTTCGATCACATTCAGGAGAAGCTCGGGCAGATCTGGAATTCAGTGGAGCTGACCCGTTCCGCTCTCGTCGCCGCCGAGGCCGGCTCCTCGCTGGACGAGGGCGGTGTTTGGTATCCGGATGACCGGCCATTCCTTGCCCTACGCGGTGAGATGCCCAAGTGGATGCCACACGTCAACGAACTGATCCAGCTGATTGGCGGGGGTGGTTTTATGGCCACGCCGTCAAAGGCAGACTTCGATGGTCCGCTGCACGACGACATTATGCAGTACTACCAGGCAGGTGGCGCCGACGCTGAACGGCGCGTGCGGTTGTTCCGGCTCGCTTGGGACTTCCT
This sequence comes from uncultured Chloroflexia bacterium, assembly GCA_963737125.1. Lineage (GTDB taxonomy): Bacteria > Chloroflexota > UBA5177 > UBA5177 > UBA5177 > JANWJD01. The sequence continues at coordinate 121,288 of CAVTRL010000005.1, read as the reverse complement.
GGGCAGCGATCTGGGTGGCCGCGGTGAGCTGTACGAACGCTTCTATCTCTCGGATTCCTGGCGGATGACCTGTCTAGCCTACCAGCTGGCCGACAAGGACTTTGCCACCTCCCTCGTCGAACAATTTCTCCACGATTAAACGAGGTCGAGAATGACCGTTGAACACGATGTGCAGTTCCGGGTCGATCTGGAGAACGACGCGTTCGCCGAGGCCGTTCCCCACGAGACCTTCCGTTGGCTGCGTGCCAATGCCCCGGTGTACTGGTACGATTGGCCGCTCGGTCAGGGGTACTGGTGCATCACGAAGTACCGCGATATCGTCGAGGTTTCTCGGGACCATGCCACCTTCTCATCCGAGATCGGTGGCGCGAATCTGGAAGATCTGGACGAGGAGCAACGCCGTATCCGGCAGTCCATGCTGGAAACCGATCCGCCGCAGCATACTCGCCTGCGTGCCCTGGTCAATCGAGACTTTACCCCTCGAATGCTCAATCCGTACGAGCCGTTCCTGCGTGAGCTGGCACGGCGCTTCATCGACGAGGCGCGGGGTGAGCGAGAGTTCGATTTCGTCACCATGCTGGCCAAGCCGTTTCCGATCAACGTGTTGGTCCGCCTGCTCGGTGCCCCGCCTGAAGATACCGATCGCCTCATCGAATTGAGCGATCGGTTGATCGGCAACACCGATCCCGAGCTGGCGGATGTGCTGCTGGACAGTCCCGAAAGTGAGAAGTATCGATTGCTGCCGTTTCGAAGTCCGGCGGCCGCGGAGCTCTTCCAGTACGGCCACGATCTCTCTTCACAACGCCGAACGGAGCCGCGGGACGACATCGTCAGCAAGCTGGTACGGGCCGAGGTGGACGGCGATCGGCTCTCGCAGCGTGAGTTCGATACCATGTTCCTGCTACTGGTGGTGGCCGGCAACGAGACTACCCGGGCTGCCCTCGCTCAAGGGATTCACGCCTTCACCGAGAACCCGCGGGCCCTGGCCGACCTGCGGAACGACCTGTCGCTGTCGAAAACCGCTGCCGATGAGATCCTACGTTGGGCCTCGCCGGTACTGCATTTTCGGCGCACGGCTACCTGCGATACCGAGATCCGAGGACAGGCAATTCGCGCGGGCGACAAGGTGGTTACCTGGTACGTCTCGGGAAATCGCGACGAAGAAGTATTTGATAAGCCATTCACCTTCGACATTCGGCGCACCCCCAACGACCATCTCGCGTTCGGACGTGGAGGACCACATTTCTGCCTCGGAGCGAATCTCGCCCGTCTGGAGATCCGTATCATGCTGGAGGAGTTGCTTCCCGTACTCCGTTCTGTCGAGCTGAACGGTGCACCCGAGCGCATGCGCTCCAACTTCACGAACGCCTACAAACGTTTACCCATCCGCGTCACGTGGGCCTGAGCAGGAGGTAGATGCGTTGACCACCGTGGAACGAACCAATCCGGGCGGAGTGGAGGCAGATCTGTCGGCATCGATCGATGCTCTCAACAACCAGGGCGTACGGTTCGTGCGCATGCTTTACGCGGATCTTCACGGCATTGCGCGCGGCAAAGTCATTCCATTGGTTCGCTTCGAAGAAATCTGCCGTGATGGCTCGCCGTTCGTCGGAGCCATTATGACGGTCGACTTGCGCCACCACGTCGTGGCCGGATTCGAAAGTGGTTTCGAAGACATCGTTGGCAGGCCGGATCCTACCACCGCACTTGTCCTGCCGTGGGAGCCACACGTTGCCTGGTGTCTGTGCGATCTCCGCGTCATGGGAGCAGGCGAGGCTACGCCGTATCCGGTCGATCCGCGCGGCGCGCTGAAACGGGCAGTGGCGGCGTACGCCGAAATTGGTCTCACTCCAGTGATGGGACCGGAGCTGGAGTTTTACCTTTTACAGCCGGATTCCAGCCGGGGCTGCGGGTACCGGCGCTATCAGGACAAAGAATCACCGGTGTACACCACGGGATCGATGGCCGATCCGATAGGGATTCTCGAGAGACTGCTCGACAATTGCGTGGGATTGGGACTGGGAGCGTTTGCCGCCAACCAGGAGTACGGACGGGGCCAGTTCGAGATCAATCTCACCCACTCACCGGCCCTCGACTCGGCCGACCGCGCCTTTCTCTTTAAAACACTGGTGAAAGATCTGGCGGCGAGAGATGGATTTCTCGCTACTTTCATGGGTAAGCCGTGGAACGACGACGAAGGTTCCGGGTTTCACCTTCACGTTTCGCTGAACGATGACTCAGGAATGAACGGGCTGGTCGATGCCGGCGCGGACGACGGACTCAGCCCGCTGGCACGGCACTTCGTGGCCGGCGTCCTGGAACACGCCGCGGCGCTGATGGGGTTCTTGAATCCCACCGTCAATGCCTACCGTCGGATACATCCGGAGGCCCTGGTGCCGACTCGTGTCAATTGGGGGCACGACAACAGATTTACCTACATTCGCATCCCGCGCGAGCGCGGAAAGGCCACCCGCATCGAGGTTCGAGTGGGTGATGGCGCGGCCAACCCGTATCTGGCGTATGCGGCGGTTCTGTTCGCCGGCCTGGATGGCATCAAACGGCAATTGGAGCTGGTCGAGCCGCTGTCCGGCCTCATCTACGAGCTACCCGAGGAGCAGCAGGGCGCGGAGCTGCCCTCCACGCTGGATGAGGCGTTACGCGCCCTCGAAACCGATGAGGTTCTCAGGGACGGAATGAGTGCTCCGCTGGTGGAGACATTTTTGACCATTAAAAGGTACGAGCTCAATCGATATCGTGCCTGGGTCAGCGATTGGGAGTTTGATGAATACGCGTACCGATTGTGACGGGGTAAACCGATGAGCGAGTGGGTGTCGGTCTGCACCGACAGCGAGGTCGTCGAGGGCCGGCTGCTGTTGACGAACCCTACCGACGACGGGGTTGTACTGACCCGTTTCAGCGGGCAGATCTACGCCGTGAGCGACACCTGCACCCACGAATGGTGTCAATTGAGCGAGGGCCGCCTTGACGATGAGCAGCTCGTGTGTTCGTGCCACGGTTCCGTGTTCGACATCACGACCGGTGAAGTCCTGTTGCCTCCCGCTACTGAACCGCTGCCGACGTTTCCGGTACGCCTGAGCGGAGATCAGGTTCAAGTGTTGCTATAGAGCCGGCGTGGTGACAGGCACCGGGGATCGACTGGAACGACGATGACCGAAAATTTCGTGATCGATAGCGAACTGTATACGTCCAGGGGCGATGAGATCGACGATCATGCTCGGCTCGAGCTCCCGCCCGAGAAGATGCGGGAGTTGGGATATCGGGTGGTCGACTCTCTGGTGGACTATGCCGTCAATCTGTCCGAGCAGCCGGTCGGCCGGCATGGTAGCCGCGTAGACATGGAGGAGTTGCTGCATCGTCCTCTACCGCGCGGTGGAAGCGACCCGAACGAGGTGCTCGATGTCGTGCTGCGTGACGTGTTTGGTTCTGTCGCCCATCATTCGCATCCACGCTTCTTCGGCTTCGTGTCGAGTCCCAGTAATTTCGTATCGGTGATGGCCGAAGCGCTGGTGGCAGGCTTCAACCCCTTCTGCGGCTCCTGGCTCGTGGCTTCCGGTCCCAGCCAGATCGAGCTCGTCACAATCGACTGGCTGCGGCAAATTTGCGGCTTGCCGCACGGAACGGCGGGATTGTTCGTGAGCGGCGGCTCAGCCGCCAACTTGACGGCCTTGACCGCGGCACGCCACGCGAAACTGGGTGAGCATTGCGATGGAGCGACTGTCTACTTCTCGAGTCAAACCCATTCCTCGATCGCGAAGGCTTTGATGGTCCTCGGGATACCAGAGGATCACAGGCGGGCCATACGCATCCGACGATCAGTTTCGACTGCCCGTAGATGTCCTACGCCGGGCGATTGAAGCCGATAGGGCGACCGGGAAGCGGCCATTTTGCGTGGTGGCGAGTGCCGGCACCACCAATACCGGAGCAGTTGACCCGCTGCCGGAGTTGGCGCAGCTCTGCCACGACGAAGGGCTATGGCTGCATGTCGATGGCGCATATGGCGCCCCCGCCGCCCTCACCGAGCAGGGGCGGGCTTTGCTGGCGGGGCTGGAGCTGGCCGATTCAGTAACGCTCGACCCGCACAAGTGGTTGTTTCAGCCATACGAGATTGGGTGTGTGCTGGTGCGCTCCGGACATCTCTTGTACGACACGTTCGCGGTTCACCCGGATTATCTTCGCGACGTAGACGGAGACCCGCGCGAGGTCAACTTCCGCGATTACGGCATTCAGCTCACTCGACGCTTTCAGGCCCTCAAGCTCTGGATGTCGCTAACGGTCTTCGGACTGGATCAGGTTGGTGAGGCAGTCGCGTGGGGAATTCATCTGGCCGAGGTCGCCGAGCGCACTGTGCGGGAGATGTCGCGTTGGGAAGTGGTGACGCCCGCTCAGCTCGGAATTGTCACGTTCCGGGCGGTCCTTCCCGGCTGGAGCGATGCACGCGCCGATGCGGCCAACGAATCCCTGGTCTACGCGCTGCTCGAGCAGGGGTTTGCGCTGGTGACGTCGACGGTAATTCGAGACCGAACGGTGCTCCGGCTCTGTACGATCAATCCACGCACCACCGAGGACGACGTCAGAGAGACTCTGCGAAGGTTGGATTCCCTCGTACCGGGTCGGTAACCCATTGCGCTATCGCTTGTCCGTCGGACGCTGAGAGCATCAAGGCGCCGATACGGCACTGGTTCCCCAGATCCGTGTCAGTGCCTCCGACTGGTCGTACTTCTCGTTCTCCAATACGCCGCTGGGGTAGCTGATCTTGGTTTCATTCCCGCAAACCAGAACACTGATTCACCGTCCTTTCGCCGTCGCGACGGATGCCGGAGTACGTCCGGCAGTCGAAACCGGCGTGTCGCGGGGAGTATCATGGATATCGCAAGCGGATATTTGTCAAGGGGCCGCGCGTGAACTGCTCGCACTGTCACGCTCCTCACTCTGAGGACGCAAAATTCTGTCCGCAGTGCGGCGTTGCGCTTCGGCCACACCACCCGGCGGATGGAGAGCGCAAGCTCGTAACGGTGCTCTTTGCGGACGTCATTGGCTCGACGTCGTTAGGCGAGCGACTCGATCCGGAACACATTACCGAAATCATGGATGGGGCCTTCGCGCAGTTCAACGCTGCGGTGGTTCGGTACGGCGGCACGGTTGCACGGTTGCTGGGCGACGCGGTGCTCGCAATTTTTGGTGCCCCGTCCGCTCATGAAGACGACCCGGAGCGTGCAGTACTGGCTGGGCTTGCGATTCAGCAGATATCGGTTAGATACGCGCGATCGGTTGAAGCGACGTATGGGATCGAATTCGCCGTGCGTGTCGGTGTCAACACGGGACTCGCCGTCTTGACGACGATGGGTGATGAGAGTCGATCCGAGTACACAGCCATGGGCGATACGGTGAACGTTGCGGCTCGAATGCAGTCGGCAGCCACCCCGGGCACGGTACTGATGAGCGGGGAAACGTGGCGTTATGTTAGCCGGATCTTCAATGTCACGCCGCGTGGCCCGTTGGAGGTCAAGGGCAAGTCTTCGCCGATTGACGCCTACGAGGTCGCCGGTTTGAAGATCGTGCCGTCCAGGGTGCGCGGCCTGGAGGGCATGACTTCGATTCTGGTGGGACGGGACCCGGAGTTGAAGCTGTTGGAGGAAAAACTCGAATCGGTGAAAACCGGCCAAGGCGAATTCGTGGCGATAACCGGGGAAGCAGGACTGGGCAAGTCACGCCTCATTGACGAGGTGTCACACATCGCCAGCAATTCGAGTCCTGGTGTTGTCTGGCTCGAAGGGCGAGCAATTTCCTACGGGCAGACCTTGCCGTACCACCCCTGGCGTCAGATCATTCGCACATCCATCGGCGTAAACGACACAACTCCACCCGACACCACCAGAGACCACCTCCGGCGGAAGTGGGAAGAGCTTCGTCTTCCTGGCGCCACCCTCCAGTTCATGGAGACGCTGCTGGGTGTGGAAAGCGACGAGTCGGCCACCGCTGTGGGCAATCTCCAGCGCATTGAAATCGCTCCGGGCATCGCGAACGCCATGTGCGAGTATCTTGCCGGGCTGGCGAAAAACCCGCCGCTCGTACTGGTTTTCGACGACCTCCACTGGGCGGACGACGCCACGCTTGTACTGTTGAGCTCCATCGCTCAGCTGACGCGGCGTCTTCCGATCTTGCTGATCGTGGCAATGCGGCCCGACCACTCGGCGGCGGGCTGGCAAGCCCTCCAGCCCATCGCGCACGAGCTGGGAGAACGGTACGCGCATGTCCGGCTTGATCCGCTTTCCGGTGCGCATTCCGAGGCGCTGCTGGAAAATTTGTTGTACATCGAGGAGTTACCTGAACCTATACGTGCCCTGATGCTCCGTAAATCAGAAGGTAATCCATTCTTTCTGGAAGAGATTATTCGCTCCCTGATCGACGTCGACTGTCTGGTCAGAGAGAACGGACACTGGCGGGCTACGCGAGAGATCGTGGATGTCTCCATACCTGATACGCTCAGCGGTCTGTTGACGGCGCGAATCGACAGGCTCCCGTCTGTCACAAAACGCGTTTGTCAGATGGCGGCCGTTATCGGACGCACCTTCCCGTACGAAGTGCTCGGCGCGGTATTCGATCGCGGGCCGGCGGTGGAGCGGATCGACCATCCGCAGGTGCATGTCGACACGCTAGTGATTGAGGATCTGGTGAGAGAACAGTCCCGCATTCCGAGGCTTGAATACATCTTCAAGCATGTTTTGACGCAGGAGGCAGCGTACGATCTGCTTTTGATGCGCCGCCGTCGGGAGTTTCACTCTCGCGTGGGAGATGTGCTGGAGGACCTGTACGCGCAACGTCTCGACGAAGTTGCACCGCTTCTCGAGCATCACTTTTGGCTGGGGGAAGACTGGGTGCGTGCCGCGCGCCATGCTTACCGAGCGGGCACCGTTGCCGAGCGGGCCGGTGCCCTACACGAGGCAGCCGGTCACTATGAGCGCGCTTACCAAGCACTTAAACAGACTGAAGACCGTGATTCCGGTGTCCTCATCGACGTCATTTTGGATTGGGCTCATAGCTCGTACAAGCTGGTGCCGTCCGATCTCGTACTTGAGCGATTGGCCGAGGCCGAGACGGCGAGCCGAACGCTCGGAGATAATCGCCGGCTGGCTCGCACCCTCAACTGGCTCGGCAATGTCTACTTCTATCTGGGCACCCCGTCCGCCGGGATACCCGCCCTGGTGGAAGCCGATAGGCTCGCCCGCGAATTCGGCGATGAACAACTGATGCTGGCCTGGACGTTCATCATGACCGAATCATTGACCGATCAGAACCCGCGCGCCGCTCTGAAACAAATCGACCACGTCATCGAGCTTGCCAGGAAATATCATTTTGAAGACATTGAGGCGCATACCATCGGGATAAAGGCCATGACGCATGGCCGGCTAGGCGAGTTCGCGCGCGGCAAAGACGCTTTAGAGCGCGCGCTCGATCTTGCTCGTGGGCTCGATTCGCCGGTGAAAGAGGCGGATATCCTATCAGCCGGAGCTCACATGTATTTCGACATGGGAGAGTTCCAGCAAGGGCTGGCTGCCTGCCGCCGCGGAGTGCAGCTTGCATCGGAGGCGGGCGGTTACGAGTGCGCGACATACGGCCTGTGCGTGGCCGGCATGGGGCAGCTCCAGCAGGGATCATGGGCGGAGGCGCAGGCAACGTTCGAAGCTGCTGCTCGGGAAGCCGCGTCCAGCGAGTTCTTCAGCGAGTGGCTGCGGAATCGAATCCACGCCGGGCTCGCCATCAGCAACGCCTACTCGGAAAACCCATCAGCAGTTGTCGAGATGGAGGAGACGCTCGCTCGGGCGCACTCTTTCGAGGACGAGTACCTAGCAGCGTCTCTCTCTCATGCGCTCGGTGATTGTGCCGTGCGGCAAGGCAGGATCCGGGATGCGCGTCGGTACCTGGAATCTGCGCTGGAGTACTATCGCGGGAATGAAATGCTGCCATACCTTCCCGGCATTCTGTCCTCCCTTGCACAGCTCGATGAGCTTGAGGGGCACATGCTGGACGCGGCCGGTGGGCGATTAGAAGCATCTCGAGTCTCGGACGAGTTGCGAACCCGAGGTAGTGTGGTGGGGTCAAGTCGCTGAACCGACTTTCAGTTAGCCGGGAAATAAACAGAATGGGTGTCCGGCCGGGTCCAGCATCACTCGAACTTGCTCCTGCGGCTGATAGTTGGCCGGTCTGGCACCCATCGATACAGCCCAGGCTTCGGCCGCTTCGAGGTCCTCGACGGCAACATCGACATGTCCCATGATCTGCTGTTTTCCAGGCTCGCTCGGCCAGACTGGTGGCACGTAGTCCGCATCATATTCGAAGGCCAGAGTCACTCCTGATTCGCCGGAGGGCGGCCGGAGAATAGCCCACCCATCCTCCGGCGGAGCACCGGGCCTCGGACCTTCCTCGCGTGCGACCGTCCAGCCCAGAAGCCGTTGGTAGAAGGCCGCCAATTCTCGCGGGTTCGGTGCGCTGAGCACTACCCCGGAGACTCTGAGCCGTGGTTGCATGTTGCTTCACACCTTTCGCCGGCAGCGATCGTCGGTCAGTTTGATGGACTAGTCTACGCGCTCCTGCAAATGAACGTCGACGCTACTGCCTGCTACTTTGCCGATGGCTTTTCGAACGTCACTCTTAACCGGCAACTTATGCGTGCCGTCGCCCAGAGCCATGAATGAGCTCTTAAATGGATGGCCATCGATGGTGCCACGAACCTTGACCAACCCACGGGTGCCAAAGTACTGGGCGGAGTCGGGCATCACCACATAGGTCCAGCCGCCGGTAGCAGGGCTCTTCTGCAACTCGGCCGTAAATTTCTTGTCGATCATCATGCCTACCTCTTCCTTTCGTACTCGACTGATTGGCGGTCTGGTCAAAGCTCTGCTTGGCTATACATCAGCGATCCGGGGGTGGTCAGAAGCTCGCCGGTCTCCAGCCAGGTCTTCAGGCCGGAAAGGATCATCGGCCAGCCGCCGTACAACTCGCTGTTCGCACCCTCGCGCAACTGATCGTGTGTGAGGGTGAGACGGCAGGAATCGCCAACCGGCTCTATTTCCCAGGTGACCCTCGACGTCCCTTCATTTTTGACATCGTCGCTCCAGAGGGCTCGCATGGTCTGAACCAACCGGCGAGGAGGATTGACTTCGAGATTCTCTCCTTCACCCAGGAGTCCTGCCGCGCCATCGTGGGTGACCTCTATCCGGGACCCCGGGGTCAGGCCTGAGACCTGGCGCGTGCCGAAACTGTACTTGCTCCGAATCTCGGTATCGGTGATTGCCGCCCACAGGCGCTCTGGCGTGGTCTTGATATAGATCTCGTACACCTTTTCCATTCGACCCTCCTGATCTCTGCTCCATCGATGCGGTGCCGGTGTCCGCGAGTGTTCGGCCGGCGCCGTCGACATCCTCATTATAAGTGACCATATGGTCACATGTAAAGCAGAAAATGTTGAGTGGTTCGACGTAGATGGCGGTGCCTAACGGCGGATCACTTACCTGGTCAGATCATTGAGTGTCGCGATCAGTGCCCTAGCCGGAGCGTCCAAGGTCCCGTAAAAATTAGGACTTTGTCCTCTAGCTTTTCTTTGTTCCTGGGGGTTGACGTTGGCTGCGCGTGCTGTTACGGTAAGAATTGTCGAAGGACAAGCACCTCAAAGAGACAAGTGAAGGCGGCAATGCCGACCTTGGTGCCCCGGTCGGTTGGACCGGGTTTTTTTGTGCCCTGATGGCACTGAACAGAGCGAGTGGGGGGATGATGAGACGACGTTTACTAGTGGCGCTTTTCGGGTGCCTTGGGTGCTTGACAAGTACGATTTCTGTGGTGCACGCGGCAAGTACTCGAGCACCTGCGCACGAGCCGATTGTGACCAGGGTTGCGCCCATCGCAGGTCTTGTCAGGCCGGCGGATTCCGCACTCGAAACGATCTTGTTGGCCCTGATAAACCGCGATCGACAGGCTGCCGGACTGGCACCCCTGTACAGTTCCAAAAACATCGCGAGGGTAGCACTGGACCACAGTCTGGACATGGCCACGCGCGATTATGTTTCACACTTCACGCTCACCGGTGTCTCGCCGGTGGCCCGATTGGAGGCGGCCGGCATTCCGTTTCAAGAGGCAGGTGAAAACCTGGGAATGGATTCGGGATACACTGACTGCAAAATGCTGCGGCGTATCGATCAGGCCATGCTCCAGAGTCCGGAGCATCGCGCGAATCTTCTACGCACTTCGTTTGGCCACGTCGGGATTGGCATCGCAGTCGTCGGAAATCGCTTGTTTGTAACCGAAGATTTTGTGAACTAACGTGTTCGCGCGTGACGCTGCCCAGTGGAGTGCGACGTAGGCGGTGACGCGAAAAGACCCCGATCCTTTCCAGGGGAGTCGGGGCCTTCGCGTGTCAGTCGAGTGAGTGCTTAGCGTTTGATGGAGACAATCCGTCGGGTCAGGACCGCGAGACCAAGGGTTAGCGCGGCCAGGACGATCGGAATGCTTGGCGTGAACGGGCTCGATCCCCCTCCTGCCTGTATTGGAGAGATGGCGGCGAGCTCCACATCGCCGTGAGCGCTGCGGTATGCCCGAGCGTCGACCGCAACCGCTGCCATCGGGTCAGCCATCCCACCGAACCCGGTCTTTGGCAGTTTCGGGATGGGCACTGTACGACCGATTCGGGTGGTGGTTGAGGAATGCTTCGGGACGAAGTACCCGTAGACAATGGGAGACTTCGTGACCGTGGCCTGGGCACGCGCCGTCGGCGTATTAGTTGCCACGACTGTCACTGGCGTGGCGGTCAGCGTGGCAGTGTCCGTGGCTGTAGCCGTCGGGGTGGCGGTATTGGTTGCAGTCGCCGTCGCCACCGGAGTGCTCGTGCTCGTGACCACTACCGGCGTGCTGGTCGCCGTGGCTGTCCTGGTTGCCGTCGCAGTGCTGGTTGCGGTAACGACCGGTGTATTGATTTTGAACACCGGGACGACCGGCGTTAGGATCAGCACCACGGTCGTTGACGTCGACGTGGCGACCGGCGTAGTGGTCGGCGTGAGCGTTGCCGTACTCATCGGCGTGACAGTTAACGTGCTCGTCGGTGTGATGTTACGTGCTCGTCGGTGTGACAGTTAACGTGCTCGTCGGTGTGTTGGTCGGCGTATTCACCGGCGTAGCGGTTGGCGTGCGTGTCGGTGTGTTGGTCGGCGTGTTCACCGGCGTAGCGGTTGACGTGCTGGTCGCCGTGTTTACGGGTGTGCCGGTCGCGATGTTTGTGGGTGTACCGGTCGCGATGTTTGTAGGTGTACCAGTCGGTGTACCGGCCACTCCCGTACTGGTCGGCGTCGCGGTTACCACGGTGGGCACCGGGGTGTTAGTAGGTGTATCGGTTGATACCGGAGTGTTGACCGGCGTCGACGTGTTGGTCGGGACGTCGGTGGGCGTGTCGGTCGGGACGTCGGTGGGCACGCCGGTTGGAGTATCGGTTGGGGTGTTAACCGGCGTGTCGGTAGCGGTGCTCGTTGCCGTACTAGTCGACGTCGACGTCGGCGTAGCAGACGCGACCGAGCAACTGCTGGCGCCCACGGTGTTGGAATCGAGCGTCACGGCGCCGCTTAAGGCAATAAGCCTTCCAAAGTCGCTCGCGCCGGTGGTCATGGTAATACTCGCGGCGGCAAGAATACTGCCGGTGAAGGACGTATCAGTGCCGAGTGTCGCGGAGCTGCCAACCTGCCAGAACACATTACAACTCGACGATTGCACCTTCGCGCTACTCGCAGTTGTGAGCGTGGTGCCGATCTGGAAGATATAGGTTCCACTACCACTGAGAACGAGTGTCCCGGTCAATTGAGCGGAGGTCGAGAAGCAATACACTCCCGGCACGAGCGTTTTTCCCCCGAGGTCCTGACCGGTCAGGTTGTGGTTACAGGCCTGGCCCGCCAGGACCGAATAGGCTGCGGCGGCATCATTTTTCGCTTTGAGGGCCGTCGCATCACCGGCGTGCGTGACTCCGTTCACGATTCCCGGTGGAAAGCCGGTGACCGCGGTTCCGGGTGAGACACCCAGGTTCCCGTCGACTACGGTTGGACCGGTATTGGTCACCGTGGACCCGGCCAGGACGGCGAAACTCGCGGCAGATCCAAGGGTCGGCGCCGTCGCTTGCAGCGGACTCGCTAGACCGCGGGCTGGGCTAGCCAGTCCGATCAGTACGGCGAATCCAGCGATTCCGGTGACGATGAATCGCCTTCTTCTCTTTTCTGAGGTAAACAAGTAGTGCTCCAGTCGGCGTATTGAAATGGTTGGACGCTTCCATGGGTTCTAGACGCGCGGTGGGATTGTCATTCTGGTCAACACGGCTCAATTGGCTTTGCCTCCATCCTCGCAACTGGAAAAAGTCGCGCACGGCCGCTCGCGGGTGAAGTTGGGCAACGCTCTAGTCGGCTTCGCTCCCTTCTTGGAGTATGGGCTGATCCATGCCTACCGGTCAGGGCCGAAAGTCATTCAACCGGGGAGGCTTTCGACTCACCTTGACTTGAGATGGCATTCACCCTCTCGGTTACGGGCGCACGCCTTTAGCCACGTCCACTCGTCTGCTCCTCGAAGGAACTGGGTGACTGCCGGCGGGGTTCGAGACCACCGGATGGAGGGCAGATTAGGCGTGTTACAACACGTGCTCGCGTCCGTTTTACTCTATGAAAATCTTTAAAGGAGGGGGTCATGATCGTTCCTATCCGCGCCGTTCTCCTGGTCACGGTACTTGTCATCTCTTCAGGCGCCCTGTCGGCGAGCGCCGCCGGCCCTCGAGCGGTCCATGCGACCGTCCCCGCCTTTCCGTGCCCCTCGGGAGTGGCGCCGACCGTCGTCCGGATCAACCGGCCTGCCGGGCTGAATCCTTCCAGCTTTCAACCTCTCAAAAAGACGGTGCGGGATGCTGAGGCCGTCCGGCGACTCTTCCGGGCCACCTGCGCACTTCAGCCGGCCACCGGCAGATTTAACTGTCCCGCGGACTTCGGCATTGCCTATCACCTGCAATTCAAATATCGCGCTCAGACAGTCTTGCGGGTGGTTGCCGAGGCCACGGGATGTACCTTCCTCTATCCGGGTAACAGTCAGTCGGGCCAGGGCTACTGGGTGTGGTTTGGTACGCCCTCGGCCGGACCGCCCTGGATGCCTACGGCCCGGAAGTGGACGGCGAGCCTGGCCAAGGCGCTTGGTGTTTCAGTCAAGGCCCTGACGCCGCAACCATAATCGGGCCGCCGGTGTGTTCCCGTCCGGTATCGGGAGGCGTCCCAAACGCTTTGCCATCCGCGCACCGCAAGCAGGATCGTCCGTCGAGTCTGGAGACCTGCGGCGTCCCTGATTTATCGACCAGAGGCGCTCAGAAGAGTTGCCTCATGCCCGCTCGGCGTACTCCGCAGGGGGCGGCCACATTACGCGTCGGCTATATATAGGAACGGTCTCCTTTGGAGACCATCCATGGACGAGATCCGGAGACTGGACCTGGGCGGCGCGTGCACCATAGTAGGAGAGTCCAGCGCACGCGGAAGGAGGAGCCCGATGGCCGACGGCAGCAGTTTTGACCAGTCGCCGAGCGGTTTACCGTACGATCGGCCGGTGGGCGAACACGTCCAGGCTCTCTACCAGAAGCACTTTACCAACACGCGGCGCGAGCGTGGGATGTTGGGATCGCTGAGTTTCTTTACCACGTTTGCCACTGTGCGGATTATCACGCACACGATCCGATCGGGACGTGGCCCGTTTCACAATGTGTCGGCCGGTGGTAGACACATTCATCACATGGTGTGGGGAATCTTGTTACTCCTGCTCATGGGGTATGCCTGGCTGCTCCAAATTGGGGTCGGCATCGGCGAAGACCGGCGGTGGTCGCGCGAAACCGCGTTGCTGTACGGAATGGGAGCAGCGCTGACGCTCGATGAATTCGCCCTCTGGCTCAATCTCGCCGACGACTACTGGCTGCCACAGGGGCGAGAAAGCGTCGATGCTGTCATATTATTCGGCGGTTTCCTCTCGTTTGCGACGTGGGGACAGCCGTTCTTCCGCGATTTGGGCCATATCCTGATTCGCCGGGGGGCGCATCCCTCGACCAGCTAAAGCGCCGGCACGGGCACCGAAGTGTCGCTACCTCACACGCCGGCGGGGCGGCAATCGATTGCCGCCCCGGAGTGCATTCACCCGAGGCAGCTCGATCTCTCTACCAGAACCTCTTCGCCGATACCGGACTCACCGAAAGTTTTCCACCACAGGCGTCGATGCCTCCCTCGCTGCCGGCATACGTCACGACCGGAAGTCGGTTGTTGGGGGCCGTGACCATGATGTAACCTGCCGACGGGCAAGTCTGTCCCGGTGTCGGAAAGTGTTCCCAGCCCGCGACGAAATAGGCGTTGTGGCTCCGAGTCAATGTGACCGAGCGTGGCCCGGGACCGCCTTCGGGGAAGGGCGCACGTGTCACATAGGTCGGAAGCGAATGAAAAGTCGTATTTAGCAGCATGGCGCCAGGATAGCCGTACAGCGTGCATGAACCGGGCATGAGATCGTGGATCTGAAACATTTCACTGATATGCCCCGCCGCGCCATTGGTGGAGAGAGGCTTCATGGTGAGTTGGTAGTTGGCACATGACGACGGGGCCGCCAAAACGGCCGTACTCGTCAGTGTGCCGTTGCCCGCGCCAATTGCTAATCCGCCTGCCAGTATCGCCGCCGATGCGGACATCCGCACAACCGTTCGGACTTTCATGTCTGCCCCCTGTGTAACTTTTATGCGCCCGTTTTTCGCTGCTCTGTCAGCACTCTAACGTATCTGTTTGTATAACGCGCGAGCGGGTTATATTTGCTCTCTTCATAGATGGTGCAAACGGTTCAATCCCAGCGACGGCAGCACAGTTCTGGCCGCTTCAGACGCTGCGCTGTCCGCCGAGCAGTGTCCAGTGCGGCGCCGGGATACCAGGACGACGCGGGAGAGTCCAACTGATATAATACCTCTGTGACAGATACATATGTGAACGCGACGATTGGCGAGGATCTTATAACGATGATGTCGAGCATGCGTCGTGCCCTGCGCCGGCGAGTCGGCCGCGTCGGCGGATTCTCGGAACTGTCGGAAGCACAGCGTGAACTGGTACGCCTCGTTCGGCGCCGTCCCCGCATCCGGGTAGGTGAGGCTGCCGTGGAACTCGGATTAGCGCCCAATACGGTGAGTACGCTCGTTACGGCGCTGTACGCCTCGGGCTGGCTCCGGCGTGAGACTGATCCAGCGGATGGACGCTCTGCCTTACTCTATTTGGCGCCGGAAGCTGAGACGCGGGTTGAAGAGTGGCGCGATCGGCGTCTAACGGCTCTCAATGCTGCTCTCGCAACGATCAGTGAGGACGAGCGACAACGACTCGATCGAGCGGTTCCGGTTCTACGCCAGATTGTCCAGTCGTTGGAGGAAAGTGCATGACCGTTTCGATACGGGTATCCAGGAGTGGTGCCGACGTTCGCGCGAACCGGGAGCCGGCCGTTCTGGTCGATAGCCTGTGCGTGCAATTCGATGAAGTCCGAGCGGTGGACGGGATTTCATTTCAGGTTCTGCCGGGCGAAATTTTCGGTTTACTCGGTCCGAACGGCGCCGGCAAGACGACCACCATCCGAGTGCTCACCACCCTGTTTCCCCCCAACAGTGGCAGCGCCGCCATTTACGGCCTCGACGTGAAAAACCACTCCATGGAGATCCGTCAGATTATCGGGTACGTGCCCCAACAGCTCTCCATCGACGGCACGCTCACCGGGTGGGAAAACGTCTGGCTCTTCGCGCGGCTGTTCGACGTGCCGGCACGCGAGCGGAAGGCGCGCATCGGAGAGGCGCTGGATACGGTGGGTCTGACCGATGTCTCCAAACGTCTGGCTCGCACCTACTCGGGCGGTATGGTGCGTCGGCTTGAATTGGCGCAGGCTCTGATCAACCGGCCCCGCTTGCTCATCATGGACGAACCGACGATCGGACTCGACCCGGTTGCCAGGTCCGATGTGTGGGAGCGCGTCGAGGCGCTGCGGCGAGAGTATGGCATGACCGTCCTGGTTACAACGCATTACATGGACGAGGCCGACTCATTGTGTAATCGGATCGCCATCATGCATCACGGGCGAATTCGAGCCGAAGGGACACCACACGAATTGAAAGCTTCGGTGAGTCCCGAAGCGACGCTCGACGATGTCTTCCGTCATTACGCGGGTAGTGATCTGGAGGAAGATGCGGGCGAGTCGCTACGAAACGTACGAAGTACCCGCAGAACGGCAGGTCGTCTTGGCTAGTCTCGGTACAGAGTTAGAAGTTCAATCGCCACGCGCGATCCCGGGATGGAGGATGCTGCCCAGCCGTATCCTCACGTTTTGTGTGGTGGAGCTGATGCGCATTCGGCACGACCGCACGGAACTGTATACGCGTGCAATTCAGCCGGTGCTCTGGCTGCTTATTTATGGCGAAACGTTCACGCGGATTCATGCCATCCCGACCGGTAACCGGCCGTACCTCGATTTTCTAGCTCCGGGGATCATGGCGCAATCAGCGCTTTTCATCGCGATTTTCTATGGGATCCAGATTATCTGGGAGCGCGACGCCGGCATGTTGACGAAGCTGCTCGTAACCCCAACGCCACGGGCCGCACTTATTGCCGGCAAGGCATTTGCTGCCGGAATCCGGGGACTGGCCCAGGTCATAGTCATACTGATTTTGTCGGCCATCCTGCGCATCGGCCTGAACTGGAATCCGATTCACTTGATCGGCGCGGCATTCGTCGTCATCATCTCAGCGGGATTCTTCGCCTGTCTGTCCATGGTGCTGGCCGGTGTGGTGATGTCGCGCGACCGCATGATGGGCATCGGCCAGGCCATAACCATGCCGCTATTCTTCGCGTCGAGTGCGCTCTATCCCGTGAGCCTGATGCCCGGCTGGGTCAAGGTTATATCGGGCGTCAACCCACTTTCGTACGAGGTTCAGGCGTTACGTGGCCTGCTCATAGGTACGCCGACCAATCTGCCACTCGACTTTGCGGTTTTGCTGGTCGCCCTCGTGATCGGCGTTGCGACTGCGGCGTCGTTGTTGCACCGGCTTGCGCGAGGCTGAGGCCGGTATGGCACGGGCCGCCTCGTGACGGCGCACATCGAAGCTGGTATCCTCGGTTCAGCCTGACGGCGCGTGGAAGCAGACTGGTTGGCGCGGTTCGAAAGGACGTGACGCATGACTGAGACCACCGTACCCGACCCAACTCCGACAAGTCGATTCAAAGCGGCGCGAGATTTTTTGCTCGCTCAGCGTGATGACTATGAACGAGCGTACCGGCAATTTGCCTGGCCCCAGCTCGATCGGTTCAACTGGGCGCTCGATTGGTTCGATGTCGTAGCACGCGGCAACGACCGGCCCGCTCTGTGGATCGTGGAAGAGGATGGCTCCGAGACGAAGTGCTCTTTTCAGACGATGTCCGAGCGGTCAAACCGAGTGGCGAACTGGCTGCGCGATCGGGGAGTACGGCGTGGGGATCGAGTCATCGTCATGCTGGGCAACCAGGCTGAACTCTGGGAGACGATTCTGGCGGTCATGAAGCTCGGCGCCGTCATCATTCCGGCCTCGACTTTGCTCACCACCGATGATCTGCTCGATCGGGTGGAGCGCGGTGCGGCACGACATGTGGTGGTGCGATCGGTCGACACGGGCAAGTTCGATCGAGTCCCTGGCGAGTATACCCGCATCGCCGTTGGTCAGCGAGTTGACGGGTGGAGCTGGTACGGAGACACTCTGTCAACTTCCTTGACGTTCGAACCGGATGGGGTAACGGGCGCCTCCGATCCGCTTTTGCTGTACTTCACCTCCGGAACGACGGCCAAGCCGAAGCTGGTCGAGCATACGCACCAGTCGTACCCGGTTGGCAATCTATCCACGATGTACTGGATCGGTCTGCAACCGGGGGACATTCATCTCAATATCTCCTCGCCCGGCTGGGCCAAGCATGCCTGGAGCAACGTCTTCGCCCCCTGGAATGCCGAGGCTACCGTGTTCCTCTATAACTACACGCGCTTCAACGCGCCGGCGCTCCTCGAACAGATTGCGCGGTGCCGGGTGACGACATTCTGCGCGCCACCAACGGTATGGCGCATGCTGATCCAGGAGGATCTCGCCGGCTGGAAGCTTCCCTTACGCGAAGTAGTGGGTGCAGGCGAGCCTCTCAACCCCGAAGTCATCGCGCAGGTGCAACGCGCCTGGAAATTGACCATTCGGGACGGATACGGCCAGACTGAAACCACGTGCCAGGTGGGGAATTCGCCGGGGCAGCCTGTCAAGCCCGGTTCGATGGGGCGTCCACTGCCCGGGTACCGTGTGACGCTGCTCGACCCGATTTCCGGAGAGATCGCTGACGACGGCGAGATAGCACTCGACCTATCGTCGCGTCCACTCGGTTTGATGGTCGGATATCGAGACGATCCCGAGCACACTGCCGATGTGATGCGTAACGGGTATTATCACACCGGTGATGTAGCCTCGCGTGATGCCGAAGGCTACATCTCGTACGTCGGCCGTACCGACGATGTCTTCAAGGCGTCAGATTATCGCATCTCGCCGTTCGAGCTGGAAAGCGTTCTCATCGAACATCCGGCCGTCGCCGAAGCGGCGGTTGTGCCGGCCCCCGATGCCGTTCGCTTATCCGTTCCCAAGGCGTATGTGGCGCTTGCCTCCGAATGGGAGCCGACCGCTGAGACAGCGCAGGCAATCCTGGCATTTTGCCGGGAGCGGGTGGCGCCATACAAACGGATTCGGCGCGTCGAATTCGCGACCTTGCCCAAGACAATCTCAGGGAAGATTCGCCGGGTCGACTTACGCGAGCGAGAACAACGCATCTACCAGGGCCTGGACGCTGTCTCGGATCTGGAGTTCACTGAGGCGGATTTCCCCGCGTTACGCGCGTAGGCGCAGTGGCTCAGCGCCCTGTGTAATCCGCGTCGAAGACGCCTGGGACTGTTTAGCTCTCCGGCTGTTCGGCGCCGGTTTCATGGGCGGACGATGGTTCCCAAAGCTCTATTCGACGCCCCTCGGGATCCACGATCCAGCCAAAGCGGCCGAAGTCGTATTCGTCGACTCGATCGTCCACCTCTACCCCTTCGGCCTTCAACTGTGCAAGGAGCGCATCCAGATCGTCGACGCGATAATTAACCATGAAACTCGCCGCACCCGGACCAAAGTACGCCGTGTCCTGTGGAAAGAATGACAGTGCGGTCGTGCCAACACGCTCCGGCTGATCTTTATCCCGCCACTCGAATGACGTGTACGAGTCCCCGATCATGTCGATGTTGAGATGTTCTCGATACCATGCCGCTAGCTGCGGCATGTCGTCCACTTTGAAGAAAATCCCGCCGATTCCGGTTACACGTTTCAATCACCGCTCCTTCGGTCAAGCTCGTAATGCTCGTGGAACGTATGATAGCGTACCCAGGTTCGCGTCAGCCACGGAAAACAGCGTGTGCAGCCTCCGAGCCGAGCCTGGCACGCTTGAAGAACGTGAGGCTGTCGCCGGTTTGAAGCTCGCGTGCCGCTTCAACCAGTGCGCCGAGCGCGGCATTGGCAAAAGCGCCACCCACCGAGATCCTGCTGACCCCCGCTTTGGCCAGGTCGGCGACGCTCGGACCTCCCGGGAGGAGCAGAACGTTGACCGGTTGATCGACCGACGAGACAACCGTGGTTATATCCTCCAGACGACTCAGCCCGGGAGCGTAAAGGACATCGGCGCCCGCCTCACCATACCGCTGTAACCGGTCGATGGTATCGGCCAGATCCAGTCTGTCATGAAGATAGTTCTCGGCGCGTGCCGTTAGAACGAGGTGAACCGGCCCACCGTGGGCGACCTCCGCGGCCGCGGCGATACGTTCGGCGGCAAATTCCGCTTCATAGATGGGCCGCTGGGTGTCACGAGTGAAGTCCTCGATAGAACACCCGGCCAGCCCGGCGGATAATGCCCCACGAATCGTCTCACCGACGCCGGCTGGATCGTCCGCGAATCCGTTCTCCAGATCTGCCGAAACCGGCAGGGTGGTAGCCGTGACGACCGCTGACGCGTGCTCGAGTACTGCGTCACGTTCGATCGCCCCGTCAAGGCGGCCCAACGTCGCCGCAAAACCACTACTGGTGGTAGCCAGTGCTTCGAAGCCCAGCCACGCGAGCACCATGGTAGAACCGATATCCCAGGGGTTCGGCAGCAGCAACGGAGTACTTGCACGATGCAGTTGCAGAAACCGTTCGGCCCTTCGGGCCTGATCGTGTACGTCCGGCATGGTTTCTCCCTGTGCATTTCAGTCTAGCGATTGCGCCCAACACGGTCGGACGGCGGTGGTGTCGCGGGCATCCGCCGCGGATTACGTCCCGGATCCCGCGGGGGAACGAACGAAAATGCTGCTTCCTTGCGAAATGTAGGCGGAGCCAGCGCCATCGACTGCTACGCCCGAGATCGGCAGCGAGGTCGATACTCGCCAGGGTAATCGGTGAAATCCGGTGTCGGTGTACGACAGCACGCCGAGCCCGGCCTGGCCACCACGAGGCCACATCGTGCCGGCCAGGTAGGTGCGACCCTTTCCATCCCCGGCCATGGCATCGATGTGAACGAATGCTTCGGATTCCTTGCCCGGCATCTCGGACGGAACGCCTGTCTGCGAGTAACCAAGACCGAACCACAAATTACCTATGTGTCCAGAAAAGGGCCCGGCGATGTTCAAGACGAAGAGAGTATCGTGCCCGTCGTTGGGTACGGGTGTGAAACGGTCGGTCGGGCAGGCGGGAACGGCCCCGCATACCGTACTGACGAACAGGTGCCCGGGTGGGTCGTAGACGACACCGGTGGGATCCCCCAGAGAGCCGGAATTCTGCTCGGGTACCGCAGTCTGCATCGGGAACCCCTTCCACGTATCCCAGGTCTGCAAGAGAGTGCCACCCGGCGAGAGCTGAATAATGCGGTGTGCGGAGTATTCGGCCACATAGATTTTCCCGCTTGGGTCAACCGCCATGCTGCGAGGATCGGTCAGCGCGGGCATGAAGAGCGGAGTGAAATAGGTTGGTGGCCAGAGGGCGAGGCGCTGTCCGGACGGCGAAAACTTTGTAATCGTACCGCTCACTCGGTCCGCGACGAAGAGATTCCCGCTGCCACCGACCGCCAGCACCGCCGCGTGCCCCGGCGCGGAATACCTCCATGTTCGGAGGATGTGGCCGCCGGTGCCGAACTTCACGATCTTCCCGGAAGCGGCGTCCGCCACATAGCCCCATTGTGCTGCGTGCTTCGGTCCGCGTAAATCAATGGCCATCCCGGTCGGTTGCATCACCGTGGGGCTGCCCAAAAAGAGTCGCCACTGAGTTGTGGCCGTGGATGGGGCAGCGCCAACGGTCGCGTAGGAGGTCACGAGGGAGAAGCTCAGCGAAATCAGGAGCCACGTCGCCGGCGGCAGTATACGTAACCGGATGAGTCGCAAGCAGGTGCGCATGAAGACACTCCAGCGGGTTGTATTCACTAGCCACAACGTTCAGACTCTCCAAACTGTGACTGCACGCATGATGAACATTGTTCTGTCGTTCGGTGGAATCTTTGTTCGAATAATTGGTAAGGTGCTATGTAAGCTATGGCGCGTATCACTAACCTTCCCGTCTCCGCCGATACGTCGGTGGCATCCGTGGTCATCAAGACGCGTGGACTTCGACGTGTCTTCAAGAGCCGAAAGTCAGAGGTCGTCGCCGTCGACGGCGTGGATCTCGAGGTCCACGCCGGACAGATTTTCGGCTTTCTCGGGCCGAATGGCGCTGGTAAGACGACGACGCTACGGATGCTTTCCACACTACTACCTCCGAGTGGCGGCGAGGCAACGGTGGCAGGAGCGGATCTGGTAAAGGAACCGGCCAGAGTGCGGGAGCGCATCGGCTACGTGAGCCAGGTCGGGAGCAGCTATCTGGAGGTCACGGGGCGCACTGAGCTCGTGCTCCAGGGACGGCTGTACGGCATGAACGCACAGCAAGCCAAACAGCGTGCCGCCGAGTTGCTGGACACGCTCGACCTTGCGGATTGCGGTGATCGACGCACCAAGACCTATTCCGGTGGCCAGAAGCGCCGGCTCGATATCGGGATCGGGCTCATGCATCTACCCTCACTCTTATTTCTTGATGAACCAACCACCGGCCTGGATCCACAAAGTCGGGCTCGGATGTGGGACGAGGTGCGCCGGCTCCGTGACGGCGGCACGACCATTTTCCTGACCACCCACTATCTGGAAGAAGCGGACGCACTGTGCGACCGTCTCGCGATCATCGACCATGGACGCATCGTGGCGGGCGGAACGCCAGACGAACTGAAACGGCAGGTCGCGGGGGATGTCGTGGTGCTCGGGATCAAAGAAAATCGCGCGAAGGCGCTTGAACTGCTGCGCGGTCAGACCTTCGTGCGCGAGATCACCGACGAAGAAGATGCGTTGCACCTCTATGTCGATCGCGGTGAGACAGTCATGCCGGTGATCCTACGGCAGCTTGACTCGGCCGGCATCGAGCTTTCCTCCTTGTCGATGGCTCGCCCCAGCCTCGATGACGTCTTCCTACGCCAGACGGGGCGCTCGCTCCGGGAAGCAAGCTGAGGCGCGGATGAAACTATTGCGAGATACCTGGCTGGTATTCAGCCGGTACGTCGGGATTTTTCTGGGCAACCCGGCCTGGGTGATTATCGGTCTCATTCAACCGATTCTCTACCTGTTGCTGTTCGCGCCGCTCCTGAAGGGGATTGCATCGTCTCGCGGCTTCCCTCCCGGCGGTGCATACAACGTCTTTGTACCCGGCTTGCTGATTCAACTGGGGCTCTTTGGCGCCAGTGGCGTCGGGTTTGGTCTCATCGCTGAGCTGCGAGCCGGAGTGATCGAGAGGTTCCGGGTAACGCCGGTGAGTCGTTTCGCGTTGCTGCTCGGCCGGGCGCTGCGGGATATTCTGGTACTCATCATCCAGTCTGTTGTCCTGCTACTCCTTTCCATTCCGTTTGGCCTGCATGCGACAGTATCGGGCGTGCTGGTCATGGTTGGGCTGGTGGCCCTGATCGGACTTGGCATGGCATCCCTGGCGTACGCAGCGGCGCTTGCTCTCCGGTCGGAGGACTCGTACGCTCCACTGATTTTCACCCTTAGCCTTCCCTTGTTGCTTCTGTCCGGAGTGCTGTTGCCGCTTACCCTGGCGCCGGCCTGGCTGCAAACCATCGCCGACTTCAACCCGCTGTCGTACGCCGTCGAGGCGGCACGCGATATGTTCAACGGCAATTCGGGTGACGTGGCAGTGGTCAAAGGGCTGGTCATCATGGCGGCTCTCGCGATTATCGGTATGACCATCGGGGCGAGAGCATTTAATCGGGCGGTCGCGTAACGCTTCATTTCCGGCCGCTCCGGCGCGACCGCGTCTCGACTGGACGGACGTATAATTTGGCATGGACACCCTGCCGAACCAGCTAACCGCTTCACGTCGGGCCGAGCCGTCGCCGCGTCGATTCATCCGGTCGAGCGTACCGTCGTTTGCCGGCTGGCAGACCTACGGACGCGCCTGGATCAATTTGCTGGCGTTCGGGTTCACCGTGCTGGCCGGTACCTGGATCGTGCACCAGACGGAATATACGATCGAGTACGGGAGCCGCTTCCAGGCGGTCATGGCAACCACGCCGCACCGCTTCTACATGGCGCCGCTTGGCGCATTGCTGGCGGTTGGCGCGCTGCTTGCCGTCGCCGCGCTTCTCTCGGTTCTAGGCGCGGACCACGTTCGAGTCAAGCGGGTGAGAGAGCGCCTGCCGGCTCGTTGCCGCCGATACCTCGACGCGCGGCCGGTTGCTGTGCCGCTCCGATCCATCGCCATTACCGCGCTGTCATTGGGCGTTCTGCAAATTTCACTGTATCTCTTGCAGGAGAACCTGGAAGACCTGGTGAGCTTGAGCTTCTTGCCAGGCCTGGCAGTACTGTTCGCGCCGCAGCACTTGACCGTCATTCCGCTGCATATGGCGGCCGGATTCATCGGATCGTTCATGTTGTGGACCTTTGCGGGATTGCTCGGGCGCTCGCGGCGCACCGATCGTATCGCCCAGATTCTGGCTTCACTCTTCGAACGGGCGCCAGAGGTTGGACCGCGTGTCATACCCTCGCGCCACTCTGTTCCCATCCTTCGCATTCGTGCCGGAGCCTTCGGTCTGCGCTCACCGCCTCCACCGGCCGCCAACCTTCACCCGCGTCTCGCGGCTCGGTAAACAGTGAAGCGCCGGTAGGAAAGAACTGTGCGGATTTCTTATCCGCGCTGATGGCAGCGTCCCAATCTACGGTGATGTGCACGCCACCGGTCCATCCTCTTTTCCTGCCGGGACAGCGCAAACCTCGATGGATACTCCGGTACGAAAGGAATTCACTACCATGGCAACAAAAAATTCTGGAAAGGCAGCGGGCTCGCTCAACAAGCAGCGCGCTGCACAACGGCGTGATGGCTCTCGTAAGCCTACGTCCCGGTCCCGGCAGCGTGCGTCATCGCGTCAACGGTTTTCTCAGCTCAATATCATCGGTGCCATAACAACCGTTCTGGTCGTCCTGGCCATCGTCGCATGGGCCGTGTATCGCTCCATGAGTGTCGCGGCCACGCCGGCAGCGCTGGCCAATCCGAACGCTCTCAATCCCAACCCTCAGCTTCTCCCGGTGGGGAGCGTTGCCCCCGATTTTTCTCTTAAAGATACGAGCGGCACGGTCCACCAGCTTGCCGCTCAGCGTGGGCATCCGGTATTGCTCGAGTTCTTCGCCGTATGGTGTCCGATTTGCCAGGGAGAGGCGCCGATCATGGCACAGGTCACCAAAGACTTCACGCCGAAAGGCGTGCGAGTCTGGTCGATACTCTCAAACCCATACGCTCGCAACTATGACAATAGCGGACGCACGGATCTGTCCCTCGCGACGCTAAGCGATCTCTCCTGGTTCGCGAAGACCTTCAACGTCCAGCATCCTCAACTCATCGACCCGCAATTCGGCACGGTGAACAAGTACGGAATAACGGGATACCCCGGTCTGTACGTAATCGACCCGAACGGCAAGATCGGGTATGCGGCGGACAATCATGAAAGTTACAGTACGCTGGCTGCGCAGTTGAACAAGGCGCTCGCCGTACATGGCACTTAGCACCGTACGGCTCGGATCATGGGTCGTGGCCCGCAATTCCACTACCGGGAGGCACACTCGTGTCCCCCGAGAGTGAGCGGGCTGTGGCCGGCGGACGGCGCTCGGAGATTGTCGAGTCCGACACCGTAGATGGAAGGTCGGTTGGGCTGCTGGTGGCTCGACTGCTGGTGGGAGGCATTTTCCTGCTGGCAAGTGTTTCCAAGATTCAGTCGCCCGGATCGTTCGCCGACGCGGTGCGCGCGTTCCATATCCTGCCGCCCAATCTGGTGTTGCCTTTCGCCTTTGTCGTGCCCTGGCTGGAGTTGTTGGTGGGCCTGTACCTGGTCAGCGGATTCATGAGCCGTATTGGCGCCCTCGGGTCATTGATCCTCCTCAGTACGTTTTTGGTGGCATTGGTCGATGCCCTCCTTACCGGGAACACGTCGCATCCCTGTGGGTGTTTTGGCGGCGCCGGCAACGGGAACGTGATTCTGTCGTTCCTGGCCGGTGGCAATACGGTTGGATGGTGGGACGTTATACGTGATGTCCTGCTGGCCGGTGCGGCCGCCTGCATCCTGTGGCTGGGGCCTGGCGCGATCTCGGTCGAGGCCATGCTAACCCGGCGGCGTGAGGACTTTGACGAGGAGTCGCCAGTCTGATATCAGCAACTCCGATATGCTCGATGGTCCCAACTTCCGCAGTTGCTTCGGCCCACACTTGACCGAACGTGCTTTCTTTGCACAGACTCGCGTGCATTGTCTCGTGTGGACATCGGTCTGGGTAAGTGGGGTGGCGAGTGTCAAGCACGCTCACGGAATGGAAAGGCATGCTCGGTATTCGAATTGCTGTTTATCGGTGGCTACATCCCCCGGTGCTTGCTGCCGGGCACAAACCATCACCGCTCGTTTCGGGGCAGTGGTCCGGCCATGCGCGACGGGGAGATATGCGAGTCACCTGAACCACCGGTAGACTGGCGCCGAACCGGTTGTCAGGTGGCCGCGATCGGGTGGCGCACGACCGGATGCAGGCATGCACCACCCCGATGGCGGCGGAGGTTAGAAGTCGTGTGCGTTCGCTGCACTGTTGTTGCTCGTCACCGCTACCAGGCCCAGGTCCGACGTTTTGTGCCCCACAAGCACGGTCCGGCGGTCGCCCAGGACCATAGACCGGGTGCGAACGGGACCGCTCAGTCCAGTACGTCACGCACGATGTAAAGGGGCCGCGCCCGGACCTCGTCGTAGATACGACCGAGATATTCCCCGATGATACCCAGGAAGATCAGCTGCACGCCGCCCACGAGCAACACCAGAATGAGCGTGGACGCCTGTCCGACGATGGCGTGATTCACAACCCGTAGAATCGCCGCGATCACGATTCCGGCCAGGCTGATGCCGGCCAGCAAAAAACCCAGACTGGTTGCCAGTTGTAGAGGGACGTGGCTGAAACTGGTGATCGCATCGATCGAAAAGCGGATCATGGCGCGTAACGGGTACTTGGTGCTTCCGGCGTAGCGCTCCTGGCGGCTATATGCGACCGCCTCCTGCCGAAAGCCGACCCAGGCGGAAAGTCCACGCATAAACCGGTGTTGCTCTCGCATTTTCACGAGAGTGTCCACGACGGTACGGTCAAGTAACCGGAAGTCGCCGGTATCTTCCGGTATTTTTACGGCGGTAATGTGACTGATGAGCCGGTAGAACGCGGCCGCCGTGAGGAGCTTGAAACGGGTCTCTCCCTTTCGGCTGGCGCGTTGCGCGTACACGACTTCAGCGCCTGCCCGCCAGCGCTCGATGAGCTGGGGAATGACTTCCGGCGGATCTTGTAGATCGGAATCGAGGATGATGACCGCCGAGCCGCGGGCGTGATCCAGCCCGGCCGAGATCGCCATCTGGTGTCCGAAGTTGCGCGAGAAGGACACGACACGTACTCGATGGTCCCCCGCGTGGAGCACCCGCAATACTTCGTGGGACCCGTCGGTGCTGCCGTCGTCCACCAGCAGCAGTTCGAATGGCTCCCCTAATTCCTGCATGACTGCGATCACCCGAGAGTAGAAGTGGGGAAGCGTTTCCGCCTCGTTGAAGACGGGGGCGACGACCGAATACATGGGCGGCGCGACGTCGATGGGGACGTTCGCAGCCTTTTGGGGAACGGTTTCAATGACCTGCATGGTACGAAGCTCCTTGGTATGGATTGCGCGTAAGTTAGTGTCGAGTCGCGAACGGCATCAACACCACTGTGGTGTGGCCAAAGCTCCCGAAAGGGAAACGATAGGCAACAGGGACTATGGCTTCAGCGTACCGACGGAAGATGAGGACCTTCTGTGCTGCAGATGAAGGTTTGATGACATCAACCGCCCCCGAGCCGGCGACCGGAACGGAGGCCGTTGTTGGTGAGGAAAGTCAGCCCGGCTGTCAGAAACTGGAACCCTCATTGGGGCTGCACTCCGAAGGGACTGAACGGACGAAACTCGGAAACCATAATCAAACCGTCATGTGCGGCGCATACAGAGGTCATTCGTGGGCGGTAGCTTGGAACTACGCCGACGCTTTGGATCGGCCTACGTCGATACGAGAAGGATGACACCTATGAACCGCAGACTCGCAACGTTACTGTTTACAACCCTCACCGGAGCTCCGATTGCCGGAATGATGACGAGCACGCCAACCTCCGCCGCTGCTGCTAAGGCACATACATATAAGGGAACACCCATCGCCACCCGATGGGGGACGATTCAAGTCGCCATTACCGTCAAAGGGAAGAAGATAACGACGGTAAAGGTAACCGATCCGACGCACACCGCCCGCTCGGAGATTCTTGATGACCGGGCCGTTCCGGTGTTGATACAGGAAACACTCTCGGCACAGAGCGCACGCATCAGCGAGGTTTCGGGCGCGACCAGTATCAGCCAGGCGTACATCAGCTCGCTGCAAGCCGCGGTCAAAAGCGCGCGTCTCTCGTAACGCCCTGCGTCGCAGTCGCGAACTCCACCGGCCCATGAACAGCTCCGGGCCGGCGGTAGTGCGCCTCATCCGGGACGCATCTAACTACGTACCGCTTTCCTTGGAGCTCTCGGTGATCCACCGGCACGCCCGGAAGAGCCATTCCAATTCAAACCTGAGGACGTTTCAATGAGAAGACATTTGAGGACAACATCATACGACGACGCTGACGCTGATGACATCGGTAGCTCCAACGCGGAGCGCGGAATCGGCTTACCGGCCGGATTGGCTGTAATCCAATTAATACTCGCCTACGAATGGCTCATCTCGGGCATTAAAACGAGGGTGTGGATATCGACGTTCTGTTACCCCTCATTTCGCTGACGCTGCTCTGGGCAAATCTGCAAGCCGTCAAGCACGTCACGACTGCGCTCACCGTCAAGGCGGCAGCCCCCGAACGGTTGCACTGGGTCTTCTGACGGACTCCGGCATAGTCATCAATCGCCCCCTTGATTTCCGCGCGAAGTCGTCGAAGCAGACGGCATCAAGCTTTTTCTCTATAAGGAAGGATTTACCATGAGCGCAGCTCAGGCCCACGAAGTAGAGCAGGCCGATACGTCGCCACTGCGCATCGACCCGCTGGCCCTTTTCCGAATAGCTCCACAGGTCCCCTTGCAACGCATTGCACTTGGACCCATCGTCGCCCTGGCGGCCGTTCTCAACTTCATCGGTCTGGCTACCGAGGGCTACGCGAATACCTACTACGCCGCGGCCGTCAAAAGCATGTCAATGAATTGGCACAATTTCTTTTTCGTCGCATTCGATCCAGGCGGCTTTGTATCGGTTGATAAACCGCCGCTCGGCCTCTGGCTGCAGGTGGCCAGCGTCAAGCTCTTCGGTTTCAGCGGCGTGAGCATGTTGATTCCACAGGGCATTGCCGCCGTCCTGTCGGTGATCGTGCTGTATTCGCTGGTGGGGCGCATGTTCGGCTACCCGGCCGGCCTGGTCGCGGCTCTGTCCTTTGCTCTCACGCCCGTGGCGGTCGTGGACAACCGTAACAATACGTCCGACAGTGTTCTGATCTTTGTGCTCCTGTTGAGTGCCTGGGCGGTCTTTCGAGCGATGGAATCCGGGCGACTGCGCTGGCTCGTGCTGGGCGCCGTCTTCGTCGGTCTCGGCTTCAACATCAAAGAAATGGAAGCGCTTATCGTGCTTCCTCCCCTCTTTATCGCGTACCTGGTTGGATCGAACCGCCGGCTTCCGATGCGCCTGGGCCATATGGTCCTTGCCGGGCTGGTGACCCTTGTGGTGTCGCTGTCATGGATTGTCGCGGTGGATCTCACCCCGGCCGGTCAGCGCCCGTACGTGAGTGACAGCGGCACGAACTCCGAGCTGAGCCTGGCTCTCGGGTACAACGGGTTCGGCCGGCTGACCACGGGACTGCTGAGCCACCTGCCAGCGATTCCATTCCTCCACGTGAAGATCGACGGCTCCATCGTACCGGGCATCTCGATGGATATCGGTAACCCCGGACTTCTTCGACTCTTCCGGCCCGTTATCGGGTCGCAAGCGAGCTGGCTCTTACCGCTGGCGCTGGTGGGACTCACCGTCGCCTTGCTCCGCCGCCGCTCCTCAGGTTCGATTCGTCGAGAGCGCGCCGCCCTGTTGTTCTGGGGTGCGTGGCTACTGTTCGCCGGATTGTTCTTCAGCGTGGCCAGGTTCTATCACCTGTATTACTTGATCCTCCTCGCGCCCCCGGTCTCGGCTCTTACCGGCATTGGGATAGCTCGCCTCTGGAGCGATTACCGCGCGGCCACAACCTCCCGCCGAACGCATTCCTGGCAGGGGTGGCCTCTGCCGGCCGCGCTGATAGCCTCGGGCATCGCGCAGATGCATATTTTGAGCGGGTATCCTACCTGGAGTTCGTGGCTCGGTCCGTTGGTTCTTGCGGCGTGTGTTCTGATTGCCGGCATGCTCATCGCCGGACTCTTGCGGTGGACCTTAGTATTTGCGCCCGACGCGATTCTGCGGTTCAATCCGCGCACAACGCTGGCAGCGGCGGTGGTAGGCATGGCTTCCCTGCTGGTGGTCCCGTCTGCCTTCGCCGCGGATTCGATCGCGAACGGCAATGGCGCCGCCTGGCTGCCTCAAGCAGGACCAAACGTCGGCTTCGGTCAGGGTGGACCCGGGGGCGGCGGACCGGGCGGGGCACGGCCCGGTGGATCGCTGAACGGGGCATCTCTAACCACCGGCGTAACCAAACCGTCCGCACAAAGTTTTGCCACCGCAAGCGGCACTAATGCCGGCGCGCGCAATAGTGTAGGCACGCGGCCAGGGGGCGGCGGCCCCGGTTTCGGTGGTGGCCCGGGCGGCGGTGGCGCGATCACGTTCGCGGGAAATGTCACGGCGGCGCTTGACCCGGGTCTCGTGACCTACCTCGAAAAACATCGGGGCAGTGCGCGCTATCTCGTTGCCACAGCTACCTCGTCATATGCCAGTCTCTTCATCCTGAAGACGGGTGCGCCGGTGATGGACCTGGGAGGGTACCAGGGATGGGACAAAATTCTTTCACTGGCGCAATTGAAGCAACGCGTATCACGCGGTGAAGTTCGCTTCTTCCTACTCTCCGGTACTGGTTCCTCCATGGGGCCCGGCGGCGCCGCTTTGCCGGGAGGAGTCGACGCGGGCCTGAGCTCGGTAAACGACCGATTAACGAACTGGGTGACGTCGCGCTGTAGTGTCGTGGCCGCGGGACCTATGACACGTCAACCCGTACCGGCAATCGCTCGACCGCGGGATCCGGCGGACCAGGCTCGCAAGGGGCCGGACAGCTCTACGACTGTCGATCGGCCGCATGATTTCCGGACCTGTCAACGGTGGTATCTGAAACCGGAGGTGTATGTCTCGAATTCGCCACAAGGCATTCCCGATGTAGAAGTGAGTCCAAACACAGTGAGGAGCTAGACATGCAAGTACAACCAGGTCGATTAGCACAGGTGGCGGCAGCCCTCACACTGACCGGCGCGCTGGCCATTGCGGTTCAGCCGGGAGCGAGCAGCGTTTTTGCCAAAACCAAGACGACTCAGCCCCTGCGCCCGTCCGGACCGCCACCCGGATCGGGCGTGGTGGGGACGCTGACATCCGCATCCGGCAACACCCTGAAGATCAGCGTCATGCCGTCGCGCCACAGTGCCACGGTTATAGTAACCTCCGCGACCAAGTACATGGTCAATGGCAAGTCGACCAGCACCAGGCCGTCGTGGAAGAAGGGTGAGCAGATCGGATTCACCGGTACCAAATCGAAGTCCGGCGTCTACACGGCAAAGGTCATTACGCTGGGTGGACGGACAGTCCGGAGGACCAGGAGGGCCAGGAGGCCCGGAGGCAGGCCACCGGCTGGGGGAACACCGCCGGTTCAGGGAAGAATCGCCATGGTGAGCTTGTCGGTCCTCGTAATCAAGACGTCGGGCGGCCTCACGACATTTAAACTCACGGGCTCGACTCACTATCTGGTTAACGGCAAGCTGTCATCCAGTCATCCTGCGCTCACAGTAGGTGAGCAGGTAGGTGTGATGGCTACCAAGTCCGGGAGTTCCAAGACGGCTCAGACCGTTCTGATCGGCAAGATGCCGGCGCCCCCCAGTAGCTCCACGCCGCCCGGTCGTTAGTATCGATCTCCGACAATCCAACTGGTGCCGCCTGGTGCGCTTCCGGCTTGCGGGAAGCGCATGGGTTTGCGCACTGAGTTGAAGTATTTCATCCCGCTCAAGCCGGTACAACAGCGATAATCGCAAGTCCGCCATCTGAGCCTGAGTAACCAAGGACTTCTGTTCTGGCGCCAGCACGGTTTCTTGCTCATCGCTCGCCGCGCGGTGAACCCGCTTGCCGGCGACGATAGCGCCCGGGGAACGACAGTCCTGAACGGCGTGTGCACCCGGTGCTCGGCAATTCGATTAACCGGGCGTCACAGGTCGGTCTACGTCGCCGGCAACACGCTCTCAATGACCACGTTGGCGTGCGCTGTGGACAGAAAGGCGGGAGGGCGCCATACGCCCGCTCACGGCTCTCGCAGATGCAGGTGCGACGATCGCGCGTTAGGTCCTGTTCTCCTCGCGGAAGGAGCTGCCCCGGGTACATGGCTCGCTATATAACTTGATGAATAGGCGAAACGGGAATATCGCGGCATGCGTCTTGCAAGGACGATACTGGTGTCACCTCTCAGGAGCATCCGGTACCGGGCTTCCGTACTCGTCGATGGCCGGCCCGATGCTGGGCCGGGTCCGGGCGACACCAGTGAAGGAACCTGTGGGAGGGTATGCGATGACGTGTGTTGCGATTGTCGACGACAACAGTGTGAGTCGGAAGTTTATGTGTGATGTTTTTGCGAATCGAGGATGGGATACGGTAGCACTGAGCACCGGTGACGAAGTTCGCGACGCGTTGCTTGTTGCGGGAACCAAGCGGCCAGATGTTGTGATTCTCGATCTTCACCTGCCGCAGCATGGCGCGGGCATCACAGTGCTGCAGACGTTGAAGGAGCACTCGAAGACGCGCGATGTGCCGGTTGTCATGTGCTCCGGCGACATGTGGGCACTGCAGTCGCTCCCGGAATCAGTACTGGCGGATGTCGCCGCAGTGCTCGTGAAGCCATTCGAGGTCGATCAGGCGTATCGATGTGTGGAGTTCGCACTGGCGCACGGCGCGGCTGGGTCTACAAACGTGTCGGAGCAGAAGGCTCGTGAGGCCGAGTGCAGCCCGTACGATGCGGTATGCAGAGGGCGAAAGGTACACGACTGACCCGGAGGAGTTGCTGCAAGTTCATGCCTCAATGGCTGTGTGGGCTCGTAGCTTTCGTCCGTCCGCCCGTGGGAAACGCCGGCAGATCCGAGATCGGATGATGGGTGGAGTATGGGGCGATCACCGTTCTCGGCAGGGAAGGGCCAGCCAGAAGGTGGTTCCCGTGCCGACCGACGATTCCACGGTGAGGGTGCCGCCGTGTGCCTCCACGATCCGGTGGGAGAGATAGAGGCCGAGTCCGAGCCCGTCGTAGCGATTCCCGGTGGCGAAGCGCTCGAAGACCCGTGAGAGCATCTCCGACTCGATACCCGGGCCGTGATCCGTCACACTGATGACTGCCCAGGAGCCGTCGTCCAAGATGATTCTCGAAAAGATGAACGCCAGTTGATGGCGATGTGTGGTGACATTGGCGCGTGAAGCCCGATTATGGGTCAGGTGTAACCAAGACGCGTATGTTGTTGCTAAGTGACACGTCATCACGGGGAGGATCGCATGATTTCCAGGGTACTGTGGCGTCCGTGGACGCTCGGCTTGCTGGCCGCACTTGTGGCCGGAAGCGTTGGAGTACGCACGGCACCGGCCGTCCGCGCACAAACCGCCTCTATTTCGATCGCGAATTTCGCCTTTAGTCCCGCGACGCTGACCGTGTCCGTCGGTACGACAGTAACGTGGACCAATTCCGACGCGGTGGCTCACACCGCGACCAGCGACTCCAACGCCTGGAACACACCTCTTATAGAGTCCGGCCGGTCCGCGAGCGTGAAATTCGACCAAGCTGGGACGTTTACGTATCACTGCGCGGTGCATCCCGACATGATGGCGACCATCATCGTCCAGGCCCAGTCCACGCCGATTCCACCCACCGCGAGTTCCGTACCAGCCACCGCCACGCCTGTTCCGGCCACAACCGTTGTGCCGGCACCTACCCTGGCCCCAGCTGCTCCGACACCCATTCCACCGACTTCCACCCTGGTTGCACCGACCTCCACGCCGGTTCCGCTTCTGACCAGTACAGCACAGCCACCTGCCGGATCCGTAACCGTACACGCGAAACAAGTGAACGGTCGGTATGTTTTCGGCCCGGTCAAGACGAGGATCAGGGTAGGACAGACCGTCATCTGGAAGAACGCGACGAGTGCATCGCATACAGTGACGAGCACGACGAAGAGTTGGAAGTACGATAAGAAGCTAAATCCCGGATCGTCGCTACGATACACGTTCAAGAAGCGCGGTACGTACCACTACAAGTGCTCGTACCACCCGGGAATGGTGGGGACCGTTATCGTCTCGTAGTGCGCCCTATGCAGTGTGACGTTCAGGCTGGATTCGAACCACAACGGTCAGATCCGCGACGACCACTGCCGGCCGGCCGAACAGCGATGTAACTTGCCGGCCGTGATGGCGCCTCCGGACCAAGCGACGATCGATCTGGACATCCGACCAACACTACGACGGCTCCTGGTGTTTGCGCCTTACGGAACCTGTGCGTTCGATCGAATCGCGATCGCTCCCCACAGCAGCCAGAGCCCTATCAGCATGACAACCACGCCAAGAACGGCATACTGTCCGTGCCCCGACATAGTGGAGCCGCCGATCACGTTTAGACCCTGCAGGATCCAGATCAAACCCACCAGCGTGACCAAGACTCCACCAATCAATCGTACCCAACGCATGCCAGACCTCCCGCGCAACACCGTGTTCTATGATGACCCGTACGAGTCTGGGTTACAAAGAAGCAGAGCCGGACTTCATGGCAAGCGTCGATAACGAGATCTACAACCGGCCCGGAGACATCTGGTGGGACGAAAACGAGATGCTCTCGGTGCTGCGACATGCTTTGAATCCGGTACGACTTGGCTTACTGCGTCCGCGCCATGCAAGCCGTCGATCTTGACCTCCCGGGAAAGACCGCGCTTGACATTGGCTGTGGTGGCGGCTTGCTGGCCGAGGAGTTCTCACGTCTGGGATTGAAGGTGACCGGCATCGATCCATCCGCGACCTCCCTCGAAACCGCGCGTGCTCATGCGCGCGACTCTGGCCTGGACATCGGGTATTGCCGCGGAGAAGCAGAGGCATTACCCTTTCGCGATGCGTCCTTTGACCTTGTCTACTGCTGTGATGTGCTCGAACATGTCCGAGATCTCGATCGTTCGATCGCCGAGGCCGCGCGGGTGCTTAAACCGGGCGGGCTGTACCTCTTCGATACGATCAACCGCACCTTCTTGAGCAAGATCATCGCCATCAAACTACTTCAGGAGTGGACCTGGTCGAGATTCGTGCCGACCCATTTTCATGTGTGGGAGAGGTTCATCAGGCCGAATGAGCTAGCCGAGTATTTCTTACACTACGATCTCGTTCCACGCGGTCTTACCGGCATCCGCCCCAAGGCGAATCCCTTGACGCTCGTTCGCCTCGTGCGCCGTCTGAACTGTGGCACGATTGGCTTCGGAGAGTTCGGCCGGGCAGCCGTCTTCACCGAGACTCGACTGACGTGCGGTAGCTACATTGGTTGGGCCGTGAAGCAGGGAGCCACATAGCCGCCTGCCGTTGCTTTCTACTTCGGTGCAGCAGCTGTGAGCTGGAGAGTGATTGTGGCCAGGCTTTCGAGGCGCGTTTCCGCCCTGGATTCATAAAGCGCTCGCTCGGACGATGCAAGCCCTGGTGTCTATGAATCAGCGTGTCGTCGCCCGACCGAGGTCGTCGATGGAAGCCAGCGTGACAATGCCCCGAAGGCTGAGCGCCAACTCTGCGTCCAGGGTTATCAAGGCGTCGGCCTGTAGCTGAGTGAGTGCCACGTATTCGGCATCGAACGTCGAATCCCATCCGAGCCGATCCGCGATCTCCCAGGCTCGGCGCCGCAAAACCGCGTCGCCCAGCAGGCGGATGCGCATCCCGCCGATAGCGGCGAGCCGCAGACGCGCGACATCGGCCGGCAACTCGCCCCGGTGTACGGCCCCGTGCAGCGCCGAGAGCGTCTGCGAGCGCAAGAGCGTCGGCGCCAGGAGTTTGTGGGCGGCCGGGACATCGATCTCCTCGGCGGCCAGGTGGAGGACGGCGCTCACGTCGACGACGAACCGAGTCATAAGCGAAGTATCTTCCTTGGTGTTTTGAGAAGGGGCGGTCGATCTACAGCCCGCTCGCGGAGGTACGTTTCGTCCGGTACGTTCAGCCTTGCATCTTTTCCCGGCTTGCCTGAACTGCGTCGGACTCAAAACTAGACTACCTCAGCGGGCAACCACCGGACATCACGAGCCGTACTTTTAGTCCTGCGCCGACCAACCCGGATAATGAATCGAACGGCAGGTGCGAGCGACGGGCGAGGCCGGCGGTTGCATCCGCCGGATCCAGGTCCAAACGTAGTCCCGTAGCCCGCTCTTGATCTAAGTACTGGAGGTTCGTAATGGCTGAGCGACGAGCGACCGTGAATTGGGAAGGCACGTTGACCAAGGGGAGAGGAACTCTTAGCACCGGCAGCGGCGCCCTCGCTGACGCCCCGGTCACGTGGGCGTCGCGAATCGAACGGCCTGACGGCAAGACGAGCCCCGAGGAACTACTGGCAGCCGCGCAGGCGGAATGCTATGCCATGGTGCTCACGAATATGCTCTCGACCGCCGGTACTACGCCGGACAGCCTGCAGGTAACGGCGATCTGCACTGTTGAGCAGCAAGTTGACGGCCTGAAAATCAGCACGATGCGCATTCAGGCAGAGGGACGCGTACCAGGAGTAGACGCCGACACGTTTTCACGCGTTGCTCGGGAAGCGGAGCAGGCCTGCCCGGTCAGCAATGCCTTGCGCGGTAATGTGGAGATTACGGTAGAAGGCACCTTGCAAGAGAGCTAGAGCACAGGGGCTCGCGCTCATCTGCCAACTGCACAAATCCATACTCCTTTTCCCTACCGTTTTTCTCCTTTCGTCCCATGTCCGGACACTTGCCGTTTCGGTAGGCTGGATAAGGTGAGAGAAGACGTGGATTATGCAGATACATGGCGTCCCGACGCCGGCGAGACGGGTGGATTGACGGCCTCTGGATCTCGGCTGGATGAGGCCGTAGTTCCGCGCGACCACGGTGACGCGGCATGGTTGACAAACACGACGAATGCAATGTTGCGGTGCGGAACGGTTGCATCGTTGCTCGATCTCGCCTACGATGCCATTCGCTCTGGCATGGGATTCGATCGCGTTGGGTTCTTGCTCTTCGACCGCGATAATCGCATGTTGGTTGAGCGGATTGGCACCAATGAGTGCGGTAAAAAAATCTACCCAGTTGGTCGCGAGTTTCCGGTGGGCGGCTCGGACTACGCTCTTACACTTCTCAACGAGCCGTGCATGCGCGTTGACGGTAAAGGGTACATCCTCCAGCGGAACGTTCAAGAGCTGTTGTCGGCCGA
Source organism: uncultured Chloroflexia bacterium (assembly GCA_963737125.1). Lineage (GTDB taxonomy): Bacteria > Chloroflexota > UBA5177 > UBA5177 > UBA5177 > JANWJD01. The sequence continues at coordinate 83,987 of CAVTRL010000005.1, read as the reverse complement.
GGATCGGAAAACTCTGGATGGCCAACCGGACGAAGTGTTGCGCATCTCCTTGCGCACGTCGGACGCCGTTGCCGGCTTGATTTCGGTCGATAATTTGATCAGCCAGCGGCCCATTACCGAGTCGCAAATCTTGCCATTGGGTACCTTCGCAAATATGTTGGCGGTAGCGCTCGAGAACGTTGCGCTGTTAGAGGAACGCTCCCATCGAATCGAGTCGCTGCACGCAGACCTACTTGAGCGCGAAGCGAACCTGGCCTGGCTGCTGGAAATTGGCGGCCGCGTCAACTCCGCTTTAACTCTGGATGAGGTGCTGGACGCCGTTTACGACGCCATTCGCGAGGGTCTCGGATACGACCGCGTTGGTATCGTGCTCTTTGATTGGCAACGCGAGACCTTTGTGGAAGTGCGCGGCACCGACGAGTATGGAAACAAGACCTGCCCCGTCGATAGGATCCTTTCGTTGACCCCGGAAAGCTCGATCTGGACAACTCCGGACATGAAGGCTCTGTACGCAGGCGAGGAGTTCTTCTATACGGATGACGCCTATCGTGATACGCCGCCCGACCAGAGGTACCTCCTCGATGGCCACCCCACACACAACCTGGTCGTTGCCTTGCGATCGGGTGGCATCATGACCGGATTAATCTCGGTGGACAATTTTACGAGCGGACGCCCGATCGGACGAGAACAAGCTTCTCCGCTTCTGGCCCTGGCAAATCAACTCGGAACGGCCGTTGAAAAGTCACGGGTACTGGAATCGGAGCGCGCCGAACGATCTCGCCTCCAGGTGCTGCTAGAGAGCGCCCGGGCGCTCAATTCCACACTCGACAGTGACCGGATCCTGGAAGTACTGGCATCGAGTCTGCAATCCGCCCTGGACGCAACTGCGGTGGACTTTAGCCACATCGATCGGCATGCCCGCCGGTTGCGTCCTATTGCCGGATGGGAATCAGCGAGCCGGGAGCACGATGAATCGAATCGGGCACCGGACATCCCGAATCAGTACGAACTGATCGAACAGGTTCTTGATGACCGGCGGCCGTACGTGGGCCACATCGACTTCTCGGGGGATGTGACCACTTCGGCGGCGGGTGAGCGCGGGGTTTCCACCGTACTGTTCGTGCCTCTGGTGGTACATGACCAGGCAATCGGCGTGCTGGAAGTGTACTGGGAAGGCACGGTCCACGTAAGTGACGAGACCGTCGATCTGTGTGTCGCGATCGGCGATCAGGCCGGACTTGCCATACGCAATGCACGTCTCTATGCCGAGGCCACCAGGCAAGCCGAGTGCGATCCGGTGACCGGTCTCTCCAATCACCGCAGCCTGTTGAACTATCTCGACGTAATGCTTGGCTCGCCTGTGCCCTTCGCCCTGCTGCTCATCGATGTCGACGACTTCAAGCTGTTCAACGACACGCACGGGCACCTGGTCGGAGATGCCATCCTGGTACAGGTCGCGACGATTTTGCGAAGCGTCTGCCGGGATGGAGACCGAGCCGCGAGACACGGTGGCGACGAGTTCGCGGTGGTTCTCACCGGCGCCGGCCGTGCTAAAGCGCAGGCGGTTGCGCTGCGCCTGCAACACGCCATCCGTGCTCGTCCATTTATGGCGGGTGAGGTCGTCCGCAGCATCCCAATTTCAGTGTCCGTCGGCATCGCCTGTTACAGCGACGACGGTCGAACCTACCAAGAACTGGTGGCAGTTGCCGACGCAAGTATGTACTCCTCCAAACGTGGCGAGGTCGATACACCGGCATTCGGCGCGACTGCACAAACGCGTGGAGGAACCCGATGGCTGAAGAGGGGTGCCGCGGATCTTCTCGGGGATAGTCCCTTTGGTGTGCTCGAGGGTCTCGTGGACGCCGTGGATGCGAAAGATCGGTATACTCGTGAGCACTCAGATGACGTCACACGTTTGGCACTTCTTTTGGCGGATGAGTTGCAGCTTGACGAGGAGCAGCGCCGCCAACTACTTCTCGCCGGTACGCTCCATGACGTCGGTAAGATCGCCATACCGGATCGCATACTGCGCAAACCGGGGCCGCTGACCGCACAGGAATACGAGGCGGTTACCCGGCACGTTGCCTATGGAGTCGCATTGATCCGCGGCGTGATGGAAGATCCAGGCGTGGTGGAAGCGGTGGCACTGCATCACGAACGCTGGGATGGTAGAGGATATCCGAATGGAGTGCCCGGTAGCCGCACCCCCCTACTCGGCAGGATCATGCAGATCGCGGACGCCGCCTCCGCCATGCATCTCGATCGACCGTATCGCCGTGGGCTTTCCTACGAGAATGTAGTTGCCGAGTTGCAAGCAGGTGCCAATATCCAGTTTGATCCTTCGCTGGTCGACCATTTTGTGCGAGCGCTCGACGAGAGCGTGCGGCACGGGCAATCGGCGTAGTTTCAATACCCGGAAGGAAACCGCTCACGGATCTACCCGATGAGCGGCTCGACTCCCTGGCTTATGGAGTTATGAGTTCCGGACTGTCGCCGTCAATCGGATCCTGGGGATTTATGCTGGTACTGTCTCTGGCGGTAGAGGAACCCGTGGGGCGACCAGCGCTGTTCGTCCCGGTCTCCTCGCGCCCGGCTTCGTCAGCGCCGCTCAGCTCTTCCCCTCTGCGCGTTCCTGTATCGTGCGATGGGCTATCGTCGGTTTCATCATCCATGTGTGTTCTCCCGCTTTCGAATCAGCGCCGTTCCGTCCCGGTCGCAGGCATTACATCGATCGCATTTTCAGGTACCGACGTATGTCAGGCAATTGCGACCAAATGAGGGCTGCCGTTCCCAGGGCGAGGGCCGCGACTACGAGCGAAAACCGTTGCATGGCTGTTCACCTCCTCTCTACCAGTGTGTTTTCTGGGACCGCCGGTTCGCCTGATTCATCGGCGTCTGATAGCCGCCGTACCAACTGGTCGACCATTTCGACGGCGCGGCCGCAAGCAGCTCGTACCGGATCGGTCAGGTTCATATATATCTCTGGATCGTCAGCTTCCGGAACAAACTCCGGCTCACAGCCAATGATGTAAGTGGTGGTTGATTTGGCGCCCATAGCACGCGCCAGCGACAGCACTTTCACCGGGTCCATGGCGTGGGCGTCAAGCGACACTTCTCCACCATCCTCGATCTCAGGTTCGAGTAAATACAGCGTTCCCGGTGGCTCTCCGCGTTGCGTTGCGTCGATAAAGATCACGCTATCTCGGTCGTCTAGTAGCGCATACACCAGGTCCATGCCACGAATGCCGAAATCCGTCACCTGGACGTCGGGCAAAAGCGGCTGCCGCGAATACATGCGAGCCACCTCGACACCGAATCCGTCGTCTCCCAGGAAGACGTTGCCGATTCCCGCCACCAGAATCCGTGTCATCAATCGCTTCCCATTTCGTCCGGCAGAGGTTCCACCTCGGGAATTGAAAAGAAGAAACGATGCCCCGGTTGCCGCTCGATTCCCAGGTCTCGTCCCGGATCATCTTCGACCACAACCGCAATATGGACGTTGTCCTCGAAATCTTGCTGGATACTTTCGACGATTGCAACCTTGCCGGCCAGCGCCATATCGAGAATGTCGCCGCCCGGCCGCGGATTGAGACGTACGCGACTTCCTGCCTGAATCTCCACGTCGCCGATGATGACGCGCGGTAGAGAAGCGTTTTCTCGCTCCCAGAATTCCTCCATCAGAACGGCCGCCGTGATTCTTGTAATCCCCGCACAATGCCATGGAGATTCATCAGCTCTTCTTCGGAGAGCGATTCGGTGCGTTCGAGAATTTCGCGGCCCCGGGGATCGGACTCGCGCAGTTCCTGTTTTTCGTCGTCGGTTAACGTCATCACACTCAGAGCGAGGAGCTCGTCGATCTCAGTCGCATCGAAGTAATTGCCTTTGCTCTGGGACGAGATTTCCGGGTAGTCGTACAGGATGATCGGCGACGACAGTATCGTGTGATGTTCTCCGGCATCCCCGACCAGTACCGGCCAGGTCTTGACATTGCTGCAAGCTTCGGCCGCGGCCCGGTACTCGTCGGAAGGCTCCAGCAGAGAAATGAAATCTCCTCCCTCCACATGCAGAATGGTGTGGGTCGAAATCATGGACTGTCGTACCACTCCACTGCGCTGCGGAGTCGTATCGATCGACCACGGAGTCGCGTTCGAGATCTTCACCGTGAGCCTGTAGAGCGCCCGTGGCTCCTGCCAAATGGGTGGCGCAACCGGTTCGATGCTGACTTCCACATCACCTTCGATGGCGTCCCACTCTCTGATCAGGTCGCCGAGGATCGGTCCGCCGTCGTCGGTAAGATTCTCGACCGCGCGATCGGCCACGATCGAAATTGGTCCATGCACCGGATTCCGCAAGAGGTCCCGAACAGGAAGAGAGTCAATCGTTACCTCTCTTTCGATTGCCTCCTCCCACGGACGATAAACCTCGTTTCCCACCCGTAATTCGTCGACCGGTTCGGTCCTCCCGCCGGCGCCGCGTGCCATCACACGCCGCTGGACGACCTGCAAGAAGCGCACGATGATGTCGATTGACGTATCGGCATCGCCCAGTACGAGGCACTCCGTCTGCATGATCCACGGATCGTTGCCGCCTTCGGCTTCGCTGTACTCGCGTGGATACACGCCGCCAAACGTCCACCGTTGTTGATTCTTCATGGCGGTGCGTGTATACGGATACAGTAGGTACCCTTCGTACAGCACGGCTTCGGCCACCTTGTGTACGCGTTCCATGTCAGTGCTCCAAATCGGCCGCACGTAGCTGCAGCAACTCCTCAAAGGTTGCTTCCCAGGTCGGGAGCGCGCGACGCGCCTTGTACTGATAGAGTCGATCGAAAATGTCGGTCTGCAGGCGTATCCAGGTGCTGTTCGGGAAGTAGCTATCCATTACGTCCTTCCAGATCTTGACCGGTAAACGGAACTGCGCTTCCTTTTCCCACGATACTTGTGCGATTTGCAACGGTCCATCCCCGGTCGTGTAAAACACCGTCCCGCTAAATAAAAAGATCAGAGGGATCTCTCCATCATTCAGCGCATGAAAGTACTTGGAGCCGACGACATCGAAATCGTATGTGCACGGTACCGGAAGCTCGGCCACGGTTGAGCCGTCGAAGCCCTGCACGATGCTTGACGTGTGCGTCCACAACAGACTGCGAAGGGTCTCACCCCAGCGATGACGCTCTCCGAAAACTTCGAGAAGTCGGTCCTCGGCCTGCGCGTCGTACTGCCGTCGAGTCACTTCTATCCGAATTTGACTCCGAAGCATGATCGACTGGATGCGCTCGCCCTGTGTCACGTTCTCGATCTGCAGCTTGAACAGCAGCGTGGGCGTGGCCGCGTATGCCAGCGCATCTGCCTCGAGCACCCGAAATTCAAGATCAGGCACTGGATCCCCTCGGTAGTCGGGCTCGCTCTCGTAATTTCGAGAAAAATGTGTCGATCTCGGCCCACACCTCGCGTCCTCCGCTCAACCCCCTCCAGTGCAAGCGAATGATTCCCACGAGCTTGTAGCACTCGTCGATGGGAACGATGAAGTGGTCGCGGGTTTCTCTGATTCGGTGGACCAACAAAGCCTCGACGTCCGGTTGCATGGTATCGAGTATCGGGTTCCGTTCCACCAGATCCCGCCATGCTTCAAAAGTCAGAAGCGATTCGGTTGGTCCCATCGGCCCCGGGTAGAGGGCCAGTACGCGTTCGGCGGCGGTATTGTACGTGAAAAACGCCATGTTGACGGGTATACGCAGGCTATCCCATAGGGCGTCGGACAGCTCGAAATCCGGCAGGTAGGTGCTTCGGTTCGGCACCAGGCGCCGGACACCGGCGCCGGCCGCCGGTCGATCGAAAAGCAGCGCGCAGGCCCGGCAGGTGCACTGGAGCTCGCGCGTCGAGATATCCAGCAGATGTTGATGTTCAGGCCAAATTGCCTCGCCACATAACTCGCAGTGCTCTTCGGCCCTGGACGCGGCCTGACGCGCGAGCTGTCGAAGTGAAGTAAACGGCTTTGGCTCGGCGGGCTGCGTCATCGATCCTCCCCGGCAGAGCAGTTACATACGGTCAAGGGCAACGGTTATTGTTTCGTTTTGGACGAGGAGAGGAATCGGCTGCAGCGCCTTGTCGGGAGCGTCCAGGCACCGGCCCGCTCGCCGCACATCAAAATGATGACCGCAGGCGCCACACGTGAGCTCCGCTCCGCGCAGATGCGCGCGCTCGAGACTCTCGCCGCACACCGCGCAGGCATTTCGGTACGCGTAGTACGAGTCTTCGATCATTATGAAGAGCAGCGTGGAGCCGTCTACGTCGGCCGTGGCGAGACCGCCGTCGGCGAGTGGCGGCAACGCGGTTACCTCGGTCCAGGCGGGCTGGGCAACGGCCGGTTTCTTCCTCTTGACGAATTCAGCAGCGGGCAAGAAGTTGATCGGAGCCGGGGCGGTGACTCCTTCGGCCACTACGCCTTCGAGCTCTGGTGCTGCCTTCTGAATGGCCTCCTCGATCGCCAATTTCAGCGTCATGGTCGACGATGGGCAGCCACTGCAGCTGCCTTGCAGCCGGAGTCGTGCCACGCCGCCCTCGATGCCGAGAAGCTCGACATTGCCCCCGTGCGACTCGAGATAGGGTCGCACTTCCTGGAGCGCACCCAGCACGCGTGTTTCCACATCGATCGGGTGCAAGTCGTGCAGGAGTAAGAGGTGAGACACGAGTTCATCCCTGGCGAGTGCCTCTAGAACGTTTTCCCGGACGGGAGACGGACTCGTCAACTGGATGATGGATAGCATGTGAGCCATCCCCTCGCCGTACAGCATCAAAAGGTTTTGCACTATTTCAAGGGTTTTGGCTCGCATTTCTTCGTCGGGAAAGGAGTCGATATCCGCGAGCAGCGTCTCGATCTCCGACGCTCGCTGCGTAAGCTCCCTTTCGTCTAGCAGCATGGCTTTCAATCCTTGGGGGAACGCGGCGGGTTCCGGTTCGCGGAACCCGCCGCATGGAGGTGTTCCAGATAGCCTTGTCGCTAGACTCCGACTCCCAGCGTTGGTGAGTGCCGTTTCTCCAGCACTTTCCCGTCGCCGAGATACATGTGCACGCCGCATGGCAGGCACGGATCGAAGCTGCGTACCGCCCGCATGATGTCGATTCCCTTGAAAGTATCCTGTCCGTTCTCTTCGAAGATCGGGCAGTCGGCCACTGCGTCCTCGTACGGGCCTGGGGTGCCGTACGAATCACGGGGCGATGCATTCCAGGGGGTCGGTGGATACGGGTGGTAGTTCGCGATTTTGCCTTCGCGGATCACGAGGTGGTGAGACAGCACGCCGCGCACTGCTTCATGGAAGCCACAGCCAATTGCTTCATCGGGTACGGTGAAGTCGGAGAAGACCTTCGTCTCTCCCTGGCGCACGAGCTCAAACGCTCGATCCAGGAAGTACTGCGCGATCGACGCTGAGTAGGCGAGGAAGTAGATACGTGCTCGATCCCGCTCGATTGCGTTGGAATGCTGAGGAATCTTCCACTCGAACTGCGTCTCCGGCATCAGAGCCGTCTTGGGCAGGTTGATGAGCACGCTGTGACCGGTTGACTTCACGTAGCCGACGTCGACCAGACCGGCGAGCGCAGTGGCCCACAGTCGAGCGATGGGACCGCCGCCGGTGTCAAGCGCCAGGTAGTCGTCGGTGCGCTTGTCGTACCAACGGGGACTCATGACCCAGCTATAGTTGTCCTTAAACTCGCGACGCTGCGGCTTGGGAATGGTTGTTTGGTTCCAGGGATGACGCTGGTCGACCGGGTTGCCCAATGGGTCCCGGGAAACGAATGTCTGCTCGCTGGTCCAGTCGTCGTAGTACGAGCTGCCGAGCAGAATGCGGATGCCGAGATTGATATCGACCAAATTCGTCGTGACCAGCTCACCGTCGACCACGATCCCGGGAGTGACGTACATCGCATCGCCCCATCGTTGCATGGTGCGATAGTCGTAGTCGCAGACATCCGGGTTCTGGAACGAGCCCCAGCATCCGAGGAGAACGCGGCGCTTACCAACTTCCTCGTATCCCGGAAGGGCCTCGAGGAAGAAGTCGAAGATGTCGTCGTTCATCGGGACGATCTTCTTTACGAAGTCCATGTACTTCATCAGCCGAACCAGATAGTCGGTGAGAAGCTGGATCGTGGGTACAGTGCCCACGCCGCCCGGATACAGGGTGGAAGGATGCACGTGGCGCCCCTCCATGAGGCAGAACATTTCTCGCGTCAGCCGGCTCATCTGTAGCGCTTCACGGTACGTTTCCCCGGTGAACGGGTTGAACGTGCGCATGATGTCCGCGATGGTCTTCATGCCGTGAATGTGCGCGTGGGGAGACTCGGTTTTCTCGGCGCGGGCGAGCAGGCTCGGATTCGTTTCCTTCACCATTTGCTCGCAGAAGTCCACGAACACGAGATTGTCCTGGAAGATGCAATGGTCGAACATGTACTCGGCCGCTTCACCCAGGTTCACAATCCACTCGGCTAGTGGAGGCGGCTTGACGCCATACGCCATGTTCTGGGCATACACCGAGCAGGTGGCATGATTGTCACCGCAGATTCCGCAAATGCGACTCGTGATGAAATGCGCGTCCCGCGGATCCTTGCCCTTCATAAAGATGCTATAGCCGCGGAAGACCGACGATGTGCTGTAGCAATCCACCACCCGACGCTTGTTGAAGTCGATCTTGGTGTAAATGCCCAGGTTACCCACGATCCGGCTGATCGGATCCCAGTTCATGTCGACGATGTTCGAGGACTCGCTGTCGACGGTCTCGCGAGGTGTAACTGTTGTTGCCATGTATTCCTCTCCTACCAGCGCGGCTTATAGCCGGTGGTGAGCTCGCGACCCTTGTGCCGCCACTTGGTTTCCTTGTCGAGAGTGGAATTGGTGAGACCACGGAGCGCGCGCACCATGGGTCCATAGAAACTCCCCACCACGGCAGAGGACAATTTGCCGCCGGGAGGCTCGTCCATGAATGGCATGAACTTGTCGGGGAATCCGGGCATCGTGCAGCCGATGCAGATGCCGCCCACATTCGGGCAGCCACCGATGCCACCCATCCAGCCGCGTTTCGGCACGTTGCATTTGACGACCGGGCCCCAGCAACCGAGCTTCACGATGCATTTCGGGGAGCCGTATTCGGTGGCGAAGTCCCCCTGTTCGTAGTACCCGGCTCGGTCGCAGCCTTCGTGCACGGTTTTCCCGAAGAGCCAGGTGGGACGCAATGCGTCGTCGAGGGGAATCATGGGACTGAGGCCGGCCGCCTGGTACAGCAGGTACAGCACGGTTTCCATGAAGTTATCAGGCTGTACGGGGCACCCGGGAACATTCACAATCGGAATCCCCGCTTTGGTACGAAAGTCCCAGCCAAGGTAATCAGCCAACCCCATGGCGCCGGTTGGATTGCCCGCCATGGCGTGAATTCCACCGTACGTGGCGCAGGTGCCGCAGGCCACCACCGCCAACGCTTTGGGAGCAAGGCGGTCGATCCATTGGGTCGTCGGGATCGGTTGCCCGGTCACTGGATCGGTGCCCATGCCGGCCCATACGCCTTCGGGCTTGATGCTCTCGTTTGGAATCGAACCTTCGATCACGAGCACGAATGGGTCCAATTCGCCCTGTTCCGCCTGGTAGAACGCTTTCATGAAATCTCCGGCGTTCTCATAGGCCAGGACTTTGTTATGCAGGTGGACCTTGGGCAATCCGGGAATGTTGCCCATAACCACATCTTCGATGCTTGGCTGCATCGCCGCCGTCACGGAAACTGAGTCGCCGTCACAACTCAATAGTTCTGAAATCCACAGAATGTGGACTTCTTCTACCCCCGCCATTTGTGCCTCCTGCAAGAGTGCATACCAGGGTGTTGTTGTGCGAACCCACCACTTTCGCAGCGCCTGTCCTGTTAAGCGCCACGGAACCTTCTGTCACACGGACCGGGTCCACCAGTGGTTGTACGCGGCTTCGGTGGCCATGCATACGCCCCGCCTCGTCGCCTTCCGTGCAAGGTGGTTCGCTCGCGGTTCGCGCGAGCTCGCATCCACGTCTCTGCTTTTCGTCCCACCTCCTTGGGATGCCGACTATATATTCAAGCGTATACCTTAGTTCCCGAATTGTACAATCAAAATCTGCAAATTGTTATGCTGGCCATCGAGAATTAGGAGCAATAACACTACACCACCCGGCCGCGGCCACCGTCAGGCCACGCGCGCGATCACGTCTGCTGAGCACCGACCGTATCCTCGTCAAGCACGAGTGAATCGACTTCAAGCTCTTCGCCGCTCACAATGGAAAGGTCGAATCCACCGCAGGCGGAGCATTGCAGCGGAAAGGCCTCCAGTGTTGTATGGGCCTGGCAGGTACGGCAGACGCCGACCGCGGGAATTGCGGTGATGATGAGCTCCGCGCCCTCCACTGCTGTGCCCTGAGCGACGAGCTCGAAACTGAAGGTCAGGGCAGAGGTGACAACCTGCCGCAGATGGCCCACGCGCAGGTCGACACGCGTGACTCGTTGGTCTCCGGCATGCCGGCAAGCGATGTTTACGACCGACTGCGCGATGGCCAGCTCATGCATCAGGGGCACTCGCCGATCGGAACTCGGCAATACGGCGGAGCAGCGTGTGATAGAGGGAGGCCTGCACCTCTTGCAAGCGGGGAATGTAATCGGAATGAACGATCAGGAGATGGTCTACCAATCCATCCGAGGCAATTTTGCCGCCATCGTACCCGGCCAGACCCACGGTCAGCATGCTTCGCTTGCGAGCCTCCGCCAGGGCTGCCAGAACGTTGGGAGAGCTGCCACTGGTCGAGATGCCGATTGCGACGTCATGCGGCGCGGCGTGAGCGATGAGCTGACGCGCAAAGATGGCTTCCGTTCCAATGTCGTTTGCAATCGCCGTGAGGTTCGCCGGCTCGGCCGACAGCGAGAGTGCCGGAATTGGTGGAATACCGGCAGGCGGGGCGACGCAGTCGATCGCGAAATCGTTCGCGTCGGTCGCCGACCCGCCGTTTCCGAAGAGAATCAATTTGCCGCCTCGGGCAAGTCGTTCGGCAATCTCCCGGGCAATTTGGTCGAGACGAGCCGACTCGGTATTCGCCGCTTCCGCTCGGATCTGGTTGACCTCTTCCGCCTTCCCGATCATCGAGGCCTCGACACTACGGATTACGTCCCCAAATTCCTGTTTGCTCTTTCCCAGGAATGGGTAAAGAAACGATGAAGCTCCTACGTCGTGGCCCTGCTCGCGGTGCTCGAAGTACACGTGCACCGTCTCCCACAGGACGTGGTAGAGAACCTCGAATACTTCCTGACATATAAATGGGTCTTCGTCCGGAAACGGGAAGACATACTCGGCAGCTTCACTGCGCAGGCCGAAGGTTAAGGCCCCCTGCGTACGGGCCCGGCGCAGGGCACAGTCGATCGCCGGAGATGGATCGGGTCCCGCGAAGCCCATCACCATATCCTCCGGGACGGAGAAGCACCGGCAGCCGGGCCTCGAATTCCGAACCCAGATCCACCGCGGGCAGCGCCCGCTTCCCCACGATTACCGGATGGACGAATTCAACCGAGACGTGCTGAGCGTCGGTTGTCCATGCCCCGAGGCCGAAGGCAAGCAAGCGCCCGCCCTCGCTGAAGCGCCGAGACATTTCCGCCGATGCTCTCGCCAGCCGTGGAGCGTGTTCGCTGAAGAAGGCGTCAAAGATCGTGTTGCGATACAGCAGATCGTGACGAGTACGGTCCCGCGCATCGACCTCGAGCGCGAAGCGGCCATCCGTCGTGTGCACGGGTTCCCTCTTGCTCAACAGATTCTGGGTAGCGGGTCGCCGATCAGCATATCGACCATGCGCGTGCCGCCGAACTGCGTATGCATGAGAACCATCCGGGCCGGCTCTGCCTGTACTTCGCCAATGATCTGGGCATCGCCACCTCCCTCGATGCTTCGAAGTGCGCGCACCGATTCTTCCGCGACCGAGGGATCGACCACGGCGATCAGCTTGCCTTCGTTGGCGACGTAGAGCGGGTCGATCCCGAGGATCTCACAGGCTCCATTGACGATGTCATCGATCGGAAGCTTTTCTTCCCACAGGACGACGCCGTATCCGGAATCGCGGGCCAACTCATTGAGCACGGTACCCACTCCACCCCGTGTCGGATCGCGCATGCATCGCAGGCTGGGCCCCGCTGCGCCCTTTAACGCACCGACCAGAGCGGTGAGGGCGCGCGTGTCGGAGTACACCTCAGCTTCGAGATCGAGATCACCGCGCGCAATCAGAATGGCAACCCCGTGGTCGCCAAGTGTTCCCGAGCAAATGATCTTATCACCGGGTTGAATCTGGCGCGTCGAAAGCGCAAGCGTCGCGTCCGCCACGCCGACTCCGGTGGTGACAATATAAAGCTCATCACCTTTGCCGCGCTCCACTACTTTCGTGTCCCCCGTGACGATTGATACACCGGCCCGCTCGGCAGCGGTTGCCATCGCCTGTAACTCGCGCCGCAGGACGCCGGTATCGAGCCCTTCCTCGAGTATCAATGCCGCCGACAACCCAAGCGGTGTTGCGCCGGCCATCAACAAGTCGTTGACGGTGCCGTTCACGGCCAGTTCGCCAATCGAGCCTCCGGGAAACTGTAGAGGTCGCACCACGAATGAATCGGTGGTTAGCGCCAGCATGGTGTCGCCGGAGGTAAGCAGCGCGGCATCGGACAGCGGTGCCAATGCCGGATTGTCGAACGTGGGTAGTATGAGCCCCTCGATGAGCTTGTGCGTGGCTTTACCGCCGGCGCCGTGACTCATGTCGATTCGCTCCGCAGTAAATTGCGGTGGACGCCGCCGTCCGCGCTCTAAACTGTCGAGGACCCGTTGCTCGGTCATTCGGAGGCACCGACCGGCTGCAGCTCTCGACGCGTGCGGCCGAAGTTGAAGTAGGCGGCGCATGCTCCCTCGGATGACACCATGAGCGTGCCCAACGGGTGTTCCGGAGTACATGACGTGCCAAACACACGGCACTCCCACGGTTTGAGTACGCCCTTCAGCACCTCACCGCACTGACACGCCTTCGGATCGGCGACGCGCACACCAGGAACCGAAAAACGAAGCTCCGAATCGTATTCCGCATAGGCCGGTGACAGCTTTAGCGCCGACTGCGCAATGAAACCCAGCCCACGCCACTCGAAGAAGGGACGCAGCTCGAATACTTCGGACATGCTCTTCAGTGCCGGAAGGTTGCCCTCCCAGGGGACGATCCGGCTGTACTGATTCTCGACCTCACACCGCCCGTCCGCCAGTTGCTGCATGAGCATCATGATCGCCTGCAGCAGATCGAGTGGCTCGAAGCCGGCGACGGCGACCGGTTTGCCGTAATCCTGGGCGATAAATTCGTACGGCCGGCACCCGATAACCGTCGAAACATGACCGGGGCCAATGAATGCGTCGAGCCGGAGATCCGGTGAGTCGAGCAGCGCGCGTACCGGCGGAACGATGGTTACGTGGTTGCAGAACACGCTGAAATTTGTGATGCGCTCGCGCTTCGCACGCTGCAGTGTCAAGGCAGTGGAGGGTGCCGTGGTTTCAAAGCCAATGGCGAAGAACACAACCTCGCGATCGGGGTTGTCGCGTGCTATGCGCAACGCATCGAGCGGAGAGTACACCATCCGAACGTCCGCCCCGCGTGCCTTCATTTCGAGCAGGGTGCCTTTGGACCCAGGAACCCGCATCATATCGCCGAAGCAGGTGAAGATCACATTCGGGCGTTCGGCCACAGCGATCCCGTCGTCGACGCGTCCCATTGGTAGAACGCATACCGGGCACCCCGGCCCATGGACGAGCTCCACGTTCGCCGGCAACAGATCTTTGATACCGTGACGGTAAATAGTATGCGTGTGCCCCCCGCAGATTTCCATCACCTTGTAGTGACGATCGGGATCGACCTGTGATGCAATCTCGGCTGCGACTGCTTGAGCGATCTTTGCATCTCGGAATTCGTTCACGTATTTCATCGAAGTACCTTCCCTTGCGCGTCGCCCGGCTGAGCCGTACCGAGGCGACCGATGGCCACGCCGCCGTGCGTGATAAGGATCTCGCCCACGGTGACGGGAACGACCAGCTCGATGGCGATCAAAGTGCTTTCGCCCGCGCTATCCGCGCACAACGCATCGTCTCCCTCGAGGGCCAGCACGCGCAGCGGAATACCGGCATCCGAACACACGACGCACCCATCATGGTCAAGCGTGCAAGCCATGGGGGCCCACTCTTCCGCGTCGGTTGCGATCGGGGTTTGCGTCGTGTCCATCACTCGATCCTCGACACGCTAAGCTCCATCAGCTCCTGTTTGTAGGCCTCGCCGATTTCTTCGAGCGCCTTGAGCTGTGACGCTGCTTCGGCCTCGTCTATTTTGGACATCGCGAAACCCACATGGATCAGTACCCAGTCGCCGACTTCAGCCTTGTCCTCGTCATCCCCGAGCAGCCCGACGTTGATGGTACGCCGAACGCCGCTCACGTTTGCCCTGGCGAGCTGCAAATCTTCGTCAATGATTTCTTCAATTCTCCCCGGTATGGCAAGACACATCCGCCTTCTCCTGTCCGTTCCGTTGCCGGAACATACTATGAGCGAGTACCGCCTGACCTATGGACAGACCTCCGTCGTTGGCGGGCAAGCGACGGTGCAATCCGACAGAAAAACCCTCGTGTTGGAGCAGCGGGACGACCTGGCGCAAAAGCAGCGTGTTTTGAAATGTGCCACCCGACAGCGCCACCGCGTTTACTCCACCGTCGGCTCGTATGCAAAGGCAGGTCCGCACGATGATATTGGCTATGGTGCGGTGGAAACGCGCGGCGATTTCGCCGTGCGGCCGGCCGGCCAAAACATCGCAGAGGATATCCGTGAGCAGTTGTCGAGTCTCTACTACCCACGCATCCTCGCCTTCGCGCAGGCTGAGAGGGTAGGCCGAGGCTGTCGGGCCCGTGGCCAGAAGCTCCAGCTCGATGGCCGCCTGTCCTTCGTACGTGGTGCGCCGGCTGCCGTTCACCCCCAGGAGAGCAGCGACCACGTCGAACAGCCGTCCGGCGCTCGAGGTCTGAGGTACAACTCCAGACAACTCTCGTCCACCTTTGGCCAGTTTATACAAGATTCGCAGTGTTGATGGATCGCTGCCCTGGACGCACGGCAACGGCAGGCTAGACACCGTATCCTCCGGATACAGCGTCGCCAGAAAGGCGACTGCCGCGCGCCACGGTTCGCGAATTGCGGCTTCGCCTCCTGGGAGGGGCGCATAGGCCAGATGGGCTCTCCGGCGGAAGCCCGCTTCGATGCTTCCCTGGAAAAACTCTCCACCCCAGATCGTACTGTCCGGCCCATAACCGGTGCCATCGAACGCCACGCCGATGATCTCGCACGTCGGCGACCAATTGTTGTCCACGATGCAGCTCGCCACGTGTGCGTGGTGGTGTTGGATGGAGATGAGCTCGAGGCCATCCTCCGCTAAATCATTCGCGTACTGGGTCGACGCGTAATCCGGATGCAGATCGCACGCGATGAGCTTGGGCTGAACGTCGAACAATGCGCTGAGATGCGCGATGCCCTCCTTATATGACTGAAGCGTTTCATAGTTGTCGAGGTCGCCGATGTGCGGACTCATGAAAATATGGCGCTCTCGCGCCAGGCAGAAGGTGTTCTTGAGATGACTCCCGCAGCCGAGTGTGGCAACCGTAAATTGATAATTCGTCTTCAGCGGCGCGGGTGCATATCCCCGAGATCTCCGGAGCGGCGACGGCCCCGCGGCATCTCCCCACCGTGGACCTATGATCCGCATTACACTGTCATCGCATGGGCGATGAATGGTTCGATCGTGGACCAGGAAGTAATCGGCGATGCCGCCTAAACGTTCAAACGCTTCCTGATCCCGAAACACCATCGGCTCGCTACTTCGATTCGCGCTTGTCATAACCAGCGGACCGCCGAAATCCTTCAGGAGCAGGTGGTGCAGCGGTGTATACGGCAGCATGACGCCGAGGGTCGACTGCCGGGGTGCTACTCCTTGTGCTACCGGGGTGGAAGAACCTCGATCCACCACTTCAAGTATCACGATGGGACGAGCACTGGATGCCAGGAGCGCGTCTTCCTCCTCTGACGTGCGGACAAGCGCGTGTACTTCATCCAGGTTGGCGGCCATGATCGCGAACGGTCGATCCTCCCGGGCCTTTCTATCTCTGAGTGTCTGCACCGCCGCACTGTCGAATGGATTACAGGCGAGATGATACCCGCCCAACCCTTTGACTGCCAGGATAGCGCCGGATCGTAGTACGGTTGCGGCCGACGCCACCGCATCGCGCTCACCGTGAAGAGCGTCCGTACCATTACGATGCACCAGGCGGACCGTCGGGCCGCAGACTTTGCACGCGTTCGGCTGGGCGTGAAAGCGGCGATTGCCTGGGTCGTCATATTCCAACTGGCATGCCGGGCACATGGTAAATGCGGACATTGTCGTGTTCGCACGGTCGTAGGGAACCGCGTATGTGATGGTAAAGCGCGGACCACAATTGGTGCAGTTGGTGAACGGGTAACGATATCGGCGGTCAGCCGGATCTTCCACTTCTTGCAAGCAATCGAGACAGGTGGCGACATCGGGGGAGACGAGGGTTCGGGCGGTGTGTTCATCCCGCGTGGAATGCTCGATACGGAACTCTCGGTCACCCTGCAGGCCGATTGGTTTCCAGGTAACAGACTCGATGTCCGCCAGCGGCGGCGCGTCCGATTCGATCCCTCGTACGAACGTTTGGAGGCGGGCCAGCGGCCCCTCCACCTCTATACGCACGCCGAATGCATCGTTCCGAACGAAGCCGGTAAGCACATGCCGTCGAGCCAGCGAATAGACGAACGGCCGAAAACCCACTCCCTGCACGATGCCGCTAATCGCAATTTCCCAGCGCTCACTCGTTGCACGGAGGCTCGCGCTCTCTCCTCCCTGGGATGAAAGGGAACGAATCAACATGATCTGGCGGAGGCCACGATTACCGTCTCTCCTTCCGCTCCGTCGTGAAGACGCCGGGTTTTCTTCATATTCTGGCGACGTGCCCGGTTCGATCCGCATGGACAATCCGTATTCAAGTGTATCGCCTTTATATTTGAAATGAAATATGAAGGCGCCCGATGTCTCTACCAGCAATTGGACACTGACACCGACGTGAATCTCCGGTGGGAAGGGGTGAAATGCAATGTCTAAACCGATCGAGCTGTACACTTCACGGGGCTGCGAGTTTAGCACGGCGGCGAGAGAAGATCTCGAATGGCGCGGAGTCGATTTTGTAGAGTTCGACGTCGACGCCGACCCGGAAGCGCGCAAGCACCTGCTCGATCTGACCGGCGGCGACCGGACTGTGCCGGTGATCGTCGAAGAGGGGAAGCCGCTGCAGATTGGCTGGCAGGGGCGCGGCTGCATCGTTTAGCACCAAAACACATCTCCCGACCTTACTTGCGGCCTGCATCTTGCAGATTTATAGGAAGCAAGATCGCAGGGCACATTGTGCAGTGTACCGGCCAGTCGGAAGGAGATTGACGTGTTGCAGCTTGGTTGGAAAGCAGGACCGGAACAGTATCCGCCCCTCGAATTACTGGACTACGCGATTGCCGCCGAAGAGGCCGGTTTTGAATCGATTGACTGCAGCGATCATTTCGCGCCGTGGAGTGAAGTAGGCCAGGCAAGCTTTGCCTGGACCTGGTTGGGAGCGGTTGCCGCCCGTACCGAATCCATTCACCTGGGAACCGGCGTTACCTGTCCGATTCTGCGTTACCACCCCGCCATCGTCGCGCAGGCGGCGATGACGCTGGAGTGTATGGCGCCAGGCCGCGCCTATCTCGGTATCGGCACCGGCGAAGCCCTCAATGAGTTCGCCGCAACCGGCGAATGGCCGGAGTACGACGAGCGGCAGGCGCGCATGGCGGAGGCCATCGACCTCATACGTGCGCTCTGGACCGGTGACGAGGTGACCTTTGGCGGTACCTACTACCAGACGCGCAAGGCGCGCATGTGGACGAGATCGGACCGCACCCCGCCAATCTACATCTCCACGCTGGTGCCGAATAGCGCGCATTTCGCCGGGAAACACGGCGATGGACTGTTCACCGTCGGGGGCCAGGATCCTGAGATCTATGAGGGCATCATCGAGAACTTCGAGGCGGGCGCGCGCGAAGCGGGCAAGGACCCAGCCACGATGCCGAGACTTATTGAATTGAACGTTGCGTACACGGACGATGAGGAATCGGCACTGCAGTGTATGCGCGAGTACTGGGCCGGCACGTTTGTTCCAGCGCTGTTCGATCAGAAAATTTACACCCCGCAGATGTCGGCGCAAAACGGCGAAGTCGTGGGTGATGACATCATGAAGTCCAAGATGTGCGTCTCCTCCGATCCCTCTGAGCACGTTGCGTACATTCAAAAACACATCGACCTGGGATTCACGCACTTCTTCTTTCACTGCGCCGGCCCGGACCAAAAAGGATTCCTTCGCGACTATGGTCGTGACGTATTGCCTCGGGTGCGACAGACGGCGGGAAGAGAACTATCCGCCGCTCTGCGGTAGTGCCGCTGGAGGTAGGGATCTGCTCTCCATGGCATAGCGCCCCACGCGTTGAAGACGGTTCTCGGTTCCCACGGTAGTCACGTCCGTAACGAGTGGGCGTGAGTGTTACCTGGCACCATCGCAACCGTGTGAATCTACTGCAAACATCGAATCCGCACATAGTTCGTATGCATGCGTGTGCAACGGTCACGGTGCACGTTGCCCGCAATTGGTATAGCTTGAATGGAATCTCGCCGTGGATACGGAAATTCATATACATCTGCGCGTAGCTGTGCCATACTGAGGCCACAGAGGAACTGCGATCCGCTCGCCGTCGAATTCCCAGCTATGCGCACTTTTTCCCGCTGGATTCGCACCTAGACACGCAGTCCGCTGCTCATACGCCGAAGTGGTCGACGACCGGTGGTCGGAGCACATTATCGGCTGAAACCCTGGTGGTCGTCGCCGTCGCGTACTTTGCGCTACAGCGGTGCCGCCTCTTTCGGGATTGAGTGGAGGATGTATGCAGCATACGAGCGAACAATTAACGGAACACATGAACGCCTTTGATGCTCTGCGGCCACGATCGTCGCACTACGCGACGCTACCGATCCAGGACGGATTCACCTGGGACGAGTGTGCATCCCTTGTTCCCGACGGATCGTGGTACATGGTTGTCTTTCGGTCGGTACGCCGCGAGGCCGGCGAGAACCTAACGCTCGAAATGCATGATTTCGGTGCGTATATCGAGGCGCAGCGCCGTGCGTCCGGGCTGGTCTATTATTTTCGCGGTGTTCATAACGAGCACCGCGAGTGCCTTTCGTTCTGTCTCTGGACCGATCGAGAGGAGGCAGTTCGTGCTGCCCGCCTGCCGCTACACCGCGCTGCCATGGCCGTGGCCGATGACACGTACGAGTCGTACTCACTCGAACGCTACACGGTGCGTAAGCTGCCTGGCAGTCGCACGTTCGATATCGAACAGGTGATGCCCGATGCGCGCCGGGAACTGCTAAACACGGCATAAAACGAATGTGGGGAACCGCCTTCCGAATGAGACGGCTCCCCATGCGAGACCAGTGATCGCTACGCTGGCTCGAGTTCGGGCTGCACGCTGCCGACTGCCGGTACGCGTGTTTCCGCGGAGCGGCCAGCCGGTAAAATCACGGCGAACATGGTGCCTACGAAGACGATGGCAGCGCCGGCGAATACCGCGGTGTGGAATCCGCTCATGAACGAGGCTGCGGTTGGGGCCGAGGCGACGTGCTGGAAGACCGCTCCCAGGATAGCGATGCCAAATACGCCACCTAGCTCTCGAATCGAATTGTACGCTCCCGACGCTTGACCCTCGAGATTACCGGACACCGCGTTGATAACAGCCGACGAGAGCGGGGCAAATGTCAGGCCCATTCCGATCCCGCCCAGGATAAAAGCCGGTAACAGATTGAGGTATGGGACCGTGATCGACGACACGGCGCCAATCCAGAGCAGCGCGCCGGTCTGAAGCGCCATCCCGGCGACAACGACCGGCCGCGAGCCGATCCGAGCGGACAGCAGCCCGGCGAGAGGGGCCACGATCATGATCGTTCCGGTCCACGGCATCGTCTTGAGACCGGCCTGTAGTGGCGATGCACCCTGAATCTGTTGGATGAACAAGGTCAGCAGGAAAATGGAGCCGAACATGCCGGCGCTCATCAGATAGCCGACAGCGTTTGACACCGAAAAACTACGGATCGCGAACAGATCGAGCCGCAGCATTGGTGCGGTGGCACGCCGCTCCCACAACACAAATGCCATCAGAAGGACGACCCCACCAGCCAGCGCTAAGAGAATCGTGGCGCTTCCCCATCCCAGCGCATTGCCGCGAATCAATCCGAAGGTGATGCCGAAAAGTCCGACGCCGGCAAGTATGATGCCAGGCAAATCGAGCGGCAGCCGATCACCTCGCGACTCTTCCAGACGGAGAAACCCGAGGACGAGGACCAGCGCGCCAAACGGGATATTAATCCAGAAAATGGCGTTCCAAGCGATGCCGTTGACGATCGCTCCACCTACCAGAGGACCGATAGCGAGACCGAGGCCTGAAACACCGGCCCACAGGCCGATCACCGCGGCTCGTTGCTCGGGTGGGAATACGCGCGCCAGGATGGTCAGCGTGAGAGGCGTGAGAAAGGCCGCACCAACTCCCTGCACGGCCCGAGCCAGTAACAGGTGGCCCGATGTATCGCTCAGCGCGGCGGAAGCAGAACCGATGGTAAAAATGCCGACGCCTAACAGGAAAATGCGTTTGCGTCCGTAGCGGTCGCCCAACGCCGAGCCCGTCATCATCAGCACCGCAAAGGCCAGCGTGTACGCGTTGACGGTCCACTCTAGGTCGCCAACGGAGGCTCCCAGGGCTCGTTTGATCGCGGGCAGCGCGGTGATCACCACGAGGTTGTCGAGCATTGACATAAAGAGCGCTATCGAGACAACTGCGAAGGTCCACCATCTGGCTGATATTTTCACTCGTTCTTCCTTACTGTGTGACTGGTCACTATCTAAATCTGATAAATAAAAAATGAGCTGGATTTTATTTTTGGCTACAGTGCTCCGCCCAACTTTCACTGTCTACCAGAGCGGGAAGATCCATCGCGGCGGCCACGTTTAAGAGCATTCCGCTTGCGAAGAAACCACGTACCGCGTCTTCGTTCTCACCGCTCACTTCCTGTGCAAGCCCGTAGAGCTCGGTGAAGCGCCGTCGCACGACAGCGCGTATCTCCGGATCGACGCACGCGACGTACGCCTGCATCTGCAGCAGCAAGTCTTCGCGCCGTGTCAGAAGTGCTTTGTAGGCGAGCCCCATCGCCATCAGTGGATTCTGGGGATTCGATTCTGCCGCCAGACGAAAAGTTTGACTCACCCGATCGAAATTTCGCTCGACCGCTGCTAGAAACAACCCTCTTTTCGTACCGAACAACCGGAAGAGGTACGGCTGCGAGATACCGACGCGGTGCGCGATGGTTTCGGTGGAGGTCCCATGCAAGCCTTTCAAGGCAAACTCGGACACGGCGGCATTGAGAATTTCCTCTCGCCGTTCGCCTGCCGTCAGTCGGGTGCGGTGTGTCGTTTCCATGAAGTTAGTATACACTCACTAACTTACCGTGGCAAGCACAAAAATGTGATTTTGGCCCGTCGTCATCACTTGGGACAAAGGTCGTACTCCTTCGGGGACTAGTTGCCTTGTTATGTGTACGGCACTGTGGTTCCATGGGAGTCGCAAGGGCGTGTGTGCTCCTCGCACCGTACACGGAAAGCACCGTATGGTGCCCACGGCGTTAAAGAATTGGATCGATTTGGGGGGAACATGGAAATTCGAATGAGTGGATCTGAGCGAGTCGCGGATGGTGACCTCATCACCATCACATCAATCATCGATTTGATGGTTGCTCGAAATCGGGAGATCGACGGACTGCACGAAAGGCTTGCCGAGGCCCAGAATCGAATCGGAGAACTGGAGCGAGCTCAATATTCGGCGCAAGCCGTCCAGGCCGGCTAAGAGTAAGAGTCACGTATTGCTAAGAGAACGATTGCATTGGTGCGCGGATCGCCGAATGCGCACGTGACTACCAACGGGCGGTCCGGGCCGCTGCGATAATGGTGGAAACGCGTGAAACTGATGAGGTGGCACGATGGCATCCACTGTGGAGCTCCGGACCTTTTCCGTTGGACCGATGGACAACAACGTTTATATCCTGGTCGATACCGAAACGCGGGAAAGCGTGCTGTTTGACGCCCCGTTCGACAGTATGGGCATACTCGATGCCCTGAAGGACACAAAACTTCAGTACATTCTCATGACCCACGCCGACCAGGATCACATCGACGCGCTGCAAGCCGTGAAAGATGCCACGAAGGCACCGGTTGGAATTGACCGGCGCGAAGCCTCACGTCTACCTATCGAGGCCGACTTCGAAATTCACGATGGCGATCTCTTTCGGTTCGGCCGATCGCAGTTGAGGGCAATCTCGACTCCGGGACACTCGCCTGGGGGAACATCGTTTGTCATAGATGACATACTAATCGCGGGCGACACCTTGTTCCCCGGTGGGCCCGGCAACACTCATCGACCGGACGGCGACTTTGAGGGCATCATCGAGAACATTCGGCTGAAACTGTTCACCTTACCCGACGACACGCGGGTGTATCCCGGACACGGGAAGCCGACAACTATCGGCGCTGAGAAACCGCAATTGCAGCAGTGGATCGAGCGGGGTTCGTGATGATTCGGAAGCCTGGGAGAGAAGTCCATGCCGCGTGAAGTGCAGGGTGTCGTTTCGCTCGAAGCCGGAGCACCGGTTTCACTAGCCCAAATCATCGTGCCCGACCCCGGACCTGGAGAGGTCGTGGTACGGGTGCAGGCCTGCGGTGTCTGCCATACCGATTTGCACTACCGCGAAGGCGGCATCAACGACGAGTTTCCGTTCCTTCTAGGTCACGAAGCGGCAGGAGTCGTGGATGCCGTGGGCGACGATGTGAGTAATGTGGCGCCCGGTGATTTCGTGGTTCTGGCCTGGCGCGCTCCCTGTGGCGTCTGCCGCTCGTGCACACGGGGGCGTCCCTGGTACTGTTTTGACAGCCGCAATGCCTCTCAGCCCATGACCCTCGCGGACGGTACGCCGCTCAGTCCCGCGCTTGGCATCGGAGCATTCACTCCGTATACGCTGGTCGCCGCCGGCCAGGCGGTGAAGGTAGACCCTCGAGCCCGACCGGAAGCTGCAGGCTTGATCGGCTGCGGCATTATGGCCGGGTTCGGAGCGGCGGTCAACACCGGCGAGGTCACACGGGGCGACACTGTCGCGGTGATCGGCTGCGGCGGCGTCGGCAACGCTGCTATCGCGGGAGCATCGATCGCCGGCGCACGTATGGTGATTGGCGTCGATCTCGACCCCCGCAAGCTGGAGTGGGCCAAGGACTTTGGAGCAACGCATGTCGTCAATGCGGGCGAAGTCGATCCGGTTACCGCCATCCGCGACCTGACCGGTGGCTTTGGTGCGGACGTGGTCATCGAGGCCGTGGGACGTCCCGAGACCTACCGGCAAGCGTTTGATGCGCGCGATCTGGCGGGCAGACTGGTTCAGGTGGGCGTCCCCACTCCCGACATGACTATCGAATTGCCCATGATCGAGCTCTTCGGCCACGGCGGCTCGTTGAAGTCATCCTGGTACGGCGACTGCTTGCCGTCGCGCGATTTTCCCATGCTGATCGATCTATACCTGCAAGGTAAGCTCGACCTCGACGGTTTCGTCACCGAGACCATCGGAATCAACGACGTCGAGGAAGCTTTTCATCGGATGGAGCAAGGCGAGGTACTGCGGTCGGTGGTTGTGTTTTGACTCCAGGGCGTCCGATCTGACAATCGGACGTTGGCGGCGGAATCCATAGCGGCGCCCCAGTGATAGTGCCGCCACGATCCGCGGGGCACGTGTCGCGTTTCGATGGAGCGTGACCTTTATTACCAGGGCACCATGGTCATCACCTGCGCGATTAGCTTTCAGCGAGCGCTCGAGGATGGACCGGCCGCTCTTCGTAAGGGCTCTGGTGCGCACGTGAGCGAACACTCGTCCAGACCGGCCACGTAGCGATCAGTTCGGTTTCCACTACCAATGTCGAGCTTGACGAATGTAGGCTTTCGCTCCGTCCCAAACGTCGGGACCTTGCAAACGAAAGTGAGCAGCGATTGGCGGTCCCAGGAGTAGCTCGCGGGCCAATGAGGGGTGGTTCAAAAGGCCCGGTGTCGCGCCGAGCTCATCGCCGATTTGATCGAGATACGGAAGAAACGGCACGCGAAAGGGCAGATCACGGCGCGCTGCCGCAGCTTCCCGCCGGAGGGCTATTTCCTGGTGCATTTGGTCTGCCGAGGGCAATTCGGCGTCACCCGCCAGCACGTGAGCGACCCAGCGTGACTGCAGCTCGACGAGCGGCAGCACTGCTCCCTGAACCCGGCAGACGCCGATAAACGCCAGCGACGGGCAGTGTGGTGGAAACACGAGGCGATACAGACCACTGCCGGGAACTGCCCACGGCACGGCGTGAGGGCCAATGAACGGCATGTCGAGGTCGTAGCCGGTGCAGAAGATAATCGCATCGGCCGGCGTACTGGAGCCGTCGGCAAACCGTGCGATGCGTCGATCGAGTCGCATCGGCGCGGGGCGCGCGTCGACCACACCGGATGCCAGTAGCGCGTGCAGGTGGTCGGTTGTTACCGACGGCGCGTTCCGGGCATCGAAGGGCACGTGCCGGCGTGACCAGAGTTCGTCCAGCGGCGGCAAGTGACGGTTCTCGTATTCACGACGCAGCGCGGATTGCTGAAGGGGAGTGCGTATGTAGGGCGGCAGCCGCCACAGGAGCCGTGTGGACGTGTGGTCTCGTGGACGGCCGTGCATCTCGCGGGGAACCAGCCAAGCTCCGCGGCGCACGCACATCGTAACCTGCTTACCGATTGACACCAAATCAACGGCGATGTCCACTGCGCTGCTGCCGAGCCCGACTACCACGACTCGGTCGCCCAATACCGCTTCCGGATGACTGTAGTGAGTGCTGTGCAAGACCTGCCCTGCGAAGGTGGAATTCCCGGACACCGCCGGAATCGTAGGTCGGTGGAACACGCCGGTGCATACCACAACGGCGTCGAAGCAAACCTCAGGCGAGCCATTCACCCTGACGCGCCATTGACCGCTCGAATCACGAGCAATTGCAGTTACCCGGCAATTGAAGTGAATCGAGTCCATGAGGCCGAAGGCGCGCGCGTAATCCAGTAGATAGTGCTCCACAACGTCGCGAGCCGGAAAGTTTGGGGCACTGTCCGGGAACGGCATGTCGGAGAACGCCGTTACCTGCTTGGATGTGTTGGTCCGCAGTGAGCGGTAGGTGGGACCATCCGTCTCATTGCCTTTTGCCCAGACGCCGCCGAGAGAATGCGACGCTTCGAATGCCTCCGGCTGCAGTCCCACCGCCTTCAAGGCTTTGATCGCCGCCAGTCCACTCGCCCCCGCGCCAACGACGGCGACTCGGCACTTCTTCCTGTGCTGCGTATCTCCAACTCCTCCCCATGATAGGCCGCGACGCGTATCACTGATGTTGGCCAGCGCGGAGGAGGTCATGCGCACGACGAGGTCCGATCGATGAAATCGTATCGAGCTCTTGAGCATTTTGACAATTGTGTCGAACGGTCTGCCTGGCATGGAATATGCGTATATATCATCTGTTAACGGAAATATTGGCGTGTGCCAGGAATGCAGGGAAAGGGGTCAGACATGGACAGCAGTCAGGGAAACTCACCCGGAGATGGCGGAACCGGGAGCGTGATCACCGAACAGGTAAAACAGGGAACTCAGCAGGCGCTTCAGCAGACCCAGCAGACGGCTGGCGAGGTTGCCGACAATGCGAAGCAGAGTGCCACATCGTACGCTGAGTCCCAGAAGCAGACTGCTTCGCAGGGGTTGAGGCTTGTTGCCTCGGCGTTACACCAAACCAGTGAAAACCTGGGAAAATCCACGCAAGGGCCGATTGTAGACTTTCCGAGTAATGCCGGCACGAAGGTAGATGAATTTGCCAGCTACCTGGAGTCGACGCCGGTACGCGAGCTCGTGCGCGATGTCGAGGACTACGCGCGCCGGAATTCGACCCTCTTCCTGGGTGGAGCGTTTGCGCTCGGTCTGGCCGCCGCGCGGTTCCTCAAGGCATCGACTCCGCGTCCCGACACATCCCAGAGCGACTACGGTAGCAGCTACGGATATGGAAGTAGCTACACCCCCGCGTTGCCTGCCGGCGGCAGCTATGCAGGTGGATCGGAGTACGCATCGTCTTCGAACACCTACGCCGGCAACTCTTTCGAGTCGGTATCCCCGGCCTATAACGCGACATCGGAAGTTGTGGTAGTTGACGAGATTGAATATCCGGATGCAACGGTGTTCGACGCCGAAGGAGACACGACTGATGGCTCGTCCGTCTGATCAGATAGAAACGAGGTCCGGGGCACCGTCCGCGGGCAAGGAGGACCGCTCACTCGGTGAGCTCTTCTCTGAGTTATCGCGGGAAACGACCACTCTGGTGCGTCAAGAGGTTGACCTCGCCAAGACCGAACTCACTCATAAGGCGACTGAGGTCGGCAAAGATGTCGGCTTCATCGCCGCCGGAGCGCTCGTCGCATACGCGGGATTTCTGACCTTACTTGCCATGGTAGTTATCGCACTCGCGCAGTTGGGTGTCACCTGGTGGCTGGCGGCGCTCATCGTCGGAGTCGTCGTCTCCGCGGTAGGGGCGGTACTCGTGCGAAATGGGCTCACCGCGTTACGTAACGGGAATCTAGCGCCGACGCAGACAATTCAGAGCATTCAGGAGGACGCCCAATGGGCAAAGAATCAAACGAGGTAACAGATTCTGGCTTTGCAGCCGATACATTCTCCGATGACGCCGGGTTCGGAGACGGAAGCACTCTCGAAGGGACCCCGGCCTACGTTGCACCGGGCTTAGCCGGCAGTCCACTGGGAGGCGGACCGGCGTACGTCGCGGCATATACCTCGACGGAAATCGATCCAACGGGGATGCCCGGAGAGTCGGACACGTACGGCGACGGGGACGACTATAGCGAGGACGAACTCGAGGCGTCGCGCGCTCAGATTGAGCAGACTCGTTCCGAGTTGAGCTCGACGATTGACGCCATTCAAGAAAAGCTGAGCCCAGCCAACATCGCTCAGCAGGCGAAAGATACCGTTAAAGAGGCGACGGTAGGAAAGGCACAGGAAATGGTAAGCAATGCAGGCAACGCGGCCACTGATGTGGTCAGTAACGCCGGAAGTAGTGCAAAGGGATTCGGTTCCAATTTGTTGGACACCATCAAGGGAAATCCAGTTCCAGCCGCTATCGCCGGCATCGGGTTGGGCTGGCTATTTATGAGCCGGAACAAGGGCGGCAGCTCCACGCAATACTACGCCGATCGCTCGGACGGGTATCCGGCCGGATATAACCCGGGCAACTCCGGCTACTACGCCGCCTCCAACTCGGCCAATTACCAGGCCGGAGACGGCCAGTCGTCGGTCTCCGATCGCGTCAGTAAGACACAAGATAAAGTGGGCGATCTTGCCGGCCAGGCGCAGAACAAGGTGAGCGACGTGGCGTCGAGCGTGGGATCCACTGCCGGACAGGCGGCGGAAACCGTTCAGGATACCGCAGGCCAGCTCGCCTCCAATGCGCAGTACGGAGCCCAGCGCGCGCAGAGTGCGTTCCAGCAGTCGCTCCAAAGCAATCCGCTGGCGGTAGGCGTGGTCTCCCTCGCACTTGGCGCGGCCATCGGACTTTCGATTCCTGAAACCGACAAGGAAAACGAACTGCTCGGCGAGACCCGGGACGACGTTGTGCAGCAGGCACAGCAGACTGTTTCGGAAAAGGCTCAGCAGGTGCAGTCAGTCGCACAGCAGGCGGTGGGAGCCGCCAAAGACGCCGCGAGTGATGCCGCCCAGCAGCAGGGCCTCACATCCTCGTAGCACTATGACCTATCTCGGGGTGTGCCACACGCGCAGTGGTGTGGCACACCTTTTGCATATAGATAGTTGATGATTCGAATCAGCGACTGCGGCACCAAGAATTCACGGAAAAGGATGTGAGATGACCAGCGAAGAAGATGCAGCACAAGTTTTTGGAAGTGACGTACTCGATTCAAGCGGCAACAAAATCGGCTCGGTGGACAACGTCTGGGTTGACGATGCCACCTCGGAGCTGGAATTCGTGGCCGTCAAGACGGGATGGTTCATGGGCAAGACCCACATAATCCCGGTGTCGGATGCCCAGATCTCCGATGGCGCCATTCAAGTGCCGTTCAGTGAGGATCAGATCAAGGGCGCACCGTCTTTTGATGGAGATGCCGAACTGAGCCCGGACCAGGAAGAGGAGATATACAGCTATTACGGCACGGGGCGCTCAACCGCTGCCAGCCCATCTGGATTGCAGTCCGGTCAGGATACAACGTCGGATTACGCAACCGGTGATACCAGTGGTGATACGTACACTGCCGACAACGACACCGATCAAGCAGTAACGCTTCATGAGGAAGAACTGCAGGCGGAAACGCGGCCGGTCGAGGCCGGTCGGGTGCGATTGCGGAAAGTCGTCCGCACCGAGCACCAGGAAGTCCCGGTGGATTTGCGGCGGGAAGAGGTCGAGATCGAGCGGGTACCCGCGACCAGCGATGCGACCGATGGCACCGCGTTCCAGGAAGAGGAGATCGAGGTTCCGGTGATGCGTGAAGAGGCGGTTGCCTCGACGACGACCCGGGCCACCGAACAGGTTCGGCTGAACAAGTCGGTCACCACGGACACCGAAAATGTAGGTGCCGACGTACGGCGCGAAGAGGTCGAAACTGACGACGACACCAGTGGAGTTGCGACCGGCGCCGCCTCCAATTACGAGGGTAGCAATGCCGATTCCACCGGAAATTCCTCGTACTAGACACCCGTAAAAGGGTTACCGTTCTCGAACGTGCAGCAGGGGGAGAGTCGCATGACTCTCCCCTTTGTCAAGGAGGGATACCATGGCCAGGCCAACGCAACCCAACGGAGTATCAACGCAGAATAGCGACGACGGCAGCGAGGAATCGCCGGTCGCCATAGGATCGGAACAGCCCGCCGGCGACTCAACCGTCGTGACCACTGAGCCAGCGGCGCAGTCGGACTCGTCTCCGAACGTTGTCCGCAGCATCTCCTCTATTCGAGCGAATCGTCAAGCCGAACTGCGAGCCCGCTACGGTGGCTTCTACTGGGGTTCTGACTTCATTGGATTCGCGGTGGCTACCTTTTTCACCATCCTCTTCCTCGGCATCATCGCGGCGGTCGCGGGTGGTGTGGGATACCAGGTAGGAGCACCGTTGCCCAAGGTGGGGCACGCGGTGTCGTCCACGACGCAGACCATCGGCCTCGGAGCCGCCGTTGCCTCACTCATAGGCCTCTTGCTGGCCTACTTCATAGGCGGGTATACAGCAGGACGCATGACGCGCTATGACGGCGTGAAGAACGGTATAGGCGTGGTCATCTGGACCGTTGTGGTCGCGGCTGTGCTAGCCATTGCGGGCGCCATCCTGGGAAGCAAATTCAACGTGGCGTCGCAGCTCCACCTCAAGTTCAATTCATCGACCTTCACGACCGCCGGAGTCGTTGCGCTTGCGATTGCGCTGGTGATCATGTTGGTGGGCGCCGTACTTGGCGGCAGGGCCGGCGAGCGGTACCATCGGGACATCGACCGCGACGCGGGGGTGATCTTGTGACGGAGGATTATGATGGCGTCGACGTGGTTGACGCCACGGGCGAGCAGGTCGGCAAGGTAGAACGAACCTATCTGGACGACTCAAACGTTCCTCGCTACGTCTCGGTAAAGATTGGTAGCCTGTTTGCCAAGCATCGACTCATTCCGGTGGAAGGCGCGTCACTCACCAATAACGGGCAGTTGCAAGTACCGTACGACAAGACTACGGTCGAGGCGTCTCCCGATGTTCCAGCCAGCGATACGCTGGAATCCGTCGCCCTCGACGGCGTTTCGACTTTCTATGCCGCTAGATCCGATGAAGGGTCCGCTGATTCCTCTGGGGTGGCGGCGCAGGGCAGCGATGAATCACCGGAAGCGGAGCCGGTGGCGGTTCCGGACGCCGATGCGTCCCCGCAGGCACAGTCCAATGTTCCTCAGGACACCGATGAATCGCCGGAAACTGACACGGAGGACACGGACAGTGTATCCCCCACGGCACAGGCCCAGGTCATCGACGAGTCACAGCGTGGATTGCGAGTTGGCGACGAAGTCCCGGCCGGCCTCGAGGCGCCCGTTCGAGAGGTCGGAGATGTCGTGGAGGTGCCGGTTTTAGAAGAAGTCCTTGTCAAGAAGACCGTGGTGCGGGAAATACTCCGCGTGAAAAAGACGGACTACGTCGAACAGGAGACCGTCGAAGGAGACGTGCGCACCGAAGTGATCGAAGTGGATGACCCGTCGGGCGCAGTCGTCGATCAGAACGGAAATTCATAAGTAGCCCGCAGTTCAGGTCAACTCACGTAGCTCACCAACGTTGGCTATTTGGCCGCCGTTTCATCCTTGGCGGCACGCATCAGGTCGCGATCGGTATAGACCAGTGACAACAAGGCATCGCTCGTTTGGCTCATGCCCGAGGCGGCCATGACCGCCAGAAACGGTCGAGTGTACTTGGGCCATAAGTACAGAGAGTACGTAAAAAAAGCGGCGACCCAGGTTCCCGTGCAGGTAGGACAGAGGATCAGCTTTCCGAGCGAGTTTCGCAGCCCGCGGCCTTGCGGAACTTTGTGCCCGTCAACCTCATTCAACACCGGCTCCCGCAGGATGGAGGTAATTTCATCCTCGGACACCAATTTCGAGGCGCGAAGCGTCGCTAAACCTAATAGGCTCAAATCGAGTGCGGTGAGTGACTGCAGTGGATGCTGCCACTTTCTGTACAGCAGGATAAACCCGCCAAACAGCGCGTTGTAGAGCGCAATGAGTAGCGCATACGACCAGTACGAGCGCCGGTCTCTGAGCGTGGTGCTGGTGGACCGTGTCTCCATCTTTTCATCGTGCGGCATGAGTACGCGTTCCTTCTTGGGAGAATGGCAGGCTTCCGTTCCTCGCGGTCATACCAATGACCGGGGGTATCTCACCATGCCATATCTGCCGGCGTACGCTCACCTACCGTCATGTCCGAGCGTGTTCCGCCCGTAGCCGCGACCCCGCTCTAGCTTGAAGAGAGTGCGCCTACCACGTCCTGGAACAGGTTCGAGATATACGGACCGAGCAAAAGAATGACTGCGATAGCCACGATCGAGATAAGCGCCGCCAGTAGCGCGTATTCAATCATGTCCTGTCCTTCTTCCCCGTCGTCAGACATCACATAATCGTGCACAAACGTGCGGAACATATCCAGTACTTCATGTCGATTCATATCCAACCCCCCTACTCATTTCGACTAACGCCATTCTGATGAGTGTGGATGGAAAGTTATAGAGATATTCGGCTCTGTATTGAGAGGGACTTTTGGACGGTGTTGCAGTGCCCGGACACATCGACGATGGAGAATCACGCGTTGGAGGAAAATGGTGTCCACAGATTTCGTTCGGCAGAGTAGAGTGGTAGTGGAATACTGCCATTCCGCCAGAGTAATGTCGGGGACCAATGGAACCAATCCAGCGCATCGTCGTTCGCGATAAGCATCCGGTCTTTGAGCCGTCCTATCTCACTCACCCGTTGAATCGCGCCGTCCTCGGTCTTGCCGTCTTATCCCTGTCCGTGCAGGTCGTTGGGCTGGTGCAGGGGCTCGTCGGCCAGGGTAAGCAGGTGAGCTGGTTTGACCACGCATCGTTTGCCATGGTGGCATTTCTGTGGTTGTTGCTTGGTTTTATGGTGTTTCTCCAACGGCGGGCGGGTCTGGCAGGCCGGTTATTCCTTTTGTTCGCGGCTTCCGGTTCTGCATTTCTGGGAGTAGGCCCGCTTTGGTCCGTCAGTTATCCGGATGCGTTCGCGTTCGCCGCCGGTTTGCTGTTTTTCCCTCCATTGCTCCTGAGCTTTGTTCGGGCGTTTCGTGAAGGCCAGCGCTGGCATCGTATCGAGCTCGTACTCTATCTGCCGTCAGCGATACTTGTTGTTCCCGTGACACATGACTTCGCGACCCGACAACCGGCGTCCCTGTCTTTCAAGGCGGCACTTATTTTCGTCGCGCTGTATCTGGTCGCGGCCGCGGCTCAAGCGCTCCACGATCTTAGCTTCGCGCGGTCACCTGAAGAGGCCGCGCAAACCCGTGCGTTACTGTTCGGGCTGCTGGCCGGTACAGTACCGGCCATCGCCGCGCTGATCGTGCCGTTAGTGACAACCGGAACCGCCGAGAGCATCAATATTAGCTGGATGCCTCCGATCGTGCTCCTGTTTTTGATTGCCATGAGCTACTCTGTACTTCTCTTCGAGTTCAGCGAGGGCGATCTCATCGTGCGGCGGGGTGTGGTGTACGGTGCGCTAACGCTGGCTATCGTCGTCGCCTACGGTGTATTGGGAGAGGTGCTGGCCACGAGCCACGCCTCGGTAACGAGCCTGAGCGGCGGTCTGGGTTTTGTTGCCGTCACGGTTCTGATTGGCGCCGCCTTTACACCCATCACGTATTTAGCTCGGCGCTTGGTCGACTGGGTATTGTACGGACGCAAGGCAGACCGCTGGGAGCTACTTCAAGCGTTAAGCGCCCGCTTGTCCACGGTTATGCAGCCTGAGGAATTCGGTGATGTACTTACCCACGAATTGATCGAGGCCCTCCACTTGCGCGGAGCGTTTCTCCTGCGCCGGACTGACAATGCTCAGTTTGTGGTCAGCCATACCGCGCAAGCTACGTCGTTTGCGACTCGTGTATTGGCCGTGCCGGGCGATCTCAGGATCGATGCAAGCGTGGTCGAGCGGGCGCTCAGCATCCCCGCTCGACCGCTGCTTATCGTCCACGCCAAACCGTTCACCGCGAATAAGCGCGAACGGGTGCCGGAGCGGTTCGGAGCGTTGGATAGGTTACACGCTGCTCTGACGATCCCACTCGTGACCCGGTCCGGGCTGGAGGCGGTGCTGTGCTTGCAACCCAAACTGGCGCATGACGCATTCGACTCTGACGATCTCGAGCTTCTCACTCCGGTCATGCGCCAGGCAACCGCGGCTCTGGACAATGCGCTCCTCTTTTCGCGGCTCCAGGAAAAGGTGCAAGAGCTGCGCATGGCCTACGTCCGTATTGCGCGCGAGCAAGAATCGGAACGCGGCCGGTTAGCGCGAGAGCTGCATGACGGGACGGCGCAGGAGCTGGCGGGGCTCATCACGCTTGCAGCCGTTGCCGAGCGTCAGCTGAGCGGAGCCGGTGGTCCGGCCCTCATGACGCTCGACCGTATTCGGCGCCAGGCGGAAGACGCCTATCAGGGCGTGCGCCGAGCCAGTCACGCATTGCGACCGCTCATGCTGGACGATTTCGGTCTTGCTCCCACTCTCGGCCGCTACCTTCAGCAATTTCAAGAGGCAACGGGAATCATCGTGGAATACGTCGCGGACGACATCGGCGATCTCCCGGACGATATCGAGCTTGCGCTCTTTCGAGTCGCCCAGGAGTGTATGGAGAATGTGCGGAAGCACAGCGGGGCACGGGAAGCGCGTCTTCTGCTGCAGCGGCAGAACGGTACAGTAAGGCTGGAGGTAGTCGATTCCGGGCGGGGAATCACTCGCCAGCCGGAACGTGGCATTGGACTGGCGGGCATGCGAGAGAGAGTAGAAGCCGTCGGCGGTGTGATCGAAGTAAAACCCGGAGCAAATGGAGGAGTGCAGGTGGATGCCGCGATTCCGCTGGAATCCGTTGCATGAACGGCTCGCCGATTCGCGTGGTTCTAATTGACGATCACACGGTTCTGCGTGATGGCCTCAAATTATTACTGTCGCTCGAGCCGGATCTTCATGTGGTGGGCGAAGCAGCGAGCGGCCGTGCGGGAATAGTGATTGCCGGCGAGACCCGGCCCGACGTGGTCGTCACGGATGTCGGGCTCCCCGATATCGACGGGGTGGAAGTTACCCGGCAGCTCCGCGACCTGCTCCCCGAGTCCCGTGTACTGGTGCTTACGGTACACGACGAAGACACGTACGTCTTCGCGTTGGTCCAGGCTGGCGCAAGCGGATACCTGCTGAAGAACGCAGCGGGTAACGACCTGGTCGATGCTATTCGCACGGTCGCGGGTGGAAAACCATGGCTTCAACCGGAAATCGCCCAGCGGTTGATGAATGTGACCGCCCACGGGAATGTGTTGGGCACGTCGCCGTCGTCTCCTCCGCTCATTGAGCCGTTGACGGTTCGCGAACGGGAAGTGCTCAAACGCCTGGCGGGCGCGGCAAGCAATCGAGAAATTGCCGAGGGGCTCGCCATCAGCACGCGCACGGTCGAGACCCATCTCGCCAACATTTACGGCAAACTCGCGGTCCGCGGTCGCACCGAAGCGATGTTATGGGCCATTCACGCCGGTATGGCGGAGGACTGATTTGAAACTATCCGATGTGAGGAACCAGCCGGTCGTCAGCGTCGCGGACGCCGAAAAATTAGGAACCGTCGAAGATATTGTGCTCGATCCGTCATCCGGCAAGGTACTGGGACTACGAGTACGACGCGCAGGATTATTTACGAAGGGAGAGGCTGTACTTCTCGATGATGTTCTGTCGATTGGCCTGGACGCTGTGACCCTCCAGGACGCCAGTCGCATGAACGACGAGAAAAAGTTCCGCGAATTCGACGACAGCACGACAGGCAGTAAGGTTATCGGCGCACGCATGATGACCGAGCATGGACACGAAGTGGGAACAGTTTCCGATCTCGACGTCGATTTCGAACACGGAGTGGTGACCCAGTACCTGCTGAGTGGCAGCTTTCTGGACAAGTTTCGTAAAGATGAACATTCCGTCCCTGCGTCCGCTGTGCTGAAAATCGGTGATTCGATGGTAGTTGTCAACAACGACGTAGCGCCGACGTAAACAACGGGCCGGACCCGCATGTATCCGCGATACATTCTGGGACCACCGGCAGGTGGTGAGGGATACGTTCCGCTCGTCCAGGACCGAGTTCGCCGCGTATGATAAAGCCCTCGGGGAGCGCCGAAACGCGTGCCGTGGCACGAGACCGCCACCGCGACCGGCAGAGGGGATGGGTATGGTAAGCCTTGGAACGGGTAAAACAAGCTGGCTAGCGGTCGGTGTCCTTCTTGCAACGTTCGCCGCCGGATGTGGAGGCAGTTCTCACTCCGCGCTGACGAAGAGTACTTCAACAGGCACCAGCTCAACGGCCCTCCACCACGCTGAATTGGTGGGCGGGCTATGGAGAAGCGTGGCCCGATTCACTCGACCCGGCCGTGGCCACCGGGACCGCCGCCCTCAATATCGTGTCTCTTGTCAATGCCAATCTTGTGAAGCTGTCGTATCCCAGTCTGCACGTCGTCGGCGACCTCGCCGGCAGATGGGCGGTGA
Organism: uncultured Chloroflexia bacterium; assembly: GCA_963737125.1. GTDB lineage: Bacteria > Chloroflexota > UBA5177 > UBA5177 > UBA5177 > JANWJD01. Next base: position 48,409 of record CAVTRL010000005.1, on the reverse strand, counting down.
CCGACAAAGGACGTGTTTATACGTTCTCGCTGCGCCCCAACGCTCGGTTCAGTAACGGCGATAAGGTAACTCCCGCTGCCGTGGTGTGGAGTATACGCCGTGCTCTACTGCCCGCTACGCGGTCGTTCGACGCGCTCACCGACCTGGGGCATCTCAAGGGAGCAGATGCGTTCAACAGCGGCCGGACCACCCGTCTACCCGGAGTTATGGCGGTGGGAAACAACTCTGTGCGCATGACTCTAGACAAACCGGTAGCGGTGTTCTTGACCGCGCTGGCGGGACCCGTGGCAGACATTCTCGATCCGCGTACCATGACCGGAAAACCGGCAGGAGCGTATCTCACCAACGCGTGTACCGGCTCCGTAGGAGCCGGACCGTTCGAATTCAAATGTAGAAACAGCAAACCTACGGTCGATTCGTTTTACGCCCGTGGGACCGAGCCCGCGATCAATCTCGTTGCTAATCCCTACTATTACGGTCCGAAGCCGCGTATTACGATGCACGCTCCGATATTTCCCACGGCCGATGATGTGTTCAAAGCGTATCAGTCGGGAGCCGTGGATGGCGCCGTTGTGCCGCCGTCCGATATGGGTGCGGCGAAATCGATGAAGGGGTTCATGCGCGCGCCGGAATTGGAAACCGACTATATCACGCCCAATGCCGGGATAGCACCGTTCAACGACATCCATTGCCGGCTGGCCGTGGCGTACGCAATCAATCGAAAGGCGGTGAACGATACCGTGCTGGGCGGCGCCCAGGGACCGCTGTATGACATGCTCCCACCCGGACTTCCAGGATATTTTGGGGCGCAGCCGGGTATTCCCAGCTACGATCCGGCACGTGCGCGCCGCGAACGCGAATTATGTGCCGGCGGGCTTCATAACGTGCGCATGGCCGTCCAGAACACACCCGACGTGGTGCGCGAGTATAACGCGATCGCCGGTGACTTGAGGGCCATCGGTGCCGATGTGACCATCGAGCCCATTAGTCAACAAAAGTGGCTCGGAGCGACGTCACAGAATATGAGTACCGCGGGACAGCAACAGACCATCATCGAGAATCTGTGGCTTGCCGACTATCCCGATGCCTCCGACTGGTGTTCGAATCAGATGCGATCGACGGCACCCGACAATGTCGGCAATTTTCGCAGCGCGCGCTACGACCGCCTGGTGGATCGGGCCGATATCGAACAGAACCCCAGGGAGCGAGCGACCTTATACGATGAAGCGCAACGCATCGCTCTATCCGGCGGATACTGGATCAGCGTTGGCTACGTGAACGGACTCTACATAATACCGCCGCGAATCCACGGTCTCGTGCCCGCCAATGGTTCGGTCTGGCCGGTTGGAAATGATTGGTCCAGAGTACGTATCGGGAGCACATCGTGATCGGGCATGAGAGTCACACCGACGGAAGGTGCATTCCATCGCCGATCTTTGAGGAGTACTGGCCAGCATGATGAACGAACGAGATATTGAAATGCACGAGCAAAACGATCCCCAGGACCACGCCGCTCACGAAACCGACGCCGCGTCGGACACGTCACCGACCGATGTCGAAGCAGGCAGTGGTCCTTCGTCGTCCGATCCTGAGATGCGTCGCGACGCGGTACCCGACGGGTTTTAGTTCCGTCCCGCGATCGTTCCCTCGACATTTGGACCCGTACTCAATGGGTCCACCTTGGATCCGCCTACTCCTTGACCGGAGCTCAAGTCCCCGCCGTCTGGAAGAGAATGCTGTTGGGAGGGGGTGACGTCCGATTGCGTTCCAGCGTCCTCGACCGGATTTTCCGGGGCATGTGAGGTCGTATTCTCGCTCGTCTTGCTGTTTCCTTGTTCCATGCTGTTACTCCGTTTTCTGGCGCCGGTTGGGGGCTCGGGGCCGACCTGGCAGCTAAGGGGCAGGGCCGGATCCGGCATATACTCGTACCGTTTTACGATCGTCCGGCACGAATCGCGCCATGCAATCCAGGTGCCGGGCCAGGGGCAATCCGAGAGGCCGTATAGTGGAGCGACGAGGAGGTTGTGAGTGAGTACCGATGCACAGCGCGTCACGGTCGTGGAACACCCGCTAGTTCATAATTCGTTGGTGGCACTGCGCGATGTGCATACCGGCACCGACATCTTTCGACGGCATGCTCGGCTCCTCGCACTGATCCTTGCCTTCCACGTACTCGAGGATCTCCCGATGCGCGAAGTACGCGTTCAAACGCCACTTGAGGAAATGTCGGGACACGTGCTGGACCGAAGCGTCATCTTTGTTCCGGTACTGCGCGCCGGGCTCGCCATGCTCGACGCCATGAGCGATTTCGTGCCGGGCAGCAAGGTGGGATTTGTCGGTTTGGAGCGCGATGAGACCACGGCCATCGCCCATAGTTACTATCAAAAGCTTCCCGCGCAGCTGGCCGACGCCGAGGCGATCATTCTCGACCCAATGCTTGCCACCGGAGGGTCGGCGCTGGCGACGATCGAGCTGTTGAAACAGAACCGGGCGAGCACCATTCGCCTGGCCTGTGTCCTTGCCGCGCCGGAAGGCATCGCCCTGCTCAACGAACGGCACCCGGATGTGCGCGTATTCACGACTGTCATCGACCGTGGTCTCAACGAGAAGAAATACATTCTTCCCGGCCTGGGCGATTTTGGGGACAGGTATTTCGGCACCACGTAAAGCGAGGGTTTCGGTCCGTGTACAGAGCTCGGTCCGGCTGCACCCGAGCTAGCGGAGCGATTACGCCTCGTCGAGGACAGCCGCTGCGATTCTCCGGATACGCTCGGTACCGGCAATGGCGTCTATCGTGAGGATCTTGCCCTCGGCGACGGTGAAAGCCATCACGGCGAAAGGTCGACCGTAGACCGTAACGACCACTCCGGCCGCTCCGTTGATCAGCGCAGGGTGCAGGCGAGCGTCCGGTAGCGAGCCGGTGAATGCCTGTCGGGCGATGGCCTCTGCGCCATGGAATTCTTTGGGAGAGCGGGGGCGCCTGGCGCCAAAGTCGGCGCGCAGCACGGCATCGGGATGGAGCACCGCGACGAGACCCTCGAAGTCACCGCGCCGCGCCGCTGCAAAGAAGGCATCGACTACCTCGCGCTGTCTCGCACGGTCGGGGTCCGGAGTCGGGATGGAGGCGCCTCTCACGCGACGCCTTGCCCGGCTGGCGAGCTGCCTCGCCGCCTCAGGCGATCGGCCGATCATGGAAGCGATCTCGTCGAAAGGAAACGCAAACGTGTCGTGGAGGACAAATGCCAGCCTCTCGGCTGGGTTCAGGGTGTCGAGCACAACGAGGAGAGCAAGACCCACGGAATCCGCCAGAACCGCCGCCTCCTCCGGCCGGAGATCTCTGTCGGGACTGATAAGGGGATCGGGTAAGTGCCCGTCGAAATGTTCCTCACGTCGCACTTTGCGCGCTCGCAGCATGTTCAGGCACACCCGGGCAATGACCGTGGTCAACCACGTGTCAGGGTTCTCGATCTCGCTTGCTCGAGACCGGCTTAACCGCAGCCAGGTCTCCTGCACGGCGTCGTCAACCTCGGTGAGCGAGCCGAGCATCCGATAGGCAACTGCCCGCAAGTGGGACCGGTGCTCCTCGAATCGACTCGCCAGCCACTCGTTCTCATTCATCGGTCACATTTTGCCATGGCCAAGTGTCATAGTGATGATCCACGACAGACGGGAAGTCGGAAGGCACAATGGCATCCGTCGGGTTTCCGTCTTCCCGCGTCTCGAACAAGTGACAAGTCACCGTAAGGAGAACACGATGCGAGTCTTCGTCGCAGGAGCAACCGGCGCGATCGGCACCCAACTGGTTCCTCAGCTCGTGGATGCCGGCCACGAGGTAATCGGCACGTACCACTCACCAGGCGGCGCGGAGCGTCTGCGGGCACAGGGGGCAAAGCCGGTCGAGCTCGATCTGCTCGATGCACAGGCCACGCGCCAGGCAATCTTCGACGCCCAACCCGAGGCGATCGTGCACCAGGCGACAGCGCTGGCACACGTGAAGTTTGGCCGCAACCTGGATAAGAGCTTCGCCCAGACGCTTGAGCTGCGAACAAAGGGCACCGCCGCGCTCCTGGCTGGTGCGCGTGAGGCCGGCGTGCGCCGATTCGTCGTGCAGAGCTTCGCCCCTTTCCGCTACGCTCGCGAGGGCGGACCAATCAAGACGGAAGACGATCCCGTCGACTCAACTCCGCCGCCCAACACGCAGCAGGGCATCGCCGCGCTGACGTATCTCGAGCAGGCGGTCGCGGACTTTGGTGGGATCTCCTTGCGTTACGGTGGTTTCTATGGCGCTGCCAACGACGCCCTGATCGGGCCGGTGCGCAAGCGGATGTTCCCCATCGTCGGAGATGGTGGCGGCACGACTTCCTGGATCCACCTCGAGGACGCTGCCGCCGCAACCGTCCTCGCACTGGCGCACGATGGCCCAGCGGTCTACAACATCGTCGACGACGAGCCTGCCCCGGTGCGCGAGTGGTTGCCGGTGCTCGCGGCCGTGCTCGGCGCCAAGCCGCCCCGTCACGTCCCGGTCTGGCTCGCCCGGCTGGTCGCCGGCGAGGCCGCCGTCGTCATGGCCACCGACTCGCGTGGTGCCTCCAACGCTAAAGCGAAGCGAGAGCTGGGCTGGACGCTTCGCTATCCCAGTTGGCGGCAGGGATTTATCGCGGTGTACGGTCAAGTGACCGGTTCCGGGGCAGTTGAAGGCCAGCCGAAACCGGTCACGGAGACGGGGTGACGTAACAGGATCAAAGGGTTGTGATCAGAGTCGCCCCGGCATCCAAAGGCTCCTCATTTGCCGCGGCATGATTGTCTCACGCAACTCTGCTCCCATGGGGCGGATCAACTTCCCTATAACGTACTATCGAGAAGCTGACGACGGTGCGGAGGACGCTCTATGTGGTGGTCGGTGTTTCGGAGTCGAGAATGATGTGCGGTGGGTGCTCCGGAGGTTGACGGAGATTGAAGCCGTGGATCTCCTGTACTTGCTGGACGAACCAGTTGGTGAAGGCGTCGTCGGAGTTGACGATGGCACCGAGTGCTTCCAGGGGGTTGTCGCCTTCCAGCGTGACGATCACGAGGTCTCCCATGGGTGTCGTCTGAAGAAAGTTCCGCTCGTGAATGCCATGACGCTGCCTGCTGGCATTGAACTCACTGTGTCGAGGACCGCTGAGGTCCGCCATGAAGGCGTCCCACTGGTCCCGCTTCCCGGGAAGGATTGGTGCGACAAATGCGATCAGGCTCATGTGCTTGTTCCTTTCGTGTCGAATCGTTCGTTGGCGTAGGCCAGCTTGGGTAGCGCCGTATTCGTCATCTGATGCGGTCGGGCCGGCCTATGCCGACTGGAACAGTGCGAGAGTGTTGCCGTCGGGGTCCTTAAACCACGCCGATTTGCCGATTGGTGTCGTTGCGATGTGGTCGACCGTCTTGATCGTCCCCATGTCGAGCTCATCGAACACGATTCCCCGGTCTACTAGCGCCTTTCACATCGGCCGCGATGTCTCGCGTCCAAAAGCGGACCTGGGTGTGGTCGGCTTGGTTGGATGAGGGACGTCCGTAGACGAGCATAGACGTGCCATCACCCGTTTCGAAGAGCAGGTGGTTCGGGATCGTCCCCGGTAAAAGGCGGAGCCCTACCTTGTTCTCGTAGAAATCCTGACTTCGTGCCAGATCGGTCGAACAGACGACTGCTGAAGCCATGTACACCGTGCGATCCTCCTGGCTTGACACATATATCAAAGGCGTATATTATTTGTGTGTGCAAACAAGTTATCACGAGGTATGACCCTTGTCAAGCCCCAGTTCCGCCGGAGCACAGTTCAGCGACGACGAGCTTGCTGCCTGGCACGGCATGCTGACCCTCTACAGCCGCGTCACGCGCGATCTAGACCGGGAGCTTTTCGCCTGCCATCAAATTTCAGTTCGCGAGTTCGACGTCCTGATCACCCTGTTCAACGCCCCGGATTATCGCCTTCGCATGTCCGAGTTGGCAGAGCGGGTAATGCTCACTCCGAGCGGCATGTCCCGACTCGTGGATCGGCTGGTTCGAGCGCGCCTGGTGGGGCGGCAGACTGACCCTACTGACGCACGGGGTTTACGGGCGGTATTGACCGATCTTGGAGCAGCACGCCTGGACGAGGCGCGGGTCACCCACAATGCTGTCATCCGTATCCAGTTCACCAATCGACTGAGCGCGGGAGAGTTGAGGGAGCTTGGAGCAACCTGGGCGAAGATACTTTCCGAGGCAGACTGACAGGTCCATGTCTGTCCCTGCCAAATGGAAAGAGTCCAGCTAAGCCCGCGCCGGCGCTACCATAACCGACCTACCGACTGCCTGACCGATGCGCGTCACGTCGTCCACGAGCTCGGCGAATCGCCTGGGCTTGAGCGACTGCTTGCCGTCGGACCGCGCGTGTTGTGGATCGGGGTGTACCTCCACGATCACACCGTCGGCGCCTGCCGCGATGCCGGCACGCGCAATGGCCGCGACGTAGCGCCAATCGCCTGTACTGTGGCTCGGATCAATCAGCACCGGGAGGTGGCTGGTACCTTTCAGTATCGGCACGGCGTTGATATCTGTTGTATACCGCGCGGCATCTTCGAACGTCGTGATACCGCGTTCGCAGAGGACGACCTGATCGTTTCCCTCGACCATCACATACTCGGCCGCCATGAGGAGATCTTTGATCTTGGCGCCCGGCCCCCGTTTCAGCAGCACCGGATGTCCGCTTTCCCCCACGCGACGCAATAAAGCAAAGTTTTGCATGTTGCGTGCTCCGATCTGAAGCATGTCCGCGTACCGGCACACGATATCGACATCATGCGTGTCCAGCACCTCGGTGACGACCGGCAATCCAACGTGACGTCCGGCGTTCTGAAGCAGCCTCAGACCTAATTCTCCCAGACCCTGAAAACTGTGTGGCGAGGAACGCGGCTTGAACGCTCCGCCTCGCAGCATGGTAGCGCCGGCTGTTCGCACCGCCTCGGCCGCGGCGATAATCTGCTCTTCCGATTCAACGCTGCACGGGCCGCCGATGATGGTCAATTCCGGACCGCCAATGTAGGTGTCACCCACTCGCACCACGAGATCCTCGGGGTGATACTGGCGGGAAGAAAGCTTGAATGGATCTGAAATCAGATCCACCCGTTCCACACCGGGTAAGTTCGCGAATACGTCCACAAGCTCGTATTTGTTGATGTCGACATCGCCGAGCACCGCGATCACCCTACGCTCGATCCCCGGGTTGATGAACGGCTGAAATCCGGTGGCTTCCACCTGGCGAACGACCTCTTGCACGGCGGATTCCGGAGCGCCGACCTGCATGACAATGACCATGCGTTCCTTCCTTCTCCAGAGTCAGGCCCAGGCGCGACGTGCTTCTCATAACAAAGCGAGATTTGGCTTCGGGCCGGTACCTGGTTGGAGTATGATACACGGAACATGCCGGAACTACTGACCCAGCGAAAAAGAACAAACCGCCCTGCGGCCTCTTCCTTGCCGACCCCTGATTCCAAGGTGGGACGTTGCTCCACGAGCCCTCGGGCAGAGCGGAAACGCTGTCCCTCGGCAAAAGCGTTGGATCGAAAGAAAAGACCGCGAGCGGAATGCTTCTTAGTATAGAAAGAGGCTCCAAACCTGTCAACGGATAGACGACATCGCTACGAAGTGGGACGCGGCTCCGTGCTCCTCCCGGGGGCCTCGGTTCCCTACATCACCATCCGAAGCTCGCGTGCACGCAGCATCAAGCTGCGCATTGTGCCCGACGGCTACCTGGAAATCGTCGTGCCAAAGCGTGCTTCCCTGCCCGACGTGCATACGCTGGTGCGCTTGAATGCACGTTGGATCACGGATCATCTGGAGCGGCTCGAAGCTGCGGATGGGGCGGTACCCGGGTTTGTGAAATACCTGGGGGAGGATTATGAGGTGGTGGTCTCCAATCGCGACGCACGCCGGTCGACTGTGACGATGATCGGTCGAACGCTCTCCGTCGAGCTCCGCGCCGGCAGCGCCGTCGCGCCGGTCGTGGAACGTTTCCTGATCGATCGTGCCGGTGAGATGCTCGCCGCGCGGGCCGAGCTGTGGAGCAAAGCGATCGGTATCGACTATCTCCGACTGAGTGTGCGCGATCAGCGCACCAGGTGGGGTAGCTGCTCGAGCACCGGAAACCTCAACTTCAATTGGCGTTTGGTCATGGCTCCAGTTGCGGTGCTGGACTATGTCGTGGTCCACGAATTGATGCACCGGCGTGAGATGAACCACTCCCCCAGCTTCTGGAAGGGCGTGGAAGAACAGTGCCCGGACTACCGGCTGCACCGATCGTGGCTGAAGCAGAATGGACTGCTGCTGGCACGTCCTCTGAAAGCGCTCGATTCGAATTGCGCCTGAGTAGCCGGCATCGGCCGGTGCGCGCCGGGCGCCGGCGCCGTCACCCCGGCCGTATGGATCGCGCTCGTAGACCGAGGAACAGCGGCACCTCTCGCCGTGCCAGCTCGACTGCTTTAGCATTGCCTCCAGCAGTCGACATTTTGTGGGCGGGTAACTCGTCCATACGGTCAACCAAGAGGCCGTGCTGCGCGAGCTCGTTTACGTACATGCTCACCGGGCGGTGAAAGCTGCGCGTGGTTGCCTCGCTGCCGGGAAGGGTCTTCATCGGTACGGGCAGCGGACTGAGATATCGATCGATGCGTCGATACACCAATTTGCGACCCTCGTCCCATCCCCAACCGCTCTGCCGAGGTATCCGAAAAGCCGGATGCGTCATCATGATGACGATGCGGCCACCCGGTTTTAGCGCCCAGGCGGCGCCGGTCAGTACCGCCGCCAGCGGGTCCATGTCTTGAATGCTCAGGAGAAAGACGACTGCATCAAATGATCCGGCAGCGAGTTCCCTGTGAGAGGAAATGGCGCGCGCGTCCGCGAGCAGAAACCGACCGGCGCCGCCGTGGTGCTTGCGAGCCATATCGAGAAGCCGAGGGCTGGCATCGATTCCTACATATCTGGCCCGAGCCTGTGCAATCGACGGAGCCAGGACGCCCTGTCCAGCCCCGACGTCCAGGACTCGTTCGCCCGGCTGCGGATCGAGCAAGGCGAGCGTCGCGGGTACGGCGACGGCGCGGTGGTGCTCGCTTCCTCCTTCTCCCACCCAGCCGTTGTACCAGTAGGCGAGCGGGTCCCAACTCGTTTGGGCAGCAGGCCGATCCCTGCCGGTCGGTTTCTTCCTATCTCTCGCCACCCCGTCCGCCTCCCTGTGATACGTCCCACTATACGTGGAGACACGCACGAGTTAATGCAGGGCGACCAGGAATCCTGCCAGCAGAACGAGGAGGAGAGCGCCGCTAATGGCGCTGAACGCAACGTCTCGGATGCGCACGAAATGCGCGAAGGCGACGATCACGCCGGCGACCGGCGTGGCGAAAAGAAGCAGGATGCCACTGTCCAAAAGTGCCGGTTTCGACCCGTGAAAAAGCTCGGAGGCCACCTTACCAAGCGGAATGACGTGGGTTGATATTGGCTGACCGGTCAGCGCCACCAATACGGAGCCGACTCCCATGACGGCGACGCTCGCAATCAGGCCGAAAAACAGAGTACGGCCGATCTCGAGCCTCGCGCCGGCATCCGCCAGCGTGACGGCGTCAGTTTCGCTCGAAGCGTTACTGGCCAATACCAAACACCCGTAAGCCCATCTGAACGGCATACACGGCCAGTACCACCGTAAACGTGTTGCGCAGCGCGCGTTGGCTCACCTTTCCGAGGACGCGCGATCCGATGGATGCGCCGATGAACACGCCGATCGTCACCGGGACGGCGAGCGCCGGGTCGATCAGTGAGGGCTTGTGGTTGTAGTACACGAATGCCCCGGCCATGGCGGTGATGCCGATTATATAGGTGCTGGTGGTAGTCGCAACTTTGATGGGGACGCCCATGAGCAGGTTCATCACCGGAACCTGCACGATGCCTCCGCCCACTCCCAGCATCCCGGAGACCAGTCCGGCCACGGTAGAGGTAGCGACGCCAAGCGGGACGCGAGAGATCTGATAGGGAGTGAACGTATCGGATGACGGCTCTCGGTAGCCCGCCCGGAAGCGTAAACGCGACGGCGGGCGAGGCGCTTCCGAATCGGCCGGTTCATTGCCGGCGCGCACGGACTCGATCATGCGATACGCGCTGGCCGCCAGCACCACGGCGAAGACCCCGGCCAGAACGCGGGCGTTGACATGCGTGGCGAGTATGGCTCCGACGACCGCGCTGGGGGCCGTCGCCAGAGCGAGTAACACGCCGAGTCGAATATCGGCAACACCATTGCGCACATACACGTGCCCACCGCCGAGCGACGTCGCGATGACGGCCACAATGCTGGCGGCGATTGCCGTCTTGAGCTGCACGCCCAGGAACAGGTTGAGCGAAGGAATGATAAACAGCCCTCCGCCGATGCCGAGCACCGAGCCAAAGGCCCCCGCTAGCAGCGCAATACAGAACGAAGCGACCCAGTGGGTGAGGCTCAGAAACGACTCCCCGGAAGCGTATAACCGATTGTACGGGGAAACACGTCGATTCCGGTGTTTCCAGCTTTGGCGACGGCGGCTCTCAGCATGGGAAGATGCCGGCAATCGGCTACCATGAGCGGTTGCGCGATCGATCAATGGCGTCGGGCCTGATTGCCGATGCACCAGCGCGTCTCGATCGGAGACACACGGTAAGTGTTTCTCAAGCCATGAACCGGAGTCCAGGCCCCGGTTCTCGTCGGAAAGGAATGGGCGTGCCGGTCCTGGCGGTGGCAAATCAAAAGGGCGGGGTTGGGAAGACGACCACAGTGGTAAATCTCGGCGCGTCGTTGGGGGCGCTGGGCTCGAGTGTCCTTTTGATCGATTGCGATCCACAGGCCAATACCAGCAGTGCACTGGGCGTACGGCACGACAGCGGAGGTCTCTACGACGTTCTGACCGGCGATGTGCCGATCGCTGAGGCAATCCAACCGACGTCCGAGCGACGAGTGGACCTTCTCTGGTCAACCGCGCAATTGGCAAGCGCCGAAGTAGAGCTGCTCGAGGCCGGTGAGCCCAATGCCCGCCTCAGCGACGCGATGAAGCCGTTGCTTGGTTCCTACAGGTACATCCTGCTCGACTGCCCGCCTTCCATGGGGCTGCTCACGCTCAACGCGCTTGTCGCGGCGGACGCCGTCATCGTGCCGGTGCAATGTGAGTATCTAGCACTCGAGGGATTGGCTCGTCTCGTGGCCACGTTGCAGCGGGTCCATGATTCCTCGAACCCCCGGCTGCGCGTGTTCGGATTGCTCCTGACAATGTTTGATGGGCGCACCCTGTTATCGCAACAGGTGTCCGAAGAAGTACGGCGTCACTATCCAACGCTCACTTTCGAAACGACCATACCGCGCAGCGTCCGTCTCAGCGAAGCGCCCAGCTTCGGAGTATCGATTCTGGACTACGACCCACATTCGCGGGGCGCTGAAGCATACAGTGCGCTCGCGGTGGAAGTGGCATCCCGAGTCGCCGCGTTTTATCCTTCGTAGGGAAACCAAGGGATGTTGCGAGGAGGGTGAGTCATAGCAGGACCAACAGATCGCGGTCGATCGGGAGCGCGGCGGGCGCTCGGCCGTGGGCTCGACGCCCTCGTCCCGGCTGAACCTGCGCAAGGACTACGGGAGCTACCGGTCGACCACATCGAGCCCAATCCCAACCAGCCGCGGCAGCACTTCGAGCCGGGTGCGCTCGATGCGCTGGCACAGTCCATTCGGGATCACGGCATCGTGCAGCCGCTGGTCGTGAGCCGGCTGGGAGACGACCGATACCGGCTTATCGTTGGGGAAAGGCGCTGGCGGGCGTCGCAGGTGGCGGGCCTGAAATCCGTACCTGCTCTGGTGCGCGATCTTTCCGACCGTGACACGCTGGAAATGGCGTTAATCGAGAACATCCAGCGCGCCGATCTCAATGCTCTTGAAGAGGCGGCCGCCTACATCCGCCTGGTGCAGGAGTTTGGACTGACGCAGGCGGACGTGGCGCAGCGTGTCGGTCGGAGCCGTGCGGCCGTGACGAATACCATGCGCTTGCTGCTTCTTCCCGAGGCAATCAAACGCGCGCTCATCGAGCGGCGGATCACCGAGGGGCACGCCCGCGCCCTCCTGTCGCTGCCGGAGAAAGCGGCGCAAATGGCCGTGTTGGAGCGAATCGAGCGAGAAGGCATGAATGTGCGGCAAACTGAGGAGCTCGTTCGTCGCCTTCTCGAACCGCGCCCGGATCGTGTCGTCGCCTCCAACCCGCCTGATGTCACTGCCCTGGAGGATGAGCTACGGCGTGCGCTGGGTACTAAAGTCTCGGTGCAGACCGGCAAACGAGGAGGGCGCATCGTGATCGAATACTACTCGGATGACGAGTTCCAGGGCCTCTACGATCGCCTGCGCGGCGCCTGGAACGACCTTCCCGGGTAGATCGCTCCCAGCCCGTCGCCACGGCGAGGTATCACCACGAACTTCCCGGCATTGCTACGATGGGACAGGGAATTCTGGGGGCAATATGCGAGTTACAGTGTTTGGCTCGGCCCGCACCGGGCCGGACACCAGCGAATACGCCGATGCACGCCGCCTCGGCTACATGCTGGCGAAGCGGGGAGACGTTATCGTCTCCGGCGGCTACGGCGGAATCATGGAAGCCGTCAGCCTCGGGGCACACGAGGCGGGCGGACAGGTGGTCGGCGTCACGGTTGCGCCCTGGATTGGCCGGATTGCGCCGAACCGGTACCTTTCGGAAGAAAAAAGCGCGAAGACGTTATACGAGCGTCTGGAAGGCTTGATCGAATCCGACGGACTCGTCGCGTTACCGGGTGGCGCCGGGACGTTGGGCGAAATCGCGCTTGCCTGGAATCTGCGACAGATGGATCTGGTGGGTCCGAAACCGATCGTGCTGGTAGGCCGGCGCTGGAGAAGCGTGGTGGACGTTTTCCGCGTCAACCTTATCATCGACGAGCGAGACCTCGCGCTGCTCACCCTGGTCGATACGATCGACGACGTTTTGCCCGCGTTGAACGCGCATAGCGATGCGCACGCCGCGTGGCGCGGATAAACACATGCCGAAGCTCGAACGGTTGGAATGGCTGACGCCGCTCAGCGAAGCGCGCGGGGTGACTCTCTCCGACGATCCGGCTGCCGACCTTTTCCTGGCCGAAGACGGTAACGCGTTATTGCTGGGAGTGTTATACGATAGTCAGCTCGCTACACGGCGGGCCTTCGCGGTACCGCTACGTTTGAAAGAACGGATAGGCCACCTCGATATGGTGCGCCTGGCCGAGCCTGACTCCGTGCAGCTCCTAGAAGCGTTTTCCCAGAAGCCGGCGTTACACCGCTTCCCCCGCAAGTTTGCCGTTCTTACGCGGCAGCTCGCCGCCGTCATCGTATCCGAGTATCAGGGAGATGCTTCTCGCATCTGGCGAGAGGCCGAGGATGTGGATGCTCTGGCTCGCCGGATTCTGAACCTTCCGGCTTTTGGCATCGAAAAGACCAACTGGACCGTGGGAATGCTTGGCGTCTTGGGAATGCTGCCCTTCGATGGCTGGCAAGAGTATCGGGTAATGCCTCCACGCCGATCGCGCAAGGTGGTCGGGACCGGCAATTCCGAGGTTTTGCCGGATAGCGAGTGACGCTAGACGCGGCTGAAGCTCGCCGGCTCCGTATCGAGCATCCGGTACCTTCCACTTTTCGATCGTTCGTCCTCGACGGCTATTGAGCCTCGCCCATCGAGCCGGCTTCAACTGCTGCCGTAGCCGCTGCGGACCCATACCTGGTGTGACATCCTGGCGTAGGTTGCATTCCCGGAGATGACGGCCCAGTGCGCCAGGGTGCTGAAGATCGGCGCGTAGAAGACCGTTTTGCACTGCCCGGCCGGATTGCGCTCCCGGCACCCGGCGGTTCTCGTGTCGCCGCGTTGGTTCACACTTCCATTCGGTGCGACGCGCGAGAGCTCCCAGGCTTCGCCTCGCTGCAACGCTTTGAAGAGCGCCGTCCGCAGCGTGCCGGCCGGAAGGAGCGTAAAGTAGCGGCAGGCGTTGACCATGCCGAGCGCCTGGTATCCGGAATCGTGGCCGCCATCCTCGGGCATCACCCCCGACGGCCGCTCCATGTGGATGCCTCGCCAGGCGTATACCGTCGCCCACGCGCGCAGTGTGGCGTCGTGCGCGATCAGTCCCGTCGCGCCCAGAGCGATCGCCGCTTCGAACCATCGATGGTTCTTGGTCGTGTCGTCAATATGTCCGGCGCCGCCCACGCTGTGCACCATGAAATAAGCGGCGCGGCGCATCGACGCGGCTTGATTTGCCAGCTCGGTACGATACTGGGCGGCATAGGACGACTCCTGCAAAAACGCGAGCGCCGGAGCTGCCTCCGAAAGGAACATAGCGGTGCCGTGGAACGGCCACTGTGAACCGGGAAACGAGCCGTTCGCGGCCTGACGTGCCAATCCAAATTGGAACATCCGTAAGCCCAGCGAAATCAACGTCGTATCGTGGCGGAGCACACCCGCGATGACGTCCGTGTCGCCCGCACGCTGGTATTCGAGATACCAGTCGGAGCGCGGCGCGGTAGTATTCGGTCCGTAGGCGCCATTGGCGGCGGGTGTGTTTTGACCGTAACGGTAGAGAACGTCGAAGACCGGTGTGCTTGACTCGAGTCGGTAGAACGCGGACTGAGGAACGGAGCTCGTCACGGCTGTGCTCGCCTGGGCCGGTAGCGAGTCGATCGCCGGCGCTGTACTTCCGTGTAGGCCAACCGCGGTGAAGGCCGCGGCGAGCGCGAGAGCCGCCACGACGATGGCGAAGCGTAGCACGGTGTGCTTAGCCGGCGAGCTCGTGGATCACGGCGTGAACGTAGTCCGCGACGTCGTGACGTTCCTCGACACCGTCGATGATCATGCACTCCAGTACGTCGACCATCTCCGGCGCGAAATCGTGCAGCTCGTTCACCACCGGGCGATCGTTTCGAGACGGGTGAGGATCGGTGACAAAGTGAAACAGCTCATCAGTGAGCGCTTCCTCATCGACACTGATACGGAAAAATCGGGACATGGCAGAGTATCCTTTCTATCTCCCCTCAGTATGAAGCATAGGTCGGCGCAAGGGGTGGGTGGCATCGCGGCGCAGCGAACCCGGGTGTGCTTCGATTTACTATGGCGAACGTCGTGCCGCCGCGTCTGGCCGCTGGGAGCGCTGATTGTATGGTGCTGCGCGACCCAGACCGCGTACGCACACGCGTATCTCACCGGCGAGCAGCCGGCACCGCGCTACACGCTTGGCCGCGAGCCGGCCCGCGTCACGCTGTACTTTTCGGAAGCCGTGAGCGAGGTTCTCAGCACGATCGAGGTGCACGCTGCCGGAGACCGGCGAGTCGATGCCGGCGGCACGCGAGTGCGGCACGGAAATATGCTCTACGTCGACCTGCGCCCCGGCGCCGGTGCGGGCACCTATGCCGTGGTCTGGCGGGTGGTCTCCGCCCTGGACGGCCACGCGACGTTCGGGAGCTACACCTTCAATGTCGTGCGTCCCGGGGGAGAACTGTCCAGCCAGTCCACGGCGCAAGGCGCTGCCGGCGGAATCGGTGTCGTGGTCGCCCGCTGGTTCGAACTCGTGACCTCCGGGCTCTGGCTCGGAACCATGGTGATTGCTGTTTTCATTCTTCCATCAGAGGAAGAAGATGGACAGCAGGTACGTGCGCTGAGCCGCACAGCGCGCCGGCGGATAAGTGGGTGGGTGCCCGGATGTCTGGTGGTTCTGCTCGGGTCGTCCTCGGTGAGCCTCGGCCTCCAGATCCATGCCATAGTGTCCAGCTGGGCCCGCGTAGTTTCTCCACCGGTCATTCTTGCCGTGCTGCGGACCCCGTTCGGAGCGCTCTGGCTCGTGCGTCAGGGTGTCGTCGTTGCCGGATTGCTGCTGACACTCGTCGGTTGGTCGATCGCTACCCGAGCGGTACGGACGCACGGGACAAAAGAGCCATGGGGCGGTCCGATCGTTCGCGACTACATCTTTGCCTGCGCGGTGGGTTACGACCTTGTTCTGGCGGCCTCAGGTCACGCCACCGACGTACCGGTGGGCGGTACCGGCATCCTCAGCCTGGGAGTACTGCTGGATTGGGTGCACGTACTTGCATCAGGTCTGTGGGTTGGCGGAATTATGGCGATCGCGGCGCTCCTCATTGGCTTCAGATCGACGCTCGGCGCGAGGGAGAGCCTGATCTGGTCCCTGTCCCTTCTGAACCGCTTCTCGCCGGTAGCGTACGGGAGCGTGATCGCTCTGGCGGTGACCGGCCCGTTCAACGCCACCGTCCATCTTGGCTCGGTGCCGGCGCTCTGGGACACGACCTACGGCCAGGCGCTGGTGGTGAAGATCAGCTCTGCTGGGAGTGATGGCTTTCGCCAGCGGCTTCTCGGTGCTCTCTCTTCGCCCCCGCCTGACTCGCCAGGTACAAGCCGGCGGGCGATCGAGTGGTTTCACCGCGTCGACCGGCACGCTCGTCCGAACTATTGCCCTGACCTCCGTGCTCGGCATGGGTGTCTTTTTGGCGACCGCCGTGATGAACGCGTACCCTCCGAAGCCTACGGACGGATACGCATGCACAATCGCTCGTGTCCGGGCCATCCATCGTGGCGACAGACCAGAACCACCCTGTTAATCGCGAGGAAAGATAGGTTTGACTGGTGTTGAAAATGACTGTAAGGTGGGCGGGGTGTGGCAGCGTCGCGTTGCTGTAAAGCGGGGAGGGCTACACGGGCCGTACCCAATAGGTTGCATCCAGAGTTTCAGTAGTACCCGGAGTCATCATGCGAATTCGTCCAGTCCTCGTTGCCGTCGCTCTTGCGGCCATGTCGTCTATCGTCCCGGCGTATGCCGCCACCGGGCCAACGCATCCGGCTCAGCCCGCGAAAAAAAAGGCACCGATCGTATATCGCGTGCCGGCCGGCTGGCCCAAGACATTTGCCATACCGCGTTTTAGCGTCAAGGCGGTTGTCGAATCGCTAAAGTTCAGCTCGATTGCCGACGGTAAGGCGCCGAAGCAGTGGGGCGATGTCGCCTGGTACGATCGCGGTCCCCGACCCGGCGATCGAGGCCGAGCCACCATCTTCGGTCACCTGGATTCGACCTGCTGTCCGGCGGTGTTCTGGCAGTTGCACTCACTTCGGCCGGGTGACGTGGTGCAGGTAAATTACAAGACCGGAAACCCGCTGCGCTTCCGCGTCATGTGGCAGGGCACCTATGCCAACGCCCATCTGCCTCTCAAATTTATGTTTGGGAACTCGAACCAGCGCGGACTTACGCTGATGACCTGCGCCGGCATCTTTCACACCGACGGTACGGGCTACGACCACAAGCTCCTCGTCTACACGCGACTGATTCTGCCCTCCGGCAAGCTCGGATAGAGTTACCGATCGGGAAGTGCAATGTCGCTTCCCGACCGAAACTACGCCGGCGTGGGGGCATTGCCCGGCGGGCGCGGTCGTCCCGCGGCAGCCTTAGTTCGGCTGCAGATCGGCGTGGCGCGATGGCTCTCGAGTACCGTGTCGATCAGCGTGAGGCCGCCGTTGAGTCGCTTTTGCGCGATCTCGATCTCATATTCGCCCGACATCGCCGCTCTGGTCTGGGCCTTCACCGCCGAGAGGAGCGCTATCAGCGCTTCGAGCGGTTCGGCCGCACGCGCATCGGAGGTGAGGCGGTCCTCGAAGACCGGTTCGCGTGAATAGACCGCCGTGGATGGAGCCTGCGCCCATACTTGCAGGCAGGCGTTCACCACGGCGCGGCGATCGGTAGGTCACTTTATACTTTTCGTGTAGAGGAACTCGGTCAACGGGGAGGCAGCACTTCATCGCATGCACATCGACCCGTTTCAGAGCGTCACTACTATGTCGCGGGCGCTGCGCGCTCGGAGCATCTCCGCCGTCGAGCTGCTAGACATGCATCTCGAGCGGATCGAGCAGCACAATCCTGAGATCAATGCGATCGTCTCGCTGCACGAGGAGTCCGCTCGAGAGGCCGCGGGCCGGGCCGACGATGCTCGCGCGGCCGGGGACGATCGTCCGCTGCTCGGTGTCCCCATGACCGTCAAGGATTGCATTGACGTTCGCGGTTTCCCGACGACCGGTGGCTTACGCGAGCGAGCCGACCACAGAGCCGAGAGCGATGCGCGTGCCGTCTCGCTACTGCGCGCCGCCGGTGTTGTGATCTTCGGGAAGACCAACGTGCCGCCGTACGCCTCGGACTGGCAGTCGGCGAACGAGCTGTTCGGGCGGTCGAACAATCCCTGGAACCTTGACCGTACCCCCGGCGGAAGTACCGGTGGAGGTGCGGCAGCGGTGGCAGCCGGGCTGTCTCCCCTCGAATTGGGTGGCGATTTTTGTGGATCGATTCGCATTCCGGCCGCGTTTTGTGGAGTGTACGGGCATAAACCAAGCGTGTCGTTGGTACCCGGAACCGGCCACTTCCCGGCCGGCCCCCTTCCCAATGCCGCCACGCCGATATCGGCGCTCGGACCACTGGCGCGCCATGCCGACGACCTCTCGCTCGCCCTCGACCATATGGTTGGAGCACAGGTCAATGATTTACGCGGATGGCGCGTGGAACTGCCGCCCGCCCGACACACCGACTTGCGGGATTTCCGCGTGGCCGTCCTGCCTCGCCTCGACTGGCAGGCGGTAGATTGCGAGATCGAACATGTCCAGGACCGGTTGATAGAACGCTTGCGCGCCGCCGGCCTGGACGTACGCGAGGCCGTGCCGGAAGGGCTTGGCGATCTGCGCGAATTTTTCCACGACTATACCGCCGTCATTTCGGCGATCAGCTCACTCCGTCTGACACCGGACGAGCGACACTGGCAGGCGGAACGCTGCCGCTCGTTGGACGACGCGATGCTGGACGCCTGGGCCGACGGACTGGGGTTGAGCGCCCAGGACTACATCGAGCTCATGGCCGGAAGAGCCGAGTACCAGGCCTCATTCGCGGCGTTCTTCGGCGACTTCGACGTCTTGCTGTCTCCGGCCAACATCGTAAACGCCTACGAACACATGGAGGCGCCGTTTCCGGACCGGCTCATGGACGAAGAATGCCGCCTCAGCGTGAACGGCTCGCCCGTCGTCTACGATCGCCAGTGTGTCTACCCGTCGCTTGCGAATTTTACCGGGCTGCCGTCGACCGCGTTTCCGGTGGAGATCGGCCCGAGCGGAGTGCCCATCGGCTTGCAGGTCCTGGGACCGAACCTGGAGGATCGAACAACCATTGCCTTCACCCGGGCTCTCGGTCAAGAGTTTGGAGGCTTCGTGGCCCCTCCTCGCTATACACGTCCGGATAGTTGATTGATGGCGTGCAACTGCCGTGCTCTCGCCGCATGTGTTCGGTGAAGGGGGTATAGCCCGATCCAACCCCGCGCCGGCGGTTTCGACCGTGCGAGCCTGCACGTGAAGCCGCGTGGGATGCCATCGAGACGCGACGGGGGCTTCGTGCCCTGGAGACTGCGCGTAGACCGGTAGCGACAGGTGTCCGCGCTCTGACCACGGGCCCCGACCCGGTAGGTCCAGGCAGGTCTCAGTCGGGCCCGGCAAGAACGGGCCACTGTACCTGCGATTGGGGGGACAAAGGTCCCGAACGTGGCGCGACCACCGGCCCTGTTAATTGCAGGTGAGCCGTGGTTTCCTACAAGTAGCTCCGGGTCATTTCGCGCACGGGCGAAATCCTCCACCAGGGGCAATGGGGGCAAGCCAGGTTTCGCATCCCTTGATGCTTGCCCCCGCTCAGTGTTTTCATACGGGCTTCGGTAGGTTTCGTCACAACGGAGCCGCGAATGTCCGGGTGCCGGTACGCTGGGATACCGACCCGCCATGAGAACACGAATGGGGTGCGCACTGGGCTACAGCGGTGACCTGGAGATTCGCGACGCGCTCGCGCCGGAGATACGTGAGGCTGTGGGCGTGATGGTGCGCGCGTTTCGCGATAACCCCATGACGCAAGCGTGCTTCGGTCCCAATCCCGCCACACGGGAGAGAGCACTGCGGTCTCTGTTCGGCAACCTTTTTCCGACGATGCATCGACCCCTCCTGGTGTCCCTCCAGAACGGCCGAATTGTAGGGGTTCTCGGTATGGCGGCGCCCGGGACGTGTTTGCAGGTTCCTCTGCTGCCCTCTCTGCGTGTCCTGCTGGTGATGGCCCTGAGAAGTCCTCGAGCTGCGGATCGATTTCGCCGATGGATGGGGGAATTCGAGCACCTCGACCCTCCGGCGCCCCACTGGCATCTCGGCCCGGTGGCAGTCGAACCGCAAACACAGCGGCAAGGAATCGGCAGCGCGCTCCTCGAACGTTTCGCCGCGATCGTCGATGACGACGGTAGGTCCGCCTATCTCGAGACCGATAAGGCCGAGAACGTCCGGCTATACCGCGCGTTCGGATTCGAAGTTGTGTGCCAGCGCTCGATTCTGGGAGTGCCCAACTGGTTTATGAGCCGCCCCCCAGCGTATGCCTGCCGCCCGAGCCGGTCATGAAAGTGCGATGGCAGCTCGGAAGATTACTCTCCGCGGCCACAGTGCGATGACACGTGCGCCATTGTTTGCCACAATAGAAACGTCATGAGAACAACGAGGCTTTCCATCGTGGCCGCTCTGCTGACCCTCTGCGGTGTTGCCGCCAACGTGCGGGTCGCCAACGCCGGCAGCCAGGCGTTGACGGGAGTGCGTGCCGGTCCTTCCCACCTATACATCATGTTTCTTCCGGGCCTCTGCGGTTATCCGGGCTCGGACCCGTACTGTAAAGGCAATGTCAACGCGAAAGCACGGGCGCAGGGGACGTTCAAGACATTGACGACCTCGCTTGGCAAGGCCCACGTGGCATACTCACCGCTCTATTACAGCTACAACGGCACGAGCGCGACCTATACCGTCAATCAAACACATCAATCGGTGGCGCAGTCGGTCGACGCGCTCGAAGCGCAACTACGCGCGGTGCGCAAGCGTGACACGCATGCTGTGTTCGATCTCGTGGGCCATAGCCTGGGGGGTGTGGTAGCCGCAAGCTGGGCAGTCTCGAACGGACGGGAATACGGTTATAACCCGGGAAGCGGCCTCCTGCGAGATGTCAACAGTATCGTTACCTTTGACAGTCCCCTGCGAGGAATCGACACTCGCTACACGAACAATCTGGTAGCGCGGCTGATCGTCGGAACGGTCGCCTACAGTCTGCAGCCGGACAGTGAAACGATCAAGGAGATCGTCTTTTTTCCGGATTCATGGTGGCGATCGACGGGTCACCTTCATACCATCGCGAACAGCGCGGATATCCTCGTGCCGCCGCCCGAAGCCCTGATGGGCGACCGCAAGCTGGTATTGGATAGTCACTGCAGTCGGGATCTGCTCTTCGTCAGCACCTGCCACGGAGCGGTTCTGGTCGATAGCACGCTCAACACATATGTGGCCTGTCACTGGATAACGACTCCATATCAGTGCTCTCCAGCCCCGACCCGTACGCCGACGCGCGTGCCCACGGCCACCAGAACCCCGACCACCACGCCGGTTCCTACCAGCACCCCAACCGCCACCGCCGGCCCGCCACCAACGGCAACGTTCACGATATCGGCCACCGTAACTCCAACGGCAACCCCGTAGCGCGAGCGAGGCCGGCCACTGTCCGTCGCTACTTCAGGACGCGTGCGTGCCGTGCCTGTGCGATGGCGTTTTGCAATGAACCGATGTATCCGTAGCTCGTGTCGGTAGCACCCGATACGATCGAGATCGAGGCGCTCTGGGCCCGTAGTGTTTCCTGCCTGAGCAGCGGCAACGCGTTACCTTGAAGCACAACCGATCGATTGTCCTCGGGCGAGTTCCAGGTACTGACGCCAACGATCTTTTTGCTGCGCACCACGATCTTTACCCTGACGGGGCCGTGGTCGACGTACTCGATCTGACCCGTGAATGAACGCGACTTTGCCGCCTGCGCAGCGGCCGCCAATGCCGGCGACACGTGTGCGGCCAGACCGGCCGGCCCGGCGCCCAGCGCCAGAAAGGTCAGAGGCAGAATTCGGTGGGTATATGTGGATTTCTTCATGCGACGCTCCTCAGGTAGCTGTGGCGCGCTGCCCGATGCAGCCGCCAATGCATCCATACTACGGAGCGGAAATGATGGCTCCATGCCGTCAAGGTGACCGCTTCATGACGGATCAGATGGAGGCGGTGACAGAGCCGCTAACACCACCCGATCCCGGCCGAGCGTGCGAACGCAACCAGCACAAACGTCTCGTTCACCACGCCCCAGCCGATTGTGAGATGCGCTGGATGGTTCGCGCAGGGCAACCGGCTCAGGGGATCGGCGCACAAGCGTAGGCAACTACCAGCCGATTTCGAAGTCGCGCTGCGAGCGAATCAAGACGCTCGCCGGATGCGGAGTCATGCCGGCGGCGGCGTGGCAGCAGAGCGCCAGACTCGATACGAAGTCATCATGCCCTTCGGACGGCGGTACACCCCACCCCATTTGCTCGTGTGCCCGCAGTTGATAGCGGCATCCACGAACCTCGCTCCAAAACTCGCTGCTGTGCGGCGAGCCGTCGGGCGCGTACACCGATACCGAGTCGGTATTGATCATCCCGAGCATGGTGTACGCCAGCGCGCTCTTGGACGGCGCGGTAAAGGTGAAACTTTCCACCCGATCGGGATGTCGCGCGGTCAGGAAGGACGCGATTCCGGCGCCGATACCGGTTGCGTCGACACACACCTGCGCAAAGCTCCAGTGCTCCCAGAGCTGCAGCAGTCGATCGAACTGCCAGACCTGATCTCGACCGGTCCACCAGACATGCTCGACCACTCGTAGCCGCGGGCTTCCCAGGCCGTCTCGATCGACTTCGGCGATGGTCACGACCGTGCTGTCACGCCGCGGGACGAGGCCGCGCGAACGGGCATCGGCGGCGTCTTCGTCTTCCCCTGCCAGATCGATCCCCGCGACGTACGTGCATCCTGGACGGGGGCTCTGGCTCCTGGGATGCGTGCCCTGTAGAGCCGCACGCTGCGCCGCCGAGAACAGGTGCCCGGCATCCGATAGGCAGCGAAGCCAGTACTGCGTGCTGATGCTTGGATGATCGGCGCCCAGTCGGGCGATCTCTCCCTCCACGAAGGCTCGATACGGGGGATTCAGTGCCGCCAGCGTGCGCCAGTCGAATTCATAGTGCAGACGCTCCCCGGTACGCCGCTCGTGAGCCAGGTTGATTTCGCGTTGCCGTTCAAGTAAGGAATCTTCACTCCAGGCAGTGCCGTAGAGCACCGTGGTGGCATTGGTACTCGATGCCATGGGACGGAATTCACGGTCGTATTTCTCCGGTGATACGTCTTGCGCTTCGTCGATCTCGAGCAGCAGGCCGGCCGTGGCGCCCACCACGTTCGCGCTGCTGTCGGCGGATAGAAAGGTGACGCACGCCTTGCCGAGTCGGGCCATGTAGCCGAACGATGGCTTCCACCGCCGCCTCGTGAGCGGGTTGGCATCCAACACCTCCTTCAATCGCAACATGCTGGTGACAAGCTGCGGTTTGAAGCTCGGCGCGGCCTTGACGATCGTACCTCCGCGGCCTGCGTAGAGGGCCAGCAAATACGCTTCGATCTGTGCCGACGTCTCGTTCTTACCCATTTGTCGAGCGAACATGACGCTGATGATGCGCCCATCGCCGGCTATCACGCTGCGCACAATGGCACGCGCGCACTCCGCTTGATACTGGCGAAGAGCCCTGCCGGTGGCGCGCGAGAACGGCTCGACATCGTCGAGCAAGCGTCGGGCTGAGACGGAAACAGGTAGAAGATCGCGCCCGCCAGGTCCAGCCATGGTGCGCGCCTCCCCTCCGCTGACTCCTCAAGTATAGAACGTTAGTTCTATTAGTCAAGCATGTCGTGCAGCGCGAGTACATGCGCGCAACCGCGTTAGAAAGCGAGTCGGATCAGCGCCGTTGTAGCCGCCGCCGCGCCGACCGTCACGAGAAACGGAGCACGCATCCGGATCGCCACGATGGCCACGGCAATACCTGCGGCGCGGGCATCGATGGTGAGGTGCCGGCCCTGCGAGAAGGTCTGGGTTACCGCCAGTGCAGCCAGAAGCGCGATCGGAAGTACCGCGGCGATGCTCTGCATGAACCGGTTCTCGAGCACCCGCTGCGGTACCGAAAGCCCCAGCAGCTTCAGACCGTAGCACCCGAGCGCGGCCAGCGCCAATGCCGGCCACATCAGCGATCGGCTCGCATTGTCTGAATCGGAGACGATGGCACCTCGCGCCCCGCCCAATATATCCCGAAGGATGCGGCCACCGCGGCGGCCAGAAGCACGGGGATGCCGGCGGGGACCAACGGGAGGGCGATCAGTGCAGCCAGTGATCCCGCGGCGGCCACGGTCCAGCTTCGTCCAGAGCGCATGCGTGGCGCCAGCAGAGCGAGAAACGCCGCCGGTACGGCCGCATCGAGGCCAAGTGAAGCCGGGTTCGTGAGCGCCTTCGCACCGAGCGCTCCCAACAACGTACCGGTATTCCAGCCCACGTAGACGGCCGCGCCGGTGGCCCAGAACGCGAACCGCCCCGCGCGGTCCGAACGTTGAGCGATCGCCATGGCGGTCGTTTCATCGATCACCAGTTGGGCCGACGGGACGCGCCGCAGAGCAGTAAGGCCCAGCAGCGGTGATAGCCGCAGCCCGTACAACGCATTGCGGATGCCTAGCAGGATGGCCGTCGCCGCGCCCGCCACCGGACTTCCGTGGGCCGCGATAACGCCCAGGAATGCGAACTGTGAGGCGCCGGTGAAGACGAGCAGCGATGCAAACGAGGTCTGGACTACCGATAACCCCGTTGTGACCGCGATGGCTCCGAACGATAAAGCATACGCGCCGGTGGCCAGGCCGATTCCCGCAGCGTTACGAATGATCGCTGCCCGCGTCGAGTCCCAGCCGTCCGCGGACGGATCATCGGTCTCCTGCTCCATATATGGGTAGCGTGGATCGTCAGCGCAGTGTGCGTCGTTGGGTCGTGCGCCAAATACTCAAGGCAATGAGACACAACACCACGAGCACGAACACCGTGATCGCAAACTCGACGCTCCCGTTACCGCCATCGGGATCGAGACCGGTGAGCTTTTCAATCCAATCCATGTCTGTCCTCCTACGTCTGCTACACCCAATAGTAGCGACCGTGAACCAATTGGGCGCTCGCGTGGAACTCGCGCCATTACCGCCGTACGGACAGGTTGCCTGTGGTGGCGATAGCTCCCTTCGAAAACGCGAAATCACCCGAGCCGAAATACTGCGGCTCGGGTGATTTTAAAAAGGGAGTTAGGCGTTCTTGACTGCCTGGATCTCGAAATCGAGCTTCAACTTGTCGCCGACCAACCAGCCACCGGTCTCCAGGGCAACGTTCCAGTTCAGGCCAAAATCCTTGCGGCTCAAAGATCCCTTGCAGGAAAGCCCCACGATTTGCTGGCCGTACGGAGTCGTGCCGTGACCGTTCACGGTTGTTTCCAGATCGATTTCTCGCGTCACGTCGCGAATTGTCAGGTCCCCGTAGACCTTGAATTCCTCGTCGCCGGTGCGCTCGATTCGTGTGCTTTTATAGGTGATTTTGGGATATTTCTCGGCATCGAGAAAATCCGCGGAGCGCAGATGAGCGTCTCTCTGCTCCTGGTGGGTATCGATACTGGAAGCATCGATCTCCACGTCGATCTCGGCGGAGGTTGGGTCCTCGATGTCTCCGACGATCTGGCCGGTAAACTCGGTGAACTGCCCTTTTACCGACGTCACCATCATGTGCTGGACCTTGAATTCGATCGAGCTGTGCGCCTTGTCGATGGACCATGCAGTGCGAACTGCGCCAGGGGTTTCGATTGACATTTGCTATCTCCCTTTAGGACTAAACATTCGGATGCTCATAGTTTACAAGTAAACTGTCATTTCCGCAAGTGGAACGTGGCACCAAAATTGATCCATTCTTTTCGGGCGTGGAGCATGTTGCTTGGTCGCCAGGAGGTAAACGACATGAAGATAACACAACCAGTCATCGTCTTCGACGCCCCCGATCTGGCCGTCGAGAGCGCGTTCTGGGCGGGACTGCTCGGCGGCACGGTCGCGGCGGGTGATACCTGGCATAGCGTGTCGGTTGACGGGGCGTGGCAGATCGGCATTCAACTTGCACCGAACCATGTTCCTCCTGACTGGCCCGATGGCACGCCGCAGCAGATGCATCTCGACCTGTATGTTGACGATCTGGAGGAAGCACACGAGAAGGCCATCTCGCTCGGCGCACGACTCTTGAAACCGGCCGACGACCCCGAAGCGGCGGAAGGTTTCCAGGTGTACGCGGATCCCGCCGGCCACCCGTTCTGCCTGTGCTGGGAGTAATGTTCCAGCCGGCTGCATTGGACACCACGTACTCTCACGATCCTCCACTACTTTTGAAAAGGAAGTGAAGCATGGAGATACTCAGGCTGCATGAACGCGCGTTGGATGACACCGCTCGAATCGTCGAAGCCATTTCTCCCGGCGAGATGGCTCTCCCGACGCCCTGTACGGAATGGAACGTTCGGACGCTGCTCAACCACCTGGTTCGCGGGAACCGGCGCTTCGCGGCGATGGCGCAAGGTTCCGTTTCTTCTCCTCAACGTGGACCGGTGACGGAGGACCTGTTGGGCGATGACCCAATGGGCGCATACCGTGCGTCCGCCGACGATCTGCGGCGCGCCTGGCGTGAACCGGGCAAGTTGGAGGCAATGTATGCGCTGCCGTTCGGAACCCTGCCGGGTACCGCCGCACTGACGTTACATATCACCGAGCTCGTCGCCCATGGTTGGGACCTGGCACGGGCAACTGGCCGGCAGCCGCTGTTCGATCCCGAAGTCGTGGCGGCCGCCGATGCCTTCTCGCGCCGCTATCTGGGTGTGGCGCGAGCGGCCGGCTCTCCGTTTGCGGAATCCGTTGAGCTCGGCGGCGACGCCTCAGAAGTGGATCGTCTCGCGGCCTTTCTCGGGCGAGCGGTCTAAAGGACCCGGCACGCCATGCAGAAGATCACGACATTTCTCACGTTCTTCGGGCAGGCCGACGAGGCCATGAATTTCTACGTCTCGCTCTTCGATCGGTCGGAGGTGCTCAGCGTGGAGCACTACGGCCCGGACGCCGGCATCAATGCCGGGAAGGTAGTGCACGCGAGGTTCTCGTTGAATGGACAGGAGTTCGCATGCATCGATAGCCCTCCGGTGCACGACTGGACGTTCACACCCGCGATCTCTCTGTGGGTGACGTGCCACTCGGACGAGGAGATCGACCACCTGTACGCGGGCCTCGGCGAGGGTGGGCAGATTTTCATGCCGTTAGGCTCGTATCCATTTAGCGAGAAGTTCGTCTGGCTCGCCGATCGATTCGGGGTCTCATGGCAACTCGCCCTCGAACGACAACAGTAGCTTTCGCGTAAGCGCCGATGCCCTACTCCCGGCTGGGACAGCGGCCTGGAAGTAGACCTGCGAGGACAATCGCACCTGTCGACCAAATCAGCAGCCGACGCTACCCCTATTCGTACAACACGTCGAAGTCGGCCTGTTTTATCCGGTCTTCGTCGATGCCGATGATCGAATGCAGCGCCTCTCGACCGGACTGCGTGACCCGCACCGCTCGCTGTCCGTTCAATCGAATCACCCACCGCTGCGTGAGAAAGTGCCGGCACAGCAACGCCCCGGCCAGTCCCGCCAGATGCGGCTTCCGCTCGGTGAAGTCCAGACAACCTCGGGCCAGCGGGCGGTGCGTCGTGCGTGGTGGATCCAGCTCGTGACCGAGTGTCTGCTCGAGCCATTTCACACCCTCCGTGGTGACTGCGAATCCGGCTGACTGATCCAGGTAACCGGAACGAGTGAGGCTGTCCGTGACGAGCACGCCCAGACGTCCGGCGAGATGGTCGTAGCAGGTACGGGCCCGGGCCATACGGGCCGCGGCGCCGGTACTGCGCAGCGACTGCTTCCCGGCCGGGAGCGTCGCCGTATGGGCTCCCAGGACTTCGATCAACTGTGCCGCTTCCCATCCTGCCAGGCGCACGTAGCGATGTCTCCCCTGCCGCTCGTCGGTCAGTAACCCTCCATCCACCAGCAGTGAGATGTGCTCGGTCGCGGTGGATGCGGCAACGCCGGCGTGCCGGGCCAGCTCACCCGCAGTCCAGCTGCGTCCATCCAGGAGAGCGAGGCACATGCGCGCTCGCGTGCAGTCCGCCAGCAATGCTGCCAGACTGGCCATCTGCCGCGCGCTTGAATCCGAATCTACAGGAGTCATGGTCGATACTACCCGGTGAATACTTCGGTGACCACCGAAGTGAGCCTCACCTACGATGTCCGTATGACCGCACTCGACCCGCTTCTTCCACCAGCCGGCTTGACGGCGGGACCCGGGCTGCATCACGTTACGATGACCTACCGACTCAACTCGAAAATCCGCTCTGCAGCGTGTCCCGGTCGCCGGTCGCTCGTGGCGGCTGGTTTCCCTTTCGGCCACCCCGCCCGCCTCTCCGTCACCTCGGAACACGCGCGTTTTGTACGAGATGGCGTTCACGATCAATGGTGATGAGAAACACACAGGCAAAGATGAGATGTAGTGTCTGAGATACGAACTGAAATCGGCGGTCGGGACACCCGCAGTGGGAGAGCGGCTCGCCCATCCCGCGCCGTTCCCTGGCAGATCCGCATGCTGATACTGGCTGCCATTTGGGGAATGAGCTTTGTCTTCATCAAAGTCGGAGACGAAGCGCTCTCGCCTCTCCAGGTGGCACTTGGCCGGGCGATCCTCGGAACGGTGACCCTGCTTGTCATCCTCCGGGCGCGCCGGGATAGGCTGCCCCGCGGCCGGCTCGTCTGGGTCCACCTCGCGGTCGCCGCGCTGCTGTTCAATGCATTACCCTTCTCGTTCTTCGCGTATGGAGAGCTCCACACCACATCCGTCCTGGCCGGCATCTTCAACGCCACCACGCCACTCTTTGTCGCTCCGCTTTCCATCCTTATGCTGCCTTCGGAGCGACTGTCCGCCGATCGCCTGGTGGGCCTCGCCGTCGGCTTTGCAGGCGTTCTCATCGTGCTGGGGGTATGGCGCGGGTTTGAGGGGGGCGCTCTGGTGGGAAACATACTGTGCCTCGGAGGAGCCGCCAGCTACGGCCTCGGGTTCCCCTACACGCGCAAGTACCTTTCCGGCCGGGGAGATTCCGTACTCGCCCTGGCCGCGGGCCAACTGGTGTGCGGCACGATCGAGCTGGCAATCGTCACATCAGTTCTGACCAGTCGCCCCGGCCATGCTTCCGTTCCGTGTTATTGCCGCCGTCGGCGCACTGGGGGTATTCGGAACCGGCATCGCGTACATTCTGAACTACGGGATGATCCGGGATATTGGCCCTACCCTCGCCTCAACCGTGACGTATCTCATCCCACTGTTCTCCACCGTAGCCGGAGTCTGGTTGCTGGGAGAGCCGCTCAGCTGGTACGAACCGGCCGGCGCTGTGGTGGTTATCATCGGCGTCGCCGTGTCTCAGGGCCGGCTTCATGTCGCCCGCGGCGCGAGCGCGCCGGACGCACCATGAGGGGCTTACTGGTCGCGTTCCAGCACTTCTCGCACGATGTACAGCGGCCGTGCCCGCACTTCGTCGTAAATCCGGCCCAGGTACTCGCCGATGACTCCCAGGAAGATGAGCTGGATGCCTCCCATGAAGAGCACCAGGATGAGCGTGGTAGCCTGACCCGCAATTGCGCCGTGCGTAGATACGAAGGATCACCGCGATCAGGATGCCGAGCAAACTGATGCCGGCGAGCACGAAGCCGAAGCTCGTCGCCAGTTGGAGCGGCACGTGACTGAAGCTGGTGACCGCGTCGATCGAAAATCGCAGCATTCTATTGAGCGGGTATTTCGTGGTGCCGGCGAATCGCTCGCGGCGGTCGTACAGCACAGCCTCCTGGCGAAATCCAACCCAGGCGGAAAGGCCACGCATGAAACGGTGATGCTCCCGCATGGCAACCAGCGTATCCACCACGCTGCGGTCCAGCAAGTCTGAAATCTCCCGTGTCGCGCGGAATTTCTACCGCGGTGAGGCGCCCAATAAGCCGGTAAAACAGCGACGCCGTGATGAGCTTGAACCGCGTTTCACCGGCCCGTTTCGAACGCTGCGCGTAGACAACCTCGGCACCGGCGCGCCAGCGCTCGATCATGTCGGGAATCACTTCGGGCGGGTCCTGTAAATCGGAGTCGATAATCACGACACACTGTCCGCGTGCGTAGTCCAGGCCGGCCGAAATGGCGATCTGGTGCCCGAAGTTTCGCGAGAACTCGATCACTCGAACGCGGGGATCGCCGCGCTGAATCTCGCGCATGGTCCGATACGACCCGTCGCGGCTGCCGTCGTCCACCAGGACTA
Organism: uncultured Chloroflexia bacterium; assembly: GCA_963737125.1. Taxonomy (GTDB): domain Bacteria; phylum Chloroflexota; class UBA5177; order UBA5177; family UBA5177; genus JANWJD01. The sequence continues at coordinate 18,012 of CAVTRL010000005.1, read as the reverse complement.
GCTCGAAGGGCTCACCCACCTCCTCCATGACGGCAACGATCCGCTCGTAGAAGTGGGGCACGGTTTCCTCTTCGTTGTAGACCGGCGCCACGATCGAAAAGGTAGGACCGGGGAGAGGCGCTATCACCAGTTCGGAAGAGTGCGAGGTCACGTGGATCTCAATTCGGTGTACTGCCCGTTAGTCCGCGCCACACGCGCGCCTTTCCCGATAGTGACACAGGGATTCGCGTACCGGCCACTCTCGATGTCGATGTGCCGCGCGGTGTTAGCGCGCGTCGCCACACCCTCATTATCCCCGTTCCGGGTGACCTCACCCGCTCGCCCCGCGGTGGGCACAGTCACCAGCCATCGGGCAGCGCGGCCGGTACATAATCAATCGACCACCCTCCGGCCGTGGTTGGCATGAACGAGCAGCGATGCCCGGCTACCCGGCCGTGACAAGGTGTGAATGGGAGTATGCGATGGACCAGTCGAAACGAGGGCCCGAGCCGGCCGCGCGATCGTGGGCCAGGACCGCAAGCGAGGCGTTTCACGCTGCCGCGGCGTTGTACCGGTCACTGCCGGAAAGCGAATGGACCGGACCGACCGGGTGCGCCCAATGGGACCAACGCACGCTATGCGGCCACATTCTTGGTGAGGCAGTGTGGTTTCCAAATCTGTTGCGCGGAGTCACCCGGGGCGAGCAGCCGTATCCCATGGAGTTGTACGACGAGATGAAGGCCTGGCCGGCCGAGCGCCAGAGCGATCGGCTTGATGAAGCGGCGGACGAGCTGGTACAGGCGGTTGACGATGCCATACCGGAACACCTGGAAAGCGTGGTAGATGTTGGATGGTCAAAGGTGCCTCTGTGGCGGGCCACCTACATCAGCGTGATGGAGGGGGTATATCACGAATGGGACGCGCGTGCCGGTAGCGACCGTGCCAGTGAAATTCCCACCGCGTGGGCAGTCGACACCGCGCGGGGCATTGACTTCTCCGCTCCGCTGATCGCGCACCATAAGGCCATCGAAGGCGCCCAGGGGCGGTATCGGCTCGACATTGGCGAGGGGCTCGGAACCCTCGATATACACGCGACCGGAACCACGGTAGAGGCGACGTGGGGCAGCGTGGAGACGCCCGACGTAACGATATACCTCACCGCCGATCAGGCCGCTCGGCTCGTGGCGGGCCGCTTCAAAGTAGCCGGCGAGTCCGGCGTGCCGGCGGTGCGAGTTGACGGCGACGCAGCACTCATTGCAGGGCTCGGCCGCATCTTCGGTGGTATCGCCAACGGTTGATGTCAGGCCGGTTTGCCCCGCGGCCGCGGCAATCCTCGCCGGGGCTCAGGTCCGAATGACGATGTCGCTGTGCATGGTGCGAATCAGCCGCTCGGCGATAGCAACCGCCATGTACAGGTGACCTTTGATGGCGTTGAGCTCGTGCTCGGTCGACATGGCGGTAATGGCCTGCGTCTCGGCGTGCCCCAGAAACGCGCGGCCGCTGCTCAAAATTTCGCGATTGCACAGACCGGATATGTCGACGCTCTCGACGAAGTTCTGCACGTTTCCGATGAAATTGAGGGTGAGCGCGCAGGCGCTCACCGCACTATCGGCATCCGCGATCGTTTCGATGTTCTGCTTGGCGTGCGTGCCGTAACGAGTAAGTCCCTGGAGCGTCTGCCGAGCCTGCGGAACCTCCATCATCACTGTTTCGGCTATCACCTGCTGGCCCATAACTGTTCCCATAATTGACCTCGCCTGAGTAGGTGGAATTGATTGGAAGGTGGATTGCGAGCGTAGTGCCGAAGCGTTCGGCGGCACGCGAGCGAGTTCTCTTCCTGTCTGGCTTCGATTAAAATACCGCTCATTTGCACGTATGTCAAGAATTACTCATATGAGACATCGTGCCCGACCCGAAAGGCACCCGTGACGGATGATGCGCAGCGCCGGCAGGGCGCGCTCGGTTGGTGCCCCATGTGTCGACATACTAGGGAACGCTCACCCGCCGCAGACCGAGGTGGGAGAGTGCGGGTAACAACCGAGCTACCTGACTCCTTTGTATGCTTATTACCGGACGGAGGCCGGTACAGCCATCGCCACCCAGGATTTCATAGGTCGCGTAGTCCGCGTTGTAGCGTCCGCCACTCGCGCCGGCTAACACCCGCACGACGTCAAAGTGGAAACGAGCAACGATGACCGTTGGCCTCACCGTGTGGAACGTATATGCCGGGTCCATCCGCCCAATCTGCCGGATGTACAGGTCGCCGTGGGAGGCGATGGTACGGTCCGTCAGACCGTCCAGATCGCTTGAATAGGTGTTGGGCAAGTCGTAGCTGAAGATGCCGATTGCTTCCGACGCGATGCGATCTCCCGGCCGGACGGCAGATGCCAGAGCACGGCCGATGGAGTTCATGCACGGCTCGGTGGGCACGGTCGTCAGGTGGGGCGCGCCGAACGCCTCATTCTCTCGGAACACGGTGACATAGAGTATCGCGCCGAAGAAAAGCAGAACGACGATGGCCGCGCGCTTCAGCGCTGATGCTTTGAAGTTCGACGCGGCCGATGCGAACAGTTGCGCGGTGAAGGGCACGCACAGCGGTTCGTACACGGTGAGCAAACGGTAGTGCGGCATCCAGTCCCCACCGTTCCACAGCACAATGGCCATTTCGAGCGCGACGATGGCCTGGACGAACAGCGCTGGGCGCCTTCGTGGCCATTGCAGCAGTCCGGCGCAAATCGGAAACGTCAGCAGTAGAAAGAGCAAACAGTACGCTAGCCCCACACCGGCGTTTTCCCTGAGGGTGTCCAGTTGCAGCGGCACCCGTTTGGCAAGAACCGAGTTGGGGATCACCGAGCCGAAGTAGAGAAGGCGAACTACCGTTGCCGCGCCAAGTACCGCTGCCCAGGTACCCACGTCCGCGGCGAGCAGAACCGCTTTCCAGCGTGCGACCCCGGTCCGGGCGCGGCGACCCGTGCCGTGGCCTGCCAGGAGGTACGCCACGTACACCGGAAATACGACGACCGTATCGAAACGAGTGAGAAACAGGAGGCCGCCACAGAGGCCGACCAGGGCTGTTCGCTCGTTCGTGATAATCGCGCGTACGACGCGTGCGAGCAGGTACGCGCTCAATCCGCCCTCCAGCCCACTGGTAACGGTCAACCAGAAGGCAGCCGACAGCAAGACCAGAAGTGTTGCCGCCGCCGCGGCCCAGAGCGGCACCCTGAGCGCGGAGCACGACTTCCACGCCTCTCGTACCGCCAGTACCCCGAGAATGAAGCCGAGAACGGGTGCTGCCGTCGACAGCGGTACCCCTATTTTCCAGATGCCTGCGAGTACGACCGTCCAGAGGAAGTTCGTGACCCCCTCGACCCGCTCGTGCGAGTTGAACACGAAGCCGTGGCCGAGGGCGAGATTACGAGCGTAGCGAAAACTAATGTACGCGTCGTCGATGATCCCGAACCGGACCAAACTGAGTAATCCAAGCGGTATACACGGGAAAAGCCAGTACACCGCCTGGGAAAATCTCGAAACGGGCGCGCGGCTGGATGCTATGGCGCTACTGCGCGCCGGTGGGCTCATCAGACGCAGCCTCCCCACAGGCAAAACTAGGCAACGGTATCATAAGCGGGGTAAGGGCCGCGGAGCCGAAGTGATGAAAGGACGTGCATGAACGAGCCGCGCGCATCCCGGCCATTCATGCCGGGATATGGAGTGCCCGGTCCCACCGAAGGGAGTGGGCTTTTACCCTGGGGCACCGCCGAGGAGAGACTGTCGGCGTCCAGAAATTACTGGATTGCAACGGTATCGGCGGCCGGAAAGCCGCACGTTATGCCGGTGTGGGGCACCTGGGACAGTCAGAACCAATCGTTCTGGTTTACGAGTAGTGTCGGGTCGCGCAAGGTGCGCAATCTCGCCGTCAATCCTCTGTGTGTGGTGACGACCGACGATGCGAACGACCCCGTGGTACTCGAGGGCAGAGCCGAGATTGTAACGGATATCGAGCTGATCCGAACTGCGCTAACCAGCTCGAATCTCAAGTACTCGACCGATTACCCCATCGAGTTCGTGGACCCGGCGGTTAATGCCACGCTACGGGTTCGGCCAGGCGTGGTGTTTGGATGCGCGCACGAGGATTTCAGCGGCTCGGCCACGCGCTGGACGTTTGCCGAGTGAGGCCGGGTAACGCCAATCTGGGAGACAATTCCGAGCTCGCAGGCGAACCACCCGACAATAGAAGAAGCCGGTCGACTTGCTTGACGAATCTACCCGGCTACCCTATGCTTCCCGCAACGGCACTCTAGGAGACGAACATGTCGGACGCTCTGTCGCAAGTACGGCCGATGTCGTTGGGCGACATTCTCAATACGACCTTCAACCTCTATCGCGAACATTTCAAACTCTTCGCCGGCATTGCCGCGCTCGTCATCGTGCCCGAAGCAGTCATTGCGCCCGGTCTGATATTGAGCGGAAACTACCTGTCCTTCGTGCTGGTTGAGCTACTGTCGTTATTTGCCTCGATGCTCGTCACCGGCGCGATGGCCGAAGCCGTGTCGGCGTACTACTCGGGGCGGCCGCTGGGTATCCGGCGCGCCTATCGCGACCTGGGACAGGGCACACTGCTGACATTGCTCGGCGTGGCTCTGGCCAGCGCGCTGTTGGTTGTGGTCGGGCTGGCGTTCCTGGTCATCCCCGGTATCTATGTCGCGGTTCGCCTGGTCGTGAGTACGCCGGCAGCGGTCGTCGAAAAGGGTGACGTTCGCGAGTCACTCCGCCGGAGCTGGAATCTGGTGGAAGGTGATTGGTGGAGGGTCTTCGGTGTGGTTCTGGTAGTGACGATTCTGGTGGGCACGCTGGTGCTGATCCTGGAGCGCATTCTCGGAACCTTCACCGCCGATGCGCTTGGTCTGGGGCTCTCCACGGCGGTCGTCGGAATTCTGGTGCAGCCGATTCAATCGATCGCCCTCGTCTTGCTGTATTTCGACCTTCGAGCCCGGAAGGAAGGCGGAATTGTAGCGGGTGAGCCCGCGGGAAGCTCCCGCCGGAGAGCGTAAAGCCCGCTCAGTACGAGCCGGGCACGCGCCACCATCGACGCTGCGCCGGAACGAGCCGTTCCGATCCGCAGCCGCGCGACAGCAACGACCATGCGACCTACCCGGCGACCAGCGCCGCGTGGCGTCGCTAGTACACGACCACAGGGATCGTGATCGATGGCACCTGCTCCCAGTCGGCAACTTCGGCGTGGAGGGTGTCGAGGTCAGGAATGCGGCGGTCCAGGCACTACCGCGCCAGGACTGACACCAGGCCACAGTTCCCGCCTCGTATCCCGACGTGCCGGTCGCGATGTTACAGATGTGTCCAGTCCAGCGTTTGTACCTGTGTAAGGCAAGACACTGCTAGACAGGGGAGCATGCGATGGACCACATGCGGCCGAGGTTACGGCTGATCGCGGCGATGGCAGCGTTGGGGTGTGCGGTCACGTCGATGCAGGAGACCGCGGGTGCCACTCAAGCACGGACGACCGCACCCGCACCCATTGCGACAACAATTAGTGTGCAACCTCCCGCCCGGCCACAGCCGGTCCCCACACTCATCGGACCGGGTCCGGTGGTGCCCCTGACCTTCACTGGGCTGTCGCATCTCGTCGGTGGCCGATGGATCGGCACCCGCACGGTTCGCCTCAACGAACCACTGCGCTTCTCGGTGCAAGTCCAGGATCGGGTACCTGGCTGGTCGCACCTGCAAGTCCACTTTCGCATCCGCCGAACGTTCATCGGAGGCGCACACGGAACGCGGCAATTCGCCCCGCACCACATCTTTCGCGTAGGCATGAGGCGAGTCGCCGACAAAGGCGGGTATACGCGGTACATTGCCGACGTTCAGTTCCACGCGCGTGGGATGCTTGGTGTCCTGCTCGCCGTCTTCCACATCGCGAACGGCACGGGCTATATGGAGCCGGACTTCCTCTTTACCGTACGCGCCTAGTGGTCTCCTGGCGTGGGCCGCAAGCTCCGTCCGGTCTCGGCCCGACGACGATCGGGTCTCGCATAGCCGGAGCCGACGGGTACACATGCGACCCGCCGCCAATCGACCACCTTCCCTGTGGTCGTGTACTAGGAGCGGACGGCCAGCGGTAGTCATGCATGGCCGGCAGCACGGCAGGTGGTAGAACGAAGCCTCCATGGACAATGATGGACCATGGCATTCGCTGCGGCTGAGGAGAACAGACCATGCTGCTGGTTGGTGATATAGGCGGCACAAAAACCGACCTCGCGATCTATGATGTCGAACGGAAACGAGCCACACCGGTGGCACAACGCGAGTTCCCGAGCTCGAAGTATCCCACCTTGCAGGCCATCGTCCGAGAGTTCCTGGACGATGCCGGACTATCGATCAAGTGGGCCTGTTTCGCGGTGGCCGGTCCGGTGGTGGAAGGCACCGCACGGATTACAAATCTGCCGTGGGTATTGGAAGAGACCTCGCTGGCCGATGAGCTTCGAGTGGACGCGGTGTACCTCCTGAACGACCTCGAGGCCATTGCCTGGGCCGTGCCGGCGCTGGCCGGGACCAGCCTTCATACCATCAACCGGGGAAGTGCGATTCAGACCGGAAACATGGCCGTGATCGCTCCGGGGACGGGCCTGGGCGAGGCGTTTCTTACCTGGGACGGTTCACGCTATTGGGCGCACGCGTCCGAGGGCGGTCACGGCGACTTTGCGCCGCTCGACCGCGAGCAGGCCGAGCTCCTCAACTATCTCTGGCAGCGGTACGACCACGTCAGCTATGAAACGGTGTGTTCGGGCATCGGAATCCCTCATCTCTACCAGTTCGCACTCGAAGCGAGTGGTACCCCGGAAGTAGAGCAGGTCGCCCAGCAGCTCGCCGTGGCGGCCGATCGGACGCCCGTGATCGTGGCGTCCGGCATCGGCTCGCCGCCGGCATCACCCGTATGCCGGGCGGCTATCGAGCTGTTCGTTGCGATTCTGGCAGCGGAAGCCGGGAACCTGGCAATGAAAACGCTCGCCACCAGAGGAGTGTATCTGGCCGGCGGGCTCCCGATACACGTGCTGCCGATGCTCGATCGAGATCGGTTCATGCGCACCTTCGCCCGCAAGGGACGCTTCAGCTCGTTGCTGGTCGATGTGCCGATTCACGTCGTGCTGCAGCGCACGGCACTCAGCGGAGCCGTCCGGTATGCCGCGACCCAGCGCGACGCGGACGAAAGTGTCCGGCAAACCGGCTCGCTGGCGTACCAAAACTGAACTGCCTGAAAATACAGGACTTTCGACAGGGTTGACGTCGCCCTTCGATGACTCTAGTCTCTATGAGACGGCGTAGACGGGAGTCTGCGTGTGGGAAAGTTGCCCGCGGGGGCGTTGACGCCTACGAACGTGGCGAATTCACAACCGTTGTGGGCCCGCATTCGATAGTGAGAGAGTGAGACACCCTTTGAAGGCACCGGCCAGGAGCTCAGCGCAAGACGAGTTCGCGAGTAAGGCGAAAGGAACCGACGAGCGCATTCGCTATCAACGGGAGCTCCGCGCGCTTGGCGCACAGCTCGACGATAGCTCCAGCGTTCAGATACGTCTGCTGGAAGTCGAGGGTGGATTCGTCGTGTCCTCCAGTGCACGGGCGGACGATGCCCAGCAGAGCGAACAAATGATGACTCATACCGACCTTCGAAAGGTAAAATTCGGCGGTTTTCGATCGAGCCGTCGATTTGGTCGTGAGACCAATCCCGGCAAGTATGAGAACGTGCTGTCGGCTGTCGGTTATCGTCTCGAAAAAGACAACGCATACACGATACTTCTTGACGAAGTCGACGATAGCTTTTTGGTGACGTACCAGTACAGCGTCCCCGAAGTGGACTACATGTTGCACAAGCGTCACCTGGTCGTGAATCGAGCCGATGTGCCGACGATGATCCAGAGCGCGAAGGCCGAAATGGCGAGCCTCTAAACGGCGCGTGACCCAACCCGGCACATTGATGAAGCCGAGGTTGTGCATCTCCGATGCCGGGCACAACGGCTTCGACAGAGGCGGGCCCTCTCCTGAGAAGCCGCCACCTATGTTCTGATAGAGCGGTACAGGGTGGCCCATGAGGCGCCCGGTGACGTGCGGATAGACGTAATCGAATGTGCCGGATCGGAATGGAGCTGCCGAGTCATCTGCACCGTGCGATAGGTGTTGAGGCGGCGTGGTCCCGGCACCCTTTCTTCCGCGGACACGGGCTGCAACCAAACCGGCATTCGCGCGCTCCCGAATGAGGCTGCGCTCGAGCTCCGCCAGAGCGCCAAAGATGTGGAAGATCGGATTGCGGTCACTGGTCGTGGTATCGATCTGCTCGGCGGGCTTTTGAACCCGATCGCACGGCCGTTCACCTGCCTCATCGGCTCAATGAGGGACGCACGGGAACGGCCAGGACGGCAAGCGTGCTAACTGGAGCGGCGCCTACGCAGGCGGCAGGGCGACAATAATAGGTGTCACGAGCACTTGTGCCTCCCGAGTCGTACATCCCACGATCAGATCTGCACCGTCACAATCGACGCTTGAATGCGTTAGAAAGGAGAATGGAGCGTGGTTAAACAAGTGCGATGGATCTACCTGCCTCTTTGTCTGGGTCTGGTCTTCCAGCTCTCCGGCTATACCGCCTCGGTTCAAACTGCGCATGGGCAGTCGACTGCTCCGGCTATTCATCCTTCTCTCCGTAGCGCGACGAGCACTGACTCGTCTCCTCGGGTCGAGGGCAAAGGGTGGGTGCCGTTGAGCCGTGTCTCCGTTTCCGTACGCTACTTCACGCTGGCATCGACCCGAACGCTGCAAACGACGGCATCCGGCACGTTCGGGCTGGAATTGCAGGGCGGCGACTGGTGCCGCGGCCTGGTCGTTGTAGCACGGGATACGTTCGGTCATCGTGTTACACTTCGCGGCCCACTCCCTCTGTCCGGGTGCACGCCTCCGGAAAGTGGTGCGAGGCTCGTGCTCCGGGTCCTGACGCCACAGCAGATGGAAGCCAGACAAATCACGGTAGATACGACGAAGGGCTTGAACGGACAAACCATGCACGTTGGGGACGTCCTGTACCTGTACGTTTCGGGTACTGCCCAGCCAAGCGAGACAGCCGTCTTCGATCCGAGCCACTTCCGGTTGATCGAGCAAGGACAGGTGCCGGTCTGTCCTCCCGCCACCAGCTGTCGCTTCCCTCCTGGTTTCTTCTGGCGCGCCGTAGCAACAGCCGCGGGTAATGGTTTTGTGGCGCTTTCTGCCGCGTGCCGCCAGTCGAAACCGGCGTGTATGGTGCCGGATCGAGTGTTGCAGGTGACGATTCTTCCATAACGAGTGAGGATGCGCCACGTCACCACGCTGACTCTCCTTGTGGCGATGACCGGAATGCCAGGTTATCCAGGAAGGTTCACCGTGCTTCACGTTCCCGCGCGATGAGCCGTTACCGCCCGGATAGCTTCTCGACGGCGAGAGCAAGCGCCAGTCCAGCCAGTACCGCTCCCGCTGCCAGTTCAGCGCGTTCAGCCAGCCGCTCCCCAATACGGACGCCTAACGCGGTACCCGCGAAGGTGAGGATGAGCGCTTGAGCGGCGATCAGAATCGCTGAGAGGACGATCGGAAGCCCGAGCGCACCCATGCTGAAGCCAATCGCGAGTTCATCCAGGCTGACGGAAAACGAGGTGAGGATCAACCCTGGCCAGGTAGCCGAAGTGAAACGCGCCTCGCCCTCGTGTGCGACCGATTCGTACACCATGAAGGCACCCAACCGCGATCAACACGAGAATGCCGGCCCACGTCGTGATGCCGCCGAGTGCGCCGTTGATAAGACGGCCGGCCCCGAAGCCAATCAGCGGCATTCCACCCTCGAACAGCGCGAAGCTTATCCCAGCCCGTACCCGATCCCTACGACCGATTCCCGCGATACCGAGGCTGACGGCCACGGCCACGGTGTCGAACCCAAGGGAGAGGACGAGCGCGGCAAGCTTCAAGCCGGTGCTCACGTCATGGGACACGAAAACCCTCTACACCTCCAGGCGACGGCCGCGCCGCATCACTGATGTGGGAGTCGACGATCATTCGAATTAAGTCAACGAGTCAGACGGAAGGCAGCTGGTCGTACAGAGGAACGTGAATACGCAGGTGGAACCGTCACAGATGGCACCCAAAATCGTCCTGCTGCGGCGTGGTACTCTACCTTGAATACACGACGTTGGCCCGGAATGTTGTGGGATGTTGAGTCGTGCTTGCAGCCGCATATATGAGTCGATCCGTGGCACTGGCGGGATTCGGCATTGATTCCGATATCGAAATTTTTGCCTCGCTCACCGTGGTATGGCAATTAAAAGCCGCGAACAACGGGAAGGAACATGTAGCGGAACGTCTCATCGGGATTGCCTTCTTGTTGTTGGCTCTTTACATGCTTACTCAGTATGACGCCTACGAGAATCTAAAGAGCAGCACGGGGAGTACCAGCAACCCGTTCCAGTATGCCGGGCAGTACACGGACAGCGAGAGTGGGCTGCAGTACCTACGAGCACGATACTACGATCCGAGCACAGAGTAGTTTCTGACGGTTGATCCGCTGGTCAGGACGACTGGGGAACCCTATAGCTACGCTGGCGGCGATGGCCTCGAATTTACAGATCCCTCTGGCCTCTGTCGAGCCGGACCCGTCAACCTGCCCTTTGCTTCCTCAAACGACCGCTCACACGACGTTGGCGCCGCAGCGCATAACGCGGCAAGCGGGATCGTAAACTTAGCTGCGGAGCCAGCTTACTCTGGAGCATCCACGGCGCAGACCAACTGCCTCGCGCAGCAAGCTGCTGCTGTGAGACCGGCAGTCTGGCAGATACGTATATCGCCCTCGCGGTGGGACTTACAGGCGGAGGAGAGGGGGAGCTTGCAGATGGCGTTACGGTACTCTACGGGAGGGTTGCCGGCGTCGGCCTCTTCTCGCGTCTTGGGATTGCCACAAAGGAGCCGCACTTCAGTGAGATGCTGACAGGTCGGGCCTCGCGCGGAATCACACCGCAGAAGGCTCTTGATACGTACAATCAGGGTCGGTTGTTCTATGATCCTGAATCTGGCAATTTCATTAGGCACAGTTCAAGCACGAAGGTATGCATAGTAGTGAGCAAACCAAGTGGTGGGCAGGCAATTACGGTTTTCGAGGGCGATCCAGTCCCCGGTGGCAACCAGTGCCTTGGAGACCATGAACGAGCAAGTTAAAGTCAGCTTAACGCACCAGTGAGAGAGGAAGGCTCGGCGCCCTCTCTTCCGATATGAAGACGCTGGACCTCGTAAGTGAGCCGAGTCGCTCTTGGCCATACGGTGTGAATGTAGACAATCTCATGATTCTGGATTTTGACGCAGATGCGATTCTCAGCCATGTAGAAATCCTGATTCCGGTTGCTCGGTGGCATGTCGAGGATCCATTTCCGGCACTGCCTAGAACAAGACAGTCGGCTGACGTACGCCTTGCACAACCCTCTCGACACGCCTTCATTACCTCTCAGGTATTAGGGCGGACGAATACTGATCGCTCAAGCGCCATCATTACGTTTGGCCTGCTACGGAACGAAAGCAAAGCCGTCGAACTCTCGTCATTGTGTCACGCTCTCATTGAGGAGGATTATCTTATTGGGTTCGCTGTTTGCCTCAAATCCCAATGGGGTGGATGACCGGTTTATCGTCGATCAGTAACGTCGACTTTCAGGGCTCGCGCGAATGCTCCTGCCCAAGGGACATACACTCACGATGCCTACGGGAATCTGAAGAGCAGCACGGGAAGCGCATCCAACCCGTTCCAGTACGCCGGGCAGTACACGGACAGCGAGAGTGGGCTGCGGTATCGGCGAGCACAGTAGTACGATCCAAGTACCGAGCAGTTCTTGACGGTTGATCCGCTGGTGGGGATGACCGGGGAGCCATTCAGCTACGCTGACGGCGACTCCGTCAATGTGGCTGATCCGCTTGCTTAGCGTGTGCGGGCTTCGTCCTGGTGCCGTTCACCGGCGACTCATGGACATCATGCAAGCATCATGTTGGAGCTGCAGTTTTCAATGTCGTCAGTGGAGCACTCGATTCAACCACAGAACCGGTCTATCGTTGCGTCTGTCGCGGATACGATTTGCCTCAGTAGCAGTGTTGCAGCAAGTGGCCCGGGACAAGCGCCACCAGGCATCAGCGGGTTTCTCGATGGCGCGAGCAATGTGCTCCTCGCGTTGAGCATGGATGATGGTCTCGGCGAAGCGATGATCGCGTATCGATCTGTGCGGGTGGGTAACTACATTGGCGGAGCTTGGTTCAGAGTAGAGATTGGGTCTTTTGCTGGGTCGGGCGGGAGAAGATTGATTCACTTTCACTTCAATCCATTTCCCGATGGCACCACCGAGATAATGAGATATCATTTGCCTTATCAATGGAGGGCATGAAAGAACTCCTGGCTGATGACCTCGGTCTTCAGGGTGGTATGCTCGGCATGTAGCGCTGGTATTGCGACGCAGCTACTCGAGCGACTGCAAGGAAGCCGTATGGACCTCTGGCCCTTCCTTCATTCCGTGCTGATAGAGTTCACAGCCTTCCTCCTGGGCCCCACCAGTCTGGTGCTGTTCGTGCTCGGGTCCGGGGAAGTCAATGGTAAAGGTGTGTTGAGATCCCGAGTTCGCGTCCTTGCCAGCCGTATTCGCGGCCCATATCACCGTCTGGTGCGGAGTGAATACGTTGAGCACGGTGAACGCGAACTGTTCCGCGCTGACGTTATGGCGATGCAAGTTTCAGCCTTCGATGGCGAGATGGTCGAGCGAGGATCTCTCTGTGTCCTGACTGATCGTCGGCTCATCCTCGCCAATCCGAGTGATGGTGTGGTGAGGGTGTCGCTTGTGGACGTTGGCACGGTCCGCACGTACCGCGACTACGATCCTCACTCCGGCTTCTTCTCCTGCGTGGTTGTCGACCGGGCCGGCTGTCCGGGTAACAGCCTCCTGCTTCGCTGTCAAACTGGCGAACAGAGCTATGACCTGTCTTCGCGGATCCAGACTGCGCGACGCTTCAACCCTCCGGTGAGCGAGTCCCTGGTGGCTGCACTCTCATAGAGCAAGCTCGGATTGAACCCGGGCATCGGTCCGTCGCCGTCGGGCCGAACGTGCCGGCAGACGGAGGCCCTCGATCCACTCCCCTTCACCCAACTTCCACAGCGGCGGTTGTGCTGAGCGATATTGCGTCCCAAACAGTTGGCGGGCAACATCGTCGCACAGATGACATCGACCGGGCTCATACGAGACGCTGTACTGTGCAGATGGTTCATTGGAGAACTCGATCGGACGGAGGAGATCCCTGACTTGTACGACCTCGTCCAGACGTTGTGCCGCATGGTGTGAGACCGAGACGTGGCCTGCCTGGATATCTGGCTGAGTGCGGCACCAACCAGCCCATTCCGCGAACTCCGCGGCTCCGCCATTCACCTCCGCCAGGACCATGCTGCAGTTCGTGCAGCCCTCTCGCTCCCCGGGAGCAACGGCCAGACGGAAGGGCAAATCACCCGGTTGAAACTATTGAAGCGTCAGATGTATGGCCGGGCGAACCTCGAACTGCTCAAGCGCCGCTTCCTGCACCGCGCCTGACGGCATCATCAGGAATAAGGGAGGGCCACAATTAGCGATCCCTACAGCTGAACACACGATAACCGGAATAGTGCATAGCCGCCGATCGAGGGTAAAACGTTCGAGAGCAGGAAGTCGCAACGGTGCGGAGCACGCAGTGGGTTCATGGAATCACTGATAATCACGTGTCGCTGTGAGAAGCAGAAGTCCGGCTGTAGTCAAGGATAGCGACAACATTGCTGATGGACCATCAATCGGAAGCACCAACAAAAATCGTGCCCATCCGAGCGCAATCGAAAGGACGATCAAGGCCCATCCGGTGCGCCTAACCACTGTAGCTGTCATCTTAAGTGGATTCGTCAACTTGTGCGGTGCGCATGTCATACTCCGATTGACCGCAAATGCCGCATAGTCTTGCCCAACTATAGTATCTTGTCGTTCGCGGGCGGGGCTGCACTGAACCGCCGTTAGTAGATCGCTACAACTGCAACAAATTTGGCTGCCGCCTGTTGCGTAGTCCAGTCCTTCCTTCCTTCCTTCGGGTGGCGTACTGCAGGAGAGGGAAATGAGATGCGCTTCGTGTTTTAGATTCATCTCGGGCCATCCACCTTCCGAAACCGTTCGGTGATCGCCTCCTGCACCCGTACCTACACGAAGCGCTTGCGGATCCGGCGACGGTGGGGACAAGACGTATGAGCGGCAACGGCAATGTCGGCATCAGCCAGACCATCCGCCGCGTGGAGGAGGACGTGCGCCCGCGTTACGTGACGAGCCGATGTCTTGACCTTTGTGTCAGCGCGGTGAGCTCAGCACGTTCCTTGGGGGTGAGGTCCACGGTGTAGATTTTGGGCATGGGGAGGCACTCCTTGTTCCCCTACCCTATACGTGTCACCTCTCTCCAAGCAGGACGTGCGATGAAGGGAAGAAACCCATGAGCGCTACGATTGGACCCGCGACCACGTGAGGGCACACTCAGGCATATCACGAGCCCTACGTGACATGATCTACCACCTGGCACCCGCCAGACTCTTGACTTTGGATCCTCCTTTCAGCTCTCGGTTGGACCGGATGATCCACCGGGCGAAGAGTCTTTCGATCTCACGGTCTGCACGCCGGGATGGCTCATGACTCGCGTCCAGGGAGGAGGCATCGTATATGCGCGACATACCCTAGTGGTGGATGCCTTCGACTATGCCGCACTGCTTCGCTTTCTGGACCGTCGGGTGTCGGCCTGCGAGGGCGAAACGTGGGATGCAACGGCGCAAAAGCTCTCGCGTCTCGGACATGGGAGTTCGAGGATTACCGCGAGTAAACGGCCAAGAACTGCACGTGAACGGATCACCTTCCCTGTGGTGGTGAACAGCTATGCCTGCGACCCGTATGGGAACGCGATCAGCAGTACGGGAACCGTGGCGAACCCACTCCGCTACATCGGAGCCGTGTGGGACAGCCAGACCGGGCTGTACAAGATGGGGAAGCGGTATTACGACCCGAACGCCGGACGGTCTACGTAACTCTATCCGCTTGGAGCTGGATATGGGTATGCCTACGGGAACCCAGTTATTCTAGGTGATCCTGCCGGTCTTGGCGTTAGGCCGTTCAATAGCGCAGGGTGCCTTGCTTTGGCCCCGCTGTCCGCCATTCTCGTGGAGATGCCTTGCGACGGGATACGGCCAGTCCGTTTTGAGTCCCAAATCGCAAAAGCGCAACTACCCACTACCGGTAAGTTTCCGTTCACACCCGCGCCCAACGTTGGTCGCCTCAGAAAGGAGTCCGGAGGATACTTGACGAATATGGCAACGTGTGCGTTAAGGACCCGATGAAAAAGGAATGGGATGTACAATTGTCGCGCCGAGGCCGAGCAAAATGGGGCAAATACTCGATAAGTGGGCGTCACATCAACGTGTCGTACGATGGAAGTTATCGCATTGACGAGTAACGAGTCAGAATTCCGCTACAGGAAGTTTGAGATTGTCCGCGCAGCTTGCTCCGCGCCGGATGAGGTAACGGGACGTATAGGCGGCATCTTGGCTCGGTACAGTCAAGATGAAGACGATACGCAGCCCCACTATACCGTCTTCCTGTACGACTTGGAACACTGCTGGGAATTTGCCGAAAGCGAGCTGGAGAGCACCGGAGCAATGGATTCCCGTGAGACGTTCTACGATGGAAGTTCACTGCGAGTACGAGTGGACGCTGTGACAGGAGAGGGGACGGTTATCGCATTTCACGAAGCAGATTGAAATCTCAGTACAACTCCCACTTCCTGGGTAAATTCTCCGTCGACTCTCATCCCTCCGGCGGTACCCGACAAGGATTGCGGAGGGTTTCAGCTCGCCGACAAGCATATTGGTCGGCTCCGACTCCGTTTGATCCAGGAGCGCCACCGACCCGGCACTGAAGTACTGCCTAGCTATCTGCCATTCGTCAAGTTCTGCGGCAAGGACAGCGTCTGCTGACCGTCACCATCAAGAAGCATTGGAGCTTGGACTAGTACTTTGGCAAGAAAGGTATGATGGACTGACTCCAGATGGGTGCTTGAGGAGACGGGGTGATTGATCGGGATTTACTGATCTTCCTTGCGGGCGTGTTTGCCGCTCTTGCTCTTCCGGCGCTCTCGGGACTCCGGCTGCTCGGGGTCATCACGCCGCGGACCGATCTGATCATTTCTGTCGTCCTGACTTTGATCATCGTCATGTCTATTGGTTACAGTCAGCTTCGGAAGCGCTCGTAGTGGCCGATAAGGCGTCGTGCTGAGGATACAGGCGTCGCAGCTTGATGCGCGCGTCCTCCGTCGTGAAACGCCAGTCGATCCTGGTCCCTGCGGTATTCCGCTCCTCCTCCCAGGCGGCCACCTCCTCCGTGAGCATCTCCGCCTCGGAATGCGGCGGTCCAAGCACTGCCGATCCAGCACCGAGACTCGATCTCCGCCACATTGAGCCAGGAGCCGTGTTTTGGGGTGTGGTGGATCTCCAAGCGGTCGGCGAGGCGCTTGGCCTCGGCAGGAGGAAAGGCCTCATAAAGCGAGGCGGGGGAGTGCGTGTTCAGATTGTCCATGACCAGGACGATCCGCTCCGCCTCGGGATAGTGGACATCAACGAGGTCCCGGATTGTGTGCGCCCAATCCATCTTGGTGCGGCGCTCGGTGACCGTCACATGGCGCCAGTTGTGCAACGGTTCATAGCAGAGGAAGAGATTGGTGATGCCATGCCGCTCGTATTCGTAGTCCTGCCGCGCCTTCTGCCCGGGTTGCATGGGCAACGGCTCGGCCACGTCGCCCAGGAGTTGGAGGCTGATCTCATCGAGACAGACCTGTGGGTGGCGCGGGTCAGAGGGTCGGGTATAGACGTCGAGGACGTCCTCCATGTGCCAGACGAAGTCGGCATTCTGCTTGGGCGGGATGCACCAGCACTGCTTTAGATGAGGCTGGAGTTGGCTTTTTTTAACACCTGGCGCACCGTCTCGCGAGAGACAGCCACGTCTTCTTCCATCGTCACGAATCGATCGGCCAGGAGGCGGACCGTCCACCGCTTCTTGCCTCTGGGTGGTGCACTACAGGCCAGGGCGATCAGGTGCGCTTCCTGAATGCCATCCAGCTTCCGGGGTTTGGTCCGGCGCGGCGGCTTATGTCCCAGGGCTTCCTGCACGCCTTCGGTCGCCGCTCGCTTGCGGACCCGCTCGATGGTTGGGATGCTTACCTCGACGGCATCGGCGATTTCCTTGTCCGACCAGCCAGGCCCATCCGTCGCCTCATCGGCTTTGAGCAGGATGCGGGCATGGGTCAGCGTCCGGGCGGGAGCGGTGCCGCTGCGGATCGTCTGGTGGAGCAGGTGGCGATCCATGTCCGACAACTCAACACGATACTGTTTGCGCATGGAGACGCTCCAAGAGGTGGGGATGCCTCCACCCTACTCCCCCGCCTTCTTTTCAGTCAAACCTTTCTTGCCAAAGTACTAGTGGGTCACCACAAAGGATTTGCGGTTGACGAGCTGCGGAGTCTCATCTCCAAGGTGCTGTTTTCCGGTGAACGCCCGCGATTAATCTCATCACCGCCATGGTGGTGCAAGGCATTCCACGCGACGCAATCGCGCCGAGCACTCAGATCTCGCCACCGCTCCAGCAGCGTGTCGGACAACTCCTCCAGGACGTTGTTAGAAGTCCCCGCGCTCGTGCTCGCTCAAGGCGGGATGGCGCATCACACGCCTGAGAGCGATTTCCAGCCTCGTTCAGGGCTTTCGGCGTTCAGTGCGTCTTCGATGAGAGTGATGAGGCTCTCGCCATTGGGTGAACCCGCCACGTCGATGAGCTCCAGTATCCGGCTCTGTGCTCGGTTGACTGAGTGTATCTGGCCATCTGCGTGACCGCAATTCAGACTGTCTCAGAGGTACGATCCCACGTCGGACACCGGTCGAACCCTTTGTGGTCGCCCACT
>CAVTRL010000004.1:0-517064 GCA_963737125.1 uncultured Chloroflexia bacterium | reverse complement strand
CAAGTTCATCCCGGATGCGCAGCGGATAACTGGCTGAAAGACGCCAAAAACGCAGAGGAAATACGAACGGATGTCTACCATTTGGGTCGGAATCCGGCCCTGCTTAGCATCTTTTCCGCGCAGTCATAGATGTGCACCGCCCCCTGCCCGCGAGTGCGCGAGGTAGCCTAGTCGTACACCCAGTCCATGCTTCGCAGCAGGGCGGTGAATTGCCGGCAGGCATGGCGGAAGAGATCGGGCCCGCTGAATCCGTGGTGCTGTTCGGCCGCGGCAAGGTGCGGTTCCAGTGTGAATGTTCCGTTATAGCCGTCAGTGTGGAGGGCTCTGAGTAACTCCGGCCACCGTGCCACACCCTCGCCCGCTGCCACGACGGTTCGATCGGGACGGGCGTCCTTCACGTGCACATGTGCAATCCAGGGTTGGAGTGCGGTATAGGCCTCCGGAAACGGCGCCTCGCCACTCACGATGAAGTTGGCCGGGTCGAACGCGGCCTTCAAATTCGAACCCGGCACGGTCGTGAGCACGTCGATACACCGTTCCACCGTATCTCCATACAGGTCAGTGTCGTTTTCGTGTACCAGAGTGACCCCGTTTGTTTGTGCCAGATCGGCCATCCGCCCCAGACGCTCCATCACCTCGGCTCGGTAGCTTGCCGGCTCTTGACGGCGCGGATCCGACGGTGGGTAGAAGGAAAAGATGCGGATCATGGGGGTGCTGAAGCGCCGCGCCAGCTCGATCGCCCGCTCCACACGTCGCCGTTCGTCGGCCCATGGCACATCGACCGGCACCTTGCCCAACGGCGAGCCAAGGGCGGAGACGCCGATCCCTTCCTCACCGAATCGTTGGATGATGCGCGTTACCTGTGCATCGGTGAGATCGAGCACATTCGTATCCCAGACCGATCGGAGTTCGACCAGGCGAATGTCTTGTTCATGGAGCACCGCGATCTGCTCGTCCAGATCGGGAGAGATCTCGTCGGCAAAGGCGGAGAGATGAATCATGGCAGCACGACTTCCCGTCCGGTGCGGGCCGACTCGTAGATCGCCAGTATGATCGCAACATCGTGTCTGGCCTCTTTCGGGTCAACCACCGGTGTTCCGTCGCGGCGAATCTCCCGCATGATGTCTTCAATTTGCAAGGCGTGCGCGTTTCCCTCCGGTTCCTGACTGCCAGGCTGGGATGATTCGCTTGTTTCCAGGCCGTATGGTCCCACCTCGTCCCCTCCCGCACGCTTGTGATGGAGATAGCTCATTCGATCATTCTCGATGATGGCAGAGCCCTCCGAACCGAGTATTTCCAGGCGCGTGCGGACGCCGGGATACGCACTCGTGGTGGCTGAGATCGAGCCCAGCGCACCGCTCGCGAAGCGCAGTGCGGCGACCGCCGTGTCCTCGGTTTCCATGCGATGGGCCAGCGTACCGGTATAGGCGTAGACGCTCCGGACCGGTCCCATGAACCATTGCAGGAGATCGATGGAGTGAATCGATTGGTTCATCAGGACGCCTCCCCCATCGAGTTCCCATGTGCCCCGCCATTCGCCGCTGTCGTAGTACTCCTGGGAGCGCCACCAGAGTATCTGCGCATTGGCCAGCACGAGGGTGCCGAATGCCTGGGCTGCGATCAGCTCGCGCACCTGTCGAGCAGCCGGATCGTAGCGGTGCTGGCTGATAACGGCCAGTTTGACGCCAGCCGCGCGCTGGACGTCCAGCAGGTGGTCGATTGCGGGCAGGGTGATCTCGAGCGGTTTCTCCACTATGACGTGTTTACCGGCGCGCATGGCTTCCTCGGCCTGTGCACCGTGCAAGCCGCTGGCAGTGCAAATCGTGACGACGTCGAGGTCTCCGACCGCCAACATAGACGTCAGATCCGGGTACGCCGCGATTCCGTATGTGCCGGCCAACGCGCCGGCCCGTGCTGGAACCAGGTCGGCTACGCCCACGAGCTGGGCACCTTCCAGGTTCGAGATCGCCGCAGCGTGCGTCTTGCCGATGACGCCGCACCCGACGATTCCGAATCGTAGCGGCGCTGGTGACGTATTGTGCTCGGTCATCACAATCCTCCAGGCGCAGAATCCCGTGGCTCCATCGCCGCATGGCTCGTGCGTACGGCTACCTCCGATACGAACTCAATTATGACGGGTACAGCGTGGATCAGGTGCCGGCCACGACTAACAAAGAGCAGCTCCTGGCCGCCTCGGTCATCGCCTGCCAAGTTCGCACGCTTTGAGCGGCGAGAACGGTGCCGTCGTACCGGCGTGGAAAGAGAAGTGATGTCTCCCACCCTCACCTGTGCCGCGGGTGCTCCCTACACAGGGCGTATCATGGATCAGTATCGTCAAGCAGAAAGACAGGGTACCGATGGCGACTTCATCCACGGCTCAGACCGAACAAGGCGCGGACGATTTCCGTAACTACGACGAAGCTCCACGCCGCGTGAAGGAGTTCTACGAGCTGAACCACGAAAAGCAGACGCTGGCTTTTGTGCTCGAAATGAAAGCAACGTATACCGAGCCCGAGAAGCGCACCCATGTCAAGTCAATGTGGGACATGCTGCAGCATCTGACAAACCTGGTAGATGACAGCGACCCGGACACGACGTTCACGCAGATGGACCATGCCATGCAAACCGCGGAACGCATTCGGGCGGATGGTCACCCGGAGTGGATGATTGCCACGGGCTTTATTCACGACGCCGGCAAGGCATTGGCCATGGATCACGGCCTTCCCCAGTGGGCGGTGGTGGGCGACACCTTTCCGGTCGGCTGCGCATTTTCCGACAGGATTGTCTTCCCCGAGTTGTTCTCAAACAACCCAGATTTCAGTCATCCGGTCTACAGCACGCCAAACGGTATCTACACGGAGCACTGTGGCCTGGAGAACGTCCACCTCTCGTTCGGGCACGACGAGTATCTGTATCACGTCGTCAAGAATGATTCGCTTCTGCCAGAGCCGGCACTGGCGATGATACGCTATCACTCGTTCTATTCATGGCACCGTGACGGCGCCTACCAGAACCTGACGAATGAGAGGGACGCCGAGATGCTGCCCTGGGTGCACCGCTTCAACCCGTACGATCTGTATTCGAAGAGTGACGCTCGTCCGGACGTCAAGGCCCTCCAGCCGTTCTATCGCGCTCTCACGGAGAGGTTCTTCCCACAGCCGCTGCACTGGTAGCGCCGGGACGGGGGTCCGGGTCTTCAACCGAATCGCGACGTCACCGTCCATCTCGAGCAACTGTATCCACATCGTCACTCTCGATGGTGGTCGGCTGATATTCGCAGTATGGATAGCTGCGCTACGAAGCGCGTTAAAGGCGAACAATTGCAAGACTTCGCGGTCGTCGGGAGAAAGTCGGTCCAGGATTGAATGGACTGCCATCGTGTCCACACTCCTCTCCGCATCCGTCACGTCCACGTCCTGGAGGGCTTCGAAGTGGTGCTGTTGACGCCGCCGGCACCAAAATTCATCCATGACGCGCGACAGTGGGAGGCGGCGTTACTGCCACCTCGATCCCTCGTTCTGGACGGTACGATTGTCCGTGTTAGGCACTGGTAGGAGGCAGGACGGCCAGGTCACCGTCACCTTCTGTCAGTTCATGCCTCTACTGGGTTCTCCCGCCCTTCCGATACCGTTAGCGAATTCATGTGGCCCATAGCCGAGGCTTTAGAGGACGGCATTGCGCGCGATATGTTCATACCCATGATCATCAGACCCGCTGCGATCGAGGACGCGCAGGCAATTGCCGAAGTGCATGTGCACTCCTGGCAATGGGCCTACCGGGGTCTCCTTCCGGATGACTACCTCGATCACCTGTCCATCGAGCGGCGGGCCGCGATGCATACGCAACGCCTGACCACGCAAACGGAGGAACGTACCTGGATCGTTGACGAAGACGGTCAGATCGTTGGCTTTGCTACCACGGGCCCGAGCCGCGACTCCGATGCCTCGCCTCGGACCGCGGAGCTCGGGGCTCTATACCTGCGACACGAGGCCGCCGGCAAGGGCATCGCACACGCGCTCTTTGCCCATGCCGTTCAGGACTTGTGGCAGCGTGGATACGAGCGGGCCACGCTCTGGGTGCTCGAAAGCAACAGCCGGGCACGCCGCTTCTACGAGAAGGCCGGGTGGGCCGCGGACGGCGCCACCAAGATGGAGGAGTGGTCCGGTGTTCGTCTTCACGAAGTGCGCTACCGTGCGAGTCCCCGTCCAGAAGACAACCAAGACAGGCGGGTTCGCACCGAGTCCGAGCCCTACCGTCAGTGACCGTCGCGAAATCCTGTGGGCGAGCTTGGGAACCCGCTGACTACCCTGTGTTCGGGCCATTGCCACTTCCGCCCGAGCGATGTCGGTCATGCTCGAAACTCCCTAATCGAGGGCACGGCGCTCAGCGACTGTTACCCGCCTGGTGCCTGAGTGAAACATCTTGGAATTCGGGTATGTGGAGTCCATCTCCCCCGGAACGGTGCGCCAGGCGCTCAAAAAAACGAGTCGAAGCTGTGGCGGCGCGAGACGTGGTGTCGGCGTCGTATTGGGAGAGCGTTCGTTCCGGCGATGGGGGCGGAGCGGAATGCGCAACATCGCACTGTCACCACCAGGTCCGCACGCCTGCTCAATCTCGCCACCCGAGATCCGCTCAAGATCGTCGCGCTCGGCACGTTGTTCGCCAGCCCGCCAGTTAGCACGACGCACTCAGAGGCTTCGTGTAGAGTACAGCCAGTGCCGAGCAGGCGTGCCGGAGCACCTCTCCGTCGATCACGGCCACGCGACCGAAAACCCGCTTGCATGGCAGTGAGTAACGCTCCACGTGTCCAGCCGCCGAGTCGACGATCCGTGGTCGGAGGATACCGGGGATGACGGCAGAGTAAAGTCCTGAGTCGTCGAGCTGACGAGGTGGATACCGCAGGCTCACCTTGACCAATGACCGGCCTTTCTTCTATTATCTATCTATCTAGGTTCCTGGTGTTATAGATGATCGAGTTCCATCTCGATACACGGTCGGGCGTGGCCCCCTACCAGCAAATCGTCCAACAGGTGCGCCACGCCCTTCGGCTTGGGCTCCTCGAGGTCGGTGACCAACTCCCGACGGTGAAGGAGGCGGTGGCGAGCCTCGTGATCAACCCGAACACCGTGCTCAAGGCGTACAAGGAGTTGGAGATCCTCGGCCTGGTAGCCGCTCGACCGGGCATCGGCACCTTCGTGACGAAGACCCTAACGGACGACTCCCTCGCAGCTCACGGTCCACTCCGCCAGGATCTCAAGCGGTGGGTGGCGAGGGCCCGACGCGCCGGGATCGACGACGAGAGCATCGAGGCACTCTTTCGCGACGTCGTTCGGTCCTCCGCGGCTGAAGGCGTAGCATGACCGCCATCATCGAAGCGAATGGCCTCGGCAAGCGCTACGGACGGAAGTGGGCGCTCTCGGACTGCACGCTTACCATTCCGGCGGATAAGGTTGTCGGGCTCGTCGGGCCTAATGGCGCCGGCAAGACGACACTGCTCCACCTTTCGGTCGGTCTTCTGCGGCCGACCGCCGGATCGATCACCGTCCTCGCTGGGCGCCCCGGCGCCACCCCGGGCGGGCTTGCCCGCATTGGCTTCGTGGCGCAGGAGGCTCCGACCTACGCGGGGCTGTCGATCCGTGACCACCTGCGATTCGGTGCCTGGATGAACCCGAGTTGGGACGAAGGGTTCGCCGAGAACCGCATCGCGCGCCTCGGACTTGACCCTCACCAGAAAGCGGGCGAGCTCTCGGGTGGCCAGCGCGCCCAGCTTGCCCTCACCCTGGCGGTGGCGAAGCGACCGAAATTGCTCGTGCTCGACGAGCCGGTTGCCAGCCTCGATCCCCTCGCCCGGCGAGAGTTCCTCCAGGGCCTAATGGAGATCACCGTCGAGCATGGTACGAGCGTCGTTCTCTCCTCCCACCTGGTCGCCGACCTGGAGCGGGTTTGTGACTACCTGGTAGTGCTCGTCGACTCACAGATCCAGGTCGCCGGCGACATCAACGAGCTGCTCGCGACCCACTTTCGGCTGACCGGTCCACGACGCGACCGCAACGCGCTGCCGAGCGAACAGCAGGTCATCGGCGAGAGCCACACCGACCGGCAGAGCACACTCGTCGTGCGAACCGACAACCCCGTGCTTGACCCCTTCTGGTCGGTCGAGCAACTCAACCTCGAAGACCTCGTCCTCGCCTACATGACCCGCACCGTCCAGGCAGACCGCCGGCCGAAGCTGATGGCTCGCTCGTGATCCGCCTGACACTGCGCCAGTTTCGCGCGCAGGCAGTCACCAGCTTCGGTCTGCTCGTCGCGCTCGCCATCGTGCTCGTCGTCACCGGCCCCCACCTGGCGCACGTGAACGAGGCATTCCAGCGCGCCTGCAAGGCGGCGGGAGACTGCGCCACGGCGTCGAACCCAGTGTTCGGGGTCGACCCGACACTGCAGAACGCCCTGCCGTTGATCGTCACATTCGTGCCCGCGCTTATTGGACTCTTCTACGGTGCGCCCCTCGTCGCCCGCGAGCTCGAAACCGGCACGTTTCGCCTTGCCTGGACCCAGAGTGTCACCCTGCGGCGCTGGCTCACGGTGAAGTTGGGGCTGGTCGGCTTTGCTGCCATGCTGGTCAGCGGACTGCTCACGTGGATGGTCGACTGGTGGGCGAGCCCAATCGATGCAGCGACCAAAAACAGCTTCAACCCCGTGGAATTCGGCTGGCACGGCGTCGCGCCGATCGGGTATGCGGCATTTGCCTTCGTACTCGGGGTGACCGCGGGTGTGTTGCTGCGCCGAACGGTCCCGGCGATGGGCGTCACCCTCGTGGGTATCGTCGCGGCACGCCTCGTGGTCGAGCACTGGGTTCGCCCGAACCTCGCTTCGCCTCTACATCAGTCCCTCTCGCTCGTGAACACGGGCTTCGGCAGCATGGGCCTTTCTGCATCGACGGGCGCTCTCTCGCTCTATCCCCCATTCGTGACCATCCCGAACATCTGGATGTTGTCGACGGCGGTGATCGACAAGTCCGGGCACGTGCTCACGAGCCACTATTTCGTCCATGCCTGTCCCGCATTCGTACAGTTCCCAACAGAGTTCCCTACCACACCGCCGCCACAAGCAGTGGTCCAGGCAGCACACGCTGCGTGTATTAACAAGCTCGTCTCCGCGACCTTTCACACTGTCGTTACGTACCAGCCGGATAGCCGCTTCTGGCCATTCCAGTGGGCCGAAATGGGAATCTTCCTCGCGGCTGGGCTGACGCTGTGCGCACTCACCTACTGGTGGCTGCGACGCCAGTACGCGTGATGTCACACGAAACACGGCCACCGACAGCAGCACGTCGGGCTTTGCTGCTGCCCTGCCTCAGGGGTGGTCATGGCATGGACCTCTATCCCGATCTACGCGATGTGACCACTCCCTACTCGCGCTCCACTTTCCGGTATCCCCGCGCTTCGTCCCAGATCTCGACCACGAGACGGTCCCCGGCGTCATTCAGGTGGGTGATCACGACTTGCTGAAGGTCGATTCGGAATCGGTCATCTGGTCCTTCTGATTCGACTGCCACGGCCCGCCCGGCTAGCTTGACCTCGCCTGACCACGCTTCCGGGTGGCCGGTGGGCGGATCCTCGGTTGGACCGTGGATCGCCACGCGCGAGTCGCGGCGCAGGTCTTTCGCTTTCATCGCACCGGCCATCGATCCTATGGCGAGCTCGCCGTCGCTCACGTCGATCTCGGTGCCGCTGATACGCGGTGAGCCATCGCGGCGCAGCGTGGCCATGGTAAGGTGCTTCCGCCGCGTCAGCAGTGTTCGCACTCGCGATGCGAACTCCGGCTCAATGGCCTCGAAGTGGGCCCAACTTGCCACAAGACTCCTTTCCCCGGGTGCTCCGGCATCATGTCGTTCTCTGCATGGCTGACTCCTGCCCAAGCATGTGATTGTAATGGCGGTGCGGATCAAGCTGCCGATTGGAGCCGAAGGCCAAGGGGTGATATGAGGCAAATCCGGCAACCCGGTGGGTTGCGAGCTAGTGCTACATTTGAACGGGAGGTTTATTTGACAAAAAGCATATCTATCATTCTGTATGTTGCGGTAATGATCGCCGTTATCGTTGGTGTAGATGTACTGTTTTTTAGGAATCGATTCACGGAACGGCTGATAGCGAACATCGGCATTGTCGTGGTGTTTGCAGTCTTCTATTTGATATTCCTAAAGAAGCCGTAAGCTATCGTCGGCAGGTAGTGCTCCGCCGCCTCGCACGTCGGAGGCAATGGGTTCAGAGAGTGGAGTAAGCGGGATCGCCGCCTGCAGTACGCTGCCTGAACGATGGATTGCGCGTCAGATAAATCGCTGTAGGCGTTCTTCGACACCGGAGGGTATTCCGGGTAAGCGTCCGCGCTTGGCGACCGGCTGGCCGCTCACTTCTCGGATGTCGGCAGTGAATTCGACCGGCCCGGCACCCGCGATGTAGGAGCCGACGCCAAAGCCATCGACCGGCGCACCACGCTGTACGAACTGCTCGACGCGCTGCGGGGTTACGCCACCGGATACAAAGATTTTGACGTGCTCCGCTCCAATTCGATCCAGATGAAATCGGCACTCGATCACGAGCTCGGGGGTCACCCCTCCCCGCTCGCGCGGCGTGTCCAGGCGTATGCCGTCGAGGTGCGATTGGAGTGCGCCGGCAACGCGCAAGCTTTCGACAACCTCGTCCTGGAAGGTATCGACCAGCACGATACGCGGAACATCCGAGGGCATTTCTTCGTCAAAGAGTTTCGCGACTCGAACCGTGTCACCCGCCAGGAGCACCAGCGCATGCGGCATCGTGCCACTGGCGGTGGTGCCGGTCAGCGCGGCTCCCAGTGGAGTCGAGCAGCCGATACACCCTCCGACGATCGCGGAGTAGTCAAGCGCGCCGGCAATATTCGGGTGGGCGTGCCGCGCACCGTAGCTGGTAATCGGAATGCCACCGGCGGAGTTTACGATTCGACGCGCGGCAGTCGCCCATCCCGTACACGAGCTGAGGATGCCCAGGATTGCGGTCTCATACAATCCGAAGTTGCTATACCGCCCCCGTATGACTGCCGAGGGCTGTTTTGCCTCGATCGACGTTCCCTCCGGATACGACCAGAAGCCGCCGGTGAAGTCGACGGCGTTGAGCAACTCGACGACCTCGCGGACTCCGCACAGTATCCCCGCTTCTCCCGGAAAGATCAGCATCCCGACCTCGGCATCAATCTCCGCGCTCAATGCAACGCGACGTGCGTTGTGAAAGTAGACGTCCGCAGTTGAACCGTCGGTAACTTCCGCCGGCACTGGAAAGCGCTCAGAATTCGTCACGTATCGAGCCCGCCGTACGTATGCCGGTGCATCTTCGGTTCTCTCATCTGCTTTCGCATCCCATTGACCAATGGTTCATGGTATAGCCCAGTCAACGTACCGCCTATGCGTCCGACACGCGACGGTGCGTATGAGCGAGGAGATTGCCGTCTCTTGATCTGTCCTGCACGGCGGTGGCTCGACGAGCCATCGGAACCCATTCTTCCACCAGGGTGGCCAGGTTTGGGCCGAAGCGCTCAGGCGTCCGGCGTGGACGCGCCTCGCGCGTTTGGGAGCCCGGTATCGGCCACCGAAGCGCAGTGTTTGCCGCGGAACCGATCAGAAGTAAAGCATCGTGAGCGGCGAGACACCACATCCCCACGGAGCGGGTGCGTGTGGTATCAGTAGCGCTTGGCGCCGGCCCCGGCATTGGAGCGGCTCGGGTCGCGATGAGGCAGCACATGCACGTCTATCCCCGGCATCTGCCGGAGAACATCGCTTGTGACGGAGCCAAACAAAAACTCCTCCCATCGGCTGTGCGAGGGGTGACCGATCACGAGCTGCGACACGCGGTTGGTCCTCGCATAGCCGATCATTTCCTCGGATACCTTGCCGCGTGTCCGCACGACCTTCGCGCCCAGCTCTTCCGCCAGCTGCAAATTTGCGCGAAGCTCGCGTTCCTCCTCTATCGACTGTGCCTGACGGCGGCCCTGTGCGGGATCGACGGATATTACCACCAGCTCAGCATTGAGTGCTGTCGCCATCCGCCATCCTTCTCGAATCAAACTTCGGCTGTCGGGACGAAAGTCCACCGCTACCATAACTTTCTCGCCGGTCGGGAGCTCGCTCACGGTCTCGCCGTCACGCATGTATCCGGCAAGCTGGTCCTCTACCTCCTTCGCGGTGATACGGAGGGCCAGGTCGCGCAGCGCCGTCAGGTTCCCAACGGTAAAGAAGTTTTCCAGTGCTCGTTTGGCCTGTTCGGGGCTGTATATGTTGCCATGGGTCATGCGTCGAATGAGGGCCTCGGGCGCCATATCGATCAGCTCGACCGTATCGGCTTCATCAATCACCCAATCCGGCACCGTCTCGTGCACACGGACTCCCGTCATCTGCTCCACGATATCGTTCAGGCTTTCCAGATGCTGCACGTTCATCGTCGAGTAGACGTCAATACCGTGATCCACTATCTCGAAAACGTCCTGATATCGTTTGCCGTGTCTGGAGCCCGCCGCATTGGTATGCGCGAGCTCATCTACCAGAACTACCGCAGGATGCCGAGCGATCACCGCGTCGATATCCATCTCCGGCAGCACAACGTTCCCGTACGGCACCTCACGCGGCGGAACGATTTCAAGGCCTACCATCTGTTCCGCGGTGTGCGGCCTGCTGTGCGTTTCGACGACTCCCACGATGATGTCGACTCCCTGGGATTTCACCGTCTGCGCCGCCTGCAGCATGGCGTAGGTTTTCCCCACCCCCGGCGCAGCGCCGAGAAATAGGCGCAATGTTCCCCGCCTGGACGGTGTTGTAGCCGGCCCACTCTGAGAACTCACAGGGTTAGTGTCCTGTAACAGAACGAAGGACGGTGAGTTTGAATACTCCATCAGTGAACGGTCAGGGTTTCTCTCGGCCGCGGCGGGAGGAGCTTCGGACGAACCACGCACCGCCTCACGCGTATGGGCGTGGCTCGTGTCGCCGATGGCGTGAACGCTGACCCCCGGCGCCTGGTGCAGAATAGTACTCGTGACCGAGCCACGCAGGAACTCCTCCCACCGGCGGTGGCTGGGGTGCCCGATGAAGAGGTGTGACACATGATGCATGCGGGCGAAGGCGATCAGTTCCTCCGCGACTTTGCCCCGAAGGTGAGCGATCTGTGCCCCCAAATCCTCCGCCAGCTGCAGGTTCGTCGCGAGCTGTCGTTCGTCCTCGACGCTCTGAGGCTTGCGCCGTCTCTCCACCGGCTCGACATGGACGACGATAAGCTCGCCCTTCAGTGCGGCGGCCAGGCGCCAGCCCCCGCGAATAAGCGTGCTGCCGAACGGGCGGTGATCGACAGCAACCATAATTCGCTCGCCGATCAACAAGCCCTCTACTTTCCGGTCGTGTAAATACGTGTCGAACTTCTCCTCGACCTCCCTGGCCGTAGCTCGCAAAGCGAGATCGCGCAGCGTGGTCAGGTTGCCCGGAGTAAAGGCGGTGCTCAGAGCCTGCTCGGCTTGCACGGGAGAGAAGACCTGCCCATCCTTGACGCGTTGGATGAAGGCATCCGGCGAGAGGTCGATCAGCTCCACCTGATCTGCCGCGTCGATGACGCTGTCCGGTACCGTCTCCGCCACCGTGATGCCGGTGCTCTGCTGCACGTAGTCGCGCAGGCTCTCTATGCTGCCGACGTTCAGCGTCGTCACCACCGTGATGCCGGCATCCAGCAATTCCTGGACGTCCTGCCATCGTTTCTCGTGCCTCGATCCAGGAGCGTTGGTGTGCGCCAGCTCATCGACCAGCGCGACCTTTGGGTGGCGTGCAATCACCGCATCGGTATCCATCTCCAGTCGGACACCGCCCAAATTAGGTATTGTCCGTGGGGGAACAATTTCGAGGTCGCCAATCTGTTCTTCCAGGTGCTTTCGGCCGTGCGTCTCCACGAAACCGATCACCACGTCCGCGCCGCGTGACTTGCGTCGATGTCCCTCACACAGCATGGCGAAGGTCTTCCCTGCCCCCGGCGCTGCACCGAGCCAGATGCGGAGTCTTCCCCTCTGGCCCATCTCTTCCACCTTGATGCCGGCCAGTAGAGCATCGGGGTCTGGGCGCTGCAGCTCGTGTGACATGGCTTCTAAGGTGTCCCGCTAGGAAGCGTGGTCGAGGATGTGCTGAACCTCCGTCAACACATCCCACGCGGGCCGAGGTGGCAACGCCGAAAAATGTCCTGTAATGACGGGGCAGGTCGCATGCTTTGAAACATATTGCTGGGTACGGTCGGGCCAGGTCGGTATCCGGACATGGCGCCGCCGTGGCACGGGCAAGAGAATGGCATCGGCCCTCGTCGACTGGGCCTCTCGGATAATGGTCTTGGCCTTGTGGTGGGTGCGGCGAAGTTCGAGCTCAACCTCTGCGTCCGAACCGCCGGCAACCTCTTCCGCATCACTCAGGGCATACCAGGCCTTCGTGTCGAAATGGGCGGGAAGCCCCGCCAGCGACAAAGCACGGTGTACTTCAGTAAGAGCGAGCACCACAACCCGACCGCCTTCGGCGGCAGCTATCCGACAGGCCAGCCGGAGCAAGCAAGCCGATGCATCGTCTTTGCTATAGGGAACGAGTAAGGTCACGCCTGACATAGCTGGCGCTCACTTTCATCTCTTCTGCTGATCGAGAGCGATATTGAGCTGCAGCACGTTCACGCGGGGCTCACCCAGGATGCCGAATGTTCGGCCCGACGTATACCTGTGTACGAGCGATCGGACCGTAGCCTGGCTCAATCCACGGGCTCTGGCCACGCGGGGCACCTGCAGATCGGCATAGGCCGGACTGATATCGGGGTCGAGTCCGCTGGCCGAGGTCGAAACCGCGTCGGCGGGCAGCGGGTAGTCGGCCGGCAGGTTGATCTTCCTTGCGAATGAGATTCGCCTGGGCGATCGTGTTCTTCAGCAGGATCTTATTGGTGGGGCCCAGGTTGGTGCCTGCCGACGCCGTGGCATCGTAGCCCTTTCCGGCGGCCGAGAGTCGCGGGATGGAAGTATTGCGGCTTGGTAAAGTTCTGGCCGATCAGGCTGGAGCCGATGACCTGTCCCTTCGCGTTCTTGATAAGCGAGCCGTTTGCCTGGTCGTGGAAAACCACCTGGGCGATGCCGGTCATGACGAGAGGATAGATGATACCGGTCCCGATCATCAGGACAACTGTCATCAGCACCGCGGTCATAAGAAGGCCCCGGATCGAGCCTCGTCCTCCGGTCGGAACTGGCTGAGGTGCATCGGACGATAGAGTTAGCGGCTGCTTGAGCGCTCATGAGAAGTCCTTATGCAGTGAGATGGAGAACGGTGAGGATGACATCGACGACCTTGATGCCGATGAATGGCACGATGATGCCGCCCAGCCCGTAGATGAGCAGGTTGCGGCGCAGATACCGCGGCCGCGCCCAACGGCCGGTACTTCACGCCGCGCAGCGCCAGCGGAATCAAGGCCACGATGATCAGGGCATTGAAGATCACGGCCGACAGCACGGCGGAGTGGGGAGTCGAGAGCTGCATGATGTTCAGTGCGTTCAGCTGGGGGAACTGGGTGCTGAACATGGCCGGCAGGATGGCAAAGTACTTGGCCACGTCGTTGGCGATGCTGAAGGTGGTCAGCGCGCCACGCGTGATCAGGAGCTGCTTGCCGATGGCGACGACTTCGATCAGCTTGGTCGGGTTGTTGTCGAGGTCGACCATGTTGCCGGCCTCTTTGGCCGCCTGGGTGCCGGAGTTCATCGCCATGCCGACATCCGCCTGAGCCAGCGCCGGGGCATCGTTGGTGCCGTCGCCGGTCATGGCAACCAGCTTGCCATCGGCCTGCTCGGCCCGGATGAGACCGATCTTGTCCTCTGGCTTGCTCTCGGCCACGAAGTCGTCGACGCCCGCCTCCTTCGGCGATCGTGGCGGCGGTGAGGCGGTTGTCGCCGGTCACCATGACGGTGCGAATGCCCATGCGCCGCAATTCGTCGAAGCGCTCGCGCATGCCCGGCTTGACCGTGTCCTTGAGATAGATCACGCCGAGCGCCTCACCGTTGTGAGCCACCGCGAGCGGCGTGCCGCCCTCGCGTGCAATGCGATCGGCCGCCTCTGACAAGCTCCGGGCGGCGCATTGGGTGTGATGCGCTGGATGGCGTCGACCGCACCCTTCATGATTTGGTCGCCGTTGAGCTTGATGCCGCTCATGCGTGTTTCGGCGGTAAACGGCACCAGCTCGGCGCCCTGCAGGGCAGTGCCGGTCGACGTGAACGCCCTTCTGCTTCCGCCAGCGCCACGATGCTCTTGCCCTCCGGCGTCTCGTCGGCCAGGCTGGAGCGGAGCGCCGCCTCGGTCAGCTCCGCTCTCGGAATGGCCGCCTACCGGCACGAACTGAAAGGCCAGGCGGTTGCCGAAGGTGATGGTGCCGGTCTTGTCCAGCAGCAGCGTATCGACATCACCGGCGGCTTCGACGGCACGGCCGCTCATGGCCAGCACGTTGAACTGCACCAGGCGGTCCATGCCGGCAATGCCGATGGCGGAAAGCAAGCCGCCGATGGTCGTCGGAATGAGGCAGACCAGCAGCGCCACCAGGGTCGTGACGGCCACCGCGCTGCCGGAGTAGATCGCGAACGGCTGCAGCGTGTAGACGGCCAGCAAGAAGATGATGGTGAGCGAGGCCAGCAGAATGTTGAGCGCGATCTCGTTCGGCGTCTTCTGCCGGTTCGCACCCTCGACCAGCGCGATCATCCGGTCGATGAAGGTTTCCCCGGGATTGGCGGTGATGCGGATCTTGAGATAGTCGCTGACGATGGTCGTGCCGCCGGTGACGGAGGAGCGAATATCGGTGCCCGGCTCCTTGATCACCGGCGCGCTTTCACCGGTGATCGCCGCCTCGTTGACCGATGCAACGCCCTCGACCACATCGCCGTCACCCGGAATCAGGTCGCCGGCCTCCACCAGCACCAGGTCGCCCCGGCGCAGCTCGGTGGCCGACACGATCTGCGTCTCGCCGTTGGGCAGCAGCTTCTTTGCCTGCGCATCGGTTCGGGTGCGGCGCAGCGTGTCGGCCTGCGCCTTGCCGCGTCCCTCGGCCATGGCCTCGGCGAAGTTGGCGAAGAGAACCGTGAACCAGAGCCAGACGCGAGACGGCAGCGATAAAGAACCGATCGGCGCCCAGACCCGAGTCCGGGCAGGAGCGAGCGCACAAACTCGATGGTCGTGACCACCGCGCCAACCAGCACGACGAACATGACGGGATTGCGCAGCTGCATTCGGGGGTCGAGCTTGCGGAAGCTGTCGATCGTCGCCTGGCGCAGGATGTTGCGATCGAAGATGCGAGAGCGCCTGGCTCTGGCGCCGCTGGTCGCCCACGGTGCCCGGATGGCTGTTGAACAGCTTGCTTCCATTAACTGGGGGAAGATACAGCCATGAATGCTCTCCTTAGAAGGTCTTGCCGGCGTTGAGCAAGAGTTGCTCGATGATGGGGCCGAGCGAGTACGCGGGGAAGTAGGTCAGCGCGGCCACGATGACGATGACGGCGACCAGCAGGATGCTGAAGGTCGGACCATCGGTTGGAAACGTACCGAGGTTTGCCGGCACGGTCTTCTTGCGCGCCATCGATCCGCCGATGGCGATGAGCGGCGTGAGGAAGAGGAAGCGGCCGATCAGCATGGCAATCCCGCCGGTCACGTTGTAGAAGTTGAACGAGGGCTGCAGCGTTGGTGTGCCTGTGCCCAGGCCGGCGAACGCCGAGCCGTTATTGGCGTTCATCGAAGTAAAGGCGTAGAGCACCTCGCTGAGGCCATGAGGCCCGGGATTGAAGATGGCCGCCGTTCCCCAGGTCCCGACGATCGCCAGGGCCGCGAAGAACAGAATATTCGCGGGTGAGATCAGCAGGGCGATGCTCGCCATCTTGATCTCGAAGCTCTCGACCTTCTTACCCAGGTACTCAGGTGTCCGGCCCACCATGAGGCCGGCGATGAAGACGGCCAGGATGGCGTACATCAACATGCCGTAGAGCCCGGCGCCCACGCCGCCGAAGATCACTTCGCCGGTTGCCATATTGGTCAGAGGCACGAGGCCGGCCAGCGGCGTGAAGCTGTCGTGCCAGGCGTTGATGGCGCCGCACGAGGCATCGGTGGTGATGGTGGCGAACAGCGCCGAGTCGACGATGCCGAAGCGCACCTCCTTGCCCTCCATGTTGCCCGCCCGGCTGGGTGGAGGTCGCCACGGTTTGCACGTGAGCCCGGGAGGCGATCAGTTGGATTGCCGTTCTGCTCGAAGCCGACGGCGGCGAAGTAGCCGCACCGAAAAGAGAATGAACATGGCGGCCCAGAGGCCCAGCCCTGCTTGGTGTTTCCCACCCACTTGCCGAACATGTAGACCAGCCCCGAGCCGAGCAGGAAAATCGAGAGCATCTCGACGAAGTTGGAGAGTGGCGTGGGATTCTCGATACGGATGAGCGGAGTTGGCGTTCATGAAGCCGCCGCCGTTGGTGCCCAGCATCTTGATCGCTTCCTGCGTGGCAACCGGTCCCTGCGCGATGGTCTGCGTCGCGCCCTCCAGCGTGTGGGCCACGGTATAGGCGCTGAAGTTCTGCGGCACGCCCTGCCAGATCAGGAAAAAGGTGTAGACGATCAGCATGGGCAGCAGCAGATACAGCATGCAGCGCACCAGATCCACCCAGAACGAGCCGAGTCCGCTGGCGGAGCGGCGAGCCAGGCCGCGCACCAGCGCGACGGCGGCCACGATGCCGGTGGCGGCCGACATCCAGTTGTGGGTGGCCAGTCCGGCCATCTGCGTGAAGTAGCTCATGGTGGCTTCGCCGGCGTAGTTCTGCCAGTTGGTGTTGGTGGTGAAGCTGACGGCGGTGTTCCAGGCCAGAACCGGGGTGACGTTCGGGAACTGCTGCGGATTGAAGAAGCTGCCGTGCCACTGCTGGGTGCGCTCGATCAGATATGTGATCAGCAGGCCGACGATGCTGAAGAGCGAGGATGGCCAGCATGTAGATGTACCAGCGCATCTCCTCGCCTTCGTCGACTCGCGTGATGCGGTAGATGCCGACCTCGACCGGACGCAGCACCGGATGAAGGAAGGTACGCTGGCCGGTGAAGATCCGATACATGTAGGTACCGACCGGCTTGGCGGACAGCAGCAAGAGCACGCTATAGAGCGCCCATTGAGCGATTGCGTTGCCGGTCAACCAGGAAGGCATGGCTAGAACACCTCCGGGCGAATGAGCGCCACCACCAGGTAAATCAAAACGGCCACCGAGACGATCGTCAGCAGGATGTTCTCGATCATCGAGAGCCCCCCATCAGGTCCTCGCAGCCATAGGCAAACGCCACGTTGGAAGCAAGGAAAACGAACGTCACAGCGATAAATAAAAGATCAGTCATTGACTTTGTTCCTCTCGGTAAAGGCTCCGTACGAACCGTTGCGCGCGACGCGTTCCAGGGATTCAGTCGTGAGACGCAACAGCGCCTCCATGGGAAACGGCTTCTCCAGCACGGCAGCGCATTGCAGGGAGCTCGCCAGATGCGCGTTGGGGCGAAGGGCCGACATCACGATCACCGCCGTGCCCGCCCTGCTCCCGCCGCGTATGGCACGCAAGACCTGCCAGCCGGACCCATCCGGCAGGTCGATATCAAGTAGCACCAGATCCGGGCAGGCGAGCTCAATCTCCTGCAACGCCGTTGCGACGGTGCCGGCAGTCCGAACCATGTAGCCGCGCGCAGACAGATTGCGCGTGAGCGACCGGTTGAGGCTGGCATCGTCCTCGACGACCAGGATCGTACCGCTCATCAGTCATGCCGCCTGCACGTGAATAGAGTTCGTCACTCGTTACCCCCGGAACATGGATCCACCGTCACTGTGGATGATCCGGCGTAAACGTGGCGTAAACGGCGAGCCCAAAAGTATAAATAGTTGTAAACGCGCGTTATATCAGCGGTACATTTGCACCAAAGGGCGACCGTTTACAACTATTCGATGGTGATGAGCCGGTAGCCGACGCCCGGCTCGGTCAAAATGTACTGGGGGTGGGCGGGATCGACCTCGATCTTGCGACGCAGTCGATTGATGAAGACACGCAGATATTGCGTCTCCCGCTCGTAGGCAGCGCCCCAAACCTGCTGAAGCAGTACCCGGTGGGTCACAATTCTGCCCCGGTGGACCATGAGATACGCCAGCACGTCGAACTCGCGCGGGGTCAATTCGAGCGCCACACCGTCGCGTTGAACCTGATGCGTCTGCGTATTCAGCGCGAGCGGCCCGGCTTGCAGTATCCCGTCGATTGCATTCTTTCCGGTAGGCGATCGCCGCAGAAGGGCACGCACGCGGGCCAACAGCTCGTCGATCCCGAACGGCTTGGTGAGGTAGTCATCGGCGCCCAGATCGAGCGCCTGCACTTTGGATTGTTCCTCCCCTCGCGCCGAAAGCACCAGGATTGGCACCGACGAAACGGCACGGATCGCCTGGCAAACGTCGATGCCGGAGATGCCGGGGAGCATGAGATCGAGAACCAAAAGATCGGTGCGCCCCTCATCGAAGTCTTTTAGAGCCTCCTCGCCGGTCTCGGCGGCACGCACGTCGTAGCCGCGCGCCGCCAGGTTGGCGCGAAGAGCGCGCCGGACGGCCGGTTCATCATCGACCACGAGAATGCGCTGCCCGCTCACTACGACGGTAACTCCGTGGAGTCATCGTCGCGTTCGGCGCGCTCTTCGTCCCTAGTACCGTCATCCAGGGGCAATACAACCGTGAACGTGCTTCCCTGCCCTACGGCGCTCTCGATCGTGATGGAGCCGCCACCCGCTTCGACCAATCCCTTGACGATGGCGAGTCCCATTCCTGTGCCACCGGTACGGCGGCCAGCGCCGGCGATGCGATAGAACTTGTCAAAAATCCTGTCCTGTTCGGCCGGTGGTAATCCGGAGCCACGATCGCTCACCGAGACGTAAAGCTCCCGTTTACCCTGGGCGGACGCGGCGGCGCGTGCCGAGATGCTTATGGGCGAGCCCTCCGGGGAGTATTTAGCCGCGTTATCGATCAGATTCGTGAGCACCTGCTCGATATGGACTGCATCCCAGCGAACCGGCGGTAATTCCGGTTCAACCGACAGCGAAATGGCATGATGAGCGAGCTGAGGTTGCAAACGGTGCACCACGCGGTCGATCAGCTCAGAGGCATCGTCCCACTCTTTCTGAGGCTTGATGGCGCCCGCTTCGATGCGAGAAACATCGAGTAGGTTTGACACGAGCCGGGCCAGGCGGTCGGCCTCCGCATTGATGTCGGTGATAAAGGCGCGTCGATCCTCTTCACCCCACTGGATATCGTCCTGGAGGAGCGACGTGGCCGCGGCCTTGATGCCGGCCAGTGGCGTTCGCAGGTCGTGGGAAACCGACGACAGGAGCGCGCTCTTGAGCCGGTCGCTTTCGCGCGCCAGCGTCGCCTGTTGCTCCTCATGGGAAAGCCGTTCTTGCTCGATTGCAATCGCCGCGCCGTTCGCCAGCGTCGCGAGCAGGCGATTTCGTTGCCGATCGAGTTGCACGTCGGGCCCATAGACCAACTCGAGCACGCCAACCAACCGAGGACCGACCTGCAGGGGCCAGAACTGAGCTTGTTGGGCCAGACGGCTCCCGATATGCGGGTGGTCGTGGGCATCACCGTTCTGGACGCCTTCCCCCAGCCCGCACATTTGCCCGGTCTTGCCGACCCATGACAGTACGCCGGCAATATTCCGGCTTCGCTCGATATTCAGATCGTCGGGAATGTCGCCGGATGCGGCCACGATGTGCCAGCGCGATCCATCCGAATCGTTGAGTAGAATCGCGCACGCCCGCAAACTGAACGTCGCCCGAAGTCGCTCGGTCAGGTTCGGAAGAATAGCCGCGAGATCATGATTCCCGATCAAAGTGACGCTGAGATCGTACAGTGCTTCCGAGGAACGTGCACGAAGGATCGCGTCGTCAGCACGCCGCCGCGCCGCCGTGGCGAGCTGCCCGGTCAGCAGAGCATCGAAGAGAAACACGACCAGGGCCAGAACGTCTCGCGGATAGACGATGGTGGGTGTATGGAGTGGCGGGATAAAGTACCAGTCCCACGCACCCACCGCGGCGACGGACACGATAACACCGGCGATGCCTCCGCCGAGTGTCGATGCCAGCAGCATGGGGACCAGAAAAAAGAGCGGAATGCTGGGACCCAGAAAGCCCTGGTATCCGCCGGCAGCGATAAGGACCGGCACGAGTATAACCACCAGTCCGAGACCGCAAATCGTGCCGATCCACGGACGCCCGACCAAGTACTCGTACGCGTTCCACCAGAGGCTGTCGCGCCAGAGACGCCTGATCATCTACTCACCAGAGAGCGCTCGCTGCCCTACCATCGATGTCTCCTTCTCAAGCGTAACGATACCAGCAGACCGTTACCGTATTCTCATCATTCGGAGGTGGGATCCGATCGACAGGTTCGGCCATCGTCGCGCCTGCCTCATCCGAGCGGCTAGGGCCTGTCAGTTACGTTCAGGGTTTTAACTGTCGATGGAGGATGCCGGCCGCCGGACCGGCTCTCCTCTCCCTGTCACACATGCACAGGGCCAAATCGTTATGACAGTGGAGGCAACCAACTACGGGGAGGTGCTCCATGCGAAGGATCTTGACTCTGCTCGCTGCCTGTGGCCTCGCTATCGGCATCCTGGGCAAGACACCCAGCTCGCCGGCGGTCGCGACGGGAAGCCCGGCGACGGCCGGGGGCTGGACGGTGCTGGGCGCCGCCCGCTCTCTGCCCACGCTGAGCCAGCCGGCCGGGCTGGCGGTTGGTCCGCGCGGCAACGTCTATGTCTCGGATACCGGCAACCACCGTATCCTAGAAATCGCACCGGACGGACGCCTGTTGGCGCACTTCGGCGATGCCGATCTGGCCCCACAGGGGGCGAGCGGTCTGGCGGTGAGCGCGACAGGAACCATCTACGCCGCGGACTCGTTCCACCGTGCCATCCGGGTGTACTCCCCTTCTCACCGGCGCATGGCCAGCGTGCCGATCGCTATCCCTGGAGCAACGGGAACCCAGCTCGCGGTGGCCATCGGCAGAGGAGGCGACGTGATCGTTGCCGCAGCGCCGGAAAGCCGCTGCACGATTTCCTACGGACCGCCGGCCTGCGCGACCTCGTATCTCGTCCAGCGGCGGGCACCCTCAGGACGGCTGCTCGCCCAGTTGCGCACACCCGTCGCCCCCTTCGGCGCGGCCAGTGCGATCATCACGCAGCTCGCGGTGGCTACCGATCCGGCAGGTGACATTTATGTCGCAGTCGGCGGCACCGAGCCGTGCTATAAGGACTGCCGCGTCTACCACTTCCTCGTCGAGCATGGGCCGGACGGACGGGTGCTGAGGCACTGGGGCACAGACGAGCTCGACCCCACGGCAAGCTGGACCGCGGTGGCCACCAACCGCGGCAACGTTTTCCTCGCCGATGCCTACAATCATCGCATCGAGGCGCGAGCATCCGGGGGACGCATTCTCGCACGCTGGCCGGTTGGAACGATCTTCCCGGGTCCGCTGGAATGCTCCTCGGAACCGCTCGCCGTCTGGCAGACCACTGCCTGTCTGGGACCCGAGTCGGGACCTGCCGGGGTAGCGGTGGCGCACAACGGCACGATGTACGTGTCGGACCCCGTCTCCGGCCGAGTCCTGGTGCTGTCATCCGGCGGACGGCTCCTGGCGCAGTGGGGTAGCGGCGGCACCGCGCCGGGTCGCTTCTGGTTCCCGGCGAGCGTGGCGCTCGATGCCCGGGGGCAGCTCTGGGTGGACGACATGGCGAACGGTCGCGTCCAGACACTTGGCGCCGACGGAAACTTCCACGTTCGCTTTGCGGTGCCGCACCCCGGCACGGGGATGGCGCTCGATCCCCAGGGGAACATCTACATCGGGCAACAGCAGATTGGACAGGACGTCGTCCTCAGCAAGTTCTCGCCGTCCGGGACGCTGCTGGCGCGCTGGGGCGACCTCCATCTCGCCGATCCGCCGAGCGGCATCGCCGTGGCGCCCAATGGTGACATCGTCGTGGTCGGCGTCTTTCTCTACCCTCCTCCAAGCCAGCTCGCGCTGGATGGCGCGAATATCCTGCGCCTCTCGCCGGCTGGGAAGCAGCTCGGCCTGATCCATCTCGGCTTCTTCGGTCCGGGACCCGGCATCGCCGTGAACGTCCAGGGGAACATCACCATCGCCTACGGCGCGCCCCCACACGTCGAGCGATATTCGAGCGGTGGAACGCTCCTTGCGTCGTGGGGGGCACCGAAGCCGGCGCTCGCCGGACTGGTCCTCGCCAATCCCGCCGGCATCACCGTGGACGCCGCCGGGGACACGTACCTCGCCGATACAACACGGAACATGGTGCAAGAGTATGGAGCGGATGGGACACTGCTGCGTGTCTGGGGCAGCGCCGGTTCGTACGCCGGTCAGTTCCACCATCCGGGCGGAATCACCGTTGCGCCTGACGGTACGATCTACGTCTCCGACACTGAGAACCATCGCGTGCAGCGTCTGCTGCGCTGAAGCGAGAGGCGCGGTGAGGGTGATGGTAAGCGGCGCTGCTGCGCGCGTACCCCACTCGCTCCTGCTCGACTCTCGTTGGCGCCGATAGGCTCACGGCAATGATTAGATCGCGACTATGCTCCGAAATTGGCGGTCGTCCCGAAGTCTGGCGAATACGTTTTGGTTTTCTGTAGAGCGTGCGTTCGGTCTTGGATCGCAGGGCGATCCGCCGCCGTTCCTCTTCAGAGAGGATCCGATTCCGTACGCGCCTGGAGCACCGCCCGGGGGGGAACGCCTCCAGGATCGCGCTCGGGTGGGGGGTGAATGTCAAAGGCGTCGGCGAGACGGACGAAGAGATTGAACAGCGAGCCTACATACACCGCTTCGGCGATCTGAGCATCGTTCCATCCCATCTCTCGTAAATGCTGTACCTGTGCGTCGGTGATACGATAGGCGTGACGAGTCAGTGTGGCAACGAACTCTAGCAAGGCGCGCTCTGCTTCCGTGACCGGTGCGCTATCGAGATCACCGTCGCGTAGAGCGTCTGCGACTGGACCGAACTGCTCTCCCTGCAACTGCAGGAACCACGCATGGCTGCTGAGTCAGTAGTGACACCGGGTAAGCGCGGCAACGTACGATGCGATCATCTCGTGTTGCGCGCGGCTGAGTGCCCCGTCAGAAAAGTGCATACCGGCGGCGCCAACAACGGCGGCGAGGAAGTCGGGGCGCTGACTCATCGTGCGATAGATCGGCGGAACCTCCCCGGTTGGGCTGGATGCGCGCGCCGCCGCATAGATGTCTGCCAGAAGTCCCGTGGCATCTTCATCTTCAACCCATTCGATCCGTGCCATGACGACGTACCTCCTCTAACTCCGTTCTGAGATCATCACGAAATCACACGACCACCCTGGAAACGCCAACGCGGAAACAGGATGCGCATGGGCCCTTGCAGCGCCAACCAGAGAAGAATCCAGGTCGTCGAGAAGTGCAGCACGAACGCGCCAAACATGGGGTTCGATGAAGCATATGTCCCTCCCAACGCTCCGGAGAGATGCAGTGCGATCCAGGTCGAGAGACCTTCGTTGAAGCCGTTCAAGAGCGCGAACAACGATGGCCAGTCCTTGTCCCAACGAAATTGCTGTAGACCGTAGTATAGTGCGTCCCACAGGAGGCCGATTCCGGCCACCAGAAGAAGCGCGGTAAATGTCAGCCTGTACACCGCCGACAGGTGCATGGAGGCAGGGACGGGTAGGAGCGGAGACACCAGGAGAGTCCACGGGACTCCCACCACCAGGATCAGGAACACGCGGGTCTGAAAGCGGCCAACCAGCGTGGGCGTCATGGAGGCGCATTCCGCATCCACCGCCACCACTGCCGCAGTGAACGCCACGCGCCGAGCCGCTGACAGAAACCGAGGCGCGACAGGTCATCACAGATCCGAAGCGCGGCGTACTGTACACCGATGAATGAGTCGACCGGCCCGTAGTATCCACCCAGCGTCGTCGCGCCGGAGGCGTATACGCGGCCCGGATTATTTCGGGTCCCGCTCAGCTCGAAGGTCGGCTCGACATCCAGACGGCCCAAAGGATTGACGTAAGCACCCGTGTGGTCGAGAACGTCCTTGAGGAGCGCGTGATCCCTGATCTCACCCTCCAGTCCGGTCGCGTCGATAATAAAGTCGGCGGCAATCTCCACCGTGGTGCCATCGTTCTGTTTTAGATGGGACGAGACCTGGCCATCTGGTTGGGGATGCACTTCCTTCACCTCACCCCGGTACTGCCGGTACCATCCCTGCCGTGAGCCAGTTTCGATTTGCTTTTGCCAGTACCTGCGGCGTGGTGTGCTCGTCCCTGCCATCGCCTTGATCAAGTCCACGCGGTCACGGCCGTTCAGCCCCTCCAGTTTCGCTTTGAGCTGTCCTCCAAACGCTGCTTTCGGGAAGTTGAACGGTTGGTAGGAGAAGCCCCCACCACCGTCTCGACGGAACAACCGGGATCCGGTTGGGCCTTCTACGTAGGTGCGGAACAGGTGAAGAACCGTGGTTTGGGCTCCGTGGTGCTCTCGGTCGTCGAAAAGCCGCTGGAGGATCCGAGAGGCAACGACACCCGACCCGCGCACGATGACAGTTCCGGCCCCCAACCGGAGCCGCTGGTAGACGTGCTCATGCGGTTCGTACGCATTGACGACTCTGAAGGAATCGCCATACCGAGTTCGATAGTTCTGCAGGTCGGGAAGGAAGCGGAGTGATGGATATCCGGCTGCCACATGGACGTACGTACATCTATATGCCACCGGGACATCACCGGTCTCGGGAATCTGAACTACATAGTAGCCTCCGCTGGTGCGGCGACGTACCATGCGAACCTGCCCCTTTGCCAGCATGCTGGGCCAGGCCAGGCGACGAGCTTCACGCTCGACCGATTCATAGAAGTCGCGCGACCGTGGGTTGAAGTACTCGCTCAGCACCGGTTCGGTCAGTACCGTCCAGAGAGGACGAAGGCTACGATCGCCAATCGCTTGCCGTAGCGCATACCCGGGCCAGCCCCAGATGTTGTCCATCGTCGCATCGGATCCAGACCGGAGCGTGTCCTCCGCGC
This sequence comes from uncultured Chloroflexia bacterium, assembly GCA_963737125.1. Taxonomy (GTDB): domain Bacteria; phylum Chloroflexota; class UBA5177; order UBA5177; family UBA5177; genus JANWJD01. The sequence goes on along the minus strand of CAVTRL010000004.1, from coordinate 491,924 downwards.
CGACCTGGGAGGTCTCGGCCAGTCGCTTGTAGGTTTCATGCGGAGCATCAACGGCGCTGAGGATCCTGAGGTTGGATGGGCTGACACCTGCGGCACGAAGGTACTGGATCAGAGCGAGAGAGCCGAGTCCGCCGCCGATTGTCACCAGTGGAACCTCGATTACCTTGAGGCCCTCGTGTGACACCGCCGCGTCACTCCACAGGCTTTCGTCGAGCAAGGCTTGCGGGAGGTCGACGTTTTTGCCACTCGGTGGTAGCACCGCTGGATCAGTGCTGAAGGTATCCGTCACCGACGTGCGATCCGCGTATACCCATTATCTGTGTAGGTCAGCGAGCAACGGGTCATACATCGAGCACGTTTGAGTAGAATCTGAGCGTGCGGTCACCCAGGATGAGGGTTGCGTTGGGCTGGAGCTGTACCAACTGATCGGGCAGAAGTGCCGAGTCGTTTCCCGCGGCAGAGATTCGAGTGCCCGTCTCGGACCCACAGTCGCGCACCCACACGCCCCAGCCTTTCAAAAGGATATTTGCGTGCTCGGGTGCGATCCGGTTTTGGTCATCCACCAGGACCAACGGCTTGGCTTGTCCGGTTTGCACCAGGTCGTTCTCCGCCGGAGACTGCCCGATCACGTAGTCAGCGTCCAGGATGAACATTGCACCATCATCCGACAGCAATAGGCCCAATGGAGGACGCGGGCCGGTCACGAGATCCCGAGCACGCTGCAGCATCGAGACGCCACAGACCGAACAGTAGGATGCCGCTGGTTCATTGAGGTGATTGCGCGTGCACAGCACGCCTTCGACCATGACTGCCCCGGTCTCGGGAGGGGAAGCTTCTCCGGCCCGCGGGAGGCCAGGCGAGCGCTCGGGGCCCGCGGCCGGCAGCACGAATCGTTCTTCCAGATCACGAATCCGCCTGCTGAGGATGAACAGCATCTTTCGCGCGAGATCAGGAACCTTCTCGAGTAGGTCGTCGAACGAGCGACCGCGAATAACGAGAAAGGTGCTGGGTGTCTCGGCTACGACCGTTGCGCTGCGTACCTGACCGTCCAGCAGGGACATCTCGCCGACGAAGTCGCCGTAGCCCAGGTGAGCAACCACCTGACCATCCCGCTCCACGCGCACGCTCCCATCGGCAATGAGAAAGAACTCCCGGCCGGCCTGTCCCTGCCTCATCAGTACAGCGTCAGGTTCAAAACTCACCTCGTCCGCGTACCCGGCGATCTGGCCGAGATGATGCTGATTGAGCTCGCGAAAGAGCGGGACCTGTCGCAGGAGTTGTACCTTGTCTGAACGCCGTAACCCCAGCATGGACACCTCCGCCCCGTACCGATCCGCCAAACGACCTTCGCCGTGCCTGCCTCACTCGAGCGGCGGTTCGCTATCCAGAATCACCCGCCCGCGATCCGTGACGCTATCATACACCGCGTTGGCGAGTATTGAGGAGTCCATACGCTCGTCGAGCACGCACCCCAGTCGAACAACCGAGGGCACCTTCCGGGCTCTCGACAGACGGCCCCGGTGATAGTATATTTTCATGGTATGAGCATGCTTGACGTAACGCGACTGTAGCGCGACTGTAGGGAAGTGACGAAAGGAGTCACCGGCATGGCAACCTCTGGGATTGAGAAGAAGAACTTCGCGTCACCCGATGAGACACGTACCTTTCCCAAGGGACGAGCAGACCTCGTCACCGTCGGCGGGAGGACAGTGATGCTCACTCAATTCGAGCCCGGCTTCTCCTGGAGCGAATGCCTCAAGCCGCAATCCGACACCGAATTGTGCGAAACCCATCACCTCTGGCATGTGATCTCCGGCCGTATCCGCGTGCGAATGGAAGACGGAACCGAGGATGAGTTCGGCCCAGGCGACGTGGCAGAGATCCCGCCGGGACACGACGGCTGGACCGTCGGCAACGAGCCGGTCGTTTTCTACGACATCGGGATGCTGGAAACCTTCGCCAGGTAGCCCCATCACCCGTACGCCATCTCTGGCGTACGGCATGTGCCGTTCGTCGAACTGGCTGGTACATGGGCCTCACGCGCGCACTCGAAACTACCCGGCTACTGCGCGTCTACGGCCCCCCCTTTTCCATACACATAATTTCGATCGGATTACCACCACTTCTGCACGTTGCCGTGATCGTCCAGCGCTTTGCGAACGACGTGTACCTGGCGCGGCCTCCGCGGCTGGTGCAGCGGCTAATCTTTGCCGTCCGGACGCCCCTCGGGCGGCGACGTGGATATACCCCTGAGTACGCGTATCCATACGAGCAGCAATCAGCCAGACAGCGGTCGGCGTAACAGCACATCTCGCACAGGCCCGGATATCGCGGTATCCGGGTCTACAGGCTTGCCACGCGCGATCGTATTGCCTCGTGGAAAGCCGGAATCGTGTGCTGATCTCCCGACGAGGTACACGCCGGATTGAGGAGCGGCGCGATCCAACAGCGCCGCGGTGACGGGCCCCTTCTCACGATCTCTGTTGGTGGCATCATCCACGATCGGACGCCGGACGACCGGCAGCCGGCGCCTTGCGCACCCGCGACCTCGGGGCGTTGAACGGCTGCACACCCAGTTAATACCGAATGTTCCACCTTTGTTATTAGAATGTACAGTGATTGTTACAGCGCGTTTGGAGGCAGCGCAGTGCGTAGGAGCCACATGGCTCTCACAGGCACGGAACTACCACTCAACATCGCTCGCCAACACACATCGAAATCAAACAGTAACGGGAAGGGGACACACGTGAACGAAGACGGAAAACGCCGCTACGAAGAAACTATGAGGGATTTCCTTTCGGGGCACTTGAGCCGTGCACAGCTACTGAAGGCCGCGGGGATCGGCGCAGCACTGGTCGCCGTTCCGGGCGTTGCCATGGCCGACACCACGACGGCTCCGGCCGTCACGGGCACCGGCAGCGCCGCGCTGCAATTCCCGAACCTTTCGTTTTTTCCAAGTCCCAGTCTGACTAAAAGCGGCACCTACACCACGGAAAACGTGAATGACATTCTGAACATCGCGCAGACGGCGGAATATTTTGCCGTCACGTTTCTCACCGCTGCGCTGAATAATGCCGGCACCATCGGTCTCACGGGACTGACGCTCGAGATCGTCCAGGCAATCCTCGCCGCCGAGATCTTGCATGTGCAGTTTCTGACGGCGGTGGGAGCAACCCCTCTCACCACCAATTTCACGATTCCCGATCCCACTGCGTTGACCGACTTCACCACGTTCTTCAAGAACGTCGAAGCGGCCGACACGATCTTCGTGGGAGCCTACCTGGCGGCCATTCGCGAGTTCGCCGAGCTGGGCCAGCCGCAGCTCTCGAAGATTGCCGCTCAGTTCATGGGCGTGGAGGCCGAGCATCGAGTTCTGGCGCGAGCGGCCCTGGCCACCGCGAAGAACGATGCCGCGTCCATTCCCCCGAACAACAAGGGGTATGAGACCGACCTCTTCCTCTACGTGCGCGAAGCTGCGGCCCTGCTGGAGGCCCTCGGATTCGTGGGTGGCACCGGCGCCGCCGCGGCATTCCCTGGACTGGCGGCCGCAACCACGGCAACCGGCGGAATCATGATCATCCAGACGTCGCCGAACAGTGCCGCCGAAGGCAGCACCACGACGACCAATATCACCGCCGCGCACTAAAGGCTCCGCGCTCAAGCGGGGCCATCCGGCCCGGTGACGTACGAAGGCGGCTCGGTCACTCCATCGACTGAGCCGCCTTCTTTCATTCCGGGGACGATATATCTCCGCGCTCCGCATCTGGCTCAGTACCCGATCCCTGGAGCGACTGAAAGGTCAGCGCCGCCCAGTGGAACCCGAGCACGCGCAGCTACCCGTGCAGCGTGAAGCTATGAGTCAGGCAGCGCAGAACGAAATCAACCGCCTGGCGTGGCCGTTGAGGATCGCGATATCTCACTTGCAAGCGTGTTCCAGCACCGCTTCGCCGGCGACATGAAGTCTGGATGCAATCGTCGCGATATCGGCCAGAGAAAGATCGCTGCGCGACTCGGTGTCGGAGCTTTCACCGATGCACCGATGTACCTGCACGATCTCGTAGGTTTCTGTCTTGCCCGAGCTCATATTGTAGGTTGCCAGGAAACACCGGGTCGCAAAGACATCGGCACAGTTCTCCGTGGCCTGCGTGTACGTTTTGGTGCGACTCACCGCGTCTCTAAACGCTGCGATCGCCTCGGCGACGGTTCCAAAGATGCTCGGCTGCCAATGGAAGTACACGCGGCGTCCGATGGAGTCCGACATATCGGCACGTTCGTAATAGCCGGATCGCATACCGAGCTGTACGTACGTCCGCGAGTGGTTCGCGCGGAACCAGTTGACGTCCGCGACCGACGGCGTCTCGGCGTAGTCGTACTTTGGATTCTCCCGCGCCGGGTTGAAGACAGAGTCTTTCAGCCGCAATGCGCCCCCTGTCCGTCCGGCGTGGGGTCGCCTGTCTGCTTTTACGATGACCTGGCGCGGAATCCGCGTGTCCCGGTGAAGTGCGCGCGCCCTGCCCCATCCGCCGCCATGTACCCGCGGGGTGACGCGGGCAATACCCACGACACGGGAGGAGCTCGCGGCTGACAGCGCGGCGGTTACCCCATTCGAGCTCCAAACAATCGTCCATACACATAGGAATGCAACGCCGCGGAGCAAATGTGGTCTTCTTGGCCTTTGTGACCACAGCAAGGGACCCACGACCTTACCTCCAGGTTCTGGAATGGCCGACGTAGCCGTCACCAGGATGCCGTATTCCGCAGGTAAAGGCAATACCCTGCCGTCGTTTTTGGTCACCCTATTCCAGGGACAATATCTGCGTCTTTCTACCACCGTCTGCAGGGAATGCGCACGCCACCGGGAACGACGTGACTACCCCGGGCGGCATTCTAAATGAGGGATGGTTGTTCGCGGTTTCACCGCTGGAAGCCAAGTCCCCAGCATGGTCTCAACTGGAAAGGGAGAAGGCGACACTGTATGTCGGCTCGATCGTGATCAATTCCACCGATCTGGAAAAGGGAATTGCATGCTGGACGACCGACGCGCCAACGGTCTGTTTGCTCCTGATGGCCGAGCGTAATCCCACCATCGGTGGAGTGTTGTCATGAATCGGCAACGAGAAGGGGCAATCTGACGATGAACCGGCTACCGCTGCCAACAAAGCTTTCCACGGCGATCCGCCCGCCGTGCTGCTCCGCGATGCGTTGGGCAATAGAGAGGCCGAGCCCCATGCCAGGGAAGCGCCGGCTACTTGGTGCTCGATAAAAGCGGTCGAAAATGTGTTCGAGGTCGTCGGGAGTGATGCCGGGTCCTGTGTCCGCCACAATTACATCGACAGTTGCGCCGTTCGGCGCGGCGATAACATCCACCCGTCCCTCGGCTGCGGTGTACTTGAAAGCATTATCGAGCAGGATGAGAAAGAGTTGTTGCAGATAATCCACGTTACCGTGGACCAGCACGCCGTCGAGTCGCTCGAGACCCGAACAGACGAGCGCAGCGTGGTTGTTCACGGGCTGACCTTGCCGGCACGCATCGGTAATGACATCGGCGAGGAATATCGGTTCCCGGGGCATTGCCGCGCTGGAATCCGTACGCGCCAGGGTCAAGAGCTGGGTGACCATGCGCGCCATTCGGTCCACTTCGACCCGCATATCAGCCAGAGTCTGCGTTTGAAAGGCGGGATCTTCCCCACCAACCCGGGCCAGAAGATCGAGCGAAGATAGGATGATCGTTAAAGGGCGCCGCAATTCATGCGAAACATCAGCCAAAAAATGTCGCTGGAGCTCACTCACGTTCTGGACCTGCCGATACGCATCGTCCAGCGCACTCAGCATGGTGTCGATCGAGCGGCTGAGGCGGCCGATCTCATCCGAGCGACCGTCCTCACCAACCCGCCGAGTGTGATCGCGGGTCGCCGCAATGCCCGCAGCCGTTGCATCTAATCGCTCGAGCGGACGCATGGACCACCACACCAGGAACCAGGCAGTCGCTCCGGCCAACAGCAGCGCAATTGCCGTTCCCGGATAGAGAAACCGGCGAAGCTGACCTAACGCGAGATAAATCTGATGGGGCGTCTGGCCAACCACTACATATGCCTGTATCTGGCCATTCACCGTGATTGGTCGTTCGGAGAGAACTAACGGGACACCACCGATGGCTACTTCCTCTGTCTGGTGGGCGCGAAGAGCGGCCGCGAGAATTGGCAGTGTCCGGTGCTCGAGGTCGCCCGAGCTGGCAATTACCTTTCCGTGTGCATTCTGGATCTGGATATAGGTGTCAGGCGCGGTAAACACATGGAGCTTGGGCAACCGCAGCGCAGTGGATCCATGGGCCGGCCAGGTGGCAGCGACGATGGCATCCGCACGTAGTTGAACGTCGCGACGCACATCAGAGGTCAAGCTGGTTCGCATGACTTCGTACGTGACGATGCTGAAAGCAGTCATGGCCACAATCAAGATTGCGACCAGTGCGAGGGCAAGACGGGTTCGTATCAGCATGTAGTTATCCGCGCAGAGAGTACCCGATCCCACGAATCGTCTGAATGAGACGCGGCTCGTTGTTGGCTTCCAGTTTTTGCCTCAAGTGGCCAACATGGACGTCGAGCACGTGCGTGTCTGCCTCGCTATCGTATCCCCAGATGCGTTCGAGAATTTGATCGCGGGTCAGTACCTGCCGCGGATGTCGGATGAACAGTAACAGCAGTTCGTATTCCCGGACCGTGAGATCGATGGTCACGCCATGACGATGCACCTCGCGGGTTTCCGGAACCAGAACCAGATCCGCGTACCGAAGCGCGTCGGCCGCCGCTTGTTGGCGGCGAAGTACTGCGTGCACGCGGGCGAGTAATTCGTCAAAGGCGAATGGTTTCGCGATATAGTCATCGGCTCCAAGATTCAGCGCGGCTACCTTGTCGGCGACATCGTCACGCGCCGTCAGCATGATGATCGCGGTGTTCGACCGCAATCGAAGCATGCGGCACACCGCGAATCCGTCCATTCCGGGCATTGCAATGTCCAGGAGCACGACGTCCGGATGGACGGCCCGTGCCACCTCGAGTCCCGTTTCTCCTTCTGACGCGGTGTGCACCTCGAATCCCTCGTACGCCAGACCGCGCTGCAACAGGGGCAGAAGTTTGTCATCATCGTCAATCAGGAGAATCCGAGTCACGTTGCGGTTACTCTATCCTTCGTGTATGGGGCCGATATTATCAGGTCTGCTCGTGTGCGTGGACGGATGCGTGTCGCGAAGTCGAGCCGCCTTCTGGACGTTATCAAATCGATGAGCCGGAGAGAGCATCCAGTGCCCCCGGCGAAGGTCGAAGTTCGCCGGAGGCACCACATGATGCAATAATCTCCCGTTATGGAGTCGGAGTGGGGCTTGCCACGGCAGTGAATTTTTCGGACGGCTGCTTCGCATGGGTCACCTTGAAGACATCCCACATCCCGGCATCGGCATGATGGGACACCTCGCAAATGATGGCATAGGTTCCCACTTTACTGGCCGTAAACGAGAATGTATCGGTTTCGTCTGGTGGTGTGCCCGCGATCGGATCCGGTGAGCTGGCACCGGCAAAGACCACCGGGTGGCTCCCTTCACTCGACTTATCCGCAAACTGCGTGAAGACCGCGCTGTGGTTAAACGTACTCTTGTTCGTAAAGCTGACGGTAACTCTGTACCCTTTGGGTACGCTCAACACCATAGAGCCGTACGTGTAGCCATTGAAGTTCAGCGTGTGATTCGTGCTGGTTAGGCCGGCTGTAAGGCTAATCTTGGCTGTGTGCTTCGCGGTATTCCACGAAATGAACTGGATCTTACCTCGTTCATGCGCGGCGGAAGGCGAGGCCAGAACCGCTGTTCCCGGCCATGAAAAGCCGACGACTAACGCGCATACAAGTACTCGCCGTGCCCGTGGAATTGAGAAATGCTGCATGATGTTTCACCTCCATTGCGTTTCCTATCGGTAGTGTCCGCGCCTCGGAAAACCGAGTTCCGAGGTTTACGGTACCAGGGGACCGTGAAGACTTCGTGTGAGTGAATCTCAAGTTTTTCAACGCAAGGTGCCGATAGCAGCGACGATAGACGCAAGTCGTTCACATGGGTGAAAGATGAGTACCCACCTGACCGCGACTTCCACTACAGGCCGATCTTGGCAGCAATGAGTTCTGCCTGATTCAAACGACCTTTGCTCAGGAATGATTGGAAGGCATCACACCGCTACAGAGCGCACCGCGCGGATCGCGCCGTCAGCAGCAGTCGTACGATTCGGCCGGCATTCTGCTCCACCACGATCGGATCGCCGCACCGATCCAGCATGAGTCCCTGTGGATTGGCCAGGTCGATAGCCTGGCGGATGGGGGCCGCTCCCGGATCTACCTCCCAAAGCGAGTTGTCGCCCAGCGTCGTCACCCAAACCCGGCCGGAGCTCGAAACTGCGACATCGTCGGGAATGGATAGGGAACCTCGGTACGATACCCGTCCTCGCGGCGACACCACCACCAGCGTGTCCAGGTGCTCGTCGGGGATGAGAACGTATCCGCCTCGACCCATGGCGGCATCGACCGGCCGGCCTATACCGCTCGCGATGGTGCGAACGTTTCCACCGTGGACGTTCATCCGAAAAACAGTACCGTGCGGCGAATCGGGGATGAGTAGGTCGCCGTTGCGAGGGTCCCGACCGATGCCGTCGACACCTTCTTGACCGGCAACCGGCACGAGGTTTCGCACGACACTCAACCTACCTCTAGCATCAATCCGATCGATTCGATCTTTTCCCTGTTCCGCCACGATGATGTCGCCACCCGGCAACACCACCACTCCTTCGGGCACGGAAATGCCGCGCGCCAGCACTGTGACGCGTTTACCGTCGAACCGATCCACCGTGCCCCGTGCTAAATCTCCCCACACGATGCCACCTTTTCCGTCCGTCGTGATGTCGTCGGGCTGGCCTCCGGGCGTCACCAGCACCTGCAGAGCAATCGAGGCGTCGGCGTGGTGTGGGGAACCACTCAGCGCGCCAACGCTCAACAGGATGCCGCACAGCGCTCGGTAGAGCATTTTCACGGAGTGCACTCAGTGCCCGGTGGGGGCAATACGCCAGATAATGCCGCTGCCGTAATCACCCACGAGTAGCGCGCCGCTCGGCCCCAGAACCATACCCAGGGGGTTGGAGAAACCGGTTGCAAAAGTCGAGAGCGACACCCTCGAGCCCTGGAAATGAACCCGTTTCAAAATATGACCGGTGCCCAATCCATTCACGCTGTCCCCCCACTCCGTCACAAACGCGTCGTTGCGGTATGCCGCTGGAAAGGCGGTTCCCCGGTAAAACACCAGGGTATCGGCGGAGGAATGGGGCTCGAATTCCAGGACGGGAGCGATCGTGCCGGCGCAATTGCTTCCGCCCCCATTGCCCCAACAGTTCGGCCAGCCGTAATTACCGCCCTGTGTGATGAGATTCAGCTCGTCGGGAACCGAGTTGCCGTAGTCGTCTCGTCCATTATCGGTCGCGTAGAGCCGGTTGGTGGCGGGTCGCACGGCGAGCCCGTACGGGTTGCGCAGACCGTGGGCGTAAACCTGAGCGTGACTCCCGTTCGGATAAAATCGCATGATGCTCGCGCTGCGCCGGTCACTTTCCACGCAGGCGTTACAGGTCGAGCCAATCCCGACATACATCCAGCCCTGCCAGAACGCGATGTTGTCGTTTTGGTGCTTCCCATTCGGTAGCCCCTGTACGATTACACGCCGGCTGAATGACTTGTAATTTTTGGAGGGGGTAAGCGTGGAAATCTCGCCGGTGGAAGACACGTAGAGGACGTTCTTGTACCACGTCAGTCCCAGCGGAACGGCAAAATTAGTCGCGATCGTCGTTCTCCCGGAACGTCCGATTGCCAGTATGACTCCGTTTGCCTGTGCCACATAGAGCCGCCCATCCGGACCAACCGCCAGAGCGGTTGGTGTGGTTAGCCCCGATTCGTACACCTGCGCGCTGAAGCCGGCCGCTACCGAAAGCGATGTTTGCGCATGGGCCGGACGCGCGTTCAGATAGGCACTCGTCGCGAGGACGATCATCGTTACGATTCTCGAGGTGGGTCGCATAATTCGTCTGCTTTCGTTTCCTGAGTGGTGCTTTGGATCGCATGGTGCCGGCAAGTCGGGAGCGTGCGACAACGCCGCACGTTTAGCGATGTGACATCCCACCTGCTGCCGACGCGAAGTTTTGGCTCCCCGTTGCGGTGGACATTGTCTCCCAGAATACTGCTCGAAGATGACCGAACAGTGACAAGTCGAAAGGCTGTGCTTGATCGCCGGGTATGGCGGGCGCCTCTGTCGACGGGTGCCCGAAACCCGCGCTCACGCAAGTACAATGCTCCGACCTGACGGGAGTAGAGGGTATGAAAGATACGATTGAGTCGCAGCCGCGCCAAGCAGGATAGCGCGGCGAAGGAGTAAACGTGACGGCCCATCCGGTGGTGGTATCAACCGCCGAGGTACCTCTGGACGATGTACAGCGCGTCGCAGCGGGTACCCCGGTCGAGCTCGACGCCGCCGCGATGGAACGCGTGATCGCGGCGCGGCACGTGGTCGAAGTCACGTTCAACAGCGACCAACACATCTACGGGCTCAATAGCGGACTGGGACATGGTAAGGATGAGCGCCTGTCCAGAGCGGATCTGGCGCAATACGGCATGCAAACTCTCGATGCGCACGCGGCCGGGGTAGGGCCCGCGCTGTCTGACTACGATGTGCGCGCCCTTCTATTTGCACGTCTGGTCGGCATGACGCGGGGCGGCGCAGGGGTGCATCCGGGTGCCGTTCGTGTTCTCGCCGCCATGCTCAACGCTGGGGTGCATCCCGTCGTCCCCCAGATCGGATCGGTAGGGGCATCCGATCTGATGCACCTGGCAGCTATCGCTCAAGTCACGATCGGGCGCGGCAAGGCTCGCCTGAACGGGACTGTGATGTCCGGCGCAGCCGCGCTACAGCAGGCGGGAATCGGTCCACACGTTCTGGCGCCACAGGACGCGCTGAGTCTCATCAGCGGCAACTCCACGTCGATCGGTCTGGGTGCACTGACCGTTCTCGCGGGTGAACGGATCGCCGCGCTGGCCGATGTGACGGGGATACTGACCCTCGAAGCGGTAGGCGGAAGTATCGATCAATTTGATGCCGAAGTCGCCGCCGCCAAGCCCTTCGCCGGGCAGATGGCAGCGGCGGAGCACCTTCGCGCCCTGCTCGACGGCAGTGACCTTCGGGATCTGACCCGGACCACCGTACAGGACCCGATCTCGCTCCGTGTTATGCCGCAGGTCCACGGCGCGCTGCGCGAGCAACTCCGCGTCACTCGGACGAGCGTGCAGGTAGAGCTCAACGCCATGGACGATAACCCTCTGGTTTCGGTGGAACGCCGGCGCATGATCCCAAACGGGAACTTCCATCCACTCGTGCTGGCTCTCGCCTTCGAGTCCCTTCGGGTGGGCCTGGCGCACGTCGGGATGATAGCGGAGCGCCGTATGAACAAGGTGGTGTCGTTCTCCTTCGGAACGGGAATCCTGTGGCCTCCCTCGTCCGGTTGGAGCCCTGGCCGCTATGCCGAAGAAGGCGTTCTGGCCTACTCGGCGGCAGCGGTGCTGGCGCAATTGAAAACGCTGGCCGTGCCGGCCACGCTCTCGTGCCCTCCGCTTGATTTCGATATCGAAGACCACGCGACGCTGGCGCCCTCCGCGGTTCTGGCCGCTCGTGAGGCGATCGAACACCTGGAGACTATCCTGGCCATCGAGGCCTTACTGTCGGTCGACAAGCTCGCTTCCCTACCCGAGCGGAGAATGGGGCGGGCTGTTGATCCCCTCTATCACGCGATCCGCCGGATTCTATCGACTCAGGCCGGGGAAACTACGCCGGCTGAGATTGTGGAACAGGTACGTGCGGTGTTGCGTGAGAGTGCAGCGTGACGCCACGCCGCGCCGGGAATGGCATATCGGTAGTTCTGCTTTGTTACGGTGAAACATGACTGAAACTCCAGAGCTGCGTCACCCACGGCCCAACGACCGGGGGCGACTCCTTATCTCCTGTCCCGATTGTCCCGGCATTGTCGCAGCGGTATCGCGCTTTCTCTACGAACGCGGCGCGAATATCGTGCACTCGGGCCAGCACTCCACCGCCCCCGAAGGTGGCCGGTTCTTTATGCGGGTGGTCTTCGACTTGCCCGGTTTCGTCGCGGAGGCGGACGCGGTACGCGCGCAATTCGGAGCGGTCGCCGAACAGTTCACGATGGAGTGGCGAATAGAGAATGCCGCCCGACGCAAGCGGCTCGCCATCTTCGTATCGAAGCAAGATCACTGCCTCACGGAGCTACTGTGGCAGTGGCGTGCCGGCGATCTCTACGCCGACATCGCCCTCGTTATCAGCAATCACCCCGACGCCGCGGACGTCGCCACCTCGCTCGGCATTCCCTTCCACCACGTCCCGGTGCTTCCGGGCGCCAAGGAAGAAGCGGAACGTACGCAGTTGGGACTGCTGAGTCAGGGTATCGACGTGGTCGTGCTCGCCCGGTACATGCAGATACTCTCCGCCGACTTTTGCCGGCAGTGGTCCGGACGAATTATCAACATCCACCACAGTTTCCTTCCGGCCTTCGTCGGCGCGCGTCCCCACGAGCAGGCCCTGCGGGCCGGGGTGAAGCTCATCGGCGCGACCGGACACTATGTAACGGAAGAGCTGGATGCCGGGCCGATCATCGAACAGGACGTCGAGCGCGTGGACCACCGACACACGCTCGAAGACCTCAAACGCATTGGCCGCACGATCGAGCGTCGCGTCCTCGCGCGGGCCGTTCGATGGCACGTCGAAGACCGCGTTCTCGTTTACGAGAACAAGACGGTCGTCTTTCCGTAGGTTATCCGGCTTCCTGCTGCTGACCGGTCGCTCGCAGTCGTTCCTCAGCGACCAGCAACTCATCCGGCGGAATGTGACAGGCGTACTGGTTGCCCGCTTCGGTTCGCCGCCAGGGAGGTTCCTGCGTCTTGCAGATATCTCCGAGGTAGAGCGGACAACGCGTGTGAAAACGGCACCCGGACGGCGGATTGCTGGGGCTGGGGAGGCTTCCACGCAAGCGAACCCTGGCCATGGAACGGTCGGCATCAAGCGTGGCCGCCGCCGAGAGCAGGGACTCGGTGTACGGATGGTGCGGCAGATTGAACACCGCTTCAGCCGGTCCCACTTCCATCAGCACGCCCAGATACATCACACCAATCCAGTCCGAGATGTAGCGAACCACCGCCAGATCGTGCGAGATGAAGATATACGACACGCCCGTCTTTTGCAGATCCACCAGGAGATTGAGAATCGCCGCCTGCACCGACACGTCGAGCGCGGACACGGGCTCGTCACACAGCACCAGGGAGGGAGTACCGGCAAACGCGCGGGCAATCGAGGCGCGCTGCTTCTGTCCTCCGGAAAGTCCGGTGGGCCGGGAATCGAGATGGCGAGACTCCAGCTTCACCGACGTGGCCAACGCCTCAGCTCGTGAGTCAAGCTCGCCCCGGTTATGAAGTCCCGAGAGAAGCTTCAAGGCCCGTTCCAGAATGCTTCGGATGGAGTAGCTCGGGTTGAGCGCACTGTCCGGGTTTTGAAAGACCATCTGTAGCTGCCGGCGCAACTGTTGATTGTTGCGATGGTGTGCCACCGTAAGATCGACATTGTCGAAGGAGATATTGCCGTCGCTCGCGTCGGTCAGCCCGACGATGCACTTGGCAAGCGAGCTCTTACCGCTGCCCGACTCGCCGACCAGCCCAAACACTTCGCCCCGCCGGACCTCGAGGGACACGTCGGCCACGGCAGCGGTCTGTTGTCCACCCGACCGATAGGTCTTGATCAAGTGATCCAGCTTGAGCAGGATCTCCTCACTGGGCGGAGGTGGCGGATCGACCCGAGCCTCCGGGCTCGGCTGCATGGTGCTGACTTCCTCGTGATACCAGCAGCGACTCGAACGGCCGTTGCCGAGTGAAATGAGAGGGGGTGGGTCGATGCGACAACGATCTCGCGCGAGCGCGCACCGGTCGGCATAAATGCACCCGGTTATGACGGCTCCCAGCGGGGGCAACGAACCGGGAATAGGATCGAGACGCTGCGTTTGCTTGTTCATGCCGAGCCTCGGCACGCAGCGCAGCAGTCCGAGCGTGTACGGATGCCGGGGAGAGGCGAAAACTGCCTTTGCCTCACCCTCTTCGATCAGCCGGCCCGCGTAGAGCACACCGACCTGTTCGCAAATACGCGCGACGATACCGAGATTGTGGCTGATGAATAAAATCGACGTGTTGAAATCCGTTCGGAGCTTCTCGACCAGGTCCAGCACTTCAGCTTCAACGGTCGCATCGAGGCCGGTCGTGGGCTCGTCCAGAACGAGCAATTCAGGGTCGGTCGCCAGCGCCATGGCGAACATGATGCGTTGCTGCTGGCCACCGGACAGCTCGTGCGGATAGCGTCGAAGTACGCCGCTGGGATTGGAGATCTGCACCTTTTCCAGCATTCCTGCCGATGCGTCCATCGCCGCTTTCTTGTCCATGTTCATGTGATAGCGGAATACTTCGGCAATTTGATCGCCGATCCGCATCGAAGGGTTCAACGCGCTGCCGGGGTCCTGGTAGACCATCGCCATGCGCTTGCCCCAGAGGCGGCGTAATTCAGTCTGATTGAGACGTAAGAGATCCTGACCGTCGAAGGCGATGCTGCCGGTTTCGACGATTGCGTTGACCGGTAGGTAGCGCATGAGCGCCATCGCGACGGTCGACTTACCGCATCCCGACTCCCCGACCAATCCGTACGCTTCACCACGTCGAATCTGAAACGATACGTCGTCGATGACTCGCAGGTTACGGCCACGGCGCCGGTAACTTATCGTTAACCCTTCGATTTCGACGGCATTAGCCGTGGCGATTGTACTCAACTGGACAGAACCTCTCGTAGGCCGTCGGCCACGAAGTTAAGAGCGACGACGAGTGTGGCCAGGGCCAGGGCCGGGAAGAGA
The DNA here is from genome assembly GCA_963737125.1 of uncultured Chloroflexia bacterium. Taxonomy (GTDB): domain Bacteria; phylum Chloroflexota; class UBA5177; order UBA5177; family UBA5177; genus JANWJD01. The sequence goes on along the minus strand of CAVTRL010000004.1, from coordinate 476,907 downwards.
ACCATCCAGGACGCGACCTGCAGAAATGCTCGACCGAGCGAAATGCTGAGACCCCAATCCGGGGAAGGCTGTTGGATGCCCAGTCCCAGGAAGGAAAGGGTGGCGGCGGTAAAAATCGCATATCCGAGGCGCACGGTCGCCTCGACCACGATGGCCCCCACGATATTGGGCAATATCTCACGCACCATAATCACCAGCCCGGACTCGCCCAGGAGCTGAGCCGACGCCACGTATTCACGTTCGCGCTCGCTGAGTACCGCCGAACGCACGGTGCGGGCGATAAGCGGAGTGAAGACAATTGCAATAACCAGGATAACGTTGATGGTGGAGTGGCCAAGTACCGCCAGAACCAGCAAAGCGATGATCACCAGGGGAAATGCCAGGAGGGCATCGACAATGCGGCTCACGATGTCGTCGACCAGCCCGCGGTAATACCCCGTTACGAGTCCCACTGATATGCCGCCCAACAGTCCCAGCGCGGTCGCTGCCGGCGCAATAGTCAATACGGATCGTGCTCCCGCCAATACACGCGAGAAAACGTCTCGGCCGAGGTCGTCGGTCCCGAACGGATGTGATGCCGAAGGTGGCTGTAGCGTGTTGATCGGATCGACCGCGAATGGATCGTGTGGAACGATCAGCGGCCAGAAAAAGGCGTCGATGATCCAGAGACTCATGATGATGGCGCCGACCATAAACGTCTTTGAATGAAGCAGCGCGATGAGCACCGCGCGTGTTCGTTGGCGGCGGGAGGCTCGTGGAGAGGCGCTGATGCCGGTCGCGGCGCCGACTACCGGCAATGGAACCAGTGCTGGATCCTGAGGCTCGAGTGCCATTAACTTGCCAATCGAATACGCGGATTGAGAATCGCCAGCAAGACGTCGGCGACCAGGTTCGACACCATGTAGATAATCGCGACCATCAGCATTGTTGCCTCGAGCATGGGAATATCATGCCCCACCGCGGAATCCAGTACCAGCTTGCCGATGCCCGGATAGTTAAAGAGCGTTTCTATGACCACCAGGGCTCCTACCAGATAGCCGATCTGCACGCTTACCACGGTAATCGTGGGGAGGAGCGAATTACGCAAAATGTGCCGGCCAACGACAACCCGTCGAGGCAGGCCCTTCAACGTCGCGGTTCGAGCGTAGTTCGAGTTCAACGCGACGATTGTGCCGGCCCGTGCCATGCGAGATATATAGCCGAACAACACCAACATAAGAGGAATGGACGGCAACAGCAGCTGCCGCACGATGTCGACCGGGTTGGCGGAGGGAACGCTGGACGAAACCGGAAACCAATTGAGTTGGACGGCGAACACGACCAGGAGCAGAATGCCGATCACGAATTCGGGTAACGCGATGAGCGAGAGCCCGGTAATCGAGATGACTCGATCCCACGCTTTCCCGTGATCGAGTGCGGCAACAACGCCCAGGCCGATCGACACCGGAAGAATCAGCAGCATGGCGAATGCACCGAGCGCGAGCGAGTTCAGCAGCCGCTGAAACACGAGCGGGCGCACCGGCGTGTTGAGCAAGTACGATTCGCCCCAACTTCCGCGCACGAAGCCGCTGATCCAGTTCCAGTACTGTACCGGCAGCGGACGGTCGAGGCCGAGCTGATGGTCGAAACGGGAAACCTGGAGATTCGTGGCGTATGGCCCCAGCATCGCCCGGCCCACGTCCCCCGGCAGGATCTGCGCGACCAGGAACACGGCGAGTGAGATCAGCACCAGAGTGATGAGCGTGAGCCCCAACCGTTTCAGGAGAAATCGAGTCATATCGGATCGTTCTCCTCAGTCATCCAAGTCGCGGCAGGAGCGCTGCCATCCACCGGTTCTTGGCTGTGGGGGCACCAAAACGTACAGAGACACATAATTTCATATAGTGTACTCCACCATGCAACCCTGCCACCCCGGTCATGTCCATTGAGCGATAAGCTTGCCTCACCGGCAGCCGTATCCTTCATACATGCCGCGGCAGCTTTATCGTTCCACTCTGCCCACTCTCGCCATTGAGCAGAATGATATGATCCGCTCATGGCAACCATCTCTGTGGCCGGCGACAATCTCGTCGTTGAAGTAACCGGGATTGATCGAGTCTGGGCGCCCTTCAAGCATCGGGTCACAGTTCCCCTTGAACATGTCGTCACTATTGGCCAGGGCGTGCAGATGGGCCGGCCGCTGATGCCCGGTCTCCCGTGGCTGGCAAACAGCTTTCCAGGACTGCTTACGGTAGGTTCCTACTGGCGTCACGGTAAATGGTCCTTCTGGGATGTGCATGATCCCAAGCAGGCAGTGCTGATAAAGCTGCGAGATGAACACTACTCGCAACTTGTGATCGAGGTACACGATCCCCGGGCGACCATCGCGTTGGTCAACCGAGCAGTCAACAGTCGTGGATTGAATTAGCAGGGAATTTCAACCCTCCTGCTCTTAAGCTGTCTCGTTCGCGGACCGGTATTGGAGCGCGCCGGCTCGCAGCAGACCCGCCAGCGCGTCGATTTCGGTTCCCAGTTGGCGGTCGGTGTAGATTGGTTCGATCTGTCGGGCCAACTCGTCCGCGTACTGGCGCAAGCCGGGTGCCGGCGCGGTGCCACGCAGCGCCCATGCCTGCCGGCACACGACGAGCTCGCAGGCCAGAACGTCGTATACCAGGTGTTCGGCCTCGCGAAGCTTCTCCGCCGCCTCGAATCCGAACGACATGGCGTCCTCCTGGCCCATCGAGCTATCGACGATCCCGACGGTGGCGGGCATGGCCAGACGCCGCAGGGCGTGAACCGCTCCCACCATGCGCTTGTGCACCACCACCAGCCCCGCCTGCGGCCCGGGCGTGGGCGTCAGTTGATCCGGCAGTCCACTGAAGCGGCTGTCGAGCGCACGGTGCACGTGCTGCGAGGCAAGCTCGGCCACCTGCACCAGCGCAATGCAGAGCGGCATCCATCTGCGCCGCCAGCCCGATCGCGTGAAAGCCGCCGTTGGACAGGAAGCGGCCGTCGAAAAATGCCGGTGAATCGGTGGCCGCGGGCAGGCTTCGACGCACGTCCTCCTCGAGTCGATCGAGGGTTCGGTGCAGATGCGTGAGCACCTGAGGAATAACGCGAAACGAAACCGGAGCCTGTGTCAGACGATCGCTGGCGCTCGAACCGGCCAGGAGGATTGCTATCCGGCTACAGACCTCAGCCATAAGCGGGTCACGGCTGAGCGTGGCAACAGCGGGATCGTAGGGAGAATGCGGGACCGCCATGGCATCAATGACACACGCCCAGCACACGGCAACCTGACGTGCCATGGTTCTCACGGCGCGGTGCCTGGCGATGGCGAGCGCCAGGGTACCGGGCGCGCCGGCCAGCAGGGCGATCCCTTCCTTTGGAGCGATCTCGTAGCGCGCTATACCGCGTTCCGCGAGCGCCGATGCGGCACCCCGCACGGTTCCGTCCGGGTCGATAACCAGTCCCAGCCCGAGAAATGTGCCGAAGGCGTGCGAGAGTGGAATGATTTCTCCGGCACACCCGATCTCGGTGCGTGGGATGGCCGGTACGAAGCGGTCGTTCAGGCGCTCCGCGATATACATGCAGAGCGCAGGTGTGACGCCGGCATAGCCGTCCAGAAAACCGGCGAGCCGAGCCAGCAGCACCGCTCGAGCTTCGCTCCGGGTAAGGAACGGCGGACCACCAACGGCCCGACCCAGGAAAAGGTTTGCTCCGTGCTGATCGGTCTGGGCAGCGGTTAGGGGCACGTTTGCCAGATAGCCCATGCCGGTGTTCACGCCGTACACCGCCGCTCCGCCTTCGAGCTCGGCTTCCATTGAACGGCGAGACCCGGTAAGCGAGGCCAGCAGATCCTCGTGGAGGTTGACCGGTCGACCGTTCCAGGTGATGTCTTCGAACGCCTCAAGCGTGACGTCGTCAGCGCAATGCAGGTTTATCGGTGGAAGCTGCGAAGCCACGGTACCCCTTGTCGTCCCTCGGACAGGGTGGTCTGCTGAGAAGGAAAGGCAGTGAAGATCATCTTCATCGGTAACGCAACACCGTGCCTATATTCAACGCTTCGGCACGCTGCCAAATCATATGCGCCACGGCAACATCGGTGGTCGCCAGCCCACGGTGCCAGAACAGAATCCGCTCGTCCGGCGTTTCCCGCCCGGGGCGCAAGCCGGCGACGATTTGCCCCAGCTCGGCATGGAGGGTATCCGCCGTCAGGAGTCCCTGGTCGACGTGCCGGCGCAGCGATCCGAACTTTCCGGCGGATGCCTGCCCCCAATCGTCCACCACGACCTTGTCCATCACGCCGGTCAGCGATAACTCGACGGCGCTAATCGTTCCGTAGGGCACCACGAACGTCCCCGGCGTGACCCACTCGGTGCGCAGCAGAACGGCCGGCGCGGTCAGTCGGGATGCCTCGACCATAATGTCCGCCCCCTCCAGCGCCTCCTGGGAGGTAGCGACACTGCGTACCGGCTTGTTCAGATGTTCCGATAACTGTCGAGCAAAGCCGTCGCGCGATTCCTGGCGATGGCTGGTCACCCGAATCTCGTCGAAGTCGAAGAGATCATCCAGCATGGTGACGTTCCACCAGGCCGATCCCCGGGCGCCGATATGGCCCAGAATCTTACTATCTGGCCTGGCAAGATATTCCGCGCCGAGGGCCGTCATGGCTCCGGTACGGGAGGCGGTGATCAGCGTACCGTCCACGATGGCCAGGGGCGCCCCGGTTTCCGGACTGTACAGGGTGACCAACGCCATCTCACTCGGCAGCCCAAGCGCATAGTTGTTGACGAAATCGCCCACAACTTTCACGCCGCTCACGTTCTGCGGCACCAGGTGTCCACGCAGCACATTGAAGTGCCCGGCTCCTCCATTCGGGGGAATGAGATGGACGCGCGGCTCGAGCACAACCTGTCCGTTTCCCTGTGCCCGGAGAGCATCGCGCACGGCACCGACAATGTCGCCGCGAGTGAGGCGTAACGCCTCGACATCCGGTCCCGAGACAAAACGTAGATCCATGTGATGTTCTATCCGATCCTCCCTACGGGCCGGTAGCTCCCTGCATTGCAGTTGCTCACCGACCGACTCCGGCGCTTCGCAGTGAGGGGCGTACCTGCCAATCGTTGCGCTACGGAGGGTTCATCCGTTTCTTCTCTTATGGGTGGACCGCCATGTGGGTGCGGCTTGATGGGTATTGAAGGGAGCAACTTGCCGACCGTGCTCACCATTCACAGTCTTGACGGTCCGGCTGTGGGACCATAGAATGGCTCCAACGTGTTCGTCCGTACAGTGTAACGCCATCGATCGGTACCGGAATCCCCGCTTTGGGTGAGGATCTTGGCACGACGGTACCAACGTCGCTGGTGATGGAGCTGTCGGAAGCATACGGAGGAGACCCGGAGGATAAATTCGGTTTTAACCGAGCGGTAGAAGGAGACCACGTATGTCCAAGGACGAGTACGGTCTGGTAGAAGATGTCCTGACCGGAAAAATAAGCCGGCGCGATCTCATAGTAAGAATGATGGCGGCGGGAGCGTCGCTCACCGCCATCACCGGCCTTCTCGCCGAAACTGGCATCGGCGGCGAGGCAGAGGCAGCCCAGCTGGCAGCACCGGCGCTTGCCCCGAAGAAGGGCGGAACGCTGCGCGTTGGGTTCCTGGTTCCGGCCGCGGATGTCGACCCGGTGAGGCTCTTCAACGAAGGTGCCATTCTGACAATGCAGCTGGCGTGTGAATATCTTTGCTACCCGCGGCCGAATTTTTCACTCGAGCCGAAGCTGGCTGTTTCCTGGCATGCCACCAAGCCGGATACCTGGACCTTTAATCTGCGCAAGAACGTGAAGTGGCACGACGGATCGGCTTTCACCGCCGATGACGTGGTCGCAACCTTCAATCGGTTGGTCGACCCGGCCGTTAACTCGGCAGCCCTGAGCGCGTATAAAGGAATCCTTTCGCCCGGCGGTGTCAAGAAAGTCGACGCTCACACCGTTCGATTCCATCTCGATCGCGGCTACGTCGACTTCCCCTACCTCGTGTCGGCGCTGACCTACAATGCCGCCGTTCTACCGAAGAATTACAAGATCGGCGACTTTGTCAAGGGAGGCGTGGGCACCGGCCCCTTCATTCTCACCAAGTACACACCAAAAGTCGGCGCCACCTACAAGCGCAATCCGCACTACTGGGGAGCCGGTTTGCCGTACTTCAACGCAGTGCAGATGAAGTACTACGCCGACCAAACGTCCACCGTGCTGGCGCTGCAGGGTGGAGCAATCGACGTGTATCCAAACATCCCTTACCAGGGATCGCAGGCGCTCTTCGCCGACTCCAAGCTTCAGATTCTGAAAAGCCCGGGGAGCTCGTATCGCGAGTTCCACATGCGGGTCGACCAGAAGCCGTTCAGCGACAAAAGGGTTCGACAGGCTGTGGCCTACAGTCTCAATCGTCCGGCGTTAATTCAGGGCTTGCTGCATGGCCTGGGCCAGCTCGGCAACGATCACGCCTTTGCACCGGTCTTCCCGCTTTCGAAGGTAACCAAGCAGATACCGCAGCGCAAGCAGGACTACGCGAAAGCCAAGCAGCTGCTCGCGGCTGCCGGGTATTCAAAGGGCCTCGACGTGACGCTGACGACCGAGAATTACCTCGAGATACCGCAGTATGCAGTCTTCATCAAACAGCAGCTTCAGCCGGCCGGCTTCAACGTCACGCTCAACATCGAGGATCAGAACACCTACTACGGCACGGGTGCGAATCAGCCGTGGCTTGATGTGCCCATGGGTATCGTCGACTGGGCGCCGCGCGGCGTTCCCAGCCAGGTGATCGATCCCGCCTACCTTACCGGAGGGATCTGGAACTCGGCTCACTTCTCGAATAAGAAGTACGATACTCTCGTCAACGACTCCGATAAGGAGTTGAACAAGACGAAGCGAAACGCCATGGTGCTCCAGGCCGCCAAGATTCAAAACGACGAGGTGCCGGCCGTCATTGCGTACTGGCTGCAGGACCTGAGCGCGGCCAGCAAGAAAGTGCAGGGTATCCCGGTGGGCCCCGCGCCGTATCCCGACTTCTCCAAGGCGTACTTCACCTAAACGCCCTGCATGAAGATCACCGACGTTCGAGTGCGGCGCGTACGCGCCGCACTCGAACCGCCGTTTTATGCCGCCTGGGATCCCGTGCCCAGGCGGTCATTTGATGCCACACTGGTTTTCGTCGACACCGACGAGGGCGTCACGGGTGTTGGATCGGGCGACACCATGGACGGATTCGAGCAGTTCACCGATCTTTTCGTCGGTCAGGACCCGCTCCGGATCATCAATCACGTTCGCACCCTCGAAACCATCAGCTTTCATTCCGGCCGTTACTGGCCCATGGAAGCGGCCCTGTGGGACATCATCGGGCAGGTATGCGGACAGCCGGTTTCCGTACTGTTTGGCGGCGCGACCGATCGTTTACCGGCCTACGCGTCATGCGGGGAAATCAAGGAAGCGGGAGAACGCGCGGAAAGCGCACTACAGCTTCGCGATGAAGGTTTCAAGGCCCTCAAAATACGTATCGCCCGCGACCGTGTCGCGTTGGGTCTCGATACGGTTCGGGCCGTCCGCGAGGCCGTGGGCGATTCCATGGACATCCTGGTGGACTTAAACCAGGCGTGGAGTATGGCGGGAGACATACGGCCATCGCTCGATCTTCCCGCCGCGCGCCGGATCGCCGGGGCGCTGGGGGAACTGGGTGTCCTGTGGCTGGAGGAGCCACTGGCGGCTCGCGATGTCTACGGATTGCGCGAGCTTCGCGCTTCAACCGGGATGCGCATCGCCGGCGGCGAGATGGCTCGTACCATGGACGAGCTGCTGCGCTACCTCGACGAGGATGCACTCGACGTGTACCAGCATGATGTCGTGCTGGCCGTCGGAATGTGGCGCGCGCGCACGATTGCCGAGCTGGCCCTCGCCCGAAATCATTGGTTTACCCCCCATTCCTGGACCAACGGGCTTGGCGTACTGGCCAACTTGCACGTGGCTGCCGGGGTGGGCGGAGGTCCGTACTTTGAGTTTCCCTACGATCCTCCCGGCTGGACCTGCGAGCGGCGAGACTTCTTTCTGGCGGAGCCGCTGCGCATCGACGCTGATGGATTCCTGACCGTTCCTCCTCGACCCGGTCTAGGCGCGATACTGAATACGGATAGCATCGCGGGTCACGACCCACGGTAGGAGAGTGGAAACTCATGGCACTAGCAGAAACAACGGCGGTAACTGCGGCCGGCTGGGAACGTCGGGCACGCAGCCTGCAGCCCGCTACGGGTCTCTTTATCGATGGAAGCTTCATCCCGGCACAGAGCGGCGAAACGTTTGACGATATCGGCCCTCGCGACGGGACAGTAATCGCGCGGGTTGCGGCCGGAGACAGCGCCGACATCGACCTTGCGGTCAAGGCGGCCCGAAAATCGTTCGAAAGCGGCGTCTGGTCGCGGCGTGCTCCCCGGGAGCGCAAGGCTATTTTGCGGCGGCTGGCCGATCTGATGCGGCAGGATCTGGACACGCTGGCACTGCTCGAAACACTCGACGTCGGCAAACCGATCTCCGATTCGTTGCGTGTCGATGTGCCCAACTCGGCCTTCTGCTTCGAATGGTTCGCGGAAGCAATCGACAAGCTATACGACGAAGTTGCGCCCGTCTCGGTCCCGGCGCTGGCGCTGATCACGCGCGAGCCAATCGGCGTCGTCGGCGCAGTCGTCCCCTGGAATTACCCACTTATCATTACCGCCTGGAAACTGGCGCCGGCCCTGGCCGCGGGTAACTCGGTAGTCCTCAAACCAGCCGAGCAATCGCCACTCACGGCACTGCGGCTGGCCGAGTTGGCCCAGCAAGCGGGTCTGCCGGATGGCGTGCTCAACGTCGTTCCCGGGTTTGGCGAAACGGCCGGCGCGGCGCTGGGCCGACATATGGACGTCGATAAGATCGCCTTTACCGGGTCCACCGAGGTCGGTCGATATTTCCTGCGGTACGCGGCGGAATCCAATCTTAAATCGGTTTCCCTGGAGTTGGGCGGCAAATCTCCGCAGCTCGTCCTGGCGGATGCGCCCGACCTGGAGGCGGCAGCCGCCGCGGTGGCGTCCGGCATCTTTTATAACCAGGGAGAAACTTGCAACGCCGGATCTCGCCTCCTGGTCGATCGCGGCATTCGAGAATCATTTGTCGAGGCAGTGATCGCGGCCAGCGCGAGTATGCAGCCAGGTGATCCGCTCGATCCCACGACGTCGATGGGAGCGCTGATCGACGCCGGTCATCTCGATCGGGTTCTGGGGTATGTGTCGTCCGGCGTGGACGACGGCGCCGTCATTCGCACCGGCGGGAACCGTGTTCGCGTCGATTCCGGCGGCTACTTCCTTCCCCCCACCGTCTTTGATGAAGTTCACGCCTCAATGAAGATTGCACGCGAAGAGATCTTCGGGCCGGTACTTACCGTGTTCGATTTCGATTCACTGGATGAGGCGATCCGCCTCGCCAACGACACGCCCTACGGATTGGCCGCAAGCGTCTGGACCAGCGATCTCAAAACCGCGCACACCGTATCCCGCGCGCTCCGAGCGGGCACGGTCTGGGTGAATTGCTTCGACTATTCGGAAGTCACCACACCATTTGGCGGCTTCAAGCAATCGGGGCATGGCCGGGACCGCTCGCTCCATGCGTTCGAGCAGTACACCCAGCTCAAGACCACCTGGATCAGCCTGGCGTAAAACGCGCCCTCGCACTCGGGAGAAGTACATGCTTGCAACGCAACGATTCACCGTGGGATCGGCTCCCGCGCATTTCGGTGCCGGCTCGGTGGCACAGTTGCCGGTCCTACTGGCCTCATTCGGATACCAGCGTGCTTTTCTGGTCACCGATGCGGGCATCATGGCAGCGGGCATCGGACAATCGGTCGAGCGCATTCTGTCGGGCGTCGGTGTATCGACAGTCACCTTCGACGGCATCAGTCCCAATCCCAGCACCCACAATCTCGACGCCGGAGCGGATGCCGGACGGCCTTTTGCTCCGGACGTCATCATCGCGGTTGGTGGCGGCAGCGTCCTGGACAGCGCGAAGGGCATAGCGCTGATGATCGCCAACGACGGCGCGGCTCGGGACTTCGACTATCGCAACGAGCAGCCGCACCCGGGCTTGCCGATCGTTGCCATCCCCACGACGGCCGGCACCGGCTCGGAAACGAACGGATTCGGTGTCATCGACAACCACGAAACCGGCCGCAAGTTTTATGTGGGTCATGACAGCGTGGTGCCGAAGGCCGTCATTCTCGATCCGGAACTGACGATCGGCTTGCCGCCGCGCCAAACCGCCGCGACCGGCATGGACGTGCTGGCACACGCGCTCGAGTCGCTGTCCTCTCGGCGCAGTAACCCGTACGCCGATGGGATCGACCTCCAGATCGTGACCATGGTGTTCGTTCACCTGCCGCGTGCGGTCGCCGACGGTACGGATATCGAAGCACGATCGAACGTGCTGCTGGCGGCTCACATGGCGGGTCTCGCCTTTGCCACAACCGGTCTCGGCATGGCGCACGCCGCGGCTCACGCGCTCAGTGCCCGCATAGGCGCGCCACACGGTGTTGCACTGGCGGTGTTGCTCGACCACGTGCTGACGTTCAATGTGCCGGCGCGGGCCGAGACCTACGCGCGGGCCGCGTTAGCCATCGGCGCCGGAGACAGCCGCGCCGGCCAGGAAGCCAACGCGGCGGCACTGATCGCCGCTGTTCGGGACCTGTCACGGTCGGTCGGCATGCCGGCATCCTTGACGGACCTGGGACTCGAGGAACGGCTCATACCGCAGATCGTCGAGGACGCGCTCAACGACGAGGTCATGGCCAACACGCCACGCACCCCAACTCCGGAGGAGCTACAGGCGGTACTGGTGGAAGCGCTGTAGCAGCGGCAGGCTCTACAAGTCGGCGGCCAGCTCCTGATACTCCCTGTGCACTTTAGCGTCTGTACCGAAAAAGGCATGTTTCGACATGTCGGTGGAGAATCGGCTGGCCGGTGGTGTGCGCCCCAGCGCTTCCGCCATCGCGCGGATGTGCTGAGGTCCGGCACCGCAGCAGACGCCGAGGTAATGAACTCCGATGGCATACGCGTCCCGTGCAAAATCGGCGATCTCGTAACGATTGCAGGTGAATGGATCGAGCGCCTCCGGGAAGGGACGTCCCTCGGGAAGGTTCGGATAGTCCGGATCGCTGAGCGATTGGAACGTCGGCTCGTGATCGCTGGTGCGATAGGGCACCGGTAATGCCGCCACCGGAACCGAGACGGCGTTCCGAATGGCCTGTAGTAGAGGGAGCATTGTTTTCGGGCCCCGAGCGCAGTTGAGACCAACGACGTTCGCACCGGCGTCCTCGAGACGCTTGCAGGTTTCTTCGGGCGTCCAGCCATCGGACGTAACGCCCGTTTTGTGGATCGCCATCGTGACCACCGACGGCAGTCCGGTCTGCTTGATTACTTCGAGCGCCAGCAGCGCTTCCTCGCCGTGCGAGAACGTTTCAGCCACGATGAAATCGACACCCGCGTCCGCGGCCCATCCTGCTTGTTCCTCAAACATGGCCCGCGTTGCTCGTTTGGTCTCATCATCACCGGGAACGAAGAGATTCGTATTGGAAAGGTCCCCCGCGAAGAACGTGCCCGTCTCTCGCGCGACCGTCTTAGCGATCTGGAGTGCCTGTTGATTCATCGGCTCAAGTAAATCTTCCTTACCGATGAGGCGCAGCTTTTCGCGATGAGCGTAGTAGGTAAACGCCTCAACCACGTCCGAACCGGCGTGTACGAACTCTCGATGCAGGCTCTCCACGATCTCCGGGTTCTCGAGTACCACTTCGGGCACAAATGCCCCGGCCTGAAGGTAACCACGGCGCTCGCATTCGAAGAGATAACCCTCCGCGCAAATAACGGGACCGCTTTCCAGCCGCTGCAGGAGATCGAGCTTACTCTGTCCGGGGGCGTCTACCATCTATATGCTCCAAGTGGGAATTCCATATTCGCGGAGATGTCGTTCCAAGATACGCATAGGGGTGGAAGGCACGCAATCATCCGAACCTGCAGCCGCCGCGCCCACGGACCCGTCGATCTCATCGAAACGCATGGTAGCATCGACAACGGGCACCGGTTGCCGCACAGGACCGGCGCCGTTCCACCAAAACAAGGGTTGAGAGCGATCCCGAGGAAGCGCCCGGTACGCCGGCTCGCTGCCGGGTGCGGAGAGCGCAATGGACACGAATAGCAACATCGTCATTATCGGCGCCGGGATCGTCGGCGCAAGCCTGGCCGACAATCTGACGGCTATGGGTTGTACCAACGTCGTCGTCCTGGATCAGGGGCCACTCGAGAACCCGGGTGGGTCTACATTTCACGCTCCTGGCGGTGTGTTCCAGGTCAACTTGTCGCTTACCATGACCCAGTTTGCCCGGGAAACGGTGAAACGATATCGCGAGCTCGACCTCGATGGGCTTCCCTGTTTCCTCGGCACCGGCAGCATCGAATTCGCCCGCACGACCGCACGCTGGCACGATCTGAAGCGCAAGCATGGCGTGGCAACCTCCTGGGGTGTCGAATCGGAGCTTCTCTCGCCCGAAGCATGCGCCCGGTACGTGCCGATTCTCGACCCCACTACCATCCAGGGCGGATTGTTTGTGCCGTCCGACGGCATCGCCAAGGCAGCCCGAGCGGTACACGCCATGACACGCCTTGCCGAGTCTCGCGGCGCCAGGTTTCATGGAGAGACCGAGGTCACCGGAATCGACACGTCAGGTGGACGGGTACAGGGAGTCCACACGAATCGCGGCGACTTTCCGGCGGATGTCGTGGTCAGTTGCGCCGGCATATGGGGGCCGCGCATCGGACACATGGTGCAGGTTCCTATCCCGCTCGTGCCAATGGAGCACCAGTATGTAGAAACGGGCCCGCTGGCCGCGCTGGATGGCATAACCGAAGAAGTGACGCACCCGGTCCTGCGCCACCAGGACAGCGCCATGTACTTCCGTCAACACGGCGATCGCTATGGCGTCGGCTCGTATCAGCACCGGCCCCTTCCGCATTCCGCCCACGATCTCGTGGCGTACGACGAAGCGGAAATCATGCCGTCGGTTGTGCCGTTTACTCCGGAAGATTTCGATATGGCCTGGAATGACGGCGTCACCCTGATGCCTGCCCTGGCCGGTGCCGACTGGGTGCGGAAAATCAACGGAATTTTCTCGTTTACGCCGGATGGCTTCCCGATTCTGGGGGAGTCGAGTCAGGTGGGCGGCTTCTGGGTAGCGGAGGCGATCTGGATTACCCACGCCTTTGGTGTGGCGAAGTCTGTCGCGGAATGGATGGTGACCGGTGTACCGGCGATCGATCTTCGTCAGTGCGACATCCGGCGCTACGACCCGTACGCCATAAGTCCGTCGTACGTCATGACGCGCAGCAAGCAGGCATACGACGAGGTCTACGATATCAAGCATCCGCTGGAGCCAATGGAGTCGCCGCGGCCCATCCGGGTTAGCCCGTTTTATCCGCGTGAGCGGGAGCTTGGCGCGCATTTCCTGGAAGCGGTTGGCTGGGAACGTCCACAGTGGTTCGCGGCGAATGCGCATCTGGTGGCCGGCCGGCCCATACCGGAGCGGACCGGTTGGGAAAGCAGGTTCTGGTCTCCCATCGTGGGGGCGGAACATCTCGCCACGCGGGAACGAGTCGGTCTGTACGATATGAACTCACTCACCAAGGTCGAGGTCTCGGGCCGGGGTGCACTCGGGCTCTTACAGCATCTCACCGTGGGAAATATGGATAAATCGGTTGGGAGCGTGACCTACACGCTGATGCTCGACGAGGACGCCGGCATCAAAAGTGACCTCACGGTGGCACGGCTAGGAGTCGATCGCTTCCAGGTCGGGTGTAACGGCCAGCTCGATATCGACTGGATGATTCGCCATCTCCCGGCCGACGGCACAGCTCACGTGCACGATATTTCGGGTGGCACGTGCTGCATCGGCGTGTGGGGCCCGTACGCGCGAGACCTGGTACAGAGCCTCTCGGAAGACGATTTTTCCGAACAAGGGCACCGCTTTTTCCGCGCGAAGCGCGTGTTTCTGCGGGAAGTTCCGGTCACGGCCATGCGTCTCTCCTACGTGGGTGAACTGGGCTGGGAGCTGTACACAACAGCTGATTACGGCCCGAAGCTGTGGGATATGTTGTGGGAAGCTGGACAGGCCCACGGCGTCATTGCAGGTGGGCGTGGCGCCTTCGACAGCCTCCGAGTGGAGAAGGGATATCGCTTCTACGGCAGGGATATGTGGACCGAACACGATCCCTACGAGGCGAACGTCGATTTTACGATCAACCTCGACAGCGGAAGTTTCATCGGGAAGGATGCTCTACTTCGGCGCAAAGAGGAAGGCCCGCGACGCCTCCTGAGAATTCTCACTCTCGACGACCCATCACGAGTGGTCATGGGGAACGAGCCGGTCTACGACGGCGATGAGCCGGTCGGTTTCGTTACCAGCGCGGCGTACGGCTACAGCGTCGGGCGAGGGGTTGTGTATGCCTGGCTCACTCCGCGTGTGGCCGCGCTAGGCACACCGTTGCACATTGAATACTTCTGCGAGCGACTCGCCGCCACGGTGGCCCCCGACCCGCTCTTCGATCCCGCGATGGAACGTATGCGAGCGCGCCCGGCCGCTCGCACCCTTGCACCATCTGGGAGAGCATAAAGTGGCCGATATCGAGACGGATGTCGTCGTCATCGGGGTAGGAGCGATGGGAAGTGCGTCCGTCTGGCGGCTGGCGGAGCGAGGGGCGGACGTGGTTGGTTTTGAGCAGTTCGACCCCGGCCACGATCGCGGATCGTCCCATGGTGAGTCGCGAATATTTCGCACTGCGTATCTCGAAGGACCTGGCTATGTACCTCTGGCCCAGCGCGCCGTCTCGCTCTGGCGGGAGCTACAGGAGGTCAGCGGCCTGCACTTGATGCACCAGAACGGGGCGCTGATGCTCGGACAGGCAAACAGCTCCGTTATCACACGGACCATGCGAAGCATCGCGGTGCACAATCTGCAACACGAGCTGCTGGATGAGGGGGAGATTCGACGGCGCTATCCCGGTCACCGCGTCGATCCCGGCGAGGTCGCTATTCACGAGAACGACGCCGGCCTGATTTATCCCGAGGATTCGATTCGAGCGATGGTGGGTCGTGCCGAGGACCTTGGTGCCCGCGTCTACAGGAATACGAAAGTCGATCGGGTCGAGGCCGTGAACGACCGCGTGCGCGTGACCGCTGGCGAAATCGTGTGCGAGGCCCGCCATGCGATCGTGTCGGTCGGCACCTGGCTGGGAAAGCTGCTACCCGAACTTGACTTACCGTTACGGGTTACCCGCCAGCTTCCCGCCTGGTATCCGATCGAGCGGCCGGAGCTTTTCACGCCGGATCGATTTCCGGTATTTCTGCGCGATCTCGCGGACCATGTCCAGGTAGACGACGTGATCGCCCGGGACAGCACGTTCTACGGCTTTCCCACGCTGGACGGTAAAACCATCAAGGCTGCGGTACATCGTGAGGGAGCGCTCACCGATCCCGATCTGTTGAATCGCACTGTAACCCTGGACGATGTCACAGAGGCTCGCTCGTACGTCGAGCTCTATCTCAACGGCGTGGGGACGACGCCTGTCAGGATGCAGGCGTGCATGTATACCAACACGCCGGATCACGATTTTCTGGTTGGCTCCCCGGTGGGCATGCCACAATTCACGCTGTTAGGCGGATTCTCGGGTCACGGATTCAAATTTGCCTCGGTGATGGGTGACGTGGCGGCGGATTTCGCGATGCACGGTGGGACCGACTACCCGGTGGGTTTCCTATCGCCGGATCGCTTTCTGCCGAAGGCTGTGTCCAGCGTCATCTGACCGCCGGCAATCCGGACTCCCGCCCAACGGCAAGCGCGGAGGGCGATGATCGCTCCCTGAGCGCACCGCGCCGAGCGAGGCATCGAGCGTTACAGTCGGGCATGCCACAACCGAATGGCGTTACACCGAAGCAGTTGGTGCGTCCATGATGCTGGAGACCAGTTGATTCTTCACACCCGTGATCTGGTGATCGAGGCGTATCCAGTTTGCGCGGTAGCTCGGTGTCCAGGGCGTGTCCGGCTGCAGTGCCGACCAGTCGATGCCCGTCGAAATGTGATGAACGTCAAAGTAGGGTTTGATACTGGTGAAGATATAGTAATGCCGCATGCCCGGGTCTCCGGCGTAGGTGAGTAGAAAGAAGTTATTGATCAAGCCGGAGAGATTGCCCCAGTGCGTCGGGATATTGTTGGACGGAAAATAGGCTGTAACCTCGCTCGCCACATTCGTCTTCTTCATGGTCCAGGCGTTATAGCTGGCGGCAATGTTTTGCGGCGTGTTGAGCCGCCCGTGTGGTGCAATGCCGCTGTTGAGCACCGGATTCATGTCGATCTCCAGTTGCGTCATGGCGGTAGACACTGCGTCGCCGACATCCGTGATGACTTTCGTCTTGGTGGCCTGCGCGGTCTGCTCGTTTTGCCAGCCCCGCGTGAATGACGGCACCAGAATACCCGTAACGATTGCACCAATGAACAACAGAACCAGGGGATGGGAAAGCCAGGCGAGCAGGCGCTCCTCCAAGGGCTTCTTTTTCGGCTTTTCCTCTTCTTTGCTTTCCGGCTCAGTCGCTATAGTATCCCTCCCCCCTTCTTGCGTCGCAACTACCCAAAGTGCGCCGGGCGCACCAGGATTCGCGCTCTCACATCCGGGAGCGCACCTCATACGGCGCAGACCACGTCGTGAACGACGCTCTATTGAACCACATCGCTCCGGCTGTCATGCCCCAGATCTGCGCAAAGTGTCATGGTCCGCCGGATAGCGCGTACGGTACATAGCATCGTCCGCGCGGCACCAGTACCACGGTTGGATCGGCTCCAGACACGGAGCGCACGTAGACGCTGCTGATGCCTCGGAGTGAAAGAATAGGCACGCGCCTGCCGGGCGGCCAATCCTTTATAGACCGGAGATAGCGGGGCGTCCAGCAGAGGTCTCGCCCGCCGGTTCCACAGTGAGTAGGACTGAGGTACTCGCGCCCTGCAACATGCAGAAAGCAGGCGCTTGAGGAGTATGTCGGGTCGACAGACCATACTCCGAAGCTCTCGCCGGCTATGAGCACGACAGCCGCTACGATCACGAAGACACATACGCCGAGAGCCGCCCAGTTCATTCCCGGAGGATAGCGTATTTCCGCAGCGAAAGCAGCGCACCACACCGGGTAGCCCTACCGTCTCAACGCATGTGAACGGGTGGTCACACGGCCTATGTGCCGTGTGGCCCTGATCCCTGAACGTACGACATCGATTCCGTGCGAGATCTCCCGTCATCATTGTCGGGATGGCAACCTATATCCTTGCCGCACGGGCGGCGCACCACACCGGGTGCGCCCTACCGTCTCAACCATGAACGGGTGGTACACACGGCCCGCGTGCCGTGTGGCCCCTTTCCCGGCGCTCACGGCACGCCATGTCCCGCGCCATCGTCCGTGGACAGCCCGTCGTACGGCACTCTTACCTCCGTGATGAAACGAGGCAAGGCGCGGAAACAGGGTCTACCTCATGGGACCCTGTTTTCGTCCGTCACGGCAACCACGACTTCGTACACGGCGGACGAAATCATCACGACGACTATTGTGTCTAATGTACAGCTAAAACGGCCTGGACACTGTACGAAAGCGCCAGTCCACCGGCGTTCCGTTGGCCGAGTCCCGATTTCCCGGAATTATGCGTCAGATATTTGTGCACTCGGCACAACTTGACCGCTCTAACTTTGGCGTCATCCGTCTATCGTGCCACTCTCTCTGCTCCGTACATTGATTTCATATCGGCATCACTGCCAGTAAGAGAGAGGAGAGAGCATGAGAGTGTATGTGCTGTCTATACGCTCATTCAGGTCACCAAATTGCAGGTCGTCCCGACGCTCGGAATCGGAAGAGGTGAGCTGTGGTACCTGATCCAACCTGGTTAAACCCGGGAGACAACGCCTGGCAGCTCACCGCCGGCACGCTTGTCGGATTGATGAGCATCCCCGGGCTGGCCATATTGTATGGAGGGGTCGTTCAGAAGCGCTGGGCTGTCAACAGCGCCATGATGGCTTTCTATGGGTTCGCCATGGTACTCATCGTCTGGGTGCTGTGGGGCTTCAAAATGGGTTTCGGAAATCCGATACGCATTGGATCCAGCACCGGTTTTCTTTCGAACTTCGTCGGCAGGCCAGGTCCCGTCCTGGGACAAGTCGACGAGCAGGCGCGGGCGAATATTCCACTGGTAAGCGGTATCGGCGCAATGCCCCCTTTCCGTTTTCCACAAGCATCGCTGATCTATTTTCAGTTTGTATTTGCCGCTATTACTCCCCTTCTTATCCTGGGAAGTGTTCTGGGCCGGATCAACTTCAAGGCGTGGATGCTGTTTGTTCCACTCTGGTCGACGCTCGTTTACAGCGTCAACGCGTTCCTCCTGTGGGGTGGCGGCTGGTGGTCACAGCAGGGTGCCGTGGACTATAGCGGTGGCTACGTCATCCACCTGGCAGCCGGAACGTCGGGCTTCGTGGCGGCGGCGGTTATCGGTCCACGGCTCAAGCGCGATCGCGAGAATGTGGATCCGAACAATCTGTTGATGGTAATGGCCGGAGCCGGACTGCTGTGGCTCGGCTGGAACGGGTTCAACGGTGGTGATCCATACTTCTCGAATGCCGATGCCGCGGCAGCCGTGCTGAATACGAATCTGGCGGCCGCCACCGCCATGCTGACCTGGATGACCATCGACATTCTGGCGCACGGCAAGCCCTCCATGCTCGGCTCGGTCAACGGCATGATCACCGGCCTGGTAGCCATTACACCGGCCGCTGGCTTCGTTAACGGTGTCGGCGCAATCGTCATCGGCATTGCGGCGAGCTCGATTCCGTGGTTCACGTTGAACAAGCTCGGCACGAAGGGGATCTTTAGCCGGGTCGACGATGCCCTCGGCGTGGTTCACACGCACGGTTTCGCCGGACTGGTGGGAGGCCTCGGCGTGGGCCTCGTGGCCGACCCCAAGATGCTGGTCTACCTCGGCAGCGGCAAGGCCTCCGGCTTCTCCGTGGGCGGACTGTTTTACACCGGCAACGGGCATCAGTTCTGGGTGCAGCTCGGCTCGGCCGCCACCATCATCGCCTTCGACGGCGTGATGACCTTCGCGATTCTCAAAGCGATCGCCTTAGTCGTACCGCTGCGACTCCCCGATGCGGTGCTCGATGTCGGCGACACCGCGGTCCACGGCGAAGAGATCATGATGCCCTGGCCGCACGACGCACCACATCGCGGGCACCCGATCCCACGGCCCGTGTTCACGAACCCGGCAGCCGGTGGAGCGATGTTCAGCAGCGACCCGCCGAATACCCCAACGCAAACCTGACGCTGCTTCGAATCCCATAACTCCTTATTACGGGCGGCTTACTTTCCAGACGGAGTGAGCCGCCCTTCCGTATGCACGAACAGCGCACCCTCGACAGCCACGCGACTTCCGGTATTGCGGCTAATCGCCCAAGAGGTCCTGGGAAGAGATGCGATCACGCATTGCGATCCGTCGAATTAGGAGAATTCGCCGGGTTGAGACCGGATCATGCCAACCGGCCGGTTCCTCCGGCGCCAAAACCGACGCCGCCTTCAGCAACCGGGGTTTCAATCAACCCTTCGCGTTCGACATCAACGGTATATTGCTTGCCCCGCTCGACTGCATTCGCGGGTACCGTGAGCACTGCGAGCTGGTCGGTGTTGACTTTAGGATGCTTTTGGGCGCGCTGCAGTGCATCCGCGGCTTCAACTGGACCATGGTGCACGCCGATGATATGGCCAGTCCGGATGTCATACAGGATGTGGATCGACGCCATTACTGCCTCCATTAGAGCGTGTAGACGTTAACTTGCGCCATTGCCGCGACTCGTTCCACAGCCAACCAAAACGTGATGGAGGCGCAATTCTCTACTCTTGCCGCATTTTGTGTAAAGTCGCCACCTGTTATGGGCTGGGATTGTGTGCCGTCCGGCAGATAGACAGTCCAGGATTCGATAAAGCCCGCGGCGGAGAAAGTTGGGTCGGGTGCATTATCCGCGAACAGTGTATCGACCCAGGACAGCGCAATCGTCGCGTGGACAGTAGTTCCCTGAGGAAATTGGAGGGTCAGGGGCTCAAAGAAGAAGTAGCTCGAGTAGGCCTCGATCCAATAACTGTCAATGCTGGTGACCACTGGGCTGTACCTCCAAAAAGACTCACGGTGAGCAACATTGGTCAACTCGGACCGATCGGTCCGAATTGCCAACATTATACGGAAACATGTATGGCACAGAACGCGGCGCTTGCCCCGACCACCTCTCCGGTGTCCAGGCCCTTGACGGCCACAAGATCCACGACCGCTGGCCGCAGCACAGGGGTGATAGAACCAATACACATGCGGAAGGTCATCTCGTGGAAGTGAGGTGATGCTAATGGATGCGGATACCTGCGGAGGCCCGACTTACGAATAGTCGTATACCGTGGCTGCGAAGCTATCCAATTCGGCAATGACTTCGTCGAGTCGGTGGTCCCGATGCCGAAGCGCATGCTGCGCCAGCGTCGCTTCGTGCTTAGCGATGCTCACCTCAGTAGCGAGCGATGACAATGCGCTGGTAAAGTTCAGGGACTGCGGTCCTCCCAGATCCCCAAGGCGATACCCCAAGCGCTCGTCCCCGCGTGGTGGCATCTCTGGCGGCAGCTGCCCTGCCATCTCGGCCTGCATCACTCGCAGAGCGTAACCCAGATCTTCAAGGGCCTCCTTGTGCCGCACCAGTCGGTCTCGGTACTCGTCACCTTCCGCATGACTTAAAACCACGTCCGTGATCTGGTGCGTAATGCAAAGTTCCCCGAGAGCGCGCGCGACCGCTTGAATCTCTAGTGAAGCTGCCACCGACCGGCGTGTCCGGATGCCGCGTTCCACGAGCTTTACGTGCGGCGACACCTCGTGCCTCGCGAAGACGGCGCGCAGAAGGTCGGCGGCCACGTTCATCGTCTCCGCTCGTACCACGTACGCGTTCGCCTCTGTCACCTGACCGGCCACTAAAGGAACCTCCATGTCCGCGAGACTCTGTACCGCCTCGTCGAAGGAAGGGAAGCTCTGCTGCTGGAAGGTCAGTGATGTTCCCTCGCCGTGATCAAAGCGCTCTGCAATGCAGAAAGCAAGCCAGAATCCCATCGCCTCACCTTCCTGGATCGTTCGAACTCAGCAATCCTACGCAATTCTAGGGTCGAAGGCGACTATCGCCGCCCACGAAGTGCGCTCTCACACCATCCATGTATAAACTCTCTGATCGATTAGAACTTTCTGGACGTAGCACTAGCATGACGGAAGGGCAGTGAGATGTGTGCTGGGTGTGGGTTCGGGTGCCGGACGTGCCGCACTTCAATTCCAGTCCAGGGCGACAGGTCACGGTACTCGATATCTCCCCCGGCCAGTAAAAGGGGAAGGCAATGGGAAAAGACATCGTACGGGCTGGCTACAACGCGATTGCGGCTGAATACACCACCGCGCGGCGTGAGAATATCCCTCACCCTTCGCACTTCTCATTCCTCCAGGATTTTGCTGACCGCCTCTCCCCAAATGCTGCAATCCTCGATGCCGGCTGCGGCGCTGGTATACCGGTGGCGCACTGGTTGAGCGAGCGCTTCATGGTGACCGGAGTTGACTTCTCACAGGAGCAGATAGATCTGGCTCGTCAATTGGTTCCCAAGGCAACGTTCCTCTGTCAGGATATGACCGCTCTCAATGTTCCAGACGCGTCGTTCGACGCTGTTTGTTCCTTCTACGCCATGATCCATATTCCTCGGGAGGAACATGAACCTCTGCTGCACTGCTTCCATCGCATGCTGCGGCCGTGTGGGCTCCTGCTGCTGTGCATGGGGGCCACAGAATGGCCAGGCGAAGTCGAGGATTTTTTCGGGACGCCAATGTATTGGAGCCATTTCGACGCTGCCACGAACCTCCGGATGGTCGAGAAAGCCGGATTCAACATGCTCCGCCACGAGATCGTCCCCGACAACCTTGATCCCGGGATCGCCTCGAACCACCTCTTTCTTCTCGCCGAGAAGCCGCCGACCTCGGGGTAAGGAGCGCTTTCCCACGAACTTTGAGGTCATTTAGACTCTGGTCACGTGCGAATCGGATGGGACAATTGGCCATGGACAGTTCACAGGCACCCTACGATGCGATCGCAGAGTGGTATGACGCGCAGGTAGGCGGACCGATCTACGAGGAGATAATCCTGCCGGGTTTGCTTGAGTTGGGGGGTGATATCAGAGGAATGAATATTCTGGATCTTGCCTGCGGCCAGGGCGCCATTGCTCGGACGTTGGCACGACAGGGTGCGAGGATTACAGGGGTTGATCTGTCCAGGGGTCTCCTCACCATCGCGCAAAGATATGAGGACTCAGAGCCACTGGGCATTGACTATATTCATGACGATGCGCACTCCCTGAGCCGTTTGGGCGCTGCAGTGTTCGATGGAGTGGTATGCGCCATGGCGCTTATGGATATCCCTGACATCCCAGCGGCACTGCGAGCATCCCGACGGGTCTTGCGTAAAGGTGGCTGGGTGGTAATTGCTATGACACACCCATGCTTTGAAGTGCCGGGCGGACGGTGGGTAACGAGAGAGGATGGCACTATCGCCCGAGAGGTAACCGGGTACTTTTCGGAGGGTTTCTGGCAGTCCAGCAATCCGGCAGGGGTACGCGGACAGGTCGGAGCCTATCACCGTATGTTGAGTACCTACCTCAATGCCTTTGCTGAGGCAGGTTTCTGCATAGAGCGCATGAGAGAGCCGCGCGCGACGGAGCAGCGTGCGGCACAAGTACCCGGGAACTGCGAGGTTCCTTCCTTCATGCTCCTGCGCTTACGCGCCGTGTAGTGCCATCCCGTACCGTTCCTCCACGTAACGGTGGGGCTGGAGGGGGTCAGTGTCATACGGAGACCCTACCGGCATTCCCGCCTGCGGAAATGCTCAGAGCAAACGAACAGCTACTTAACCGATCACCTTCCAAAATCGCGGGAAAATCATCGCGTGATCAAGGCCCAACGCTCGAATCTCAGTTCGCATAACCACCGTTGACTTCCTTGGCGTCCATTTGGCACAAAATGTTCTTGACTTGGCATCATCCCTGTGCCATAATGGCTCCATGGATCTGCGACCGTATATCGAGAACATCAACAGCCAGCTTGCTATTGCCGCCGAGGCCGGCGGTGATGATGCCCGCCTCCTCGGTGAACGCCTCACGGCAACACTGGATGCAGCACTTCGTCTCACCCTGCAGGACGTGTTGGCAGCGGCCGCGGACGAGATAACACGGGAGCTTGCGCCCGGCTCCGTCGAGGTTCGGCTGCGGGGCCGTGACCCTGAATTCGTGGTAACACCGCTGCCTCTCGATCGGCCGATCGGCGATCTGGCCGAAGGAGCCATCGACGCCACGCCCAACGGCTGGCGAACGGGGGACATCACCCCAACCACGCCCCAGGCCGAAGAGGGCGACGGCGGAATGTCACGAATCAACTTCCGCATGCCCGATCGGCTCAAAGCGCGAATCGAGCAGGCCGCCGAGCGCGAGAACCTTTCCGTCAACGCCTGGCTGGTACGAGCAGCCACCGCTGCGCTGGAGCACCCTTCGATCAATGCCCGGAACGACCAGGGCGCTCCCGTACGGGGTCAGCGCTATACGGGATGGACACGGTGAACGCGATGCCGACCTTCGATACGCCCGAACCTATCACCGTTGACCTGGACGTTGGCGTCGCCGATATCCGGATCGTCGCCACTGACCGCGTGGATACCGTCGTCGACGTGCGGCCCAGCGACCCGGCAAAGAAGGGCGATGTTGCCGCGGCCAAAGATACCCGGGTCGAATGTGCCGGCGGCAGATTGCTGATCAAGGCCCCCAGGAACTGGAAGCAGTGGGCCCCCTGGCGCGGGAATGAATCAATCGACGTGCAGATTGCTCTACCATCGGGCTCGCGCCTGCACGGCGACGCGGCCATAGGAGCTCTGCACACCTCTGGCCGTTTAGGCGGATGCCGCTACCAAACCAGTCTCGGCGACATTCAGGTGGACCAGGCCGGTCCGGTGCAGCTCAAGACCGGCGGCGGTGATATCTCCGTGGAGCACGCAGCCGGCAAGATCGAAGTGACGGTCGGAACGGGTGCAGCGCGTATTGACTGCATCGATGGCAATGCCGTGATCAAAAACTCCAACGGCGATACGTGGATCGGCGAAGTCACCGGCAACCTTGAAGTGAACGTCGCCAACGGGCAGATCTCGGTCGGCCACGCGCATGGCGCGCTCGTGGCAAAGACCGCGAACGGAGACGTCCACATCGGCGACGTGACCAGTGGAACCATCCTCGCCCAATGCGGCCGCGGAAAGATCGAGGTCAGCGTCCGCGACGGGGTCACCGCCTGGCTCGACCTCGACTCCCGATTCGGCCACGTGCGGAGCGACCTGAAACCCACCCCGGAGCCGGAACAGAGGGTGAACACGGTCGAAGTTCGGGCTCGAACTTCCTACGGCGACATCACTATCAACCGGTACTTCGCAAGTGAGAACAGAGAGGACGAAGCATGAGCACCACCACGACGCAGGCGGCGGTGAAGATCGTTGGCCTCAGCAAGTCATTCGGCGAAAAATCCGTCCTCGACCACATCGATCTCGAAATCGCGGAAGGGACGATTTTCTCACTGCTCGGTCCAAACGGGGCCGGGAAGACGACGCTTGTCCAGATCCTTGCGACGCTCCTCGACGCCGACGGCGGTGAAGCGCGAGTCGCCGGATTTGATCTGACCCGTGAGCCGGATGCGGTACGCGCATCGATCGGCGTCACCGGCCAGTTCTCGGCGGTGGACAACCTGCTCACCGGCCAGGAGAACTTGATGTTGATGGCGGATCTCCACCATCTGGACCGACGCGAAGGTCACCGTAGAGCCGCGCAACTGCTCGAGAGGTTCGACCTGGTCGACGCCACCGGACAGATGGCGGTGACCTACTCGGGAGGCATGCGGCGCCGGCTGGACCTGGCCATGACGCTTATGGGCGAGCCGCGAATCATCTTCCTCGACGAGCCGACCACGGGTTTGGACCCGCGTAGCCGCCGCACCATGTGGCAGGTCATCCGTGACCTCGCCGCCGCCGGCGTTACCGTGTTCCTCACCACGCAGTACCTGGAGGAAGCGGACCAACTGGCGCACCATATCGCCGTCCTCGACCGCGGTCGTCTGGTTGCCGAGGGAACCCCGGACGAGCTCAAACGCCGAATGTCCGGCGGTCATGTCGAACTGCACCTCCCCTCCCTCGACGCGCTGGATACTGCCGCCAGAGCTCTCGGCCAGGCGTCACGCGACGACGACGCGCTCATCCTCCGGGTTCCGAGTGACGATACACCGCAGTCCCTCCTGGCACTGCTCACGCGGATCGACCAGCAAGCCCTACCAGTCGAACGCGTGACGGTACACATGCCGGACCTCGACGACGTCTTCTTCGCCCTCACCGGTAATCGCCACCAGGAACAGGATCGATCGATATGAGTGTGCTTCACTACCACATGCGCGACTCGGCCACGATGTTACGCCGCGACATTCGGCATTCTCTGCGCTACCCGATGATCACCATCAGCGGTGTGATGCTGCCGGTCTTCTTCTTGCTGCTGTTCGTTGGGGTGTTCGGCAATACCCTTCATGCGGGACTGGGAACTGCTATCCCCCTCGGCGGCCACTACATCGATTACCTCACACCCGGCATCATTCTGATGACCGCCTGTGCAACTGCCGAGACAACCGCGGTAAACGTCTGCACCGACATGAGCGAAGGCATCATCACCCGCTTCCGCACCATGGCGATCGCTCGTACCTCAGTGCTCACCGGTCAAGTTCTCGGCAGCCTCATCCGCACTCTCATCAGCGGCGCGCTGGTGGTGGCCGTCGCGCTGGCGCTCGGGTTTCGCCCAACCGCGACTCCTGTCGAGTGGATCGCCGCAACCGGAGTGTTTGCCTTGATCACCCTCGCGCTCACCTGGCTGACCGTGGCCTTCGGGCTGCTCGCCAAGACTCCCGCCGGGGCAAACAGCCTGTCGCTCATCCTCGTGGTACTGCCGTTCGTCAGTAGCGCGTTCGTTCCCGCCAGCTCGATGCCGGCGGGAGTGCGCTGGTTCGCCCAGAACCAGCCGTTTACCGCGGTTATCGAAACCCTTCGCGGCCTGTTGACGAACACCCCGAGCGGACATAGCGCGGTGCTTGCGGTGGTCTGGTCCGCCGGCATAGCTGTCGCCGGCTTCTCATGGGCTCGCGCGCTGTACTCCCGAACCCCGGATCGCTAACACCGGGACAGGCAGGTACCGCTGGGGCTGCCGTCATCCGGCAAAATGTGGAACAATTCAGCACCCGACCGGCGTAAGTCGCTATCTCGTGGCTGCGGTTCGTGCGGTTGTGCGTGTACAAACCGGGGCATCGAAGGCATGGAAGGAACAATCAACTGCCCGGAGTACCGGCCGAGTCCAAGGTTCCCGCCAGCCTCTGGCTGAAACGGGTGAGCTGATGAGCTTGCCCGCGGTGGTGTCGGCCGGCTCGAAGGCTTCGTCGCAGCGATCGCGTGTCGCGGATTCCTCACCGTGGTGACAGCGCGCCTCGAATCTGGCTCAGAGCTCAATCCGCCCGTGGCGCCTCCACCGTCGACACCACGCCGCAGGATCCCATCGCTCGATGGGGTGAGAGCTCTTGCCATCGCGTGTGTGTGCGTCGGCCATCTCACGCTCCTGGAGGCAAACGGTCACCCGAACTCCGTGGCCCGTGCTCTGGTATTGCAGGATCTGGGCGTTCGGATCTTCTTCGTGCTGTCCGGGTTCTTGATCACCACGCTGTTGCTCACCGAGTTCGAACGCACCGATACCATCAACCTGCCTCGTTTCTATCTGCGTCGATCCCTGCGGATATTTCCCGCCTTCTACGCATTTGTGGTGTTGGTGTCGTCGTCGACAGCCTTGGTTGGCTGAAGCTGTCGTATGGGAATGCGCTCGCCGCTGTTACCTACACCAGTGATTACTGGCGAACCGGAACCTCGACACTCAATCACACGTGGTCGCTTGCCGTCGAGGAGCAGTTTTACCTGCTATGGCCGGCCGTACTCGTCATATTTCGACGGCGTAGCGCGTTGTATCTTGCTCTTGCCGTACTGTGCATTTCCCCCCTCCTTCGCGCCGTTTCCGTGACCCTGGCCGGTCATTCTCACCTTCCAGCGTTTCTGTCTTCGCTGATCGGCTATGACGCCTTCCAGAATCGTGCGGATGCGCTTGCCGCCGGCTGTATTTTGGCCGGCATACGGAACTACGTGATACAACGCCCAACGTACTGCAGATTTTTGCACTCGCGTTGGTTTACCTGCATACCGATTCTCACACTTGCTCTGGCGGAAGCGTCGTTCGTGTACAACATTGGCTACTCAACGCGCAGCATCCACATTGTCATAGGGCTTCTTTTCCCGACCCTTATCTATATAGGAATAGCTTTATCCATTCATCGAGCGGTGGAACGGCCGCACGGTCGATTAACATCGATACTCAATCTGAAACCTGTCATCTTCGTAGGCGTCATAAGCTA
The DNA here is from genome assembly GCA_963737125.1 of uncultured Chloroflexia bacterium. Classification (GTDB taxonomy): domain Bacteria; phylum Chloroflexota; class UBA5177; order UBA5177; family UBA5177; genus JANWJD01. The sequence continues at coordinate 449,221 of CAVTRL010000004.1, read as the reverse complement.
CTCGATTTACATTTGGCAGCAGCTGTTCCTGGCGCCGCAAGTCCCGGAATGGTATTCAGCCTTTCCCATCAATATCGTGCTGACGATATGCGTCGCGGCCATTTCGTATTTCGTGATCGAGCGGCCCGGCTTCGTGCTGCGCGGAAAACTCGACGCATTGTTAACGGAGCGGCAGCGGCGCTTGCAGGTGCGCCCCGACCGTGTGGAGGTGACCTGAGCCCGCAGTACGGCACGCGGCGGTGCTCAGCCGGCCCCGGTCACCGTTAACCAGAGTGACGACGGGAAGTGCCCTTCCTGGTTCTCCCGCAAGCCGCGCCACGCCGATTGCGGCACATACTCTGGAAACACCTCGCGCAGCACGTCTGGCCGCTCGTAATGGAGATGGCTCAGCGAAAACAAGATCTTGAACCGTGCGTTGTTGGTCAGGAACGCAACGACGAAGGGCGTCTCGTTGTTGTGAATGAAGGTTGTGAGAACATCTCTCTGGTACGCATACGGCAGGTACATATCGTGAAAGTGAACCACCACGCCCTTCGCCAGGAACGGTAGGATTCGCAGCACAATGTGTTCTACGTCACTGCCCGCTTTTACCACGTGACTTGAATCGACGAAGAGGATATCGTTTTCCCGCAGACTGGTAAAGAGCTTGATATCGGTCTGCTGGACTGGCGCATGTATCAGGGTGATGTTCCGCTCGCGTTCCGACAATCCTCGCAGTGCATCCGAGGGGAAGGGCTCGATACAGGTGATCGAAGTTGGCCGTAGCCCTTCCTGCGCGTTTCGCTTAGCCGCATTGACAGTGATCGCGGTCGAAACACCTGACCCAATTTCGATCACCCTGGCAGGACGAAGGTGGCGGATCAGGCTGTGCAGCACCTGGGCCTCCACAAAGCCGTAGCCCGGTCCGTAGCCGGCGCTCACAGCCTCCTGGAACACGCGGTTTCCCACATATTCCGGCTGATAGGGTACGCACGCCGCTCGTAGGGCTCGAGACTGCTCGTCCAGATCCACGTGAATTCCCTGGAGCGGAAGCTTCTCGCTCCACACGTCACGCTGCGCGGCCAGCTCCAGGATATTCGGCTCCGAGGTGTAGTAGTGGGCCGGCATAATCACCAGCCCGGCCCGCATTGCCAGACGGTACAACGGGAAGTAACCGGCTTTGAGCAAGTCTTTCGCTCGTCGAGCCGTCAGCATGTCTGCCTGTCCCTACGAATCAAATGACACCCACCAGAGGCAGCCAGCCCTACTCTCGGCAGTTGTGCGGGATATATGCGGGCGCACGGTCAAGCACTCCGTGGATCGGCTGTTTCGCCCGCTGCATTCTTCTCGACGACGTAATGCCCGATGATCAATGCATCCATCTTGGTGCGCTGCAGCACGGCAATCGCCTCCTCCGGCCGGCAGACGATCGGCTCATTCTCGTTGAAGCTCGTGTTCAATACCACCGGCACACCGGTCAGGTCGTTGAAGGCATTGATCAGCTTCCAGTAGAGGGGAGAGTGCTCACGCTCCACCGTCTGTAGTCTCCCGGTGCCGTCGACGTGCGTCACCGCCGGTATAACCGAGCGCTTCTCGGGAAGCACGTTGTACACCTTGATCATGAACGGGTCGGGATACGTTTGGTCGAAGTACTCACCAACGTGCTCCTGCAGGATCGAGGGCGCAAACGGACGAAACTTCTCGCGATGCTTGATACGAGCGTTCAAGATGTCCTTCATGTCGTCTCGGCGCGGATCGGCGATGATGCTCCGGTTGCCCAGCGCCCGTGGTCCCCACTCCATGCGGCCCTGGAACCATCCCAGTACGTTGCCGTCCGCGACAATCTGGGCTGCTCGACGCACCAGTTCGTCATCCTCGAGCCGCACATATCCCACTCCGGCGGAATCCAGCGCCGCTCGAACCTGATCGTCTGAGTACTGCGGTCCGGTGTAGGAGTCGTTCATCACGAACGTGCGCGGGTTGCCGAGGACCTGATGATAGATGTAGTAGCACACGCCCAGTGCGGTCCCGGCATCTCCGGCTGCCGGCTGGATGTAAATATCCTCAAACTCGGTACACGGCAGAATCTTGCCGTTGAAGGCACTGTTCAACGCCACACCGCCCGCCATGCAGAGCGCCGTCTGCGCGGTGTCACGCTGCAGCTTGCGGACCAGCGCAAATTCCGCCTCTTCCAGCATTGCCTGCAACGAAGCCGCGATATCCTCGTGATACTTGGTGATCTCGGCGTACTGTACCCGCGGCTCGCCAAACAACGTGACGAACGAGTCCGAATAGATCGTCCCGAGTACCGGCTCAGCCTCGTTCCAGGTCATGGTCGCGCCTTCGGCATGATGGACGAAGTAGTCGAGATCCAGCTCAAATGTGCCGTCTTCTCGCACCTTCACGAGTTTTCGCATCTTATCCAGATGAACCGGCTCGCCCAGAGGGGCCAGGCCCATCACCTTCCCCTCATCGCCGTATTTCGGGAAACCCAGCCACTGTGTCACGGCGGTGTAGAACAGGCCAAGCGAGTGGGGAAAGTTGATCTCACCCAGCTCACGTATTCTGTTCCCCTCACCTATCCCCCACATGGTGCTCACGAAGTCGCCCATGCCGTCCACCGAGAGGATCGCCGCCTCCTCGAACGGAGATACGAAAAAGGCGCTGGCCATATGCGCCAGGTGATGCTCTACATTGTGGAACTCGGCCTTCAGCTCGCTTCGATCTATGCCCACGCTTTCCGCGAAGACCGATTCGAGATCGCCGACCTTAAAGCTGTTGTTGAGGCGATCCGTGATAAGACGGAGTGAGGGTCGGCGCTGAAAGGCGAACAGCGCCTTCTTCATCAGGTTCGCGGTCGGTTTCCGGCTGATCCCTACATGGTCCAGATCGCGCGGCGTGATACCTCCCTCCGCCAGCACGAACCGAATCGACTCCACCGGGAACCCGGCCTGATACTTGATCCGGCTGAATCTCTCCTCTTCGACCGCGGCCACCAGACGGCCGTCCTGGATGAGACAGGCGGATGCACCGCCGTGATATGCATTTATGCCGAGAATGTTCATTGTCTGCCGCCCCTCCCTGAAACGCCGGCGTCACCATTGTCTGTCGGCAAACAGGCAGTCCGGTGACGCCGTGATGCCGGGATAGATCGCTAGGTCTTTGACCGTTCTCGCATCTGCTCCCAAATCTTGGCGTCAATATAAAACCGAAACCAACACGCGTGGAGAAAGTGAAAAATCAGTCCCTCCACGCCGTCGAGAAATCCCAATCGGATGACATACCGATAGAAAAAGTAGAGGAACGCGCGAGAAAAAAGCGGTGCGTGGCCGAAGGCCACGGACCGCAGCCAGCGCCGCCTCTGCATGGCCCCTCCTACCAGTCGTGCCGCCATCTGCCTCGAGTCTCCCGCCTGCTTCTCGCGGCGGGCCTCGCGTGCTTCCGCGCCGGCCCACCGCACATGACGAACGGTCCATTCATCCAGCTCGGAGGTAAGGATATCGATCAGATCTCCCTGGAGCGTGGCCACACTTCCCGTCACCAGGAAATGTTGATCGTAGAGCCGGTCCTCACAGCGACCGGCTTCCTTGCGAAATAGCCGGACGTGATACACGGGGTAGTGACCACCATGCCGAATCCAACGCCCCATGAACACCGTCCGCCGAGAGAACATGGCCCCAGCGTGCCGATCCATCGCTCCCGAGTCGAAGAAATTCCGAATAGACGCCTCGAGCTCGGGGGAAACCCGCTCATCGGCGTCCACGTGGAGGATCCACCTGTTCTGGAGCGGCAACGTGTCCTGCGCCCAGTTCCGCTGCTTCGAATAATCGTCGAATGGATGCTGCACGATCTTGTCGGTATATTTCCGCGCCACTTCAAGGGTGCCATCCATGCTGCCGGAGTCCACGACATAGATCTCACCCACCCAACCGGCAAGACTCCTCAGACAGTCCTCGACGTTCTTTTCCTCGTTATAGGTCAGCACGACTGCCGATATCGGGAGAGTTTCCGGGCCGGAGACACTCACGACGCGCCTCCGTCGGTCCGCACCTGGGTGGATGTCAGCGTGCGCCCGGCCTCATCCACCTCGTGCCGGCGACGTCCCGGCGTACTCAGGATCGAACGATACAGCGCAATCGTTTTCTGGCTGTTGCCTGCACTGAGAATTCTTCGCGTGCCAGCACGACGGCTGCGCGAGACATACGCCGGTGTTCACCCTCATCGCCCAGTACACGCCCCAGTCCGTCGCGTAACGACTCGATACTGGCGGATACGCATACGCCCGCACCGTATCGTTCCACGTCCGGTGCTACCCCCACATGGTGGGTCACCACCACCGGGAGACCGGCGGCCAGTGCCTCGACGCACGCGATGCCGAAGTTCTCGGAATACGACGGTAAAACAAACAGGTAGGCGGCGGCCAAAGCGGCCAGTTTAGCCCGCCCCTCCAGGAAGCCGGTGAAGATCACGTCCGCGTCGATACCGACGCGATGGACCGACTCACAGAGATCCCGCACGAAGCTCGGATCCCCATCGCCGGCAATGACCAGAGCGGCATCGGGATATGCCGAGCGGAGGGCGGCAAACGCCGGAATGAGCAGATCCAATCCCTTCTTTGGATCGAGACGGGATAGAAAAAGAATGATGCGACGGCCCTCCAGATGCGGAAAAGCATCGACGAACTCCCGGCTCGGTGGCAGGCAGTCGCGCTCCACCAGATCGACACCCGGAGCGATGATCGCGGAGGGGCGGTCGACACCCAGCGCCAGCGCCTGCTCTCGTTCATCCTCACTGGTGTACTGAACGGCCGCGCCGCCCCGCAGTATTGGCGCTTCGACGAAGCGGAACGAGGCTCGCTTGAGCAGCGGACGGCGCCGGGTCATTCCATATGCGTTCAATGTACCGAGCGGGCGCACCACGTACGGGACCCGGCTCAGTCGTGCTGCAACGGAGGCGGGAAGGGCAGCATAGGAGAAGAGCGCGTGAATGTGAACCAGGTCGTAGCGGTGTACGTGCCGCACCAGCCACCACGTGAGCGGCCATGAAAAGGTATAAAACCGTGTCTGTCGCGGAAAGAACCACGTTGTGACACTATTCCAGCGCGTGGGTTTGGGGCCGGACAGTTGAACCTTCAGCCGATCTGGGCCGTTGTCGTCCGTCGCGCACACTTCAACGGAAACCCCCTGTCGTTCCAGCTCACGAGCTAGCGACACAAGTGCGAAACTCGGTCCACCGCGGGCCGGTCCGAGCGATGGAATCACATGCAACACCCGTATCGTGCGCTCGGCCGCAGTCGGTTGAACGTACATGTTAACGCGCCGCTGCGACCCGGTCGCGTCTCCGGCCGGTCCCTGGTGAATCAAGCGCAGTGAGCCGCCGAATCAACTCCTCCCGGAAATTCGAAAACATAAAATATCGCTCGACCCGGCGGGCCGATGCCTGCCCCATCCTGGTACGCAGCGCAGCATCGGCAAGCATACGTTCCGCGGCAGCACGTACGGCATCGACTGAGGTAGGGTCGACCAGAAGGCCGGTCTCTTCATCCACGATCACCTCGGTGGAGGCGTCCATGTTTCCGCCGATGGCGGGCAGACCATGCGCCATCGCCTCGAGGAACACATACCCGAAGCCTTCCGACTGACTCGGCATGATGAAGAACGACGCCCGGGCGTAGCATTCCGCCAGTTCTTCATCCGAAACCATGCCGTGAAACCGAATGGCCTTTCCCACTCCGAGACGATTCGCCAAGTCTTCCAACTCTGGCCGGCCGTTGCCGTCTCCCACGATGTCATACGTCAGGTCCGGAAATCCGATCAGGAGCGAAGGCACGGACTCGATCACCTGCCGGTGCCCCTTGTACCAGTCGTCGACATCGATGCGAGCGACTGTCAGCATCGAGGGTGGGCCGTGTGTCTTTCGCGCTTGTGCCTCCAGTTGGATCGAAGGATCAAGGCAGTTGAAGAGTACCGACGTTTTACTTGAAACCACATTGCCGGCGGCGATAGCGCGCTGTTGCGTCGTGCGACTCACACAGAGCACGAGATCGGCGTGCCGCAGCGTCCAGCGGCGGACCGGACGGAGCGAGGTCCAGACATCGATGCCATGGACGAACACGACCATACGCGTTCGACGAGCGCGCGCTACCACCCACCCAATCGGCGCGATGTGCGGGTGCTCGAGTACAACGAGATCCACTCCCGCGAGCGCCGACGCACAGGCGGCTGCCACGAAGCGCCGTTTCGATCCGCCGCATCCAAGGTATTCCGCGGCTGCAAACATGTGACGCATGTGCGGCGCCCGCTCAGCGGGGTCGTTGAGCACCACGATGGAAAGCGAGCAGCCGGCATCGAGTAATGCATGAGCCACACTGCGCCCATGTCGAGCGATTCCCCCGGGCGAACCAAGTAGATCGAACGCCAGCAACAAGATACGCCTTCCCTGCAGGCCGGCGGTAGGATAGTGACCGGTCCAGCGCTCGCCGGTCCAGTGCTCCGTCATCGCCTTATGCAGACCGTGGCTTGCTTCCCCCGAGATTACCCAGCACGCGCTCCGTTGCCGGCCAGAAGACGAGATAGGCAAGAATCATGTTTTCCACGAAGCTGATATAGAACGCCATCTGGGATTCGATGATGATTAAGTGCATCAAAATGACCGTACCAAGCACGGCGTAGTATCGACCTCGGTCAACAGCCAGGAATGACGCACGTACCCAGTCAAAAAGGATGCCGATGAGGAACATGATGACGAGTGCTCCCGGCAGACCGAAATTGATATACCCTTCCGTCAGCACTCCAACGGCGATCGACGTGCTGGACAATCCCTGAGCACTCGTCAACCCGTACCGCAGCTGGTAGAACTGGTTGGCTTCACTTGCCGAGGGCTTATTGGCCCAGACGAATCGGGGAATCCAGGCGGCTGCCAGGTACGAGTAGGTGGCTCCATATTGGTACGGTACAACTCTGGGCGTATAGTCGATCACGTTGGCGGTCTGTGCAAGCAGAGAGGTCCGCTCCACAGTGTCGTGAAACACAGCAGGGGTTACGCCACCCTGTTGACTCAGAATGTACTGCCAGCCGGACCACGAATCTCCTATCCAACTGGTGACCTTGTTCAGGTAACCGGCCGATTGGCTGTCGGGAGTCTGTCCCAACCAGTAGGCAGACCGGAACTCGCCCTTGCCCACCTGGAAAAACAGGACGTACACTGCCAGCAGTACGATTGGCAGCTTCGGAATGCGCCGGTGCTCAAGCAAATAGACCGAGACAAACGCGATGCCGGTTTGCAGGAACGCTCCCAGCCAGCCGCTGCTCAAGCCAATGACAAATTGAAAGCCGAGAAAGACCAGAACGGCATACCGATCAAGCGACACGGCTCGGCCACGCAACACATTCCAGAACAAGAAGATGAAAACCATGGTTGGGATCGTGTTAATAAACGTGTCCATGATTTGTTGGCCGCTCGATCCGAAAACATATTCGGCACGCGGATACAACGCGACCAGGGAGCCAACGACCAACAGGACGCGAAGGTAACCCCAGCGTGAAGCAGTGGGTGAGAAGTCTCGAACGTAGTTGAGCCGGAGCCGGCGCCCCAAGCCAACCTGCATTCCTGCCCACAACGCTCCCACTCCTGCCAGCGCCATCAGAATAGACTCGGTAATAGCTCCGTCCGACACATCGGTCACGCCGGTGTGGGGCTAAGGCGATCGCCCCAAAAGAGCGGCACAGCGAAGTAGAGCCAGTACATCAAGTGCCACGAACGAGAACAGAGGCAACTGAAACGATCTACTTTCGCGCCTCCATAAAACGTATGACGTCCACGGAATATAGGCCAGACCAAAGGCTGCCAACACCTGGATCAGCGAGACGGTGTTCAAGCTCGAAAACCAGAGAGCCATGGTTACCGCGGCTGGTGGAAACACTGCGACTAGCGTCTGCCGTTGTTTCAGTCGGCGTAGGTCGATCGAGCCGGAAACGGTTCGGGCGACGTCGGTCGGCACCACGCTAGCGTCGCATGTCGCTCCACTACGTTGATCGCTGTCAATACACTCTCAACGGCCACTTTTGGCTGATTCCCCCCGCTCGGCGCCGAGCGAATTCACTCATCATGCCAAGATCCACGTTTCCTGCTCCATAGTACGCGAGTAGTCGGGCAAGTTGTGGAGTATTTCCGACGCCGAATACATCTCCCGGTACCCCCGGCCGTAACGAGGTCGGGACCGCAACCCACCTGGCCGCTGACGATACAGGGAAGCCCGCACGCCATGGCCTCGTTCACGACTAACCCCCACGTCTCACGGCCGTCCGACGGCAAGACGAGCACATCTGCCTGCACTATACGCCTGAGCCATCTCCGTCTGGTTCAGAAACCCCGTAAAACGAATAGGAAGATTGCCGGCACGCACCCTCGCTTCGCAGTCCTCCCGGAGTGGCCGTCGCCTATCATCAATCCCCCGATCGCCACCCCCGTCACGGGCCGCTTCTCCGATTGCCTCAACGAAGTCCATCGGCCGTTTAAATTCCTAAAAACTTTCCGGCGAAAAGAAACACTACGCCCTCTGCCGTCAGCCCGAGCGCTTGCAACGTAGGTCCGCCCGCTACCGTCTCCAATCCGGGAGAGGCGCTCCCGAATAGCGCGGGATCGATCACGTGCGGAACCCGCACTATCCGGCCCATAGCCGCGCCGTAGTGGCGAAAGTACTCTTCAGACCACGTTCCTACCGGCATACAGACATCGAATCGTCGAATAAACCAGTGATACGGCAGCCACTTGGCGGCGGACTTGAGGGCTGAGCGGGGTGTATGCAGGTGAGAGTCGCTGCGAACCATAACCGGAGTGTGCACCGATCGCCAGCAGGCGCGAATGGCTTGCCATAAACTCTTGTGGTGCCAACCCAGCACCATCACCGCGTCGTACCTCCCAGTCGCGCATGATGCCCTGGATCTCCGGCGTGTCGATACCACTGTACGTGGAAACGCTTGGCCTGTGCGGCCACGTTTGGCAGAAAGCTGTTACGGTAACCGGTGAGCAATGGAAGGTCCCACTCGAATTCGACGCCAAATCCGGCCTCAGCCTGATCCCTGGCCAGTTGCCTGATGACCGAAAAAAACGTCGAGCTCGAGTCCTGGCTCAGCGGCCAATGCCCGGAACCACACTGCCTGATACTGGATCGGGTGAGTCGCCACCATCGCGAGTCTCCTAGTTGCCACGGAGCACCGTCAGCCAGGCGTTCCGGGAGTGCGTCGGAGTGTACGCTTGCTCGTAACGCTCTCGTGCGGCATTTCCGCACCTGTCTCCTGTTGACGAGCCAGGCACGACCAAACCGCGCACCGATCGTGTACGCAAGGAAAAGCCTACTACGATCCCGCGCTCCTCGGTAGTGCCATCGGCTCATACTCCAAACCGTTTTTTTGGGGCGGGGCGCGTGACAACGCCGTGACGGGGTACAACCTGATCGAATACCGCCGCCAGGCGTTGCGTCATGGCGCGGGCGGTATAACGCTCGAATGCATCCCAACGGGTCGAGGCATGGAACCCGTCGATATCGGTCAACATGGCTTGCAAGGCGTCAGCGATTTCTCCAATGTGGTTTCCCGCGGGATGGGTATTGTCGAACGTTACTACTCGCCCTGCTTCAGTCTCTCGCATTATGTCAACCACATTACTTTTTCGGTGGAAGATAGCGAGAAGCGGTCGCGCCGCCATGATGTACGGGAATATTTTGGACGCGCTGTAATGCGGCTCCTCGTTCCCTAAAACGACAAGCGCCTGTGAATCGAGCAGAGCCTGAGAGGCGTCGAGATACGAGAGTCGGGGCGGATGTTCGGTCACCAGATCTCCAACTCCCATGTCCCGCGCAACGGGCAACACGCGATATTCCCCCTCTGCATGGGCGGAATACGTGGTACCCGCGAAATGCATCCGCACACGTCCGAAGAGGTCGGGGCGCCGATTCCTGCCCTCTGCTAGAGCGCCGAAAAGAGCACGAGCGACTGGCCGCTGCCCCTCGCTAAACGTACCGAGGTAGCTTACGTGGAGAAATCCATCATAGGGATCGAATAGAGAATTCGGTCGAGGATGCCGTCGCAAGTACTCGAAGTCCTGGAGTTCACCGCCGTACGGGATCTCCGCCGTACCAATCCCACGCAGTGACGAGTAGCGGCGCACCACACCGTCGGTGGTTCCGCTCGACACCGCGGTGAGATACGCTGCACGCTGTACTACCTGGCGTTCCGCTGCGGCGCTGACGTGGTAACTCACCGCCCACTTCCAGCCGCCCGGGCGGCGCGACCGTGGAATCGTGCGGTAATAATCGGAGACCCAGGGGTCAATGTAGTCAAGTACGTATGGCAGGCCATATCGCGCTTTGACGAGGGGCAGAGCCAGCGAGTCGAACGCTGGAGGAATAGAGAGGAACATAAGATCGGGCTGCTCTTCCCGGCAGAGGCGATCCAACGCACGCCAGATATGCCCGAGAGACCGTAAGCCGAGATCGCCCACGCCGAATGTGCTCGCTACCCGCGCGGGCAGGGCAGGTACTCGAATCACCCGCAGCCCAGGGTCGATCAGTCGCTCATTCTCTTCATCCACCGGGTGGCTGTACTGCTTCGGATTGACCGCCAGCACGATTGGCTCCCACCCGAACTCAGGAAGATGCTGGGCAAAGAATCGCATACGCAACGCCGGCGGCAAGCTACTCGGCACGAAGTCCGGCGCAATCATCACCACTCGACGAAGGGCCATAGTTATTGGGCCGCACGCAAGGTTCGTTCTACCACGTCGATCAAGCGCAATTTTTCGATATCCCAGTTATAGCGCCGCGTTCCCCACTCCCAGGCAGCGCGCCTTGCTCGCTCCACTTCGTTACGATCGTCACTCCACATAGCCAGCCGTTCAGCCAAGTCATGGAATGTATACGGTTTATATGTGAAGCCGGCAGGACCGACCGCTTCCATCACGGTCTGTTGTCCCGTTGTGGAGGTAGCTGCAATCGCATTGCCGGCCAGCAGATACGTGAACAGTTTGTTGGAAATTGCCACGTCTATGTGCCGGCTTATGGGAGGTTCAACCGCTAGCCCTACGTCGTATTGAGCGGCCAGTCGCACCATCTGGGATGGTGAAGCATGGTCGTGCACGAAGATTCTCTCCCTTGGTACGCCGGCTTCGTCGGCCACCGCCGCCAACTTCTGTTGGTAGCCGCCTTGCCAGCCACCGCGCAGATGCAGCTCGATTGGGCGATCGGCCAGCACGCCCATGGCGCGGACGACATCCTCCAGCCCCCGATTTGCCCCAATCGTCTGCGAGAACCAGTACAGGGTAAGTGGACCACTCATTGGCGATTGGCGAAAGGTCGCGGGCCGTTCGGCCAGGGGAAATGTATTGAGAACGATTTCGGGAGTGGGTATGCCGGTACTTTTAGCATAGGCTTGAGCAATGCCCGGCGATGCCGCAGTGACGTAGGCACATCGTGGAAGATAGCGACGTTCGATCGACTCGATCACGCGATCAGTAGGTGACGACTCGACGTCATGCAAGCGCATGCCGGACAGGAAGTCCTCGGCATCATACCCCGACGGGACGCCTCGTGCCGTGGCGGCACGCACCACCACCGGGAGCGCAGCAAGGTTGTGCCCGATGTAGAGGTCAGCGGGCAGACGGCGAGCGGTCCGTTCCAGTTCGGGGCCAACACGGGCCAACGATCGTTCCGCCACGGCTTCTACCTGCCGCGCGACCGGCAAAGCACGCTTGGTAAGGGCCTGTCGCATACGCGTTGACCAATACTGCAAACGCCGATCGCTCGGCGTCCCGCCTACATAGGTGCAGGTCCACGGCCGCGAGGCAAGCAGCTCCGGCTCGGCCGCGGAAGCCCAGGTGAGAACGTGAGCCGCAAGAACGTGTACTTCGTGTCCCGCACCTGTCAGGGCGTCGGCTTCTTTGACCATGCGGGGGTTCATTGCAGGCTGAGCCGACGTCACTATACAGATGTACGCCATCAGCTCTTCCTGCTCCGGGTAACGAGCGGCGGCCTGCTCCCATTTACCACACCGCGAAATCCCGGAGCATCGCACTCACAAGAGACGAACAGTGTGGGCATTGAAGGATCGGACTCGTTCATACCATTACCCCGGTCACCGTTTCCGTTTCGAGGAATTGCCGCACTCCGGCCGCGTGCGCCAGCCTGAAGTCGGACCACTGCCAGGATGCAGCAGTGTGAAGCGCCTGCGTCCCCATCTCGTACAGTGCCGAGCGATGATCGATGCACCATTGCATCGTTGTGGCGAGACCGTCCGAATCCCTGATCGGCACGAGAAAACCATTGACCCCGTCGGTGATAAGGTCTGGCCCGGCCGTGTGCGACGTCGTAATAACCGGAAGGCTGTGCGCCATGGCTTCCGTAATCACCATCCCGAAGCCATCGACGATGGACGGGAAGACCAGGACGCTCGCCTGCTGATATATGTCAAACAACGCCTCTTGTGACACGGCCGGAACCACGCGCACGGTACCCGGTAGCCCTTCGAGCAGTCGATAGGGGAGAGTAACCGTGCCGACGAGCCAGAGCTCGACGTCACGGCCGGGTTTCAGCCGGCGCCAGGCCTCAAGGAGATAGTGCGTACCCTTTCCGACCGATTGTTGACCCGCGCTGAGAAAAATTACGGGAGATCCGGGCGCTTCACGGATTTGAGGCGCCGGTAGTGGCGAGCCAAGCGGGACGGTGAAGATGATGTCGGCGGGGACACCTGCGGACACGAGAGCATCCCTCGAAAACGTCGAGTTGACTACCACCAGGTTGGCAAGGTCCAATTCGGCGTCACGGCGTGCATTCCGCCGCGGGTCTTGTCTTAGAGCGTGCACCGAGTATGCGGTATGCAACTCGGGGAAGCGCTCGAACTCGGACTGTACCAGCTTCGATACGGTTTTGTAGTACGGAGCGGGCATCTCGTATATGCAGCGTGTCCCCAGCCGTGCAGCGGCGCGAAAGGTGGCAAGCGCGGCATGATCGTATCCGTACACCGCGTCGTTGCCTGCGACGTATTTGCCGGCCACGATCCGGTCGAACCAACGCTCTGTTATCTCCCAGGCGAGATCGGCCACGACCCTGCCGGCTGGTGCCTTGAAGGCAATCATTCGCATGAGTTCCGGCGCCGGGTTGAGGATGACGCGATCGTCCGGCAGCTCGGTGATTCGCCGGCGAGGAAGCTGGCCGGCAAGACGGGGTGACATGAGACGGAGTACTCGACGCAGCACTCGGCCTTCCAACGAATCCGGCCGGTAGCTAAAGCACGTGACATAGGCAGCCAACAGATCTGCTTCGTATAACGACCGGGCCGTCTGCTGCACGTGCGGCCCAGTTCCGGGATGCGAGAGTAAGACCTTGAATTCCGGGTGTGGCGTGATCCCGAGGCCTCCCATCACGTGTGTGACACCGCGCATGTCGCTTACCGTCTCGCGCACTAATACTATCGTGTAAAAAATCGGGCGTGGTTGCACTACCTGCGTGCGACAAATGTTCGCACGTCGCTCAGCATTCCGAGCACTCGATCGACATCAGACCTCGTCACGAAGAGGAGCCCCCTCCAGGTTTCACCGGACCGGATAAAGTAAAACCGGCAAAGCGTCATGGTGTATGCGATATACGACGCCGAGCTTGCGAGTGCCGCTCCTTGACCGCCCCATCTGGGAACAAGCAGCAGGTCTAGTCCAACCGTAAAAACCAGTCCGACTACATGTGCTCGCATGCCGTCAATCGGGCTCCCAACGCCGGCCAGGTAGGCGGCAATTGGCGATGACGGTCCTATGGCGATGACACCAGGCAGGAGGTACAGCAGCATGGTACTCGCGCCTCGGAACCGCCCACCGTATACCAACGGGATCAACAGTGGTCCGGCGACGGCAACGCAGAGGCCCATGAGCAGGGAAAAGAGGAGAGTCAGGCGAAACGCGTAGCCCGTTACATCCCGGCTTCCTTCCTGCTTGCCATCGGCCGACACCCGTGAGAACAATGGACCGGACATTGAATACGGAACGATCCACATTTGTTGGGCAAGACCCACTGCAACCGTATAGAGCCCAAGTTGAGCGCTTCCGGCAAACGCGTTGACGAAGTACACGTCTACGCGGTAGTTCGCCCATTCCACGCTGTTCCGCAGAAACACAGGACCGGCATACGCCAGTATTGAACGCAGCAGGGTACTGGAGGTCACTTCCGAGTAGTCCGCCAGGTCAATGCGTGGCACAAACACGCGCCATAGCACAGCGCCAATGACGACGTTTGCCGTATACACCGACACCATGCCGAACACAGTGATATGTTTGCCCTGCAGCAAAGATATGCCGATATACACGAACGTGATAGTGAGTGACAATACTTGCGTAACTGTACCAATAATCGACTGTTTTACAAATACTTGTACACCAGATAAGATTCCCTGGCGGTAGAACATCCAGAGAGTAAACCCTGTTACCACTAGGATGAATAGTAGATATTGGGCGGGTAAACTACCAAATAAAAATTGTCGGGCACTCTGAAATTGGTAGAGTATGAAGAGCAACGAGACCGAGATAATACCCTGCACAACAGCAATTTGCGCTATAAGTATCCGCACAGGGTCCCACTGTACGCGTAGTTTTGCTATGTGATGGGTGATGGATGTCTGAATTGCCGACGCGGGAACGAGGATCAGCGCTTGCGTCGTGAGAAAGAGTGAGAATAATCCCTTGGCCTCGGGTCCCAGAAACCTTGCAATCAGGATATTGCTGGAAACACCCAGCGCAGTCGTGATTGTTCCCGCGGCGAAGTCGGCAATCGATGCCTTACGGATCGAGTCAGGCACGCGCGAAAACCGATGCGGCGATCACGTGGACATGGAAGCGCGAACCGTCAGACCGTAACAGAGAATACATACCGCCGGCAGTGTAACGCACTGAAGCAACCCGGCTGTGCGGCGAGAGTAACCCGGACCTCAGCGTCACTCATTCCACGGTCTCCCCAGACGCAACTGCCTGAGGCACCGGGAACGGCGTTCCTGTAATATGCTCGTTTCCCAACATGGCCAGAGCCCAGGGACGGGACCAATGCAGCCGGCCCTTCGCATATCCCGACCAGATCGGCTGAACCGCGTCCGGCCGCAGCCAGGTTCGCTCTACCGCGTTGTCCAGGAGAGTCCGCATGCGATCCTGCAGCGCCCCTTGCATCCAGAGTTGCAGCGGGAAGGTAAATCCCTGCTTGGTTCGCCGAGCGGCCACCTCCGGCGGCAGAAGGTCACGCACTGCCGCCACCAACAGCGGCTTGGGCCCGGAGCCACGATGTGCAGTCACCGGAAGCTTCAGCACCGTTTCGACCAGTGTGTGGTCGAGGAACGGGACACGCACTTCGAGCGAGTGCGCCATACTCATAACATCGGTATCTCGCAGCAGTTGAGAGTGAGTGTACCCGGTCAGCTCGGCACGACTGGTCCAGGCAAAGTGCCCGCCCTCGAAGTACCGGCCGGCGCCTGCTTCGATGTGCCCGATCGGATCAAACGTTTCCATCGCCTCCGCCCAGACATCCTCAGACACCAGAGTGCGGACTTCGCTGGGCGCAAAATTTCCGCGTCGAGCCAGGTACGCACTGGCAGGTGAAGGAGGGCGAGCCAGCGCGTCGCTGAGCTTGGCCCAGCGATTTCCTCGTGGGAGCGCCTCGATAGCGCGGCGTGCCAGGTGCGTGCCACGCGGCACCGCGTTTGCCAGAGCCAGCCCCAACAGAAGCTGCTTGCCACCACGAAACGTGTTTCCATAGCCGCCGAACAACTCATCGCCACCCAGGCCGGACAGTGCAACGGTTAAGCCGGCCTCGCGGGCCGTTTGCGACACAAAGTACGTATTAAGACCGTCCAGCGTCGGTTGGCCCATGGCGCGCAGGAAGCCCTCCATCTGAGTCGCAACGTCCCCTGCGCTCACTTTTCGTTCGTAGTGCTCGGCTCCGACAGCACGCGCCATGGCCGCTGCGTACGGCGCCTCGTTGTACTCGGCCTCCTCGAACGTCATCGAACAGGTTCGAATCGTACCATCGGTTGAGGCACGCATCAGGCCCACGATGGCGCTGGAGTCCAGACCGCCGCTGAGAAATGCGCCGAGCGGTACATCGCTCACCAGCTCGCCCTGCACGGCGTTCTGCAACGCGGCGCGTATCCGTTGCGGGGCATCAGCCGGATCGTCCGTTTCAGCATGCGCGCGTGGGGCCCAATACGACACGGGATGTGGCTGCGATCCATCACCCGGCAGCCGCACGGTAAGGGTGTTGCCGGCCGGTAGTGCCAGAATGTCCCGGAAAATGGTCATGGGTGGAGGCACCGAACCAAGGAGCAGGTAGGCGACCAACCCGGCGGGGTTGACCCCTCGGGTGAGCGAATCGGCGGCGCGAAGCGTCCCCAGCTCGGAAGCGAATGCGAATCTCTCCGGTGTCGCCAGATAGTACAGCGGCTTTACACCCAGGCGATCTCGCGCCAGGAACAGCAGAGGAGATGCTCCGCGTGTGTCGAGTACGGCGAACGCGAAGATACCGCGCAGTCGCTCCACCACCGATCCGCCCCAGGCCTCGTAGCCATTGAGAATTACTTCCGTATCACTGCCGGATCGGAAGGTATACCCCAGCCGCAGTAAATCGGTTCGCAATTCCTCGACGTCGTAGAGCTCACCGTTGTAGGTTATCCATAACGATGCATCGGCGTTGCTCATCGGCATGTGGCCGGCCGGAGAGAGGTCGCGAATGGCTAGCCGGCAATTCGCCAGTCCTCCTCGGCGGCCCGGAAGCATGAAGATCCCGCGATCGTCCGGTCCACGGTGGGCCTGTATCTCGTTCATAGCGAGCAGGCGTGCCTCCAGATCCGGCAGAGTCGTACCGGGTGAAGAAGCAAATAATCCGGCGATACCACACATCAGTAACCCCTCGTCCGCGCACACTAGCACGTTGAGACGTAATCCCGCTTGGGTGCGTCGGGCCTGCCTCGCCGTCTCTCGGCCTCTGCACTACACCGTCAAAGCCGTCCTGCGCCCAACAGCTGCTATGTCGCCGATTCCACTCATGGTAGTAGGCGCTCCCGCGGTTGTGCCGGAGTTGGAGACGTGGGACTGCGCATCTCTCGCGCTTACGTGCTACCCATCATGTCTGCTGGGGCTAGCTTGCAATTGTCGATAACCACCCCCCGTCGCAAGGTCTTTAAGCTGCTGCGCGACCGTTTCGATACCGTCCCACATTGCACTCTGTACCAGCGTTCCGACTCGCCGCTCCAGATCGTGCAGGTCTGGAGCCTCGTCGTTTTCGACCACGAAAATAGATGGGATTTCGGTTGGCCTGGTACGCTCGCGGCTGAACACCAGGTCTTCCGTGAGCTTCTCGCCGGGACGAAGACCCGTGTACCGTATCTCAATATCCTGACCGATGCGCTTTCCACGCATGCGAATCATGCGCTTTACGAGGTCACCAACTTTGATAGGTGTTCCCATATCCAGCATGAATAGTTCTCCACCCTGAGCCAGCGCTCCAGCTTGAATAACCAGACTGACGGCTTCGGGAATCGTCATGAAGTATCGTTCGACATCCGGGTGGGTGACGGTTACGGGGCCGCCCGCGTCAATTTGTCGAACAAATTCGGGTAGGGCGCTTCCGCGGCTGCCGATAACGTTGCCGAAACGTACGCTGCAGAACACCGAATCGTCCGTTTGATGCGCCTTTGCCAACAGTTCGCCGATCCTTTTGGAAAACCCGAGCACGCCGATTGGGTCCACCGCCTTGTCGGTCGATACGAAGACAAACCGCTCGCAACCGAATTCGCGCGCATACTTGCACACGTTTCGGGTTCCCTTCACGTTCACAAAGACCGCTTCGTCGGCGTGCTCCTGAAGAATAGGCACGTGCTTGTACGCTGCCGCGTGAAACACAACGCCCGGTCGAAAGCATTCCAACACCTGCCGCACTTTGGGCTCCGCTGTCACGCTGGTCAAGTAAGGTTTGAGGATTTCGCCGTGGGGCATTGCGGAGAGCTCTTGATGCAGGTGAAATAGACCGGTTTCGTTGTTGTCCAATGCCACCACCTGGCTCGGTCCCAGGGAAAGGAGTTGCCGGCACAGTTCTGAGCCGATAGATCCGGCCGCGCCGGTGACAAGAACAACTCGTCCTTCAACAGCATTCTTGACGAGCGCACCTTCCAGTCCCTCGGTGCTCGGAATCCGGTCGAGGAGCGAGTTCAAATCTATATCGTGAAGCTGCATGGAGGACGTCCGTCCTCCCACAACTTCGGAGTGACTCGGCAGGACCTGAATGCGCGCATTCGTCTGCTGCGCATACGCCAGAACCCGGTCAAGCTGACGGGTTGAAGCGCTCGGCATAGCAACTGC
This sequence comes from uncultured Chloroflexia bacterium, assembly GCA_963737125.1. GTDB lineage: Bacteria > Chloroflexota > UBA5177 > UBA5177 > UBA5177 > JANWJD01. Next base: position 430,867 of record CAVTRL010000004.1, on the reverse strand, counting down.
CACAACATCAATTCGTTGGTCATCCACGATGTCGACCAACTGGTGGATCTGCCCGAGCACCGGCAAGCCGTGGACTCGACGACGTTGTTTCTGGAGGTCATCATCCAGAAAGCCGACGACAACCTCGGGACGAGTGAGATCGATTGCCAGATCGCTGACGACGAGATGTCCAGCCTGGCCGGCTCCGACGATGAGTACACGCACTGCATCGCCTTGCGGCGCCGGACGCGTGGGTTGCAGGCAGATCCAGAAGCGAACCATGATGAGACCCGAAAGCGCAAAGACACCACCAACCAGGACCACGCTTAGCGGATAGAAACGCTCGCGCATTCCGATGTCCACGATGCCGACAACCAGGGTCGCCAGGAACGATGCATTTACCATGGCTCGGGCGTCGGGCATCCCGGCATACTTCCATATGCGCCGATGGATGCCAAACGCGTACAAAGAAACGGCGTAGACAACAACGGTAAGCGGCAGCGCGGTTAACACCAGGCGCACGGATTGTAAGGGGATTCGACCGTCGTAGCGTGCATCTTCAGCGACGATAAATGCGCAGGCTACGACGATAGCGTCAAGCGCAAAGGTCCGGCCATGACGTTGCAGCCGCTTGAGCACTTCGTCGTCGATCGCGTGCGCGAATCTGCTCGGTGCCGACTGGGTCACGCCTACATCGCCGCTCGATGCGGTGAGTTGATCACGTCGTGCCACTGGTTTCACTTGCTCAGCTCGCCCCAGCGCATGTGCCGGGGATTTCTTCATATAACTTTTAGAATTTTCCTGAGAAGATATTAAGAGCAGTATAACGAAAAACTGTTTACTTATATTTGACTGCGCGGACTCGGCGTCAAATAATCACTTATCTCGTCGGTACCGAGATGGGACAGTTGCGTACCGTCTCCAACGCGCCGCATTCACCCGAATGACCGTTCATGCACCCGCCTCCACACGTGGTAGTGTCATAACTATGGTGACACTGTAAAATTAATTGCAGTGACGCGGTGACTCAGACATAATCAAGGGTGCAAGTCGTTAGAGCCAATTGCCCCCTGAGCACCATGGACCGTGCGATGACGACTCAATCGCACCGAACCACGAGTCCCTCCGAAACGATGCGGCACCGATTGGACGCGGTTCATTCGCACACGTGCGTAGCGACGTGATGGAGAGGCACCGTGACTGAGCCACTGTCGATTGCTTGCATCGTTGGAGCTCGTCCTAACTTCATCAAGATGGCTCCGATACTGAAAGAGTTTGGACGACGTCCGGATCAATTCACGGCCACGCTCGTTCACACCGGTCAGCATTACGATGCAAAGCTCTCGCAAATATTTTTCGATCAGCTTCAGATTCCACGACCCGACTACTCTCTCGACGTCGGCGCGAGTACACCCGCCAAACAAACGGCGGCGATCATCGAGCGGTTCGACGAGCTATGCGGCCAACACTCGTTCGATCGGGTTCTGGTGGTCGGCGATGTGACGTCAACGCTCTCGTGCACGCTGGTGGCGGCGAAGCGCCAAATACCGGTAGACCATGTCGAAGCCGGTCTGCGCTCGTTCGACCGATCCATGCCGGAGGAAATCAATCGTATCGTTACCGACTCTCTGGCCGATCTCCTCTTTGTCACCGAGCCGTCCGGAGTGACGAACCTACTCCGAGAAGGTCACCGCGACTACCAGATCAAGCTCGTCGGCAACGTCATGATCGATAGTCTCCATATGTTTCTGGATGACGCGGTCGGCCTCAACACGCCGGGTGACTATGGATTGCAACCGAAAGGATACGGTGTTGTGACGCTGCACCGCCCGTCAAACGTGGATGATCCGCAACGCCTGGCTGAGGTGATCGCCGTGCTGGAGAACACGGCACGGCAGCTCCCGCTGATATTTCCGGTGCACCCGCGAACGCGATCTCGCCTGGAAGGGCTGCCCCACACCGAACGCCTTCGCTTCGTCGATCCGCTGGGATATCTCGAATTTCTCGGCCTGACACATGATGCCGCGCTGGTTATTACCGATTCGGGCGGCATCCAGGAGGAGACCACCGCTCTCGGCATTCCATGCTTGACGCTGAGGCCCAATACCGAGCGGCCAAGTACGGTCGACATCGGCACGAACACGCTGCTTGGCGATCACATCGATCGGGTTCCGGCACTGGTTGCCGACATCCTGGAAGGGCGGTATAAGACCGGCACGGTCCCGGAGCTGTGGGACGGGCAGACCAGCCGCCGAATTGCGGACGTATTGTCAGCCGTCAGCGGTCGCCAGCGGCCGCCGATCCGGTAGCGGTTGCCCCGGATTCAGTAATAGGACTGAAGACGAAACGTACCCTCTCCGTGCTACGGTCGGACAAGAGTCGACGACTCAGAAGTGTTTGCCGGTAGCGGTTGGTTTTATCGGCGCGTATAAAGCGTGAAGGAGCAACGGACCATGAGTAGGAAGAACATCGCGACCGGAACGCCGTGGGAGCCAGTCGTGGGCTACTCACGCGCGGTTCGATTGGGCAACACGGTGGCCGTTTCGGGTACGACGGCAACCGATGCAGCCGGCGCTGTGGTCGGCCCTGGCGACCCGTACGCTCAGGCAGTGCAAACGCTCAAGAATATTGAATCCGCTCTCCGAGCGGCCGGCGCAGGTCTGGAGGATGTCGTGCGGACCAGAATGTACGTCACGGACATCGGGTCGTGGGAGGAAGTGGGAAGGGCGCACGGAGAAGTGTTCGGCACGATCCGACCGGCCAGCAGCATGGTTGAGGTCAGCCGGCTCATCGATCCCGACATGCTGGTTGAGATCGAAGCAGACGCAATAATCAGCGGCGAGTGAGCCGCATTAACCCCTATGACTACGATAGTGGTCGACGACCAGCCACTGATCGAGCTGTTTCGGGTCCACGCACTGAGCCCGGTGCCGGCGTCGCACCAGGACATGCTCGTCCGATACGACCGCGAATCTACGCCATTGAGTCGAACCACGATTCAGCCGCTGAAATGGCCCCGCCTCGGTTACCGTGCGGCCCTCGCACCGACAGGTATGGCCACTCCGCTTCAGCGACGATCATCGGTTCCCAAGACACCCCCTCAAAGTCATGCGGCCCATCCAGCTCGGCGGGTGTTGGCTGTCGCGGCTCCCAATACCATCCACGGTCGGGTTCATTCCACAGGCGATAATACCATCGCTTCTGCTCCTTACCGTCATAGTCGGTCTCACTGAGCTCGTAGCGACTCGAGTGTTGGTCCGTGTTACTCCGCCTCTCCCTCGCCACAACGCACAGCCGCAACGGTCGTGCCGGCAAGGTAAGTACTATCTTCACCTTCCCACAGAGACCTGCAATTGACAAATGTCAAAAATCGCATGTTAGATGCGTCGACCTGAGGGTGAAATATGCGGTTGCCGGAGAAGCAAATGTCTCCCTCGGGGCCTCTAGGTATATAAGGAGCGCACGCGGTGCACGATCTGCTCGCGCGTCAGACCTCGTTCCTCACGCTCGAACTGATACATGTCCGGACTGATTGCGGCAAGGATCGCGTCCGCGGTGAAGGTAATGTCGGCCACCGATATCGCGCCCTCTTCCTGAGCCTCGTTCAGTAAGCCGGTCAACATACCGTGCAACCAGCGGTATCCGGGAAGATTGAACTTCGACGTTCGGTTCTCTCCCGCGCAGGCATCGCCAATCGCCGCCAGGTAGGATAGCTTGTCCTCGATGAAAGTCACGATGCGCAGAAGTACGTGGTCCAGCCGCTCGAGTGCCGGTTGGCCCGTAGACTCTCGAAGGTACGTTTCGAGCTCAGCGGCGCTGCGCTCCACGGTGTCGGCAATGAGGTCCCGGCAGAGCTCGCCTTTGTTGATGTAATGCCGGTACATCGTTGCCTGACCCACACCGGCTGCCTGCGCGACGCGATGCATGCTCACCGCCTCGACCCCCGATTCGGCAAACAGCCGGCGCGCTATCTCCAGAATGCGCCGTCGGTTCTCGACGGCATCGCGACGCAGGCGCGCCACCGCTTCTTCCGGCGGTATCGCTCCCTCGAGGCCCGACCCGCTGATCGATTGCTGGGTCATACGGAACTCCTGTCTCAAACCCTCAGCGCCCCTAACCAACAGGGTAGGTGACAAACGGACAATTGTCCGTTACTATAGGTGTATACGGACAAGTTTCCGTTTCCAGTGTAGCGAGCCTGACACGATCCGTCAACTATAAGGGTTTGACGGAAAAACACGGACAGGCTGGCAAACCCATAGCGAGAGGACAGGACAGATGGCTCGAACCGACATCGCTGATATTCCAGTACCAATACCAAGAAACGACACGCCCGGCGTGAATAAGACGGCAGCACTTATTCTGGTGTGCCTCGCCCAATTGATGGTTGTTATCGACGTCTCCATCGTGAATGTGGCGCTGCCGTCGATGAAAATCGCCCTCCACTTCTCCGAGCAAAACCTGCAGTGGGTCGTGAACGCGTACACGCTGGTCTTTGCAGGCTTTCTCCTGCTGGGAGGTCGAGCGGCGGATCTGTTGGGACGGCGCGCCGTGCTGATCGGCGGACTTCTTCTCTTCACCGCCGGTTCGGCGGCATGCGGACTGGCCGAATCGTCCACCTTCCTGGTGGGTGCTCGGGCGATACAGGGCCTCGGCGGCGCGATCATCTCGCCCGCCGCGCTCTCGATCTTGACGGTGACCTTTCCCGAGGGCCAGGAGCGTAACCGCGCTCTGGGTGTCTGGGGAGCCGTCGCCGGTGGAGGCATCGCGATGGGTGTCATCCTGGGCGGCATTCTCTCCCAGGGCCCGGGGTGGCGATGGGTCTTCTTTGTGAACCTTCCCATTGGCGTGCTCGCTGCGCTGGCTGCGCCCCGGCTGCTGGCCGAGAGCCGAGATGAAGATAGCTCCCGTTCCTACGACGTATTGGGAGCACTCTCCGTCACGATTGGCCTGGTTCTTGCTGGTCTACGCCATGGTAAATACCAACCAGTACGGCTGGGGCTCGAGCCGAACCATAAGCCAGCTCATTGGCTCGGCAGTACTCCTCATCGCCTTTGTAGCGATTGAAGCCCGTTTCGCAGCTCACCCGCTGGTTCCGTTACGGATCTTCCGCTCTCGAACGCTCTCAGGAGCGAACGTGGTGGCGCTTCTGGTAGGTCTCACCCTGTTCGCAGTGTTCTTTTTCCTCACCCTATACATGCAACAGGTACTGCACTTTTCCCCGATCCAGGCGGGCTTTGCCTATGTCCCGTTCACGGTTGGGATCATCGTCTCATCGGCGCTGGGCGCCATTTTGGTGAACCGCATCGGTGTGAAGTGGTTGCTGGTCGCCGGACTACTGGTGATGAGTGCAGGGTTGATTCTCCTGGCACGCCTGCCCGATCATGGCAGCTACACCACCGACATTCTTCCCGCCTTCATCGTGACTGCGCTGGGAGCAGGTATGGTATTCCTTCCCATGACGAACGCGGCCGTCTCGGGTGCCAAAGCCGATGATGCCGGGCTCGCTTCCGCCCTGCTGAATACTTCGCAGCAGGTGGGTGGAGCGGTCGGCCTGGCGCTACTCTCCACGATCGCCACGTCTCGTACCAACAGCGTTCTGTCGAGCAATCCACACGCTGGATTCAGTCACGCGCTGGTCGCGGGATTTGAACGTGGGTTTGTAGTGGGCGCCGCGTTTGCCGTCGCGGCCGCGGTTCTCGCCCTTCTCACGATTTCTTCCGATGTCGGTCGATCGAATCCAGTCACTCACTCTTCCGCGCATCGCGAAACGCGCATTGCCGAGACTTCGGCGAGCATGTAGCACCGGCGAGTTTTGGAGCCCGCACGGGTATGACACCTGTGCGGGCTCATCCCTGCCCATGCGACACTCAGGCACGCACCGGAGGAGGCCAAACGATGAACGAGCGGCAGCAGTCAAAGCCTGATGGCGTGGCGGAGCACATTACGTCTACAGTCGAGAGCTGGGAAGGTGTGACCTCACATCCGCATCGCTTCGGTGGCGTTGAATTCCGCGCCGGTGGTCGAGAGCTCGGTCATCTTCACGGTGATCGCCTGGCCGATCTCCTTCTGCCGAAGGCCGTGCACGATCGAGCAGTTGCTGGGGGAATCGCGCGGAAGCATCACGTACTGCCCGAATCGAACTGGGTGAGTATCCCGATCCAGGAACCGAATGACGCCGAGAACGTGATCGCCCTTTTACGCGAGAGCTACGAGCGTGCCGTGAGCCGTCCGGTCAAGACCAGGCCGACAGATTGGACGCGCACCTAACGCTTATTAGAGCGCTTTCATTCGATTATTTCGAGGATTGCGTTCGGCTCAGTACGCGCACCCAGTTCTTATATCCCAGCTTGTGAAGGTCGTCTTCGGCGTAGCCCCGCTCGCGCAATGCCGAGATCAGATTCGGAAGTCCACGCGCGTCGCCGATGTCTTCGGGAATCAACGCGCCGTCAAAATCGGAACCGAACCCCACACGGTCGATGCCCACTTTTTCAACCAGATAATCGATATGACGGACCACCGCCTCCAGAGGCGTATCGGCCCGCGGTGCACCATCTTCGCGCAGGAACCCCACGCAGAAGTTCACGCCAATCATCCCATCCGAATCTCGGATGGCCTCCAGCTGCCTATCGGTCAGGTTACGGGTGCTCGCACTCAAGCTGTGCGCATTCGAATGGGTTGCCACCAACGGGGCGTCGCTGACACGAGCTACGTCCCAAAAACCTCGCTCGGTGAGATGCGAGAGATCGATGAGAATATGCAGGCGGTTACAGGCTCGTACCAATTCGATTCCCAGGTCGGTTAACCCCGGGCCGGTATCCGGAGAGTGCGGGAACCGAAACGGCACGCCGTGGCCGAAGATGTTGGGCCGGCTCCAGACGAGACCAAGCGATCGTAACCCCGCTCGATGAAAAACCTCGAGTGCGTCCAGATCGGGATCGATCGCTTCTGCCCCTTCGAGATGCAAGAGCATGGCGAATACCCCGGCGTCCACACAGCCGACGATATCGCTCGCGGTTCGAACGATTTGCAGCGCACCGGCAGCTTCCTCTTCCAGTCGAAACAGTCGGGCCATGACGCGCACGGCCGAGGCATGAGCGTCTGCATAGGGCGGAGTTTCGGGAAAATCGTCCAGTTCGTTTCCTGAACCAGGAATGCGGGCCTTGACTCCAGGGGATCGCACGAACACGGCGCAGAATCCACCCGCCAGGCCACCGGCTCGAGCACGCGGAAGGTCAAGATGCCCGTTCGCGTCTTCCTGTAAAACGTTCCGCCTGACTCGAGGCGCAAGAGCATGTCGTTGTGCCCGTCAAAGATGGGAACCAGGCCCTCATTCACAGCGCGCCCCGATAGTGCGGGAGTGAATGCTCGGTACGTTGCCGACATCCATTTGCCCACTTTTCCGTACTACCAATCATGCCAATCGCCCTTTCTGCATAACTCTCGCCCATGATCCGCGCGCTCCTCGCACCCACTACGATCACATGAATCGTTAAGAATTGCGTCAGGAGCAGTCATACACCAATAATGAACCAATTTTCGAGGAGAGAAAGAGGATAAGGATGACAAAACGCACCAGGCGCTTGACGACGCTCATCGTCGCCACCGCGCTGATTCTGACAACGTTCGCGGGCATGGCATTTCGCACCGCCGGCAAAACCGTCGCTGCCCCGTTAGCAGCCAACAAAAACATTCTGGTGGTCGCGCGCGACCTATCAGACGGTAAAACGTTGGATCCGGGTCGAAGCTACGAGTTTTCCGCTTCAGCCGTCCAGCAAAACGTGTACGACGAGCTGGTCACCTACACCGGAAGCAACACCAACACACCAAAGCCGGCCCTGGCCACCAGTTGGACGATCAGCAAGAACGCCCGGTACTTTTACTTCAAACTGCGCCATAACGTCAGGTTTTCGAATGGCGATCCCATGACCTCGGCAGATGTTGTGTTCTCGTACCGGCGTCTCGGTTACCTGAACGACAATCCCGCCTTCCTGATGGGCGCGACCGCGGTCGGTAAAAAGGTAACCATCGACACGGTGCGTGCGCTCGACAAATACACGGTCGAATTTATCCTGCCGGCACCGGACGTCTCGTTCCTCGCGGCCCTGGCCGACGTGAACTTCGCCGTGCTCGACGCGAAGGTCATTCGGGCGCATGGCGGCTCGGATGCGCCCAACGCGGCGACCGCGGACCACGCGACGAACTGGCTCAACAACCACTCCGCCGGGACCGGACCGTTCGTTCTGACGAGCTGGGTACGCGGCGCCAGCGGACAGGTCGTGCTGAATCGAAACCCCTTCTTCTGGGGCAAAAAACCGTCACTGTCTGAAATCGTGTTCCAGGGCATCACAGATGCGACGACCCAGCGCCTGGAAGTGTCCCGAGGTACCGTCGATGTCGCGCAGTCGATCAATATCGACGGCGCGAAGGTCCTCCGATCGGATCCGAACGTGCACCTCGCCACCGGCAATACGCTCGACCTGATCTACATGGGCATGACGCTTAGCTCGAAGGTCAGTAAACCACTCAGCAATCCAAAGGTGCGGCAGGCCGTGCGCCTGGCGCTCGATTACAACGGCATAATCAATGGCCTATTCAGCGGCGTGGGTACGCAACCCAACAGCATGATTCCGGTCGGCATGCTTGGCAACGATCCGGCATTCAACAACAGCATCAAGCCGCGCCAGAATATCGCGGAAGCGCAGAGCCTCATGAAGCAAGCAGGGTACGCCAACGGCTTTAGCGTGCCCATGGCCTACGATGGCGGCGTGACCTTCGACGGTATATCGTACGATCTGCTCGCACCGAAAATCGCGGTCGACCTTGCCAAGATCGGCATCAAGATCAAGCTGCAGGCCATGCAGGATACCGTGTTGCTCACGGCGTACCGGGCACAAAAGCTGCCCATGGTGCTCTACAACTGGGGTGTCGACTTCCCGGATCCAAACGACTACGCCGGTCCGTTCTCTCCCGGCGGTGGTCCGGCAGCACGTATGTGGTTCACACAGGACGCCAACCTGACGAAGTTAGCCGTGGCGGCTGATTCCACCGCGAACCGTACCCGACGCGCCACGCTCTACCATCAGTTGCAGCGCGTATGGCTGCAAGAAGGCCCCTGGGTCGGCATCGTGCAGCCGCAGGGCATTGTCGCCTTCCATAAGGGAGTCACCGGCTACACCTACAATGCCGTTTATCAGTCCAACTTCCGAAACGTCAAAAAGGCCTGACACAAGGACGCGGGAGGGACGCGTGCGTCCCTCCCGCCTTCATTTTCCGGCATGAACATCTACGTCTTCATCGCTCGACGACTGTTGCTGATGATACCGGTACTCATCGGCATTACACTCGTCGCGTTTGTCATCTCACATGCCGTGCCGGCCGATCCGGTAGTCGCCAACCTGGGACAGCGGGCTCAGGACGATCCGAGTATCGTCACGCGGTACCGGCACGAGTGGGGGCTCGATCGGCCCTTACCGCTGCAATATCTCACGTATATCTGGAATCTTCTGCACGGCGATCTGGGGGTGTCCATCACCACGCGCCGGCCGGTTACAACCGATCTTCGACAGTACTTCCCGGCCACGCTGGAACTGGCTAGCGCGGCGACCGTCTTCAGTGTGCTGGTAGGGATTCCGTTGGGCGTGCTGGCAGCCGTGCGGCGGAATCGGCCGGCCGATCATATTTCCCGCTTGATTTCGTTGATCGGCATCTCGACACCGGTGTTCTGGCTGGGATTACTGGCCCTGATCATCTTCTACTACCACTTTGGCTGGTTTCCCGGCTCCGGCCAGATCGATGTGGGTATTCCGGTGCCGCATACGATTACCGGAATGCTGCTGGTCGATAGTGTCTTGGAGGGCAATTGGAAAGCGTTCTCCAACGGATTTCTGCATATCATTCTGCCCGCTATCGTGCTGGGAAGTTATACGCTCGGGATCGTCACCCGCATAACGCGCGGCAGCATGATCGAAGTCATGGCACAGGACTACATCAGGACCGCCCGGGCGAAGGGCCTCCGCTCGGCCACCGTGGTATTCAAACACGGTCTGCGTAACGGCATCATGCCGACCCTCACGCTGGTCGGGCTGGCGTACGGCAGTCTGCTCTCCGGGGCGGTGCTCACCGAAACAATCTTTTCGTGGCCCGGCATCGGCCGCTACGCCACCTCCACCGCCGGCACGCTCGATTTCCCGGCCATCATGGGGGTCGCGCTGCTTACCGCGTTTATTTTCGTCGTACTCAATTTGATCGTGGATGTGCTCTACGGAGTACTCAATCCTCAGATTCGACTGGGTTGAGGATGAGCGCACCACCCCTCGATCTCACCCTGAGCGCCGAACCGGAGAGCGATGCTGTCGTGGTCAGCCGGCGCAGCATGGCACGTATCATCGCACGCAGCCCGCTCGCCATTATCGGAGGGATCGTCGTTCTCCTCTGGGTGCTGGCATCCATCTTCGCGAGCGTTCTGGCGCCCCACGATCCAATCGGGTATCTGGATGTGATGAACCGTCTGGCGCCGCCGAGCCGCGCCTACCCGATGGGAACTGACGCCGACGGCCGGGACATGCTGAGTCGAGTGTTGTACGGCGGCCGCTATTCACTCGGGATCGGCGTCGCCGTCGTCAGTTTAGGCACGGTGGTGGGGCTCGTTCTGGGCGGCATCGCCGGCTATGTGGGCGGTTTTGTCGACGATCTCATCATGCGGATCGCCGATATCGTGCTCGCCTTTCCGATTATCATCCTGGCCATGGCCATCGCGGCCGCGCTGGGACCAAGCGCGATCAACGCCAGCATTGCCATGGTTGCAATCTGGTGGCCAACCTATGCACGCATCGTGCGGGGTTTAGTCATTGAATTACGCGATCGGCAATTTGTCCTCGCCTCGCATGCGCTGGGCGTTCCCGGCTGGCGTATCCTGGTGCGTACGATCTTACCTAACACCATTGGAACCGTGATCGTGCTCGTCACGCTTGATATCGGTAATGCCATTCTCACAGTCGCCGGACTGAGCTTCATCAACTTTGGGGTGCCGCAGCCCACTCCCGAATGGGGGAACATGATCAGCTACGCGCAAGCGTATCCCGAGCAGTGGTGGATGTCGGTGTTTCCCGGTCTCGCAATCTTTACCTCGATCATCGGCTTCAACTTTTTTGGTGACGCGCTGCGCGACGCGCTGGACCCCCGAACGCACTAGCAGCTCGCTCCAAGTCCATGACGGCCACCCTCCAGGGCGCGGCGATGCATCATTCCCGCGACAAAACGGGCATGATTGGTTTGAGTCCTGAGTTCCGCTGCACCGTAACGTGCAACCGGCCGGTTCTGTTACCACTCTCACCGGACGACTTCAGAGGAGATGATGCCGATGCTCACGGATTTTGACCTGTATCTATTCGGTGAGGGATCACACCGGCGCGCCTACGAGCAGCTTGGCGCTCATCCCACGTACCGGGATGACACGGCGGGTGTCGAGTTTGCGGTGTGGGCGCCGAACGCCGAAGTAGTGAGCGTCATCGGCGATTTCAACGGCTGGAAGCCAGGCGATCCCTACCTGCATCCGCAGGGAAATTCAGGCATCTGGAGTGGATTCGTACCGGGCATCGGAGCCGGCACTGTCTATAAGTACGCTATCCGGCCCCGATTTGGCGGCGATTGGATTGAAAAGGCCGATCCGTATGCATTCGCGGCCGAGTTGAGGCCGCATACGGCGTCCATCGTAACGGACCTCAACGCCTATACCTGGAACGATGGCGAGTGGATGGACGGCCGCGGTGCTCGCCAGAATACGGCGGCCGCGATTTCGGTCTACGAGCTCCATCTCAGCTCGTGGAAGCGAGATCCGGGACAACCCGACCGATTCCTGACATATCGCGAGCTAGCCGAGCAACTACCGGCCTACGTACTCGAGATGGGTTTCACGCACATCGAGCTGTTGCCGGTAGCAGAGCATCCTCTCGATATGTCGTGGGGATATCAAACCACCGGGTATTTTGCTCCGTCGGCACGCTACGGCTCGCCGCTGGATTTCAAGTTCTTTGTCGATAGCTGCCACCGCGCCGGCATAGGTGTCTTGCTGGACTGGGTGCCGGCGCATTTTCCGAAAGATGCCCACGGCCTCGCTCGATTCGACGGCACACACCTGTACGAACATTCCGATCCGTTACAGGGGGAGCATCCCGACTGGGGCACGCTGATTTTCAACTACGGCCGGAGCGAAGTCCGCACCTTCCTGATCTCGAATGCCGTCTACTGGCTCGATCAGTACCACATCGACGGCCTGCGGGTGGACGCGGTTGCATCGATGCTCTACCTGGACTATTCACGGGAGGCGAACCAGTGGATACCCAACCGCTACGGTGGGCGAGAAAATCTGGAAGCCATCTCCTTTCTGCAGGACTTCACCACCGCCGTGCATGCCGAATTTCCCACCGCTTTGACCATAGCCGAGGAGTCCACTGCCTGGCCGGGAGTGACCAGACCGGTGGTAGAAGGAGGGCTGGGATTCGACTTCAAGTGGAACATGGGGTGGATGCACGACACGCTGCAATACATCCAATACGACCCGATTCACCGCCGCTATCATCAGAACGAGCTGACGTTTTCCCTGACGTATGCGTTCTCCGAGCGATATTTTCTGCCGTTTTCCCATGATGAGGTAGTGCACGGTAAAGGCTCGATGATTGGCAAGATGCCAGGCGACGACTGGCAAAAATTCGCCAACCTGCGAACGCTTTACGCCTACATGTTCGGCCATCCCGGAAAGAAACTTCTGTTCATGGGGTCGGAATTCGGCCAGTGGAGCGAATGGAACTATGCGAGCAGCCTTGACTGGCATCTGCTGGAGAGCCGCGTCTTGTACGGCGAGCGGCATCGAAACCTGCAGACCATGGTGGCTGATCTGAACCGCCTGTACCGTGACCACCCGGCGCTGTACGAACTGGACAGCGATTGGCGTGGATTTGAGTGGATCGACTTCACGGACGCCGAGAATAGTGTGATTGCATTCCAGCGGCGAGCGCTCCCCACCGACATTGGGTTGATCGTGATCTGCAACTTCACGCCGGTCGTGCGCTACGGCTACCGGATTGGATTGCCCGCTGCCGGACGGTATCGTGAGCTCTTCAATACCGACGCGGTGGAGTATGGAGGGAGCGGTGTGCGCAATACGGAGGCGGTCCAGGCCGACGACGTCGCCTGGCACGGGAAGCCGAAATCCGGAGCGCTCACCTTACCACCTCTCGGCACGGTCATCCTGGAGCTGGAGCAATGAACCGTAACTTCGAGTTGAGGAGACGGTGCATGTGGCATGAATGCCATGCCCGTGCATTCATGCTGTCCAGCCGAGTAATGTAAGTCCTCACTGAGCCGGCATTCAAACAACCGCTTCCATCGCCTTTCTGAGATGTGGTATCAATTGTATGCGGTCCTGCAATTGAGACGCCGTATCGCATGAAAGGCGGTCACCCATACGATTCTCACTTCGGATCCAAACCGGCTTCACCGCTGGACTCGCTCGCGCGACGGGCGCACGAAACCTCGATCGTTTCAGACACCGTGCTGGCGGTGAACCATGCCACGGTGCGTCTCGGCCATCGCGTCATCCTCCGGGATCTCGATTTTGCGATACAGCGGGGCGAGTTCGTGGGGTGTATCGGTCCAAACGGGGCGGGCAAAAGCACACTCCTCCGTCTTCTACTCGGTCTGGTGCCACCCGCCGCAGGCTCGGTGACGCTGTTTGACCGGTCGGTAGAACGCGGCAACCGCCGGGTGGGGTATGTACCCCAGCATGGGTCGTTCTACGAGTCAATGCCACTACGGGCGCGCGACATGGTGGCGCTCGGCATTGATGGGAATCGCTTCGGTCCCGTTCTGCCGTCCGCCGCCAAGTCCGAGCGAGTGGAACGCGTGCTGCGAGAAGTGCGCGCACTGCACTTTGCGGATGCTCCCATCGCCCGGCTCTCCGGGGGAGAACAGCAGCGCCTCATGCTGGCACAGGCCTTGGTGGGCGATCCCGAGCTATTGCTGCTCGACGAGCCACTGGCAAACCTCGATCTGCGCAGCCGGCGCGACGTGGTCGATCTCGTCGGCGACGTTTGCCACCAGCGTGGTATCGCCGTTCTCTTCGTGGCCCATGACGTCAATCCACTCCTCCGTACGCATGGATCGCGTGCTGTACCTTGCCGACGGGCGAGGTGTCATCGGCACGCCGGATGAGGTGATACAGGGTGACGTGCTCACCGGATTGTTCGGCTTTCCGGTACACGTGGTACGAGCCGACGGATACGTGCTGGTAACTTCGGTCGATGCAGGAGATGACTGTCATGCCTGAATTCCTGCAGTACGACTTCATGCAAAACGCATTTCTCGCCGGCACCATCGTGGCGATCGTAGCAGCGTGCGTGGGTTACTTCGTCATTCTTCGGCAGGTAACATTCGCGGGACACGCACTTTCGCACATTGGTTTTTCGGGAGCGGCCGGCGCCGTCCTGCTGGGTGTCGATCCTCTGTGGGGGCTGCTGGCTTTTACTCTGATCGCAGCTCTCGCCATGGGGCTGCTCGGCGAGCGTATCGAGGGACGGGACGTCGCCATAGGTATCGTGCTGGCGTTCGCGCTCGGTCTCGGCATCCTCTTTCTGCAGCTCTACACGTCGTACGCCTCGGAGGCATTCAGCATTCTATTCGGCACGATCCTCGGCATCAGTCACGCCGCCGTGTACAACAGCCTGATAATCGGGATCATCGTCCTGGCCGGGCTGACGGCCATACTTCGGCCTCTGCTCTTCATGTCGGTCAATCCGGTCGCGGCGGAAGCGGCTGGTGTGCCGGTACGCGTGCTTTCGGCGGTATTCTTGCTGCTCCTGGCGCTGGCCGTTTCCGAGGCCGTTCAGGTGGTTGGGGTGTTACTGATCTTCGCCCTGCTCATCGCGCCCGCCGCCACCGCCATGTACCTCACGCCGCGGGTGTATCCGGCGCTTAGCATCGCGGTCGTACTGGCCGTGCTCGAAACCTGGTTCGGGCTCATCATGGCGTACTACACGAATTATTCGGTGAGCTTTTTCATCGCGAGTGTCGCCGTGGGGGTGTACCTGGTGGTCCGACTGCTTGCCTGGCGCGATCTGGTCGGCGGACGCTCGGTGCGATCTGACCAGAGCGAGAGCTCGACCACTCCGGCTCAGCCCCGCAACATCCTCGCCTAGACGCGACTCGGCTGGAGCCCGAGAGCGAACAACGTGTCTCCTGAATTATTGAGACCACGTATCACGTAGCAGCCCGGAACTCGCCTCGAGGAGACTTCTATGACTCAAGTACCGTCGCTTCAGACCACCCGTCATGTCCATATAGTCGTCGGAATCATCATCGCCATGCTCGCCGCGGGACTGCCGGCCCCGAGCGCACTGGCGTCCGCTAGCGCGATGCGGACCGTGGCAGCGCCAGTCAAAGCGGGCGGCAAAATCGTGGTGGTAGCCGCGGAAAACGAGTACGGCTCGATGGCCAACGCCATCGGTGGAAGCCACGTGCAGGTAACGAGTCTGCTCACCAATCCCAATACCGACCCGCACGAATTCGAGGCCAGTGCCGCCACCGCTCGGACGCTTTCGACGGCTCGGCTCGTGATCAAGAACGGCATCGGGTACGATTCGTGGATCGATAAGCTCCTCAGCGCCTCACCGCGATCGAACCGGATCGTCTTCAGCGTTGGTGAGTATCTGCACCACAAAGCCGGAGACAACCCTCACATCTGGTACGCGGCGTCGGGCTGGGCGAAGGAGGCTCATGTGATCGCGACCGATCTGGGAGCGATCGATCCTCAGTACCGGGCGTACTTTCAGAGCAGAAAGGCCACCTGGTTAAAATCTCTGCAGCCGGTGTACCGCGAGATAAACACGGTGCGGCGCATCACGCGCGGCAACTCGGTGATCGCTACCGAACCGGTCTACGGCTATATGCTCTCGGCCCTGGGACTGCAGTCGCTGGATTACGATTTCCAGAAGGCGATCATGGATGGAACCGATCCCTCGCCACGCTCCGTGGCTGACTTCGAGTCGGCGCTGCAGCACCACACCGCGCGCATGTTGTTTTACAACAGCCAGGTTGTGGACCCAACGACGACGAACATGCGCGCCATTGCCGCCAGGAATGGTGTTCCGATCGTGGGCGTTACCGAAACCCAGCCGCCGGCACTTTCCTTCGTGCAGTGGCAGCTTTCTCAGCTCCAGCAGATCCAACGCCACTGGAAGTAGCATGCAGGATACCATGAGTACCAGCACCAGCGGTACACTGGTGAGATGACGTTGCACAGTATCACGCCGCCGCCCACGACCAGTGGAGAGTGGGAAGAGAGCCTGGCTCACGCCGGTTACCGCCGCACCGAGCCTCGTCGGGCCGTCTTGCGCGCGATCCTGCGGCACGGCGGATTGTTCACCGCCGAGGAGTTGGCGGACGGTTTACGCAGCGCGGGGATAGGTCGCGCTACGGTGTTCCGGACGATCGACGTGCTGGCCGACTTGGGCATGCTGCATCGCCTCCATACCGGCGGCTGCCACAGCTACGCGGTGTGTCCGCGCGGTCACCACCATCATCTGACCTGCTCGATCTGTGGGCGGGTCGAGAGTGTGGCCGGCTGTGGCCTCGACGAGCAGCTAAACCGTCTCGCTCAGAGCGCCGGCTTTGCAATCGAAGATCACCACCTTGAGCTCACCGGGCGCTGCTCGGTCTGCCAGTAGATTGACCGCTCATCGAAACGATTGTCCTTCGCCTCCCAAACTTGCTCACGGTCTTCATGGGAATCTTCCTGGAGGCCGGTCCGTTCCTGTTGTTCGGCGTGCTAGTTTCCAGCGTTCTCGACGTGGCAGTGGCGCCGGAGCATCTCTCCCGGTTCGTTCCACGGAATAGGGCACTCGGCCTCCTCTCCGGCGTGGCGTTCGGAGCTGCCGCGCCCCTCTGTGAATGCGGCACAGTCCCCATCGCTCGAGGATCGGTATCGAAGGGATTGCCGCTGTCCGCGGCTATCGGTTTTCTGCTCGCGGCTCCGGTGATCAATCCCATTACGGTTGCCGCCACGTATACGGCATTTCACGACGATCTCTCGATACTGGCGTTGCGTGTCGTGTTGGGCGTGGCCGTGGCATTACTCGTCGGCGGACTATTTCTGCTGTGGCCCGGTGATGAGCCACCGCTGCGGCCCGCGGTGCTTGCAGCGGAGCACCACCACGATCATTCCGGCTCACGTATCGTCGCCGTGCTGGAGCACGCCGCGCATGAGCTGACCTCCCTGATGGTATACCTGGTTGGCGCCGCGCTTTTTGCCTCAATCCTCCAGGTCTTTCTGCCTCGAACGCAGCTCGTCTCGCTGGGCGGGGGGCCATTGCTTTCGGTCGTGGTCATGATGCTGATTGCGCTGGTGCTGTCGACCTGTTCGTCGGTTGATGCCTTCGTGGCGCTGGCATTCTCGACGACCTTCGCGCCGGGTGCGATTCTGGCATTTCTGCTGATAAGCCCGGTGCTGAACCTCAAGAGTGGGGCGCTGGTGGTGGGATTATTCCGGCCTCGGGTCGTTGTTCCACTCCTCACGGCGTCGACTCTCACCATTCTGGTCGCGGCCCTGGCCGTGAATTACCGTCTGCTATGAGCGTCCAGCGCGTGTTTCGACTCGTCGCCGCCAGCCCGGTGCTGCTGGTGACGGTACTTATTGGGAAATTATGGCTCACCGGCACGTTGGGCTACTACGTGAACGATCGCACGATCTGGATCGTGTTGTTTGGGGCGGCGCTGTTCGCGGCGGTGGGCATGGTTGCGATCTGGAAAGCGTGGCCGGAACCGCATGCCCATGACGCCCACCACGCTCTATCGTGGCGCGCCGCCGTGTTCCTGGTCGCGGTAGTGGCCGGCATTGCCTGGCCGGCTCGGCCGCTATCGGCGAGCAGCGCCCAATCGTCTTCGTTGGGGTCGCTGGCCCTGGCCTCGCACGTCTCGAGCGGTGGAGGTGGCGATCTCTTCGGAATGTGGGTGAGTGCCCTGGGCGGTCACCCCGACGCAAGCTGGTGGGCCGGGAAGCGGGTTTCACTGGTCGGCTTCGCGTCGCCGGGATCGGGATTGCCGGGACACAGTTTCATTCTCGGCCGTTATTTGGTGACTTGCTGCGTCGTGGATGCGACCTTATTCGGTTTCCCCGTGGAGCTTCCCCCCACGCAACGCCTTCCCGCCGCGGGCGCCTGGGTTGAAGTACGCGGCGTCTTTGGCAAAAACTACTGGACCGATCCCAGTGGAGAGCAGTATCCAATCATCGAGAACGCCCATGTCGGCCCTTCACTCGTCCCATCCAGCCCCTACCTTTCGCCCTAGCGCATCGCCTGCGCCGCATCGCCTGCGGGCGTTCCAGAGTGCGGTGGTGGCATATTGCCTTCTCTGCATCGTGGTGGCCGGAGCAATTGTGCTGCGCGGCGATGGCCCGCACCCCCGGATACTTAGTCTGTATCCGCCCAATGGCGATCGGTATTGGCCCGGCGGGACGGCGCAGATCACCTTTAGCCAGGCAATGAATCAATCGAGCGTTGAGCGAGCACTACAGGTAACACCAGGAGCGCAGGGGCAAGGCGTATGGTACGACAACACGCTCAATCTGCAGCCGGTGGGAGATTGGAAGCCCAATGTTACCTACCGCCTGGTGTTGCGGGGAGCGGTGGTGGACGACCAGGGGCGCCCTTTACGGACTCCGATCACCTTCTGGTTCCACGTCCATCACGTGGGAAAACTGCTGATCTGCCGCGCCGGCGGCGTACCAAACGTGTGCGAGCGGATTGGCTCCTCCCTGCGGGCGCTGACTCATTCGCCCCAACCGGTACTCGGCTTTTCGCTGTCACCCGACGGCAGTCTGCTGGCCTACGTCCGCCGCGACGCCAGCCATCTCTCGCACATCTTTGTGGTGGGAGTCGACGGTACGCAGGCGCGTCAGCTAACATTCGGCCGATTGTATGCGGATAGCGACCCCACCTGGATTCCCGGCGACAGCAGCAGCATCACGTATCATCGCCGGCCGGCTGGAACGCAAGGGCCGGCGCAGACCTGGAACGTCCAGACCGACGGGTCGTCCAATGCACGGCTATCGTAGCCGGGACGCTGCATCCGTACAGCGTCCCGGCTGATGAACGGAGAAATAGAGCTCGCCGTGCGTGATCTAGGGGGAGACGACCGTCGCGCAATAGGTTGTATTCACGCCGTATGGCCCCGAGCAATTCGGTACCTGGGCGAATTGATCCGCCTGGCCAAAGTTTTCCGACGTTCCCGGATAGTTGCCGCCGTACGTAAATGCCTTGAGCGAATCGTTGTACGCGTACCAGGGATACACGCAGAACGGCTTGCCGTAGTTCGCGGCTCCGCAATCCTGGTTGACTTCGGCCTTTCCTCCCAGGTCGGAGACTAACGCCCACTGATGCGACTGCGTGCCACTCTCGGGGAAAGTGACTCCCTGAATTTGTATGGGATAGAACGACAGCCAGGTCTGGATGTTATACGAGTAACAGGGAGGCTTGGTCGAGCTCCCCGGCACGCAATACTGCCCGGGTGGATTGGTGAAATTACCGGTGTGACCGATCTCCCAAACCAGGCTGTTGGGCGCGTCATAGACATCACCCCACCCCAGATCGTTGCCGACCTTCTGCACGCTGTAGGCAGGCATGAGCGGACCGTCGGTCGAACTGTTCAATACGAGTGTCCCCGAGTGACCGGTGGAAACATCGGTGACCGTGATGTGCATGCCGTCGTGCGCCGGCGTGATGAATTGATGATCGGTAATGGTATCACCGGCGTGCATGACCAACGGCTGGCCCGTGTTGCCATCCCTTAGCATGCCGTTGTACGCCGCGATTTCATTGTTATTGGGGGTAACCTTCCACACCGGTGCGCAGGCGGTATACGAGTTTGCCGAGTAGCTATAGACAAAGTTGCCATCGGACGTACAGGCGGAGACCACGCTGTTGGGATAGAACTGCAGTTCGAGAAAGGCCTGCTCGAGCAGGCTCTTCGGATCGGCCACGACTCCACCGATCCAGAAGGTCGGGCCAACGCTGTCCACCGGAGCCGGGCCGTTCCGAGGCAGTTGGACCGTCCAGGTGAGGTCCTGCGCGGAGCCTGGCTGATCGGAAAGGGGATCGATCTCCGGTTCATCATGACCGGTACAGCTGCCGTAGTAAGAAATCCCCGGTTGCGGACGGTGACCGATACACACCGACTGCGCGGCCGCCGTCACGGTATCGGCGCGGACCACGGTTCTGGTAGTCACTGCCCCGAATGAGAGCCCGACCAGGCACAGGCCAAATGCCACGCGTAGGTTTCGGCTTCCCTGCATTGCTTCCCTCCCTGTCACGCGTATGAATTCATGAAGTCGCGCCTGTCCGGCCGATTCCGAACACGACCTGAGGCATCCTACTTAATCGCCGTTTGATTCGGGAAATGAAAGGGAGCCAGCATCTGTCTTTGAAAAGCTCCACCAGATGCATATTTTTGTGCCATCGGGTGCCGGTTGAAATCGAGGGGCACGCGCTATGCGAACGTGGAAGTCAGTGGCGACGATACTGCTTGTCGCCTGGGGTCATTGGCACCTGTAATGGTCGGTGGCACGCAGTCGCAATTCGGGATGAAAAAGTTACCTGGAGCGCATCCGTTGTCGATCCAGAGGTTCTGGTCGAGTCCTGCAAACGCCAAGTGATCAGAGGAACACAATTCTCCGTCACTCATCATTCTTAACTTGATGCGGCAACGGTTAGACATTGCGCCACTCGCATTCGGGAGGCATATCCATGACCTGGGCTACAGTAGATATACATCATCGGCGGATTCGATAGCATCGGTGGCCACAGCCTCAACAACGTCTTCGCCTATGACCCAACGAGCAATACGTATGCCTGTTCGGCTCATTACAGTGGTTGTACTTCTGCCACGCTCGCGCCTAGGCCGCACTACGCTACTCGGTATGGCACGGCTCAATCCGGCGATGGGAAAATATGGGAAATTGGCGGCTACACGAGCCAACCCGTTGCCACCGTGGAGGTGTACGATCCGGCCTCGAATACGTGGACCGAGGGACCGGCCCTTCCTTCCCCTGAGTCAGGTGCCTCCGCTGAAGCTCTTCCCACTGGAGATGTGCTCGTCTGGGGCGGATTCGATGGGCAAACCTACAATTCATCATCGTTTCTGTTGGCGCTGCCAGCCTCGAATGTGACTCCCACGGTGCGCGTCCTCGGCGCACGATACCTGGACCGATTGGGAACGGAGGTGCAGCCGATCGCCGTTCACCAGCAAGCGATGTGCTCCCCCGTGTTCGCTACTCCACCGTACCGCTGAAATTGTCGCGCCTGCCAAGCGATTGAAAAGTCACGTGGGTCGCAATTCATCATAGTATTTTTGATCTGCCACGCAAGCTCGGGTCTGCTGCGCAGATGCTTGTTTGGTATCTGGGGGCAGGCGACCTGATAACCCCGAATGATGTGAAGGTGATGCAGAACTACCTCAACCAAGTCTGCGCTGGAGAGACCACTTTCCAGGCGGTAGTACTGGTTATCAATTCGAGCAGACGGTCGGCGTTTCGCGAGTTGATCCGTCACCGAAGCGGCTCCGCGTCAGCTACCCACGGCTCTGCAAGTGCCACCGGTCGTTTTTGCGGGCGGAGAGGGGGCAAGCGGCGTCAGCACACTCGTGAGCGTTTACGACTGGCTGACAGATAGTTGGAGTAGCTGATACCTTCTTTGCCAGGTCCCCGGGAGGGACAGGCATCAGCATTTCGACCAAACGGCACGGTGTATGTCATCGGCGGCGACGACGGACGCAACGTCTACGGCACGGTCTTCGCATGGACGCCGCCGCTGTTGACGCTGGACCTTTCAGGATTGGATGCAGCGACGCCGACAGTCGCAGTAGTGGCAAATCCCACGTTGACACCGACCGCCATGACCACCTCGACCGCAACGGCGACGAGTACAGTTGCGCCGACGCCCACGCCACTCCCACTCACCGTGCACCTTGCAGTGAAGAAGCAAAAAGTTAACCGGGGCCAAACCCAAACTCTCACTGTCACCACCACGGCCGGTGCCAGGGTGACCATTACCGTCACGTTCCCGGCCCATAAGAAACTGCATCATGGCGGCAGCGCGGATGATACGGGGAGGTTCACCTGGCGTTTCAAAGAGCCCAAGGATATGCCATCTGGGCTCGTGGTCAAGATCACGACCACGGCCACTTACCACGGTGATGTCGCGAACGCGTCCGGCCGGTTCAAGACCGGATAGAGTCGCTTGCGCGGCACACTCAAGGCGGTTTAAGAAGAGGATGACTCGGAGATAGCGGCAGCTCTTATGTGAGTTTCAGCCGTTTATGGAGATCACTCCAGTAACTCATCGTCGATCCAACAATTTTGGTACTGCCAAACGCGAGCACCTTCAAGCATGGGCGCGTCTTCCCCTTGGCTCAAAGTCCGAGGTACACCGCGACGCCAATACCGATCAGCACCAGTGCCGTGAGGAGATTGCCGTGCTCCTCGAGCCATTCACCTTCAACCTGATAGCCGGCGATCGTCGCCGCCACGGTAAGTGTCACAAACGTAGCAAGCGTTACAGCGGAGAAGGTAATGAGCGTCCCAGCCACGGCGCCGATGCCGACCGCACTGGCCGCTAGCGCCACGGGGAGGATAGTAAGATCCGGTGAGGCGGCAGCCCCGAACGGCACCGCAATGCCTGCGAATCGTCGCGCCAGTGATCCCTCGTGAGCGGCCGCGCTGGGACCGCGGTCGTGGTCAGCAGTGTCGGTGTGAACATGATTGCCATCGTGGTGATGGTGATGTCCGTGCCCGGTCAGCCCCCATACTAAGAACCCGATGCCCGTGAGCACCAGAACAATACCGACGATATGGCCTTGCTGTGTCTCAAACGTGTGCCGGAACTGCAATCCCACGAGCGCAATGATGCCCGCGATGATGATCGAAGTCAGTACATGTCCCACCGATGCGAGCAAGCTGACCCGTGCGACACGAGCAATGCTCCATCGCTGTGTCCGTCCAATCACGGCCAGCGGCACCCAGTGATCCGGCAGAATGGAGTGCAGGAAGCCAACCGTGCCGGCCGCGATGAGAGAGAAGCGGCACTGAGGTAGTCGCCATGTCTTACCCCTCAGTTGGAGGGTAGGGAACATGGTCCGGCAGCCCCTGCCGCACATGATCGGCGTGATACTCTGCCTCGCGAAGCAGTGCTGCCACATGTTGGTCGTCGACCGAGTAGTACATCGTCGTCCCGTCGCGTCGGACTTTCACCACTCGTCGATCGCGGAGCACGCGAAGTTGATGTGACATCGGCAGATTCGGATATCCCGATACCGATGGCGAGATCCCGGACGCAGAAGGTACGGCGGCCAGGTGCATAGAGGATACGGGCGCGGGTTGGATCGGCAAGTGCGCCGAACGCCTCGACCACAACGGTCGGGAGCTCGCTCGGTGGGATGGCTCCCTGTGCCTCCGCAACAGCTTCCGGATCGATGGGGATAAGGTGATACGCCACAGACCTCTCTTCCTGTATATCCGAGCAGGCATCGAAGTATATCGAGTTCCCTAGCGCGAATGTGAGCATGGCTCGATAGGCCAACATCCTGGTGTGCAGGGCGCCACCGTTCGTACGCGCCACCCCCACCAGTTCCGCAAAGGATACCGGCATCCCGATACCATGGAAGTATCGAAGTGAAAGAAGTCGATATGAACCACGATCACCTCACCATGTCGCGGCGCAACACCTTCGGGATGCATCACCTCCAACGCGAAGGGCCGCGCCGTACCGATGCCACGTACCTCCAGGAACTGCTCGGCGGATCGCGAGCGCGAATCGTCCCTGTCTCCGGTCAACGCAATCTCTTCACGGCTGACGATCGCCCGGCATACCCCACCCCTTCAATGCTGCCGCCTTGCGCGCTGACACCGGATAACCTCATCTTCCTGGCCGAAATCGACGATCTGGCGTACTTTGCGGTTGAAATCGACGAGCCAACCGAGACGCTATCCCTGGGTGAGTCCGGCACGGCGGAGTTCCGCGATTTGCGAGCCATGGCGCCGCTCGTGTCTGCCCAGGATGCGTCGCTGCTGGCCTACGCCCGCGCCATGATCTACTGGCAGGCGGCGCACCGCTTCTGCGGCACCTGTGGCGCCCCGACCCAATCCACCTCCGGCGGCCACGTGCGCGAGTGCACGTCGCCAACCTGTGGCCGGCACACCTTTCCCCGTACCGATCCGGCTATTATCGTGCTCGTCACTCACGGCGATCGCGCGCTGCTGGCGCGGCGTCCGCAATCGACCAACGGCGTCTTTTCGACGCTCGCCGGATTTGTCGAGCCGGGAGAAAGCCTGGAGGCTGCGGTGCTGCGCGAGGTGTACGAGGAGGTCGGGGTGACCCTCCGATCGGTCACGTATCATTCCTCGCAGCCCTGGCCATTTCCCGGCTCGATCATGATCGGGTTCACGGCCGAGGCCGATGCGCCCGACCTCGTGTTGCAGGCGGATGAAATCGCCGAGGCTCGCTGGTTTACACGCGAAGAGCTGAGATCTGCCATCGAGACCGAAACCGTGCGCTTTCCCAGCACGTTCTCCATCGCGTACCAACTCATCGGTGGATGGCTCGGTTCGCTCAGCGATGTAGCAGCCGTAGCCGCCGGCGGCTAGTTTCGGCTCCCGGGCATCGAGCAGAACCCGACGGTGCGCGGCATGAGCTCAGTTTGTGAAGTCTTCGGTAAGCCAGGTCTTGTTGTTGACGTTGTAGATACCGATACCGATCTGATGGTAGGCGGGGTTGATGATGTTGCACGCATGGTTGGTCGTCGTCGAGCAGGTTGACGCGTCGTGCGGCTCCGCCATCATCGAGCTATCGAGTTGTTGCAGATCGGTGAGCTCGTTGCCGTAGCTCGCCTCGCCGACGTTTTCACCCGCTACCGAATACGAAATGCAGATATCGGCCTGGAATTGGTCGTGCGAGATGCTTCCCACCGACGCCATATGGACGGAGTGGCCGTATGAGCCGGCACACGAGCCGGTGCCGTTCGACTCGGTAGCATTCAGCGTCAACGCCGCGACACCTGCTTGCGAACGGTCGCTGTTGAGCAGGTTGAACAGCGCCGCCCCACACCCGCTGCCGGGGCAGGCACTCGAGTTCCCTTCCCTCAATTTCTCCCGCGCTCGCCAACCGGCGTTCATGCCCGATAAGCGGCGCAACAGCCTTATCACGGGCCTCACGTGCGGAGCCGGCCCGGATGAAGTTTCCAGGCAGAGTACACCATACCACCAATGTCATTTCGTGAACCGTGCGGAAGGTAACCATCTTCGTGGTACCAAGGTCCCGCGGAACGATCGGAGTTCGGGAGCAGGCTGCTCCCCGTCACGGCGACGGCGCAGTCGAAGTATACGCGGATCGAGCAAGGATTTTTTGGCCGCGGAAGGCGGGTCCTTTCTGGGACGACTACGCACACCCGCGCTATCAACCGAACGGTTGACTGGTCCGTCCATCTAGCGGCTTCGGAACTCTAACGCATCGGTTGTTTCCCCGTGCTGTCGTAGCGGCGCATACTGTACCTCAGTAACCAGAGTAGGAAGGGCTCGCCCCGGACAGAGGGACAGATGCACGAAGAAGTAACGAGGCAACGTAGAGACGCGCGGGCGGGAACCGACTACGCCATTGTGGCGCGTGACGTCGCGAAGTCGTACGGGCAGATCAGGGCCGTGGACGGCCTATCGTTCGCCGTCGAACGCGGCGAGGTGTTCGCCCTGCTCGGGCCGAACGGCGCGGGGAAGACGACCACCGTCGAGATGCTGGAAGGCTACCGCAAGCCCGATGCCGGCACGGTGCGTGTGCTGAACTACGACCCCTGGTCGCAGGGTAAGGAGATGAAGCAGCATATCGGCCTCATGCTTCAACAGACGGCATTGTACGAACGCATCCGGGTTCGTGAGGCGCTGGATATCTTTTGCAGCTACTATTCCAATCCTCGCGATCCCAACGAACTCATCGAGCTCATCGGCCTGAAGAGCCATGCTTCCAATTACTTCCAAACGCTGTCCGGTGGGCAGAAGCAGCGCCTTTCGCTGGGACTGGCGCTAGCCGGGAACCCCGAGGTGGCCTTTCTCGATGAACCAACCGCCGCCATGGACCCGCAGGCACGACTGCAGACCTGGGAGATCATCGGCAGTCTGCGTGCAAGCGGTGTGACCATCCTTCTCACCACCCATAACATGGAGGAAGCGCAGCGACTCGCCGACCACGTCGCCATCGTGGATCACGGTAAGCTGATCGCCTTCGGCACGCCTGAAGAGCTGACCAGTTCCTCCGCTGGTGAGATCATCTCATTCACCAGCCAGGAGGGGCTCGATCTGGCCGGCTTGCAAAGCCTGCCGTTCGTCACGAGCGTCCGTGAGGATCGCCCAGGTACGTACTCGCTTGCCACCACGAACGCGCTGGACAGCGTGGAGGCTCTGGCCGTGTGGCGGCGCAAGTCTAACGTGACAATCCAGCATCTGCAGATAGCCGGGGCTTCATTGGAAGATGTCTTCCTGCAGCTTACCGGCGAGGAGGTACGAGACTGATGACCCTGCTCGCGAAGCAATCATTCCTGGAAATGAAGCTCTGGCTGCGCCGGCGGGAAACGGTATTTTTCTCGCTTCTGCTCCCGGTGATGTTTCTTCTCTTCTTCGGCGCGCTTTACGGCAGCCAGAAACAAAACGGCATTCCGTACATCAGCTACCTGGTACCGGGCTACGCAGTGTTCACCACCATGGCGGTCGCACTGGGAACGGTCTGTACCAATCTGGCCAACGAGCGCCAGAGCCACATTTTGAAGCGGTTAGGCGGCACGCCACTCCCTCGCTGGATGATGATCGTGGCAAAGGTCGTGGCCGGTTCGATGCTCGTCGGCGCGGTGGTGGTCGTGCTGGTCCTGGTCGGTACTCTGATCTACGGAGCGCATCTGCGCGGCAATTGGCTCGAAGCGATCCTGGTTATGGTCATCGGTATCTGGTCGTTTGCCGTAATGGGAATCGTCCTGGGCGGAACGGTCAAGGCGGAGTCCTCGGCAGCTGTTGCCAGCCTCGCTTACCTCGCGCTGTCCTTCGTGGGTGGCGTCTTTGTCCCGCTCAATCAGTTCCCTAAAACGCTACGAGACGCGGCAACACTGCTCCCTTCGGAACGCCTCGTCGATGCGATCGAGACGATCTGGACCAGAGGACACGGCCTGAGCGACACCGGTATGGATATCCCGGTCCTCGTGGCGTGGGCGGCGGTGGTGCTGCTGATCGGCTCCCGCAGCTTCCGCTGGGAGTGAGAGCGGGGCGGGCGGCACGGCAGGCGCCGCACTTCCTGGCCTCACGAGACGGTCCACAATAAAGGGAAGCGATGTCGATGACGGGTTTGCAGGTGATGAAACGGAGATTCGCCGCTACGTCTCTCCACGAGGACACGAGGGAGATATGGCAGCGTTGGCTACCCGTCTGGCATGTGTTTTTCTACGCGATCCTCGTCGCCGCACTTGGCGTGGCGCTGCTCGGTCACACCCTTAACCGGCCGCATGGTATTCTGGCGACCGGTTTCTCGGTCGCTTTCGCGGCCTGGTACTGGGGAACCATCGTGCTCCATCCCGAGTGGCAGCGCCAACCACGTCCACTCGCTCTCTACTTTGCCGGAGCGATCCCGCTGTTCCTCGCCTTGATCGCGCTGGACGGTGCCTTCTTCCTTGTAACATCCTGCATCTACCTGCAGCTGTTCGCATTTCCGCCACTACGGTGGTCGATTGCCGGCGCGGCGCTCTTCACAGCCGGGATCGTTGCACTCCAGATCGCCTACTCCGGACAATCGCTCCAGGCGAACGGCGTCACGGTCGCCGCCTTCGTGCTCCCCGCGCTGCTCGGTATGGGGCTCACCTACTACATTCACTCCATCATCGCGCAGAGTGCGGAGCGGCGAGAGTTGATTGTGGAGCTCGAGGCCACCAGACGCACGCTGGCCGAGCGCGAGCGCCTCGCCGGGGCCTTACAGGAACGGCAACGTCTGGCAGGGGAAATCCACGACACGCTGGCACAGAGCTTGATCAGCATCGTCATGCATCTGGAAACGGCGGACTCGCTCCTACCGGCGGAAGCGAATTCCGGACGTGAGGCGATCCATCGAGCAACTGCAATCGCACGCGACAGCCTGAGTGAAGCACGCCGGTCAGTCCACGACCTCCGGCCGGACGCGCTGGAAGGCACATCTCTACCAGATGCCCTACGCCGCGTTGCCGCGGGCGCCAGTGAGGGTGCGAGCATCGTTGCGACCACGGCCATCACCGGCACAGTGCGTCAGCTGCATTCCGAAGTGGAGGTCGCTCTCCTGAGAGTGGCGCAAGAGGCGGCGGCAAACGTGCGCCGGCACGCCGGTCCGTGTCGAATGGCAGTGACCCTCAGCTTTGTCGAAGACTGCGTGATCCTCGATGTGCGTGACGACGGTATCGGTATCGCGATGGGTGCCGGGAGGAAGAGTGCAGCGAAAGAGGGTGGTTACGGATTGGCGTTGATGCGGCAGCGCATCGAGGCGTTACGCGGCAGCTTTGCGATCGAGACTGCACCCGGCGAGGGCACAACCGTCACTGCAATGCTGCCAACAGCACCCGACGCGCCGGTCCCATGAGTCCACTCAGGCTCCTGATCGCCGACGATCACCTGGTGGTTCGGGCCGGGCTGCAACAGCTCCTGTTGGCCGAAGCGGGATTCGAGGTGATCGGCGAGGCGACCAACGGCCGGGAGGCGGTAGAAATGGCGCGGCGGTTGCACCCGGACATCGTGCTGATGGATCTTCGCATGCCGGAGATGGATGGCACGGAGGCGACCCGGGAAATCAAGCAGCTGTTCCCGCAAACACAGGTGCTCATTCTGACCACCTACGACAGTGATGCCGATATCGTCCGCGCCATCGAAGCAGGCGCCACCGGTTACGTGCTCAAAGATGCGCCCCGCCAGGAACTCTACGCGGCGATTCACGCCGCGGCACAGGGACAATCGATCCTGGCGCCGGCCATTACCACGCGACTGCTGAACCACCTGCGCGCTCCCGCCGAGGAGGCGCTGAGCGCACGGGAGATCGAGGTGCTCCGCCTGGTGGCCCGTGGGGCCAGCAATAAGGAAATCGCGGTGGCCCTATGGATCAGCGAAGCGACCGTGAAAACGCACCTCATCCATACATTTCAGAAGCTGGGCGTACAGGATCGTACGGCAGCCGTGACGCTGGCGCTCAATCGGGGGATACTGCGGCTCGAAGGGTGACGTCGTTGCGGCCGGACCGATCGGCGGGTCCGCGTCGTACCGTTCGTTCGGTGTTACCTATAGAGGAACGGCTTGACGATTTGCATGCCAATGCTGGAACCGAAAGTTGAACTAAAACCGGGTACGGGCCGCATCGCTTCAGGGCCGCTCCTTCAGATGGAACTCCAGCCATCGGAGCAGTGAATCCAGGAGATAGGCTGCTTCTTCGCCGCGCCCCCTGCTATCCGCCTGTAGCAAGAGGTACCGGATTCGACGCGCAAACGTCTCCTCATCCGCGCCGGCAGGCTCAGCTCCCGCCCACCTCTGCAGAGCAACGAGGGGGGGCGGAGGGTTCGAGAGCTGGTCGCCGGGACGGGGTGTATCTTCATCGTCACCGATAAACTCGTTTTCGGATCGGGAGTATACCGGCGGGAGTGAGGAGCGCACTGCTCGCTGTGACGATGGACGCGAGTCGCGATACGCACGCAAGGCATCCGAATCGAAGTACCCGGCCAGTTCATAAATACGACGCGCTTCAGATTCGGTCATGCCAAGCGCTTCCGTCCAGCGTTGGAGTAGATCCTCGCTGGGCCGCGATGGCTCGCCGCTGGATCGCGGCTTCGCGGCTTCGATCAACCACACGTACGTCTGACTCACGCCGATACGGCGCGCGAACTCCGCGCTTGGAATGCGCAGCGCGCGCCGCCGCTGTCGCAGCTCTCGGCCGAGTGTCGGTAGATCAATCATGGCTCACCTTACGAGACGATTCTGCACCGAAGTAGAAACTAAAGCATTTACTGAACGTTTGACTTTTTTAACTATATCAGTTACTATTCATAGTAGTTGATACCCCAGTTGGAAAGCCAGGGAATCAACGTCTCGATTTACTTGTACCGGCACCGTCAAAGGAGACAACCCATGAGTAAGGCCAGTAATCCGTTCGAGCCCACGACCCGACACCACAAACTCGCACACGTCGCGATCGTGCTCGACCGTTCAGGGTCGATGGAATCGTGTCGGGATGAAACCATCTCGGGCTTCAATGAGTACGCGCAGCAGATCCGCTCCACTGCGAAGACGGCCGGACTTGACGTTCGACTTACCCTGACGGTCTTCAACGGGGAAGTTCGGATGCCGTTGTTCGAAAAGCCGCTGGAGCGATTGCACTCCATGAGTCGGAAGTACTACGTTCCGGACGGCTCGACCGCCATGCTTGATGCCGTGGGGCAGACGATTGATCGCTTGGAGCGGGACGGTTCGGAGATCGATGAGGCAAGCGTGCTGGTCTGCATCATCAGCGACGGTATGGAGAACTCCTCAAGTGAGTACACGTACGCGTCGGTTGCGGAGCGGATCACGCGCTTGACCGCAACGGAACGTTGGACCTTCACGTACATGGGATCGAATCAGGATCTCTCCATCGTCTCCCGGCAGCTCGATATCCCGGTGGCCAACATGACGTCGTATGCATCAACCGGAGAAGGGACATCGAACGCCTGGCAGCGACAAGGCCGCGCCACCAGTCGACGCATGGAAGGCGTTCGCGTGGGAACGCAATCATCTCAGGACTTCTATGCCGAAGAGCCGGACCCCGCCGAGTAGAGGCAACCATGACAAAGCGGTATCGGATCACCGTGCACATGACTGGAAACGGGAACGAATACGACATCGAACATGAGGCCGACACGGTTCTACTCGACGTCGCATCACGCCTCTACTTTGGCGATCCAGGTGCAAAGAGGAAGTGGGAGCCGTATACGGATATTTGGCCGGACCTGATGCAAATCGAAGAGAACGACGATGGCGCGCCCGGCTTTGAGATGCTACGGCACTTCGATGACGATCCCGACCGGTGGCCAGGGCGACAAGCATTCTGGAGCGATGCGATGCATTCGGGCGTAAAGGGTGTCGGTCGTTCATTCGGGGAGTTTCCGGGAGGATCGGAGCTCTTCCGAATCCAGGGTCAACGCAATTTCGATCGGTTGATCAAGGTGCTGAAGGACAAGTACGAGTTCATGGAGGGCGGGGCATGGGTTTGAGACGCGGCGGGGATGACTGCACTCTGGTCGTACATGCCGAGGAGGATTCGGTTGATCGTCATACATCCAGTGAGGTCACGCGATGACTGCTGACTATAAGCCGACGCCTGCAGACTACGGATACAGTGAGCAGCTTGCGTCCATGCATATCTGCTCGACTTGCTTTCATCTGTATGACATCGACCACCCCAAGGGGGAAAACCAGCGATGCAAGTGCCAGCCGGTGGACGGGATCAAATGGCCGATCCAGGACTTCAACGAGCATGCGATTCTCTGCCGATGCTGCGGCTTCACTGTCTTGCACAGCGGCTGTCGTTGGGACCCGTATTTCTGTCGAGAATGCCAACTGCTCGCCATGGGCGTGTCCATGTGGAATCATCGCCTGGTCTTCCCCATAGGGCGGCATTCCCTGATGCATACCTGGGTGCCGAAGACTCCGCCAGCGTCTCTCCGCGCTCAGGAAGACGATCAAGAGAAGCTTGTGGAAGGCGTGTATCGTGCGCTTCGGAGTGTAGGGCGAGGTTCTGATGGTCTGTGGCAATGGTACGAAACCATCATGCCACGCAATCTACGGCGCTTCGAGCTCGTCGGGGACGTACCACTGCGCGACTACATGGAAGCAGTGGCAGCGAAAGCACCGGGGTTAAACAATCGGTTGAAAGCATTCGATGGCTTGTGCCAGTTGTTCCAGGCGGTTCCGGTGGGTTCTGATCACGGGTAATCAAGCGCGCGCAATACCGCGCGTGTCTCCGGTGCTGAAGTCTCTGTTAACGATTGTCAAGGTTCGGAGGATTTTCGAGTATGGCTAAACTCCCGGTCGTCTCGTATATGCGGGTCACATCTCAGGACAAGGCAGCGCATGGGGCAGACGCGTATGTCTTTCACCACGAAGCTGACGATGATCTTCTAGACATCGCCGATTCGTACGAACGCGGGATGCTGTCTCCGCAGCAAGCCCGCCAGAGACTATTGAAGTATCAGGACTTCATCGATGTACCGGATATCGTCTACGACGAGGACGAGGACGAGGACGAGGACGAAGACGTGGACTTTGAATTCCCATTCCGCTCAGATGACTATGGATTTCGCGCCGCGACCGACGACTTCGAAAGTGATGCTGCTGCACTGGCGATTCCGGGCGTGTCCTACGTACATGGCACCGACTTCTACGGCAATCACTTTCAGGTGCTTGAAGTGCGGGACGACGACGCGCTTACCGAGTTGCAGGAGCGCTTAAAGGACAGATACAAGATCGTAGGCGGTGCGTGGTAAGAGATGAATGTCTCCGCGAACGACAGTCAAATCACTCTCGGCGCCATATCATCGGTTTTGGTGTCGACAAAGATATATGCCGCGACTACAATCACGTGCAAGACAGACGGAATAATCCACTTCCATTCCCGCGCCCTCCATCCCTTGGAGTGTCCGCGTTTTCGCGCTCGTGCGTTGTTATCTATAGAGGAACGGTTACGAGCCTGAAGAAGCGGTACGGCAGGCGTAGGGAGATTGTCCGTTGGAAGACACCCGGAATCTCACGCCGAATGATGCCGGCGAGGAACGGCTGGTAGAACTCGCCCGGTCGGATGCCGGCGCCTTTGCCCGGCTCTATGAGATGTACGTCGACGCGGTCTTTCGCTATCTACGCACGCATACCGAAAACGACGAAGACGCAGCGGACCTCACCCAACACGTCTTCTTGCGTGCCCTGGAGGCGCTTCCGCGCTACGAAGCTCGCGGCCTACCGTTCCGCGCCTGGCTGTTTCGCATCGCCCGCAATGCCGCCACCGATACATTTCGCCGGCAGCGGCGCACTCTACCCTGGGATCACGTGCCCGAATCTCTCCACCCTCTCTCGTCCAGCGATCCCGAAAGTATCAGTCTGCACCGCGAGTCGCTCAACCGGCTGCGTGTACTGGTGGGGCAGCTTCCCCTCGAGAAACAGGAACTTCTGGCACTGCGCTTTGCCGGTGGACTGTCGTCGGCCGAGATCGCGTTGATTCTCGGACGTACTACCGCCTCCGTCCAGAAGGAGCTTGTACGCACCATGCACCATCTCAAGGAGCAGGCACGTGATTCCGCGATCTGAAGCAGAAATACGCGCTAGATACGCCGACCTCCTCGGTCCCGAGCAGGATGATGAACTGGCGAGTGTGGTGCAAACGCTCGATTCCGGCTATAGCCTGCAGAGAGCTCCGGCCGAGCTACGATCCCGCGTACCACACCGGCTACCCGGAGGTGACTGGAGGGTGCTCGACGACGGTGGGGATATCTCGATGTTCGGCGAGCGGCAAGCGAGGGCCCGCCGCACTCGCGTCGGGAGGGCTCCACGCAGCGTGGCCTTCCTTGTGTCCGCCGCCGGAATCATCTCCCTCCTTACCGTGGGAGTCGTCCTCGCCGTCAGCAACATCACCAATCTTGGTAAGCCGACCAACAGTCTCCCGCCAGCCCCGGCTTCGGTGCTCGATGGATTTGCTCGTAAGGGACCGTTTCTCAGACAAGCCGGAAAACCAGAGTTGCTGTTTATCGGCACGCAGGTTACTTCCTACACCGGAGGCTCGGCCATTGAAGAATGGGCGCTGGTCAAAGCGCTCGGACAGTTTGGGCGCTTGTCGGATGTAAAGGCGACTACTACCCACTCCTGTGAATTCACCGCCGGTGATGTGCCTCAGTGCTACCCCAGCACCACATCATCGGGCTATCCCACCTTCGATTTCAGCCACGCTCGCTACACCAGCCGGTACCTGGCGCTCGTGTACAAAGAGCTCATCGATGAGAGTCTCCACGTAAATACGAATTTCTCTCCTGAAGAGAGATCTCTTCTTCAGCGCTATATTCGTCAGTATGTATATATCCCCTCGTCTCGATGGGACGACTTTGCCTGGTATGAGTCGATCATGCCTCCCTACAATCGCGGTCTACCCCTTATTTCCATTGACGGCTACCTGCGGGTCGATTCCGGTGCCGCTCTCATCGGTGATCTGACGCCGACTAACTCGGACGTTCCGGTTGCGTTCTCGGCCGTGCAAGCTTCGCTGCGGACCGGAAAGGCAACGGGAGGGGCTCCGTCCAGCCTGGTGCCGGACGTGAACGCGGAAGTCAACGTGCTGACCGCCCTTATCTGTCACGCCGATCGCTCTCAGCCGCATGCCGTCTGCGCCCGTGCTCCCGTACTCGCAGTTCTCAAGCATCTCAAGTAAGCTCGGTTACGGGGCGGGATAAGAGGTACGGTGTGGCAGCCTACATAGCCCGGCGGCTGATTGGGTCGGTGATCACGCTCTTCGTGCTCACCATCATTTTTTTCCTGCTGCTACGGCTCAGTCCAGGTGCCGGGTGTGCCTCGGGCTCGCTCGGGTGTACCGAATTGCTCCACCTCGATCAGCCGATCTCCAACCAGTACCTGTTCTGGATGGGTGACATCCTGCACGGCAATTTCGGCATATCGGCCAGCGGCGATCCGGTAGGTACGATGATCTTGCAGAAGCTGCCGCCGACCGTTCTGCTGGTGGGTGTCAGCTTCATCCTCCAGCAGCTCATCGCCTTGCCGCTCGGCATCCTGGCGGCCCTGCGTCCGTACTCCCTGGCGGATAGCGCGCTTACCTTTCTCTCGTACGTCGCGCTCTCGATCCCGGCGTTTGTCGTTGGCTACTTCCTGATCTTTCTCTTCGTGGTGCACTGGAATTTGCTGCCGGTCGCCCACTACGAAGATGTGTCGGCCCCACTGCTGCTGTCCGGTGACTGGTTCTCCGCGGTTCGTTCCGATCCCGGCTTTATCCTGGGCGATCTGACGCTGCACCTCATCCTGCCGGCTTTCACGCTCGTTATCGGTGGAATCGCTTTCGACAGCCGGTTCATGCGCGCCGCGATGCTCCAAGTTCTGCATCAGGACTACATTCGAACCGCTCGGGCCAAAGGATTACCGCGCCGCACCGTGATCTTCAAGCACGCCTTCCGCAACGCGCTGTTGCCCATCATCACCAATCTGGGGCTCTATCTTCCCGCCTTTATCGGCGGAGTCGTGGTGGTGGAAAGCGTGTTCACCTGGGGCGGGCTTGGATACGCCTTCAGCCAGGCTATCGGGATCGGTGGGATCGGCGGCTTTGGTGGAAGTACCGGCGGTGGCGATATGCCGACCCTCGAGGCGTTGGTTATGCTGTCGGCAACGGCGGTGGTGATCGCCAATCTCGTTGCCGACATCGCCTACGCCTGGCTCGATCCCCGTATTCGCGACCAATCGGAGATCGCCGACTGAGATGTCGAACTTCGTGATCGAGCCCCCCTCGATCGGTCCGCCGCCGAGCGACCCCACACGGGACAGCGAGGTCGCCGTCCAGCACATCGGCCAGTGGGCGCTGGTATGGCGCCGCTTCCGCCGGCATCGTCTGGCGGTGATCGGCGGCTACGTCGGTCTGTTGATGCTCGTGCTGGCGCTGCTTGGCCCACTGCTGGCACCGCCCCTGGGTGTCTTCGGAGTGAACGGGGAGACGATCGCTCCTATCTGGGCCCATCGCTATGATGCGCCCCGGCTCTGGCCACCCGGCCAGTACATCATGGGCGCCGATGCAGCCGGCAATCCGGTGCTGACCTATGTGCTCATCGGCGGACGGCCGCTGCTTGCCATCTCCGTGCTCGGCGCGCTGCTCGCCTCACTCATCGGCATCGTGATCGGCTCGCTCGCCGGATACCTGGGACGAGCAGCCGATGCGGTACTCATGCGCCTGGTCGATGCTATTCTGGCGATCCCGTTCTTGCTGCTGCTGGTTCTGCTCTCGCGCTATCTCACCGACCGCGGCACCGTTCCCTATATTCTGCTATTCGGCAGCGCGGGTTGGCCCGGAGTCGCACGCCTGGTACGCGGCTACGTCCTCTCGCTGCGTCGCCGCGAGTACGCGGAGGCTGCACGGGCACTGGGAGTTTCTACCCCCGGCATCATCCTGCGGCACATCCTGCCAAACGCGCTGGATGTCATCATCGTTTCCTTCACACTCAACGTGGGGGTTTTTCTGATAACCGAGGTGACTCTGGAGTATCTCGGCGCGGGGACCAGCAGCGTAACCTGGGGCTCCCTCTTGGGCGGGGCGTTTGGCGGCATCCTCAATGCCTACTGGTGGCTCGGCGCCTTCCCCGGTCTGGCCATCTTGCTGACCGTTCTCGCCGTCAATTTCCTGGGGGACGGCCTGCGCGATGCCCTCGATGCGGGCAGCCGGACCTCCTCGTTCAGCGCCTACCACAAGCCGCGTCGAGCGGGCCGATCCCGTCTCGCGGCTCTGGCCGTCCGCGCCCTGGCCGGCGGCGCTCGTTTGCCCCGCACGAGCCGTGGCACACTCCGCCGGCGCGCTGGGCCTTGCGCCGCGCTGGAAACGTGGACAGTCACTCATCGCCGGCGCCGTCCCCGCTCGCCTGCGAGGGGCCGCATCGGACCGGCGCACCAGCGTGGCGACACCCAGCCCACTACCCCTGCGCGTTGGCCCCATCATCCTCTCCTATATGGTCGTCGGGGTCGTGTTCCTCTACGGCCACTCGCCGCTGCGTTACGCCCCGCACTACGCCCCACCAACCACCTATGGATCGGCGTACGGCGAGTCGGAATACGCCGCCGAGCCACTTCCCAATGGAGGCTGGGATGTATTTGAGGTAAACGGCGCGGCCCGGCTGGTCTTCGAGCGTGTAGACGCCGGTGGAGCTCGTCCCGTACAGGCGATACTTGCGCCCGGCGATGCCAATACCCGCCCATCAATGGCACGGGAGGGCGGTCGAGTACTCGGCGCCTGGGTTGCCGATAGCGGTCAGACGATCGAGGCCGCGTACCTGCAGACGGCTGCCGCTGAGCCATCCAGTGCCGTGGAGCATCCCGTACGTCTCGTACCGGCCGGAGGCATCGCCGAGCATCCGTATGTCGTGCCCGTGAAGGGCGGTTTCGACGTCCTGTTCGATTGGCAGCCCGCGGGTAAGGCAGCGTACGACATCGAGAGCGCATCCTTCGCCGGCGGCTCGCTGCGACCCACGGTCACCAGACTGATTGCGTCAAGTGATTACGCGCTCTATCCCCGTGGGGTAATTGACGGCAGCGGCGCGCTGGATCTGTTCTATCTGCGGCGCACCTCGCCGGGTACCTGGCATCTCTACCTCCAGCGTTTCGCGCCGGCCGGAACACCGCTCGGCACGGCAAGCTCTCTGGCCGACATCTCGTATGTCCTCTTGGGTCCAAACGGTTGTAACCTGCCGAATATCACGCCGTTGCAGTGGGCAATCGACCTCAAACGCGCCCCCGACGGCAGCGTGTGGGCCGCCTGGGAGGGCGGGAGCGACTGCGTCTCGACGAGCGGCGTCTCCGGGGTCAACGCACTCTATATCGGCCATTGGAGTGCAAACGGACGCCCGCTCCTCCGGCCGGTCATCGTCGATCCGTCGGTCGACGCGAGCAGTCAATCGGTGGCACTGGCGCTGCAGGGAACCGGTGGAGGGCTCTACTACGAGCGGCAGGGTGCGGTGAACCCCTACATCGTGGGAGTTCATTTCGGCCGTGCGGGGCGGATCGATCCAGCCGAGCGCCTGAACTACGATGGCGGCGGTCGCCCGGCCAATCCACGCGCCGGCACGGTGGCCGGCATTCCACGGGTCATCTGGCAAAAGGTCCGGGGAGACGGCACGACGCTGCAGGGCACGTCCTATCATCCGTTCCGAGGCCCCGATCTGCTCACGCACCTGGGACTGAATATCGGCTCGCTACCCGGTAATCTGCTGTTGATTGTCGTCGGCTCGCTGGGCGGTGCCATTCTTCTCACCGCCATCAATCTGTTTTTGTTGGTGCCTCTGCTGCCGGTCTGGTTCGTGGTGCGGCGCGCCGCCTTCGGACGCGTGCGCTGGCCGCTCTTCCTGGCAGCGCTCGCCGTGCTCGTGGCCTGGGTGTTCGGGAGCCACCCGTCGCCTCCCAATTACGTGGTGGTCATCTCCGGCCTTTCCGGCGCGGCGCGACTGGATACACCGTATCGCTGGTTGGCCGTTGCAGCTGCGATATTCGCCGCCGCCTGGGCCAATCGCTACCTCTTCAACCGTCAGGAAAGCCCTTTCCGGGCAGCCGCCACTGCACTGACCGCCGTATATTTCATGGCGGCGATGTATCTGGTTCTGTTCATCCAGGTCGAGATTACGCAGATTTAACGCTGCCATTCCTATTCCTGGGATTGAAAATCGATCAGCAGTCAATCGAGACGCGTGACAAAACTCGAGCGGCCACGTTATACCGACCGACATGAGTCGCTCTTGACTCAGTGAAGGATGTGGCCGATGAAACTGGATCGTGCGCTCGTAGCTCTGGTGTTCGTGCTGGTGAGCGTTGCGCTCCGGCAGGAGAGCGTCTCGGCCGGCACACTTCGGGCGGCCGGCAGTCACGCAGTGACCTCAGGATCGGCCCGTCCCTTACCGGTACACGCCGTGTTCACGATCCCGGCCAGCAACGTCGACAGTGATGGTCCTGTGATGGACGACCATTCCATCGTGTATGCGGTAGCTTTGCCCCGGATGCATCGCCCGAACTGCGTGAGCTGCGGTGATACGCCGTTCACCGCATTTCATCTCCAGGTGTACCTGCGTCGCTACGTGTCCGGACCCGGCGGGATCACCGTATCAGCTCCGCGTCTCCTATTCACCGGCCCGCGCGGCGCCCAACTCCCCATGTGGTCGTTCCATCAGAACTGGCTGATTTACGGGACCTATTTGCTGGGCGATCGGTGGGCACTCTTTGCTCGCAATGTCGTCACCGGCCGGCAGATACTGCTCGATTCGCCGCAGCGGGAGGGTACCCCCAGCCGATTCCTGCACGCCGACAGCGATGCCGGCACAGTGGTCTGGCAGAGCTGGACGCACATCCGAGGGAAACTCGTGTCGGTGATCCGGTCGTACTCGCTCGTTTCCGGCCGGCGACGTCTCCTCCTGTACGGCGGCAACGGTCAGGATTATTTCTACAATGAGCCGAATATTTCGGGAAACCGGCTGGTGTTCACCCGCGAGTACCCCAACGCCCCCGCCGAGCAACTCTTCCTGGCGAATTTGTCAAGCGGACGCATACGGCCTCTGACACCGCTCCACCAGGAGAATTCCGAAGCCGCCATTTCGGGTAATCTTCTGACGTGGGTACACGGCGACATCTCACTTGGCCACACCCATGGATTGGTCGTGGAGAATCTCGCTACCGGACATCGGGTTGCCCTGCCCCATTCGGCGGCGCAGCTTCCCCGGATCGTCGCCGGCCGATACGTCGTGTTCGCGGCCGTCTATCGAGACACCAACGTGCAGGTCTACGACTCGCGCACCGGAGCGCGGAGAATTATTAGCCCTCGTACCCCTCTGGTGGGTCCGGGTAGCAGTTCCGGTGAGGTAGAGGCCGGTGGCAATGCCATCCTCTTTTCGTTAGAAACAGCGTGTAGCGGCGTGACGTATTCGTGTCCGGAACGCTACAGTCTGGTCTCGTTGCCTTGACTCGCTCGGTTGGTCTGCGGGCCCGGCCCGTGGTTCACGGCGTTTCCGGATGGAATATGGCATCTTTACCCCGTTCCTGTCGTTTGGCTCTCGCGTTCCTCGTCCTATCCGCCCTCTCACTGTCGAGTGGGGCCCACGACGCGCGTGCCACCTCTTCCACGCCGGCAGTAAGACGGTTCGCCTTGCCCGCCGGAATAGCCGGTCAGCCCGCGATTGCCGGCAATACAGTGGCCTGGGTGACCCGGCCGGGACGGTGCCAGGTGGTAGCAGCACCCGCGATTTGCAAGCTCCCGAGTTATCTCCACCTGGCAAACCTCACCCACTTTCATCCTCGCACCATCGTGCGCTTTGCAGCCGCCGTCTCGAACGTGGTCGTGCTTCTGTCGCCGCATTGGTTGGTGTGGATGTCCACGCGCTATCCGTTGGGAGGATGGTGGGTCTGGTCGCGAAACCTTCGCACCGGACGCCAAACGCTGGTCGACTCGGAACAGATCGAGGGTGGAGCGGCGGCCCCGTCCTCTCCAAATCTCTCACTGCGGGGCGATACGCTGGCCTGGACCAGGAACGATTGTGGAAATGTATGCGTATCGGTGGGTCATGCTTCCGTAGGATTGCTCGACCTGGACAGCGGGGTACGACACGTCATCACGATACGACATGGTGCCTGCTGGGACCTCACTGCATCTACTCTGGGGTCTCATACGCTGACCTGGGCAGAGAACTGGATGGACGATTACAACGGTTGCGGACGGCGGCACACCCTGGTAGTCATGAGGCTCGATCGCGACAGCGGGACAATTCGGCCCATCACGGTCAAGCTGCCGGGCAACACGGTCGCTTACGACCTTACCGCTAACGATCGCTATTTGGCGTGGACCCAGGAGACAGTGCACACCGACATTGATGCTCATGTGATGCTGATGGATACCCTCACGAAACGAGTAATCAAGGTGACGGCGCCCGGCGCGGACCGCCCTCTTCTGAACGATGGTTTGCTCATCTGGCACGGCAAATACGGTTCGGCGATCGGCGCGCTAGATCTGCACACCTGGCGCTATTCCATCATCGATCGAGACAAGGATGCTGCAGGTGTGAGTACCGGGCCAGGCGCCTTCGGATTGGGGTCGCATCACCGCATGGCATGGGAGCACTTCAGTTTTCGTGACGTGGGTGGTCCCTGGAAATATTATCTGGTGGTTGCACGCGCTCCGTAGGTGGGGCGGCCACTCCAGAACCGGTTGAACCAGCTTTTCGATCTCCCCGTACGAAAGGAATCTCAATGCACGGCTCCATACGCGCTCTTCTCCTGGCCCCGCTCCTTCTACTCGGTACGGCCGCTCACGAAGCTCCCCCAATACATGCGGCGGTGTTGGGGGCCACGATCCACAACACTCGTCTCGGTGTAACCATCACTCTCCCCCACGGATGGTTTGTGAAGACCGATCCGCAAGAACCACCCTGCGAACTGTATTTCCTGAGTGGTCGGGGCCACGGCCTTCGTCAGCGCCTGGTGATCCGGCTGCTGGGTCCGATGAGTATCCACGGGCGGGCGCTGGGCGCGCAGCGCGCCGCAACCATTTTTCTGCGAAGAGCATTTGGTGCGCACTCCGGCGTACGGGCGCGGCGTGCGTCGGTAACTCTGGCGGGATCCCCAGCAGTGCGGCTGACCGGCGTCCCCAGTAACGTTCCCAATGTGGTGTTCATCGTCGCGCACGGTGGCGTCATTTATCAGGTTGCGACGCTGGAAAGCGATCTCATTCAGTCCGACCAGCGCCTGGCGCTCGCATCGCTGCGATTCACCGCTCGCACCGGCCGAGTGGCTTACTGTCGATGATGCGTCCTCACTTTATCGCCTGGGGTCCCGTATTCCTGGGAATCGTGCTCAGCTTCACGGTGGTTCTTACCGACGTTCAAGCCGGCGCGACCGTCGCGGTCCAGTCAGGCGTGCAATCGCTCTGCCCGGATGGGCCACCCGGGACCGTCGTTCGTGCCTACTACGCTGCTGCCGTCCATCACCAGCCTGCCGCGGTTCGCGCCTGCTTTGCTCGATCAGTTGTGGCGACGATGCTGGGCGGCAACGGAACGCACGCCCCGTGGAACAATATCCTCATGGCGCGTGTGACGAGAACGGTCGTCCGCTCCGTGCCGGTGTCGTATCTTGGACGCAGGGGAGGAACCACCTTCACGGCCGTCGATCTCAGGCAGGTCCTGGTCACTGTCGTGATGAAATACAAACGCGTGGAGGGCACGGCCCTGCACAACGGCCCCAACGCGCTCTTTTTCTATCTCGCCCAGCAACTCCCCGGGTCGCCCTGGCGCATAGTGGCAATCGGCACCGGACCCTGATAGGCATGTCGGGTCGCGCGGTCCCCCCGGGAACGAATACCGAGCCGTTCTACCCGGATCGCTTCAGCGACTCCAATTCGGCGTGTTGGGCGGCGTTGGGCCCCGGACGCGCGTTGGGTGCGAAGAAGAGGCTGGCCGCCGCCGCCACGCGTGCCTCCGCATGCAAGCCGAGCCGGTGAACGGCTCTGGCCGCAGTGTAATAGGAATACCAGAACGTCGGATCGAGGTGCAGCGCGGCGGCGGCCAGTGTGGCGGCATCGTGCAGGCGATTTTGCGCCAGCCGCGCCAGCGCCTGATCGTCGATGTACCGCGGGTTGTCGTGGCTCAACTGCTCCGCTTGCCGGTACGCCGCTATGGCGGTCTCCGGCCGGTCCCACGCCATGTACAGATCGCCCAGCGCCGCGTACACTCCCGGATCCAGGGGCGTAAGCGATTCTGCCGAGTGAAGTGACAGCACCGCCAGCTCGAACAACTGATCCCGGCCGAGCTGCAATACTCGTTGCGGATCGATCGTGCGCGCATCGTCGCCGCTGGGAACGTACGATGGAACAGCCGATACCGGTTTAGCCGACGCGATTCCCTCGTAAATCGCCGCCAGATCTTCGGCGTATTTTGGTTGGCCGTCTTCCATGCGAGCGGCCTGTTGGAGGTCCGCGATACCGTCCGCGATCTGTCCGTGCGTCAGTTTTCCAAATCCCGCGGCTTGCGTGATCGCCGCGGTCTCGTAGTTCCACTGACTGAACAGCGCCAGCACCGCCAGCACGGACAGCGCGGCTGCCGCCACCACCATGCCCCGTCCGGGACGTGAATCGCTGCGAGACTGCGTTTCTCCTTCTCGTTTGCCTTTGGCCCGGACAGGAACCGATTTTATCTGGCGGGGAGCAAGGAGCCACGCCACCGTGCCGACGCCGGCCACTATTGCCACCACCCAGACCAGCATCAGAATTCCGGGGTACGAATTAACGGCCCCACAAGCCCGATAAGGAGGATTACCAGTACCGCCGTAACCCAGTAGATGAGCGTGACACGCGGCCAGCGGAGCGTTGCCGCGGGAACGCGTTCTTCATTGCGCGGAATGAGACCCGGGCCCGCCCCGAGCCCCAGAATAACCCACAGGGTGAGGAGGCTGGCCGCGGTTTCCACGCCAAAGATGCCCTCCACCATGTGACCGGCAACCGCCGAGACCGCGCCAATCGCCAGCCAGCTCATCCCGTCGCCGGCATGGTGACGAAAGCGCAATAGCCGCCAGAAGAAGGCGCCCAGGGTGGCCAGGAAGGCCAGCAGGCCGAGGATGCCCGCGTCCACCAGCACGTCGAGGTAAATGCTGTGCGCCCGATCCCAGGTGTACACTTCGCTGGTTTCGACGCGCAGCTTGAGCGGGAAGACCCGTTCAAAAGCGTCGTCCATACTCTCCGGTCCATAGCCGACCACGGCACGCAGGGGACCACCCCAGGTGTTGCCGATTGCCGGTTGCCGCGTCATCAGCGTTTCCACGCCATTCCATATAAGGAGACGCCCGGCTCCACTACTTTCGTTCACGTACCCCTGAATATCCGCCACGCGCTCGAAGATTGGCCTGGTCCGAAGCGGCTGCAAAGGCCCACCGGGAATATTCAGTAAGCCCACGAACACCGCGAGCGCAGCAGCCCCTGCCAGAATGATCCGCGCAATGATGGGGCGATCGAGGCGGCGTGCCACCAGCAACGCGAACACCGGTAAGGTTGCGAAAAATCCGAACCATGCGCCACGCGCGTTGGTGAAGATGAGGACCAATACCTGAAACACGAAGAGACCGGCGTACATCCACATGCGAAACGAACGCATGGAACGCGTATCCGGCAATTCGTCGAACGCCATGGCCAGCAACGTGATCCCGGCCAACAAGGCGGGCAGCAACGCAAACATCGACGTATGCTCCTTACCCAGCGCCAGGAACCCGAGAAACGATCCTACCGCGAGCAAAATCAGCAACGAGGCCAGTAACGCCTCATCGCCAGCTCCTTCCATGGCCGGTTCAGCTCTCCGTTCCCATAGCTGTAGGAACCGCGCGCCGGTGAGCGGGATAATCATCACGAGGTACGCCGCAAAGAAAATATGCTGCCCAAACGACG
This sequence comes from uncultured Chloroflexia bacterium, assembly GCA_963737125.1. Lineage (GTDB taxonomy): Bacteria > Chloroflexota > UBA5177 > UBA5177 > UBA5177 > JANWJD01. Next base: position 386,636 of record CAVTRL010000004.1, on the reverse strand, counting down.
ATCGAACCGGCCACTGAATGGTCGATATGTCTCCCACGGTCGGCGCCGGATCGATACCGAACTCTTGAAGCACGCCGTAGGCCACCGCGGGTATGCTGGCGAACACCAGGACGCTGACGAGGCGGCGAACTTGTTCTCGGCGGCGAATGCGGGTAGCAACGCACACGAAGAACACGAGATAGCCGGCATGTGTGAGCAGCCCCTCGTGGCGGGCTATAGTCCCGTACAAGCTGACGCTGGGATGAATCGAGAAGGCAGTCGCGAGCGCGTAGACGCCAAAGAAGATCACACCGGCCCAGAGCAGCCCATTCCACACCTCCGGGTCGGGATGCGCGAATCGGTCGATCTGCCCAACAAGCCAGGCGGCGGCCGCAATACCGGCGAGCGCAATCAGCAGCACGGCTTTATCGGTTTCCGGTCCCAACGGCGACAGCAATGAGAAGTACAGGGGTAGCATGACGACCGCAGCACAACACGTGGCCTCGACTGTGCCATCCGCGATCCGCCGAATCGGGTGCTCGGCATGCACGGGATTGCGGCCAGGCGTTCCCGCTACGGATGATGGTCCGTGTTCCTCACCACCGGCGGCGACACTGCGTCGTTTACTCATGCGCACTCATTTGGATTCGCCGGGAGAGCTTACTCTGCCGCGCGATCTCCAGTTATCAGGTTCTCGTGTGGGAGGCGCTTCACGTGTACCTTCTTGATCCGAAGTCCATCGACATCGACGATTTCGAGTAGCGCGTGATCGGCCGTGACGGTATACCCGACCTTCGGCACATCATCCAGCTCACCGAATACAAAGCCGCTCAGCGTGTCAAGGTCGTTGTCGGTTGACAGATCGAGACCCAGCTCGTCGTTGACCTCCTCGATCCGCACACCGCCGTCCACCAACCACTCGTTATCCGACAATTGCTGAAACAGCGGCTCCTCCACGTCGTACTCGTCCTGGATCTCTCCAACGATTTCCTCGAGGATATCTTCGATGGTTACCAGGCCGGCTGTACCGCCGTACTCGTCGAAGACAATCGCAAGGTGCACCTTCCGCCGCTGAAATTCGCGCAAGAGATCGTCCGCCCGTTTCGACTCCGGGACGAAAATTGCCGGACGCGCGATTTCCCGGAGGCTCACGTCTATCTCGTTGTGTCGGACGTTACGGAGCAAATCCTTGTCGTACAGGATCCCAACGACCTGGTCGATACTGTCTTCGTAGACCGGAATACGTGAATGTCCCTCCCGCAGGACGACATCGAGCGCGTCCATCAGCGGCATATCGACCGGCACGGCTACGATGTCGACTCGCGGCCGCATAACCTGCCACACCACCACTTTATCGAGATCGAGTATTCCTTCGATGCGCTCGGTTTCCTCCTCCGAGAGGCCGCCCTCGGTGTTTTCCGCAAGCTGAAGGGTCGAGCGGAATTCATCTTCGGTGATGGATGGAACGGTGTGGCTTCCACCCCCCTGGCCCAGCAGACGCATCATGCTGCTGACGACGCTGCCGGTCACCTGCAGCACCGGCCACAGCAAGACCGAAAATACCTGCACGGGACGAGCGAGGATCAGAGCCACGCCCTGTGGCTGACGAACCGCGACGTTCTTGGGGGTAAGCTCGGCAAAGACCAGCACGACGATGGATATTCCGATCGTCGCGGCCAGCTCACCCCAGGGCCTCGGCCACAGGGATGTAAATAGCAGCGTCGCCATGCTCGACGCCACGATCAGGGAGGTGGAGCTGACCACCAGGATCGTCGAGAGGAAACGATTGGGATCTCGCCTGAGGTGGGCGATGACCTTTCCAATCCCGCCATGCCCTTCCATCGTATGAATGTTGGAAGGGGAAAGTGCCGTGAAGGCGGTCTCCGCGGCTGCGGACATCGCCGCCAGGGCTATGGTCAGGATGAGAACGATGCCCTCAACCCAATATGCATTCACGATTAGATGAGTAACTCCTGGCGCAAGCGGGTCGCCTGAAAGAGGGCGCTGATCGAGCTGCCCTCGTGAGTGCGACGGATTGCCTCGCCAATTAGCCACGCAATATCCCGAATCTCAATTTTCGGGTCGCGGCAGCTCGGGGGAACGAGAATAGTGTTTGTAACCACCAGTCGTTCAAGATTGCTCATTCGGATAAGCTCCGGCGCGTCGTCGGCCAGGACCGCATGGACCGCATACGCCATCACGCGTGATGCCCCTCGATCAAGCAAGATATCGGCCGCCTCGGCCAGCGTTCCTCCGGTGGAAACCATATCGTCCACGATCACCGCAACTTTACCGTCGACATCGCCGACCATTTCCAGCACTTCGGCGACGTCCGGCTCGGGCCGGTGCTTCGCGATGATGGCAAGACTGGCGCCGATGCGATGCCGAAATTCGTTGGCCCGCGATACGCCGCCACTATCGGGTGAAACCACGACGATATTATGGAGATCGGTATCATTCAGCTCGCTGGCCAGGATAGGAATCGCCGTGAGGTGATCGACCGGAATATCGAAAAACCCTTGAATAGCAGGGGCGTGGAGATCGATTGTCATCACACGCGACGCGCCCGCCGTCACGATCAGGTTAGCCATAAGTTTCGCGCTGATCGGCTCCCGACCTGATGCCTTCTTCTCTTGCTTGGCATAGGCGTAATACGGGATAACGGCCGTGATTCGAGCCGCCGAAGCTCGCTTCAGCGCATCGATCATGATGAGCAGCTCGACGATATGGTGATCCGATGGATTCGACGTCGGTTGTATAACGAACACGTCCGCGCCGCGCACGTGTTCCTCGATCTTTACCCGCGTCTCTCCGTTCTTGAACTTCCCCACCAGGGCTGTGCCGAGTGGCACGCCGAGATAGCGGCAGATACCTTCTGCCAGAGGACGATTTGCGTTGCCGGTGAAGATTTTGAGATCCGCCATTACGCTCCACTCCCCTCACGCACATTCGCATGCAAAGCAGTATCGTTGTTCGCCGCCTTCCGCCTCTTCGGGCGTGGCCAGCACTCGTATAAATCGCGCCGGCACACCCGCTACCAGCGTGTGAGGCGGCACATCTCTCACCACCACCGACCCCGCGCCGGTGTATGCGCCCGGACCAATCGTTATGGGTGCGCGCAACATCGTGTCACTCCCAATGAACGCTCCATCCTCAATGGTCGTGCGGTGCTTGTTGACACCGTCGTAGTTGCAGGTCACGGTGCCTGCACTGATATTGACGTCGGAGCCGACCGTGGCATCGCCCACATAGCTCATATGATGCATCTTCGTGCGGGCTCCCAAGCTGGATGCCTTGATCTCGGCATAATTGCCGATTTCGGCGTCCACGCCGACGACCGAGCCCGGGCGCAGATGCGCGTACGGACCGATGTGAACCCGATCTTCCACCGCCGATTCTTCCACCGTCGAATTGACTACTGTGCATTCGTCACCGATCGACGATGCGGAAATGTGCGAGCCTGGTCCGATCACGCAGCCGGGCGCCGATACGCGTTGGCCCAGAGATGACGGTGAAGGGATGGATAACGGTGTCCGGTGCGATGTCGACATCGTCGGCGATGTACACGTTCGAACCGTCCACGATCCGCACCCCGCCCCGCATGAGCCGTCGATTGGTCTGGCGATAGATCTCCCGCGTGGCACTTTCCAGCCCCTCCAGGTCGTTCACGCCCACCGTCTCGACACCATGCAACGTCACCGTCTCGACCGCCGGCTTTCCGTCCCCGGCTTCACGCACCGCCATCTCGACGACATCGGTGAGATAGTACTCATCCTTGGGCGGATGTGGCTGTAACCCGTCGAAACTTCGGCGAAGAAACCCGGCATCGAACACGTATGCGCCGAGATTGATCTCGTCGATTGATTGTTGTTCCGCCGTCAGCTCGCCTTCCTGAAGGAGGGCGATGGGGATTCCGGCGGCGTCCCTCACCACTCGACCCAGGCCCTGCGTATCCTCTACGTGCGCCGTCAGCAATACGATTGAGGCGCCGGTCGCGGACTGCAACGCGAGCATCTCGCGGTATGCCCGAATGGGAATGAGTGGCTCGTCGCCGTGCACCAGCAGCACACGCTCGGTCGAGGCAGGCAGGCTGGCGAACGCCACACGCGCGGCATCCCCGGTCCCGCGCTGATCCTCCTGCACAACGTACCGGCAGCGCTCGCCGGTGTCGTGGCGTATGCGGTCGGCGCCATACCCGACGACGACCGTGGGATACGAAAACCCAACATCGTGCAGCGTGTCCAATATGCGCGTCAGCATCGGTATTCCCGCCAGGGGTTGAAGACCTTGGGAAGGCTTGAGTGCATACGGGTTCCCTTACCGGCGGCGAGGACAACGGCAGCCTCGCTCACAGCAGGCAACCCCCGGCTAGGTGATCTGGATCGTCAGTCACGATAATGGGTCACACAGTTCCAATGGCTGGGGCGGCAGGATTCGAACCTACGATCGCGGATCCAAAGTCCGCTGCCTTACCGCTTGGCCACGCCCCACCGACGCACGATTGTATGGTCTTCTTGGACAAACGGTCAATCTCCGCATTCGGCGAACGGGCGTTACGTCGCATGCTCTCGCAAAGGTTCGGCGATCGGCGGCCTGGGCTCGCCGCTGTTCTAATCGATCTCCTCCAGTTTATCAGCGATCAGGCCGTAGAGCATGCTGGCGATCTCACCGTACGCCGCTCCACGTCCCCACGACGTTTCCACGATCCAGGTTGTACCATTGGCTTCCGGCGTAATGGTATAGCCTCGCTCCGAGAGAACCGTCTGCAAGTGCTCCATTAACCCACCAACATCGAAACGGTATCGATGTGCTCCTCCATCCAAATGTCTCCCCCTCCGGGCATGCAACTCCCTGATGCAAGTGTAATGCACCATCTATGCAAGCGGAAACGGTCCCCGAGCCTGCCTCTTGCAAAACGCTTACACCTCGCCCTGCATCCCGATTTCCCATCCCTTCACTCGCTACACTTGATGTGATGCCGACCCTGTAAAGGAATCCTGTCCATGACCGTGTATTTCCCGCTCTTTTCGTTTCGACGGGTGGCAACCTGTGGCATCGCACTGTGCGCGCTGCTGGGATCGACCGTGCTGGCGGGATGCGGGAGCGGAAGCCATGTGAAAGCCAGTACGATTCGTATCTGGTACAGCACGGATGACCCGGTCGAACGCGCCTGGTCGCAGGAGCTTGCCCGGCAGTACCAATCGCTACACCGAAATGTCACAGTCAACTTGCGTGTCTACTCGTTCGAAGACTTCAATACCAAGCTGCAGCTTGCCTTATCGGCCGGTGATCCTCCTGACCTGGCGTATGTAACGCCGCGCGGTCCAGGCATCCCGGTATACGTCGCCGCGCACCGCCTGCGTAACCTCGCGACGGCGGCACGGCAGGATGGGTGGGCGAACAAGCTGCGCCCCGGCTTACTTGCGTCCTACAACCAGCCATTTCGATACTTTGGCGCGCCCGCCGGTGGCATCATGGCTGTGCCGACGTCCCTTGCCGCGGTCGGCATTCTGTATAACGTGCGTCTGTTGCACGCTCTTCACCTCGGCATTCCGAAGTCCATGAGCTCGTTCGAGACGGCGCTGGCACGTGCCAAACGAGCGGGATACACGCCGCTCGGCATGGGTAACGGCGACGGCTGGCTCGGTGACGACTGGTATCTCACACTCGTCAATGCGACCGCCCCTCCCACCTCACTGCAGGCGGAGCAACACCTGGCCAATTCCTTTAACTTCGGAGCGAAACCGTACGTCGCTGCTGCTCAGACGCTGCAGCGCTGGGCCAAACAGGGTTATTTCACCACCGATTTCGGAGGTGTTGACGCCCAGGAAGGAATCGATCTCTTCTTCCGTGGAAAGACGCTGTTCCAGCTCGTTTCCAGTTCCGAAAACGCTCAAATCGCACAGGATCAAAAGCAAACGCGTGTGCCTGTGGGTGTCTTCCCGTTCCCGCGGTCCGGCGGCGGAAGCGTGATGCCACAGGGTGGCTACCTGGGATGGGTAGTCCCCACCCGTTCGAGCAACCCAACGGGGGCGATCTCATTCATCAATTCCCTCCTTACTCCGCAAACGGCGGCTCTCTTGCAGCGTAATAGCGTCTTGCCGGCGCAGGCGCACAGTAGCGCGCCTCATTCATCGAGCTGGCAGAGTCAATACTTTTCGGCCCTGAATAGCGCTAAACCCGGTATCTACATCGATGCGGCGCCGATATCAAACCTCAACGCCACGATGGAAGCCAACGTGCAGCTCCTCCTCCAGGGATACGAGGCACCTGCATTCCTGGTCAAGAGCCTGCAGGAGGTTTACGCGTCGCGTGGCAAGCACGGTGGAAGTACCGCACGCATCGACGGCGAGTTCTGACGTCCCTCCTCATGCGCCCACGCCGCACTCACACCATTCGAGAGTGCGTCCATCGCGTCGACCGGGCTCGTACGCCGCCGGCGCCTATCTCGCCCCCGCTCTGATTCTCTATGCCGGATTCACGCTCTGGCCGCTGGGTCAGCTCGGGTGGCTTTCCCTCAATCGTTGGGATGGCTACGGCTCGCAGACCTGGATCGGTCTGAGCAACTTTATGACACTTCTCACCGACCCGATCTTTCAAACCACCCTCGAACACAGCATCGTCTGGGATATATGCGGCGGAATCGTGCCCACTGTTTTGACGCTGGGGCTCGCCCTCCTGGTGCGACAGAGCCGCGCACGATTCGCTCCAATTGCTTTGCTCTTTATTCCGGTGCTCCTTCCCGCTACCGTGGTTGCCGCCCTCTGGGTTATGATCTACTCCCCGGTGACAGGGCTACTCAACACGGTTCTACAGTCTGTTGGGTTGAACGGCCTGACACAGGATTGGCTAGGGGACCCTCACGTCGCACCGATTGCATTATTCGTCGCGTGGTTATGGTCGGTGGTTGGAGTCGGCACGCTCATCTTCTGGAGCGGACTCGGTTCCATCGACCAGGAATATTATCTGCTCGCTCGCTCGGAAGGGGCAGGGCCGCTATGGCGTATGCGGCATGTGACACTCCCAGGGATCTCTCGCATCGGCGCGGTGGCGCTCCTGGTTAACGCCGCGCTTGCGGCGCAGGTATTCGACCTTGTCTTTGTCACAACCGGCGGAGGCCCCGGATACTCGACCATGCTCCTTCCAATCGATTCGTACGGGCGTGCGTTTGGCGGATTCACCGGTCAGGGCGCGGCTGTCGCCTGCCTGCAAGTCGGCATTGGTCTCTTGCTGGCGATCGCCGCGCTGCAGGTCCTGCGGAGCGATGTCACGCTCGCTCTGGGAACGCCGGAATCGGCGGCCCCGGGTAGGCGGCGACTCCCGTCGAGCCTGCTCCTCTGGTGCCTGGTCGTGCTCATGTTGCTCCCCATTGCATGGCTCTCCGTGGCCACCGTGGAGCCCGGCCGCACCTTCGCTCTGCAGGGAGCGTTGCACGTGGACGGCTTTGAGTCGTGGACCGGGGAGAACATCGTCACGGCCTGGACTTCCGGCATGGCCGGGGCGCTGGCTACCAGCGCCTGGTTCGCCTGCATCGTGCTCGCCGCCACCGTACTGCTGGCAGCGCCCGCCGCGTTTTCTCTCAACTATCTAGTTCGCAGCCGGTTCCTCAAGGGCGCGATTTTCGTTGCACTGGTGCTGGGCTTGTTGCAGCCGCTTCCCATCCTGATCATTCCACTCTTTACGCTTGTCCGTGATTTGGGTTTCTCCGATACCACCTGGGGCATCGTGCTGCCGGAAATCGCGCAAGCCCTTCCTTTCAGCATTCTTCTGCTCTACGGAACGTTTCGCGGGCAGCCGGTGGAGATTGCGCAAGCAGCTCTGGTAGATGGGGCGACGTCTTTTCAGCGAATGTTTCACGTGGCGCTGCCCCTGGCGCGACCGGCGCTCTTTGCCGCGGGCATTTGGGCATTCATCACCTCCTGGAACCAATATTTGCTGCCAACCGTGGTATCACAAGACGGATCGCTCCAGACAGTTCCCACCATCCTGGCAACCTTCGTCGGCCGCTACGATACCGCCTACGGACCGCTGGCGGCGGGCACCGCGCTGGCAATCGTGCCGGTTGTGATCCTGGTTATCGCGCAGACTTCGGTGGTGGCGCGACATCGGCGGGCCGCATGAAGCCTACCCTGGCGCGCTGGCTCGTCTACGCAGTGCTCTCCCTTTCGTTCAGCTCGATCATGCTGATGAACGGCACCGGCGTGTACGCTTCGTCCCCCGGCTATGCGCCACGTATCGGCGGCATAGTCGCCGGATTCAAGCTGGCCGGATTGGAGCCGGACGGAGACCCGCTGGATCAAGTCGTGCTGCAGACCCAGCTCGCTCCGTCGAACGGCATGCCGAGCATGCATCTGATCGTCGATTCGTATCTCGAAAACTTTCGGCCCGATACCACCCCAATCCTTCCGGACTTGTTGAACCCGCGCGTGACGGCCACCAACCTGGGCGGCTTTCTTCAGGGAAAAGTGCTGCTGACTGACGACGCCGGCAAAGTGCTGGCGCTGGGAAGTTTTCTCGCGGAGGCGTTCATCAACAACTCGTCAAATCATGCTGTTATGCGGTTGTACGGCTCCGGAGAGGGATACGGCGGCAAAGGGGCGCTGAAGGGAAGTTTCATCTTGCACCGAGATGCCACGCTTGCCGGACGGTTGACCGGCAAGCTCATCCTACCGGCCGCCGCGTTCCGGCAGATCGCGCAAAACCGCAATCCGCGGGTTGTCTACTTTCCTCGGGCGTTGCTCAAATCGATCATCAGCACCGTGACTGTGGTACCCGCTCCCATGATGGGAAAATCGGCCACCGGGACGAGCGGCGCCCCGTTGCACACCGGGTACGGGAAGCCGACGGTCGGTAGGTATGCCGCGCGCGCCGCGGCGCCCCACTCTTCATCTCGCCGGCTATCCCTCGTGACGCTGACGGCATTTGCGGGCGCAATCCTATCGTTCCTCTGTGCCATTTTCTTCTGGTGGAAAGGGCGCACCACGCCGGCCAGTACGTAAGAACGGACAGCAGGCGTGTACGATAGCTAGGACCCCACCTCCAATTCCCAAGCGGGGTCTATGTCAATCATGCGTAATTCAATCTTCGAACTGCTTCGCTCAGTGTCTCGTCCATCGCAAGTCGCTCTCATCGCTCTGCTTCTCATGGTTATGGCCGGGGCGGCGGCACATCCTACCTCGTTTGCGGCGGCGGCGCCCGCGCCACCCGCTCCGGTGCCGGCAGCTCGCACACTTGCTCTTCCCGCTCGCGATTTTCCTCCGGGAGCCACGCTCGCGGGCAAACCGGTCTCGAACCATGACGCGTCGCTTGGGACCGGCCTGCACACGCTCTCGCTGGCTCAACTTGGTCGGGTCGAGGGGTTCGAGCAACGTGCATCGTGGCAGCTTCCCGCAACGAATGGCCGGATGTTTGGTGCGACTGTGCAGTATGAGTCTTCGATCTTTTCCACGGCCGGCGGAGCATCTGACGCCCGAGCGGACGCCCAGGCTTCCCTGTGGGAGCGCGGACAACCGTTACCGCCGGGCCAATCGGCGCTGCCCGGTTTCATACTTCAGAGTCACGCCGGTTCAACCTCACTGGTCGTGGTCCTTGCCGCGGACCGAATAGAGACCGAGCTGGTCTTGACCTACGGCCCGGGCGCCGGTGACGCCACGATCCGAACAGCCCTGCGCCAATTCACCTATCTGTGGAGAAAGATCTCCCTTCTGAATAGCCAAATCGCCGCCGCCTTTCCTGGCCCACCTGCCACTACCACGGCCCTTCCCGATCTATTCGCGGCGCCTCCGGGAACCGGCCCGGTTGTCAAGAGCCCGTCGCTTATGGTGGTGAGTGCGTCGACCGGCGGGGTCGATTCATTCACGCTCGATGGCGGTGTCTTTCGCCCGGTTGCGCCGTTGCCGCTCAGCTCGCGCACGACGGCGTTATTCGATCTCGTCCCGGCCGGGATGCTTTCACGCTACATCCAGCTCGCCGGCACACCAGCGAGCGATCGTGTTTACGATTCCGCATCTCTGTTCCCGGATGCCGATGCAGCGCGAGTCGCCTACGACGCGTTGGTTCGATCGAACAACAAACGGCGACTTACCCGAGAACGATACGACGCGGTCCAGGCCGGATTACAGCGACTGGCATCGGTCGATGCCATGCATATCTGGCGGTACGGTAATGAAGTAGTGCTTGTGACCCTCGTGCACAATGTCGTGATGGTTCTGGCGGAACGAGGTTCAGGATACGCAACGCTCCCGGGTACCGTGGATTCACTTCTGTCCACGGTACCGTCGTGGTTGCACGCGGACGGGACGGAAATTGTCGACGAGAGCAACACCCCGATTCGCCTTTCGGGTCTCAACTGGTACGGCGCGGAAGGGCCCGACTTTGTCGTCGGGGGGTTGGATTACAACTCATACCAATCCATTCTCTGGATGATTAAGAACGCGGGATACAACACCATTCGCCTGCCGTTCTCGAATGCCTTGGTCGAGGGAAACCCGGTGGTAACGTCACACCTCCAGGCGAACCCGGAGCTATCCGGCCTGCATGCGCTGGACATCCTCGATCGGATCATTGGTTACGCAGGCGCGCTCGGCATCTCCGTCATCCTGGACGACCACCGATCCGACGCCGGATGGAGCTCACAGGAAAGCGGCCTGTGGTATACCCCGGCTTTCCCGGAATCCGCGTTCGATGCCGACTGGGCAACACTCGCGCAGCGCTACGCCGGCGCCACGACCGTGGTGGGAGCCGACCTGCGCAACGAGCCCCACGGTCCAGCCCGGTGGGGCAACGGTGACCCGGCAACTGACTGGAAAATGGCGGCCCAGCGCGCCGGTAACGCGGTGCTGGCATCGAATCCTCACCTCCTGATCCTGGTTGAAGGTGTGCAGTTTTACGGCGCCGCGCCCGGTTACTGGTGGGGCGGAAACCTGATGGGCGTGGCGACGGCTCCGATCTCGCTGCAATTCGCCGACGGTACGTCGGCCCACGATCAGCTTGTCTACTCGACACACGACTATGGCGTCGATAACTGTAACGGCGGCTGTCCCTGGTTCAATGCCACGACGAGCTACGACAGCTTAGCGGCGATCTGGGATCGTTACTGGGGCTACATAACCGACGATCCGACGCAATCGTATGCGTCTCCCGTTTTGGTTGGAGAATTCGGCACCTGCAACTACAGCCAGCAATGTGTCGCAGACACCACTCCCGGGTCGCAGGGTCAGTGGTTTGAGAGCTTGCTTGAATATATCGACAATAAGCACTTGAGTTGGGCCTACTGGTCGGCCAACGGCACGGAATCGACCGGTGACACCCGAACCTACGGCGCGCTCGACTGGTACGGATATTTCACACAGGGCTGGACGGCGGACGTTCCCTGGATCAGTGAGGCCTTGCGTGCAATTCAAGACGACACTGCGGCCTCTACTTCAAGTCACGGGAACTAACAGGCTGCTATCCACCGGTGACGAGTCTGAGTGGAGGGGCCGGCCCTGAATTTGGACCGGCACGGTTTGCAAACGACCACTTCTTTAACCCAATGTGCCGGCAGGCAAGACATATGGTCCATCGAAGAATAATGTCTCGTTTGCCCGCCGACTGCCGGTCTCTGCGATAGTCAACAAGTTCGTTCCCACAGTTTGGGCAATGTTCTGTATCCACGATTGTCACCGCTTCCGAAAGATCCTCGCAATACGACATGTAAAGCAAGATATATGCCCACCGAACGGACCGGTATAAATGTAAGGAGAGCGAGCTCCATCAGGCATATCCGGCGAGCCGGCATCGTCGAGTCAGGCGGTGGTTGGAACCAGGTCAGGGGCAAGACGTTCCTGTGCAGTTTCTATGCTGAGTATTTGTCGAGCCGCCGCCTCTTCGTCAACCGAGAGCAGGAGGGCGATATCGAGCACCATCATGCAGGTAAGCATCGCAAAGATACTTCGATAACCAAAGTGTGCGATCAGGGTCCCTGTGATTCCCACGCTGATGGGGACAGCTATGGATGAAAAGGCAGCCTGCAAGCCGGTGAAAACCCCCATTTTGCTGCCGGGAACGAGCTGCGATAAATACGGATACGTAAGCGAAGTGGTGGCCGAAAAGCCAATTCCGGCCAGAATAGCTACGGGGTAAAGCCAGGTATAGGTCGGTGCCACGGTTCCCCCGATACCGGCGAAGATCATCAGCACTGTACCCACCACGATAAACTTCCGGCTGCCGTAGCGTGAGCCGAGCCAGCCGAATGGATACGCCGCGACGGCGCTGGCAAGAACGATGACCAGATAAATGCGAATCGCGTGCGAGTTATCGACGTGCATGACGTGTTTGGTAAAAACCGTGAGATACGGCAGAACCGCGTTCAGGCCGGTCCACAGGAAGAAGATGCTGCCCAACACCTTCAGCGCCTCCTTGAAGGTTCGCATTTCTTCGATATACACGCGCCATGGAATTTTGTTCTCCACATCCGCCTGTGACACGGCGTAGCGTGGCTCGCGGACGCCGAAGAACACGACCGCGTAGGTCACCAGGAGAAACGCGGCACAGGCGTAAAAGATAAAATCCGGCACAGTGTTCTTTTTGATAGACGCGAAGGCGGCATACAGCAGGATTCCAACCTGGCCCACCAGCGCGATCACCGATAAGACGGCGTTAAAGCGCGCACGCTCCTCCTTTTCGGTTATGTCGATCATCAACGCCTGGTATGGATCACCGGCAATGTTCCAGGTAATGGAGAACAGAACGATTGACAGGATGATGAGAGGAAGCGCCCATCGATGTCCGGCATGCCCGGCAAGGGGGAGAAGCACCAGAAACGTGACGGATACGGGTATGCCGAAGAGGATAAATGGGCGCCTTCGCCCCATCCTGCTGGTCGATTTGTCGCTCCAGCGACCGATAAGCGGTTGGATGACGACGCCTTCCATGGTGCGCGTGTTCGAGAGGTAGCCGATAATGTAGGCGTTTCCGGTGAACGCGCTGACGAAGAGGCCGAGGATTGCGGTATTGAGACCGTTGTAGACACCGTTACCAAATTGCCCGAAGCTATACAGCGCCTTCTGGCGAAAGCCGGACCTTGACTGCATGTTGCGCCTCCTCCTCGGAGTCTACGCCCGTCAACCTCTTATGTCATCCGCATCTTTACGGGCGGCATTCTACGTAGTTCTTCGGATGGAGTGGTATTGTTCGTCTATACAGAACTCATTGGGCGGGCAGTTCGCGCATAGGTGCGGTTCCTCCCTGGTGAAATACGTACGTACAGGAGGGGCCATGAGACGCCTTGTATTGAGCATCGGTATATCGCTGAGCGCGATTCTGTCGTTCGCCGGCCAATCACAGGCCGCACCTCGTGACAAACTGATCGGCGCGTCCGCTGGGAGTTCAACCGCGTTCACCGCATCCTTTTCAAAGGGGCTCAAAGGGTGGACCCATGGTGACGCCGCGCACTGGAAAACAAGCGGGGCGACGGTGACATTCTCCGGCAACGGCGACGAATTGCTCGCGCCGTTTTCCACCGCCAAGCTGCATGATTTCGCCGTGCAGGCCATGATCAAAGCCGTGGGTAAACCGCTGCAAGCAACCTCGGGGTACGGCGTGGTGGTGCGAGCGCAGACTCCCCAAAACGGGATTACCGGCGGCTCGGTCACCTCCGACAATCCTGAATATAATCTGCCGCTCTTGATCTGGGGCGACAGCTCAATCGGGGGATCTCCGGCCACGCTTCACGCCGGCTTCAACCTCTATCGCATTGAGGTCCACGGCACGGACTACTCCCTCTTTATCAACGGCACGCACATCGTCTCCTTTACGATCACCGATATGAGCGCGGCCGGAACCTACAAGCGAATCGGACTCTGGGCCTCCGCTCAGAAGATTCAGGCGAAAGCCTTAACGGTGACTCGTTTGGGAACCGCAACGGCACTGCCTGCAGCCCCACACGTCCAGCAGATCAATCTCCAGACAGGTGATGTGCCGAGTGCAATGCAACCATTGGGGAATAGTTACATTACGGATGAAGAATTGGCACAGTTGAACAGCGCAACCGTGGACTCCGTGACCTCCACCGGGCTGCTTCTGAGCCATCAAACAGGCTACGCCACCAGTCCGGTGCCGGCGTCCGGCCCCTACGGCGTCTTCAGTTACGTGTACGCGTATTCCACCCCGGACACCGCGGCCACCGGTCTTACGCAGGATGTAGGGAACGAGCAAGGTACTAAAGATCAAAATCCGAACTTTTCGATGGGCACCGCTCCGGATGTCGGGGACGAAGCGCATTCCTTTATGTACGACTATACCGAGACCGATTCTGGAGCCACTGTGACCGGGACAATCGTCGCTATCTTCTTCCGCCGGGGCACCTTCGAAGTCACCGTGTTCGAGGACTTCATCGCGGGAAGCCTCTCACCCACCGACATGCTGGCTCAAACCACCGCGCTGGCCAAAACAATGGACGCGCGTATCCAGCAATTGGGATAGATCGTTGACACTTTAGGAGCCGAACTGGGTATCCAACCCGCGCCGGCAAGGTTTTCTCCCGGACAGCGAGCTCTGGAATAGGCTGCTAGTCGATGCCCCCGCTATCGGCGGCGAAGAACCGACCGGGATTTAACGTCAGAGCCCGCTTACTCCGTCGATCCGTTCTCGGAGGAAGTCGGCATGGCCGTTATGGCGGGCATATTCCTCGATCATGTGTACCAGGATCCAGCGCAGCGAGACCGACTCTCCGCGCCGCTGTACCTTGCCCACATCATCCAGTGACGGCACCCCGGCAGCCACTAACCGCGCCGCGTCGCAAGCCGTACGCCACGATGCGAAAGCCTCCTCCACATCGGCGTCGTCCACGTTATCGAAATCGCCATCCGGATCATCGTCGGAATAGTACAGCGGTGGCGCAGTCTCGCCTGCCATAACTCGCTGAAACCAGTTTCGCTCGACTTCCGCCATGTGGCGGACCAGGCCAAGCAGCGAAATAGTCGATGGTGGTACGGCGCGCGTACGTAATTGTTCGGTTGATAAGCCTTCGCACTTTAAGGCAAGCGTGGCCCGATGATACTCGAGCCAGGCATCGAGCATGGTACGTTCATCGGCGCTATATGGAGGTTCGATCCGTGTCTCCGCCACTGCAGTTCATCCTTCCACACGCATTGCTCGCTATTGTATAAAGCGTGGCAGTAGCAGGCCGGTGCCTCGATACCCATGTTCTTCAAGCGGCGGGGCAAGCGCATCGTCAGATGGGCCATCAAGCCACTGTGGCAGACCCACGTTCGCCGCCCAACGCCTGAGAGGAATCACCACGGTGCGCATCTTGTTTGGGTTCGTCGGAAATGCGGGACACTTCCAACCGCTCGTGCCCATCGCTCGTGCCGCCGAGATAGCCGGTCACTCGGTTGCTTTCACCTGCGAACCGTGGATGGCTTCGATGGTTGAAGCGGGTGGGTTCACGGCACTCGCCGAGAATCTCGAGGGGCATGGCCCCCAGCGACACCCCCTTGTTCCAGTAGATATGGACCGCGAGTATCGTGGCCTGCGTGAGCACTTCGCCCGCCGCCGGGCACGGGAGCGCGCCGCCCACACCGTGACGTGCTGCGCGGAGTGGAAGCCTGACCTGGTGGTGTGCGACGAAGTGGATTTTGGCAGCATGATCGCCGCCGAATTTATACAGCTACCGTACGCAAGCGTGCAGGTTCTCGCCACTGGATCGTTTTGCGCCCTCACACTGTCGCCGAGCCCCTCAACGAGATTCGCGCCGAGTACGGACTCCCAGACGACCCGTCCCTGGAAATGCTCAGTCGCTTCCTCGTGTTGTCGCCATTTCCACCCGGCTTCCGTGATCCCTCGTTCCCGCTACCGCCTGCCGCGCACCTTTATCGCGCCCATCCTGTAGCCCAGCGCCACTCCGGGTCTCGCCCGCTGTGGCTCACCGGAGAACATGGATCGAAAGTTGTCTACGTCACACTTGGTACCGTCTTCAACCTGGAATCGGGCGATCTGTTCGACCGGATACTGGTGGGAGCTCGGGAACTTTCGGCTTCCGTGCTGGTCACGGTTGGAGACGGCATCGACCCGGCCGAATTCGTCCCACAGCCCGATCACATCCGCATCGAGCGGTACATACCACAGTCGGCGGTCCTGCCCTGGTGCGACGCCGTGGTCTCTCATGGTGGATCGGGCACCGTGCTTGGCGCCCTCTCGTATGGCTTACCAATGGTGCTCTTTCCCATGGGCGCGGATGGTCCCTTGAATGCGGCGCGCTGCGAGGAGCTTGGCGTGGCTCGCGTGCTCGACGCGATTGAGTCCACACCGCAATCCATCCGAGACACGATATCGTGCGTGCTGGAGTCGCCTATGTATCGGCAGGCCGCCGGACGCATGAAGGCCGAAATCGACCGCTTACCAAGCTCGTCACATGCCGTCGAGCTGCTCGAACGGCTCGTGGCTGAGCAGCGATCGTTGTTTGGAGCAGGCCCCCGGTCATCGCCAACTGACCATTAATCAGCTTCTATGCGCGGGCCATACTCCCCGAACGCCGCTGGGCCAACGCACTCATGCCGGCGCGCTGATTGACTTCAGTCACAGAGCAATGTACTATACTACTAGTACATTGCTGGACTAGGAGTATGAGTCGGTGATCACTTTCCATCTCGATTCGAGATCGGGGCTGGCCCCGTATTTACAGATCGTACAGCAGGTAAAACACGCGCTCCGCCTCGGAATGCTGGAGGTTGGGGATCAGCTCCCAACTATCAAGGAGGTTGTAACGGGACTGACGATCAATCCCAATACGGTATCGAAAGCGTACCGGGAACTGGAGCACGAGGGCCTCATTGATACCCGACAGGGACAGGGTACTTTTGTCGTTAAAACGTTGGCGATCGTGTCTTCCCAGCGCCAGGCAGCTCTGCGCCGAACCCTGGGGCACTGGCTGCAAGAGGCAAAGGAGGCGGGACTAGATGAGGAGAGTGTCGAAGCCCTGTTTCTAGATGCTCTCCGCGAGTCAGTGAGGGATGGTGTTGCATGACCGCTGCGCTACAGACATTAGGACTGAGTAAGAAGTATGGCATGCAGTGGGCGCTGCGAGAGTGCACCTTAAACGTACCCACTGGACGCGTGGCGGCGCTGGTAGGCCCGAACGGGGCTGGGAAATCGACTCTGCTGCAACTCGCAGCCGGTCTCAACTTTCCCTCTTCAGGCAGCGTCCACGTGTTTGGACATTCTCCCCAGAGGCAATCAAGTGCGGTTTTACCTCGAATCGGCTTTCTCTCACAGGAACGTCCTTTGTATCGCGGCTTCACGGTGGCCGAGATGCTGACGGTGGGGAGGAAACTGAACCCTCGCTGGGACGATCAGCTTGCCCGTAAGCGGCTCCGTAGTCTCGACATTCCCCTCTCTAAAAAGGCCGGGAAATTGTCAGGTGGTCAACAATCACAGCTCTCGCTGGTTATGGCACTGGCAAAAAGACCCGAGTTTCTGTTGCTCGACGAGCCAGTGGCGGCACTGGACCCATTAGCGCGACGCGAGTTCTTGACAACGCTCCTCGAAGCTACTGTCGAGGATGGTCTCACGGTCCTACTTTCCTCCCATATCATCAACGACCTCGAGCGAATGTGCGACTATCTGGTGATTCTGTCCGCTGCCCGCGTGACCCTGGTCGGAGACATAGCGGAGATACTGGATCGGCATAAGCTCTTGACCAGTTCTCGGCGCGACACCGATGCAATCGAACACATCCATAACGTCGTGCACGTAGTTCACGCCGAGCGGCAGACAAGCGTCCTGGTCCGCACGAACGGACATATTTGGGATTCCTCATGGGAAGTACACGATGTCTCTTTGGAGGACATCGTACTCGCCTACCTCAAGCAGCCGAATGAAGATGGCCCGGTGGGCATGATAAGTCGGACGGCCGAGGAGGTGTCCGTATGATCTGGTTGACCTTGCGCCAACAGCGTCTGGAGATGGTGATCGGGGGTGTGCTGCTTTTAGCGGTTGCCGCAATTGTGATGAAGACTGGAATGGACCTCCACGCCGCATATACCACACTCGGCATCGGTGGCTGCCTCGGGCAACCATCTACTCAAGATGCTGCCTGTCAAACGTCGCTCAGCACGTTCACCAATGAGATTGTTGCTCTGTCCAGTCTTTCCGCCTCCCTGAGTATTCTCCCGCTCGTGGTTGGAGTCCTGTTGGCAGCGCCGTTGGCACTTGAAATGGAGCAAGGGACGTTTCGCCTTGCCTGGACACAAAGCATAACTCGCCTCTCGTGGCTGCGTGCGCGCCTGATTCTCGTCATCGCGATCGCACTCCTGTTTGGTCTCGCGATGGGGGCGTTCCTCACGTGGTGGCGCTGGCCGGCAGACCAGATCCAGGGCCGATTCGGCGCGAACGCATTTGATCTCGAAGGGACTGCATTCGCCAGTTACACGCTCTTCGCGCTCTCCCTCGGACTAACCGTGGGCTTCGTATTGCGGCGCGCCATCCCCACTATAGGCATCACGTTAGTGGGATTTCTGGGCGTGCGTTTCGGCATCGAGGCATGGGCGCGACCACACTACATTCCGCCGATCGAGACCGCCTGGTTCTCGGGACCTCCGCCTTTTGGCACGCTGGATTGGATCGTCGACAAGGGAACGACCTGGCGCGATAGCGCCGGCCATCTCCTGTCCTTTGGTGACGTTGTGGCACTGTGCCCAGCCCCCAAGAATGGGTCAAAAGACACGTACGTTGCTTGTCTGCATCACCATGGATTGAGCGAACTTATTTTTTTCCACCCGGCTGGACGCTTCTGGCTCTTTCAAGGGATCGAAAGTGCGATTTTTGTGGGGCTTAGCGTTGCGCTTTTGACCGGTACAGTGTGGTGGGTTCGCTACCACGTCGCATAGCAGGCAGGAATAGGAGAGTACTGGGTGGTGGGTCCTACCACCCAGCCGTGGGGAAAAGTAAGCTCACTTCAAATACTGCGATCAGTTCATTGCCGGCACAGTGAAGGCGTGTAGCGAAACTGCAAACAGGCGGCAGCGCCGCCGAGCTATCGTTCCAGCTCCGCCGGGAAGTCGGACAGCACGTCGACGGCGTCTTCAGTGAACACCACATTCTGTTCAAGTCGCATTCCCCCGAAGCTGTCGTGGTAAAGGCCCGGCTCGACACTGCTTACCATGCCCTGCTCGATCGTTTCGCCATTCCCCGGCTTGAGAAGCGGGTGGGCCTCGTGATACCGGAATCCGAGGCCATGACCGGTGGGGTGAAAAAAGAGTTCGGCGAAGCCACGCCGCTTGACTTCCTCCCGCGCCAGTCCGTCAATCTCCTGCGCGCTCATGCCGGGACGCCCGGCGGCCAAGACCGCGTCCACCGCGGCAGTAAGCGCGCCGTACAGCTCGCTCTGGCGCTCACTCGGCCGGCCAGGTACCAGCGTGCGGGTAAGGTCCGACCAGTACCCGTCAACCGATGTTCCCAGCTCCAGTACTCCAAGGTCACCCTCTTGCACCACCCGCGCCGAGGTCGTGGGATGGAGGCTATAGGCCTGCGACGAGCGCGCGCCGGTCATGAGCTGCGCCCAGGCGCGCACGTGCGCCGCGCCCTCGAAGCCGATGCCTCTGCTCCTGATCGCCGCTTCCACTCCCGCTGCAATTTCCGCCTCGGTGCGTCCCACCTCGTAGAGTTGGCGAAAGGCGTTCAAACCAAAGGCCGCGACGGCGTTGGCCCGACGCAACTTATCGATCTCGTACGGCGTCTTCCGGGCACGCGCTTCTTCTAGCATCGGTCCTGCGTCCACGACGGCGGCGTCCGGCGCGGCGGCGCCGATGGCGGCCATGGTCGGGGCGCTGGGGAGGAGGACATCCCCACCGGTATGCCCGGCCGCCACCAGCTCAAAATTCATCTCGATGCCGATTCGTCCGCGTTCCAGATCCATGGCGCGCAGTACATCGCGTAGGTGGCGCTCGATCGATTCCAGCGGCTCGGGCGTGCTCAGGATACCCGCGCCGTACGATCGCACCTCGTCCGCCGCGCCCTCCGGTACATCGGCGAGCTCCGTGTCGACGACGATCAGAACCACCCTCCCCTGGCGCGGCACCACGCCAAAGGCAAAGCTACTGGTCGGCCAGTAGCCCGTGAGCAGCAGGACATTTTCCGGAAGCCGGCACACCAGCGCATCCAATCCATGCGCCTCCAGGCCGGCACGGGTTCGAGCGTCACGAGCAGGATCCAGCGTCAATATTTCTCCTCCTTACTTCGATCCGAAATCCCTGAGAGGGAGGGTCGATTCACCGGCATCGACGTTCAATACCACGCCCGTAACCTGCGTCGACTCGTCGGACGTGAGATAGACCACGGCATAGGCGGTGTCGTCCGGCGTTTGATGCCGTCCCAGGCGCATGGTATCGCCCAGACGCCGCAGCTCGTCGGGAGACGTTCCCAACCGTGTCTGCAGTGCCAGCTCGGTGTCGGTGAGCACCCATCCCGGTATGACGTAGTTCACACGAATACGATCGGGTGCCAGAGCCCCTGCCAGCGTACGTGTCATGGTGAGCAAGCCACCCTTGGCGGCTGAATACGCCAGAACGTTAGCCGCCCCTTGCACCCCGTGAATTGAGCCGATATTCACGATGCTGCCTCCACCGGCCGCGCGAAGGTGCGGCACGGCATGTTTGCAGCAATAAAAGGCACTCTTCAGATTGACGGCCAGCACCGCTTCCCAGAGCTCACTCGTGGTCTCTTCCAGCGTCGCGCGCGGAAACCAGCCAACCACGTTGACCAGGGCATCGATCCGTTCGTAGGCACGTATCGCACCGTCGATCAGTGCCGCACAGGCCCCCTCATCCGTCACGTCCGTGGCGATGAAGCTTGCCGTGCCACCGTCGCCCTCGATTCGTTCGGCGACCGCCTGACCGCCAGCCGCGTCGATATCCCCCAGGACCACCCGCGCGCCCTCCCGGGCAAGCATCAGCGCACAACCGCGCCCAATCCCTTGCGCACCGCCGGTAACCACGATGACCTTGCCGGTTAGTCGCTCGGTCATTGCGGAACGTCGACCCACCCGCGTTTGGTATTGCTCTCCAGAATGGCGTCCGCCAGCACGTTCTCACGATGGCCGTCTTTGAAGGTGGGGAAATCGGGAACGCGGCCCGAGTCATAGCCACCGTCGCGAATGAAGGTGTAAATCGAGCGATTGATGGCCGTGTGGGTATCCGCAAATCCCTCGTCGTGACCCGCCGGATAGCGGGCGTAGGGGCGAGCCTCTTCAGCCATCAAGGCGGGATCCTTGATCAGGAGCTCGTTTGGGCGGTCGCGATATCCTAACCACAGCTCGTTGGGGCGATCGCCGTCCCAGGAAAGGGACGCTTTCGAGCCGTTCACCTCGATGACGATGTGGTTCTTTCGCCCCGCCGCCATCTGCGATACCTGCACCACCCCACGCGGCCCATCGCCAAAGTGCAACAGGACCGTCGCGGCATCTTCGGTGTCCATCCGCACCGGGGTGCGTTGCACCTCGGCGGTCGAGAAGGCTTCGAGCGGCCGCTCCGGCTTCTGGCGCACCGGCATGAAGGTCGAGAGCTCGGCCAGGAGCTCGGTTATATGCCGGCCCGTGAGAAATTGCGCCAGGTCCATCCAGTGCGAGCCGATGTCACCCACGGCACGCATCTTTCCACCGGCTGCCGCCTCGACGCGCCAGTTGTAATCGGTGTCGTACAGTAGCCAATCCTGCCAGTAGCCGCCGTGCACCGAGTAGATCGTGCCGAGATCCCCGCGAGCGATCAATGCGCGGGCGTGTTGCAGCAATGGATAGAACCGGACGTTGAGCGTCACGGCGTTGACCAATCCTGATGCGTCGGCAAGCTGTACCAGCTCCGCCGATTCGGCACTGGTCATACCGAGCGGCTTCTCGCAGACAACGTGTTTGCCCGCCTCCAACGCCGCTTTTGCCGCCGGATAATGATAGATATTGGGCGACGAAATGTCGACGACGTCGATCTCGGGGTCCCGGATCAAGTCGTAGAAATCGCCGTACGCCTTCCTTATATATAGTTCGCGGGCCTTTGCTTGCGCCGAGCTCTCGCTACTTCCGGCAAGCGCGACGACCTCGACAAAACCCAGCCGCCGCAGCGATTCGATGTGCGCCGGGCCGATAAAGCCGGCGCCGATAACGCCCACCCGAATCGGCATATGCACGTCGGTCATGTGGCCCCTCCCTCTACCGGTTGCAGTACAGTCTTCAGCGCGGAGCGCTGCTCGAAGACGTCAAACGCAGCGCGCCAGTCGGTGATTGAAAATACGTCGGATACCAGGGGCTCGGTGCGTACCGCTCCGGAACCCAACAGTGCCAGCGCTCGGCGCCAGGCCGACGGCACCGAGGCATTGCTGCCCGTCACGTGGAGCTCCTTGTAGCAGACGTCGTCCAGGTTCCACGGTATGGGCTTGCCGAACAAACCGATCTGCGCGTACTGCCCCCCTCGGCGTACCATGTCCAGCAAGGTGGCGGCGGCCGGTCCGGCCCCAGAACACTCGTACACGATATCGGCTCCCGCGCCGTCGGTCAGATCGTCGATAATGCCGCGCCAGTCGTCCACTTGCACGTTGACCGTGTACTCCGCACCCAGCTCGGTGGCCATCCGGAGCCGGTGTGCGTCGCTATCGGTTCCCAGCATGACAGCTCTGGCGCCGGCGGAACGCACGACCTGCAGCGTAAGAAGGCCAATCGCACCGGGGCCGGCGATCACCACCAGGTCTTCCGGTAATAGTTGAGGGCCTTCGAGTGCACCATGCACCACGCAGGCGAGAGGCTCGGTGAGAGCGCCCGCCATATAGCTGACGTTATCAGGCAGGAGATGCACGTTCCGTTCGGGAACGATTAGGAACGATGTGAAGCCACCATTAACCGCCGAACCGATGGACCGGCGATGCGGGCAGAGATTGATACGTCCGGCTCGGCAGAACCGGCAGACGCCACACGTGGAAAAATACGTCTCGGTGGTCACGCGATCCCCCGGTCGAACCCGGTCGACGCCGCTCCCCACCTCGGCCACCTGCCCGGAAACCTCGTGGCCCAGGACCACGGGTGGAAACGATTTGAACTCGTCGTGATAGATGTGAAGATCGGTGCCACAGATCCCGGCGGCGCGCACTGCGATCTTCACATGCCCGGCCGGTACTGCCGGCTCGGGAATATCCAGAAGCTCGACATTCCCGTCGCCAGGATAGGTTTTGACGACAGCCTGCATGTCAGCTCATGTATTGGCGGAGAAATCCCGCCGCTTGCCGGAGAGCGCGCTTGCGATCGTGCAACGAGCCTTCGTACGGCCGGTCTTCCGCTTCGATACAAACCGGACCGGTATAGCCGGCGTCGGTCAGCGCCGCAAAAAACGCGCCCCATCGAACGCTCCCCAGGCCGGGAAGCTTGGGGGTGTGGTAGTCGAGCGGCACGGACAGGATGCCCACTTCATCCAGCTTCCGGCGATCCAGCCTGGCATCTTTGGCATGAACGTGGTGCAGGCGTGGCGCGAACTCGGCAATCGGCGCGACCTCATCCATTTGCTGCCAGATGAAGTGAGAGGGATCGTAGTTGAGGCCGAAGTGCGGGTCGGGAATGTCGGCGAACATGCGGCGCCAGACCGCCGGGCTGATCGCCAGGTTTTTGCCGCTCGGCCACTCATCCTTCGTGAAAAACATCGGGCAGTTTTCGATGCCGATATTAATATCGCGTTCGGCGGCGTACTGCACCAGCGGTTTCCAGACCTCCAGAAAGAGCGGCCAGTTCTCGTCGATGGTTTTCCACTGATCGCGGCCTACGAAGGTGTTGACGGTCGTCAAGCCCAGGAGCTTCGCCGCGTCGATCAAGGCACGGATGTGATCGACGTAGACTTTTCGTTCCGCCGGATCAGGGGTCAGGGGGTTCGGGTAATAGCCCAGCGCCGAGATGTTGACTCCGGCGCTGCGGCACTGCTGGTTGATGCCATTTGCCTTCGCCTGGTCCAGGTTCACCACGTCTATGTGTGAGGTCCCAGCGTAGCGGCGGGCATCACCGCTGGAGGTTGGCCAGCACATCACCTCCACGCAATCGAACCGCTCTTCCGACGCAAACTCGAGCACCTCGGTGAAGGACAGGTCTTCGAGAATCGCGCTGACAAATCCAAGCTGCATGTCGTCTCCTTTCTCTCGCGTCCGAGGCTAGGTACTCCCGGCCAACCGGGCGTAGGCCCAGGCCAGCAGGAGGATCAAGGCGCCGTATAGCATTTGCCGGACCGCCTCAGTCGCGTTTATCACAACCAGGAATGCGTCGAGAACGGTAAGAATCAGGGTCCCGAGAATAGTGCCGGAATACCCACCGCTCCCGCCAAACACCGATGTACCGCCGATGACCGCAGCGGCAACCGTCAGCAGCAAGTAGCTGGAAGCCAGCTGCAGGTCGACAGCATTTTCGTTGCCGCCCAGGATCATGCCGGCAACCGCGCTGAGCAAGCCGGAGATAACGTAGGTAGCAATCAAGACCTGCCACGAGCGCACACCGGCCAGGCGACAGGCAATCGGATTATCGCCAATGGCGATGATGGCGCGTCCCAACCCGCTGTACTTCAAACCCAGAATCAAAATGACGGACAGCGGCAGCCAGATGAACAGGACGTCCATCGGTATGTACTTCAGCACCATGCCGGTACCAAGCTGATCGATTACCTGGGGAACGAGTGGCGCCCCGTTCGTCTCCGCCTGGCTGTAAACGATGAGCATGCCGCCGGCGATGCCGCCGATACCCAACGTCATGATCAAGGGCTGGACGCCGAAGACTCCAACGCCGACACCGTTGATGAGTCCAGCGGCAAGGCCGACCCCGAGGCCGATGAGGATTGCAACCAACGACCCGTTATGGCTGTTTTGCGCCATGACATAGGCAGCGGCCGACGCCACACTGGCAACCGAGAGATCGACTCCGGCGGTGAGCAGTACCAGCGTTTGACCACCGGCCATGATGCCCAGGATCGCGGCGACCTGCAAGGTCGACGAAACAGAGTGCAGCGAGCGGTAGCCGGGACTGACGATGGAAAGCATCACGAAGAGAACGATCAGAATACCGGCCAGGGCGTAGAGCGGCCGATCAGCCAACCACCGTTGAAATCGGACGGGCCGGCTCACGCCGGCTTCGGAAGATCCGGTGGTGGCAGGTACGGAGGCGCTCATACGGGCGTACCCCTTCCCCCGCGCAGCAGGAGAGGGAGATGGCTACAGATACTCTTCTGAGAGCACAGAGGCAGGCACAGGGAAAGATTACTATCGTTGTCTCTACCGGGTGGTAGAGGCGGAGTATTTCCCATCATTTCCTTCTCCTCAGTGCGAACAAGCCGGCGAAGAGGACGACCAGCACCACGATTGCGCCCTGGATCACCGTTGCGTAGTTGGGATCGACGCGCAGGAATCCCAGAATGGCGCCGATGAGGTTGAGGACAAATGCCGCCGCGATTGGACCCATGAGGCCGCCGCGTCCCCCCATCAGGCTGACCCCACCCAGAACCACGCAGGCCACGCTGTTGAGCGTGAAGCTCGACGCACTATTGGGGTCCCCCTGGCTGGTCTCAGCCAGGAGCGAGAGACCGGCCATCGCCACGAACATACCGCCGAGCGCGTATGCCGCGATGCGCGTGCGGGCGACGTTCACCCCGCTCAGGAATGCTGCGGTGCGGTTACTGCCCAGCGCGTAGATGGAGAGCCCCAGCTTGGAGCGGTAGAACGGTAGCCAGATCAGTAGCGCGACACAGAGCAGCACGAAGACGCCCTCGGGGAACCACCCCCAGAACTCACCGTTGACGAAGTTCGTGAGATCCAGCGGCATGCCGCCGCCGGGTGTCGGCAATATATAGAGCGCCAGGCCATACCACACGAAGCTGGTGGCGAGAGTGACGATGATATCGGGCACGCGCGATATGGTAATGACCAATCCGGTCAAACCGCCGAGCAGCGCCGTCCCCAGGATAATGACGATCGATTCGAAGATCGCGGTTTTATAATCGGCATTCACCATCCAGCGGGCGGCCACGACGTTCACCAACGCCATCATGGTGCCGATGGAAAGATCCACCCCTCCGATCAACACGACCGACGCCTGGGCCATGGCGGCCAGAGCGAGCGGCATGGTTTCTTCGACCAGGGTGAGCAGATCGAAGTTGTGCAGGCTTGGGTGGATGATCTTTTCGATGATGAAGAGTATCGCCAGGATGCCGTAGATCGACATCCCCCACACGTTGCGCCGCACGAAACGGCGGCGTGTCGCATCCGTGATGAACGGCGTCGCGGATCGGGGCGCCGTCACCGTGCTCACGCCACAACCTCTTCGGCGGTGAGCCCGTGGGCGGCATGCAGCAACGCCGCTTCATCCGCTTCCTGGGCGGGCATTTGAGCCACGATTTTCCCTTCATACAGCACGAGCACACGATCACAGGCCAGTTGAATTTCGGGAAGCTCACTCGTGAAAAACAGGACGGCAACACCATCGGCGGCGAGTTGCCGCAGCAGCGTATGAATTTGCCGCTTGGTCCCGACGTCGATGCCGCGGGTGGGATCGAACAGCAGTAGAACCTGAAAACCGGTGGCGAGCCAGCGCGCGATCGTCACTTTCTGTTGATTACCGCCGCTCAAGCGGCGAACCTGCCGTTGCGCTCGCGTGTCGATCTGCAGGCGCTTGATCGCGTCGCCAACTTTCCGAGCTTCTCCACGCACGTTGATCGGCCCCCACTCCAGTACCCGGTTATAGAGTGGAACCGCTATGTTTTCCCGGACCGAGCGTTGCGGCAGTAGAGCCTCCAGCCGGTCCGCCGGCACCAGGACGACACCGGCCCGGATTGCGTCGTACGGGGAACGCGGAGAGAGCGGCTGTCCGGCCACCAGCATGGACCCGCTATCGAACTTCCGCCGTCCGGCGAGCGCATCGAATAGCTCATCTTGCCCCTGCCCTTCGAGCGCCGCCACACCCACGACTTCGCCGGCTCTAACGGCAAACGATACGCCGTTGACGTCCTCCCCGACGCGAAAATCTTCGACCTGCAGGAGCGGCACAAGCCGGCCGTCATCAGTGGTGAGTTCATCCGTCCGGACGGTCACGCCCGTTCGCCCCGCCGCGCCCTCGGGAACGGCCTTGGCGGCCGGCCCGAGCATCAAATCGACCATCGGCCCCTCGCCGCTTTCCGAGGGGATGAGCGTGCCGACATCCCGACCGTCACGCAGCACCGTGGCGCGGTCGCAGAGTGCGCGAACTTCCTTGAGTCGATGCGAAATAAAGAGCACCGATCGTCCCATGTCGCGCCACTGGCGCATAACCAGAAATACCCGTTCGGCCAGATCGGACGGCAATGCCGCCGTAATCTCGTCAAGCATAAGGAGCTGTGGATCGCGCGCCAGCGCCCGCGCCAGGTCAAGCATCCGCAACATGGGCAACGGAAGGTCGCCGACGATCGTCCCGAAATCGACGGTATCAAGATCCATCACCTGCAGCCACTTTCGAACCGTGGCCGGCTCGACATTCGTCAATCGGAGATTCTCGACCAGCGTGAGGTCGGGAAGCAGCGCCGGATCCTGAAATACCGCGGCAATACCGGCTGCCTGAGCGGAGGCCGGCGAGGTGAAGCGCATAGGCGAGTCATTGAGCCAGATGCCGCCCGAATCGGGACGAATCACGCCGGTCAGCATTTTCACCATCGTGCTCTTACCGGCTCCGTTGGCGCCGAGCAAGGCATGGATCTCACCCGCTTCGACGGTGAGGTTGGCCGACCGTAGGGCGACCACGGCACCGTATCGTTTCCCGAGTTCACGCACGCTCAGGAGGCTCATACCGTCACTATTCCCCAGTCACACAAGAAAGACGGGATGCGGGACCGTTGCCGGCCCCGCACCCTCACATCACGACGGAATTATCCGTTGCAGGAAAACAGTTGTGCTCGCGTGTAGTTGGCGTACGGGCGCACGATCCAGTCGGCGCCGTAGGTCGGTCCGCGCGTTGGGAGGTAGTGCGCGCGCAGCTGGCTCAGGCCCATGGCGTTGGTATTCGACCATACCGCAGGCGTGAGAGTTGTAACAGCTGCCGGATGTCCGCCCGAGAGCACTTTGAGCGCGATGGAGGCGCCCACGCCACCCACTGGAGGCGGGTTGGTCACAGCAGCGCCGACCAGGCCCTGGCTCTTCATCGTGACGAGCTGATGCACGAAGGCGTTGTTGTCGGCTCCGACGATCGGCACGAACTTGCGGTGTGCGTTACGGTATGCCTGAACCACGGTGTAGTCGATACCGGAAGTCCAGACGCCGTCGATCTTCTTGCCGGAGTTGAGCAGCTGGGTCATTTCCTGGCCGCCCTTGGTGTAGTCCCAGCCGGTGTAGACCTTGGCAACCACGTGAATGTTCGGGTAGTTCTTCAAGACCTGCTGCTGGCCCTGCTCGCGAGCCGTATTGCCAGGTGCGCCGGCGATGCCTTCGAGCAGCGCGATGTTGCCTTTACCGTGCAGCTGATTCACCAGCCACTGCGTGCCGAGACGGCCATATGCGACCTGGTTGTTGGCCGCTTCGTAGATGTGCGGCTTGCCAAACAGGGAGTTGATGAACTGATCGACGATCACCACCGTGATTCCGCGGGAAGCAGCCTGCTGCACGGCACCAGCCAGTGCGGTGCTGTTGGGGTCGACGATGATCGCGTTCACGTTCTGCGAGATCAGGTTACGAATCTGTGCGATCTGAACGCTCGTGTCGCCCGCACCCTGCTGGATGACAGTCTTGCCCATACCGCTGTTCTTCACCTCTGCTCGAATCGAGCAGACCATTTCATCGCGCCACCCGTTACCGACGGTGTTGTTGCTCACACCAATCGCGAACGAGCTCGCGTGCAACGAGCGCGCCGAGGCGTCCATGTGGGGCGCCGCGACGAACATTCCGCCGAGAGTTGCAACGACGCCTACGCGAAGCGCTCGTGCCCCCCAGCTCTTTCGATTTGCCATGCTTTGGTTCTCCTTGTGGTTTTGTGCGTTCACCGAATCGGTACGCATCACTGTGCACAACGTCGGACGGCCATGCTCTTCATAGCACGTCCCGATTCCTCTCGCTCGCTCCCTCCTCCTTTCGTCGGTCTACATCAATCGATCGACAGAGCATGAAGCGCTCCGGCGCCGGCGCCTAGTGCATGCGCCGCCTGCACAACATGGTTCGCTGTCAATCCGTACTTTTGCAGGAGCGCCCCATTTGGGCCACTCTCACCGAATACATCACGGAGTCCGACCCGGCGGACCGGAACAGGATACGCTTCCGACAGCGCTTCGGCGACCGCCCCGCCCAGACCGCCAATAATCGAGTGGTCTTCCGCGGTCACAACGCGCCCCGTGCGCTGTGCGGACGCGACCAGCGCGCCCACGTCCAGGGGCTTGATAGTGGGCATATGGAGTACATCTGCGCGAACACCTTCCTCTGCCAGCAGGTCGGCTGCCTCGAGGGTACGCACCGTCTGATTGCCGGTGGAAACGAGCGTGATGTCGGAGCCTTCCCGCATACGATACGCCGAACCAATAGAAAATCGTCGATCGCGGGGAGTGACGATCGGAGTCGGATCTCGCGTCAATCGTAGGTAGGCAGGGCCATCATACTCCATAAGCGCAAACATTGCAGCCCGCACTTCATGGGCATCGACCGGCGCAATCACCGTCATATGCGGCATCGCACGAAATATCGCGATATCCTCAACGCACTGATGGGTTTTCCCGGTCGATCCGGTGAGAATACCGCTATAGGCGCCCATCAGCTTCACGTTCAAGCGCGGCTGAGCCACCACCACACGAATCTGATCGAGATCGCGTGAGGCAACGAACGCCGCAAACGACGACACCCACGGTATGTAGCCAACCGTCGATAATCCGGCCGCCACGCCGACCAGGTTCTGCTCCGCGATTCCCATCTCTAGAAATCGGTCGGGATACGCGGCATTGAAAATATCGGCACGGGTGGAATTGGCAAGATCACCGTCCAGTACCACCAGGTCGGGATAGATCTCGGCCAGCTCCACCAGCGTCTCACCAAATGCCACCCGCTGAGCGACGGCGCCCTCACTCATGCCGGGGCCGCCAGCTCGCGCAACGCATCTTCTCGCTCGTTCCCGGTGAGTGGCCGGGCGTGCCAGCCGAACTGATTCTCCATGAACGACACACCCTTGCCTTTCACCGTATGCGCCACGATCGCGGTCGGCCGTCCATCCGAATTCTGGTGGGCGTGCCGCAGCGTGGGAACCAACGCCGCCATATCGTGGCCGTCGACTTCGAGCACCCGCCAGCCAAACGCCTCCCAGCGGGCCGCGATTTCCGGCTGACGGAGGGCGATGCCTTCACCACCGGCCGCCGGCCAGGAATATTGCGGCAGACCGTTGTGATCCACGATCGCGATCAGATTGTCGAGCTGGTAGCGCGACGCGACGAACGCCGCCTCCCAGATCTGTCCCTCCTGCAATTCGCCGTCGCCAAGCACTACATAGGTGCGAAAATCCAACCCACGTCGTTTCGCCCCAAGTGCCATACCCAATCCTGGTGAGAGCCCTTGACCGAGCGAGCCCGTGCTCATCTCAAGCCCTGGAAGGGCCCTCATATCGGGATGACCTTGCAATCGTGAGTCGATTGCATCGAAGGTCGAGAGCTCGTCAACCGGGAAGTAGCCACGCTGTGCCAGAACCGCGTAGAGGGCGATCGACGAGTGACCTTTGGAGAGGATGAAGCGATCGCGGTCCGGCCAATCGGGCCGGCCGGGATCGATCCGCATCACGTCAAAATACAGTGCCACCAGAATATCGGTAGCCGAGAGCGGTCCTCCCAGGTGACCGGCCTGCGCGGTAAAAATGCTCTCCACGATGAGCCGGCGTGTTTGAAGTGCGTGAGCACGTAGCTGTTCGATATCCGGCTCACCGGGCCCCGGTCCACTCACAGGCGGGCAACCATCCTTTCGCGCTGACTACAAACACACCGGTTTTGTGGCAAAAGCTACTCAGCCGTTCACACACTGCCCTCTGCCCCTGTGCCATGCGTCGTACGGAAGTCAACAACGTGCGAATGGCAGGCTAGAACTGGACAGACCTCTTACCACGAAATTGGGATGCAGATACCATATCAAGTTTGTTTTTTGCCGTCAATACGTTGACAAGAATCGTCAACGCGCACTATGATGGCCGAAACTTCAAAAGAGGTCCAACCAGTTGTGAAAGCCGGTCACGGCAGCGACGCAGAGGAGGACGGCGCACGCGCCAACACGCCGTCACCGCCGCTTCCTCGCCTCGGGCGAGGCAGACTTTCGAGTCTCGCCAGCGACACGTTGCTGAGTAGGATCGTGCGGGGGGTCTGGAAACCCGGCGATCGCTTGCCGTCGGAACGACAGTTGAGCGAGCAACTGGGAATGAGTCGGGCGTCGGTTCGCGAAGCAATTCGCGGTTTGGAAGCGATGGGTCTGATCGACGTTCGGCACGGTCAGGGCGTGTTCGTGCGCGAGGCAGGCGTAGCGGCGGAAGACGCGTTCTTTGCGGGGTGGCAAATCGATCATACCTACGCCATCAGCGAGCTACTGGCGTTCCGTATGCTGATCGAGCCGGAGCTCGCGGCCCTGGCTGCAGAACACGCCGACGATCGATTCGTGGAGGAGCTCGCCGGCATCATGTCGTCCATGGAAGCGGCCGCCGCGGCGGGCAACCTCGATCTACTGGTGCAATCGGATACCGCATTCCACGAAGCCATATCGCGCCGGGCGGGAAATCGTCTCTACCGTGATCTGCTGGAGCACATTGCCGGTCTCTCCATCGACAGCCGCCGGATCAGCTTGAGCGTGCCGGGTCGAGCGGTGCAGGTCATCGCGATGCACGCGGGAATCGTGAAGGCGATCCACGCGAGAGATCCGGAGGGTGCTTCATGTGCCATGCGGGCCCATCTCGACCGGTTTGCGGACGACATGCGGGTCCGTCCGGTGGCGACGTTTCTCGGAGGGACACGCGTAAACCACGTATCGCTTTACGCTCCGCCTGCCCCTTTGACCCGCCGCACCACATCACGCAGCACCAATTCCAGCGCCTCGTCGTCGTGCGCGGCGGCAAAGCGATCGCGGTCGATGACCAGTGGCGCGCCCACCACCACCAGCGGCGCGCCGGCCGCCGGGAGCCGGTCGAGATCGTCGAGACCGAGCCCGCCCACTGCCTGAATCGGCACGGAAACAGCGGCTCGCACCGCGGGCAAATCGTCCCAGGGAGACGCCCCCAGCACCTCGCCGCGCTCGTCGTAGCCGGTATGCACGATGATGTAGTCCACGCCCAGCGACTCCATCAATCGAGCGCAGGCCGGCTTATCGGGAGCGGCCATGATATCGCCCATGCTCTTGATACCGTAGTCCCGGCAGGCCCGCACCACGGCCCGAATGGTGGCCGGGTGAGCGACTCCCATGACCACCACCATCGACGCCCCGGCCTTCGCCATCATCTCCACTTCAAGGTAGCCGCCATCCATGGTCTTGAGATCGGCCACGATGGGATGATCTGGAAACCGTTCGTGCAGGCCTTTGACCGCGTGCAATCCTTCCGCCAGCAGCAACGGCGTGCCGGCCTCGAGCCAATCGACGCCGGCCCGTACCGCGATACCGGCCACGTGAAGTGCTTCATCCAGCGAGGTAAGGTCGATCGACACCTGCACGATGGGATCCATAGATGCAATCTCCTTCCCAACCGACTGTTCTGAGGGACGATGCCGGTTACACTCAACCTTCCATCGGTTTACGCTATCTTCGGTGGACAGCCAATGAGTGTACCGCACTCTCCCGGTGTTTTCCCGGCGCCCACGGAGCCGACGTAGAAGGAGCGACACGATGATCGGACGCTTTGGGATCTCTCGATGACCGCCCCGCCCCGCACGATGACCGCCCTGGTCAACTACTCGTCCGATCCCGGATCGGTGGAATTGCGGGAGATGCCGGTGCCCCAGCCGGAACGCGGCGAGGTACTGCTGCGTGTCCGCGCCGTGGGGATCTGTGGCAGTGACCTGCACCAATATCACGGCACGCAATCGTGGGCCGTTCGATGGCCGGTGACGCTGGGTCACGAGTTTTGCGGCGAAGTGGCCGAACTCGGGCCCGGCGTCCAGGAATGGTCGGTTGGGGATAGAGTGACCTGTGAGACAGCGGCACGGATCTGCGGCATCTGCGCGCTGTGCCGCTCCGGTCACTACAACCTCTGTCCGTACCGCCTGGGCTTCGGCTACGGCGTGAACGGCGCGGCGGCCGAATACGTGGTGGCACGCGCGCCGCTCCTGCACCGGATTCCCGACGCGCTCTCCTGGGAAGAGGCGGCAGCAACCGAGCCGTGCTGCGTGGCAGCCAATGCCGTCCTGGAGCAATCGCATCCCCGGCCCGGCGATGTCTGCGTGGTGATCGGCCCCGGTCCAGTCGGTCTGCTCTGCACCGCGCTGCTGGCCCTGACGCGCCCGTCGGCGCTGATCGTGGCCGGCGTGCCACGCGACGCCGCGCGCCTCGCTTTAGCCCGTGACTACGGCGCAACCCACACCGTCGTGGCTGGAGAACAGGACGTACTGGAAGTGGTCAGACAACACGGCGATGGGCTGGGCGCCGACCTCGTGATCGACGCCGCCGGCGTCTCGCCGACGCTGCTCACGGCGCTGCAGGCCGTACGTCCGGCCGGGCACATTACCAAGGTAGGTTGGGGGCGCCAGCCGCTCGACTTCTCGCTCGACCCGTTGATCGCCAAAGCCGCCACTCTCCAGGGCTCGTTCAGCCATACCTGGACCACCTGGGAGCGCGTGCTGCGGTTGTTAGGCAGCCGCGACCTCGACGTCCGTCCGCTGCTCCGCCCCTATCCCCTGACCGAATGGTACGAAGCGCTGATGGCCATGGAACGAGGCGAAGTAGCAAAACCGGTATTGATCCCATAAAGTTCCCCTCTTCTACCCGCGAGGAGGGGCTAGGGGAGGGGGTGATCAAGGAGCCCACCATGCCTCAAATACCCGTCGCAGCCTTTCCGAAGTGCTATATGGACGAGTTGTGCATCACCCATACCCTCTCGCTTCTGGAGTGGATCGAGATGGGAGCAACACTGGGCGTCGAAGGGCTGGAAATGTATTCCGGCTTTTTCGCCTCCTTCGACCGCGACTATTTGGAGACCGTACGTGCCGCGCTGACCGGCCACAACCTCCAGATGCCCATGTTTTGCGCATCCCCGGATTTCACGCAACCTTCCGCCGCCGATCGGCGGGGCGAGATCGAACGGATGAAAAGCTACATCGACCTCGTCGCATTCTTCGACGCGCCGGGCCGGCGAACCTGCCGCGTGCTATCCGGCCAGCGCCGCCCCGAAATAAGCGAGGACGAAGGGGTCGAGATGGTGGTGGACTGCATCGACGCGCTGCTGCCGTACGCGCAGGAGCACGGGGTAGTGCTGGCGATAGAAAACCACTACAAGGACAACTACTGGACGCACCTCGAATTCGCGCAGCACGGCCCGGTGTTCCGCCGCATCGTGGAGAGCATCGACTCACCCTGGTTCGGCGTGAACTACGACCCCTCGAACGCGATGCTGGCGGGGGAGGATCCGATCGAGCTCCTCGAATCAGTAAAGCACCGGGTAGTGAGTATGCACGCCAGCGACCGCCGGCTGAAGCCGGGGTACACGCTGGACGATCTACGGAGGCAGGAGGAAGGTATAGGCTACGCGTCGATCCTGGAGCACGGCGAGGTTGGCACTGGCATGAACGATTTCCAGACCATATTTCGGATTTTGCGGTCCGTTGGATTCGATGGCTGGGTATCGGTAGAAGACGGCATGAACGGCATGGACGAGCTACAGCGATCCATCGATTTCCTGAAGAGGGCGCTGGCGGCGTAGCCGTTCGCAAGGCGAGCGCGCAGGGGAGGAACCATGAAAACGTTGCGAGGACCGGCACTGACGCTTGGGCAGTTCGCGGGTGACGAGCCGCCCTATAACGCCCTCGGCACCATCGCACGCTGGGCGGCGGACTTGGGGTACACCGGCATCCAGATTCCGGCCTGGGACGAACGATTCATCGATTTGAAGGCAGCGGCCGGCAGCGATGCCTACTGTGACGAGCTCAAGGGCACGCTGGCGGAAGCGGGAGTCGAGCTCACCGAGCTGGCGACGCACCTGCAGGGGCAGCTGGTCGCGGTGCATCCTGCCTACGACGTCTGGATGGATACACTCTGCCCGCCGGCACTGCGCGGCAATCCGAAAGCGCGGCAGGAGTGGGCAGTGGAACAGGTCACGTTGGCAGCACGGGCGTCACAGCGCCTGGGGCTGCAATCGCACCTCTCGTTCTCCGGATCGCTGGCCTGGCCGTTCGTGTACCCGTTTCCGCAGCGGCCGGCGGAGCTGATCGAGGAGGCATTTGCCGAGCTGGCGCGGCGCTGGCTCCCGATCCTCGACGCGCACCAGGAAGCGGGAATCGACCTCTGCTTCGAGCTTCACCCGATGGAAGATCTCTTTGACGGCATCACCTTCGAGATGTTCCTGGAGCGCGTGGGGAATCATCCCCGGTGCAACATCAACTACGATGCCAGCCATTTCATCAAGCAGGGCATGGACTACCTCGAATTCATCGACATCTATCACGAGCGCATCAAAGCGTTTCACGTGAAGGACGCCGAGTTCAACCCGACCGGGCGCCAGGGATTCCTGAGCGGTTACCAGCCGTGGCTGTGGCGAGCCGCACGCGACCGTTCGCTGGGTGATGGGCAGGTCGATTTTGGCGGCATCTTCAGCCGCTTCGCGATGTACGACTTCGACGGCTGGGCGGTATACGAGTGGGAGGACTCGATCAAACACCCGGAGGTCGCGGCGCGTGAAGGCGCGGCGTTTATCCGCAATCACATCATCCAGGTGACCGACAAAGTCTTCGACGATTTCGCCCAATCCGATCTTGACCGAAGCGCCCTGCGAGGCATGTTGGGCCTGGAGGAGTAACGCAGCAGAGGACTGACTGCTGGCGGGTCGCGGCACACCAAGGCGAAAGAGATCAGGCCATTATTGGCTGTTTTATCATCCATATGGCTGGTATACTATCTATATGGATCTCGCACGGCCGTATACAGCACTCTCTTCGGGCCTTGACAGTGAAGTACTTCATGTCCTTGCCGGAACGAATCGATCGCTGACCGGCCGCGAAGTCGCTCGACTGGCCGGCCGGTCCTCGCACGCGGGAGTACGCGATACCCTCAACCGTCTTGCCGAGCACGGGTTGGTCGATCGCCAGGAAGCGGGCCGAGCCCTGCTGTATACCCTGAACCGCGAGCACCTTGCCGCACCGGCGGTATATATAGTGACCGCCATGCGGACAGAGCTCGTTCGCCGGTTACGCCACTCCATTGAAGGCTGGAGAATCGCTCCGCTGCACGCCTCCCTCTTTGGCTCGGCGGCACGCGGCGATGGGAACACACAGAGCGACATCGATATCTTGATCGTTCGCCCCAGCGACATCCACGACGACGATCCGATCTGGCGCGAACAGATCGACGATCTTTCTTGCCGGATTCGTCGCTGGACCGGCAACCACGGCAGCGTCGCAGAGCTCACGGCAACGGAGCTCCACCGGTTGCACGAGCAAGACACACCGATTGTGGCGAACCTCCGGGAAGATTCGGTTCTGCTGTTTGGGCCCGGCGTCTCCGCGCTATTCGCTACCACGCCGTGACACCGCGCGACGATAGGCCGCACCGAAACCTGCTCTTCGGCCGATGCGCGCGTACGCCTCCAGCACGCGCGCAAGTTTCTCGAGGTAGCACAACTCATTGGCGAACCAGTCCCGGACATGGAGTATGCCAGCGCGACGGCCGCACTGGCTGTACTTGCGGGAATCGCAGCGTCCGACGCCGCCTGTTGCCAGGCGCTCGGACGCCGATCGCGTGGACAGGATCATCGACAAGCGACGCGACTGGTCGAGCAGATTGAGCCCGGAGGGCGGCACGCAGCGCATACTCTGAGCCGACTGCTGAATCTCAAAGACCAGGCTCACTACGGGTTATTTGACGTCAGCGGTGAACACCTCCAAACCGCACTCCGACAAGCGGAATTGCTAGTAGAGTTCGCTGCCGAAGTGTTGCGTCGTTGACGTGCCAGTAGGCTGAGAATCCGACCACAAGTCAACGGAACCTAACCTCCCGACACCCCAAGTCACGCGCCGCACATACCGGCCGGCAACCTGGGGCCGCAGAGTGTCGTCGCGAGGATTGCCACCTCGCAGAGAACCAGCGTGTCGTTGGACTTCGCCACACGTTACCGTGGTCTTGATCTGCCAGGAGTACGCGCTGCTGTCCATGGAGCCGTACACGACGAGGTTGACGCTAAAACCGCGCCACACCTGGACGGTGTACGACAGCGAGTGGTACCTTTTACCCATTACCCACGCATACCGTGCGAGGCGCGGGATCGAACGGCGCTCTTTTGTTGCTTTTGGCCATGGTACCGAGCTTCTGTCTTCTCGATCGGCGTCACTCCAGGTGGATGGTGCAAGCGGAGGTCGTACTGACTACAACATGGCTCACCGTCGTCAGGTCCATACGCATATGTGAACCGTTACCTCACGACGAAAGGAGGAAGAGGGCATCGGTGTACCCACCCACGTCGAACGTTCTCAAACATGCATGAACTGGCAGGAACTGTTCCGACGCATTGGGGACATGGCAGATGAAGGTATCTGGATCATCGACGCGCATAACGAGACTACCTTTGCAAGCGCCACACTCGCGGTCCTGCTTCGCACCTCGGTCCCCGCACTGCAGGGCCGGCATTTCCTGTCGTTTTTCTCGAGTGCAGATAAAGTCAAAGTACTGGCGTCCATTGGCCGGCAAGCACGTGATGGTGTCAATCGCCTGGAGGTTCATCTGGAACGAGGCGACGGCACGCTTGTCCATTGCCAGCTGGCACTGAACCCGCTCTTCGATGCTTCAGATACCTTCGTGGGCTCGGTCGCGATGGTACTGGACATTACCGAGCGCACGGCGATACGCCAAAAGCTCCTCGCCTCCGAGGAGCGGTATCACACGCTGGTCGAAGAACTACCCATCGCGGCATATACCGGTCCTCCCGGCACCGACACGCCGATGTCGTACGTCAGCCCAGAAATCGAAAGCTTGCTCGGCTATTCACGAGCGAGGTGGACCTCGGACGCGGATCTCTACAACTCAATCATGCATCCGGATGACTACGAGGAGGTGACAATCGCGTATGCGTTGCATCTCGCGACCGGTGCCCGCTTTAAGAGCGAGCATCGAGTGTTTGCAGCAGATGGCAGAGTTGTGTGGATACGCGACGAGGCGGTGATAGTACGAGACGGCCACTCGGGCACGGTATCGGAACACGGGGTGATAGTAGACATCACCGAACGGAAGCGGGCTGAGGAGGCTCTTCGTCATCAGGCGCTTCACGACGATCTCACCAAGCTCCCGAATAGAACATTGCTCCTTGAGCGACTCGCGCAGGGCGTTCTGAGATCCACCCGCACCGCGGCGACGATTGCACTGGCACTCATTGACCTCGATCGGTTTAAAGATATCAACGACACGTTCGGGCACGACCAGGGCGATCTTCTCTTACAAGAGGTTGCAGCCCGAATGAGTTCTCACCTGCGGGCCTCCGATACTCTAGCCCGACTGGGCGGTGATGAATTTGCCGTGCTCCTGCCGGACACCGATGCGATGGGTGCCGGCGTCGTGATTGCGAAGCTACTTGCTGCGCTGGAGCAACCATTTTTGATTTCGGGCTCCGGTTTTCAGGTCGATGCCAGCCTCGGCATCACATTTGCACCTCTGTACGGTTCGGAGGCCGGCGTGTTGCTACGTCAGGCGGATGCGGCAATGTACGTAGCAAAGCGTGCCGGCGGGGGCTCGGCTGTGTACGAGCCGGGACAGAGTAACGAAAGCCGGCACCGGCTGGAACTTCTGGGAGAATTGCGCAACGCCATTGAGACTGACCAATTGGTGCTGCATTATCAGCCAAAGGTGAGTTGCACGGACGGCGCTCTGCACTCGGTTGAAGCTCTCGTGCGCTGGCTGCATCCCAGCAGGGGCGTGATCTCGCCTGGCGCTTTCGTACCGCTCGCCGAGCAAACCGGACTAATGATTCCCCTTACCGCGTGGGTTTTGAAACGGGCACTTGAAGATTTACAGACGTGGGAAGACGCGGGACTATCGACACAGGTATCGGTTAATGTATCCGCACGGAACCTGCGGGATACGCGCTTCGTGGAAGACGTCCACACCGTCCTTGCAAAGAGCCATGTCCCCGCTGCGTGCCTGGCGCTGGAAATCACCGAGAGTTCCATCATGACGGATCCCGATGGCGCTCGAATTATCCTTGACCGTCTATCCGAGGCAGGGATCGAGATCGTCATTGATGACTTTGGTACCGGTTACTCGTCTTTATCGTATCTGCAGCAGATTCCCGTGGATACGTTAAAAATCGACCGGCGATTTGTTACCGACATGACCCGGCGCAGTGGAGATCGGGTGATCGTCCAGGCAACCATCAATCTGGCGCACGAGCTCGGGTTACACATCGTGGCTGAAGGTGTGGAAGGTTTCGAAACGCTCGACGCGCTCCGTCTCATGCACTGTGACCTGGCACAGGGTTTTTACATCGCTCGCCCAATGCCGGCCGGCGCACTTCAGTCGTGGGCCGAGGGGCATGCAACTGGTTAGTTATAGGTAGAGCGACTTACGCGCCGCACAAACCGGCCGGTGCCTTCGGGCCGCACAGTGTCGTCGCGGGAGTAGCCGCTTCGTAGAGAATCAGCGTGTGGTTTGGCTTCGCCACCAACGTCACCGTTGTTTTGACCTGCCAGGAATAGGCGCTGCTGTTCATGGTGCCGTACGCCTTGTTCCCGATCGTCCGGTTCAGCGTGAATTCACTGAACCCGCCATCGAAGATCAGGTTCTTGAACCCCTTGTCGCACGCGGTGACGATCCGGGCCGTGCAATCCACGTACGTGCGGTACGTGTAGAAACCGCGCCCGTTACTGGAGAGCACCAGACCACCGCCGTGGTGATACCACGTCCCGACAAACGGAGCGTAGGGCGAACCGGCGGAGGAATGAGACGCCACGGCCGTGG
Source organism: uncultured Chloroflexia bacterium (assembly GCA_963737125.1). Classification (GTDB taxonomy): domain Bacteria; phylum Chloroflexota; class UBA5177; order UBA5177; family UBA5177; genus JANWJD01. The sequence goes on along the minus strand of CAVTRL010000004.1, from coordinate 346,574 downwards.
GAAGACCGACGCTGAAACGCCCAACAAGCAAGCCCAACGTTAGGGCCAGAACGACCAGGATCGACACGGTTCGCCGCTTCATAGATTCCTCCAGCCTGATAACTCAAGGAGCACGCACTGCCACGAACGATACATCGAAATCGGAAGCCGCGAAGCTCAATTGCGCGGTTTCCATCCTGATGCCTACGGACATTGACTCAGTACGATCGCCCCACGTTTAGTCGCCATCACCGTGTGCTCGAACTGAGCCGCCGGCTCGCGATCGACCGTGCGTACCGTCCAGCCATCCGCCGCCACGTACGTTCGATGGCTACCTGCAACCACGATTGGCTCGATCGTAAAGACCATCCGGTCCACGATGCGCGCGCCGGTGGCCGGTTGACCGATAGCCGGTATGGAAGGCGATTCCCAGAGCCGTCTGCCCAATCCGTGGCCGGTGTACTGCGGCAGCAGCCGAAAACCCAGGCCCTCCACGTACGACTGCATGGCATGGCCGATATCGCCTACGTAGCCGTCGACCCGCACCGCCTCGATGCCCCGGCGCAACGCTTCGCGGGCCGCATCCAGCACGGCTCGCCGCCGCCGAGAGAGCGAGTCGTCCGCGCCCACACCAACGGTGACCGTGGCATCCCCGCAGTAGCCGTTCAGCCGGATTCCGCAATCGATCTTCAGTAAATCGCCCACCGCCAGCACGCGATCGCCGGGAACGCCGTGGACGGCCTCGTCGTTGACGGAGGTATTGATACAGCCGGGGAATTTATTTTGCGTGTGAAAGACCGGCTCGCCGCCGATGCGTCGGATCGAAGCCGCGGCGTGCTCGTTCAACTGCCTGGTAGTCGTTCCGGGCCTGGCCAGCACCGCCAGATCGCGTAACAGGCACGCGGTGGCTACATTCGCCCGGCGTAACCCATCCACGTCACGTTTACTTTTCGCTACCATACTTCACCCCTTCGCTTGCGTTCGGGCATTCCATATATTGTGCCCATCGTAGCGCGGCGGCGGGCACGACAGCGCGTGGGCCACGAGCCGGTCCGCGAGTGCTGGCATCAGCGATAGCCAGAGTGTGAAGACGGAAGAAGCGGGAGGAGACCGGGGCTAACAGGTCTGCGCTCAAGGTCACCATCGACCAGGAAGTCGCGGCAAGCTGGGACAAGGATCCGCGCTTGGTGCAGCCATCAACGTGGTAGTGATTACCCGGCTCTCGCTGCACCGAGGGGATCTATGGAGCGACCACGATCAGGCAGGCGTGTACCCAGTCGCTCCGGGCTGCCATTCAGTGCGCTCACCTCTCGTCAGTGATTCAGGAGGTGTAGTGAAAGTCGGTAGCGAATCCACAGCGCCCGCGAACGTCCCAGCGCAACGGCGGGTCATCGACGTGAAAATGATCGGCGACAACCTCTTGACCCGGATGGCCGTGTCCCGGTATCCCACACGAGACGGGTTGGTCACTCTCAACTGGGGAGGCTTCTACCGCCGTGAGGAAATCCCCTGCCCTCATGCGCCTGCGCTGCCCTGCGTGGTCCAGCTCGATGTCGGGCGCTGCGCACCGCATAAACCTCACCGATCGCCAGCGCGAAGTTGCGCAACGTCGCGCCACCGGCCCGACCCAGGAAGATGTCAGCGAGGGCGGCATGCTGCGAAGGGTCTGCGCGCTCATCTATGTACAGGGCCACGCGCCAGGGCGATCCGGGTTCATCGTCGTCGTACCTGCCGGCAAGCACCACGTTCAACCCCGCCAATTCGATGTCGTCCATGTGCCCGTGACTGACAACCCAGGACAACCCGAAGTCGCACACCCCGTACGTCGATCGCCCGCCCAATTTCGCTCCCTGCCGCCGGCACGGACAGATGGCGTCGCAGTTGCAGACCTCAAAATAGGAGCCTGCTACCTCCCAAGAACGATCCATGATAGCCACAGTGTAATTCACGAGTGCGGAGAGCACGGCTCCTCGGTCTGATTCCTGAGCCACGCAGCCTGGTGCTCGAGCAGATGGCGGAGGGCGCAAACGGGAAGAAGTGGGCGGGCGCATGCGATACTTCATCGACGACAGCCGTCCGAAGACGAAGCCGCTCGTGGGATGTCTGACATTCTCGTTGACTCTGCACTCGCTCTTAGACCCAAGCGCCATTCCCACCACTGCAATGTGTTGGGATTTTACCGAGCTCGAACCCGTGCCCGGCATCCTCTCGCGGGGGGAAGCAGTCCAACGAGCTGTGAGCGCGTCCCCGCGACCTCTGGAAGCGGAAGTCGGCTTTGAAGCAGTATTCGGCCGGTTGACCTCACTCCACTCGGGCCGGCTGACCGCAGGGGGAGAGTTCGTGCCCACCTGCAAAGACCGGCAGGTGTGGGTGGTGCGCTGCACGAACGTGAAGATGCTGAAGAGTCAACGTCCCCGTGGACCGTCAGGGTCGCCACCGTCAGAGCCGCCGCACTTCTTCTACGGCAATCGGTGGCTGGTGGTCGACGCGCGGAGCGGCGACCTTCTCCTCAGCGCCGACTGTTGATATATCGCGGCCCGTACAATCGTTGGACGGTGTTCTTGCTGGTCCATCGGCGAGAAGGAAACGGATGAATGAAATTCGGCCTCATTGCGTGCATGCTCCTGGGACTATCCGTCTATTGCACCGAGGACAGCACCGTCTTCGCGGCGAAAACCGAGTTGTGCTCGATCGCGATGCGGGCGGATGTGAATCTACCGGATCGGTGTTATCCTCCAGCGGCAATAACGCAGGCGGAAGATACGATGCCGGTGCCGCTGGTGCACCCGGTTGCGCCGGTGAAACGTTTGACCGGCCTTAGCCTGCACGAGCTAGAAGTGCGAAACCCCGCGAAACCGTTGGAAATTCTGTACCTGTTCGGCCGTATACCGGTCGACCGCGGCGGAAACCCGGACATGCTATCGCACGCCAGCAAGTACATCATCGTCGGGGAGCTGGCGGTGCGTTCTCAACTTCAGAAGCCGAGACTATTTCGCTACCCGGCCGCACTCGGTGGAACCGCCTACTGGCAGTGGGATGCAAACGTCCCATCCGGAAATCTTTCCCTCGATATCAGGGCGAATATCTCAGGGTCACTCGTGCGGCGGGTGGGCCTCGCGTTGTTGAAGATCAGTCGCTCATCCACCCTGTGAGGACTGAATGACCGATAGCGGCCGAGCCACTTACCTGCTCACCTATAGCGACGTCGGGTCCAGGTAAGTCATGGATCCGGCGCACTGGAGCACGCCACCAACGGTGAGTCGTTGGTGCGGACGCAGGTGTCCGATCACCGGACTGTTGGCCAGGGGAGACTGATTGCTTACAGAGAATCCCATGCCATGGTATTGAGATACGTATTCGTTGAATCCGGCGTTCATGCCCGGCACAGTGTCGCTATCAAACAATGCACCATCCACAACGGTCGGACCATTGAGGATCGGGCCAGAGCGGAAGTAACCTCGCACCGCTATGCGGTGGAGATGGTGACTTCCGTCACAGAGCCGAAGGGCAGCACGAACCGTCAGAGCCGCCGGCGCCCCTTTCGCGGGCCCTGGCGGCGCACAGCTCGCCAGCCCCAATGGTACGACCAGTAGTGGAAACAGCACCCATGACCACTTCAAGAAGAGCTCCCCGGTATCGCTATCCCTCTGTAATCGTAAGACGAACCCGCCGCCACCGTAATTAGCGTGGCGTCATAGGGTAGACGCAGTCATTCGACAATGTTTGCCGAAATAGCAGTGACACCGGGCCTGGCACCGACGTTATAAAACTGATGACTCGGGAGGTTGTTGATGTCACGAACTCTGCGAGGTTTGCTCGGTGTACTCGCGATGAGCTTGAGTGTTGTCCTTGTTGGATTCTCGTCATCGTGGGCTGCGACCGGCAGTCAGAGGGCACCACGTCTGTCCCCGAGTGCGGACTTTTCCGCGGCGCTCGTGGCGCGACTGGCACATCAGAAGCGTTTTGAGATCAGCGAGATCCTGCACTTCGGCGTCCGCGGTCAGCCGGAACAGTACCATTTGCTGGTCCGCTACGTTGCTCCCACCGACCTATTGCAAGAACGGAACACGATACCTGGCATCAGCATTCAAGTCGGGAACACCCTATGTTCGGGTCCACGACGCTGGCACTGCCGGCACCAATCCTTTGCCGATCTGGAAGGCCTACTCCGCGCCCTCCTGCTACCCCAATCCGCAGAGATGCAAACATACCTGTTCGACATTAGCTACCACCGTCTCAGTCCGACACGAATCGTGATTCACGCGCTCGGCGACCCGTGGAGCTGTCCACCGTTATCACTGGGATGCATGCCACTATTGCCATCACCGAAGGTAAGCTCGCAGCCGTACTACACGGCAATCGTGGCGACCGATCGCAGTACAGGCTTGCCCGTGACCTGGAAGAGCTGGGTCACGCTTGCCAGAGGCCCCACCACGGCCCGCCAGAACATTCGTTTCAACTACGTGAAGCCCTTCCGGATTACCCTTCCCCGCTATCCGAAGTGGAAGTGCCCGTGGTGGGATCCGCCCGGAACGTGGTGCATGAAGGAGCCCGGGGCGTGACCCAAAGCTTGCCGGCAACCGCCACTCCGACGCAGCGGCGAACCACCCACCCATCCTGTCATACCGATACCGCTCGTGAGTAACCGCTGCATTCTGCACGTCGCCTGCTGGTAGTTACTCGGAGTACTGTACCATCAATACACCGTTCTCTCGTCTGGCAAATGGCGAGAACGATGTGACGTCGAAGGAGGCTTCCATGGCTCAAGGTGAGTTCGATCCCGCCCGTTTCGCCACGGCATTCAAAGAGTTCATGGAGGCGGTCACGAACGCGGCGGAGGCTCCCCACAGCCCGCTGCTCGAGCGAATCCAGGCGCACCTCGGCACGAATTCGACCGAGCTGCCGGTGGTCAGCGAGGAATACGATACGTTCGACCACCCGAATCTACAGATCGCGCTGGACGCGTATCTCGCCGAATCGGGGCGGAGCGCCGACCTGATCGGTATCGGAACCGATAATAAGCGGTTCATGCAGTTTGGGCTCTCTGACCTGTTGAGCTGGGGCGGCCAATCTGGACGGCCCACACTCAACGAAGGCCCGGTCGACTACGTTAACTTTCATCTCGCGGGTGATGAAATTCTCCCGTGCGTCCAGATCGGGCTCTATCTGGTCCAGGACGGTCCGATTCACCTGGTGGTACTGGTCACCGGTGCTTCCGACCATGGGCCTCAACAGAAGATACGGGTGGAAGTACTGGGCGGGCGGCCGGAGGATGGGCAGGCGTTTCTCGCAGGGATCACCGATGCCATGCGGAGACTGAACGTCTATCGGGGTCACTGCATCTCGATATCACCCGGGCAATTTGGACCCGGCCGGCAAACCCTCATCGCCTTCCACACGCTGCGCGACGTCGCACGGACGGATGTCGTTCTACCCAATGACGTCCTCGAGCGCATCGAGCGTCAGACCATCGTGTTCGCCAATCACGTTGACCGGCTCCGCGAGGCGGGGCAATCGTTAAAGCGAGGAATGCTGCTGTACGGTCCACCGGGCGTCGGCAAAACCCTCACCATTCAGTACCTTATCGGTCAAATGCCGGGCCGGACGGTCCTCTTGACCACCGGGTTGGGTCTCGGTTTTTTGAAGCCGGCGGTCCAGCTGGCACGTTCACTGACGCCGGCCATGGTGGTATTGGAAGATGTCGACCTCATCGCCGAGGAACGAGGAATGCCGTTCAGTCACGCCGGACCGCTCCTGTTCGAGCTGTTGAACGAGATGGATGGGTTGCAAGACGATCGCGACGTGATTTTTGTACTCACCACCAACCGTCCCGAAATTTTAGAGCCGGCACTCGCGGCTCGGCCCGGGCGCATCGATCTGGCCGTGGAGCTACCTCTCCCCGATCTGATCGGGCGGCGGACATTACTGGAGCTTTACGCACGAGATCTCGAGCTCAGAGACATCGACCTGGATGCCATCGCCGAGCGCATAGAGGGAGCTACACCCGCGTATATCAAGGAACTGCTGCGGAAAGCGGCCGTGCAGGCTGCATCAGAATCGGGCCCGATGATCGTCACGGGATCCCATGTTGAGACAGCGCTGGCCGAACTGGATCAAGGGGGCCGTCTGGCGCGGCGACTGCTCGGATTTCGCACCGACGAGTCGATGGAGGGTGCAGCAGATCCCAGGGTCCTGGGTGGCCGATCGATGTCAACCGGTTTCCCGGCGGGTGGGGTAGTTCACGCGCGTCCGGGCCCCACGGGATAAGACCGAACAGCGCCGGCGGCTCGTCCGGGCTACTTATCGAGGCGCCCGATCAGGTTCCAGACGGCGCAGTCGCATCACGTGCTACTCGTTCTGCAGACTCGAGATCAGCTTCGTACCGCTGGCGATCCGCCTCGTGGTGCTTCGCCTCCCACTCCATGCGCAGCGCGAGAGGAACCTCTGATGGCTTAGCCAGGAGGTAGTCGCTATCCTGCGCCTCGCGACGTAGAAGCTCCGCGTAATTATCCAGTGAATCGGGCTGCATCGCAAGTAATGCCTCTCTTGTTAGCAAGGTACATTCGAATCGATGTAGTAACGAAGCAACTTCTCGTCACTCACCGAGTTCGGTAGCCTCCCCGAGCATTTTTACGGGCTCGTATGCAGGTGTAATGCCGTACCTGGCAGATGTCTCAGCACTCCGACTGGAGTGTACAGTACGCACGATCCTGCCTAACGGACGACCACAAGAAGCGGCTCAGCCCGAAATATCACGAGCCTCTTCTCGGTAGCAGACACCTTAGCGGCGCACGTAGCCATGTGGGTTCACGACGACGCATGTAAGAACCGGAGGATCACTTATCGAGGCGCCCGATCAGGTTCCAGACGGCGCCGTCATCGAGCAGCCAGCGAGTGCCGTTGACCGCCAGTCCACCGCAATACCCCGGTCCACTTTCGTAGGCATGCACCGTCGTCCCGTTGGGGCGCACGAACGTGAGCCAGGCCGGGCCAATCAAACTCAGCCCTCCAAGACAAAGGCCCGATACTGTGTAGTACTCCGTGATGGCGTTGATCGATCTGACCAGTTGCGCGATGGCGCGATGATTGGTGAGCGTGCGGTGGACGATGTGCGACACCGGTTCCCCGGACTTCATCACGGCCCTGTCCAGCGCCAGGCGCACCACGCTGAAAGGGCCGTGTAGATATGACGCGGCAGGACGCCGAGGATACGTGATTTCCTCCGCGCCGTAAGCGATATACGTTCCACCGGATGGTGAATCGCCGAAGGTCATCTCCATCGTCAGGTTGCGGTTTCCGGTCGACACAAACGAGATACCGGAGGTCAACGCGCTGGCGTTGGTTGTCATCGAGCCGTTCTTACGCCAACCGCAGGCCGTGAACGTCTTGAGGTACCACGCCTTCACGGTAGTTATGAAGGCGGACGACTGATATTCGGCGCCGGCGGTTTGCAGATAAGGGTCGGCCGGATACTGGGGGAAAGGCGACGCCACGAACTGGGCGAGTGGCTGCGCATCGGGGTAGACCGGTACCGATACGGTAAACGGGGTACGAGGTATATCCCGGGCAATGGACATCGCCTGGTGACCTGCTGAGATCGGTAGGCCGGGATGAAGGGTCAGGGTCACACCGCTGGTACAGGTGTCCGCGGCGAAGACAGGCGGCGGGGCGCTTCTGGCTGAACCGAACGGCACCAGTAGCATGACAGCCACCGACGCGAGAGACGACAGCCATTTCACCAAAATGCTTTCCCTCGTACTGAATGGCTGGCAGACCGAACCGTGCTGCCTTGCCGGCCCGCGCACACGATCCACGTGCGCTGACGGCTTGAGGGAAACGATTTCGGGGGTTCGATCAGCAGGGGAAAAGGACAGAAGGGATATGCATAAGAAGCTATCTCTCCAATTACATGGCCGGTTTTTCTGTCTCATCGCGCGCTCGACTTCTCAGTCCCTGCCTGATGGCAAGCCGGGCGGCATGCCAGGCAGAACGCACCCGAGTGAGATGTGCAGCGGAGGATGGTCGCAGACTGTAGCGTGCCTCAATGAAGTCGGCAGTCAGTAAAGCCCAGGCATCGTGACCGGTCTCCAATCGCTCGTGCACTGCAATCTCAAACTCCTCGGGCGTCTGTGCCGCAGTCCGAGGGAGACCGTGCCGCTGCGCGTAATGCACCGCGTTGAGATAGTACCGCACGATCTGCTCTCGGTCGGAGAGATTCGACCGCCCGCCAAGCCGACCCAGGGCGGCAGACGCGCTCAGGTCGACCAATCCACCGGGAAGCCGTGCCTCCAGTATCCGGCGGAGGCGGGCGGATTGTCGGCGCACTCGTTGCCAGAGAGCCTGGAGGAACGACAGGAGCCCGATACCACCGCGTCCCAGCTGCCGTTGACGGCTCCGCACGAAGTAGAGGAGTGCAGCCAGAGGCACCAGCCAGAAGGCTACCCGAGCAATGTCTGCGACGAGATCCGGCTTCGAAGAGGCAGTGCGCTGTTTGTGGTTCTTGGGGCGAGGAAGCTTTTGGGCCTTCTTAATGGGCCCTTTCGGTGGGTGACCGCAGTATTTTTTGTTATTTATACAAGCGTTGCGGCTGAGTTTCGGAGTGCGGCCGAGGAGATGGGTGACAGCGGCCTCTGCAAAGCCGGTTGCACTCTCGCTTCCGGCGGGAGCGGTCGCGTTTACGAACAGCAGACCGGCAAGCAACACGACGCACGCCGCAGACCAGCGAGCGACCATATACTTTGCTCCCATGGCCGGCCGCTCTTTCCATTTGGAGCGCAGCGAGGTGTACTGCGCAATGAGTAGCAGCGTCGCCGCTCCCGCCGCGTACACCCAGGTGCCGAGAAAGACCGCCCCGCCGTGCACGTGGTGCATGTCAGGTTGGTTCGCAAAGTGGCCGACCACCGCCGCCGCGCCGACCGCGAGCGGCACGCCGAGCAACAGCCGGATTGTAAGCCTGTGCAACGGCGTGGTGGCAAACTCTCCTGGCTCAGTCCCAGCCGTAACGAGCAGAGGCCAGATACGCGCCATCTCCCGTGCCCACCACCAGGAGAGCAGGAAGACCATTCCGCTCATCAGCCAGTCGCCGAACCCACGGATTGCCGGGTCGACATGGACTGCGAGCACGACGATGGCGATGGCGACCGCGATCGGTTCGGCCCGTCGGGCGATCTTCCGAATGCGAGTCTCAGATTCCAAATGGGCCGTCCCGCCGACTGTGATGGTGGCCAGCATGGCGGCCGCGGCGCAGAGTAGTGCCATTACCACGTCATGCCGGGTCGGGCCGGCAAGATGGGCACGGGTTGCGATGCAGACCGGCGTGAGACTGCGCGCCAGTGGTAGGCGAGGATCGTAGCCGAGACAGCCCAGGGCCTCGGTGTAGAGGCTGTACGCTGTCACGACGCTGAATGCGACTATCCCCACGAGCAGGCTGACAAGTGCGGTCCGGAGTCCCGCCAGCATTAGCCTGTCCTTCGGTCGTATTGCCCTCTGACCAGGTCGGCATCACCCCAGACCCGACGCAACGGCACCGTGTGAGGAAGCTTCGGGACCGTCTGCCGGCTGACGACGATGACGGAGACGGCATGCCCGGCACGCTTTAGGCTCAGCAACGTCTCACTCAAGCCGGTGCTTTCGGAGCCGACGATGGCCACCAGCGTCGATCCCCAGGGAAGTCGACGTGCCTCATCGCGCAGGACGGCGGCGAAGTCCACCTTCCTCGAGCTCTGCACTCTGGCCAGCAATTCTAAAATGGACATGAGATTCGCCGGAGCCGCTCCCGGCGAGATGCGCAGCGTCGAGCTCTCGTCCCCAAGGGGATCGATCCCCTCCACTCGCAGCCCGACTTCGAGGTGCTCCCGGCTCACGGCATGGCTGGCGAGTGAGGCGGCAACCACGATGGCCAGCTCCATCGCGTGGAGACGGTCGCGTGGCTCGTAATCGTAGCGGCACAGGTCCAGGCAGAGCATTGTGCTGCGCGACACGCCGTATTCGAATTGTTTCACCATCAGCGTGCCCATCCGCGCGGTGGCCGTCCAGTGAATGCGGCGCAGCGAGTCGGTCGGCCCGTACTCCCGCACACCGATCAGCCGCGCCGGATCCTCCAAGAGCGGCGTGCGGCTCGGCAGCACGGCCAGCGCGGAGGGTGAAGGGAGATGCAGCCGCTGCAACGGCACGACCCGTGGGTACACGATCAACGAGCGCTTCTCGGCGGCGATGACCTCGCGCTGGATAAGACCAAACGGATCGGCTACACGCAGGCTCATCGGCCCGATCCGGTAGTACCCGCGCAGCGTGCAGGTCGCGCTGGTAGTGAAGCGCACCTCGGCGTGCGGTCCCAGACTGACGCCCTCGGGCATATGCTCGTCCAGCCGAAGCTCCTCGGGTATCACGTCGCTTATCTCCGCCCAGAGCAGGGGAAGCAGCCCGACGTTGCGGATCGTGGTGTCGAGCACGATCGTCCGGCCGGTGTAGGCGCGATCGGGAAAGTTTCGGATGACGCGCAGCGAGGCGGCGTTGATCCGGACCCACAGATAGTCCGCTCCGAGCAGCGCCGCCAGTCCCCATACAAGCCCGACGAGTGCCGGGTTTGGAGTCTGGAGCGCGAGAATCCACACCAGCAGGAAGATGACGACATACGGGACGATGCCAAACGATCTCACTGCGTGATTTCGAGCTGTAACGCGACCGAGTCCAGAATATCGGTCACTACCGAGTGGGCGGTCCGGCCCTGCATTTCGCTTTCCGCATTGAGGACGAGGCGATGCGGCAGGACCAACGCGGCCATCTCCTTGATGTCCCCGGGTGCCACGTAGTCACGCCGCTGCACGGCTGCCCAGGCTTGTGAGGTCTTGTACAGTGCCAGCGTGCCGCGCGGGCTGGCTCCCACGGTCAGATCGGGATGCCGGCGCGTCGCCTCGATCACTTCCAGCATGTACGTCTGCAGCGATCGATCGACGTGCACCTCGCTCGCGACACGGTAGAGTGCCGCGAAATCGATAACTCCTTCGACCCGTTGTAGATCGGCGATCGGATGATGGTCACGCTGGCTGTCCAGCATCGTCCGCTCCTCCTCCATCAGCGGGTAACCAAGTGAAAGGCGCATGAGGAATCGATCGAGCTGTGCCTCCGGCAGCGGAAAGGTGCCCTCGTATTCGATCGGGTTCTGCGTGGCGATCAGCATGAAAGGGCTCGGTAACGGATGGCTGATACCGTCGACCGTGACCTGCCGCTCCTGCATGGCTTCCAGCAACGCCGACTGCGAGCGCGGCGTGGCGCGATTGATCTCATCCGCCAGCAGAAGACTCACGAACACCGGTCCAGGCCGGAACTCGAATGTACCGGAGTCCTGGCGGAAGACGGTCACCCCGGTGATGTCGTTGGGGAGCAGATCCGGCGTGCATTGGACGCGCTTGAAATCGATCCCGATACTGGCCGCGACGGCACGGGCCAGCATGGTTTTGCCGGTACCCGGCACATCCTCCAGCAGCACATGCCCTTCACAGAGCAATGCCACCAGCAGATACTCGATCTGACGCCGTTTGCCCATGATGACGCGTTCGACGTTGGCCAGCACCGCGCCGGCGAAGGAGGCAATCGGGTTGATGTCCATATTGGTTGTCACGTGCCTGGCCTCCATCCGAGATCATCGTCCGGCGCGACGATTGGTTCGCGACCGGCTTTCCAATTGCAACGCCCTATACACGCGCCACCGAAGTGAGCACGTCCCAGATCAATCCCTCCAGGGCATGTCTATCGACAACGGTCTGCCGATACGACGGGTTAACATGTACCGGAATTTCCCCGCCATCGTCCAGGTAACACACCAGATCAGCAAACTCACGATCCCGTGGCCAATGAATAATTTCGCGTGTCTCGACGGGAAACTCGGCAATCGCATCTACTGTCCTCTGTATGACGGCTGCATCTCTAACCGTCCGATCGGTCACCGACGCCGGCTCTCGGCAGGTGTAGGTTACCCTGATTCTCACCACGCGTCGCAGCGCTCGCTTGAGCGCCTCCACGGCCCTGCTCTCTTTTCCGTCATTCACGATCTTATATCCACGTCAACTCTCTCAACCACCTTGCCTCGGTTTATTAGAAATCACAGAAGCAACAGGATAGCCACCGACGCGAGAGACAACAGCCATTTCACCGAAACGCTCTCCTTTTTCGAGACCGAGTACATTTTCACTTCGGGGCAGTGATGTGATTCGGGACGTTGAGCTTCGAGTAATCAAAGCGAATCTGCCAGTGAGCGGCTCGAACGGACCCGTCCCACAGCACCAGCCGTCGCAGCCGAAAGGTCGAGGCATCGATATAGAGATCGGCCTTGAAATATTGCTGATCGTGTAGGCGCCAGACGCGATGGCCGTCCAGCAGCGTGGTTCCAAGCACGGTCTGCCGTATGGATGACGGCGCAGGCAGTACGGTGAGATAGGTGAGGCGGAGCACGTTCGGACACACCTGGTTTACGTACGCGGGGTCAGGCGAAAAGATTGGGGCATCAGTAAGGCCCCACGCCGGCTGGGTGTGTAGATCCACCGAACGCCAGGATTCGTGCGTCGCGCTGGATCGATGCCAGGCAGCCGTCGTTGTATGCGGCGCCGGCAGCAGCGGCCCCTGGAGGATGTATCCCTCGTCGATCGCACCGGCCTCACTCTGCCGGCCGGAGAACAGCGTTCGCAGCGTGACGGGGAGAGTGCTTCCGGGCCCGGACGTGCAATCCGCGTGGAGCTGGAGATGCAATTGAGCCGACGAATCAACCGAGACGCGGGTGCCCTCGGCATGCATGCTGTGGATGGACGCCATAGCGACCGCCGCTCGGTGGATGAGGCTCGCAAAGCTGGGATATGACGTAGTAGTAGGCGTGGCCGTCGGCGCGGGTGTCGGCGACGGTTGCGGGAGTGGCGTGGGGCTCGGCTGAGGCGAGGTGTAGTCGAGCGCGGCCACCGGGTGGTTCAACCAGGCAACTCGCACGTACCACCTCTCCAGCGGGGCGCAGCCGGGCGTTAGATGGAGCGTGGAGCCAGTCCAGTCGTACGAATAGGAATAAACGAAGGGATCGCTCGCCGTGGAACCACAATCGGCATAATCGATTTCCAGCATAGGTCCTGTAACGTTTGGCGGGCGAGTCACATCGATAGCGGGCTGTGTCGAAGCGCCATGCACCACGAGAGTGGGTGCCGGCTCTGAGGTGAGCCGGACGAGAATCGGTCGTGTCGTCAGCACGCGGGGAGGCAGGCCGGTGTAGCGCGTCCCCTGCGGCACGAACCTCTGCGTCGCTCGGATACGCGCACCCCGCACCACGATGTACTCGCTCTCGGTCACTGTCCCGCCGGCTCCCACCGGTTCGAGCACCGGAGCGGGTCCGGGTATCTCCGGCATATAGGGCATGGCGGGTGGAAAGAGCACCTTCCCTGACGAGCTCAATACCTCGGTCTGCGGTGAGTCATAGCCAATAGGGTTAATGCCCGGAGTCCAGTAGCCGACGGTATGAGTGGTGACATTCTGCAGCGACACGCGGACCCTTGCCAGCGCATTACGCGGATAGACCCGGCGGGGAACGGTCAGCGTCAACTTCAGGCCACCGGCTTCCGCCCAGGTCGTGACGGAGCCATCACGTGCCACGACCGGTGGTCCGTAGGTGGTCTTCAGTCTGGGCTGCGCAAACGGGTCACGATCCGTCACCAGCCGCCCCTGTGTGCAGTCGAGAACCCCGTGCAGTGTGACGGATCGGGGGGAGCCAAAGGTCGCACCAGTGCCGATGTGAACGTACAGGGCGCCATAGCGCCGCCAGTTGCCGTCCACATTCCATTGGTTCACAGTAACCAGCGGAAGTGCCTCCCGTGAGTCGAAGAGCCCGCCTTCGAGGTAACCATCCCCCGCACGTGAGAGGACAAACCACCCGCGCAGCCAGATCCGTTCGCGTCCGGCGGGATGGGCGCGGCAGAGCGCGTTGGCGGCGTTCACGCTGAGTGGCCGGCTCGTGGTGGCAGCAGCCGAGGTCTGTGTTGCTCCGGAAATGGGGAATTGCAGCACGCACACCATCGCAATCCACCACGCCGCCCTTTTGACCGTTGCCATTGCCATTCAGCCCTCCCGGTGCTGCGCTGTGTGATCTAGTAGGAGAACGCCGAATCGGGCCGAGTGTAACGGTCGCGTATAGTGTGAAGCACAAACGTTCACGATCAGGATCGCACCGACACGCCGGTTGACCGGCTTCCGTGCGCGAATCGATGCAGCGAGAGCCCGGCTTCAGGCCGGCATATCCGCACATGTTCTCGTGTCACAGATGTACCCCATACGCGTTAGAACGAAGGATACGGAAGGAAAGGTAGAGATGCGCGCCGTCGTACTTCTGGTCCTGGTCGTGGCGTCGATCGGTGCGGCCGTTCCGGCGCGTGCCGGATCACTTCCACCCCTCATGGTGTCCACGCGGCTCTACGCCTGGCATGGACACTGGCATCCCGTGGACTGGGGGTGGATGCCGAACAGTGAGCCACTGCGAATTGACGTGCAGGTGAACTCGCCCTACCGAGTGGCAACCGGGATCGCGGTGCAGTACGCCCTGAGACACGTCACCTGGCAGGGTTACCACCGGGTCGTTCAGCCGGCTGATGTGGATGGACGGCTGCGACAAACCCTGGAGCGCGGCCATAACGCCACCTTCGAGGCTATTCTTCGCGTGCCCGTCACGCACCCGCTTCAGTTCACTCAGATTGTCGTCACCGTCAAGCAAGGCGCAGTGACGAAGACGCTCTTGTCAGGTGTGACGTTCGAACCGCCGATGAGCCCGGCCGAGGCACCGGTGCGCTTCACCGTTCCGCAGGTCTTCTCGTTCTGCGCGGCACAGCACGGGCTGCCGTATCTGACCTACGGCGTGGCCGTCCGCGCCTACGTGCGCCCGGTCCCGACCGGCGGCGACGGTCCGGCGCAGTTCATCGTGCTGGCGGATCGAACGACAACCACCACGAACCTCACCACACTGGCGCGGCGCCACGAGGGCTTTCGCGCCGGCGGTTTCGCGAGCCCGCCGGCAAACCGGCTGGTCACGATCGCCGGGAGTCTTGCCTGCCGGCCACAGGTCGGCATCAGCATCGAGTGACGCGCCTGCACCGCGACAACGACCCACCGAATCTCATGCACCAGGCTGGTTTATGCACCACGTCCCGGGTTCATTCCCTCCGGGGCGTCGCAATCTCCGGTAGTGAGGAAGGGCGACACGCAAGAGCGTGCCGTAGCTACAGGTGATATGTCGCATCATCAGCCACCCAACGATCCGGGATTCGAGCCGTCATGTACTTGACGGTAGACGGTGCCAATCGATATCCCGTCCGGCTGCCGGTCGATGACTGTCAACAACTGGTAGGGCGCACCGCCGCTGAGACTGGCGCTCCACAGCGTGGATCGGAACGCGGTGCCGCCGTTGAGCGGACAGGTGGTGACGAATGCGATGCCGGGCCGGCCGCTCCACCAGACTGATTGCGATACCACGCATCCCGTTTGCGGCGGGATCCGCAACATCCGGCCCTGCAGTGTTCCCGTATCGACCACCCAGAACCCCGTTGTGGGATCGACTGCCACATACCGGCCATCGGGGGAGGCAAACAGATGGGTGGCGCCTTTCAGGTGCGCCGCTGGTGCGGGATACCCACGCACGCGTGCCCGTGTGCCAAGGATCAATCGGGCGGTATCCCCCTGCGACCCGAAACGTAGACCGGCTTCCCACACGCCGGACACCTGAACTCCACCCCCCGAAGTGGAGAGAAACACATGCGTTCCGCCGGCGCTGATAGTGATGTCGGATTGCGGATACGACCCGATGGGTCTGGCATGGGGATTACTGATCCACGATGGAAACCGAATCGCCGCCGTACTCGTCTCTCCTCGCAACCCATCGATCGTGAGATCGACCTGGTGGGGCCATTCACCGCCCGTGTCATATTTCCGGGCCACGACAGCGGACCCGTTCGGCATCCAGGCCAGGGGGAGCGTTCCATGCCGTCCATCGGAAGACAGGACGTGCGGTATGCCGCCCTGGGGCCGTGCCAGGAAGATCGAGCCGGCGCGTCCGTAAGCGAAGAACCTCCCTCCCGGCGACCAGACCACCGTTGGATACGGTGTATTGAATGATGCCCCGGGAATACGTCGAGGAGTGGCCCGGCCATCGCTTCTCCCGACCCACAGGTCGGTGATCCAGGGCCGGCGAGTCTCCGGCGCACTCCACACCACCCACTGGCCGTCCGGGGACAGATGCACCGCTCTAGCGCCGATCGAGGCGGTGAGCCGGCAGGTATGAGAACCGTTCACTGCGACCAGGTAAATGCTTCCACGCCAGGTCGCCGCAACCGTTCCCGCATCGGGCGGCGGAGGGTTCGAGCGGCACAACCCGGCGGAGATCGTTCCGCCTGCCGGTAGGGCCGGTGGGGCGATGCGGCGATCGATCCAGACGGGCGCCTCGCCCTCGACGGCCACTGCCAATTGCCAACGACTGATGCTGGTGCAGCCCTCGACGCTGCTCGGTTCAATGATCGAGCCGTTCGCCGCCGTCCACTCAGTCGTTCCGCCGATCGTCACTCCCCGGTACGGCGCAGAGCACTCCGTTCGATCGGTGTAGTAGATCCGACCTCTCGGAGGCACCCTCACGGTCGCGTGAAGGCTTGGGTTCGACTGGATCGTGGCCCGGGTGCGGACCGGCGGCAGGGTCCGGATCTCGAGATCCGGTGTCTGGAGCTCGATGGATGGTCTACCAAAGAGCGCGTTCCCGGCGTTCTTGCTGTAGATCGATTCCGACGCACGTACGCGCGGTGCGTGCAAGATCAGTAGACCCGACCAATGGAGAGTAGTGCCTATCGACAACGGCACGGGAACAGTGGGGTCGAAGCAGGGCGGATGCGTCATACCCAGAGGGATAGGCGGCTGATTGACAGGATGTCCTGCTGAGTCGCGCAGTTGTACCGAAGGAAGGAAGCCGGCACATAACTCGACTCGTGCGTCAAGATCGTTGCTGTTGTGCAAAGACACCGTAACCGGGACAAGCGCATCACGCGGGTAGGCGGCGCGAGGCGTCTCGATCGTGAGCATGAGGCCATGAGCCGAGACGGAGGCCATGTGTGGAGGTAGAGCGATCGTGGCGGGGCCACGAGCCACCGCCGCAGTGATAGGAATCAACGATGTGAGTGTAAGTGCCATCGTGATTCCGATGCGCTTCCCGGCCGAATGCCGGCTGCGCATCACGAGACGCGCCAACAGGTGAGACTCAAGAAGCATGAGAACCGCCCTGCGTCACCCACAGCGGATGCCAACGAGATCACCGTTTTGGGATCTTCCCGACATCCGTATAGCTGATGAAGGCCACCCGATGGTCCGGCCAGCCGATGACGGCGTGCCATGGTTGCGGCGAGGGACAATGGCGGTCGACGGAGCTCGAGAAGCGGTTGCCGCGTGCCGTTGTCCAGGGCACATGTTGGCTCGTCCACATCGTGCTGTGACTGGTCCAGCATCTGATTGAGTCCATGAAGAGCGGAGAGCCGGATACAGCCACGGGCGATCGAGCGACCAGGTGAACCCGCCCACCAATGTGGGACACAGCGATGACGGGTGCAGGCTCGCCGGTCAAGCTGAGCCGAACGAACGGCGTGGCGACCTGCCACTGATGTGTGGCCCACGTCGATCTCGCCGGTGTCGGCGTGCCCGGCCGCGAGCTGAAGGAGGTATAGCCATCGAAGACCTTCTCGACAGCCTGGACCTGTCCAGCCTCGAGGACGAAGCGGATATGGCGGGTGAGGGTGGCGCCGGGCCGAAGAATGTAATTGCCACCGGAGCTTCCAGGCGTCGGAGCGACGAAGCTCGATAGCTCTTCCTCATAGACGAGGCGGCCGCCCGCGGTACGCATGCGAACATGCGGGCTGTACCGTCCGCCCCAGTCGGGCGGCCAATCCTGCAGATAGCGATCGCGGCGCGAGATGTTTTGCAGCGTCACCGTGAACTGCACCAGGGCATCCCGCGGATACACGTGGCGTGGGATGAGGAGTGCGATGCGAACACCATGTGACACGGCACTGACTGTGATCGGCGTGCTGGACTGAGCGTCGACGCGTTGCCAGGTGGCGAATGGAGCGAGCAACTGAACCATGCACAACATCCCGAGCCACGAAACCGCCGTCTTGACTGCTCTCATCCGGTCCTCCCACTGCAGCACGTTATGAGCAGAACGCCGGCACGGGCCAAGTTGTAACTCACGTGCGTCAATCCAGCTTCTGCGCGTCCTGACTGGACGGAAGCGATATGGGAGCTACAGCGTCATACCGAAATGACACGTGGCGATGGCTCAGTACGTGCGGACTGGGACCGCAGAAGATACTCTCCGAACACAGTTGCCATCCGTGGATGCCGGAAAGGCACCGAGTCCACCGAGCGTTGGTGCCAGGCGGCGCTCACCACAACTGTCCTCTTCCAATACCGACATACATCAGTGGACCTACACTCGGAATTAGACACATCACGGCCCACCAACCGCGTAGCGGGCCGGACAGATCACGGCGTTGTACTATGTCGCGCCAGGCGAGAACCGTAGCGAGAGGCGGAATGATGATTGCGACCGCAACTTCGAATGGACGTCTCGCAATCAATGACTCACCTCTCCCCGCACCTGTCTCCTTTTTCGGGGCTTCACCAGCCTGTACCTCTTCTCGTGTCTTCCCATCCCACGAAAGAGTCGTGTGCCGAGGTCACCCCGTGCCCTTTCTTACGACGAAGAAGCTTCACGTGCCGTAGGGAAGACAGCTCGGCGTGCTCGAACGCGGCGATGACGGCTCCTCGTGAATCCGCCTCCACGAGGTAGACATCGGGATACGGTATCGGTATCTGATTGATGTCATTCATCGCCGAGTGCTGCGTATCACGGGGTATCACCGTGACGAAAATAGAAGTGCCACCGTTTGGCGCTGTACCCGGTTCAATGAACACGCCAAAATATGGCAAGGCGCTTCTCCATCGGGTCGGAGGAATGAGAATCTGATTCTACAGTTATGGTTTTCCGCCTCGTGCGAACGGGTCGCAGCCGGCTGCGTACATAAAGGACTGGCCGCTCTCCGCATCGAGCACCAGGGTGTAGACAGAGTAGATCATGGGACGCCTCCCCTCGGTATTGACTGTTCGAGCATGGACCGTCACGATCCAGAGCTTGCGGTGGACGTTCACAAAGTAGCTCGTGCCTTCTCCTAGCAAGCGCTCGAACTGGCGAATCGTCATGAGCCGCGCTGTAAGCGGCGCAGAAGCGGGCGCAGCCCCGCTGTACTCTGATTGGGCTGCGAGCCGTGCCAGTCTGGTCACCCGCTGTTGGCTTATGTAGTGCGGATGCCTTCCCGGCGCACCGAGTTGGGGTGACTGGGCGATAGCCGTTTGCTGCTGATCCGGCGTCAGGGAGTTCAGATAGCGCTGTCCGGCTGGAACTGTGGGCGGGACATAGCCAGCGGGTTGATGGCGGCATGGTGCAGAAGGGACAACGATGGCGTTGGAGAGTCCCAGCGATCCTGTGGTCTCGCACCCACTGAGTGAGCCGGCGAAGAGAAGGGCTACGCCGCACGCTCCGAGCTTCACGTAGACGCTCCTTCTCGAACTCCCATCAGTTGGGCTTCCAGTCAATTGGCACGACCGGATAGTTGAGGTAACCGGCCAACCCATGCCATTCCCGCGTCTGCAGGCAGCCTGAATGAAGCGGCGACGACACTGACGACCACAGCAGATTAACTTGCGTGGGCTGAGGATCGGCAGCTGTGCCGCACAGCGCCGACCCGGAGTAGTACAGCGGCCCGGTTGCCCCCGGTGGCCGGCTTACCGTGGCAGCCGGCTCACCAGTTTGGTCGACGGTCACGGTTGGGGCCGCTCCAGCGGCGAGACGTACTGCCAGCTTCGCGCTAACATCCTGACCGTGCAGGTTCTTGCCGACTGCGAGCGCTGCCCGAAGGTATGGGCCCCGTAAAACCGCGAAGACGCGGCGCACCACGACGCGCCCCGGCGGAAATGGTTGACCAAATACGGCCCTGCACCCCGGATTATCATATTCAATCGACGGCCCCTGGTCCATCAGCCGTCCTCTACCGCCGAACACCTCAATGGATGGATTCGTGCTGGTGCAGCCGTCCCCAATCCAGGTAAGGACGGTATGCTGCCCGGCGTTTTGAATGCGAACGGTAACGCGCACCAGCGCATCGAGCGGGTAGACCTGCTGGGGGAGCGACAGTGTCAGCTTGATCCCATTGACGGATAGTGCGCTCGCCGTAACGGCTGAGCCGCCCTCGCCATTCACCTGGATGGGCCCGCTGAAGACGTAGATCATCATGACCGGCAAAAGTGACAAACCGACCCACCGTGACTTCACTTCATCTGTCTCGCGGGTGTGCCGTCGTTAACGGTAACAACCGAGTAATTGAGATACCCCGCCACCGCGTACGAAGGCGGTCGCCTGAACCATGGGCTCGGTCGTGCATGGATCATTCTCCGTTAGGGACCAGAATAACTGACGGTCGCAATCGGATAACCCAGCCAACCGGCGTACGCGATCCACGTGCGCGGCGAGACGCAGTCGGGCGCAAAGTCCGGTGTAAGGTCGTCGCTGGACGCTCCATCCCACCCATCCTCGCTGGATATGCCGTTTCCCGAGCAATGCGTTTCTTCCATGACAATCGGCGGCCCCAAGGCACCGGGTGGAGGCGTAACAGTCGCATGAATGGTCGGAGCGTCACTCACCAGCACTGCCGGCGCAGCTGCATCGGTCAGCGTTATGGGAACCGGCGCGCCGTCCACCTCGAGTTCCTTTCCCCGCGCGCCGAGCAACGCCTGAGCTTGCAGTACCGGCCCACGCAGGATCACGAAGAAGGTAGGTGTCCAGGACTTGTGCGGCGCCAGTTTGATTGGTGGTCGAGGACCTCCTCCCAAAATCGACATAAATGTGTCGTCCATGAAGGGTGACTCGGGCGAATACACCACCTGCTTCGCGCTATCGAGCACGACTACTGTTGGTCCGTTGATTCCCGACGAGACCAGCACGGTACGCCGGCTTACGTTCTGCAGCCGAACGGTGACCTGAATCAATGCATTCCTGGGATACGTCCGTCTCGGCACGATCAACGAGAGCTTTACTCCGTGCGTAACCGTGTCCACGCGCAGCGAGGTTGTGCTCGACGCACTCGTGCCCGACACCGGCGAGAACGGTGACGGCAGGAGTAAGGCGGCAAGCGCAACCAGCGATTTACGGATTATCACGGCGAACCTCTGTTGCTTTAACGCGGCAATTGCTTTTTTGTCACGCACGACGCTGTCCCAGCATCCGGTGGCCGGATCACGCGCCGGTGAACTCACATGCTGTAGCCGGTAGATAGGGGCCAATCGCATACTGCACAGCAAGAAAACTCACGGTTACCCTCAATCGCTCACGCTGCAGTGTCGCCAGTCAACAGAATGCCGTAGTACACGACCACGGGGAAAACCATGGGAGCCGTCCCTGAGCTTGGTCTGCACCTGGCGGATTTTCTGGAAGTGTGATGCGCGTTGAGTCAGTACCCGTGTGGGTACGCACCCGGGATGGTGCCCTGGACAACCAGCCTGCAGAATAGCGGCTTCTCCGGTTCGTTCCACCATGAGAGCCAGCCTTCGAGCGTGACCCACGACCGATCTGGAACGGGCGGCACTGGGTCCCGACCGGGGCCGCTCATAATGCGCACCTGGACATTAAGACCAAAATCTATGTTGGCTGGAACGTTCCGTACACGAGCGACATCGTCAACCTGCTCTGGTCGGGAAAGCAAGACACCGAATTGAACGCCGCCATGCCCCGGAGGAAATGCCATGAAGTGCCCGTGGACGCGCGCCAGCACGTCCATTGTTGACGGCCGGGCAGCGGCGTAGGCCAGAAGGTCTGACACCTCGTCGAATGAAAGTGCCTCCGGCTTGTCGTTCACGGCACTCCTCTCGCGCCTTGATAGATTCCACAGCCTATTGCCAGACGTCGTTGTGGGGAGGGGGCGCGATGGGTGAAGGCGTCCGAGAGACGATCCGGCGTCCGGCACGGAACAATGATCCTTTTCGCTAGGTAGCGCCCTACCGTCACAGGGCAATGAGGCGTGGGCCGGAAGGTTTCGACTCGATCACTGGTATCCGGTACGCCCCGCGATTGCAATGGGCCGTAGCGTGGCTACGCAGTTGAGCGTGGCCTGACGTCCTATATTGCTCCGGAGGGCAATGGCAGTTCCGCTCCGTACCAGGAAGACGGTAGTCGTCGATCCCCGTTGGCGCACCGTTATCTGATTCCCCTTGATTCGAGCGTGGAGGTAACGCGAGAGAGGTAATTGCTGGTTGCTCCATTCGTCCAACTCGATGTACCGACTCCGTGGCGGAACGGTCCGCATGCCTAGCCACACGTTATCGACATTTCTCTTCCAGATCGGTTGAGCTAGGTTCGAGACGTACCCCATATACATGCCAGGGAAAATATGGACAAGGAGCGGAGTGTCTTCCGTGTTCCGCAAGCACACCGCCGCATGTTCATCGGAGCCGCAATTCGCGCTACCTTCCAGGCCCACGGGATCCCCATTCGAGAACTCGAGAATGAAATGAACAACCATGTCAGGGGGTACGGTCTGCGGATATACGACAGCAAAAGGCGGTTTGGGATAGATAGCAACCGGTTCTCCTTGCGCATTCGACGCTGCGCCTGATTTGCCCGGCAGCGGGAATGGAAGCGCGTGCTGAAGCGCCCCACGCACCGAGGATGATGCGGCTGCGGCGATAGAAAACCCTCCGATAAGCGCTAGCATCAGCACGATGGTCAGGGCGACAGCGCGCTGCACCTTCAATGGCAACTGTCCCGAAATCCAGTTGGTTGGGCTGACAAGTATCTCCCTGGTTTCGCGGGATTCTGCTACGCGCCCGAGCACGGCATCCGCCAGCGTAATTGGCGGTTCCGGGGAAGTAAGGTGGGCCAGCGCCTGAGCATTTGCCTGAAACAGCGCATCTGCCTGTGTACACTCGTTGCAGGCCTCAAGGTGGGCAACGGCATAACTCCGCTGCTCCAGCGAGAGCGAACGGCGCGACACGAGTAGCTTCTGGACCTTGGTGTGGATCGTCATGGTGCGTCCCCGTAGATTGCACGAAATCGTTTATGCGCGCGGCACAGGCGCATCCGAACCGCGCCGGGTCGGAGGCCCAGAACCTGCCCGATGGAGTCCGCGCTTAAACCGTCCGCATCGGAGAGATAGAGCAGTTCACGGTCGGCCGTGGACAGTTGGGCTAACGCCTGCCGCACGCGCGAACTCTGGACATCTTCCCGCGGGTCATGCAACGCAAACGCATTCAGCTCATCCTCGGCCACTCGCAGTTTGCGCCGTTTGCGGAGCTCGTCAGTAGCGAGGTTACGCGCTACCCGATACAACCACTGCCGGTTGATCGCCGCGCCCCTTTCCAGGTGTTCGAAGGCCCGCACAAAGGTTTCTTGAAGACAGTCCTGAGCGGCCAAACGATCCGCCACAAGCACCACCAGGAACCCGTAGAGCGGGTGTTGGTACTCCGACATGAGGCCTATCAGGCGACCCTCGGCTGATTGCTCATCGTCCTGTCTCTGCAGCGCCTCGACGGGGATCGGATGCAGCTCGTGGTATTCGTCAACATCGTTTGGCTTGTTCATGATCGAAGCTATAACGGGTAAAGTCCGGAAAACGTCACGCCCTTGAGTCAAATACCTGAAAAAACGATATCGGGGTCCCCTACTCGAAATGGCGACGAACGGAGGAGCAAGAGGAGGAGCCCTGGGTCTGAAGACGACCGTCTTTCCCCACTCACAGCGACGGCGTCATGTTGCCTACTTGCTTGTAGGAAGGGATGACGAGGGCGTGGTCTGGTAAATGATTGCTGTGATTACCCGCTTGAGCAATGGCCGGTCTTCATTGCCTTCGAAGGCCAAACTCAAATCGTGATGCGGAATGTTTACGCTGCCTCCCCAATTCCCATACGTGGTCGTTGTCACCGGCGAGCCAGCCTGTCCTGATACTGACACCGGGCGCGACATGCGGATACCATGGATACCCTTGAGGTGCCCCACACTCTCTGTGAGGAGAAGCCATGGGGGTGAGGCCGGTGATGGGTAGGGAATGAGTCCGGGTGGACCAGGCAGGGTGCCGTAAATGTACAGCACGCCATGACTGTACTTCGGTCGTTTCTTCTCTCGTGGCAGGAATCGGTCCAGAGATATGACCTGGGTCAGCGATAGACCCAGGACCTGCTGCACTGTCACCGTCGGATCCAACGGGGGCACCCGCATACGCGCCGTTGCTCGTGCGACGTCACTCGGCGGATAGCATGTAACCGCGAATGACGGAAAGAGCAGCAGACACGGAACAGGGCTCGCCTGACTCACCGACATCGTCCCGGGGTAACTCAGTACGAGGGCACTGATGACCACAAGAAGTGCAATCACCCGCGCAGTTCTCACAGGCACTGCCTCACTTTCCCCTGAGGGCAAGCACACGCTGGTGTGCCATGAAGACTACGGTTGCCTGCCCGGCAGGTCCCGGGACTAATCGTAGTAGAAATATACTCGGTCGAGTTTTGGGTTTCGATCGTCCACGACGATCACTCCAGTCTTGAAAAACGATGGGGGAAGAGAACGGAGAAAATGCGGCCGTGGAACGTTATTCTTTGGGCCGTACGTAATCGATGCTTCCAACCGGCTGCCCCAAATAGCCGACAACAGCGTACCAGAAGGATGGATTTGGACAATCAGGATAGAGGGTGCGCCGAGACTGTTCAGCCCACCCGACTGAGCCAGGGCCGCCATAGCTGATGCTCCCACCGGGATCACAGTCCGAATTCTCATTCGCGTACAGCGGCCCGTGGACACGTGCCCTGGGTTGCACCTGAGCCGAGAGGTGACCGGGGAGCCGGGAAATCGAGACACGCAACGGCTGACTGGGCGTGAGCACAACCTGCACCGTTGGAGTCCGAACTCTGACCGGACGTGAAAGGTACACCGTCGTGCCTCGACGGTTCCGTGCATGCATAGTCCAAAATACGTACACCGTGGCGCGGAGATTCTTCGCCCGGAGGATGTCCAGATCGCTCCCCGCGGCGGTTTGGCCCGGATGCAGTTGCCGTCCACCAATCTCCTGCACGGGACATGGCGGATCGAGCTTCGTCGGTCCACCTGGCTTTATCTGGATGGCTGGTGGATAGAGAATGACGCCTTGATCGTTGAACACTTCCATCGCGCTGTTGGAACACATGCCCTCGGTGTCGCGCAAATGTGGATACGGCATATCTCGATGGGAAAGATTGGTCAGGCGCAACCCGACTCGAATTAAAGCATTTCGTGGATAGGAGCGCCGTGGAACCTCAAGGGTCAATCTGATGCCGTGAGCAGTCGTGCTAACGGTGATTCCGGAACTGGCTCCCGCGTTTGCATTCCCAACCGGTAGGAACTGCACGAACATCAGTAACGGCAACAGCAAGAAGGGCCCCATAGCCCGAAACACCGTCCTATTGAAATTCCCACTCACAACAAATCCGTATCGATTGCGACAAGCTGACCAGTCCCGATCCCCAACGCCGCCGGTGCCACCAAAAGAACCGCCGCCAACGGTATCACAGGTCTGCGTATCGTTTCGTTCGGTCATTACCGGTTGCTCTCACTGTCGGTCAGGCCGTCAGCTGATCACGTGGAACATCACGCTCACGGCTATGGTTCCATTCGAGCGATAGCCGGCCGTGTGCCAGGGCCCCAATTCCCCCTTGTACTGGAACGCGGAGTACGTACCTGGGAGAGTTCCGCTCCACGCTTGGACCTGCACCGCCTAGTATCGGATGTGCACCGACCTATTTCCCCACGCCGGAAAAAGGTCGCACAGTGAATACGAAGTCCGGGGTAAAGCCTTCCACACCATTTGTCACCGGGAAGGTGGCAAGCAGAACCCCCAGCACCCTGGACGAATGAAATCGGACAGTAACGGAGAACCGCATATAGCCATTGGCCAGATACGTGTAGTTCATTCCGATGGCAAAGACCGTCCCCCCATACTGCAACTGATGGCGCTGCCCTCCGATAAAGGTGCGGCGGATGGCAAGGTGAGCCCGAAGATCGCGCCAGTCGGGAACCTCATATCGCACTACGAGGACGAACCGAGCCAACTGTCCTTCCTCCAGCAGGATGGTACGCTTCCACTGCTGACCGGACAGTGCATACAGGGCGCAATGCTCGTGGAGTACAGGCGGCGGTTGTGAGGCAGGGGCACTGAGTAGGGAGGTGTGCCCCACGAAACCGGAAACCATCAGGATCGCCATCGCTAATCGCTGTATCATTCCCCTCCTCCGACCATCGGCATGCGGATTGCGCTAACTGCTACCGGTTTTGTCCGACAGAAGAGCTGCTCCAACGGCGGCCACACGGCGTCTGGCAACATTAGAGTCCACCAAAATAGACAGGTTGCGTCGTGCCGTGTAGCCGGTGAAGTTCCACGGAAGTTGCACCTTCCCGTTGATAGTCGCGCCATGCACGACAGGGGTACGCGGCACGCTATCCCCACGAACCTCTTCAACCACCAGATACCGCGGGAAGGCTGGCGACGGGATCGGTATTTCGGTGGCTCCGCCGGGGAGCCGGCCATATAGGTAGTGAATTTCCACTGGTCCTCCGGTCCCGATGCCGCTGATGATGACCTGTTTCAGCGACAAGCGCGTGAGCTTCCACACCGTGGACGATGGGTTGATCGCACCGGATCCGAACCGCGCCTCTGCCGCCGAAATGGCGCTCGACAAGTAACACGCGGTACGACCCGAGCGAAACACCAACTTGCACGCGGTGGACGGGCTGGCAAGCGCGTCACCGGTCGCCGGAAACAGAAGGATTGTGACCATGCAGGCCTGCACGAGCCGCAGCATCACTCGCTTCATCATCTCTCTACACCTCGTTGCCCGAGGGCCATCTTCTGGACATGATAGATGGACGGGAGGCGCCTCGGCGCCAAATGGCTTGTGTGACCCTCGCCCCCCAGCACTGTCGTCTTCCTAACGCGACGCGGCGGAACTTTGTAACGTGTGCCTGTCCGCCGCAAGTCTGCGGAATCTCGACCCGGATGAAGAGGACGAGCTATATGGCAGCCACGAAGTACACCGCGGCCAACGGATGGTAGGGTGCAGCGAATCGCTTAACCGCTTGTAGCTCATGCCCCGAAGGGGTAAGGTTGGCCTAGCAACGCGGCTTTGTCCGCATCATTGGCTGGCAGATACTGGAGACCGGCCAGTCACCCACAAGCCGACAAGCCCACATAGCACGTAAAGGTGCAACATTGAAGGATCATATCCTGCAAGGGTATGAAGAGGCGGATTCCTCGTATGACGCCTTACCTTCCGATAGCCTCAAAGCCCGAGAGCCGAGCGCCAAAGACCTGATCGTGCGCGCCATCACGCTCACGAAGGTCTGCGACGACCTGTCCGCTGCACTTGACGACACCATTGAAGTAGGTCGGGAAACATTTGCCGCGTGGGGAGACGTGATGGCGACGGCGGTACACGCTCATCATCGTCATCTCGATCGATCGCAGCATGAACGTTGACTCGTTCGCGCGACGGTGAAAGGGTGCAGCGGGCGACATCTCCCAGGTGGCGTCATCCGCATCATTGACCGTACGCGCCTTACGCTACCGGCAGGAGTGACACGTGTGAAAGGTCAGAACCGTTTGCCAGGCTACCGGTCCATCGTGGCCAGCCTGTCCCTCACCCTGCTGTTTCTGGGTAGCCTGGCCGCCGGGGCAACACCCGCCGGCGCGAGTGGGCAACACGGCTTGCGCATTACGCTCACGTTACCGGCAGGGCCCTTTCGGCGGGATGAATTGCTGCGGGTACATGTGACTGCAACCAATGTCAGTCGTACCCCTATCGATATCACCCGGGATTGCTATGACGGTACCAACTTTATCCTGAGTGTTTGGGCGATCGATCCGGCCGGGAATCCCCGCTATCCACCCGCTGTTCCGAGCTTGCCGCCGGCACCTTGCATTCCCCCACACGTGGTCCGGGCACTGAAGCCCGGGCAGACCATCAAGGCGACGTTGCTGGTGGTCGCGCGTACTACGAGGCTCGCGGGGATCGTGCCGGTGGAACTGCGAAGCCCCGGCGTTACAGAGGATTTCGATGTGATTGGGGGCATCGTTCATCTGCGACTCTTACCGGCAGCTCCCGCACCTGTGACGGTCACGCAGACACCGTCGGGCCCATCCGTGCGCGTGCAGCGAGCGCCCGGTGACAGCGGGCCACTCCGCTATCAGTACTGGGCTCAATGCCCGAGTACGGATGGAACGGAAGTATCGACAGACCAGACCGTTTCCTGGCAGATCGCGGACGGCGACTCGTTCATCCCTGCCTCCCCTACCTGTCAGACGCCGCTGGAGTGGCACGCGGTCGCCGGTTGGCTGGGAGAGTCGGTGACCTACATTGACTATGTGAAGAGATCGGCAAGCGTGCAGCGAGAAACGCGGCAACGGGAGGGTAACCGTGTCTCGTTGACCAATGCCGGACTACTTGCCGGGGAGGTAACGCCTTCGGCAATCAGGGCACGGCCGGGTCGGCGTATCTGCTGGGGCGGCAGGTTATAGAGGCGAGGAGACGCGAGCGCAAACACGGCATCGGCGATCATCGTGTGGGGCACCGCCACGGTTATCTCACGGGGCTACTCACATGACAGGTACCATGTCTGGGAAGATGAAGTTTGGCACGCCATGGACGCAATAGTGGTTTCACGGATGCAACGAGTCAGACGCACATTGCTGGCTATCCTGTTCTTGCTCATCCTCCAGTTTCTACTCGGGATGGGCCTCAACCTCTTCACTACCATTACTCGGC
Organism: uncultured Chloroflexia bacterium; assembly: GCA_963737125.1. Lineage (GTDB taxonomy): Bacteria > Chloroflexota > UBA5177 > UBA5177 > UBA5177 > JANWJD01. Next base: position 317,711 of record CAVTRL010000004.1, on the reverse strand, counting down.
ATCATCCAGGGGCGAACCCTCGTGGGTACTTCAGCGGCTCGGTGCAAAGCGTTGTCTGGGCCATGACGCAGGGACCGGTCCTCCTCATCCTTCATGTCATTCTGGGTTTACTTCTGTTCCTCATCTCCATCGCCGTGCTCATTGACGCCTTTCGATTGCCCGGCTGGACTCGGCGGCTCCTCGCCGGCCTTGGCACCGTGGGAATCATGGGCGCGGGATTCAACGGCGCGAGCTTCCTCGATTTCAACCTGGACCTCAGTTCATTTATTATGTCCATCGGGTTCGCGCTCACCACCATCGCGTACCTCTGCCTGCTGTACATCGTTAGCACCTAGACCATCTCACGCATGGGCACTCCAGAGGTACGGCGTTCTGCCATAGGTGAGGAAACGGCAGCACCTACAAACACAGCATCGTAGGACTGCCTCCTACCGAACCACGAAGGACTGACCGGCACTTCGACCGAACACTTCGGGAAAGAAGGTCTCGGAGGCGTGAGTCGGGGCCACGTCGTACCTCCCCGGAACGGTGGCCTGCGCCAGGTATGTGTAGGTGTAGGTACCGGGAGGCAGGAAGTAGCTGTACAGGTCGACCTGGTCGTCTCGCAGGTCACTGTGACTCACGTACTGCGTCAGGTCGCCCGAGCCGGTGCTGAAAGGACGGTAGCCGTAGGTGTACTGGGGCGCCGCAAACAAGCCCTGCTGGCTGGTGTTCAGGGATGAGTCTATCGGCTCGATGCCGGCAGGAATCGGATCTCTGAGAGTGAGGTACACCAGGGTCGCATCGGTGTGAACTGTCAGCTGCACTTTCACCGCCGATCCGGCCGGCGCGCCGGTGATGGAGTGCCCCTGCAGGTTCAGATACCGCCGGCTCACCGAGATGCCGGCACTACGCGGCGCGATCGCCTCAGCCGGCAAGTAGTAATGCAAGCGGGCGACGTAGTACAGCGGTCCAGCTCCAAACGTGCCCGCCTGTGGCTGTCGAGCGACGACCAGGGCACTCGAGGTGCCGCGGTGCAGCCGGGCGATCGGAACGCGCACCGTGTGAACCGCGCGCTGATTGGTGCCGTTGTATCCTCCCGCCAACTTCTGCGTGCCGTCCACTGCGACTCGATACTTGTAGTCAGCCTGTCCCTCCCGAGCCGCGCGGGCGTAGGCGGCGAGAGTCGCGATGGCTTCCGCCGAATCGTGCGAGCAATCCCAATCAGCTCCCTGCCTGGCAAGCATCAGCCAGCGAACGGCGGCGGGTACAAACGGATCGCCCGGAGTGAGGGCAAGCAGCGTATTGAGCGCATCCGTCGTCGTGGCAACGGGCGGGCCGGAGACATACGACGACTCGCTGGTCTCCCAGTGAGCACCTGTGGCGCTTACCATGGCGCGGCTATCCAGCATCGATACGATTGTCTGCGCGGCGGCCACGTCATGAGCGAGATGCAGAGCCATGCCGAGATCGCTCAGGGCCGCGATATCGAGATGCGAGCGCTGGATTGAATTGTGATACAGCCGTTCCGTTTCGGACGTGGCCGGCTGCCCCGACTCCGCCAGCATCCTCAGGAGGTGTGCCCGTTCCCCCGCCGGCACACCTTGCAGTTGGGACTGTAGGTAACGTCGTCCCCGGGTAACAGCCTGCCGCAGCAGCGATCCATGCTGTCCCGATGCGTGCAGCGCCGCAACAGCGTCGGCGGTGATCTGAGGGTCGCTGAGCGCGAACGGCGAGTTGAACCATGGCCAGCCACCGTCCGGGTACTGATTGTCCAGCAGCTTCTGAACAGCGGCCGCAATCGTGAGGGGAAGATGTCTGTACGCCCCAGTGGTGAGACCGGTAATCGCCGCAGGCAACGTGCGCAGACTTCCGGCGGCTAGAAGCCGGTCGGCGATATCCTCGTTCGACTCGTACGGGGATGGGCGAAGTGTCGCAAACGCCGCTCCCAGCCCCGCGGTGAGCGAGGAAGAGATCTGTACCGTCAGGGCGCCGGGCTGAGCCACTGCATTCCGAGGCACGAGCACCAATTGCCGTGTGCTGCCAAATACCTGGCCGGCGGCGGCTACTGTTTCATCCGTCAAGGGAGGATGGACCGGCAGGGTCACCAACACGGCATCCCCTTGCACGCCTGCCGTGGATGGAATGGCGCGGAGCGTGACGCGGGCGGAGCGGCCCGGCGGCACCGTGGCGCGCCACGACAGAAGCCGCTCGCCATGAGCTGGGATCCGGACGGTGGCAGGGGTGTTCCTCAGGATCCGCATGCCGGAGGCGGTGACCGACACGCGGGCGTTTACTGCGTACGCCAGGTTGTTGTTCACGACGGTACCGACTCGCAGGCTGTCATTCTCGACCAGGAAGCGTGGAAGCACCGGCCGAACGATCAAGTCCTGAGTTGCGAGCGTCGTCAATTGCGCCTGTCCCACCGCCTGAGTCGAGGTAACAGCTCGGGCATCCAGCCGCCAGGTGGTGGCACTGTCCGGCAAGGTAAGCGCGACTGTGGCGCGTCCGGCAGCATCGGTCACCAGGGCGCCGGTCCAGTAGGCGGTATCGGCAAAGCGCGAGCGCACGGTAACCTCAGATACCCCACCGCCGCCACCTCCTCCTCCCCCGGTTGCAGGGACAGCAGCACCGTTGGCCAACTTGCCCCCTAACGGTTGCACCACAAAGTTAGGCTTGGTCTGCAGATGATCGATCGACAGCACGCCGTCCGAGGCGGTCGATACCCCAAGCGGGCGTTCGCTATAGAGTGCCTGCATGATATCCGGATTGACTTCGTCCTGAAGTGCCAGGACGGCGGTATCGACCAGGGCCAGAGATAATTGGGCCGAGACCGGATGCCCCTGTGAATCCGTGGTGGTCACCGTATAGGTGACGCGTCCGCGTGGATGATGCCGGTACCCGTTCTGCGCCAGGTGCACGATTACATGCTTTGCATCCAGGCGCACATGGAGTTCGGCGCTGCCGTACCTCCAATCCGGTGGCTCGTTCCCTCGCCAGCCGTGGTACAGGGTTACCGTGATGTACACGTTGGGAAGATCGCTCAACGTGACGGGTATCTTGAAGGTGGGCGACTGCGTCGACGGATGCTTTACCCAGTACTGCCGTATGGTGCCGCGCTCGACGGTGACAAGCGCGGTTGCATGGTCGAAGGGCGACGCCACCAGCACGTGTGCCGTGTCGCCGACTCCATAGGTTGTCTTATCCAGTTTGAGCTGCACCGAGGTGTTGTCCGAGACGCCCCAATCGGTTGCCCCGTTCGCGCTGACATAGATCGACTGAGCGCTCTGTACGGCGTCTCCAGCGCGAATCCTTGCCGCGGACCTGTACGACGTACTCGCCGCCCTCTTTGGGGATGAAGGTCACGCTGGCCTTGCCCCCTCCATCCGTCATCACGGTCTGGCTTTCCACCGGCGTATCGTGCGGCACGGCTTCCCAGTTCGACTGCCCCGCTCCTACCTTCACCAGCACGCTGCTGTACGTCCGTTTCAAGATCGTGACAGAGATCGATTGCCCCGCCACCGGGGTCCCATCATTCCGGACCGCAACTAGATCTGCCGTCGCTGGCTGGCCGGCCGCCACGATGTCGTGCTCGGCCGACACACCGATCGCCACGGCCGATTTGTATTCGGCCACCGTTGCTCGCCCGCTCACCGACTGATGGTTTATGTCCGTGGTCGTCGCCTCGATCGTGACGGTACGATCCGTGATCTCCCGCGCCAGGTCAACCGGAACCCGGATATGGAGATGCCCCGTACCATCCGTGGTGCCGGAGCCCTGCGCCACCTGTTCGCCCAACAGGGACTGAGGTTGCGCATTCGGGCCCTGTGTGGCCGTCGTCTGTTGCCAGTAGGTCTCCCAATCGAAAAACGCATAGGCATCCCAACCCGGTGGCTGGGGAAATTGAGGCTGCGCATACGCTGTCCAGCTCACCCGCTGGTGCGTGACCGGAGCACCGAAGACGTACTTCACGCCAATCGTGGCAGCCAGGGTATCGCCCTGCACGTATGCCGCGCTTCCAAGGGTGACCGTCGCGAGAAACTCCGGCTTCCGATACTCGGCGATGGTGAATGATGTGTTCACGCCGAACTGCCGGGGAATACTCGCCGAGAGGTAGACGGAACCGGTAGAGACGTGGGGCGGTAAACGGAAGGAGCCGCGCAGCGCGCCGTAGCGATCCAGCGAGATCTTGCCGTGGAAGAGAGGCCGGCCGGTGGGACTGCTCGCCTGGACGGTTACCGCCTGTGACCCGACCAGTGAATACACTGCGTCGTTATCGCGCCAGAGCACGCCGCGAAAATGCACTGTTTGCCCTGGCCGGTACACCGGACGATCGGTATATAGGTAGGTCCCATTGGATCCGTTGCCTTCCTCCTCCGGCAGGTATTGAAACGAGTCGGGTGACGAGGTGGAGGGTGTCCAGTACCCTCTGGCGAGGCCGAAGTGCGTGGAATCGGTCACCATCGCGCCGGCTGGACCGTGATTGGAGTTCTGCGGGAAGAGATGGATGCCGCGCGCGTCGGTCCGGCCGGATGCGATGGAGTCGCCCTGGTAGTCGACTAACTGGACGGTCACGCCGGTCAGAGGCTTGCCGGTACGGGCCGAATTGACCCAGACCAGTGTCCCGTTGCCGCCGGTCTTTACTGTGATGCTGACATTCGTCACCACGACGATTTCGGAGGAGCTGGGATAGTCGGCTCCGGGTGCGATGCCGGGGAGTGCGTCCGCCGTAGCCGCGCCCAGCCAGTACAGGCCGGGAGTGAGCGGCGAACCATCCTTCGCGGCCAACGTGACACCCAGGTTCTGCACTTTATTCAGATGAGTCGGTACCGATTGCGTCCAGGTTCGCACGGTCGTGCCATCGGGCGTTGAGCAGCACCCGCCACCGGACACTGCTTGCAGTGTGGTGCGGATGAGATCCAGATGCACCTTCGGTACGTTCATCACCTGAAGCGGTGCGGTCGCGACTCGACCGGAGCTGAGCGAGATACCGTCGCCGGCACCCGGCATCCCGTAGAGCGCAATGGATGGCATCAGTCGAGCCGTCTTGAAGTGGAAGACGAACGGACCGGGCAAGGGGCGGCCGAACCGGTCGAGTACTCCAGCGGCGAGCGTGATGGTATACGACGATGATGGATTGAACTGCCCGCCAATCGAGTATGAAAACCGCCCACCGGCGTCGGGCCCGTTCAGGTAGGTCGAGAATGACCCAACCGCCGGTGAGATAACGAGATGGCGGTCCAGCGACAGTTTGTTCATCGGGGCGTTGAAGTAGATCTGGGTGCTATAGCCGCCGGGACCGCCGTCGACACTGTCGTAAAACCCGAATGGTTCGTCGTACGCTCGGCCGTTCTCTTCCGGCTGGGTATCCGTTACGCGGGGAGATGGTGCCGATTGGAAGCTCCAGCGAACACTCTTTCCCAGAACTCCACGTGCATTGGCGGAACGAGCCGAGGCTCCCACCGTCACATCGTAGGGAGCAGCGGAGGTCAACGCGGCGCGCGGATGGAAGATCAGCCTGGTTCCCTGCCAGGTAATCGTGCCGGGCACCCTCGCACCGTTGGTGGAGACCGAGAAGACCCGCCCGGTCGCGGCATGGTCCATCGGTTGGTTGAAGGTGACGGTGATCGACGCGTGTGGGTTGGCGAAACTCGAGCCATTTCGGGGAGAGCGTGAGTATACTTCGGGCGCGATTGTTCGGAACGACCACCGGAGGGTCCTGCCGAGCGATTCGCCCCCCGCGTCCCGGGTGCGCCCATCCACTGTTACGACATAGTGGGTCGAAGGCGCGAGACCGCGTGTGGGATGGAATACCCAGGTCGAGGTGCCCAGCCAATTTCCGTAACCCGCAATGTGTGGCGAGATCGAGACCTTCCAACCCGGCGGATTCTGCGTTCCGGCGCTCAATCCCGCCAGCGGGACCATCGGGTGGGTAAAGGTCACAGCCACCAGGCCGTTCACGGCCACGCCCTGCGTGCCATTCAGGGGGGTAACGCTACTGACCTTGAGGGCATCTCCGGTCGAAAAGGCCACCGAGAACGGCCCTGCCAGCGCAACCCCATTCGCCGCGCGGGCGCTCGCGCCGACCGTCAGACGATAGTACGCTCCGGGTCGAAGCGAGACCGACGGGGTGAAGGTGGTGGATGTCCCCGCCCAGGAGAACGACCCGGGTACCGAGGGGGTGAGACGCCAGGCTTGCAGCACGGACGCGCGGTCCATGACCCGGCTGAAATAGACGGTGAGCGGAGCCCGAAGCGGCACACCGCGGGACACTCCGGGCGTCCAGCCCAGCACGATCGTCGGTTGGAGAGACCGGGCCCCTACCGACCGAGGGAGCGCATTTCCAGACACCAGCAGGAGGACAGTTGCCAGGATGACGAACCATCGTCGCTTGGGCGCTGTGCCGGCGAAACGTCGAGCCGCTCGATCTATATGCATCTCACCCTCCACGAGGATCACGGGTTCGCAAACTTCAGGGACCACGACAAGTCAGGTCATGGGTAAGTAACGTCGAAGGCGATTGAATTGTCACTCTTGACACGAGACATGTCGGATTGTCGGCGGGAGCGGCACGTCCTCTGCAGGCGGCAGGGCGAGCGCCACAAGCACTCCTCGTTGACGCGATTCGACGCCACTGCAATACTGAACCAGCGCGACATCGACGGTCTGAACCGGTAGCGACATGCTCACATTCGCGTCAGCGCGTGCGAGAGGTGAACGTGAAACGTGTTGCACTGATCTTCCTGTTGCTTCCCGCGCTTCTCCTGCCCATATGTGAAGCCCATAGCGTTCAAGCACGTACGAGTCGGGCAGCGGGAGCATCATTGTGCAGCAGTCCTCGTTCCGCTGAAGGAGAGACGGTCAAGTGCTATTCCCCGACGCAGGTCGCGCAGGTGGAGAAGCGTCTCCCGTTCAACGCCGTACGCCCCACCCATACCGTCCGGAGCATCATAAATCTCGCGCTGAATGAGGTGGCGCTGACGCGGAGCACGTTCGTCACCGCATCGAAGCGGCAGGTCACCACCTCCTCGATCAGCTATGTCTTTGGCCGTATCCCGAAGCTACCCGGCGGCGCTCCTGATTTTCCAGGGGCTGAGCCCGTATATGGTCGTCGGGGAAGAGGCGGGCCATGCGGCAGGCCTCTCGGGGTCGAAACCGTTTCGAATCGTCAAAGTGACGATGGGTGGGACGGAGCGTATGGCGGAAATCAATCTCCCGAACAAACGGATTATGACGCTGTTGACGAATGCGAGCCGCGCCGTGGTGAACGGGGTGATAACCACCATTATCCAGGTGGCGCGTTTCGAGGCGAGTGCGACGTCAAACAAGTTCCAGGCACTGACGATCGCTCAGACCTTGGCCCTCTGCGTGAACCATCCATTGCGGGCTACCCGTGTGCAGGTGTACGGGTATTTCGTGTCCGATTCGCCCCCACCCGCCGGAGCTGAAGTAGGTGCGCTCTTCGACAACTCCCTGGCGACAGGCAGCACGCAACCCGGTGGCCTGCGGATCGGAATCGGTCCGTTGACCCTGGCAGTACATAGGGGAATCACGGATCGCAGTTGGACGACGGTTCGGGGTACCTACGATTGTGGCTTCCGATTTTTGACGGTGACGTCGTATCACGCGTCGAACCCACCAACTGCGACATGAGCTCTTTTTTCCACTCAATTGGCGAGTCAAACCGTGTGCACAGGCCGTGGGCGGTGAACCGGATGGATTACACGTTCTGCCTGGTTCGTTCCCACGTAGGTTGGCGCATCGACCGAGAGTGAGGTCCGTAGAGTCGGGGTACGGGCCTTGGGAAAGACGTTACGTCGCCTCGGGGTCGCTCTCGGTGCCGCACACACGCTGATCAAGCCACTCATCTCGCAGAATTCCATAACCTAGACTGTCGTAATATGTGCCTGCCACGACGCGTGCCCTCCTAAAGCGTGCCTCTTGAACATAGCCAAGCTTCTGCGCAAGTCGAATCATGCCCAAATTCCCCGACCATGTACGAAGGTCGAGCCTTGAGATATCTGGTAGAGCCTGAAACAGGTAGTCGGTCCAAAGACCGAGCGCCTGATAGCCGATCCCTTTACCCCACTCGCTCTCTGGGTACACCACAATCCCGACACCCGGCCAGTTCGTTTCTCGGCTTTCCCAGTACCACGTCACCACTCCCAGGAACGCATTGGATAGGCGGTCTGCGATAACCGCGCTGCTGGGCGGACACTGCGCCGGACCGTGATCAATCTCGCGTCGCTTCTGAGCAACCGTTTGCACGAACTCCTCTCCGGAGGGCAAAGGATAGTACGGCCCATCCAGTTCCTTCCAGCGGTGACCTGGTTGCATCCACCTGGCCCACACCGGCAAATCTTCATGGGACCAGGCGCGAAGGACGACGCGCTCGGCGTATAGGGGGAGTTGCGGCAAGACTGTGTCACTGGAAGGCATGGCCATACTACCGCACGTACTGACTTCTGGGTACTCGGGGGCTACTTATTCCAGGTGCGGACTGTGCGTGGAGTGCGGCGGGACAGATGGGCACCGTCTGGTGCTCGCCTGTTTTCCTTGAGAAGGTGGTATCCGAGTTGGCGCAGAATTGACTCGTCGGCGTGTTCAGTCTGGATGCGGTACAGGGTGCGCGCTCGTGGAAACCGGCGTCTCGCGTGCCGCTCGAACAGCATTTCCAGCGTCAAGGATTCGTGCTCAGCGATCCTCGACGTAGAAGTGGGCGCGGTCATCGCCGACGACTACCCGTCGGCTCGACTCGGGGTCGAGATTGCCGTGATACAGGGGCACGACCGCATAGAGTTCACCGTGGATGCCCCGGATTTCACCGTAATACACAAGCGGTATCGTGCTCAAGGTCTTGGCCTCGTAGTGACCACCGGTGAACTCCTTTCCGGAGAGTCGCACGGCGTAATGATCCGTGCTGTGACCTACGGTGATAAACGCCGTGCCCACATCCTCGTCGATGTGCTGCTCTTCGTAGTCGCTGTGGAGTCTCGGCATGGCGCGTCTCTCTTGTACCGTTTTGTTCCGTACAGTCTGCAGTCCCGGCGTGATCCAGCGTCAAGACGGCTGGGCAGCGGGGTACTGGAGGGGTGCGCTGAAAATTCTCGTTCCTGTTCGTGCCACCCGGAAAGCAAATGACGAGGGTCGAGAGTTTTAGGCGGATAAACCAATTCCTGGTGGACAATTGTTACCTGCCTGAACGCGGGCCTATCTCATGGTCGTGCGTGCACCTGTGACCAGGTCTTCCCTCCGTTGGTCGTATGCGTCAGTGCTGCATTGCACGATGGCGTCTGGCACAATCTCGAGCTGCTACTTATCCAGCCATCATAGGGGTTGATCAGAGCGACGGCGGAAGGGCCGAGCGAATAGGACGGGAGGACTCGCCGCCAGGTGCGTCCTCCGTTCGTCGTGATGGCGATACCGCCATCTCCAGGCCCTGCTCCTGTACCGAACGAGATCCAGCCATAGTCGGGGGTGACGAACAGGGGTGGCTCGGGAAATCCACCCGTGGCCCCACTTACGGCCCACCAGTTCCGCGCCGGTACCAACTCGGTGATCCAGTGTCTGCCTCCGTCGACGGTGCGATAGAGCGTGTAATCGTTGCAACCACCCATGGCACAGTATTGGGAAGCCATCCCTCCAACTGCCCATCCACGTCGATCGTCCAGCATGCCAAGCTCGATAGTTCCGCAGTGTTTGGGCAGAGCAAGCTGTTCCTTCCAGGTTCTTCCACCGTCGGTGGTAGCGAAAATCGAACTCGTGCAGGAGTGCAGATTCCCGCCACCAACCCAGCCACGTAGGGGGCTTACCCACGACATGCTTGTCCCCCAGGAATACCGCGGCGCGCCACGGAGGGGGTGCCACGTTATGCCGCCGTCGACCGTCGCATAGAGGGTCTGGGGGCAGATGGTCGTGCACGGTACGTGGCTCATCCACAGCCAGCCATGAAACGGATCCAGGAAAGTGACAGCACCGGCGTTCATACTTGGTATCGTCAGGCGGCTCCAGTGCCGGGCACCGTCGACAGTTCGAAACAGAACCGTGCTGCAAAAAGGCACCTTCAGGCCCCCACACCGTGACGGGCCGATCGCGCTGATCCAGCCATGACGAGAGTCCACGAATTGCATCGTTAGTGGGGCAGCGGAAGGCAAAGGGAAATGCGCCAGCCGTGTCCAGGACCGGCCGGCATCCGATGTGTGAATCACGACTGCTGACGTGCCACGCGTGGCCAGTACCCAGCCCATACGTGCGCTCACAAAGGATACCGCGGGATAACTAAGAGGGCTACGAGACTGCGTCGGCGTGCCACTCTTGCGAGTGCCGGTAGCGGTCACCTTGGCGGAGCCATCAGTAGCAACGCGAGCGAGCATTGAAGCGGGTAAGCGCGGAAGTGCCACGGATCGGACCGACCCGAACTGCGCCCCGACGATGATCAAAGCAGGTAGCACGGAGCGAATGTGCGCATTCCTAATGATCATCAGTACCACGCAAACAGGTTGTGCCAGTCCATGTGTCCGTAGTACCAATCCTGGTAGGCGTGATTCGAACCAGCCGCACCTGGATCGAGGTTGGCCGGTACCAGCCGGGCGATGGGACGAGGGTTGGCTGCACCGAAGTGCACATCGCCCCAGAGAGTGCCATCTTTCACAAACAGGAGCCCTCGGCCGTCGCGAGTCCAGGTTGGGTCCTGCACGCCTTTCGGTATCTCCGTGCCGGCGGGCCTGGCCCCAGAGCCATCCGACTGGGCGGTCCACAGGACGTGAGTGTCCAGCCATTTCCGGTATCGTGCGGGAGATTGGAATCCCATGGTGTTCCAGGCCGGCGCGACCACGAACGCAATTAATCCACCAGTGCCTTCCGAGGCGGGATCAATCGAGATCCGATTGGCCCCGCTGAGCAGTGTCTTGCAGCGGCCAGTACCGATGCACAGCCGAAGGTGTTTGCCGAAAAAGGCGGAACGGTCTCCTCCGTTCACGGTCAGCAGCCGGTTCCCGCTGACGCCGATCCAGTCGGTATAGCCAAGCGTGAAGCCCAGTGAGCGGGCTTTGCCGGTATGGAAATCCAGCGCACGCAGCTGCATGCCATCGGCGGCGATCGAAGCGGACCCCATCGGATCGATCCAATAGAGGACGCCGTGCCCGCCGGGCTGCCATCCGGCCAGTTTGACGCGATCGGTCGGGCCAATGCCCGGGATCGCGTAGGACCGTACGACGCTGCCGCGCACCGTGTAGAGCCGGGTGAGCCCGCCACTCGACGTGTCGGCGATAGCCAGCATTGTGCCATCGGGTAACCAGAGGAAGGAGCCCGAGAGCCCGTCCGGTACCGTTCGGGCCGTACCGCGCACTGATACCAGCCGTATTGGCAACACGCCCGCCGCCGTCTGAGGCTGGACCGCCAGCACATCGGCGGTTGGAGACCACTGGAACCCCTCCACATTCATGCCTGGCAACGCCGAAACGACATGTGTACCTTGGCCATCCGCTCGCGCGAGCCAGAGCTCGGAGGAGACGTCATAGCCATCCCACCGTTGTCGGAGGAAAGCCAGCCACTGGCCATCAAAGGAAAAGACCGGCTGAAAGGCGTTGCCGGGCCCAGGCACTACATGGGCGTTTGTCACTCCCACATACAGTTTTCCGCCGGAGATGTACGCGAGACGATCGCCCCAGTACGGCTTCTGAGTGGTGGCGGCAGTAGCCGTACCGTTCTCGGCGAGCAGCAGCAGACAACACACAAGCAGACGGCGGATTACCGGCATAGAGACTGTCCCTTCTCCTCATATAACTAACGCCGAAACCGGTCTGATGTAACGTCCCTAGTGCGAAAGTGCCGGCGAGCGATCTACCTTTCACCATTAATGATGCGATGCAAGTCTCAACGACCTCGCGCGTTGAAGAGCCCCTATCGCTCGGCAAACGTCACCGCATGCGTGACATCCGGACGAATGAGACGTAGTAGTTAGTGATTGATTGTCGAAGGGGCGAAACATGCGAGTGATGTTCGCGGCGCTGTTCCTAATATCTGCGCTGGTCGAGGCCGGAGGGTCAACACCGAACAGCTTCGACCCACATCCCGCATCGGCGGCTCAGATGTCTCTGGCGCACACTTCCGTCAAAACGCACGGTCTGCTCATTTCGATGGACCTGCCTTTGACCGGCCCGTTGCCGCGTGTTTCTCTCCTGCGCGTTCGGGTGCGCGTCAGGAACAAATCCGGCCATGTGCTCACCCTTCCTCGACCGTGCGATCGCTCGAACCCTCGGGTTGTGGTTGCAAACCCACGGGGCGTTGTGGTGTATGCGACAGAGGACACCTGGCCCGTCCCGCAGCACTGTGGAGCGCGCGTACCGCTGGAACTTGCACCGGGTCAGTCGGTGGATCGGCAGAATTACGTGGTGCTCCAGAGTGACCGAGTTCAACCGGTTGTCGACCTGCAGGTTGGAGCTCGCACCGAGCGGCTCGTGGGCAAGTCGTATGAACTTCCGGTTCAATCTCAGTACCTCACGCCGTATGCCACGGCGGTTTTCGTGGATGGTCGCCGACGAGTCATTCCCGGTGGGCGTGGCGGCATCCCGCTGTACCGGAAATTACGCCTGCGAGCGATCGAAGTAACCGCGCGAGGCCCGGTGACTGGCCCGTTGATCGCTGTGGGATCGGCACTGTGTCCGGGCCGTTCGGTGCTCGTCTCACATTGGACGGTGATTTCCCGTGCGAAACCGATGGCAAGCATACCTGCTCCGTGTCCCAGACCTGACCTGTGGGCTGTCGACTACGGCTGGGTCGGAGAATCGATGGCCGAGATGCTCGTCGGCACTGGCAATCTCCTTCCAACGGCGGGGTGAACCATCGGTATTGATACATCTCCGATTTGGAGGGACTCGCACTACGGTCAACACACATAACAACCCTGTCACCGGACGATCGAGAGGCTTGCGAGTAGTACTATTTGTCGCGTTCCTTGCCAGCCTCTCAGTCCAGCCGGCGCTCGGAAGCGTGGCACCCGGTCTGCCATCGCATGCGCGCATACTTCGGGTCGGGTCAGCACTAAAGGTCTGCCGTTCTCTTGGGTTTTTCAGCAAGCCGCCGCATATTTGGGTCAAGGGATATTACGTGCCTGACGACCCACCTGCGGCGGGCGCCGGAATCGGTTGGTTATTCAAGGCGAAGAGTGGAGCGCACCGAGTCAAGCTGGGTATCTCTATTCCGTTCTCACTGGAGGATAGTAATCGCAATCTTAATATTGTGCAAAGCACCTGGCTGACGGTACACGGCACGTTGTACTGTGACCCCGTAGCCGCCGTGGTTGTAGACGCCCGGCTGAAGTGAAAAAGCGTGTGGCAGGGGTTCGGACGAGTGCTCGGTGAAAATTCCAACTCTGTTGGCGTTTACGCCATGCCAGAAATCCACGGTGCAACGTGGGTCAAGCCGATGCATGAGGCACGAGCAAAACGAACATTTGTTTCTGGAGAGCCGGATGATGTGAAAGTGTCAAGTCCGGTGCGGAGGGGGCAATGGAAAGAGATTTATCAGTCAGCAAGAAGTAGCTCATGTCAGTTAGATGTGAGCTCGTTGAGCTGTATGACGACGAGACTCGGTCAGAGGCTCATTGGCACTTGACCTACGACGGGGCGACCTTTTGTGTCTTGCTCAACGGACCTGATGCCCACTCCCAACCTGGGTGGCACCAGGAGATCGCCATCATCCCGCATGGTTTTACCTGGAATACGGTCGAGGAGGATACAGCGTACCGGCTGTACCCTTCAGAGAAAACCGCGCTGCAAGAAGCTGAAAGGCTCGTACGGAAGATCACAGAGGCAAACCGAAATGCCGACTAATGGAAAACTCACCAGCGGCCCACCCTACCTGGCCGAAGACATTCCTCCGTCAGGAAAGCCATAGGAGGCAGTCTACTGCACGTCATGTGAGACATTGACCTATCGGTAGTTGTACCGCTCGTGTGACCGCAGCGGTTGGCCTATAGATGGCATGTGCAGTGTGACCATGCCGGAAGGATGATCCATGGAGAATCGTACCGGAAGAGCATAGCGAGAATCAGAGCGTGTCCGAGGACACGGCTGAGGAAGGCATGGTGTGCGATGTCCAGGAGACATGGGTCGATGCGCCTGTGTGGCGCCGATCCCAGGAGTGTTTCTTCTGTGGCAAGATCGTTGAAGCCTATCGAGAGATCCGGCGATGGTTATGCCCCACGGCTCGATCTCGGTCGTTTTGGCTTCATTTGGGCTCAGCCAGACTTCATAGGCTATCGAAACGACGACGGGACGCACACGCACGGCCCGCGCTGGACCTGGGTCTACCACGCGGAGTGCATGAAACTCCACAATCCGCCAGGTCTTGCGGACTACGGCCTACCTGAAAACTGGTAGGGGACGAAGGGCTCTCGAATCAAGGGATTCCACGCCGCGTCAACACATTCCAGCGTCCGTTGTGCGCGAGCGAGACCTACTCGGGATTCGGGAAAAGGTCGTCGACCACCCATTGCAGCGTTGCAGCCAGTAATGGCCAGAACCGATCGCCCGTCCAATATCCTTGCTCGCGTCCGAGCGTAAGATCGTATAAAAACTGCGCTCCTCTGGTGAGGACCTGGACCTGTAGAACCTGGGCGTCATTCTGATAAAACATGAGCCGATAGTCAACGGAGAAATCAGAGCCGGTGCTTATGACGTCGCCTTCCACCGGCTCCATCTCGCCGATAGCATCGTACAGGCGTCGGACGTCCTCCGGGCGCGTCACCGTCGTGTCGAACGGCTCGGCATTGTGTAACCGGCGCGCCGGGCTCCCATTTGATCTCACGATCCGCACAGCATCCGGGAGTACATTGTTGGGACACGGGAAGCGCCGTATTTTCGTGAAATCAGCTACAGCATCGTTCCCGACTCCCCGTCCATCACGCTGAATCCTCTCCAGCGCCTCGGTGAGGGCCTCGTCGTGCGCGGCATGAAAGACGATTTCTTGAGCCAACGGCAGGCGATCGAGAGCATACGTGACCGTTGAGGTGAATGCGCCGGTTTCCGCCAGTCGAAAGATGACCAGGGCAAACAAGCCGATCTCGTATCGCCAGAATCCGGCGTACTCATCACTCTCGACGCACCGAACTCGCATGCCGTTCAGCCATACCGCTGTTCCCCGCCCTGCCCCCGATTCATCGGTGGTGACCACGATGAAAGCCTGCAGGTATGGATGCCAGGTGCGTCGTTCCACGATAACTCGCACCTCTTTATTCCAAGCGATGCTTCCAGTATGACGCCAATAGCGCTCGACGTACGTAGGTGCGTCGAGTTCCCTACTCAGGCCGTAGATCCCAAAGTGAATGCAATGTCGCACGCCCGGAACATACATCCGACACGATCGGAGCACGCTTCCCGAGGGCTCGGCGGGCTCACTCCTGTCAACCCAAGTGGCGGACATCTGCCGAACCACCGAGGTCGTGAAGTGGTGCAATCACGTATGTGCCATGAAACCGTCAGATCCTTGATGGGTGGCCCTCCGAAGATGGACTGAGGCCAAGACTCTCCTCCTCTCGCTCCACTTCGGCCTCTATCCACTCGCGCGCCAAGCGATGGTACGGACGACGCAACTCACTGGCACGAGTCTTGAGTTGGTCGAGCAAGCTTTGGTCGAGTTTGATGTTGAGTTGTTCGTCCTGTGACTCGCCGTCGGAAACACCGGCCGGCTCCCAGCCATCCTTTCCACTGCGTAACCCATCAAGGAGCCATGAGCGCGCCAGTGCATGATACGGGAGTGACCGCTCGGCTGCAACCGCCTTGATCCGTGCGAGAAGTCTGGAGGGCACGCGAAGCGTGATCTGTGCCGTCTTCGTCCGCGGCACCAGCACAGGCGCCTCCGGTAGCGTGTCCCACGCGCTGGACCAATCGGTGTCAAGCAGGGCATCCATATGCTCCAAGTTCATCTCGCGTGCCGGCGATAGGTCCGCCGCTCCTTCTCGGTCATCTCACGGGCGCTGTAAACCCGAACGACGCCGTTCAGTAGTCACATGGAGGATGCTCCTGACGCCGATTATACCGGCACCAAATTGAATAATCGGGTGAAAGCCCGAGGGAAGGAGCAGCACCCGTGGTATACCTTTGTATTCACGGTGAGGCAGCGCCGCGTGCGCTCAGGCACGGGCGCCTGCCTCCCGGGGTACTCACGGTAGGGCGGAGAAGTTTCCTGTGACCCAGCAGCTCGAGCAGCCTCTGGCCGGCGCGTTGCCCGAAGAGTACGCGGACGTTCAGTATCGCTCCCAGTGGAGTCTGGTCTGGCTTCGCTTCCGGCGAGATAAAGTCGCAATGCTGGGCGCCACGATTGTCGCGCTGTTGATTCTGGCTGCCATCTTTGCGCCCTGGATCGCCCCCCATAACCCGTCGACCATCTTCGATAGCGGGCTGACCCTCGACGGCACTCCGTCGCCGCCGACCAGGCAGTTTCCACTCGGCGCCGATGCACTGGGCCGCGATCAGCTCTCCCGCATCCTGTACGGCGCGCGGGTGTCGCTGGCCATCGGCGTGGCGGCGAATGGGCTGGCTATGGTGATCGGCGTCGGCATCGGGTCCATCGGCGGCTACTTCAAAGGTTGGGTCAGCGCACTCAGCATGCGCCTGACCGATATCATGATGTCTTTCCCTATCCTTTTACTGGCAATCGCGCTGGTGGCCGTGCTGAAGCCCAGCATCTGGATCGTCATCTTCGTGATCGCCTTTTCCTATTGGGCGCCGGTCGCACGAATCATCCACGGCCAGGTACTGGGTATGAAGGATCGAGAGTTCGTGGATGCCGCGCGCGCCATGGGCGTCGGCACCTGGGCCATTCTGCGCCGGCACATCCTGCCCCAAATTCTCCCGGTCATCATCGTGTACACCACCCTGGGGATCGCCACCAACGTCCTCTTCGAGGCGGCGTTGAGCTACCTGGGCGTGGGCGTGCAGCCTCCCACGCCGTCGTGGGGTGGAATGATCAGCGAAGGGCAGGAGTTCTATCGCTCCGCCCCCTGGCTGGTCATGTATCCCGGTCTGGCCATCATGTTGACCGTGCTCGGTTTTAACTTGCTGGGCGATGGCTTGCGTGACGCCCTCGATCCGCGGCGGAGGTTCTGAATCGTGTGGGTCTACATCGCTCGCCGGTGTCTCATGGCAGTCGTGGTGGTCTTCGGCGTCTCACTCATGACGTTCGCGCTGGCCTACCTCGTGCCGGCCGATCCGGCGCGCGTCTACGCCGGCTCGAACGCCTCGGTGCAGACGGTGGCGCATATCCGCCAGCAACTCGGCTTGAACCGGCCTTTGCCGGTGCAGTACTTCGATTACATCAGTCGCGCCCTCCGGGGTGATCTCGGCACCTCGTATAAACTGCAAACCCCGGTACTCACCGCGATTCTGGCACGCTTTCCCTACACGGCGGCCCTGACCGGCGCCGGCATACTGGTCGAATTGCTGATCGGCATTCCGGTCGGCATCATCGCGGCCCTGCGTCCCCGCTCCATCTGGGACCACACGGCGATGGGCATCACCATGGTCGGTGTCTCGGCGCCGCAGTTCTGGCTCGGCCTGGTTCTGCTGTACTACTTCGGATACATCTGGCCGATCTTCCCACTGGGTCTGGCGCAAGGACCAACGTCGATCGTTCTACCCGCCATCGCGGTAGGGTTGGGCGGAGGCGTATGGTACGCGCGCATCCTCCGATCCTCCATGCTGGAGACGCTGGGCGCGGACTACATCCGCACCGCTCGCTCCAAAGGGCTGAGAAGCACGGCGGTCGTCGTTCGGCACGCGCTTCCCAACGCGATCGGCCCCATCGTGACGCAGATCGGTCTCGACATGGCATACTTTCTCGGCGGGATCGTCGTCATCGAATCGGTGTTCGGGTGGCCCGGAGTTGGCCAGCTCGCCTATCAGGCGATTCAAAACGATGACATTCCCCTCATCATGGGAACGGTGCTCTTCGCATCCGTGATCATCGTGATCGTGAACATCATCACCGATGTCGCGTACGCTTACATCAATCCGCGTATCGTCTACGAATGACCCGTTATAAGGAAGAAGGGAGTCGACCTATGAGTTCTCACTCGAACGGATCGCGTCTGCGATTCGCCGGGCTCGCTCTGCCGCTCGTGCTGCTGGCCAGCAGTGCGACGGCCGCGAAAAGCATCGCCGCATCGCGGACGCAGGCCGTGCCGCGAAAGTCGCTGGGCGTGCTTACCCAGGGCTTCCAGAACGATCTCGCGACTCTCGATCCGGCTATCGGTTACGACTATAACAACTGGCCGGCGGAAAAGATGGTCTTCGACGGCCTGCTGGATTACAACGAAGGCACGACCCTCGAGCCGCGCCTGGCGGCAAAAATGCCCACGATCAGCGACGGTGGCCGGGTCTACACCTTTACCCTCCGTCACGGCGTGCACTTCACCAACGGTCGCGAGCTTGTCGCCGGTGACGTGGCGTACACCGTCAATCGGGTGCTGAACCCCGCCACCAAAAGCCCCGGAGCAAGCTTCTTCGGATCGATCAGCGGCGCTTCGGCCGTGATGAACGGTAAGGCAAAAACGGCAAGCGGCATCCATGTACTGAACAAGTACACCATCCGCTTCGTGCTATCCCGTCCGGATGTCACCTTTCTCAACGTCATGGCGATGAATTTCGCCTACGTTGTGCCGAAAGAAGTGGTGCAGAAAGAGGGATCGTCCTTCGGCCATAAGCCGGTGGGCACGGGACCGTTCATCCTCAAGCAGTGGACCCTCGGTCAGAAGCTTGTCTTCGTGCGCAACAAGAACTACTTCATGAAGGGCCTGCCGAAACTGGACGGCGTCACGTTCTTGATCGGCCTCAATCCGGAAGTCGCCCTGCTTCGCGTCGAGCGTGGCGAGCTCGACATGCTGGGAGATCCGATTCCCGGGCCCGATTTCATCCGCATCAAGAACGATCCGAAGTTTGCGAACCAGCTCGTCAGTGGGGTCGATCCGGAGACGAGCTACATCACGCTCAATACACACATAAAGCCGTTCAACAATGTGAAGGTTCGTCTGGCGCTCGAGTATGCAATCGACAAAGAGCGCATCATCAAAATACTGAACGGGCGAGGTATCATCGCCAACCAGATCCTGCCTCCCACCATGAGCGGCTACGACAGCGCCTACAAGGGATACTCGTACAATCCGTCGATGGCCAAGAAGCTCCTCGCCCAGGCCGGATATCCGCACGGATTCTCCTCGACCCTTTACACGCTCAATGTCGATCCGCAGCCGCGCATAGCTCAGTCGTTCCAGCAAGACCTGTCCCAGATCGGCGTGAAAATTAGAATCGTGCCGCTGGCTTCCGCCACCATCATCAATACCGCGAGCACACCGAACAAAGCGCCCATGGTGTGGTCGGGCGCGCTCGCCTGGACCGAAGATTTCCCCGATCCATCCGATTTCTATAGCTCGATTCTGAGCTGCACGTCGGCCGTGCAGGGCGGCTGGAACTGGCCGTTCTTTTGCAATAAGTCGTTGGACGCACAGGCCAATACATTGCTGGGCATGACGAACCGCACCGCACGCCTCGCAGGGTACAAGTCGTTGTTCCGAAAGGTCATGGCGCAGGCCGTGTGGATCCCCATCGACAACGACGTGCGCTACGTCCTGCATACCCCACAGGTGCACGGCCAACCGCACGATTTCGTTCACTACGTGCATACTTTCTTCTACGAGAACATATCCAAGAGCTGATCCCACCGCGTCACGGTAGACCGCAAACAATCACTTTCGATAAGGCAGCATTTATGAACGTGCGTACCATTCACACGATCACCGAGGATCAGTTTCAGAACGCCTGGGACAACGCCGTTCCGCCCGTCCTCACCGTCACCGAGAACGAGCCGATTACCATACAAACCCACGAGGCGTCGGGCGGCCAGATCCTTCCGGGAAGCGGCGTCGAAGCAATTACCGGCCTCGACTTCACCCGCGTCAATCCGGTTCACGGGCCGGTCGCCGTGGAGGGCGCGCATCCCGGCGATGTGCTCCAGGTCGATATCCACAGTATCGAGATACAGTCGTGGGGCTGGACGGCAAATATCCCCGGCTTTGGCCTCCTGGCCGACGAGTATGTCGAGCCGTTTCTGCACATCTGGGACCTCGACGAGGAGCGTGTCGCGCACTTCCGGCCCGGCATTCGCGTGCCGCTCGATCCCTTCATCGGGGTCATCGGCCTCGCTCCCGCCGCGGCCGGGCAGCATTCCACCGTGCCGCCGCGGCGGGTGGGAGGCAACATGGATACCCGGTTCATGCGCGCCGGGACCACGCTCTACCTGCCGGTGGAAGTCGAGGGAGCGCTGTTCTCCCTGGGCGATCTGCAC
The DNA here is from genome assembly GCA_963737125.1 of uncultured Chloroflexia bacterium. Taxonomy (GTDB): domain Bacteria; phylum Chloroflexota; class UBA5177; order UBA5177; family UBA5177; genus JANWJD01. The sequence continues at coordinate 297,392 of CAVTRL010000004.1, read as the reverse complement.
GCCGCGCAGGGTGACGGGGAGATTTGCGGCACGGCGATCGAGACAGCCGGTGAAGTTACCCTCTCCTTCAAGCTGCACCATGACGAACATCGCCGCTTCCCGGCCTACCAGGTGGACGGCGCCCTGGTACGTACCAGCCAGGAACGAGGATATTACGCGACCACCGGTATCGGCCCAGACCTGATGGAAGCGACGCGAGACGCGGCCCGAGAAATGATCACCTACCTGGTAGAGGCGCACGACCTATCCGAATTGGAAGCCTACGCGCTCTGTTCGGTTGCCGCCGACCTGAAGATCAGCGAGGTCGTGGACTACCCGAACTGGGTCGTATCGTACTTTTTACCAAATAGCCTCTTTTAATTCAGCCCACTGAGGATGGTCGAGCTTCGGATTGAGGGGTCCGAGCAACAGTACATTCTCGTACAGGTACTTCGGCGGTCACTTCCCACTGCCATGGACTACTGGGACGGTAACTGGTTAGAGGTGCAGATTGAGGCTCGAATTGGCGCATGGTCTGGACGCTATGACGCTACTCTCCGTGTTGAGGAGTTTACCGCCTTCCGAGAGGCGATTGAGAAACTGCAGGCAGGCCGTGTACAGGAAGCGCGATTCGAGTCGATGGAAGGGCAATTGAATCTGACGCTCTACGCCGATGGCCGGGAGCGGTTCATGATTGATGGTGATGCACGGGACGTTGCTGGGTACGGGAATCAGCTCCAATTCAAGGAGTGGGTCGTCGCTCAGGAACAGCCGGGCCTGCTCGTGCGGCAACTCACTGACATAGAGGCCGAGTTTTCGCTACGTGGTAAGCCTGACGAGTAATGAGAGCCAAAAACTTTGGTTCCCAAAAACGTTACCTGTCATGTGAGCAGGTCCAGACTGCTCCACTACAGTGCTCGCCCTCGCGTTTTTCGAGACGCGGCTGCACGGAGAGACGTGGCCGTACTTCATGAATTATTGTTCACTCTCTACTCGTACGGAATACTGAGACTGAATAGCAAACCCATATCAACGAGCTGCTCCAAGACGCTGAGTTCGAGAACTGGGCCATGACTTACGTTCAAAGTCGTTCAAATTACTCACTATTCTTCACTTCGATAGAGATCCACCTCCCGTTCATACCGTTCGCAATGCCACGGTAGGCGGCATCCGAGACGCTCGTACGGCCGGCATCAGGCCAGCGAACGCACCGATCAGGACGGCCGAGGCGATGCCGCCCAACCACGCCTCGGCAGGGATCACGACGGCCCAGTTCTTCGAGCTGGCGTACACGGCCGTTGCCGCGGCCCCGGCCAGCACGCCGACGACCCCGCCGATGACGGCGAGCAGAATCGACTCCGCGAGGAACTGCGTTCGGATCTGGTCCTTCCTCGCACCCAGGGCGCGACGTAGTCCGATCTCCGAGCGACGTTCCAGAACCGAGATGATCATAATGTTGGCAACACCGACAGCACCCACGATCAATGCCACCACTCCGAGCCCAAGAAAGAGGCTATCGAACGCTCCCGCTGCAGCGGCCCGGGCGACGAGCACATCGGACGGCTGGCTGACGTTCACCTCGTACGGCGCCTCGGGGTTGGCGGTCTGCGCGAGCAGCGACTGCACCGCTGCTTCATGACCGGTGGCAGCGCGCACGTAGATCGTGCTCGGTGGGCCGGCCTTCTCCTCGCCGCCGACCATGCTGACATAGCCGAGATACGTCTGGTCCGCCGGATAGCCGATTAAGGCGCTGTTGTCGATGTCGGGCGCCAGCGGCGAGGGGCTTAGGATGCCCGCCACGTTGAACCACTGGCCGCCCAGCCAGATCCGCTGATCGGAGTAGATCCGGTCGATGCCGAGCTGTTGCCGCGGCGACCGAGCCGAGCACCGCGACTGGCTCGCGGGCCGTGCCGGCGTTGAGCCAGTCGCCGCGTGCGAGGCCGGTCCCGAGCACGGACAGCAGGTTCAGGCTCGTGGCCCGCACCTCGAGGCCCCCCGTCTCGGCCACGGGGATCATCGAGCTCCGGTAGACCTTTTCGTTCGTCCATCAGTGCCGTGTCTGCCACCCGCTGGACGTTGTCCAGGAGTGTGAGCCGCGCCGGTGCTTCGCGGGGCAGCTGCGCCGGCCCGCCGGTGAGGCTCTGTCCGGCCTCCACAGTTAGTAGGTTCGTGCCGAGCCGGTTGATCTCGGCGATCAGCCCGGCCTGCGAAGAAGAGGACAACCCGAGGACTCCCACGATCGCTGCCGTTCCAATCGCGATCCCGAGCGCGGACAGCGCAGCGCGCAGCGGCCGCGAGCGCATCCCGACACTCGCAACCCGCAACCCGTCTTTCAGCGAAAGTCGCCCGTCCTTGGTGCTCATGGCACCTCTCCCTTCTCCGACGCACCGTCCATGGGCGCCACAAGGCCGCCACGATCGCGACCGGTATCGGAGATCACCTGGCCGTCCAGCATCCGGATCTGGCGAGGCAGCCCATCGGCGAGGCCCACATCGTGCGTGATCATGATGATAGTGGCGCCGGCGGCATGGAGCTCACGGATGAGCTCCATGATCGATGCGCCGGTGGCGCTGTCCAGATTCCCGGTCGGTTCGTCGGCGAGAACGATCGCCGGGCGGCCGACGATCGCCCGGGCGATCGCAACCCGCTGCCGCTCCCCTCCAGAGAGCTTGGTGGGCTTGAACTTTGCGCGTTGGGAGAGGCCGACCCGTTCGAGCGCTTCATCCGCGCGCCGGTACCGCTCGGCGGCCGGGACACCAGCGTAGAGCAACCCGTCGGCGACGTTCTCCCGCACCGCAGCATGTTCGGCCAGGAAGAACTGCTGGAAGACGAAGCCGATCTCCCGAGCCCGCAGACGCGACAGCTCGCGGTCGCTCAGCCGCGCCGTGTCGACGCCTCCGATCCGGACTACGCCCGTGCTGGGCCGCTCGAGCGTCCCGATGACGTGCAGGAGCGTGGACTTACCCGATCCGGAAGGCCCGACGATCGCCACCAGCTCGCCCCGCCGAACGGAGAAGGATACCCCCAGGAGGGCAGGCACCGGCGGATGCTCGCCATAGATCTTGGTCACGCCATCCAGCTCCAGAACCGATTCGCCGGTCATGACGACGGCACCACCACTCGATCGCCCTGGCGGAGATCGCCTTCGACCTGAACCCGCCCGTCGGCGTCGTCGAACAGGCCCAGCTTCACAGCGACCAGCTCGCGTCGCCCGCCCGTACGTACGACCTCGACCGCGAACCCGCCGCCCGCCTTCCCGACGAGCGCGGTGACCGGGACGCTCAGCGCGCCATCGACTCCCTTGGTCGTGATTTCCACCTGAACCGGGGCCTGGTCGAGACCATGTGCCTGTTCCGGGTGGTCGAGACTGATGTAGGCGGGGATGGTGGCGTACCCGGCGTTGGTGTTCTGGCCGGTAGGAACCTGGGCGACTCTCCCGAGCCGGTCCACCCTTCCCAACACCGCTTTGTTCCCTGGCAGAGTGATCTGCGCGCGGTCGCCGGCCTTCACCTCACCCTGCTGTGAAGGGTCGAGCGCGATCTGCACCTCGAGCGTGTCGGAGGTGGCGTACATGACCGTTGCACCCGATTGGGCGGGTCCACCGGGCTCGCCGATCACCCGGGCAATCCGCACCGGCTCGGGCAGGAACACCGCCTGACCGAGATCCAGTGACCCGGTCTGATCCTCGCCCAGCGTGGACTGCAGCCGCTTGAGCGCGTGCACCGTCGCGGCACTGAAGGAGCCAGAGGACGGATCAAGGTGCGCTCGGGTCGCGTACCCGAGGGCGACCAGGTTGGCGTTGAACTCGGTGACATCGGGTCCGCTGTCGCCCTCTGACAGCGACCGGTACGCCGGCGCCGAGCCGCACAGCAGCAGCACCGGGTTGTCGTTCACCCGATACAGCACGTCGCCGCAGGCCGCCCTGTCGCCGCTATTGGGCAGTTCGGTGTAGGTTCCCGGCACCCGGTTGAACACGGAGTACGGCGAGCCATCCGATCGAGCCCGATAGGTCAGGGTCCCATACTGAGAGACCATGTCCGAGAGCTTCCCCTTCTCCACCCTCGCAGTATTCACCGGCGGGACCTGTGCGGCCGGGGTCGCTTGCTTCGCAGCGGACAGGGTGACCACGGCGCCGGTGGTGGTTAGGGCAACCAGGACCGTCGCTCCGGCCAGCAGCCACGTCTTCCGCATCACGGCCCGCCAGTCGCCCCCGCCGCCGCTCCGAAGTTGCGGCACTTGTGCATCGCGACGTTCAAAGCACTCATACCAGCCGGCGTGGCCGCGGACGGGATTCGATTCGTGTCGACGAGAGGCCCATTCGACGTGGGGTCCGGGAAGTCCGGCACGCCGTTGTCGCGGATGCACTGGGCGAACTTGAGACGCGCCGTCCTTTGCGAGGGCGTTACCTTGCCACCCGTGAACCCCGGCGGCTCCAGGTTCTTACACGCACTCATGGCCTGCTTGAATGCCGCACTGTTCGGGTCCAACGACGAGCCATTGACTACCTGATCGATGGTGAAACCGCCCGACGCGCTCGGGTCCGGGAATCCGCTGACACCGTTGTTGCGCATGCACTCGGCGAACTTCACCGCCTTTTCATGAATGGAGGCGTTGCCGTTGCCTCCGCTTGCGGCGGTGCTGTTTCCCGTGCCGGTAGATCCGTTTCCACAGCCCGCGACGATCACAGCGAGCGTGGCAAGAGCGCCCAGGTACCACGGTGTTCTACTCATATCTTCTCTCTCGTGTGTCGGTAGGGTTGACCTCGGCGCGATGCCCGAGCGAGCGGGTCACTGCTGCATCCCCGTCACCCTCTAGGGTCGGCGCACTTGGGCAGGTAAATGTGGTCGATCGCTTCCGGGCGCGATCAGCGGTGGTGGCAAGTTTGGCTGCCTCGACCTGGTCGTAGCCGAGCTGGCCCAACACGACTCCGGTGATCGTCGTCCGCTTGCCGTCGATCGAGCGAATGGCCCGGAAGGTGAAGCAGCGACTGGCCGCGTCGTCCGAGCGTGTTATTACGCCGACAAGCGCGTTGTGCCCGAGCAATGTGTTGGTGTTGTGCACCGTGCTGGCGACAGGCAGCGCCGCGTTGGGCGTGGCGACGATGCTCGCGAACAGGGGCAAGCGCACGGCCCGATTGACAATGCGCTCCTGGTCGGCGGCAGTCCACCCGGTTGCGTCGTCGTGGCTGCTCGGATCCGTATAACGTGTGTCGGTCATGCCTCCAGCCTAGGCAGCGTGGTGTTGCCAGCACGTATGTGATTTTCGATATGCCGGCGATATGCTCCGGCTGAGAACATAGAGAGTATGCGTGTGTTGATCGTTGAGGACGAGCCCTATCTGGCAGAAGCCATCCGCGATGGCCTGCGCCTGGCAGCGATCGCGGCGGATATCGCCGGTGACGGCGACACTGCTGTGGAGCTGCTGAGCGTCAACGCATACGACATCGCCGTGCTCGATCGAGATATTCCCGGATCCCTCCGGCGACGAGATCGCCAAACGCATCGTTACCTCCGGCAGCGGCACGCCGATCCTCATGCTCACCGCTGCCGACCGGCTCGACGACAAGGCCTCCGGGTTCGAGCTCGGCGCCGACGACTACCTCACGAAGCCATTTGCACTCCAAGAACTCGTGCTCCGTCTCAGAGCGCTCGACCGCAGGCGTGGCCACAACAGGCCACCGGTGCGAGAGATCGCAGGCCTGCGGTCTGGATCCGTTCCGCCGCGAGGTCTACCGCGACGGCCGCTACGTCGCACTCACCCGGAAGCAGTTCGCCGTGCTGGAAGTCCTCGTCGCTGCCGAAGGCGGTGTCGTCAGCGCGGAAGAACTCCTGGCGCAAGCGTGGGATGAGAACGCCGACCCGTTCACCAACGCCGTGCGCATTACTGTCTCGGCACTGCGCAAACGCCTTGGCGAACCCTGGATCATCGCCACCGTCGCCGGCGTCGGATACCGCATCGACGCTGCGCCCAGTAGCGAGCGTGAGGGAGGAGACGGTGGATAGAGCCCCTGGTTTGAGCGTTCGACTCAAACTCACCCTCAGCTACGCCGGCTTCCTCATGATTGCGGCGTACTTACTGCTCGCAGCCGTGTGGCTGTTCCTCCTGCGTTACGTGCCCGACCGCACTCCTCATCTCCCCCACCCCCGCTTCCTGGTCCGTTTCCCGTCCGCTCCGCCCTCCTGCGCACTTTCGCTCCAAGGGCAGCCGCAGTGCATGGCGTTTCTGCTGGTATTCGGTCTACTGGGAGGGTGGCTGCTCGCCGGCCGGATGCTCGCCCCTCTGACTCGCATCACAGACGCCACACGCATGAGCCGCGAACGGATCGCTCTCCCACCGAATCCAGCTACCGGGTCGCAAGGACGAGTTCAGCGAACTCGCCGACGCCTTCGACACCATGCTCGCGCGGCTCGAAGCACACGTCGCCGAACAGCGGAGATTCGCAGCGAATGCCTCCCACGAACTACGCACCCCGCTGGCAATCACGCAGACATTGCTCGATGTGGCCCGCAATGATCCCAACCTCGACACCACCGAACTTATGGACCGCCTCCATGCCGTCAACGCTCGAGCGATCGACCTTACGGAAGCATTGCTCCTGCTCAGCCGCGCCGACCAGCGGGCCTTCACCCGAGAACACGTCGACCTCTCTCTCTTAGCGGAAGAAGCTACTGAAACGCTCCTCCCCTTCGCAGAACAACGCGGCGTCACCATCTCGATCTGCAGTGACATGACCCCCACTATCGGCTCACACGCGCTCCTGCTGCAGTTGAGTATGAACCTCGTGCATAATGCGATCGTCCACAATCTGCCCGAACAGGGCACTGTGTGGGTCGCGACCAGCGTTCACGCCAACAGTGTGGTACTCACGGTCGAGAACACCGGCGAGAAGCTCGCCCCACAGTTAGTTTCCACGCTCATCGAGCCGTTTCGCCGCGGCACCGAACGCATACGCACCGGCCACGCGGGTGTCGGTCTCGGCCTGGCAATCGTCAAAAGCATCACCCAAGCACACGACGGAACCCTCACCCTCACTCCCCGGGCCGCTGGAGGGCTCTGCGTCACGGTGCAACTACCCGCCGCGCCAGTAAGTGTCGGAGCTGTCGATTTACCGGTGTGAGTGGTCTTCCCTGGCGATCTGCGGAGGAAGAGTCCATGATGGCAAAAACACTGCTCCCCAAACCTAGGACCCGTAAATTGTCGGCGACGCGGTCATGCCTGTCTGGCGTCGCCTTTTGGATAACCGGTAAGGATCGTGGTTGGGGAAGGCTCAGGGCAGTCCGCCACACCGGGCGGACTCTACGGCATCCAGCTCGTCTCGCCCGCGATGTACCTGACTCTGCTGGAGCCTTAGGGAAAGATCGTCTCGATCGAATGCTGCGCGAGCCCGGGACCGGTGGTCATCCCCTTGCCGCCGATGCCGGTGACGACGCGGACTCGCTCGTCGACCTGCGCGGTATACACCGGGTCGGTGGGATGCGTCAGACAATAGCCGTTCCATAGCTCGCGGATCGGCCAGGCGGGTAGATCGAGCATGGCCTGCGCGTACCGCAGGATCGCGTCGTTGATCGCCGGATTGGTGCGTTCGGCGAAAACCGCCGCATCGTCCGGCAAAGCGTATTGGTGTGAATCTCCAATGGTGACGGTACTGTCGGCGGACTGCTTGATAAGCAATATCGCAGCGATGTAACGGAATGAATACCGGATTGATATTGAGAGCCGGCTCAAACGATTCAAAGCGTCACATCAAATCCGCTGCACGGCAGACAGGCGCCGGTGCATCATGCCAGTCGATGAGCGACGCTGACTGACGGGCACCATCGCATAGCACCGTCGACCGACAACTACGCCCCTCGCGAGTGCATCACCTGCCCGGTGATCCATGCCGCCGCGTCGCTGGCGAGAAAGGCTATCAGGCGAGCCGCGTCTTCCGGCCGGCCCACACGTCCCATCCCCATCGCGGCGGACCATTCGGACTTCTGGGTGTCGGTCATCCAGCCGGTATCGGTTCCGCCGGGATCCACGGCATTCACTGTCATACCCAGCGCGGCCACCGCCGGCGCGAGTGATGTGGTGAAGGCTTCGACCGCTCCCTTGGTGGTGGCGTAGGCCAACGAATCGGGCATGGGCCCGACTGACTGGCCGGAAGTGAGATTGATGATCCGGCCGCCGGGTCCACCCGGATAACGGCGAATGAACTCCGCCGTAAGAAGGGCCATACCCCGAACGTTCACGGCGTAGGTGGCGTCGAGCTCGGCGGCGTCGAGGGTACCGATACCGCGATTTCCCGGCGGATCGTACGCGGCGTTATTGATCAGGATCGAGACGACGCCGAGCCGATCGTTCGCGGTGTCGAGGATGCGTTGCGGGGTGTCCGGCTGCGAGAGGTCTGCTTCCAGATGCTCAACCCGAACACCGGTACGACGCAGCTCCTCCGCGATGAGAGCGGGGCCATCCTCATCGCCTTGCGAGGCCAGCCGGTCGAACTGGCGCCAGTACGTCAACAGGATATCGACGCCGCACGAAGCAAACGCGCGGCAGATCTCAGCACCAATTCCCCGCCGCCGGCTGGCCCCGGTGACAATCGCAACCTTGCCACGAAGTCCCGCCGGCGGCATCCCGAGCATCATGGTTCTCCGCGAGCCACCGGTGGGATATACGCCTCCAGTTCCTCGCAGGGGAAGTTCACCGTCTGCCCCAACTCCGCGGAGCGATACACCGCCATCAGCATCTCGACCACGGCAACGCCGTCTTCGAACGTCTCTAGCGGCTTCTCTCCCCGTGAGAACGCGTCGACCATGTGCCGGTTCTCCAGGGTATAGCCGTACACCGCCGCCTCATCTTCGACGACCGGCATCAATCCCTGTTCGGCGTTCTGCTTTTCCACCAGATCCTCGCCCGCGCTGCCAGACACCTCACGCGAGAAAAAGACCTTGAGGCCGGAATCGAGCGTGCTGTACTCCATGGCGTATTCGGGACCGAGCAGCTCGATACGGGTGCGCAGGCCGGGACCGACATACGCCCACGAGGTCGTGGTTTCGATAATGGCGGTATTCCCTTCATCGTCTTCAAGCATCAGGAGCCCGCGCGCGAAATCTTCGGACGGCCGGGTCGCATAATCGACGGCGGCGCCCATGGAGTCCTTGAGCTTTTGTACGTACTCCGGCCGGGTCCACTTCAGGTTGGCCACCGTGCCGCTGGCGCTGATCAGCCTCAAGCTGGAGCGCGCGGCGCCGGGAGGTGTGAGTAGAAAGCGTCCAACTTCGACGCTGTGGCACATCATATCGGTTAAGACGCCCCCTCCCTGTTTCTGTCCCATCCAGAACCAGGGGGCGTGCGGGCCGCTGTGCTCTTCGGTGGCCCGCGCGATATACGGGCGCCCGGCATTCGCCACGCCACGCCGCCAGATAATATCTTTGCCGCGCTGCACGCCGGTCGAAAAGATCATATTTTCCAGGTATCCAGTATTGAGCCCGGCGTCCACCGCCAGTCGTGCTACCTCGCGTGCCTCATTCAGGTTCCGCGCCAGCGGCTTCTCACAGGCCACCCCTTTGAGTACCACCCCCTGCTCGGTAACCGCACGATGGATCGCACTCATGTGCTCGATACGCGTATCGTTGGTGCCCACGATCCACACCGCGTCGATCTCACCGGAGGTTAGCATCTCGTCGATCGACGTAAAAGCACGGCATGGCCCGAGACTCAGCTCGTTTGCCAGCGCCGCAAACGAGGATCGATGCTCCTCGTGCGGGCTGAACACACCCGCGATGTGCGCGTTCCGGACGCCTTCGAACGATCGCAAGTGAAACCGGGCGATAAAGCCACTGCCTAAAAACCCAATGCGCAGCGGTGCCGGCATCTCGATGGTGCGCTTCACGCTCTCCCTCCATGGCCAGGGCATTCCCGGCACAGCCTATCACGCTGCGTGGCTTTTTCGTACCGAGCAGCGTCGAAATAGGGGCGCTGAGCGGCGGGGATGAGCGTACCTCACGGCTCGATTCGCCGGTGATAGCCGGTGCGAAGATCGCGCACCGAGGGGGGAAAGACCAACCGGCGCGGAGGACGAAAGACCCGGGTAGTACCCTGCTGAACAGCACTGCCCTAGAAAACCGTTGGGCCGTACTATAGTGCCAGGCTCCTTCTTCTCCGGGGACAGACTGAGGGCACACGGTCTGTCCCCTTTCTCCTATCTACGGCGCGACGCTTTCCGGCTAGGACGGGGCCCTCGGTATACTTCTTGCGCTTGTCTATACATATGCTGCAAGAAGAAATGGACCATGACGAACGTCGACGTACCGTGCCCGCACTGCGGACACCCACTCGAACCGCACGACAGGGCCGCGCCATATACCGGAAATCGAGAGATCGTCCTGCATTGGGTGATCTGCCCGTGGTGTCGCCATGTAGGCCTGCAATCGTGGTCGTATTCCGATCCGACGATGGCTGCTCCGTCTCAACCGGTTAATGGAGAGGGCCGGCACCCATCGTCCTTACAGTAGACCTACCCAATCAAAAACTAGCATTCTTCCCGTTAGTACGAACGACGAAACTGCACGAGGAGCATTCATTGAACCTAAAGACAATATTTACGAAAGTCTCGAAAGACAACATAGGTACGTTAGCGTCGATTGTTGCCTGGAGTACGCTGACTTCGGTCGTACCGATCGTGGTCGGCCTGATCGCGATCAGCGGCTTTATTCTGCAAGGAAACGCTAGCGCTCAAACGTCGGTCATCACACATCTCAGTCAAGCATTACAGGGTGTCGTTACCCCAGCCGATCTTCACAAGTTGGTTAGCGCGACGATTCAACACAGCGGATTGCTGGGCATCATCGGCCTGCTTGGCGTGCTCTGGGGTGGCTCATCTGTTGGTGGCGCTATATCAACCGTGTTCCAGGCGGTCTTTGAAGTAAAGGGTCGGTCGTTCATCATCGAGAAATTGATCGATATCGGGATGATTTTCGTCTTCACGATCCTGATGGTGGTCATCATCGTCGGTACCACGATCGGCGCGATCATCAAGAAGATGTTCACCAGCTTTGCGCTTCCCGGTGTCGCCACCTTTGCACTCGGCACGGCCATCAGCCTGATCGCCGCATTCCTCCTCTTTGCGACCATTTACGCGGTGTTCCCGAACGTCGAAAACCGCTTCAAGCTGGAGAATGTGTGGAAGGGCGCGCTGGTGGCGTCAATTCTGTTCGAGATCGTCTCGTACATCTGGCCGCTCTACGCTCGCTTCGCGCACTTTCAGAAAGACGGCGCCATCCTCGGTGCACTGGTGCTGCTCATGGCCTGGGTGTACTTCTTCTCGATCATCATGCTCGTCGGCGCGGAAGTAGTCGCGATCTCGGCTCTCGATGAAGCCAACGACGACGATGCCTCGATTGGCCCGGCACCCGACGGCGGCGTGCCACAGCACGAAGTTCTGCGCGAGGATAAACAATCGCCCGCACCCACGGCATCGGCTACGCGTTCGAGCTAGTGGGTCACCAGGAGATCATAAGTGGTGCAGACGAAACATTCGGGGACCATGCGCTGACGGTAGAGAGCGATGCCCGGCAGCAGGCATCATAAGCGGATCAGCCAACGGAAAAGCTGTTGAGCGTGACGGCACCGCTTCCACCCGACACACCGATTCCCACGTCGAAGAAGCACCCACCGCCGAACGAGAGACCGATCTGCTTGATACCGGCGACGGCGCCGGCAAAGGCGGCCGGTTGCGACGTATCCGGTTGTCCGTTTGAATCCGACCAATTCCCCGTGCCGAGCGGCGCGCTGATCGTAACGTGATTGCGCTTTACGTTCAGCGCGACACTCACCGGGTTGCTCCACCAGGTATTTGTGTATGGCGTTGCATTCGGATCGTAGGTTGACGCTACGGTGCTGAACCAAAGACGTGCCGTGGGCGGAGCGATACACGTGTTCCCCGGCGTCCCTTCCAGGCCGTAGGTAACCGTGCCCGAATTCGCAAGGCTCAACGTGGCGCCCACGGTCTTGCCTGTGAGATCTCCAGTGAAAGCCGGAGATTCAGTTGACAGAAGCGCGGCGTACCGCGCGGGCAAGAGCAAAAAGCTCGCCACACCACCGGGATAGACGAAGGCCCTGGTACCCACGAGCGGCTGCGTCAGCGTCGAGTTCCAGGTGTAGACGGTCCATCCTGGTGAATTGCCAGCATTGACGGCAGTGGGGGAACTCTGACCTGGTGAAGTCGTACCAGTGACAGCTCTGGGGAAATTCTGATCCGCGCTCGCCGGTGTCAGAAGCAAGAGAGCGAGGACGACGGGAAGGGCGATTCGAATCAAAAGGGGCCTCCGTTGCACGTGAGCCAACGTCTTTGCCATTCATGGATCTAGCCTACTGGAGCACAAAGACAGTAGCAGTCCATTACACCCACGTCAAGAATCGGCGGAGCGGAGTAGGACGCCCTGGGTAAGAAGTGGGGCAACATCGTCGTGGGGGCACCCCTGGAGAGCCCATAGGCAGGTAGTTAGATAACGTGCCCGTCGTACGGCTCCATGGGTAGCTGCGCCGCCGCCCACGCCATCATGCCGCCGAGCAGGTTCTCGACCTGGTAGCCGTTGAGCCGTAGTTCCTCGCAGGCGTACCCGCTGCGGGCGCCGCTCCGGCAGACGGCAATGATCCGGCGATCGCGCGGCACCTCGTCTCGGCGCGCTTCCAGACTACCCAGCGGAATATTTACCGCACCGGCAATGTGGCCCGCCTGCCATTCAACCGGCTCCCGCACGTCGAGCAGGAAGATGTTTTGCTGATCGATGGCCGCCTTCGCCCGGCGCGCGTCGATCTCGGGCTCCGGGGAATGAGGTAAATTCATCGTCTACGCTCCTGTCACCAGAGATATACCGTACTCGCTCAAATCGGCAACTCCCCCTTCGGCAACGTGCAACACGTTGGGCGTGCCGCGACGGCGCAGGGCGGATGCCGCGATGGAGCTTCGGTTTCCCACCGCACATGCCACCGCAATCGGTTTGTCGGCCGGCCATGCACCATCCGGGAGCCGGTCGCGGAGCTCGTGATAGGGCACGTGGACGGCCCCCTCAACGTGACCTGCCTGCCACTCGGCATCATCGCGAACGTCGAGCAGCGTCACCGATCCATCCTTCAGCCGCTCGGCGAGCTCGTCAATTTCGATGATCGCCGTGCATTCAACCGGGAGTGACGCCGCCTCCCAGGCGGCCATTCCGCCTGCCAGATATCCACCCACGTTGAGCAACCCAACTGCCTGGATCATGCCTGTCATCCGCAGGGCATCGGGATCGGTCCCCGCGGTGACAATGAGCGTGTCTTGCGGGCTCACGATCCAGGCAGCGCGGGTGCCGACAGCTGCCTTTACCATGGTTACGTTGATCGAGCCCGGCACGTGGACACGATCGTACTCGCGAGGGAGTCGCCCATCAAGGAGAATCGCTCCGCTCCCAATGGCCGCCGCGACACGCTCCGGAGTCAACGGCGGAACGGGTGTCGCCGTGGTGATCAACGGCCCGCGATTGAGCGCTACGATCCTCCCGAAATTCGGCGGCTGGGGCGCAAGGTGTTGCGTGAGGGCCTGCACAAACTCGCTCTCATCCTCGATCTTCAGCCGGGCGTTCGAGCGCCGTTCGTAGCCAAGCGTGGAGCCGGGCTTCTCGCTCATCCCTGCCCCGCCACAGAGTGAGCCACCGATATGCCCCGGCCACACCTCGACAAAGTCTTCAAACGCCAGTAACCGATGAAGCGATCGGAAAAGATCGCGTGCGCCTTCCTCCGGCTCCACGGCCAGATCGGGACGAGCGAGATCGCCGACAAACAGAGAATCGCCGGTCAGCACCAACTCGGTGACCGGCGCGCGGGTTCGATCTTCTACCACGTACGCCGTATGCTCGGGACGGTGTCCCGGCGTGGCCAGTGCAGTAATTCGCACACCCCCTACCTCGACGGCATCACCGTCGGCGAGCGATTGATGCTCGTATTCCACCCCGGCCTTATTCGAGACGTGAATCGTGGCGCCGGTCGCCTCGGCCAGCCGCCCGCGCCCCGAAAGGTGATCGGCGTGGTTGTGTGTTTCCAGAATATGCGTGATAGCGAACCCGTGCTCCCGCGCGAGCGCGAGATACTCGTCTATCTCCCACTTCGGATCGACGACGATCGCTTCGCCCCCATCGGCAATGACGTAGGAGGCACAGCCGAGGTCTCCGTGCAATATCTGTCGAAAGAACATGGGACGCATCCTCCATTACCGTGCGGGCGGGCTACGGAATCGATTCTCGGAAACATCTCAAGAAGCGCGCGAAGAAGGGAAACCCGCGCGAGGCGCGCACCGGCTCACCGACGGAATAAGTGTACAGAGTAATCGTATGAATCACCGCGTCCAGAGCCCTGCTCGAACACCACCGGCCGCCCCTGAGCGTTCAGGGTAGTTCGTTCGAAGCGAAGCACCGGCGCTCCCGTCTCGATCTCGAGCAGCTGTGCTTCCTCGGCTGTACTCGCGGCCGCACGCACAGTGTGATATGCCTCAAGGAGACGCACACCGCGGACGGTTTCCAGGGTTGCATACAACGACTCCTGTAGCTCCTCCTTATTCAGCGCAAGTACTGGCGCCAGGTAGTGATCGACCACGACCATGGGTATCCCATCGGCGGTACGTAGGCGGCGTATGTGCAGAGCCCGGTCGGTCACCGCGCATTGCAGCGCTTCCTGTGCCGCCGGAGGCGCTGAGGCTCGCTCGAAGGCCAGTATATGGCTGCCCGGAACCATGCCACGATGCTGCAACTCCTCGGTGAAGCTCAGGAGATGTGGAAGGTGAACGTCCAGCGGCGGTTCGGCTACAAACGTGCCGCGCCCGGTTACACGGACCAGTTGACCACCCCGGCCCAATTCGTCCAACGCCTTTCGTACGGTGGCACGGCTCACGTCGAAGCGCCGGCCAATCTCCTTTTCGGTCCCCAGCAGATCACCCGGCCGCAGGAGACCGGTCTGGATCTCCCCGCGAATACGCAGGAACAGCTGGAAGTACAGCGGAACCGGCGATCCTTTATCCAGGAGCTGCGACATGGTTGACTGCCGGGAGATACCGGCGATCGGTGCGATGGTCGGAATCGCCGTGTACTGGCACGGTTCGCGTTGTCTTGCTCGTCCGATTCCACACCGGCGGGCGAGCTACAGATCGATGGCTTCCCATGTCTTGTTCTCACTGGAGCGATACGCCGCATCGATGATGGTATTGATGACAAAGCCGTCGTAATACGTTTCCCGCGGCGTGGTGCCGTTTCGAACGCACTCCACGAAGTGACGCATCTCGGCCTGGTAGCCATACACAAACGCTTCCTCCGGCACCGGCTTTACCCATCCCTGATCGGCGTCGGCCTTTTCCACCACGTATCCGGATGGAGCCGTGGTAAATGCCTCGATCGGCGTGCTCCGTGTTACATCGGTGAAAATCGCGCCCTGAGTACCGTGGATCTCATTCCTCAGGTCAAGGCCACCGCGCGAGGTCCAGCTCACTTCAGCGTGACCGATGCCGCCATTCTCAAAGCGAAGAATGGCCAGCGCGTTATCCTCGGATTTGGTGTTGTGGTGAAGTGTGGCCGTCCAGCACATCACTTCAACCGGGCGTACATCCTTGCCATGGAAATACCGCGCCGCCTCGAAGCAATGGCATCCCATATCGACCAATGCTCCACCCCCGGCCAGTTCGGGGTCCCAGAACCAGGGCGAGTGCGGCCCGTAATGCGATTCCCGGGAACGCACCCACAGGACGTCTCCAATCGAGCCGGATCGCACCATACCCTCGGCCCGCACAATCGCCGGCGCGAACACTTCGGTTTCGGCATACCCGTGGATTGCGCCCGATTCCGCTACCGCATCTAGAATTTCTTTTGCCTCGGCTCCATTCCGAGCCAGTGGCTTGGTGCAGACCTGATTCCGGCCGGCACGGGCCAGCGCGATCGCGATGTCTTTGTGGACGAAGTTGGGCAACGCGATGAGATAGAGATCGATATCGTCACGGGCAATCGTTCGCTCGAAGCCGGCGGACGTTTCCGGGAATGTTCCACTTGCGGGCAAACGCTTCCGCCGTTTCTCCACTCCGGGACGTCGCCACGACCACTTCGTGCCCGCCGACGTCCTGCAACCCTTGCATGTAAAAATCGGCCACGAAGCCGCCGCCGAGCATCGCGATGCGTACGTTGTCCATCGTCGTGAGCCTCCTTCGGTATGGTACGATTGCATGTTTGTCCGTACAAAGCGGACCAACTATTTAGCGCGTAGCGCCAGCATATCACACAATTCAACCTCTGCTGTTTGTATGCATGGTCCTGGCGAAGAGAGATGACCCGACAGTGAGCGACGAGACGGCTGTGCTCGGCATCGACCTGGGTGGCACCGAAATCAAAGCTGCCGTGCTGGATCACGGAGGCGCTGTTCGGTGGACCGCCGAGGTGGAAACTCGTGCCGCCGAGGGCAGAGATGCTGTGCTCGATCGTATCGTGCAGCTCGTGGCAGCCGCGCGGCAGGAGGTGACGCCGGCCCGCATCGAGCGGCTGGGGATCGCGATTCCCGGCGTGGTGGACAGCGCGGCGGGACGCATCGAGCTCTTGACGAACCTCACCAACGATTGGAACGGATTTCTCGTACAAGACGCGCTACACGAACGAACGGGCCTGGATGTCTACCTGCTCAACGATGTGCGTGCGGCAACACTGGCCGAGCACACCATGGGCGCGGGTCGCGCCTACTCCGATTTCATCTGCATCGCCGTCGGTACAGGCGTGGGCGGTGGTTTGATTTTGAACGGCTCGCTCTTTACCGGTAGCCGCGGAGCCGCCGGTGAGATCGGCCACATGACGGTCGTCGCCGATGGAGACCGCTGCACCTGCGGCAATGACGGCTGCCTCGAAACGGTCGCGGCGGCTCCCGCGCTGGTACGTGCTGCCCACGCCGCCATCGCCGGCGGAGACAGCCAGCTGCGTGAGCTGTTGCCGGCCGACGTAACCCCGCTGGCCATCGCCCGAGCGGCGGAACAAGGCAGCGCAGCGGCGCAAGCGATCTACGGCCGTGCGGGTACGGTGATTGGCCGGGCGCTGGCCGGTTTGATCTGCGTACTGAACCCGCAGGCGATCGTGGTAGGCGGAGGAGTCGCCAGGGCCGGAAATCTGTTGATCGACCCGATCCGGGCCGAAATAGCCCGCCGTACGATTGTCTTCACCCCCGAGCGAGGCGGTGTCGAGGTCCTCCAGAGCCCGCTCGACGGCCGGGCCGGAGCCATGGGAGCCGCCGTCTGGGCATCTGCTCGGCAGAGTAGACCGCTGTGAAAGGAAGGGCCGCCGATGTCCACTGAACGATCCCCCGCCCTGCAGTACGTCCAGGTCGTCCACGAAACGATCGATCGTATAGCGTCGAGCCAGATTGATGCGATCGGCGAAGCATCTCGACTGTGCGCCGATGTCATCGCCAGGGATGGACTGGTTCATCTCTTCGGCTCGGGACACTCCCGCATGGCAGTGGAGGAGATGTATCCACGCTACGGGAGCTTCCCCGGGTTCCACCCGCTGGTCGAGCTATCGCTCAGTAACCATCACCAGGTGGTGGGCAATAACGGCCAGCGGCAGGCCATGTTTATCGAGAACGCCGAAGGCCTGGGCAAGGTGATACTCGACAATTTTTCGTTTGACCCGAAACTGGATGTCATGCTCGTGATCTCCGCCGGCGGCACGAACAGCGTGCCGGTCGAGGTAGCGATCGAGGCTAAACGTCTGGCCCTGCCCGTTATCGCCATCACGTCGGTCGAGCATAGCCGGCGTTCCGCGCCGAAGCACAGCAGCGGCCGCCGGCTCTTTGAAGTGGCCGATCTGGTGATCGATACGTGCACTCCACCGGGCGACGCGGCAGTTCAGATCGAGGGGTTGGAAACGCCGGTTGGACCGGTAACGACCATTGCCTGCGCGGTCATCATCAACATGATCAAAACCGAGGTGGCGCTCAGACTGACTCGCGCCGGAAAACCACCGCACGTACTGACCAGCTCGGTATTGGTCGGCGCGGAACGCTCGGCGCAACTGTTTGAAACAAGCTACGCCGATTATCACGAACGCAGCCGGAGACTGTAAGGAGCAAGTGTGCAGATTAGAGAAACCCTCATTCCGACCAGTGTCATCGGGTCATACTCTCCACCGGGTTGGTTGTCGTGCGGCGTCGAGGCCGCGCGGCGCGGCGACTTTGGACCGGACGACCTGGCCGAGCTACTGGACGACGCGGTGGACACGGCAATCCGCGATCAAGAAGAGGCGGGAGTCGACATCGTCTCGGACGGTGAGATGCGGCGCAACGGCTTCTTTACCGCGGAGTTTTATAGCCGGCTGACGGGCGTACAGGCGGTCGAACCGGGTCGCCGCTGGGGCCCGGCCGCGCACGATCAGCAGCACCGCTTTGCCGTGCTGGAACCGATCGCCGCACCCCACGGCCTGGGAGTGGTCGAGGAGTATCTCTACGCCCGCGGGCGCACCCAACGCCCGCTCAAGATGACGCTCCCCGGTCCCTTTACACTATCCGGGCGATTGATCGGAGGCGACGTGTATCGTACGCGCCTGGATGCCGCGTGGGCGTTTGTGCCGATCGTCAACGGGGAACTGCGTCGATTGCAGGAAGCTGGAGCGGAGCTCATCCAGATCGACGACCCCTCCCCGGCTATTCACCCCGACATGGCCGATGAGTTTCCGGCACTGTTCAACGCTGCCATAGACGGCATTTCGGTTCGACTCGGGGTTCATCTCTGTTTTGGTAACTACGCCGGCAAGCCGTTAGGGAAACGTATGTACGCGCCGGTAGTCGAGCAGATGCTGGCGCTACGCGTGGACGAGCTGGCGCTCGAAGTCGCCAACCGGGAGATGGCCGAGCTTCCTCTGCTGGGAGAGCTCGCGGCTGAGCGGGATATTGCAGTCGGATTGATCGACGTGAAAAATTCGTATATCGAAACGCCGGACGATGTGGCGGACAGAATCCGGCAGGTACTCGACTTCGTACCGGCCGAGCGCTTGACGGTGGTGCCGGACTGCGGCTTCAGTCAAACTCCTCGCTGGGCGGCCCGCGCCAAGCTGCGCTCGATGGTCGCGGGCACGGAGCTCGTGCGGCGCGAGCTGGTGGGCAATGCCGGCGCCGGAGTGTAAATGGAGTCAGACGATTTGGACCCGCGCTTTGACCTGGTCGTGGTAGGCGGCGGCTCGGCCGGAAGTGCCGCTGCCGTTGTCTCTCCGCATCCCACGAGGCACACGCCGCCGTGCGGAGTATAGGGCAATGCATGGCGATGGGGCAGGCAGCCGGGACTGCGGTAGCGCGCGCGATGGCGGAAAACCTCGACGTGCGGAACCTCGACCCCACCCGTCTGCGCGCCGACCTGACTGCTGCCGGCGTCATTCTCGATTAGCAACACGATTGGAGCTGTCATGGCACGAGTACGTACGGTAACCGGTGACATCGATGCGGCTGAGCTGGGTTTCACCTACGCCCACGAACACCTGCTGATTACGGGCGGCATGTTTCCACGTCAGGACAGGGATTTCCTGCTGGACGATCCGGAGCATGCCATCGAAGACTTAAAGCCGTTTATCGCGGGGGGCGGGCGGGCCGTCGCCGACTTTATGCCGCCGGGGCTGGGGCGAGATCCCGAAGGGCTTCGATATATCTCGGAACGCACCGGCATTTCGATCATCGCCACCACCGGCTTCCACAGTGAGAAGTTCTACGACACGCAGCACTGGCTGTACCACTACGCAGCCGAGCAGATTGCCCGCCTCTTTACCGAAGAAATCCAGGATGGGATGGACCAATGGGGCTAT
This sequence comes from uncultured Chloroflexia bacterium, assembly GCA_963737125.1. GTDB lineage: Bacteria > Chloroflexota > UBA5177 > UBA5177 > UBA5177 > JANWJD01. The sequence continues at coordinate 277,590 of CAVTRL010000004.1, read as the reverse complement.
CGTGGCCCATTGGTGCAGCGCACACCGGCTCAGGCCGGGTTGATAAAAGTAGCGACCGGCTACTACAACTGGTCGGCGCGCACCGACAAGTGGTTCGAGGCGGCGGCGCTGGCCCACCTCGCGACCGGCGCGCCCGTCGCCTCGCACACCGAGGAAGGGGCGCTGGGCGACAGGCAGGCGGATCGGCTGCTCGCCCTCGGCGTACCAATGGATTCAATCATCATCGGTCACATCGATAAGAATGCCGACCCCTACGTGCATGCCGACCTCGCGGCGCGCGGGGTGTTTCTGGAGTACGATGGCCCCTCACGCCTGAAGTACGGACCGGACAGTGACGTGGTGAGGCTCATCGCCGCCGCGGCGGAAGGTGGGTACGGCAATCAAATCCTGCTTGGCATGGACCTGGCGCGGCGCTCGTACTATCCGAGCTACGGTGGTGGCCCCGGGCTCGGCTACCTGCTGGAGGTCTTTGCTCCCCGCCTCGAACGGGAGGGACTGGGAGAGATGGTGCGGCAGATCTTCGTGGACAACCCAGCTCGCGCCTTTGCGCTGGTGGGGACGGAGTAGAGCCCGCCGTCACGGTCGGGAAGCCGCAATCAAACCCGCGTTCGCCTCAAATAACCACCAGCAGCGCCGCCAGCATGAAGAAGAACATCTGAATACCCAGGCAGGTAAAGGCGGTTCGGAGATTCTTGTACTTTTGCATCGCGATGCGAGCCACCGATTGCGTGGTCTTGAGTAATCCCACATGGATCATTTCCGGATCCAGCTCGTTCATACGCGACATGAACTCCGCCGACGTCATGCCGGCGATACTGCCAAAAAAGAACATCTCCGAGGGATCATCGGTCGACTCCACCGGGGCTACCCGCGGCGAGATGGCCTGAAAGAGCGTCCAGGTCGAGATTAGAAACGTAATCAGGAAGAAGACGACGAGCAGTACGACTGCCCATTGAATCACGCGCGGATCATTGGCCAGACGTGGTTTGAGCGTGGTCGCCAGCACGGCAAACCCAGCGATCATGGCGCCCTGGAAGGTGAGCGCGATCAACGCCTTGTTGTCGGCCATGGCCACGTGCGCATGCATGCGATCCAGATTACGTTGCGTTGCGTCCAGATGATATTCGATGTGAGGGTTGGGATCGATGGTCCTCACCACCTGTACCTCCATCGCCCTTGATAGCGTCCACTTCCAATCACGGGCGGTTCCTGTCGACGCGTCGGTAGTTCATTCCGTTCTTATATACATTGTCTCACCGCGATTGCAATGAGAGTCGTCTCGGCGCCGGAAAAATCCGGTACCACGATTGTCCGGTGAGAGGTCACCGGACAATCGTGCTAGTTCGACCAGTCGGACTGAGCCGGGGAAGGCACGATTGCGGATTCGTAGACGAGCGTGATTCGGCGTGCCGCGTCGAGCACCCGGCGCGCCACTTCCGGCGGATCGATCACCGTCGCTCCCGCCCCTAGCCACAGCGCGTAGCGGACGGCCGCATCCTCCGACTCGAGGTGTATTCTGACCACCACGCTGCCGTCGGGCCGCTCCTCGAGCAGAGCCGCGTCTCCTCGTAGGTGCTGCCGCACACCGTGCAACACCAACAGAGTGAATGCAAAGGACATGACGCTTCCCTCAAAGCGGCGGCGCGACTCGACCCAGTACGTCTGAAGATCGAAGCCGGGTCGCGGCGTGGTAATGTCGTCAGTCAACGTGACGGCCCGTACCCGATCTACCCGAAAGGTCCGAAAGTCTTGACGCGCCTGGCAGTACGCGACGAGATACCACACGCCTGCCTTGCACACCAGCCCGTGTGGTTCAACCCGCCGCCACTCTAGACCGGGCGTTCCGGAACGAGGATAGAACAGGTCGATCTGCTTGGCTGTCCATACCGCGGCACGAATGGCATCCAGATGCTCGGAGGTGAAGGCGTGGTGATACCAGGGAGTCGTGTCGAAGAGGATACGCTCCCGCGCTGCACGCACCTCCTCCCGATACTCCTCGGGAAGGGTCGCCTCGAGCTTGAACAACGCGCGCCGCAAGCCGTCGCCGTCGGCGAACAGGCGCGATCCCTCGGTGATGGCCCCGCCCAACGCCAGGGCGATGACTTCGTCGCTGGTGAAGCTGGCCCGTTCGATCTGGTAATCGTCCGGGAGGAAATACCCGCCTCCGGGACCGTAATCCATGGAGACCGGCACGTGCGCCAGGGAGAGCGCATCCATGTCGCGGTAGATGGTCCGAACCGATACGTCGAGGATGCCGGCTAATCGCTCGGCTGTCATCTTCCCGCGAGCCTGCAACAGCAACGTAATTGCGACGAGACGCTCGGTCTTTTGCATGGGCCAATAGTATCACGAGATGACTGACGACCCTTGTCAGTCATCTCGTACAAAATAGGATTCTCGTTCTAATTTCTCCTAAAGACTGACACTCAGCTGTCAGCCCTTAGGCGTATCGTAAGACCTAGGTTGAAGGAAGTTGCAAGGCACCACGAAGGGGGTTCGCAATGCTGAACACGACCTGGCTCGACACCGTTGAGCAGAACCGCACGATCGAATCGGAGCTGCGGGAACGTCGCAACATCGCGGCAAGCGATCGGCAGGCACGCGGTTGGAGACAGGCACGAAACGCACATCAGCCACCTGCACCCCGAACGCTACGCCGTGCCATGGGCGGGGCGCTGATCGCTATGGGACGGGCCCTCGCCGCCTAAAGACGTTCGCTTACCACTGTGGAGCGGCGGCCCATGCCCGTACGTGGACCGCCGCTCCTCTCCTCCACACACCGTTGCACGCCAGATACACTCCTCGATGAGGCCCTCGCCCGCTGCATGACCGAGCGATCTCTCGAACGTTCTGTTTGAGAACGGAACCGGTCACTCTCGGCGGACTATCGCGAGGCCCTCATTTCGGGAGTGGTGCATCGCATCTTCCAGGCACGGCGCTTCCATTCGCCTCTCTACGAAATTCTACGTAGAAACCTGAACCGTACAACTCGGTTGTTTCGCGGATGTATTCGCGCCGGAAGAGGCGTAGACTGACGTCAACGAATGGAATACACCTGCTGGCGTGTGGAGTGAACACTGTGGATACAACCGTCAACGCAGTTCCGGAAGCGACCGACACCACTCCTCCTCGGAGGTGGTTGTGGCCGCTTGTGGCCGTTATGGCATTCCTCCTCATCGCGGCATTTGTGGCTGCCACGGTACTGGCGCGTACCGGAGAAGTAACGTACCCGAAGAACAGTCCACAAAGCACCGTGCAACGCTACGTACGCCTGCTGCAGGACGGTCGGGTGGACGAGGCCTACAACTTGACCGACTCGTGGATGGAACGGCAGGAGTTCCACGACAGCTTCGATGGCTGGAGTAATCAATCACATACCGTGACAATGGCCGGCGCGTCCAAGCACGGCGACGAAGCAGTTGTAACAGTGGACATCTCGAGCTTCTCGGCCGGTCCGTTCAACACATCGACCGATACAAACCGAACGACATTCACACTGACTCGCTACGGCAAGGTCTGGCTCATCAGCGGTCCCGACTATCTACCGTACTAGCATCCAGGAGGTAGGATATGGCTTCAGCTCCTCACGCCGATCCTCGTGACGCGGGTATTGGCTCGGATACCGGCCGGCTCCTGACGTACGGAGCCAGCTTGCTCGGCCTGCTGGGAGTCCTCTTCGGCATTGCCGGTATGATCGGCCTTCTGCTGGCCGAGACGCTGTTCCGCGCTCGAAATCTCATCAGCGCGAGCGATGCTCGATCACAGGGAAGCTACTTCCTTGCGACCTTACTGGTCTGCACGCCGCTGTGGCTCGGATTCTGGATGATGGCACAACGGCGCATCGATCGATCACCCGTGGAACGCGAGGCTCCCGAGCGCCGGCTCTTCTTTGCCGTGATCCTGGCGGTAACGTTCATCACGGCGTTGTTTGCGGTTCACACCGTGCTGAACGTTGTACTGGGCGAATCGGGCTCAGACGACGCCAACGGCGCGCTCAGCAATGGAGTGTTGGCCGGCATTCGACTGATTGTCTACGGAATCGCCGGACTGCTCTATACCCGGCTTGCCTGGGCGGAACGTCCGGTGACGCGCTGGGATCCGCCGCGCGACCTGGCACTGTACGTATTGAGCCTGGTTGCACTCGGCTTTGTGGCTTTTGGCGCGATCAATGCCCTCGGACTTTTGATCGACGCGCTGTCGGGACGCCATGCCGACTTGATGCTGGGGTCGAGCTCCGGATCGACCGTTGCCCTGTGGGGAGGGATCGCGGCATCCTGTATTCCCGGCATCGCGGTGTGGGTTTCGATCTCCTTGCTCGAAACACGATACCGCGGCGTGCGTCCGTTTCGGATTCCCTACCTCGCCATCGTGCTCGCCGTCAGCGCCGGCGTAGCCCTTCCTTTCGGCGGAATGCTGATCTACGAGATGCTACGGCGCATGCTTGGCTATCACCCCAATCCCATGTGGGGATTCGTCCACGACGTACTTCCCCCGGCCCTGGTCGGGGGTGTTCTCTGGGCATATCACTGGCGGATGCTGTGGGACCAAGCACGACTCGACGGTTCGGGAGAGGCGGTGGACGGCGCTATTCCCTGGACCCGCCGTCCCTACCTCGCAGTTCTGGCGTTTGCGGGTGTGGTAGCCACGGCGACCGGCGCGGCCCTGATCCTGTGGGTGATGATCGGCCTCGTATTCGATCGTAATTCCATGACCGGTTCAGCCCGGTGGCGCGATGAGCTTTGTGCCGGCCTCGCCTTCCTCCTCGTCGGGGCAGCGCTCTGGTTGCGCCCCTGGACAACACTACAGAACGCGGCATTGCGCAACGCGCAAGAACGGACGACTGGGAGCCGGCGTCGCCTCCTCTGGCTGGTCGTCGCGATCGCGGCACTGATCGACATCGGCTTTCTGACGGCGGCACTGTGGTATGTGCTGCGGCTTCTCCTCGGAGACACTCATCAGACCATCACGCTGACCGATGCGCTGCAGTACCTCGCGCTGGTACTCATCGCCGGCTCCGTGGCCGCCTATCACGGGTCAATATTGCGTGGCGATCTCCGTTCGGGTGGAAGCAGAGCTTTGCGTCTGCGAATCGTGGCATTGGTCACTCCGGATACCGCCGGGCTCATCCCGGACCTGGTCCGCCGGATCGGGCACCGCATCGAAATCATCGGCTATATTCCGGCCGGCGACGATCGCCCGGCGGCAATAGACCTACCAGGGATTGAGGATGCCCTGAGGCAAGCCGCTGCACATGCCGTGCCACGGGCACTCGTGGTGCTCACTGCTTCTGGAGGAGTTGTGTACCCGTACCGGCGGCGGTTGGCTGACACACCAGTGAGAGTAGGGGAAAGTGTCGAGCTTCAGGTAGCTGAACCCGCGCTTTAAACCGCGCCGTTTGTGCCCCAGGAAGCCTGGGGCGCGCCCATGGCCGCGATCGGAGTCTGTTATGCCGGCCCGGTCGAGGAAGGACTCGAGGTGGTCGCGCCGATCCGCGCCTTTGGGCCGCCGGCGGTCGATATGATTGGGCCGCTTCCATACACCGTGATGCAGACGCTGGTCGACGCCGGCAATCCCCACGGCGATCAGTACTATGAAAAGGGACTCGATCTACGCGAGCTGAGCGACGAGGCCATCGACGTACTGGTCGAGCGCGGCAACGTGCGATCCTCACCCCTGAGCATCATGCCCATTCAGATATTGGGTGGCGCGGCGGGACGCGTGCCGGCCGACGCGACGGCCTTCCATCACCGCAGCGACGGCTACGCGGTGAGTTGTCTCTCGCACTGGACCGATCCAGCCGAGACAGATGAACACGTTCGCTGGACGCGGGAAACCTGGCAGGCGCTTCGACCGTTCGCCTCGAGTGGTACGTACGTCAATTACATGGGCGAGGACGATGTAAAGCGAGCCTACCCGGACGGAACCTACGAGCGTCTGGTCGAGATCAAGAACAAATACGACCCGACGAATATTTTCCGGCAGGGCCACAACATCAAGCCCGCTGTCTGATTCACGTTAGGGTTGGAAATCCTCAATAACGAAAGGCGTTTCACTCCCCGAGCGAGAGCGATCGATCCAGGTCACCAGCAGCCCAATTCCGCCTGAGATCCGGGCGCGAATCCACGATCCTGTGCTGCTCACCACCGTCCAGACGATGACGGTCGCGATCCTGGGCGCGGCATTTCTCATGACCGTGAAGCCCGGCCTGCGCGACTCCATTATTATTGCCGCGGTGTCGCTGCTCCTGGGCGCGGCCTCGGCACAGTTGGTCTTACGTGCACAGAACACACAGCCGGTGCAGGAGACCCGGGGTCTTGTTACGAGCGAGTGAGGTAGACTCTCTTACTTCCGCTCCCCCGCCTTCGCTCTCCTACGCTCCTGTTATCGGTTCCACAGGCGTTCCTGGCATACGAAGGGCAATCCTAGGGTCTGTGAAATGTCGGCGACGCAGCCATGCCTTTCTGGCGGCGCCATTTGGATGACGGGTACGCATCGTGGTTGGAAGCCTCAGGGCAGTCCGCCGCACCGGGCGGACTCTACGGATCGTCGCTAGGGGAAGACCCACGATATTGCACGAACCCTGAGGGCAATCCCGCCTCGCTTGCTGATCGAGTCAGCTTCTAGTATCTTCGTCCTAATTACTTCACGCGAAGGGGAGGATTGAATGGTACGCAAGGTGGTCGCCTACGAATTGCTGTCGCTCGATGGGGTAGCAGAGCAGCCGGACGAGTTCATCACCGACTTCGATGACACAATGGACGAAAATCTCGGCCGCGTCATCGCTACTCAGGACACCGTCCTCCTCGGACGTCGTACCTACGACGAATGGGCCAGGTTCTGGCCGCCAAGCAATATCGAGCCGTTCGCCAGCTTCATTAATGGCGTCGAGAAATTCGTGATAACCTCGACGACACCCGAAGCAACCTGGGCCAACACCACGGTTGTCGATGGTAGTCTAGCCGAGTTCGTCACCAAGCTGAAGCAGCAGTCCGGCAAAGACATCGGCGTGCACGGGAGCATTGCGTTGACCCAATCACTCCTCGGGCTGGACCTGGTCGACGAACTGCGGCTTGTCATCGCCCCGGCTCTGCAGATCAACGGTCGCAAGCTGTTCGATGGGGCATTGCCGAGGCGGTTGACTCTGACTCGCAACATCACCTCTCCGTCCGGGTACCTTCTGCTCGACTTCCAGGTTCGCGGCTGAGTCAGCGTCAACCTGCCGCTTCTCCACACCGCTCCCACATCTTCCCGGGTAATTTCCCGGCCGGCAGTGATTGTGTCCTCTACCGGTCGGGATTGCCTCCGTCGCAGCATGGGCCTATGGACGTGTGTTTCGTCCACAGTCTGATAAGTGGAGGATGAAGAATGAGACGACGAACGGGAATGAACAGAATGCTAGCGGGAGGCGTGATGGCGATAGTTTCGGCAGCCGTGCTCGCGGTTCCGTCCGGAGTACATGCACGCGGCGACAACCAAAGTGGGAACACGCTGACCGTCCGAAGCCGGGGATTCGCCGTCACGGGATCTCGGGTACTGACACCCGGGTACGTTACCGTCCAGTTTCTGAACGTCGGTGGTTTATGGAACGGCGCTGCCGTTGCCCGCATCAAACCCGGTGCGACCACGGCACAGGTTCGCGCTGCGTTGCCCAACGTCGACAATGCCCCAGATTCAAAGCTCCTTCGGCTGTTGGGAGGTGTTGGAGCGCGCACCGAGGCCATGACCCTCTATCTCTCCGCCGGCAAGTACCTCCTGGGAGATACCGTCTCCGGCGCCAAAGGCAAGACAAGCGTTGCCGCTTGGTTCTTCACGGTGAAAGGCACGCCGGTATCCACCGCTCCACCGCAGGCCATGGCTCGCGTCATCATGGTCGGGCACACTTTTCGGATGCCCGTAGTCATTCCAGGTGGAGGCGGCGCGCTCCAAGTTGTAAACAGTACGTCGGCATCCCATGACATGAGCATTTTCAAGCTTGCCAGGGGTAAAACTGCGGAAGACTTGGTCAGCTCTCTTCAGCAGCCGAACAAGCCAGGCCCGTCCGTCGGCGCCGTCTACGCCGGGATCTTCGATGAGGGAGCCGGACAGTCCATCTGGCTGCGGAGCGATATCCCCCGTGGACAGTACGCCGCGATCTCGTTCAGTGTCGACCCGACAACGCACCGTCCCGATTTTCTGCTGGGCATGGTAAAAGGATTCGCTGTTCGCTAACTGCATCCGGATCGTGGGTCAGCCGACGGCAGATATCGCCGGGGCTAGCCCACGATCATGCGGTGGAATGATACCGCTTCCGTGCCCCTTCAACACCCCGCATCAATCGCACGTGTCGAGCGATCGTTGACGGGTACGCGAACATGACACATAATTTCTGAATCAGACTTGAGAGGACAAGAGACTATGACCGCGACACGCCTCTGGCGTTATGGGAAGCTACGCTTCTCAGATGCGGTCGCACGCAAGCCGACCTCCGGGCTACGGGAGCGGATGATGGCACAGGATGGAGAACGAACATCGGCAACTCACCCGACGTCGCCAACCATGGTCGGCGCGAAGTCAACCATGCTCCCCTGGGCACTCGTAGTTCTCGCAGGGGCGACAACGGTTGGAGACATCCTTGCATCGGTTCAGAACGACCAGACCACTGGTACCCGGCTGGATCTCGCGGTCTGGCTCATACGGAGCACAAGTTGGCTGCTCCCCTGGATGTTCGGCTCCGTCGGCGCCGTCATCCTGACAAGACGGCCAGGAAACCGGATCGGCTGGCTCATGATTGCCTCCGGTTTAAGCGTCGCGCTCGCCGACTTCCTGACTGACTATCCGCACGAAGCATTCCGATCGACCCGCCCACTGTTCTCCCTGGGAGTGTGGATCGGAGGCTGGGATTGGACGCTTCCCCCAGCGTCGCTGTGGCTCCTGGTTCTCCTCTTTCCCACAGGTCACCTGCCGAGCAGGAAGTGGAGACCGGTGCTGTGGGTGGGGCTCGTCGCTTGGAGTGGGGCGACCATCCTCTCGGCCGTGCGAACGGGGCCGATCAGCGCAGCGGGAATCGACAATCCGGTAGGCTTCGTCACCGTTCCGGAAGGCGTCATTGATGCCTTTGGGCTGTGCGGGTTGCTGGTGTTGCCGGGAGCTGCCGTGGCACTCATGCTGCGCTTCCGCTCAGCGCACGGTGACGTTCGCCAACAACTCAAGTGGTTCACCTATGGGGCAGTTCCCGCAATTGTGTTCATAGCCGTATCATTCCTGACCAATTCGAGCAATACCACGGTCAACCTGCTTTTGTTGATGACCGTAACAGCCATGCCCCTCCTTATAGGTGTTGCCATCCTCCGCTATCGCCTCTACGATATCGATCTCATCATCCACCGTACGCTGGTCTACGGCGGGCTAAGCCTCGGAGTCGCCGCCATATACGTCGTCGTGGTCGGCTACTGCACTCAGCTTCTCCATGTTCGCAATACTGTCGTTCCTTCCCTTGTTGCCACCGCTCTGGTCGCCTTTGCTTTCCAACCGGCTCGCGAGTGGCTGCAGCGTCGTGTGAATCACCTCATGTTTGGGGAGCGCGATTCCCCCTATCAGGTCCTTGCTCGTCTCGGAGAGCGCTTCGAGGATGCCTTTGAGACCGCCGACGTGCTGCCGACCCTGGTCCACACAGTTGCCGATTCCCTCAAGCTGCCCTATGTCGCACTCGTCATCGAGGGGCAGGAGTCACTCGATGACGGGGCGGCGGTGGGGGCACCCACCGGTGATGTCACCTCCTTCCCGCTGGTGTATCAGGGAGAACGGGTTGGCTGTCTGCTCGTCTGTCCTCGTCGGGGAGAATACTCGATCTCCGACACCGATCGAGAATTGCTCCTCCATCTTGCTCAGCGCGCGGGGGTCGCCGTCCACGGTGTCCGACTCACGAGACACCTCCAGCACCTTTCCCACGATCTCCAGCACTCTCGGGAACGACTGCTGCTGGCGCAGGAGCAAGAGCGCTACCGGCTGCGCAACGACTTGCATGACGACCTGGCTCCGAGACTCGCAGGTCTCTCCCTCGCGGCCGGGACCGTCGCTGCATTGGTGCGGCGCGACCCGGAGAAAGCCACCTCGCTGGCCCGGGAGCTGGAAGCCTCCATTCGCGAGACGGTGGGGGAGATTCGCCGATTGGTCTACAACCTCCGGCCTCCCGCCCTCGACGATCTCGGTCTGCTCGTCGCTCTCCAGGAACAGGCCACGCAGTTTGGAGCTGGTGGGCCGGGCGGCGGGGGACTCACGGTGCAAGCGGAGTTCCCCGAGCGACTCCCACTTCTCCCCGCGGCGATTGAGGTGGCCGTCTACCGAATCGCGCAGGAAGCACTGATGAACGTTGCGAGGCACTCGAGCGCACGACATTGTTCTCTTCGGCTCCATATTGACGACATGCTTCGTCTGACGGTCGCCGACGATGGCGTCGGATTGGATGAGGGCTACCGGGCAGGTGTAGGGCTTCGCTCTATGCGGGAACGCGCCGAGGATCTCGGTGGAACCTTTGCCATTTCATCGAACTGCCAGGGAGGCGCCATGATCTCCGCGAGTTTTCCCGTGACGGAACGGTGAGGGTGATATGGTCAGCGTCTTGATTGCCGACGATCACCCGGTCTTCCGGCACGGCATGCGGGCAATGCTCGACATGGTCGACGATATAACTGTCGTCGGCGAGGCAACTACGGGAACCGAAGCAGTACAGGCTGCACTGGAACTTCACCCTGACGTCGTGCTGATGGACCTGAAAATGCCAGGACTCAACGGCATCGAAGCAACACGATCGATCTTCCAGTCACTTCCCGACTGCCAACTCCTTGTCGTGACGATGTTCGAGGACGACAGCTCAGTTTTCGCTGCCATCCGCGCGGGCGCTCGCGGCTACGTCCTGAAAGATGCTACGGCGGACGAAATCGTGCGATCCATTCGGGCGGTGAGCAACGGCGAAGCAATTTTCGGTCCCGCGATCGCCACGCGACTGATGGGTCTCCTTTCCCCACCACACGGACCGCTCGCCCAGGGCGCATTCCCGCAACTCACGGAGCGGGAACGCGATGTGCTCGATCTGATCGCACGGGGGAAGAGCAACCCGGACATTGGAAGGGATCTCCAACTCAGTACCAAAACGGTCGCAAACTACGTCTCGGCTATCTTCAACAAGCTCGAGATCCTCGATCGTTCCGAGGCCATCATCCGCGCCCGGGACGCCGGCCTCGGCCGTAACCGGACAAGCTGGTAGAGCTTCGGCACGCTATTCCTCCGGGAAAAGCAGGCGAGATTTGGGAAATTTGTTCTATAATCTCTTCTCGGACTCTGCCAATTTGGACGGAGCATCGACATGTCCGCTTTCGAAGTCCATGAAATCCCCTGCAAAAGCGCGATCAACCGCGTCCAGAGCATGCCTTTCTCCTGGAGCATCAACCCCTACCGCTGCGGGCGTCATGCGTGCGTCTACTTTACCTACAGTCTGAGGGGCATCCATCTTGACCAACTTGTCAAAGTCTAGCCGGGGCGCGGGATTGGGCTAATGCCGCACTTCACCGTTCGCGAAATACCCTGTAAGAGCGCCATCAATCGCGTCAAAGGTATGCCGTTCGACTGGAGCATCAATCCCTATCGCGGCTGCCGTCACGCCTGTGTCTACTGCTATGCCCGGCCCACCCACGAATATCTCGATTTGAATGGGGCGGAACAGTTTCAGGAAGTGATTATCGCCAAGATCAACGCGCCCGAGGTGGTGCGCGGCGAGCTGGCACGGCGCTCCTGGCGGGGCGATCCGGTGGTCATCGGCACGGCAACCGACCCATACCAGCAGGCGGAATCGCGATACGGCATCACACGCGGGATCCTGGAGGCATTCCGAGATTTTCGGAATCCGGTGAGCATCACCACGAAATCGCCCATGGTGCTTCGCGACCTTGACCTCTTGAGCGAATTGGCAACACACGCCGAGGTCACTGTGCACTTTACCGTCACGACCATGGATGAGACGCTGTGGCGCAAGATCGAGCCAACTACCGCGAAGCCGCATAAGCGGATCGAGGCCATGCGGAAGCTCCGCGCACACGGCATCCGATCCGGCATCTTTCTCAGCCCGGTTCTCCCCGGCCTGACGGATGACGAGGAGCATCTCGAAGCGGTGATCGCCGCGGCCGCCGAAGCCGGCGCAGACTTCGTCTTCAGCCAGTCGTTACGTCTCGGTCCCGGTATCAGTGAGTACTACCTTCCGTTTATCGAAGCGGAGTTTCCCGAGCTCGCGTCGAAATATGCCGCGTTATACCGCCGGAATAGTCCACCGGGCGCGTATGCCGAGTTGGTACGCGAGCGCGTGAGGAAACTCAAGACCCGCTACCGGCTGTTCGAGGAACGAGTTCCGGCCAAAGAACGGCCTCGGCATCCGGTACGGCCGCAGCAGCTTGCACTTTTTGGCGGTCTGTAAGGCGATAGCTGGATGCAGGGACGGGGACAGCCAGCGATTACGGTGTTTCTTGACAAGATCGACATGCTGATGGCTGGACCCTTCGTCGCGACATTAGCGGAGCACGGCGCCCCCTGGACGGATTCGGGGAGTCAGCGCGCGATCAACTTAGCGACCACACGATGGGTCAGTCAAGTGATTGTGTTCCCGGCCATAGGAAAGATGAGTGGCATATAGACTGTGAGACGGATGAAGACTACTTGACGATTAAATGCACGGACATGTGGCTGGAGCGTTCTCATGCCGTATCTGTTCCAGGATACTGACATTGCTGCGACGCGTCTTAATGTGCTCGCCGGCGTGTTTGCCGAATCGACTAAGTCTTTCGTCATCGAGACAGCCCGTTGCCAGCCGGGGTTCGTCGTGGATCTGGGATGTGGACCAGGCTACACGACGCACGCTTTAGCCGACATTTTCCAGGGAAGTCGCGTCGTTGGACTTGAGAACTCGGAGCACTTCATGGTACTTGTTCAACCGAACAGTCGGAACCAAGCCGCCAGCATGCTCGTGGGGCGAATCGATGCCCCGGCGTAACCCCTCAACGGGCCTGGGGAACCAACGAGTAATCGACTTGGTGATAACAGGGCAGATTGATCGCTTTGTCGTGCTCGATGCGCGACCATAGAGAAGGGCCCGCTGGCAGCTATTTCGTTAGGCATGCAGCCCGATAACGGTCAAACGGCGGAAAAGAGGAAACGTGCACGCTACACCGCGCGAAGTCAAGACCTTCACTGCCTATGTGGAATGGGATCCCGAGACTCATCTCTACGTCGGAATCGTCCCCAGCATCTCCGGGGCGCATACTCAGGCGGCCACGCTTGACGAGCTGCGGCAGAATCTCAAGGAGGTGTTGGAACTCTGCTTCGAGGAGGAGATCATCGAGATGCCCCGATTCGTGGGTATCCAACAGATCGAAATTGAGGTATGAGCCGACTTCCCATCGTCGACTTCCGGACGATGGAGAAGCTACTGTTGCGGCTGGGATTCGAGGCGGTGCGACAGAAGGGGAGCCATGTGTTCTACCGGCACCCGGACGGCCGCACAACGACTGTCCCTCACCACCCGGGCCGCGATCTCGCCCGTCCACTGATGCGCGAGATCCTGAGAGAGATTGACCTGACACCCGACCAGTTTCGTCAGGAGTTGGACCAGTTGTGATTTGATCGTGGAACATTTCAAACAAGGAGATGAGATGGCTCGCCAACCGACCGTGACATCTGTCGCCGGCACGCGAAAGGCCGCGCTCTGACACCCATTCTCCTCTCCGTCGCCACATTCTTTTCGACCTCACTGGGCGGGTTGTTCGGCCTACGCAACCGCTCGTCACTCCACCTCATCATGGGATTCACGGCAGGTGTCCTGGTGGGATTGGTGGCCTTCGATCTCCTACCCGAAATTTTCAAGGAGATCACTGCCCAGCGCGTTGCCCCCATTGGTCCGATGGTCGCTATGATCGCCGGCTTTCTCGTTTTTCACATCGCCGAGAAAACGATCTTGATTCACCAGGGCCACGAGGCGGCGTACGCTCACCATTCGCATCCCACCGTGGGTTATCTCTCCGCCTTTGCGCTCTCGGGACACAGTTTTCTGGACGGCGTTGGGATCGGTATTGGGTTCAAGGTCAGTACCGCCGCCGGCATTGCCGTCGCCGTGGCGGTGATTGCGCACGATTTCGCCGATGGACTCAACACCGTCACCCTGATGCTGGTACACAAGAATACGGCCCGGCGAGCCTTCGGGATGCTGCTGCTCGATGCCGCCGCGCCAGTCGCCGGCGTGCTTTCCACCCTCGCCTTCTCCATCCCCCAGGTAGCTCTGCCGTACTATTTAGGATTCTTCGCCGGCTTCTTGCTCTACATCGGCGCCAGCGATATCCTGCCGGAAGCGCATCAACAGGGATCGAGCGGGCCGACTGTCGTCCTGACCGTGCTTGGTACCCTGTTTGCGTTTATCGTGACTCGCTTCGCATAGCCGGATTACAGCGTTCGTTCTGATCTGGCGTCCAGAACGCGAGCCAATCCCTGGCTGCCAATGCGTAACCCCTCGAGCTCTTCTTCGGTGAGCCCTTCGAGAATCGTTGCCATTGCATCGGCAAACTTCGTCTTGCCATCTTCCATGCGCCGCTCACCGGTTTCGGTCAAGACCAACGGACAGCGCCGACGATCTTCGGGATCCGTTTCGCGACGCACGTATCCCAGTGCAAATAACCGGTCCGTGATCCGAGTCACCCTCCCAGGGTCCAATTCCATCGCACGCGCAATCATCGAGGGCAAGGTGTGCCCCCGATTGATATGACCCAGTACTCCGAACTCCGTCAGGGTAAGATTGTCTCTCGCGCCTTCCCGGCGTACCTGATCTTCGAGCGCGCGGACGAGCCGGACATACGTTCGAGCCGCGTTCAAGCCGTCTACAGAAACACGTGTATCAGTCATCGATTTTATTTGCTCTCAACAATAGTTGTTCTATACTAGTATAGATAGGATAAATCGTGCCGCCGTGCCGGGGCACGAGACAAGGAGACTCAATGGCTTTACGCGCGGAATCTGGTCAACCGCTGCCGCACCTGGGTGGTATTGACTACAAATGGATTGCACTTTCGAATACGACTCTCGGCATTCTCATGGCGACGCTGAATTCCAGTATCGTCCTTATTGCTTTGCCGACCATTTTTACCGGGATCCACATCAATCCCCTTACACCGGGAAACACCGGGTTTTTGCTCTGGATACTTATGGGCTACATGGTTGTAACATCCACCCTTTTGGTGACATGTGGACGTATTTCCGACATGTTGGGCCGGGTCAAGATGTACAACCTGGGTTTCGCGATCTTTACCGTGGGATCGCTTCTGCTGTTCCTCACTCCCAATTCGGGCAGTGCGGGAGCCCTGGAGCTCATAGGATTTCGTGTCGTGCAGGCGATCGGTGGGTCGTTCCTCTTTGCCAATAGCGCTGCTATTCTCACTGACGCCTTCCCGGTCAAGCAGCGGGGGCTGGGGCTTGGTATAAACCAGATCGCCGCCATCGGCGGCTCGGTGCTCGGATTGATCCTGGGCGGAGTTCTGGCGTCCATCAATTGGCGTCTGGTCTTCCTCATCAATGTGCCTTTCGGCATCGCAGGCACCGTGTGGGCGTATCTGATGCTTCGTGAAACCGCCAAAATCCGTGAGCATCAGCGGCTCGATATCTGGGGCAACGTGACGTTTGCATTGGGACTCACCATCGCGCTGGTCGGTATCACGTACGGGCTCCTGCCATACGGCAACCAGTCGATGGGCTGGACCAATCCCTGGGTAATTGCCGCGCTGGTAGGTGGAATCGCGCTCCTCGTGATCTTCGCCGTCATCGAAACCCGCGTGGAAGATCCGCTATTCCGCCTCGACCTCTTCAAGATCCGACCGTTCGCGGCCGGAAACATCTCCGCTTTTCTGGGGTCGATGGCTCGGGGTGGGTTGCAGTTCATGCTCATCATCTGGCTGCAGGGCATCTGGCTCCCCATCCACGGGTACTCATTCTCCGAGACGCCGCTGTGGGCCGGGATCTACATGCTGCCCATGATGTTGGGATTTTTCGTGGCAGGCCCGGTGTCCGGCTACCTTTCCGACCATTTCGGCGCTCGGCCGTTCACGACCGGAGGAATGGGGGTAGCGGCGATCGCCTTCGTGCTGCTTACCCTGCTGCCCGCCGACTTCAGCTATCCCACCTTCGCGATTCTGCTGTTCACGGTTGGCGTCGGTATGGGGTTGTTCGCATCCCCCAATACGAGCTCCGTCATGAGCTCCGTCCCGGCGGAGAATCGTGGTGTTTCGTCCGGTATGCTAGCGACCTTACAGAACTCGGGAATGCTGTTTTCGATGGCATTTTTCTTCACCATCGTGATCATCGGCCTGTCGAACTCATTGCCGAGCACGTTGCAAAGTGGGTTGGTGGGGGCAGGGCTCCCCGCGGCTTCGGCCCGTATCATCGCGCACTTGCCGCCGACCGCCGCACTCTTCTCGGCGTTTCTGGGCTACAACCCCATGGCGCATCTGGTCCCGCACAGCGTGCTGGCGCATTTGCCGGCGGCGACGCGCGCCCATCTACTTGGCCGATCGTTCTTCCCGAAACTGATCGCTCCACCGTTCATGACCGGACTACGCGCGGCCTTCTTCGTTTCCGCCGGCATGTCGCTGGTGGCGGCCATCGCCTCGTACATGCGTGGACGCCACTACATCCATGGTGTCACCGAGACCCAGCCGGCCAAGGCTCCGGCCTTCGGCACCAAAGCGCTGGCGGAAGATTAAACTTCCGCGGTAACGGATGAATCTGGGATCGCAGCCCGGGAGAGATACTCGCGTAACAATGGGACGAGCGTCGAAGGATCGGAGGAGCCGACTTCGACGCTCGTCAACATTTGCCAGCGTGCAAACGAAGTGAGCGCACAGGCCAACCCCTCGGCCAAATCCGGCTCGGCTTCGACACCCTCCTGCAGGTGGATCCGGCGTATTTCAAGCACTCCTGTGGCCCGATGAGCCTTCGGGTCGAGCCGCCCAACCAGCCGTCCGCGGTGCAGAATTGGAAGCGTGAAGTACCCGTAGCGCCGCTCACGCGCGGGCGTATAGACCTCGATGCGGTAGTGAAAGCCCCAGAGATCGAGCAGGCGCGCTCGGTCCCACACGACCGGATCAAAGGGAGACAGCAACGTGGTGCCCTCGTGCCGGAGCAACCCGCGCGCGGCACGGCGCGCCAGCGAGGTATTGTCGTGATGCACATAGCCCGGTACGTCCCAACCGTCCACTTCGACGCGCAGCAGCGACCCATCGTCCACCAGGCGCTCGAGACACGCGGTTGTGCCCTTCACCGGACGCTTGAAGTAATCGGGCACCCAGCGCGCCCTGGCAATGCCCAGCGCCCGCACGGTTTTGAGGACAAAGCCTTGTTGGGCCTCCTCCTCACTCATCAGCTCGCCCGCTTCAACCGCGGGTAGGACGCGCTCCCGAAGATCGTAGATGCGCTGGAAATTTTGGCGTCTGGCGACCACGACCTCGCCCGTGGCAAACAGCGCTTCGAGCGCCCTCTTTTCCGGTTTCCAGTCCCACCAGCCGGCGCCTTTCACCCCCTCTTCCCGTTCCCAGTCGCTCGAGCGAACCGGTCCGCGGAGGCGAAGGCGGTCCAACACCCGCTCGGCGACGTCACCATGCTCGGCCAGCCATGCTCGGGACTTCTTGTGCCCTATCACCATGTCGCGCCGGTAGAGCGGCCAGTCCTCCAACGGCAAGAAGCACGCGGCGTGCGACCAGTATTCAAAGATACGCCGCCGGGGAAGAAGCTCCTCTAACAGGATGGGATCGTACTCTCCGAGTCGAGACCAGAGAACGAGGTAGGGGCTGCGCGCGACGACGGAGATCGAGTCGATCTGTAACGCGCCCATCCGTCTTATGGCGGCGAGCACATGTCTCCAGGTAACCGGTCCTTGCGGGGACGATAGTAGACCCTGCGCCGCAAGGTGGAGTGCCCGAGCATCATCCTGTCGAAGTCGAAGAGATCGTCGAGCGATCGCGCTCTCCGCCACACGCATCTCCTTACGAAGCTGAAATTCGTCTCCAGGCTACCATCGTGCTCATCGCGGCGGGCTGGATGCAAGCACCGCACACGGCGGTAAGCATCCGGAGGTAACAGCACGATTCCCGATACCGAAATGTTTTCACAGTGGTTCACGCATCACGGCCATAGTGAACCCTACGTGGTCAAGAACCTCGGCACACTCCTTGCAATAAGGGTCGCCTGTTACGCTTTCGGCGCAACTGTCAAAAGTAGTCGGCTGACACCGTTGCGTCGCAATTATTCAAGGAGAAGGATTGAGGAATGAGGAAACGGATCGCACTGGTTGGACTACTTGGGGCTCTGATACTGGGCATGGTGGCGCCCGGACTTACTGGCACGGTCAGTGCCGCACCGGTCGTGCAAAGGCAGGCTCAAGCCCACCCGGCCATATTTGACAAGACCCGGTTTGTCTTTCATCTTGGTCTGGCATATTTCGCGTTTCACCATTTTGTCTATAACCCGTACAAAGCGGGCGATTTCAAAGCCGGTGCAAGTCATCGCACAATTAAGATCGTCAAAGCGGGCGTGGCACTGCTGGTCACGTATCACGAGTTGAACACAGCGTACGGCATTGCGAAAGGCAGTAGCAGTGGTGTGCTGCGCGCCCTGGTCAAGCCTCTGAGCGGGCTCATCGCTACCGCCCAAAAAGTTGCCAACAAGCTGAAGGGCGGCCAGTACAGCGATGCTGAAGTGAAGAGCACGATCGACAGTGCCAATGCCTTCAGCAAACAAGCAACCCACAACGGCATCAGCATAAAAGACATTCCGGTTCCCGGACTCGGTAGCTGACGCCGATCGTAGACCGCTCCAATCAACGGCCTCCGAAGTTCAGCTTCGGGGGCCATTTTCTTTGTACGATCTCTTGTCTCTTTACAGTGCGGTCGCACATCGTCTCGATTATGCTGCTCCCCACACGGCAACAAACAGGCACGGCTGAATTGGAAAATAACCGAAGGAACGGGCGAAGCCTACCTCGGCAATTTCTTTTGCAGAAGTCGACCACGGCATGGACTTTGCCTATGGCAACGTCGGAGGTTGCGCCATGAACGACGATACGTTTCTGCGAGTACCGGCCACCCTTGAAGAAGAGGGGCAGCGATGGGTGCCCGATGCCACAACTATCAGCGAGCAGTACGGGCCGCAGGGGTGGGAAGCAGCGAACGGTGAGCCGCTTCAGGTAGAAGGGGTGCCCGGAACGTACGAATGGCTACTGCGGCGCACCGAACCATCCGACGAACCACGACTGCACGGTTGAAGCCCGGAGCGCTAGTTCTTGAAATCCTCGGTGAGATACAGGCGATTACCAATCAGGGCGATGCCAATGCCAACGTGCGTGAATTCCGGGGATAAAAGGTTGGCGCGATGCCCCGGACTGGCGAGCATCAAACGTTCGAGGGTTTCCAGTGCGGCGACCCGTCCGTTAACTTCGTCCGTCCCGATGTTTTCCCCGGCTTCCCTGAAATGGAGACCGGCCGCCTCGATGCGTGTAAAGGGAGATTCCCCACGCGGAGTGTCATGTGAAAAATAGTCGTGGTTTGCCATATCAAGGCTATGGGCCAGCGCAACTCGCGTGAGATTGCTCCCCATCCGTAAAGGAGCCACATGCGCAATCGCTCGATCGTCATTGATCATCGTCAGCATAGTCCGTTCGAGCTTCGGGTTCGCGGATCTGGCCACGGGAGCAGCACTCACTATCCTGGGAAAACTCCAGGCAACAGCAATAACTGAGCACAGGAAGACACACTTCGAAACCATGAGGACTCCAGCACGCACAATATATTCACGAAGAATATGAGAAGGATAGCAGATATCGAGGGGTAAAGTCTGATAGTTGACAAGCATGCGTTGACAAAGCGGCGGAAGCCGCAGTAAAAAAGCCGTCAAACATGTCTCCGGCGGACTTGCGGCAATGGAATATGCCGTACGAAACGGGGCTGGACGATGTGATGATCGATCTCTACAGCATCATTAACCGGCCGGGCGCGACGACCGTCACGGATGAGCCTGAAGGTGTCCGGGACAGGATTCACGGTTCCTAAGGCTGATCGACGTCATCCCCAAACATGATGATATTGCGGCGTGCTTTACCGTCCTTGACGGCATCTATTGCCTCGTTGATGCGCGTCAGAGGGTAACGTTTGGTTATCAATTCGTCGAGTTTGAGGCGTCCTTGTCGATAGAGATCGATGTACCTCGGGACGTCGATTCGTAAGCGAGCGGATCCCATGCAGCTGCCGATCAGATGCTGCCCGGCCCATGCAAATTCTCTGATGGGCAGCGGACTCGTCACACCCGGCGCCGGCAGCCCGACCAATACAAGCGTTCCCGCCGTCCGTATCGTCGCAAATCCCTGGGTTACGGCGGTGTCGGTTCCCACCGTCACAAAAGCGTAGTCCGCGCCTCGCCCGTCCGTCACTTCGCGTACCGCCCCGGCTGCGTCCTCCGCTCCAATATGAATCGTATGAGTCGCGCCGAACTCGAGAGCCGCCTCAAGCTTTGCGGGATTGGTGTCGAGGCCGATGATGTGACGTGCGCCGGCCAGCACCGCACCCTGGATCGCATTGAGGCCGACACCCCCGCAGCCGATAACGGCGACACTGCTTCCTGGCCGAACTCTCGCCGTGTTAAGAACCGCGCCCGCCCCGGTGATGACGCCGCACGCCAGTAGACACGCACGATCCAGCGAAATATCGTCAGGTATACGCACGACCTGAGATTGATCCACGACGGCGCGTTCGGCAAATGCGGACGTGCCGAGATCTCCATCGCCGAGCGGCACGCCGGCATGGTTTCGCAGGCGGCTCTCGGTCGCCAGGGCGAAGTGCCCCTCACAGTGATAGGGCATGCCAAGCGTGCAGTAGAAGCATCGCCCACACTGGCGAAGCAAGGAAAGAGCGACCCGATCGCCCACCTTTAGATCGACGACGCCTTGCCCAACCTCCTCGACAGTGCCCGCGCCCTCGTGCCCGACGACCAGGGGTGGTTGCACGGCACGCTCGCCCTCGATGTAGTGGATATCGCTATGACAGATCGCGGTTGCCTCCATCCGGACCAGCACCTCGCCCCACTTCGGCGAGTCGATCTCGACCTCTTCGACCACGAGCGGCTTTTTGAATTCGTAACAGACAGCTGCTTTCACGGTCGAGCCTCATCTGACCGGTCATCCATCAGCACACTGCAGCATGTCACTCCCGCCTCGGCTTTCTGAAGCTCGGAGACGTCGACCGACACCACCGTGAAGCCACGTGCCTGGAGCCTGGCACGCGTTTCGGGGAATTTCGATGGGAGCACGAGGGTGCCGTTCAGTAGCAGTGCATTTCCGGCATCCGGCTCGGTCGGAGATACGTCGACGATCTGGCGCGCCCCCAACCGCTCGACGTCGACCCAGTCTCGGTTTGCCAGTATGGTATTTTGACCGACATAGGTACAGGCAGTCTTCAGATGCAAGCATCCACTCATTTCCACGGCTTGAACGGTGTATCCGTGTGGAGCGAGAAGCGCTTCCAGATTATCGATGCCTTGCTGATTGGTACGGTGGGAGAGCCCCACAAACAACGATCGACCGATACGAACCACATCGCCTCCTTCAAGCCGCGCATCGCCGGTGAGCCGTTGCACCGGCCGGTACTTGGCGATTGCCTCCGCCATGCTGTCGACTTCCGGCTGGCGAGACGGCAAGCTCGGGAACGTGAGAAGCGCGACTTCATCCACCACCACGACTGTATCCTCGACGAACACGGCATCGGGAAGATCGTCTTGTGAAGGGAGCGAATCCACGGTTGCACCCAGGCTGCGCAACACCTCGACATAGGCCTCATGCTGCGCGGCCGCCATTTCAAAGTTGATGTCCTCGCGTTCGATGAACGAGAGAGCACACTCGCCGATACAGCGACTCACAGGGCGCGTCAGAGCGATTACCATCTGATCTCTCCCCATCCTCACCATTGATGTTTGCAGAATAGTCCATCATAAGATCGTCAACATCCGAGGGAGCGAGGTATCACGCGCATGGCGCAGTCGAAGGGCCGTCTTACGGTCTTGACCGAGGAACCGTACAATGCCGAAACCGTGCCGACGCAGCACGTGGGAGTGATTACTCCGATTTCCGCTTTCTACAAACGGAACCATTTTGCAATCCCCGACATCAATCCTGCCTTGTGGACGCTAACCGTCGATGGTCAGGTGGAACGGCCCGTGAGCCTATCGTACGAGGCGATTCTAGCCATGCCTCGCCGTACCCTTATCTGCACGATGGAGTGTGCCGGAAACGCCCGCTGCGGGTTTTCACCCCCTGCCCAGGGAGAGCAGTGGCAATATGGCGCGGTGAGTACGGCCGAGTGGACCGGCACGCCGCTGGCCGGCATTCTCAGTACGGTTGGAGTCGGTCAGGACGTGCAAGAAATTGTCTTTGAGGGCTCCGACCGTGGTGAGGTGGCCGGCCGCACCGGCCCAATCGCATTCGATCGCAGCTTACCGCTCTCCCAGGCGCTTCATCCCGATACATTGCTGGTCCACACGATGAATGGCGAACTGTTACCACGAGAACATGGCGCCCCCGTTCGTCTGGTCGTTCCAGGGTGGTATGGCATGGCGTCGGTGAAGTGGTTAGAGCGGATTACTGCCTCAACGGCAAGTTTCAAGGGATTCTTCCAATGGGATCGGTACATGATGGTCGATCCGGCTGACCATCGGCGGCGTGAACCACTCCGCGCCATAAGGATTCGCTCGATCTTCACATCCGTGGCCGATGGCGCGACTCTCGTAACGGGACAGCACCACGTCCAGGGTTTGGTGTGGTCCGGTGAAGCTCCGATTGAGGGAGTGGAGATGAGCGTGGACGGCGGCGAGTCGTGGCAGCCGGCGTGGTTTACAGCCGCCGCCCAGCCATACTCCTGGCGCCCCTGGGAAACCACGTGGAACGCGCAGCGCGCTGGGCCGTACACGCTGCAGTGCAGAGCGACCGATGTGAACGGGACAATGCAGCCGATGGAGGCACAGTGGAATGCACTGGGCTATGCCAACAACGCCATCGAATCGCTGCATGTTACCGTGGTCGAAGCTTAACGCCATCCTCGAAAGCCGGAACGACTGAGCCAAAGCGCCGCGCAGTGGTGATGCGGCGTGCTTCTCAAAGCAGGTAACGCTGGAGCAGATTCGCCGCGTACTCGGGGTCCGGCATACTGAGCAGCAGTCGATTAAAGCCGGCGTCGTGAAGGTCTACCACGATCGCCGGCTGCCGGGCATAGAGCGCCACGAAATCTTTTCCGCCGCGATACCGCCAGGTACCGAGCATGATAACCCCGGGGAGTCCCGTGCCCGGCGCGCGGATGCCGCGCAGCTCGGCAAGCGGTTGATCCGTAACCCATACCCCGCGTATGGCGGACACGGGAACGGCAAACGAGCCGTGAAAGCTCCCAACTACTTCCACTGGACGCAGCTCAACCCGAAGCACGCTGCCCTCAACCCGCAGACTAGCCATCGTTCTCAGCCGGTTGCACGGTCCTTCACCATACGCTACTCCTCGATACGCTTCGAGGTGACATTCAGCCCGTGGCGCCACGCGTCTGCCTCGGCAACAGACGGTTGGTCGTGCGATCGATAGTCATACTTTAGCGACAGCGCTTCCAATTCCGCCGTCAGACCGTGCAGCGCCTCTTTCTCGATCTCGACCACCGTTGCCCAGCGTGTCTCGTCCCGACAGCGCTCGTACCCGAGACGAAAGTGCGGGATACAGAGCCCCTCCGATTGCCGAAAGAGCGCGGAAAACTCGCCGTCTCCAAGCCCTTCGAAGAAACTGTCAACTGCTAGCGCTTCGATATCCGCCTCGACCACACACAGTGGACATTCCGCACGCTCCGGTACATGCGGCGGCTTCGGCCCGAACAATCGCAGCCCGGAAGTGGATTTGCCGGGCGGGTGATCGTACAAGCCCTTGTCGATATCGCGTAGATCGTTCGTCAACACATCTTTCAAAATGAGCGCCGTGCCAAGAGCGTCCGCGTGCCGAGAAACGGACCGAGCATGGTACCGGCAAAATCCCCGAGCCGCCCGAATTGTCTCGCGGGTTGCCACATCAGTGGCCCGCTCGTAAAAGAGCGCGTCGATATGGTTCCGTACCCCTTCGTCGACAAAGGCGCAGATCGGGCAGGTACGCGGTGAACGCCGCAGCATACGCTGCATCTCAAATGCCGTGCGTCCCATACCAGGGTCGTAGGCCGTACCGCTCACCGCAACTCCTTTCGACGAGTGTACCGCCGCACTCGCCACACCGATTGCTTCAAATACTTGACAACCATCGTGCAATCCGGCATCGTGTGCTTCACAACTGCTGTTTTCGGGAGAACTATGACGACATTACGCAGCGTACTGGAGACAGCGAACGGCCTGTATCGCGAGCCGGCTTCGGGCCGGAGCTTCCGGCGGGAAGATCTACTTGCGCGGTTATCCGATGACGATCTCAACATACCCATTCAGATTTTCAAGCTCGAATCCGGCGTGTATCAAATACGACTCCACGCATCCAGTCAACAACTCTACGAGCTATACTCTCGCCGGCACGGCAAGCGAGAGGAAAATATCGCAGACACCGGCAAATCGCATGCTCGATGACTCGAGGGAAGTATACTCATTGAGATAAACTTTTCGTCATTGTCTCTAGATGATGACGTGAGAATCCGCAGTCAGGATGGTGAGAGTCGAGTGACGGACAGTGGAAGTCATTTTGCAGGGAGCAACCAGCACCTTGCCGTCGTCCGGGGGACGGAACGCATTGTTCAGGTTGGTAGACCCTATGCCGCCATCTATACAGACCCGATCTCCCTTGAAACCGGGGACGTTCTCCGCTTTGGAGCTCGCGACATGGAGTGGCCGGAGTTTGTATGGTGCACCAACTCTCAGGGTAGAAGTGGGTGGGTACACGATAGTATCTTTGTCCGGCACGGCAGCACTGGCGTCGCGTCTCGCTCGTATTCTGCCAAAGAGCTTACCGTGCAACAAGGAGACAGGCTGACCGTGATCGAAGAGCTCGGAGGATGGTCATGGTGCCGGGCCAGAGACGGTGAGACCGGCTGGCTCCCAAATACTCACCTCGCACGATGACGAAAAGAGCCTCACGATGAGGCTCATCTTCGCTTGGGCCCGTTTAGCCGCTGCTGGCCAGGGCTAGCTTGTGATGTCGTCGACGGCGTTTTTCACGTCGCCTTTGGCTTGATTGAATTTTCCCTCGCCTTGATTCGCTTGCCCTTCGGCTTGCTGATCCTCGTCGCCGGTCATGTCACCCATAGCTTCCTGGGCGCGTCCCTTTAATTCTTGGCCTTTACCACCAAGTCTGTCGGAATCACCTGAAGTCATTATGATCCTCCGATCGATGGGTGGAGCGGTCGCCCGTTCCCTGCGTACTGTAAGAGCAAGAGACGTGCCGGGTGCAGGACCACTACCAGGTTGTCGGCGGCGACAGCTGACATCGAGTCGAAAGGCGTGTGGCACTAGACCTCGTGCGGTTCGGGCCAAGTTCTACGCTCCACTACAATCGGAAGCGAGTACCGCGTACTGCGTGCGACGCAGATGCTGGAGGGATGCTGTGTTCAGACCGAAGTTTTTTTGCTCGTTGTCGGCCGTTGTACTGGCACTCAGCATCGCCGTCACAGCGTCGGCCGCGGGCACGGTGAACGTGTCCCGGGTGGTGGGCGGCTACCGGCTCACCCTTCAAACCGGTCCTGCGTTGCCGATAAGTCAAATGGGAACCAAGACCGGAGCCATGCAGGTAGGAGGAAAGCAGGCAGCCTGTCACATAACCGGAGGTGGCAGCATGTCTGGTGGGATGACCATGCATGGGCCAACGTGCAATCACTTCGTGGCAGTTCACGTGCTCGTGGCGAAAACCAATAAAGTTGTTCTTCGTGCACGGGTTACGATCACGATGAAGCCCACGAGCTCACACGCGACGATCGCCGTTCCCGTCTCGATGATGGTTGGTCCCGGAGGTCTGCGGGATTACGAATACGGTAACGATGTGTCAGCCGCGGCCGGGCGATACAGCATCACCGTCACGGTGAATGGCACGCGCGAGATGTTCTCGGCCGAGCTGAAATAGCCTTCCGAATACCATCATATGGGTGGATTTCCGCCCGGTTGCCGGCAAGAGTAAGCTGAAGTACCATGCGCGTTCATCGCCACCTATCGCCGTCGCGAATTCATCATTCATCACGCCTCGCGCTTATCGTTCCCTCCATCCTGGGCTGGCGGTCGCGCGGCCGGGCGTGGGTGAATCTGCTGGTATTCGGCCTCACCGCGCTCGCTGCCACGTGGATCGTCCATCAAACCGAGTACGTCATCGAGTACGGGCGTCGATTCTCGACCGTTATGGCAACGACCCCTCATCGCCTGTATATGGCACCTACCGGACTCGTGCTCACCGTCACGGTCACGCTGTTACTGATGCTGTGCGCCTGCACGCTCAATCAAGCGCGTGGCGAATTGCGGCAGCGCCTGTTACGGCTTTCGCCTCGGTTAGTTCGCCATGTACCTCGCCAACCCCGTGCGATCCCATTGCGGACCATCGCCTGGACGGCACTGGCCCTTGCGCTCGCACAGGCCACGCTCTATGTGGTGCAAGAGAATCTTGAGTATTTGGCGGCACAGGGCACGTTACCCTGGCTTGCCGTCTTACTGGCGCCTCAGCATATAACGGTCATCCCGTTGCATCTTGTCGGGGGCTTCTGTGGCTCTCTCGTGTTATGGACCCTTTCCCGGTTCATGGGTCATTCACGCGGAGCACTTCATGTGGCAGAGGTGCTGTTGGGTATCGGGAAACGCCCCGCCGGCACCCCGCCCCAACGGGTTCCCCGCCGGGAGTTCCTTGCCGGCCGACGAATGTCCGCGGGGATCTTTTGTCTGCGGTCTCCACCTCTCGCTGTCTGACCACCTCAGGTTCGATCCTTCAGACAGAGGGACCAAAGGTCCCACAAGAGAGGAAGACTACATGACGCGACGACTCGCGGCGGCTTTTTACGACGGTCATGGTACTGCCGGTATCGTCTATTTTCAGGCAATATAAATGACGTTGTCGCCATCGCTGGATCGCCGGCGGCGGTGGTGGGGCGCACCCATCGCCCTACTCTGTGGCCCGTTGGTGCTGGTGCTATCGGCCTGCGGTACTCCCTCGTCCGCTCCTACCGCGGCATCATCGACTACCACTATTGGCTCTATCACCCACATCCGTATCGTACCGACCAAGAGCGGGCACCCGGACTCTCTCTACATTCCCGATCCTATTCGCGTGCGTGTGGGGCAAACGATTACCTGGACCAACACCGATACCGATCCACACGACGTTTCGGCCGACGACGGCAGCTTCTATTCCGGTCCTATAGGCACCGGCGGCTCCTGGCGCTGGACCGCGAAGACACCTGGAACGTTTACCTACACCTGTACCATTCATCCCGACATGCACGGAACCATAATCGTCAGTCCGGCTTAGTAAAGGACCGCTCATGCGTTATTACTTGATGTACATCGTGATTGCAGCCGTCGCTCTGGCGGGCTGTGGTGGAAACTCAGCAGCCGGCGCCAGCCCCACCGGCACACCCGCTACCCTGGCCGTCAACCACGCTCATTCCATCGTCATCATGGCGAATAATCCTAATCGGGTGTTGATGGGGGCACATTACCATCTCTACGAATCCAACGATGGGGGCAAATCATGGCGTCCCCTGTCTAGTCAAATGGTGCTTTCCATGGTGCCGGATACAATACACCCGTCCACTCTCTACGCGGTGTCCCTGCAAAATGGTTTGGAGAAATCCACGAATGGCGGGACCAAGTGGACCCGCATAGGCACGTCCATACCGAAAGGGCGCATTACGGGGATCACGCTCGATCCCAAGGGCCGTATTTTGCTGGCGTATGGCGTCGGCATCTACCGCAGCGTCGACGGCGGTGCGCAGTGGACCAACGTGTTGGCGAAACAGTCGATCTACAACATTGCTGTGGGAGCGGACGGAACGGCCTACGCCGCCTCATCCAATGGATTGTTTGTCAGTACCACGGGCGGTGTTCATTGGAGCGCCGTGAAATCCATTGGCAATCAGCCGGTCGTGCAGACCGTTGCATCCGGCACGGTAGCGTATGCGGTTGCCGCTGTTGCCCTCATGAAATCCAGTAACGATGGTCGCACCTGGCAGCCGCTCGCCAAAGCTCCCGCCGGAATCGAGTTCCTTGGCGTGTCTCCTACCGATCCCAATGAGGTATTCGGAGAAATAGGCGCGCAGGGGTTTGTCGCCAGCCACAACGGAGGGGCTACCTGGACGAACGCAAATTCCGGCATCACCGACCGCAACTTCAATGCGTCGGTCGTTCGAGTGGCGCCCACATCCCCCAACATCGTCTATACCGCGGCCTGGGGACTGCATTTTTACGCCAGTCACGACGGAGGACGGCACTGGACACGCACCGCGACACTGCTACGGTGAGCGAAACGTACCACCAAACCGGCTCCAACCATACCAGAGAAGGAGAAAACGCCGTTGCAACACCGTAATTACCTGGTGGCCGGACTAGCCGCAGTCGCGTTTGCATTGAGTTCGAGTCTAGGCGTCGCCGCTCCGGCACACAGTCGCACGCCAATTCAGATTGGGGCGCTCTACCCACTCACCGGCTCACAGGGAAGCGGGGGACGCGAGGAGTATCACGGGCTGCAAATAGCAGCCAGGTTGGTCAATGCCGCGGGCGGAGTCGCAGGGCACCCGATTTCATTTATCACCGCCAATACGCCGTCAGCTGATGCGGCGCCCGCCGCCGTCGACAGTTTGAAGCGCAAAGGCGTGCACATCATCGCCGGTTCGTACGGGAGCACGATCTCCGTTCCCGCCAGCGCCGAAGCACAGCGCAATAACCTGATCTACTGGGAAAGCGGCGCGGTGGCCACCATGATCACCGAACATGGCTATCCAAACGTCTTCCGAACCGTTACGACGGGCAACTCGCTGGGGAGAGCGGCGGCCCGCTATGCGGCAACAGTTATTGCGCCGCGCCTGCATATGCACCCATCCGCCCTGCGCACGGTGATTGTCTACGTGAACGACGTCTATGGCTCCTCGGTAGGTACCGCGATGGCTGACCAAGCTCGGTCCGAGGGCTTCGACATCAAAGCAGTTCTCTCCTACAATCCATACCACGTAAACCTTCGCGCTCTGGTGGCGTCGATGAAACCGATGCGCCCCGATATCGTGCTGGTAGCAACATACGTGCAAGACGCGATCACCTTCCGTCGGGAAGTGTTGCGCCAGGGGATTCATCCCGCCGCGATGGTAGGAACGAGTTCCGCGTTTTGCATGCACGCCTTTGGCGACACGCTGGGGCGTCAGGCGCTCGGGCTGTTCGCTTCCGATAAGCCCGATGCCACGTTTAGCGCCAACGCGCTTCTGCCGGCGGCTCGCGCGCTCCGAGCGCGCGCCACAGCAGCGTACCAAAAGGCCTACGGCGTGCCGATGACCGCGTCGGCGGTTGCCGGATTCGTCGCCGGCTGGGTTCTTTTCCACGAGGTTCTGCCGCATGCCCGTTCGCTGGCGCCGGCCGACATTCGTGCGGCGGCCCTCGCGGTAAACCTTCCAAACGGAAGTGAGATCAATGGTGCAGGCGTGCTTTTTGCCCGTTCCGGCGCACCAGATGAAGGACAGAATCTGCGCGCTATCAGCGTTATCTGGCAGTGGCAGCGGCCCGGCCACGAGGTGATCGTCTATCCTGCCAGCTACGCGACCACGCATCCCCTATGGATACCATTGCCCGGCTGGAAACGTTCCTAGTGCGCCTGTGCCTGGGTGTGGCACTTGCCCTGGCGGGCGCCTTGGTCGGGCCTGTCGCCAGTTGGGCCGACGGCACCCTTCCACCGCAACCGTATCGGTACCTGCATCCCCCGCCGGCCCTGGCATCAGAAAACTACCCGCCCGAGTCGGGCAGTGCGACGATCGGGCTGGCGGGCGGTCGTTCCAAAGCCGGGTTCGTCTTCACCAAAGACACCCAGGCAGGGGTCGTGGTGTCGGCCGGCGCGTTACGCGCCGCCGCACCGGCGACGTCGATTCTCATACGCATCAGCCCGGTCGAAACGCCGTCGGGCTTACCGCAGCACTACGTGGCGGAAGGCAACGCATACACGATCACCGCCACCGGACAACCGGGCAACACCCCCGTGCAGGTGGTTCACGCCGTCAATCTCACCCTCCGCTGGCCTCTCCCCCCTCTCGCTATCTACGACTACGCCGGTGGGAGGTGGAAACAACTGTGCTATTCCGATAATGCGACCTTTACCTCCTCGACGATGGCCTGCCCCACCAAGTCCTTGGGCACATTTACGGCGGTCTCCAATCCGGCGCTAACCGGAGGCACGCCGCCGGCTCCAATCTCTCAGAGTCGTTTCGCCTGGATCAATCGATATATCCCGCTGCTGGTCGCGGTCATCGTGTTACTCGCCACGGCCGTACTTGCGTTCCTGGCCATTCGACCGGATAAAAACGCGAAAGAGGAGCGCTGAGCCGTGTCCGCACGCGATGGTTCAGCGTGACGATATGAAGACGGCGCTCAGCCGGGCCGCATCACGAGCCGGTTTCCATCGATGCGCTCGAGTGACGGCACTACTCTCGCTTCTCGTCTGCGTTTGGTTGGGAACAACCGGTGTGGCGTGGGCTCACGCCCTCCTGGTTCACTCCAATCCGGCGGCGGATGTCGTACTCCCGTCTACTCCGCCCAACGTGACACTGCAGTTCACCGAAGATCTCAATTCAACCGCCTCGCAGATCATCGTGTGGGATCGCTATCGCCACGTGATGAATCGCGGACACGCCACGCTGGTACCGGGTCAGTCTCGGGAAATGCGAGTTTCGTTGAACCCACTGCATTCCGGAGCGTACCTGGTGTTGTGGACTTCGGTTTCGGCTCAGGACGGACATATTTTGCACGGGTCGTACCTCTTTTTTGTTGGCAAGCGAGGTCCGGGCCCATCGCTCGCCGGAGTATCGGTGGGGTCGCCCTCTCAAGGCTTTCCGGACGGCACTGGGCTTGCGACCATTATTTTTCACTGGCTAGAGCTGCTGACCGCGGTGTGCTGGCTGGGTGCGGCAGCCTGCTCGCTGCTCGTCTTCGCTCCCTTTACCGAACTGCTCGATCCGGAAACCGTCGCTCACGAGTGCACGCGAGTACGAACGTTTCTTTGGTTCATCCTGCCCACGTTGATCGTTTCGAGCTGCGGCGTCCTGCTGCTGCAGGCATATGAGCTGGCCGGAAGTTGGAGCGCGGTGTTCACGCAGAGCACGTTTTCCGAGACATTTAGCGATCAGTTCGGCCGCCTCTGGATCGTGCGACAGGCGGTCGCGGTGGTGGCATTGTGCGCGACCGCGGCCATGTCCGCAGCTCAACCGGTACCGTCACGCGTGAGGTCGCTCGCCGCTGCTTCACCGGTGTACAGCCGGTCCATCGGTACGCTGGCGGTCGCGGTGCTGGGCTTTATCTATCTCGCGATATTTGCCGCGAGCGGTCACGCCGCCGCCGCGGACGTTGGGGATATCGCGGGCAGCAGCATCGTATCCGGCGCGGTAGGCGCCGATCTGCTGCATTTCGTGGGAGACGCACTGTGGTTTGGCGGGCAGATATATATCGTGATTGTCATGATTCCGGTACTTCGGTTGCGCCAGGACCATGGCAGGTATATCACCACGTTTCTTGGCATGCTGAGTCGCTTCTCGCCGCTTGCCTACGGCAGTATCGCGCTCTTCACCGCAAGCGGGATATTTGCCGCGAAGATTCATATCCCATCGTGGTACGCATTTTTCCATAGCATTTACGGGTGGACGCTACTCGTGAAGGTTGCGCTGATCGGCTTGATGATGATGGTCAGCGCCTTTACGGTGTATGTAGCGCGCCCGCGAATCAGAGCCCATTTCGCAGTGGGTTCGGCGGACGACACCGAACGCACTGCATGGATCGGGCATCTCCTCCGCTGGCTTCGGGTCAACCCCGTGCTCGGCGCGGGCGTGCTGCTGGCAACGTCGGTAATGTTTTCATATCCGGTCCCGCTGGGTCTCTCTCCGGCCGGGCCATCAGCGTATTCGTTTCACATCGGCGCCATGACCGGCACGATGGTCATCAAGCCGGATCGCTCCGGACCAAACGAATTGGCGGTCACGCTGCGGGATGCTCACGGACAGCTAGTGAAACAGGCAACGGTGGTGGTGCTGACCACCATGCTCGATATGGAGATGGGCACCGGAAAGGTTGCATTGACGGAAACCGGTCCCGGCGAGTTTACCGGCACGGGCGATCTCGGTATGGGCGGTCACTGGGGCCTGCGCATCCTGGTATACACCCCGGCAGGGTTGACCCAGGACTCGTTCCGAGTAGTGGTAGGAACATAGCCGTTCGTTCCAATTGACAATGACGTCAAGGAAGCTGCACACTGGATACGCTTAACGGCCGTTACTGTTGACGCTTGTCAGTGCAGGGTGGTATGGACCTTCGTTTTTCTCTCATCGGTCTCATTATTGGCTTTCTTATTGGGTTGACCGGTATGGGCGGCGGCGCGCTCATGACGCCTGTGATGATCCTCATCATGGGAGTGAAGCCGCTGATTGCAGTCGGCACGGACCTGGCTTACAGCGCCGTCACGAAAATCATCGGGGGCGGGACGCACTGGCGCCAGGGGACCGTGCACCGCAAGAGTGCTTATTTGCTCGGACTCGGCAGCGTGCCTTCTACGCTCCTGGGAGTGGGACTGGTGACCGTTATCAGACGAGACCACCCCACACTGGTCAATGACCTTCTGCTCCACGCCATTGGATGGGTCCTCATCCTCGTTGGCCTGGTGCTTGTGCTCAAGCCTGCCCTTGCCGCCGCAATCCGCCGAATGGGACTTCGCCGCGGTGATGTTCGTGACAACATTCAAGAACTCGGTGATCGGAGACCATGGATTCTTCCAATCATCGGCGCCGTCGTGGGCCTCCTGGTTGGACTGACCTCCGTGGGCAGCGGTACGCTGATCATCGTCTCCCTCCTCTTCCTCTACCCGCGGTGGGAATCGAAGGATCTGGTCGGAACAGACGTGTTTCATGCGTCGATTTTGGTAAGCGCCGCAAGTCTGGCTCAGCTTGCGGCCGGAAACGTGAACGTCTCCATGATGCTATCGCTGTTACTCGGTTCGATTCCCGGTGTACTGCTTGGAAGTCGGTTGGCGCTTGGATTTCCGGAGCGATTTTTGCGGATTAGCCTGGCGGGCGTGATGCTCCTTTCCGGCTCGAAACTTCTGTAAACCGGTTTCTCTTCGCCGTGCGCCTACTCACGCGTCGCGATGCCCCACATTTCCCGTGGTCGTGGGAGAATAGGACGGCACACGGAAACCACGTGCGAACGCGACAGTTGGGAGGATGACAACGTGGTTGAGACGGCAAATCAACAAACAGAAACCCGGAGCTCCGGTGGCTCCAACGACACTCTGACTGTCACCGATAACCGGACGGGAAAGAGCTATCAACTCCCCATTGTCGACGGTACGGTGAAAGCCATCGATCTGCGCCGCATCAAGGTGAATGACGACGACTTTGGGCTTATGACCTATGATCCGGCATACACCAACACCGCCGAGTGTCGCAGTTCCATCACCTATATCGACGGAGATGCCGGCATTCTGCAGCATCGCGGCATTCCGATCGAGCAGTTGTGCGAGCATTCCACATACCTCGAGGTTGCGTACTTACTGATCTTCGGCCACCTTCCGACGCGCGATGAGATGGGAGCCTGGGTCGAAGAAATTACGCATCACACCTACGTGCACGAAAATCTCAAGGCGTTCATGCAAGGGTTTCGCTACGACGCGCATCCCATGGGAATGTTGCTCGCGTCGGTTGGCGCGTTATCTACGTTCTACCCCGGCGCGAAGAATATCGACGATCTCAACCAGCGCCATATGGCCTCGGTTCGACTGATTGCAAAGATGCCGACACTGGCCGCGTTCGCTCACCGTCATAACCGCGGCTTGCCGTTTGTCTACCCGGATAATGCTCTCCCCTACACCGCCAACTTCCTCTCCATGCTGTTCAACATCGGTGGGGGGCGGTACGAGCCCGATCCTCGCCTGGTCCGTGCGCTCGACGTGCTCTTTATCCTGCACGCCGATCACGAGCAGAACTGCTCAACCTCCGCCGTGCGTGGCGTGGGCTCATCACGGGTGGATCCGTATACGTCGGTCGCCGGCGGAATCGCGGCCCTCTACGGGCCACTGCACGGCGGTGCCAACGAAGAAGTTCTGAAAATGTTGCGTCGCATCGCATCGGTCGATAACATTCCCGGCTTTCTCGAAAGCGTCAAGAACAAATCTGAGAAGCTTATGGGCTTCGGTCACCGGGTCTATAAGAATTACGATCCGCGCGCGCGGATCATCAAGCAGCACGTTGACGACGTACTCGAGGTTAAGGGCAAGAGTCCGTTGCTACACATCGCCACCGAGCTGGAAAAGCGCGCGCTGGATGACGAGTACTTCAGAAGTCGAAAACTCTATCCCAACGTCGATTTTTACTCGGGCATCATTTACGAGGCGCTCGGTATTCCCTCGGAGATGTTTACGGTTATCTTCGCGGTCGCTCGAACTTCGGGCTGGGTCGCGCAGTGGATCGAGATGGTCAACGATCCGGAACAAAAAATTGCTCGGCCGCGACAGGTATACACGGGGTTGAGAGATACTTCATACGTCCCGATAGGACAACGGTAGGGCTCAAGGCAGCAGGTAGAGCCACTGGTCCGTTGCGAACTTATCCGCGACGAGCTGGCCGGCCGCCCGCCGTTCTTCGCTGGTCAGCAAGGACGGATTGAGGACGTAGTCTCGCCGGAATGTTTCGATCATTCGATCGATCACCGCCGTTCGTGACGCGCCGGTTTGAGCGCGCACCGGATCCACCCGCTTCGCCGCGCTGGTCCGTCCCTTGTCGCTCAACTTCTCGCGTCCAATACGAAGCACTTCCAGCATCTTGGCACTGTCGATGTCGTACGCCATGGTGACGTGATGGAGTACCGCGCCCGCCCGTCGCGTTTGCGCCGCGCCGCCAATCTTTCCACCCGACGAGGTTATATCGTTGATGGGTTGATACCAGGCATCGACTCCCAACGATTTGAGTGCCTCGACGACCCAGCGGTCGAGAAACTCGTATGACTCGACGAAACTCATCCCCGCCACCAGCGAGACCGGGGCATAAATCGAATACGTGATCGTGTTGCCGGGCTCGATGAACATCGCCCCGCCGCCGGTAATGCGCCGCACTACCTGCACATCGTGCCGGCGGGCGCCATCCGCGTCGACCTCGTTACGCACCGATTGAAAGCAGCCGATTACCACGGCATTCGAGGCCCACTCCCAAATACGTATCGTCGGACTGCGCCGGCCTGCCCCCACTTCCAGGGTCAGAACCTCATCCAGTGCCATGTGCATATTCGGGCTCATCGGACCGTCGCGCAACAGGTCCCATTGGTAGTCGCTCCACGAGGTACGCTCAGCGTCCGTCATGGTCACCTGCTTTGCCGAGGGCACGGCGAACCGCAATTGCAACGCCCTCCGGAGTGATCCCAACGAGTTCCGCGTCTCCCGCCGCCTCGCGCACGCGCGAGCTGAGATCCTCGGCGCTCGCATCGACCGGTGCTCCTTCGAGGGCTGCCATCAGCT
Organism: uncultured Chloroflexia bacterium; assembly: GCA_963737125.1. Taxonomy (GTDB): domain Bacteria; phylum Chloroflexota; class UBA5177; order UBA5177; family UBA5177; genus JANWJD01. The sequence continues at coordinate 241,835 of CAVTRL010000004.1, read as the reverse complement.
TCCAGACGGCGTCTTCGGGCAGGAGAAAGAAATCGCCACTCAGCTCAACCTGGTTCAGGCGATCGCCCCGCACCTCGAGATCGATCACCACCAATTTCCCATCCGGAACTTTATATTCACCGTGCATCTCGGTCCTTTACACCACCGTCACTTCACTGTGTTACGCGCCGAGCGACTCGGAAACCAATGTTGTTAGTTTACCGTTAATTATTAGCATCACACTATTCATTAGGGCTACACTAGTGGTAAGCCTTACATGTAGTTTATGCGCCCCGTGGGGGCAGAAAGGAATATCTCTATGGAAAGTGCCGACATCCAGTCGAACGGCGGGGGGCACCCGCAGATTGAGCTGACCGCGGGAAAGAGAAACGCAGTGCTGTTTGCGGTACTGCTCGGCTTATTCCTCAGCGCACTCGATCAGAACGTTGTTGGAACGGCGTTACCGCGCATCGTCACCGATTTACATGGCAGTGGGTTGTACACCTGGGTCGTGACGGCATATCTCCTCTCGAGTACGATCACCGTGCCGATCTACGGCAAGTTAAGCGATATTTACGGACGCAAGCCGTGGCTCATTGTCGGCGTCAGCATTTTTTTGATCGGGTCAATTCTGTGCGGTCTGTCGCAAAACATGACCGAATTGATCATGTTTCGTGGACTGCAGGGCATCGGGGCCGGAGCCCTCTTCCCAATTGCGCTGGCGGTAATCGGCGACCTCTTTACGGCCCGAGAACGTGGCCGCTACCAGGGACTCTTCGGCGCCGTCTTTGGACTGAGCTTCTTGCTTGGCCCCTTTATCGGTGGCTGGATCACCGATAACGTCAGCTGGCACTGGGTCTTCTACGTCAATCTCCCCCTCGGCATCATTACGCTCGTCGTTATTTCGACCGTGCTGCCGAATTTCCATCCCGATACCGGCGTCAAAATTCGCGATCTCGATTACCTCGGTATCGGCCTCTTCACGGTGGGCGTGATCCCGCTGTTGCTTGGGCTGACCAACAAAGGATTGACGAACTCGCACGGACAGCTCAACGGCTGGACCAGTCTCGACGTGGGCGGCTTCATCGTGTTCAGCATCATTCTGCTGGTAGCGTTTATTGTCTCGGAGACGCGCGCGCAGCAGCCGATCATTCCCATGGACCTTTTCCGCAACCGCAACTACTCGGCAACCAATCTGGCCACCTTCCTGGTTGCGTTCGGTATGTTTGCCTCCATCGTGTTCCTGCCTCGGTATTACCAGGCGGTACGGGGCATCAGCGCCACGAAGTCCGGCTATATGATCTGGCCGCTCCTGGTTGGACTCATCGGTAGCAGCATCTCGACGGGCATCTTGATCAGCAAGATCGGGCGATACAAAACGATCTTGCTCTCGTCAGTCACCGTCCTGACAGTGGGCGCTTTCCTGATGACACATCTCACCGCCGGCACATCCGACCCGGTGTTGTGGGCCTGGATGTTCGTCCTGGGTTTAGGTATCGGTCCGTCGATGTCCGGCTTCACGGTTGTCGTACAGAACAGCGCGCCGCTGCAGCAACTGGGCGCAGCGACCAGCACGCTTACCTTCCTTCGACAGATTGGTGGCTCGGTTGGCCTGGCTATCGCGGGAACACTCTTTAGTCAAACCTTTGAGGAAAAACTGCCGGGCCGTCTGACCGGGCATGGAGTGCCTTCGCAGGTAGCAAGCCGCTTCACCTCCGGAGGATCGAGTGGTGGCGGGAACTTGACAGGAGTGCACCTGAGCACGCAGCTCAGTCAAACGTTGCCTGCGCAATTGCATCCGCTCATTCCGCGCATCGTCGCCGGCGTGAACGACGCCTTCTCGCTTGCGGTATCCGATGTCTTCTGGCTGACCGTCGGCGCGTCGATTCTGGCAGTACTGGCCGTGCTATTCATTACCGACCAGCCGTTACGCGAGCACACGGCAGCATCCCTGGCCAGGCAGGAGGGTACCGCCGAACCTGCTTCGCCGGTACAGGAACGCGAACCGAGTGGAGTGGCAGCCAGGTGAGCGAGTCCAGAGCCGAACTGATCAAAGACGCGCAGCTGCAAATCGAGGCACTGCTGTCACGGCGCCGCCAGGCCTTTTGCGCTCAACCTCTAACGCGTGAGGTGAGCCTGCCTCAGTTGCACATTCTCATGCGCTTGCAAGTCGGTGGTCCCACCATGGTCTCGGAGCTGGCGCACTCGCTGGGAATCTCGATTCCGTCCGCCAGCTCCATCGTCGATCGCATGGAAGAACACGGTCTGGTGGAACGGGCTCGAAACGAGATCGACCGACGGGTAGTTCACGTTGCCGTCTCGGAGCATGGGCGCGCCGTGGCCGAAGAATTTCACGGTCCGAAGCAAGCGTATCTGCAACACCTGCTCGACAGCATGTCGGACGAGGAGTTGATCCACGTCGTGCGAGGAGCTGAAGCGATTCTGCGGGTCCTGGAGATCGATCAACGTGTCGACGCACCAGACGGCATCGCAGCTGCTTCGTAATACCGCTTCATCGACACTGAAAGGCACGAGGTCCCGAGCAGTCGATGCTCGGGACCTTGCCGTTGCGCGATATCCTAACAGATAGCTGCAGTGGCGTCCGCCACGTGGATGAGCGCTTTCCAACAGCGCACCAGGAACTGAGCGCCGACGGTGCCTCAACCGGGCCTTACGACGATGTCGCCGTCTTTGTCACCAGAAGGTGGCGCGCCACTTCGTTCCAGCTCCAGCCCTGATGGAGATCGTGCTGAATACTGGACCACCCGATGCGCGCAATGAGAGCACGTGTTTGCAGGTACGCCAGGCAATATTCCAGATCTCCCAACGGTCCCGACCGAATCGACAGCCACTGGCGCGCGGTTCGTACGATCGTGATGTCGAGCACCGGCGGTCCTTTGAGGGAACATCTCAGGCCGGCGGGATCGTAACGAAACGCTTCGTATTCCGCGATGCCATCGTATAGCCAGGGCGTGGACGGCAACACGGCGGTACGATTGCCCGTGAGGCGGTCCACGATCCATTCGGTATAGACGTGCGCCAGATTGTGCTGCAGATACGAGCTGGCAACGGGGCCGAGCAACAGGGTATCGTCCACGACCTCACTCGTGTTATCGGTGGAGCTCTGCGGCCGCGCATGTTGAGCAGCGTAGAGCGCCCGAGCAAAGGACGCGTGCGAAGCGTACAGCCGGACCTTCAATTGCGGCGGCGTATCGACAAGGTCTCCACCAACCTGCGCCCAGAGTCGATCGACTTCAGCGGCGACCATACGAGCGCGCGCCATCGCCACACCATTTTCAAGCCATACAGTCGCATGTGTCGCCGTCACCTGAGTCCGGCCGATCGAGGCCGCGCTATCTTTTTGCGCCAGTCCCTCAACCGGGGACCATAGGGCAAGTGTGCTCCACAGCAGCACTGGAATCGCAATAATAACCGCTCGACGTATTCGCATGGACAACCACCGGATTCGCTCGTAGGACGCGTGAAGGCATATCGCAATGCATCCTTAGTCACACTACCAGAGGCATGATCCGAGGGCCAGTTGGGAATGAAGGATGCATACGATAGATGTATGAATCTCGCTTCCGCACTACGCCAACTCAGGCGCGACACCACCACCCTCGATGCTTCGCAAATAGATCTCGGACGAGCACTGCGCAACACAATCGGGGTGCTCCTTCCACTCGTCGTGGGAGCCGTGAGCGGGCATCTCCTGACCGGATTCGGCATGAGCATCGGCGCGCTGAACGTGGCATTCTCCGATTCACCCGATCCGTACCGATTGCGTGCCGCGCGAATGGTTGGCGCCAGTGCGTTTGGGGCGCTTTCAGTGTTCGCCGGTGCAGCCACCAGTTCATTTGAGCCGCTGGCTATAATTGTCGTCGCGATCTGGGCATTTGGAGGCGGCATGGCGCTGGCGCTGGGAATGGCCGCCGGACAGGTTGGCGTGACCGGTATCATCCTGCTGCTGGTCTATAGCGGATATCCAACCTCTCTCGGCAACGCGCTCAATGAGGCCCTACTGGTTGGGGCAGGCGGTTTACTCCAGGCGCTGCTGGCCGTCAGTGCGTGGCCTACCAATCGACACCGGCCGGAACGAAAGGCGCTTTCCGACCTGTTCGCGCACTTGGCTACTCAGGCCGACGACCCGGCGAATCCAGACGCATCGCCCCCAATGACCGGTCAGATAACGTCCGCCGCGCTGGTTCTCACCGGCGTCGGCCGCGATCATAGCGCAACCGGCGAGGCATTTCGAGCGTTACTCGACGAAGCGGAGCGCATGCGCCTGGAGTTGGTCGCTTTGAATGCCATTCCGATAGATAGTATTCCGGCTGAAGTGAAGGATTTCCGCGCGTGCGTTGGTCGCGTGCTCAGGGCAATAAGCGCCATCAGTATCGGAAGAGAGCCGGATGTTGATGTCGACCGCCTTTTACACGGCCTGGACGAAACGGCGGATCTGTTGCACACTCGCGCACAGGAAGTAGCACCATCTCAACGCTTGCTGTACCGTCGCGTTCTCGCCCATACCGATGCACTGGCCGGCCAGGTGCGTGCGTCGGTCGATCTGGTCCGTAAAGGTGATGAAGGCTCGCGCGGGCGCCGGGCCTTTGGGGATATTTCACTCCGCGAAACGGCGCGAGGCGCTCTCGATATTCTGCGCGCCAACGCGACACTTCAATCGACCAATTTTCGCCACGCGCTGCGGCTTGCGGCCTGCCTGACGCTGGCCAGCTTTGTCGGGCGACGGTTGGGCTTAACACGGGTCTATTGGGTTCCATTGACCGCCGCGATCGTCTTACGGCCGGATTTCTCCACGACGTTTACGCGCGGCATAGGGCGAATTGCCGGCACGATGATCGGTCTGGGTCTGGCGACCCTGCTGGTATTCACTCCATTCTGGAACCTGCCGGGCCGCATCTTGCTGGTTGGTCTGCTTACGTTCATCGTCCGCAGTGTAGGACCGGCCAACTTCTCTCTTTCGGCGGTAGTACTCAGCGCGTTGGTGGTCGTGCTCCTGGCATTTGCCGGATCGCCACCGGATACGACGATTAGCGTCCGCGCTCTGGATACGCTGTTGGGTGGCACACTGGCACTGGCGATGTACGTACTGTGGCCGACCTGGGAACGAACACAAACACCCATCATCGTGGCAAACATGCTCCGGGCCTATCGCAACTATTTCGATGCAGTGATGCACGGGTATCAGGCCCCGGCGAGGGTTGACCGCGAACGCCTCTCCTCCACCCGACAGGCCGCACGCCTGGCACGCTCGAATGCCGAGACGTCGATCCAGCGGTTGCGAGCGGAGCCGGTCGCAAGTGGCGACGCCGCCGACTTTCTGGATGGTTTACTGGCAACCTCGCATCGGTTCGCGCAGAGTGTAATGGCACTCGAAACGGGATTATATCGCGACGTTCCACCGACCACGCCAGACACCGACCGGTTCAGGAAAGATGTCGATCAAACGGTTGAGGCTATAGAGGAATCGGTGCGCCGGCCATCGCAGCCGCTCAGCGACATTCCAGATTTACGGAGCGACCACAACGCGCTGGTTGGCGGTGGGATGTCGAAGCTCGCCGACGACGATCGCTATCGAGTCGGAACGCTCATTGCCGAGACCGAACGCATAACGAATTCGCTCAACACCATGGTGCACCTCGTCGGCAGAAGGGATACGCAACAGGAGCACGACGCCAGGTAGTTTCCCCGGCCGCTGGCATTTCTACCTGAGGCCCAACCTGGGTGTGTCTGGATTCAGGTCAGCAGGTTTTAGAGCACGGTTGCGTCGAGAGGTTGCCGCGCACTCGGATGGTGTACGCGATTCCCTCGCCACCCAGCCCCTTCAGTTTCAGGTAGTACACGCCGGCGTGCTGCACTTTAACCGTGAAGTTCACGTGTTTGTTGCAGAGCTTGGTGGCACGTGAGCAGGTATTCTTGGCGAATCCGACGACTAAGCCGCTGTAATTCATCCATACCATCAGACTGTAGGAAGGCCCCTCATTTTCTCGGACATAGAGGAGATTGGCGTTGACGGTGGTGGTGCCCGGCTTCAAACGTACCGTGTACCACTGAATATCACAGACACACTCTCCGGTGGCTCCAACGTGCCAGGCAGGAGTTGTAAGTTGTTCTCCACGCAACGGAGCACCTTTGGCCAGGGCATTACCGGGCAGTGCAGTAAGCAGAAGAACCAAGAGAGAGCAGGCAAGTACCGGAACTCGACGAAACATATTCACCTCACACGAACTGCCCATTGTACGGAGCACCGGTACCGGCCTACCACCCCCAACGGGCTAACCTGTCGATGGTATGACCCGTACGAGCGTGTAGTACCGCTACAATACGGCGATCGTCGGCGGTCCGGCACACTCGTTCTCTTCCCTAACTAATGAACGCTTCAGGCGGTCGGAGGCGTGGTGTTATGCTGCACCGGCACACATATGGGCGCGTTCTTCGATCTACCAACCGCCGCCGCAAAGCCGTTTGCTGCGCCGCGGTCAGCGTCGCGGCACTTGTCTTTTCATCCAATGTGGCTCTAGCCGGGACGCACGTCGAGAGACCGTCACGTGCCGACGCTTCTCCCTCCGCGCTATCCCTCACTGCAGCGCCGCAGGATCCGTATCGTGCCGATGGACTGCAGCTGCCCGGCGCGGCATGGCCATCGGGCAGTCCTTCGCTGGTCGACCGCGTTATAACGCCGGCCGACGCGGATACTGAAAGCGTGTTCCGCAAGGGCACCGTCTTTCATCGGATAACGTACGCCGCGGCCGGCATGCTATCCGGGTACTATCAAGTCGATACCGGCCCGTACGACACCGTCTGGCTCGGCTCCATCTACGGCACGCCCACTCAGGCGAGTGCCATGGCGACCGATGTAGAGACGAATCTCCGTTCCCGCGGGGCAGCGGTCGATGTGGTGACGCCGTGCCTTCCACAGGCGCCAACCTGTTCCTGGTTTTCGTTCATGGGAACCAGCAGCACCGGAACGTCTCAGATCGCGTACGCCGTCTGGAGCGACGGGTCCGTGTTGGGTGAGCTGATGATCAAAGCGCCGCCGGGCGATACCGCTGCCACCATCAGTAGATTCAGCTCGGTGCTGGCGCTGGCCGTTGCGCAGGTGCACGGTTTCGTCGGCATCGAACCAACTTCGACTCCAACCGCTTCACCAGCTCCCACCGCTTTGCCGGGTGCAACCCGAGGACCGAGGGCGTCGATCTCTCGTACGCCAACGCCGGCGAAAACCGCCGTCGTGGTCACGCCGACGGTAACCGCCTCTCCAACCCCGACTTCACCTCCGCCATCCGTGTCCATTGCATCAGTCGCACTGCTGCACACCCTGCACGGACACGTGCGAGCGACCCGCACGCTGCACACCGGGGAGGCGTACCGCCTGCTGGTGAGCTACCGGAACCTCGACGGTTCGCATGGTACTACCACGGCAACCGTGCAGCTTGGGCGAAAAGGCAAGCCGCTGGGGTATCCCGTCACGCTGCCGCTGCATACCACCCTTGCCGGCACGGCGGCACGCGAACTTGTTACCCGGACCAGCACCATCGCGGGTGGCTGGGTCGCTCACTTCACCGTCACCCGCGGATTGACGTCCGTGACCCGTAACCTATCCTTCACGGTCGCAAAGCGCTAGTCAGCGCGATTCGGCGTTCCATCGATACACCGGCACCTCGCGCACCACAGCCTCCTCGACCAACCCCCGAAGCACTTCTTGCATCGCACTCTCGTCGATTTTCAGATGCTTTGCCAGTACCGAAGGGACGATGTATACCGCCTCCGGGCCATGTTTCCGCAGTATCAGGTCGAGCGCGCGCTCCTCGCTCAGAGTGTCGGCAGCCTCCACGTACTCTCGATAGTGCGACGTCACCAATACGTGACGCATGTCGGTGTCGTCGGGCGAGAATACCTTCGCGAGGATGAGACGAGCGTCCAATTCCCCAATTGCTTTCAAGTAGGAGGCACGCTGCTCCTTCCCGGTTGGGAAATGTGCGGCTGCACGCAGCTCACCGGTCTCCAGTGGGCCGTCGGCCGCTTCCAGCGCTCGAACGATGCGGTAGGCGTTATCGGAGAGCGCACCGAGATCGTAGAGCTCATCCGGCATGCGCAGATCGGCGCGCAGCCGCAATACCGCCGGCAGTAGATCCCAACTCACGAAAGTTGGCCGCCCGCGGACGATCGCCGTGTAAAACCCGGCCTCCATCCGGCCGAGATCCCATCGCCAGGCGTAGACGTGGCCGGACGGGCTATCCCATTCCGAATCCGTCTTCCGCGTAGGATCGCCAACGTAGGCGTGATACAGATTGGGAATCTCCGGAGATACCGGATACAACGTCACGATGCCGAGCCTCTGAATCAGCTGCGCCGCCGCCGATGCATCGGGAATGCGAGTCTCGGGCGTCTGGCACCAGTTGCGAAGACGCTGTGTCAGTACTGAATCGTTCTCAGACAAGAATGGCTCCCACACCTATACCTGCGACGATCATTGTACCGGTGCTCGGTGCCAACCGCTTGTCAGCAATACCTAGCGCTCGACCGGCCGCCGGAAATCCTCCAATTCCGATCGCACCCAGGGTGCTATTTGGGGGATGAAATCCGCCTCACGTAACAATACAGTCGCAGCTCCGGCCAGCGCCCGCCTGAGCTCGACTGCGGTCACGCTGCCTACCAGACTATCGGCGAACGAGTCGAGCAGGTCCGGTGGCAACCGATCGAACCCTCGACCGTGGCTCGTCTCCAGGCCGAGCCGCCCGCAGGCGAGCGCCATGGCCTCGCAGCGCAGCGCGTGTATCCAGTACTCCGCCTGCCACAACCGCCCTCGCTCGATACAGATATGCGCGCGTACGGCGTGATGAACTGCCAGCCCAAAGCCTTGCTCCGGCGGCGGTGACGGCGGCGCGTGGTACTCGGTGGCCTGCCCGAAAAGCAGATCGAACCTCGGCCCGCGGGCTCCGAACTCATCGGCCGGCGTGAAGGAGAGATCGACCTGCAATTTTCCGGGCAGCAAAAAGACCCGATAGATACTCGACTGAACCGGCAAGTCGAAGAGCACCGCCGCTCCAAATTCGCACACGACATCGGCCGTCCAGTCCGCGAGCACCGCTGATACGGACGCGTCGTTCGCAACGCCGAACGTCAGATCGAGATCGGACCATCGGTCGGCCGCTACAGCCGATCCACCAACCGCTGCCGCCGCTGTTATACGGGGGTCACTTCGGGCCTTCTCGATCAGCGTCTTCCTGATACGTTCGCGTTCTTCCGCGGTAAACATAGACCTCACTGTACGCGCCGTTCCTCTGCCGGCACCAGCGTTACCGTCGCACGAATGTAGATTCGGCCAGCCGCGACGGGCGCAGCTTGTTATCCATCTTCACGCGCGAGTCTAGCCAACAATCTGTCCAGCACGGCTATCTCATCCGGCCGAAGTTTGCCGGTCATATGGCGCTGGATCCCGCTCAGATGGATCTCCGTGGCACGCTGCAACATCTCCCTACCGCTCTCGGTCAGCGCGACGAATTGCACACGCCGATCGGTGGGACAAGGAACGCGCTCCACATATCCGGCTCCCGTCATCCGATCCACCAGCCGGGTGACACCGCCACTGGTGAACGCGGTGGCATCGATCAGCTCCCCGATCGGTCTCATGCCGTCCGGGCTGCGGCCCAGGAGCAGGAGCACGCCGTACCAGCGTAACGGCAGGCCCAGGGCGTCTTCGAGCTCGGAACCAAGAAGATGCGACAGCCTCGCATACGCCTCAAACAAGTACCCGAACGATGTAATCCGAACATCGTCAATTAATCGTCCATTTTCCATGGCTCCAGTCTACGAAACTATTACTTGACATGTCAACTGTTGACTGGTAAGATAAATGTAAGTAATCGTTTCTGGAGTCGTATCATGTCCATTCAACAACCCTCGTCATCTGTCGTCTCTATTCATCCGGCGACCGATGTCGGTCTTCTCTCCCTCACCGTCGCCGATCTCGCTCGTTCGCTGACCTTCTACACGGAACTCCTCGGTTTCGAGGTGTTGCAAAGCGATGCGAGAAGCGCTGTGCTGGGCGCAGCGGCTACCCCACTGCTAATCCTCTCGGCCCACGACGGCGCGCAGCCGTGGCCGAATGACCGGTACGGTTACACCGGCCTGTATCACTTTGCCATCCTGATGCCCACCCGGGCCGACCTGGGACGCTGGCTCCGCCACTGGCTCGAGCTGGGCAACCCACTTCCGGGTCAGGGCGACCACCTGGTCAGCGAGGCGCTCTATCTTTCCGACCCGGACGGTAACGGTATCGAGATCTATCAAGATCGACCTCGCGACCAATGGCAAATCGTGAACGGTCAGATTCGCATGGCGAGCGACCCGGTCGATATTCGTGGGTTGTTGACCGACGCCGACAAAGCCGGAACGCCGTGGACCGGCTTACCCGCCGGCACCACTCTTGGACACATTCACCTCCAGGTTGGCGATATCGAGCGGGCAGGCACGTTCTACCATGACATTCTCGGTTTCGACATTGTCGCCAGTATGCCGAGCGCCCTGTTCGTGTCGGCGGGCGGGTATCACCACCACATCGGCATGAATATCTGGCACAGCAAGAACGCGCCGGCCGCACCGGCCGGTACCGCCGGATTGCGCTTTTTCACCATCGTTCTCCCGTCGGAAGACGCGCGGCGGGATGTCCTTGCTCGCGTGGAAGCGGCCGGTTTGAGCTACGTCCGTTCCGGCGACACGGTCGTTCTGCGCGATCCGTTCGACAATGTGCTGCTCCTGGTCGTGGGCCACGCGCGTGATGTGTCCGCTTCGGCGCCGCTGATCGCTGCCGTGCGCGAAATCACCGCGGAGTAAGTTTCGCCGCCGCGTGCCATACTATGGGTCCCAATTGACGTTCGCGTGCACCTCGCACGCGTAAGGATTCATTCCACGTGATTCGCGTTATTGCTTTCGACGGCGATGATACGCTCTGGCACAACGAGTCGCTTTTTTCCGTGACGCAGGAGCGTTTTCGAACGCTCCTGCAGGAATACAATGTCGATCGAATCGATGAACGCCTCTTTGCCAACGAGACGCGGAATCTCCGGCTCTTTGGATACGGTGTCAAGGGATTCATCATTTCGATGGTCGAAACGGCCATCGAGGTCACCAATGGCGCCGTACGCGCCGCCGACATCGGAGCGATCATCGACGCCGGTAAAGCGATGCTCGACCACCCCGTCGAGCCGCTGGCCGGCGTGCGTTCCACGATAGAGGCGCTACGCTCACACTACCGCCTGATGGTGATTACCAAGGGAGATCTCTTCGATCAGGAAAGCAAGCTGGCCCGTTCCGGGCTGGCCGATCTGTTCTGGCGTATCGAGATCGTGTCGGAAAAGGACGAATCGGCCTATCGCCGTATTCTGACGGCTCACGAGATCGATCCGAGCGAGTTCATGATGGTCGGCAATTCGATCAAATCGGATATCGCGCCGGTACTTGCACTGGGGGCTACCGCCGTCCATGTGCCCTACCCCCTCACCTGGGCGCACGAACGCGCGGAGATTGAGCATGAGCCGGGAGCACGCGTGTACACGCTCGCCGATGTGGCGGCGCTCCCCGCGCTCCTCGCATCGCTCAATGGCGCCGTGGGCTAAGCACCGTTTTCACACGTCGACGGACGAATTACAGACGTGTTTCTAGATTGGCGGCGGTTTGCGTGCCGCTCGAAAACCTCGAGATATCGAATACGGCCGGCCGATGCGGATTCGACGGGCCGCTGGTGGGCGTCACGTGAGTAGAAACTGGCCCATCATTCACATTCAGCACGGTACTGAAGGCAACGATGGCAGCTCCGGCGCAGACGATCGCGGCGATATGAGGACCGACGGCAATCTTTCGACGCACGCTTGCCGGGGGGCAGGCGCGCTCGAGCCTGGCAACGGCCAGCTCCCGCGCCACTCGCGCCCGCAGTCGAGTGTCCGCATCGGCATCCCACTGTGCCAGGCCATTGTCGTAGCACGAACGCAGAGCCGCCTCCAGGACTGATCGGCCGTCTCTGCGCCGGCGTGTGAGTCGAGCGATCTTCCCCGCTCGCTGCAGTAAAGAATTCATAGCTCGATAGTTCCCATCAAACGTTCTAGCCGCCGTATTGCTCGATGCAAGCGCACTCGAACCGTTACCTCGCGTACCTCGAGCACGGCGGCAATATCTCGAAACGAAAGGTCACCCGCGAAGCGCAGAGCCAACAATTCCTGCTCCTTCAAGGGAAGCTCAGCCACGATACGACGCACGTGTTCCGCCTCATCGCGCTGCTCGACCTGCTCTTGTAAAGCAACTGAAGTGGCATCGACGTGTTCCTCCGGCATATGGGCGATCTGCAGCGGCTGGGTACGGATCGCTCTCCAGTGATGTGAAACGACATGGTGGGCGATGGAGAGAATCCAGGTGGTAGGAGTGGAACGATGTTGAAATGAGGGCCAGGCCCGAACCGCTCGCTCGAATACGTCGCCGGCCAGATCCTCGGCCACCACGGGGTCGTGCACCCGCGCCAACATGTACTTGAGAACGACTGGTAGGCACTGCTCGTATACCTCTTCGAAATCGCAGAGCAGATTGGCGGAGGACTGCGTATCCCAGCGAAGCGGCACCGAGGACCACGGCAGCGCCCGAACGCCGGTAATTTTCCCTAGATCCTCCACTTAGCCCCCCGACATGCGACCGACTCGCATCCGCTCTCATCGATCCGCGCCCCGCGGACATGGCATTCTCGCGAAAGAGAAAACACTATCCACTTGAAATATTAGTGCCATTGCATGGCAAAGTGTTACATCAATTTTCTAAGGGGGGAGTGGCGGGTAAGAAGGCACGCCTTCCTACCCGCCGAGGAGCTAGCTGGATGTGCGCCAGTGTGAAATATTCCAGGTGGGTCCGGCCTGAGTGGGATTATTTACCACTCCGAGCGCGCTGCTGGAATACGTGATGATGGTTGGGCGATAGTACAGCGGCACCCAGTACGCCTGCTGGTTTATGCGCTCCTGGACGATGGTGTACGCCGCCTTGCGCACCGCGGAGCTAACCGACGATGCACCGGTATTCATCGCTTTATCGATGGCGCCATCGTGAATGCCGGCAAAGTTCAAGTTGAGCGGTGATGTGTGGTCCTGCTTCTCACGATCCACGTACTGTGATTGCAGGTCGTATTTGATCTGGTCCGGATCGGGCGAGCCGCTGAATGCGAACAACGCCACCTGAAACGTGCCGTGATTGAGCTCGCTGCCGGTGGCCCAATCCGAGAAGAACCGATCGGCCGGCGAAAAATCGATGGAGACGTCGACGCCCAGCCGCTTCCAGTTACTCTGGATGACGCCTGCCTCCGCCGCGCGAACCGGGTTTCCCGCGCTCGTGACCAGGTCGAGGGAGAAGCCGTTCTTGTACGGTGTTTCACTCAGCAGCTTCTTCGCGTCCTGCAACGCTTTGCCACTCCCGGTGGTCGATACGTACGCTTTGGCTATCGGGTCCCACTGACCGTGAATCGAGCGATCGGCGAACGGTTGCACCAGCTGTGGGGTGTTCACCCAGGGCGACCAGGCGATGATGGTTTTCGCCAACGACGCGCTGACGGAAAGCGCGCTGCGAGTCATCCCTAGCTTATCGAATGCCAGAGCGAGCGCCTGCCGCACCTTGACGCTGGCCAGGGGATTGGGTTTGCCGTTATACGTTTTGTCCAGATTGAACTCGAAGTGTTCTTGCGCGAAGCCGGCAACGGAGTTGATCTTATACGCGGTGGCGTGCTGCCGCAGCGATGCCATGTCGGCCAGCGTGTACCCGCCGCCGCCCCCGGTGACATCGGTGTCGTGGGACGCGGCCGCTGCGATCAGACCGGCCTTATCCGAATAGAACGCAAAGATCAGTGACTTGAGCGATGCGCCGCAAGTGAGATCTCGGTAGTACTTCATGGGATGGAACGTCACCCGATCGTCTTTCACGAATTCGGTCACGGCGTATGGGCCGTTGGTGGGATAGTCCGAGGTCTCATAGTTGTACGCCACGTTCTGGTAGATCAGCTTCGCCGCTTCTTGCGGTGTGGACCATGACCCAACCGAGTTCTTCCATTTGGTAGGAATGATGGGTGGCATGCCGTAGGCGAGCACCGGCGAGTAAGGTCGTTTCAGTGTGAGCACCGCGGTGTATCGGTCCGGTGTATCGATACGCGCGATGATGTCGCAGCTCCCCGCGCACACCGGCCCACTTAACTTGCTCGATCCGACCTCGAAGCCAAACTTGATATCCGCCGATGTAATCTCCGAGCCGTTCGACCAACGATTGCCTTTTTTCAGATGCACGATCACGGTCTTACCGTTATTGCGAATACCGCCGTTCTTCACGGTCGGTATTTGGGAAGCCAGCTGCGGCTCGAGACGTGCCTTGCCGTCGTAGCCCCAGAGCGCCTCGAACATGGCGTTCTCGACATACGCTTCAACCTGCGAGGAGACCGTGTATGTGTTCAGGTTGGCTGGGAATTGCCAATCGGAGAATTTGACCAGGCCTTTCGGTTTTGCAACCTTACAGCGTGCCGGCATCCTCGATCGCGCAGTGGTGGCAGCGGCCAGTGCGCTGTGAGAGGCACCGGGAAGTTGTCCGATTGTCAAGCAGACGGCAGTAAGCAGGACGCAGAAGCGTACCGCCATGCCGGGACGAAGCGCGCGCTGGAGCATAAGGTCCTCCCGAAGTATCAGTGAGTTGAGCGGCCATCCGGTGCAAAAATTGCCAGTACAACGCTGCGCTGCCTCCTCCGTTTCCAGGCATGGGCGTCCGTCCCCTGCCAGATACTGGGCAGGCGAAAACGAGCATGCCGATTAGCGACGACACACGTGCCGGCGTGCCAATGTCGACGGCACTCGGCGCAACGATAGCCGGATCACTCGTCCCCCGGACGCCGGCCAGACGACCGATTAGCCCTGAGACCGGTCGTACGGCCGACGCCTCGCGTGTGGGGAACGAGCAGCGGCTATCAGTGTATTAGTGCCGCCCGGGGCAAAAACGTTACACCCTCGAAACAGCGCGATCTCTAGTTGTCTGGTCGATCGAGCACGTCGAGAAGATGGATGGCGCCGGCCAGCGCGGTCTGCAAACCGAGTCGTAGGGCCGGCGGCGAAGCCAATCGCAGGTCGAACCCGACCTGCCGCACGATCTTCGACATACTGTCAAACTCCCGCTGCGCCTGTAGCATACGGGGAGCATGGCCGTGGATACGGATTTCCTCGTTCAACGCGCCGTGCAGGCGACCAAGCACGATCGAGAGATCGAGATAGGCCGGCTTGATCGCGTCACTACTCGAATCCGACTGCAGGCGAACCTGCAGATCGAGACACGATGTCCGAATATCAGATCGATCGACCATAGACGAATGAAGGCATCACTCGCGGGCCTCGGCGTCACGCCGCCGTTGCGTCCAGAAGCTCCGCGCGGTGCGCAACGATGCCGATCCATCGCGCGACCGTTTCAAAGAAGGCAAGATCGCTCACCGAAAACTTATCCACACTCGAGCTGGCAGCCACCAGAATTCCGCGGCGCTCGCCGGCAATCCGAAGCGCGACGAGCATGATGGACCGAACACCGAGCCCCTGGACGAATCCGGCATTCATGGCCTCGTCCTCTTCGGCATGCCCGGTCATGTAGGAGGTGCCGGATTCCTGCACCTCCGACTCCCGGCTGGGAACGGTAGTTGAAACGCGATCCAGTCCCAGTTCGTGCTGCTTCCGCCCCATTGGCGTATCACTCGTGCCGGCCGCAACCAAACATTCCGCCTCGGCATCGTAGATAAAGGCGTCAACCTTGTCCGCTGTCATCACGTCGGCGATCATCGAGCTCGCAGCCGTAAGGACGGGACGAAACTCGACTTCGTCGATCGCCAGTAGCTGCTCCAGCGTGTACAGCAAAGCTGCGCTGGTCGGACCGTCGGAATGCGCGTCACGCTCAGATTCCTCGACTGTTTCCGGAAATCCGGCAGCCGCCAGAAGTGTGGTAAGCGCGCACTCCACGGCCACTGCCAGCCGTGCCAATGAAGGAAGCGACGGCAAACCGTACTTCCCATGCTCCAGCAACGATATGCGCTCTTGTACCCATCCCAAACGCTCCGCCAGCTCCGTTTGAGTCAGGCTGAGATCCCGGCGACGCAGGCGAATAAACGAGCCCAAGCTAGCAAGATCCGCGGACTCATCAGTTATCGGCCATCCAGTTACCATTGCAGTGCTCCCTAGGTGGGAACCACCGCTTCATACCCCGATGAAGTCTTTGTGGGAAGACGCGGGTGCAGATGGTCCGATGCAGACGCGACGCATAGCGCAGGTTGACAAACCTGTCCTTCGCTCATTATATCATCAATGCAATGTACTTGGCGACTTGTGTTTCGGCGCTGGCGCCTAGCCGCGTAGTTGCGAGAGATCTCGTTTCACCAGAGCCACCAGCGCACCGGCCAGGGCAAGGATCGAGAGTACAGTCCAGGTGACGGCCCAGAACGTTGGAGGCAGGAAGAGGGTGCGCGACATGAGCTCGGCATCGGTGTAGATGTGTGAGCTCAAGCCGGAGATAAAAATTAACGTGACGAGATCACGAAAGGCATTGAGTCCGGCTTCCACTCCGAGAAAGATCTGCAGAAATTTCAACCAGCGCACCGGAAGCTTCCAGGCGGCGACTCCCAGGGCAGCCGCGAACCCAAGGCACCATAGCGCGGTGAACGCATCCTTAGCGTGGAAGAGCACGAGCGTCGCGACTGGTACCGCGGCCAGGGAGCCAATCACCCAGCGCGCTCGCCGCAACGGCGCCAGCAGCAAGCCAACACCGGCCAATGTCGCCCCCAAATAGCCGGCAGGCGCGATAAGCGCATCCATGCCCCCCCGAATCAGCGTGACGCCCGACAGATCGGGAGCGATCTTTAGACTGCTCACTGTGCCGCCCGTTGCCATCGCAACCAGGGCATGCCCGGTTTCGTGCAGGAGTGTCACGAACAGCGCAAACGGATAGAGCGCGAGACTGCCGAACGGGAGCGCGCCGATTACCGCGATAACGATGACGGCGAAGAGCAGCATCACCACGGTGGATCCGGCCAGGCCGCGGCGCAGCGGAACGGCGGCGCGGCGTCCGGGCGTTGCCACGGAATGGCCGCCGTCGAGCACGCCGCCGGATTCCAGTTCGCGCAGCAGTTCTTCGGTCGATTTCGTCATAGTTATGTCTTCTCCCCATCCTAACGGGTGCGGCCCGCGCGGGTACAGTCCGACGCGTTTACCTGGTAGAATCGATGTATGGAAAACAGTAACGGCAAACATCTGGAAACAGCGACATTTGGCGCAGGGTGCTTTTGGGGCGTTGAAGAAACGTTCAAGAACATTCCTGGAGTAACGTCAACCGCCGTGGGCTACCTTGGCGGAACCTACGACAACCCTTCCTATAAAGACGTGTGCACGGGCAGAACCGGTCATGCCGAAGTGGTGCAGCTGCAGTACGACCCGAGCGTGGTGTCGTACGACACGCTTTTGAACACGTTCTGGCAGAACCACAATCCCACGACCCTTAACCGTCAGGGCCCCGACGTGGGTACGCAATACCGCTCCGCGATTTTCTTCCACACTCCCGAGCAGGAGCGTGAAGCACGGGCGTCGAAGGACGAGCAGAATAGATCGGGCCACTTCCGAAAGGAAATAGTGACTGAGATCACACCTGCCTCGACGTTTTACCAGGCCGAAGAGTACCACCAGCGCTATCTGGAGAAACGCGGCCTGGGCGCCTGCCACGTCTAATTACCGGTTGATCTGACGCCTGGCGGGCACGTTCCTGCCAGGCGTATCAGCTTCCTCTACAGGGTAGTGGGGAAGTAAATACAAAAATATGGCTGGCCGCTACTGTGCATTCCCGTTCTGCAGATATGCTGCAAGACGGTCAAGACAGTCGTTCCAGCCGATCACGTGATTCTCTCTGTCATGCGGCGTGGAAAGTCCCTCGTGACGGACGTGCAAATCCATCCCTTCCGGCTTAGCCTCAAATTGCACCGTCACATGAGAGACTGTATCCTCCGATGCCCACTGCCAGGTGTAGGTTAATCGACGGGGTGGTTCGACTCGATCAAATTTCCCGCTGAGCTCGAGCACCCCAATCTCCGGCACTTGCTCCGTTACATAGCGGTACGAACCGCCCTCGCGCAGGTCTATCTCGTATCTCGTACCGAACCGGGCGGGCCACCACCATCGGGCTACTTCATCGGGTGTAGTCCAGGCACGCCACACCGTTTCGGGTAAAACGCTCAGGGTGCGCCGGACCGAAATGCCCTCACCAGTGGTCACGAATGATCTTCTCCATAGCCACTCGATCCGTTACGCTGCGGCGTGCTGTCGTACCGCCGTCAGCAGGTATTCGAGATCGAACGGCTTCCGTATGGTTTCCTGGAATAGGTGCGAGTCGTCGGCATGACGCAGCATGGCGGACGACGCCGAGAACCCGATGATCGTGACTCCGGCGAACGGTCCCTGACGAATCCGCTGCGCCAGATCGATCCCCGACATCCCGGGCAACATGAGATCGAGCAGAAAAAGTGACGGTGCGGTAGCGAGATTGAGCGCAAGGTCTGGCTCCGCCAGGCTGATGACCGTGTACCCCTCCTCGCGCAATACTTCGCATATAAATTCACGCAGTTCCGGCTCGTCGTCCACGACGACAATGTGCAGCGCCTCGGTGTCCTCGTTCCGTACTTCCACTTCGCTAATTCCTCACAGATTGGAGTTGCCCACTCCAGCAGTCCGCCCCCCGAGACACCACACCAGACCGTGGCAGTGACTCGAGGGTAGCATAATTATGCAGATTCGTATATAGCGTAGCTGACCTTGTGCTCTGTCCCTCCGCACGTTTCGATCCAGGCCGCAACTCCTCGTCTACGGCGCGCCATCTGACAGGCCTATACCGGTGTCCACTCCAGGCACCCAGCCGTTTACGGCGAGCTCGATAGCACCCCACACACCTGGAACCAGGGAGGCTCGACGGATGCATTTCGATCGACCCACATGCCGAGCTTCCGCATCACCCTGATGGATGCCGTGTTGCCGTGCTCGGTGGTCGCGATGATTCTCCCCAGATATAGCGTTCCAAAGGCGTAATCGATCAAGCTGCGCGCGGCCTCGGTCGCATACCCCTCGCCCGCGATATTGAGCGCCGACCGACCAGAACAATCCCACCTCGGGGCGCCAGGCCGTCGACGGTAGATCGCTTTCGGGAAAGGTTGGCAGCCGCCCAAAGGGTGCAAGCGATGGAACCAACCCACAGGCGCCAACCACCACGCCGTCCTCGATGCGCTCGATGGCTCGCTCCCCATACGGCGGCTGGTCTAAACTGGCCAGTTGCTCCTCACTCGCAATGGTCCACGCGAGCCACGCGAGACGTTTGGCCTGGACCGTCGATTCGTCGCTGCCGATAGCCGGCTCGCCCGGTTGGACGTCCACGTCGAGAATTTGATACATCGCGTCGAAATCGTCGAGTGCGAGCGGCCGAACGCGCAGCCGCTCGCTTGTCAGCACGGGCATCCTCAGCACATGGGTTCTCCCGATTACAGGTAATACGTCTCCTGAGCCCCGCCGGCGTCATGGGCACTGCCGAGTGTCGCGCACTTCCCCATGGAGAAGGCAAGCGGCTGGCGCTGGTGATATACGGCATCGCGCGCACACCCCACCTACAATGTGATCCATGACCGTAGACGATGGACAACTGCTGGACGCACCCTCGCGCATACGGGATATGGCCGACGACCGCAGCGCGCTCGATCTCGCCCGCCGGCTGGGAAGCGAGCTCGTGGGAACCTGGGCGCTGACCTTCGTGGCGGCCGGTGGAGACGTCATCGCGGCGGTCGGCGGTAAACCTCCCGATGGTCCGGCGCAGGTTGCGGCTCCGGCGCTGCTCATCATGGCGCTGATTTATTCGTTTGGGCCCATTTCCGGCGCGCATTTCAATCCGGCCGTGACGCTGGCCTTCGCCCTGCGGGGCAGTTTTCCCTGGCGGCGTGTCCCGGGCTATTGGCTCGCACAGTTCGGCGGCGCAGTGCTGGCGGCCGTACTGCTTCGTATTCTGTTCGGACTTACCGGTCACCTCGGTGCAACCGCTCCCCATCACGGCCTCGAAGCCGGGCTGGTGCTGGAAATCATCCTCACCTTTCTGCTGGTGACAGTAATCCTGGCCACCGCCGCAAACTATCAGGTGGTCGGTCACAACGCCGCTCTGGCGGTGGGTGCGACGATTGCCCTCGACGGCTTCTTCGCCGCCCCGATCAGCGGCGCATCGATGAATCCGGCCCGCTCCTTTGGCCCGGCGGTTGTGAGCGGCCATCCCGGCAATCTCTGGATCTACATCGTCGGGCCTGTTGCGGGAAGCATCTGCGCGGTTGGGCTCGGCTGGTTTCTGCGTGGCCCCGGCAGCCCCTATGCCCGACGGGCAGCTACCGGCCAACCGTAATTCCGCCCAAACGACCGACAACGCGAGAGGAAGCATGACTGCATCCGACCTATCCGGCGAGGAGACCGCGCGACGGCGCAGCCGAAAGGTATCGAACCGCGCGCTTATCGTCACGCAATACCGGCAAGCGCTCAAGGAAGCATTCGAAGTGGGAAAGGCGCTGATCATCGACCTGGACAAGGGCGAACGTGCTCCCACGGTGGCGAACCGGGTCGCCGAGGGAGTGCTCCAACTCGGTGTAGACGATGTCGTAATCCACCGCCGTGGGAGGCGTATCGTGGCCTACCGGGAGGCGCATGCCGGCCACCCCGAATAGCACGCGAATGCGATAGCGGTGTATCAGCCGGGCGGGGCTGTTCTCGCGCTGAGCGGGTGTGTTGCCGCCGTCACGCCCACAACCCACCGCGATACCATGGTTTTTTCGCCCGAATCGCCGGTAGCTCGATCGATCCGTCCCGCTTGCTATCGGCCAACCGGCCGGCCACGGTGAGACCGAGCGACGCGGCGATTGCAATCAGCGTCATCGCATTCTCGGCCGTGACGTCCCCAAGGACGTCAACTGCTTGCTGCCATGGGCTCTTCGGCGCGGGGACCGGAGCTATACGAATAATACGCTTGATACCGTCGAACGGTCCCCGCTTCCGGCGAGGCTTGACCGAGCCCAATGCGCCGGAAACGCGCTTTTGCGCGGCTTTCTTCACACCGCCGGATCGATTCTCCGCACGACGCTGCAGCAGGAGCACAGCGGCAATGCCGGCCGCGATCGCACCGGGAGCCAGCAAGAACGGTCGGAAGCCGCTGCGATCGTCGGTCAAGGTGCGAGGGAGTTCTCCCTCCGCCTCGTCGTTGGAGATCAGGACGACCTCAACCTCGACATCCCCATCGTCGTTTCGCCACTCGCCGGTTGAAGAAGCATTGTCGACCGTGTTCTCGTCCGCGTTTGCGGTGTCAATTGTTTCCATCGTCGTATCGTCTTGGGATTTCGCATCCATCTCGTAACCTCCTGTGTCTACCACCTTCATCATGCTCTTTCGGGAGAACGGAGGGCCAGAAGGAGCGTTCGGACCGGCATTTCCACTCCCATGGAGGCACTACCGATCGCTGCGGCTACATATGGGTGCACCGGAGCGCGGTGGATGCCAAGAGCCGGTCTTTTAGGCGAGGAGAGCGTTCAAGCGGCGTGACTTGTTCGGCCGGTACTATCGTCATACGCCGGCAACAGAGCTGCCTGGTACCTACCGGCGGATGTGTGGGTCATTGACTCTTTGGAGGGCCGCTACCGACAGGAGCCGCTCGGGGAGTCACATCTCTCACTCCGAGCGGCCTTTTCTTGTCGCGAACCTGCCCTTACCCGGTATCTGCGGGAGAGTGCCCGCAAAGAAATGGAGCAGCGGGTTGCAGCGGTCTGGTTGCTCGTCGACACCAGGGATAAAAGGATAGCCGGTTTTTATACTCTGAGTTCCGCCACGATACACGCGGATGGGAAGGGCCTTTATTCCGACACACCAATCGAGAGCGTGCATACAAGCCACGAGATGGCACCTACGCGCCAGTCGCCGTATGAAGCGTCCCTCCGTCACTCGTCCGGCACGAACAGAGAAAAGCCCCACCATTCCCGAAGGAACGATGGGGCTCCGAAAGGAGTGAAGGGCGGTTTTAGGTGCAGCTCACGATGTGTACGTCACCCGTGTGGACGTAGATGTTCGTTCGGCGGTTGAACAGCGATCGCGTAATGTCGACCGTCTTGCCGGTGGTCAGATCGGCCCACCGTCCGGCCCTACCGTTGCAGAGCGTGATGCGAACCGTTCCACCCCGGATTGCGTAGACCAGACCGTTGACCGGTCCACCGGCTGTCGACCTGAGCACGAAGAGTGACAGACGCGGTCCGGAGGTCCGGATGAGGTCCTGGCTGTCCACGGCCGCTTCCTGCACGTCGGTGTCCTGGATGGCAACGGTGGGATTCAATATGTATCCACCATCCGTCAGGACGCCCCAGGCGCTGATGCGGTCACCATCGGTGAGATGGCGCAGGGCAATGCGTCCCCAGTAGCGGGCATAGTATCCGGTATTCCGGGTAACTTCCACCAGCACGAGCCGGCCCGAGTCCGTACACACTACCAGTCCGCGATTCTGCATGGTAGCTGCAGTCGCATTGGCCGAGCGGTCGGTACAGGCCGACGGGAGGTTGCCCTCGCCCGACACCGGTTTCGCCACCAGCGTTCCGTTAATGGTAGGCAGGGCGTTATGGAGTACTGGCGGTTTGACGCTGGGACCGACCGATTGCGCGGCTGCCGGGCCGGCCTGCAGGGCGCCCAGCGCCCCCACTGTGATGACCAGGCAAGCAACCTGTTTTCGGGTAATCGATAAAAGTGACACTGTTCAGTTCCTCCTTCTCATGTCGAAATCGTCTGAGATATGGTGGCCACCTGATAAACACTCTACGGACCGATTCTTATCCGCTCGCGACCGTCCGCTTACAGATGCCTGAACAGAAGGTGAACTCTTACCCTTTTCTTACCCGACTCTCACGTGTCGACCAGATTCCTGCCGGTCGCGCCCAACCGAGACGCGAGTGCCACCATGCAACGCCACACTGTCGATCACCAGCGGTATTTAGAGGATGTGGTGGAATGATCGCCATGCGCCATCCCGGATTTCCCAGGATCGGAAAGTGGAGTGGCGCGGCATAGGTAAGCCAGAGTCAGCTGAGAGCTGACCGGAGGCGATAGAGCGGAGTCGGGACATCCCGGCTCCGCTTTCCTGAGTCATTCCCCCCGGCGTGACAGTATGCAGAATTCGTTGCCCTCGGGATCGGCCAGCACCACCCACGGCACCTCGCCCTGGCCGATGTCGACGCGGCGCGCCCCCAGCGCCAGCACTCGTTCCACCTCGGCGGCCTGAACGTCCGGAGCGAGGTCGAGGTGGATGCGGTTTTTGACGGCCTTCCCCTCCGGCACCGACAGGAAAAGGAGCGTCGGCTCTCCTTCGCGGTTCGACGGCTTGATGACAACCTCGTCTGGGTCTTCCTCAGTCACCTGGTAATCAAGCACCTGGCGCCAGAACTCGGCCAGGCCGCGTGGATCGTGCGCATCGAACGCGATGCTATGTACTCGGCTACTCATCTCTGCTTCCTTCTACATAGAGTGGTTTTTTCATTGCGCGGTTCGCTCGGGAACAATTTCCGAAGCGGTACACGTACTATACCGCTCCGGTATCGGCGGCTCGTTTCAGGTTCCGGCGATGCGCGCGCCGGTAGAAGGGTGCCGCGCCCTCCATCTCCGGCACGACGCGCTCCGGTTCGGCCAACAGCCCTTCGAGATAGGTTGCGTTTCGGTCCAGCAGCTCTCGTCCGGCAATCGCACCGTGCGCCGGCACCACGGTTCGTACTTTTCCCGACCACTCCCGCAGCGCCGCCGCCCAGGGCGCGACCGGTCCCTCGGTCACCAGCGGGAACGGGTCTTCGGCTGCGTCCGCCGCGAACAACAGCCGGTGCTCGGGGATGTAGGCCACGATCTGGTCGTGCACGTGCCCCGGCAGCGGCGAGAGCTCGACGTGTATGCCCCCCAGGTCGAGGGCGAGCGATCCGTCGAATACTATCGTCGCCGGACGCAGCACGACGCCCGCGAAACGGTCGTCGGTACGCTGCTTCGACGTCAGTTGGCGTTTCCCCTCACGCATCTGCCGCTCCAGGGTGAGCCGGTGGGCGACGACCGGGGCGTGCGGAAACGCCGCATTCCCCCACCAGTGGTCCCAATCGGCGTGGGTGTTCACCACGAACAGTGGCGTGCCACGACTCACGACGATCTCACGAACCGCCTCCAGGTCGGAGGGCCGCAACAGGGTGTCCACCAGCACGGAGCACTCCCGCCCGGCGATCAGCAGCGCGCGAACGTCGACATCCGGATCGCACGGCGCCTCGATTGCATAGATGTCGGTGGCAACCAGCGAGATGGTGGTGGTGGAGGTGGGAATGGCAGTCACAGGGAGGATGTCTCCTTTTCATTCCGGCTGATTGAGGCGAATCCAAAACACACGACCCGGCCGGCCTGTCTCCATTATGTTGTCCCGGGCCGCTTCACCCCCTCGTACGCTTGTGCCGTACCATACGCTCCCCTTCAGCGTGCTCGCCGTAGCACGCCGGCACCTCCAGCGGGCGAAGCTGCTCCGGGTGCTTCGATACGCCGCTTTGTATCGAGGTTTCCTGGGATACAGTGAGGTCGATGGCTTCAACAACGGAACCTGGTTTTATCTTCCATTCGACTCCTCCGCTACGTGGCACTACACTGACGCAGCGCGGCTATACGGTAGTTGTTCCCAGCGAGCACGCATCCCGTGAGTGATCGCATCAAAGACTCTTCGGCCACCGAGCTGGGGAGGCTCGTGCAGCGGCGTGCGCTCTCGTCGGTCGAGCTAACTACATGGTGCCTCGAAGCGCTCGAGACACGCGGACGGCCACTCCACGCCGTGGCAGAGCTCACACCGGAGCTGGCCCTTTCGCAGGCGGACAAGGCTGATACGGAGATTGCTGCCGGCCATATTCGAGGTCCTCTCCACGGTGTTCCCTATGGCGCCAAGGATCTCTTCGCCACGGCGGGTATCCCAACCCGCTGGGGCTCGCCTCTCTACCGGAACCAGATGCTCAACTACGACGCGGCAGCGATCGAACGGTTGCGCTCGGCGGGCGCCGTACTGGTGGCCAAGCTGGCGATGGTCGAGCTGGCCTGGGGTGGCGGGTATAGCGATCCGGGAGCTTCGCTCCACGGGCCATGCCGAAACCCATGGAATCCCGAACGCTGGGCAGGGGGATCGTCGAGCGGGTCGGGAGCAGCGGTAGGCGGCCGGCTCATCCCCTTTGCCCTGGGCACGGAGACGTGGGGCTCCATCACCGTCCCGGCTGCCTTCTGCAACGCGTCGGGGCTGCGGCCAACATACGGCCGGGTGTCACGCTACGGCGCCATGACTCTCTCCTGGACGATGGACAAGGTTGGTCCGCTGGCCCGCTCGGCCGAGGACTGCGCCCATGTGTTGCAGGCCATCGCCGGTCACGATGCACGCGATCCCACGTCGGCGGTACACCCGTTGGAGATCGAGCCCCAAGCACTGAACGGTCACCCGCTCCGTCTTGGCATCCTGCCCCACGACTACCAGTCATGTCACGCACCTGAAGCTCAGGCGCGCTTCACCGCCGCATTGGACGTGTTCCATGCTCTTGGTCACGCCAGCGACGAAGCCACATTGCCCGATTTTCCCTACGCCGATTCCGCTCAGACGATCATCACGGTCGAGGCTTGCTCGACCTTCGAGGACCTGATCCGGAGCCCACGGTGGGAAGAAGTAACCGACCCCGTATTGCACGTGGAGTTACTTGAAGGGCTCGCCGTGCCGGGCGTCGATTATCTGCGTGCGCTGCGTGTCCGAACGCTGGCCGCCCGCGAGGCCGTGCGTGTCTTCGAGCGTTTCGACGTACTGGTAGCACCGACGCTGCTGCAGGTCGCGCCACCGATCGATGCGGCCGTGCAGGAGAGCGAGCGCAAAGCGGGCGGAAACGGTAGCTTCGGGAACCTGTTGGGCTGGCCAAGCATATCCATCCCCATGGGTTTCGGCCGTGACAACTTGCCGCTGGGCCTCGAAATCATCGCCGCACCCAATCAGGAGGCAACCGTGCTGGCTCTCGCCATGGCCTTCCAGCGCGAAACGGATTGGCATCGGTTGCGGCCCGCCGAGTAAGGCGCATCTCACTTTCCATGCGCCAATCGGCGGCAATTGCATTACGCGGCTCTGCAGATTATAGTTAAGTATATGCTTAACTATCAGACTTCCCTTGATCTTGCCTTCCACGCGCTGGCCGATCCAACGCGGCGCGTCATGGTGGAACGGCTGAGCCGCGGGCCGGCGTCGGTCAGCGAGCTCGCGCAGCCGTTCGCCATGTCGCTCCCGGCGGTGATGCAGCATCTGCAGATCCTGGAACGGAGCGGGCTGGTCCGCTCCGAAAAAGTTGGGCGCATACGTACCTGCCACATCGACCCCGCGGCCCTGAGCAACGCCGAACGCTGGATGGCCGAACGGCGCGCGAACTGGGAACGCCGGCTCGACCGACTTGGCGACTATCTCACCGAACACCCGGAAGACCGCCCCTGAAGGAGGAAACCATGACCGAACGATCCGTTGTCCCCGCGACCTTCACGATCGAGCGCACCTACGATGCCTCACCCACGCGCGTATTCAAGGCCTGGGCCGATCCGGCTATCAAGCAGCGCTGGTTCGCCGGCCCCGAGGAGTGGGCCGGCCATCACTCGCTCGATTTTCGGGTTGGCGGTACCGAGATCAACCGTGGTGGACCACCGGATGGCTCGGTCTATACCTACGAGGCCACCTACCAGGAGATCGTGCCGGACGAGCGCATCGTCTACACCTATACGATGCATGCCGATGAATCCCTGCTGTCGGTTTCGGTGGCTTCGATCGAGTTCGTGCCCGCGAATGCCGGCACGCGGCTCGTCGTCAGCGAGCACGGCGTCTATCTCGATGGCCACGACAAGCCCGAGTACCGCGAGCAGGGCACCAACGACCTGCTGAACGCGCTGGGCGCGGAATTGCAGCGCGAGCCGGCGACGCCCTAGCAGCCGACTCACACTCAGGACGGCAGAGGGAGTGAGGGTTCCGAGACGCCACCCTCTCTGCCGCATCATCCACCTGAACGACGGAGGGAGATATGCAGATCGAGCGCCGTGACACCAGTGCGGAGGCCGAGATCCGCGCGCTGATCGACCGACGAGCCGAGGCGGTGCGCGCCCGGGACGTTAGCCGAGCGATGGACTGTGTCTCGCCGGATATCGTCTCGTTCGACGTGATCGGCCCGCTACGCTTCAGCGGAGGCGAGCCGGCCAGGGCACGGACCGAGCAATAGTTCGCTTCGTTCGTCGGTCCCATTGGTTACGAGCTGCGCGACCTCGAGATCGCGGTGGCCGGCGACGTGGCATTCAGTCGCAACCTGACTCGCTACAGCGGCACGCAGCTCGGGGACCAAAAAATCGATATGTGGGTACGCGCCACCATCTGCTACCGGCACATCGACGGCCGGTGGATGATCGTGCACGAACATCAATCGGTGCCGTTCGACGGCGAGAGCGGTCGGGCCACGCTCGACGCGCAACCGTGATCGCAAGCACTGTTCCCTGCGGCACGCCTGAATGGGGCCATCACCCGCGATCGATGATGGCCTGATTCAGGCGAGTCAGATACCCGGCAAATTCGACGCACTCTCGTTCCGGCCACTCGCGCAGGAGCTCCACAAAGACGGCGTGCCGTTCATCCCGCGTGGCCTGTAGCCGTTCCAGTCCCCGCTTGGTGATTTCGACCAGGCTGGCACGGCCGTCAGCGGGATCGGAGAGCCGCCGCACCAGGTGCTGCCGCTCCAGCGGAGCAACCTGCCGGCTCGCCGTCGAAATATCGACGCGTGTGGCGTCGGCGAGCGCCGCGATTCCCAGCGGCCCGTCCTGTTCCAGCGCACTCAGCAGAAGGTAGCCGGAGCGCACCAGCCGGTCGGTCATCGGCTTCTTCGCGACCGCCAGCTCGGCTCGCCGCAGCAGGACCGTGAGCTCGCGTTCGATCCACGCAATCGTGTCAGCCTCGCGGATCGCGCTTTCTCCTGCTCCCGTCATGCCGCACCTGTCCTATTCTTCCGCCGGCTCATTGCCGTTCACCTGGAGCACCCTCGTTGCAGTCTTTACGGGCTGATTGTATAATGCAACTAGAATACTTGTAGTATACAACGATGTGAGTAGGCTGGCGTAGGAGGGATGATGGCCAACACCACTATGACGCAGCAGCCGTCGGTCCAGGCGGCGGGGGACGATGGCCATGGATCGTCGGGCATCTTGAACCAACCCCGCGCGGTGTACGCCGTCGCCTTCGCCTGTGTTATCGCCTTCATGGGCCTCGGTCTGGTCGATCCCATTCTCCCGGCCATCGCCAGCCAGCTCCATGCCACGCCCTCACAGGTGGAGCTGTTGTTCACGAGCTATATGGCGGTTACCGGTGTGGCCATGCTCATCACCGGCGTGGTGTCGAGCCGGATCGGACCGAAACGCACGCTTCTCGGCGGTCTGATCTGCATCATTCTTTTCAGCGCGCTGGCCGGAGCGTCGTCCGGTATCGGACAGATCGTCGGCTTCCGCGCCGGGTGGGGGTTGGGTAACGCACTGTTTATCGCTACCGCTCTGGCTGTGATCGTCGGAGTGTCAACCGGCGGCGTGGCGCAGGCGATCATCCTGTACGAAGCGGCGCTGGGCCTGGGAATCTCGACCGGCCCGCTCCTCGGCGGCTTGCTGGGCGGCATCAGCTGGAGAGGGCCGTTCTTCGGCGTGGCCGTCCTGATGTCGGTGGCCTTCGTGGCCATCTTCGTGTTGCTGCCCACTCTGCCCACGCCGTCTCACCACACCAGCGTGCTCGATCCGATCCGCGCGCTTCGCCATCGCGGCCTCCTGACGGTGGGCCTCACGGCGTTATGCTACAACTTCGGGTTCTTCACCCTATTGGGATACGCTCCCTTCCCGCTCCGCCTCGACGCTCACGGGTTGGGCTTTGTCTTCTTCGGCTGGGGCGTGTTACTCGCCATAACCTCGGTATTTGTCGCTCCCCGGCTGCAAAGCCGGTTCGGAACGGTCCATACGCTCTACGTCATGCTGGCCTGCATTGCCATTGACCTATTCATCATGGGAGTCTCGGTGACATCGCAGATCACACTGATCGTATGCGTGATCGTGGCGGGCGCGTTTCTGGGGGTCAACAATACGCTGGTAACCACGGCGGTAATGGAAGTCTCCCCGGTAGAGCGGCCGATTGCCTCGGCGGCGTACAGCTTTGTTCGGTTTGTGGGTGGCGCGATCGCGCCCTGGCTGGCCGGCAAATTGGCCGAATGGTACAGTCCACATATCCCGTTCTACGTCGGGGCCGGAGCGGTCTGCATCAGTATCGGCGTCCTGTATTCGGGCCGCCACTTCCTGCAGGGGCCGGTTCACCATGCCGTGGAAGACGACATCCTGACCGGTGAAGAGATCGCCACGGCCTGACCCTGCCGTTCTCTTGTAGAGAGGAGTTGTGTTATGTCGGATGAATGCACTGTCCTGGTTGCCCTGGAAGACCTGGCTACCTCCGGGGTCGTTGCCGCGGGAGCCGCGCAGTTTGCCATGGAGCAGGACGCGACCCGGATCATTCTGCTCCATGTTCTGGGCAACCACTTTGTTGCCAACGGGCTCGCCGGAATAGTGGGCGCAGTCGCGCCGTCGGCGGAAGACCCGGATGAGGGGTCATCGATTCTGGCGGGCGCCGAGATGACGTTGCAGGCGGAGTACAGCGCGGTGCAAAAGACGCCCCCCCAGGTAGTTCGCCAGCTCGTTCGGGGTGGGCCCGGATCGACCATTGCCCAGGCGGCCGCCAATCTGGGAGCAACCGCTATCGTGGTCGGCGCCCGGCGACCGCATGCTCTTGGGCGGTTAACTCACGCGGATGTCGTCGCGTACCTTCGCGAGCATACGCAGCTTCCAATTCACGTGGTTGCCCTGCAGGCGGAAACACCACGGTAGCCTGACAACGGATGGCCCACGGACATATCCTGGCCGAGCACCCCACTTCTCAGTGCGTGAGCACTATCACACGCGTGCCGTCTCGTGACCGGCGATGAAGTGCTGCACGCGATCCCAGGCATCAGCCGATTCGCTCGCAAATTCGGCGGACTTCCGGTCGAAAAAGCTGTGCGGAGCACCCGGGTACACCACGATGTCGTGCACAATGCCGGCGTCCTCCAGCACCTGCTCGAGGCGGTCGACATCCGCCTGCGGAATTCCCTGGTCGGCGCCGCCGAATAGCCCCAGCACCGGACATCGGATCTGCGACGCCCAGTCCAGGGCGGGTGTAACCGCGCCGAAGGAGCGGGTCAACGACGCGTAGAAACCGACCACACCGGACAGGCCGTAGTTTCGCGTCCCGGCCCAAAATGACAGGCTGCCGCCCATGCAAAAGCCAAGCGTGAAATTCGGCAGATCGTGTCCGACATCATGGCGGATAGCGTCGACCGCCGCGTCCAGGTCAGCGCCAAAGGTTTCAGGAGTCATGCGCTGAATGTGCGCCATATAGTCAAACGGCTCAGTACGATCGTCGTTTTCCGCCGTGCGAGCGAAATAATCGAAGGTCAATGCTCGTACCCCGCGGCCCGCAAAGGCCAGGGCGAGATCTTTATAGAACTGATGGAGACCCCGCGCATCCGGCAGGATGACGACCTGAGCGGTCGGAGCGTCCTCCGGCATGGCAAGGTAGGCCGCAACACTCGTGCCGTCGGCGGAAGTCAGCCTGAGGTCATTGCTGCGGGCGCGGGTGTTTTTCGCGCGGTCGATCGGTGGTCGAGAATCATCCCCAAAGCACATACCCATCCATCCTTTTCACATAAGATATCGGCGGTCATAACTGCTGTCGAAGCCTCTCCACGCTTTTTCGTGCGGGCGGCACCATCACACTGCGCGATACCAATCGTTCCGGGTGATCGGTAGGCGCGACTGGCCGCGCTGGTCAGATTTGACGGCGAGGATCTGGTGGATCGCGAGCGCGTTCGTGCGGAAGCCAGTCTCCGATCCGGCGAGGTAGAGCTCCCACAGGCGCAGCCGTTGCCGCCCCACGATGCTCTCCGCCTCATCCCAATGTGCCGCCAGCCGTTCACGCCACTGCCGCAGTGTCAGCGCGTAGTGCTCGCGCAGGCTTTCAACGTCGCGTACCTCGGCACCAACTCGCTCGATCTCGGTGCAGAGATAGCCGACATCCTCGAGCTCACCATCCGGGAAAATGAAGGCGTCGACGAACGATCCGCGTTGCATGACGTGCCCCGGCCGCGTTGTGATGCCGTGCACCAGCGCCCGCCCACCCGGGCGCAGTGCGTCGACCACCGTACGCGCCAGGCGCGGAATGTGCCGCCGTCCAACATGCTCCAGCATGCCGATAGTGGCGACCGTATCAAACGTTTGTCCTAGCGGATCGCGGTAATCGGCTAATCGAATCTCAACACGATCCTCGAGGCCTTGCTCCCGAACGCGCCGCCGTGCCACCTCGGCCTGAACCGGACTAAGGGTGAGCCCCACGACCTGCGCATCGTACCAGCGGGCCGCATGGATTGGGAGGCTTCCCCAGCCACAGCCGATGTCGAGCAGCGATTCGCCCGGCTGCAAGCGCAGCTTGCGGCAGACGAGATCCAGCTTCGCACGCTGCGCGACATCGATATCGGCGTGTGCGTCCTCGAAGTAGGCGCACGAGTAGGTACACGTCGAATCGAGCCAGAGTTTATAAAACTCGAATGGAACGTCGTAGTGATGATGGATCGCGGCCGCATCGCGCTCTCGAGAGTGGCGCCGGCCGCGGAGGCGAGCTTCACCTTCACGGAGACTTTCAAAACTTGGCCGGGCTCCGAGAGCAAGCGAGGAGCCCACCATCAGCGGCAAGGCAAATACTTGCTCGACCGGCGTTATGCCGGACACTGCCTCCAGGAAGCTGTCGAGAGGATACACGTCGATCAGGTCCTCCGCGTAGGCCCGTCCAAATCCGCGCGCGGGGAACGCTCCGAGGAGACGATCGATTGCATCCTTGTGGTGGAGAGTGATGCGAAACCGCTCCTCGCCCTGCGGCATAACTGTTCGCCCGTCCCACAACTCCAGGCGCCAATCGCGAGTTCCGACCAGCCGCGAGATTGCGGTGGCGAGCAGCGCCACGGGATCCGTCGTTGGAAGTAGGGGACGGTGGGGTGTCTGTACCGCGCTCATTACTGCCCATCCTGTTGATTCGACGATATGTACACTTTCATATGTTTTTGGCGCTTAACCTCTATCTCACGTGAAGATGTAGCGGACGCAGGAAAGCGCACGTTGCCGCGCAGGATGAACAGGGAGTTTAGAAACCACATTTATTGCCCTCCATTTGCGTCGAATACCACGGTGCATCATGCAATCGACTTTGAGAGCCAATACTCCGGGTAAAGACATCGATAATTTCTTATACGACACAACTGTTGTTCGACACAACAAAATAGACTGCTCGCCCCTGACCCACGTCGCTGGCGCGTCTACCGCAGACGCTCGCTCGGCATCCGTGTGGCCAGCTCCAGTTTGGTGGCGAGCTGCACCTCAACGGGAAAGGAGCCGGCTTTATCGACTCGCACCTGCGGCAACAGTTGAAGCGCCCCAGTCGACGGCTACCCGTGTATCCCTTTCAGCGAGCGCGATGCTGGATGGATAGTTGCTGAAAAGGGCGTACCGATTGCCCCGGCGGTAGCCACCCGGCTTCCGGCGCTCGCGGAGCGAGTTCGGCTGCGCGCCCCATTTACGCGTTCCGTCGCACCTGATTCTGAAAATCCTCGTTCGCCTGACGGTAAATATCCGGCCGGCGCAGTTTCCACTCGCGTATCTTTCCCAGGGTAAGTGTTTGATCGCGCGTGAAGTGGTCGCGCAGTCCCTCCGCGGTTCCGGAATCATCCAGCGTCTGCAGGTTCAAGAGGAGACCCTGAACATGATGCATATCTCCCAGTATGGTGTGGTAGATTGCGGCCTCTTTCTTGTCGTCTGGGATGCTCATGCGGCGCTGTCCTTCTTCGTCGAATGTGTCCCCGGAACATCATGGTCGTCAGGGGCCGTTGACTTCAGTGTCGCACGTGGGTGTACGCCCCCCGTTGGTAAGCTGAGACTACCAACAGCAGCGCGAAGGAGGGCTCCGTGGTCCAGGTCGGTGTAATGCTCGAGGGCCAAAATGGCCTGAACTGGGACCGTTGGATGCGGATCCTGAGCGTCGCTGAAGCGCTACCGTTTGCCTTCGTCTTCCGATCCGATCACTTCGTGAATCCTGCTCCTCCAGATATCGATTCGCTCGAGCTCTGGACCTCGCTCACCTACGCCGCGAGCCATACCGAGCGCATCGAGTTCGGTCAACTGGTATCGCCGGTCACCTTTCGACATCCCGCCGTCACCGCGCGCATGGCGGCCGCGGTCGACGATCTGAGCGGCGGCCGCCTGGTTCTGGGCCTGGGTTCGGGATGGAACGGACGCGAGCACGAGATGTTCGGCATTCCGTTTCCTCCCACCGCGACCCGGTTAGAAATGCTCGAAGAGTATGTGCAGGTGGTACGGCTGCTTTTGCAGTCCGATGAACCGGTATCGTTTTCGGGCAAGCACTATAGTTTGAATGAGGCGATTCTGCTGCCCCGCCCACGTCGCCCCGGTGGACCACCTATCCTGATTGGTGGAAACGGCCGCAAACGGACGCTGCCCCTGGCCGCCCGCTTTGCCGATGAGTGGAACGCGGTGTTCGCGGGACCGGCGGAATTCCAATCGCTCTCCAACCGACTCAACTCACTCCTGGACGAGTTGGAACGCCCACGAACCGCCGTGGCCCGGTCCGCCATGGTTGGTACTATCTTCGCCCACGATGATCGCGCTCTGACCCGCGCCCTGGAGGAGCGCCATCTCACGATGGACACGGCAAATGACGAAGGGTGGATCGCCGGCTCCGCTTCGATGTGGGTCGAGCAGTTGAGCGCGTTGGTCGAGGCGGGAGCGCAGCGCATCATGCTGCAGTGGCTCGACCTGGACAACATCGCGGACCTTGAAGTGATCGCACGGGACGTTCTGCCTGCACTCCTCAGTCCGTAGCACCCCGGTCCGCTCAGGTAGGAAGCCGCCGCGACTGACGCTCCGCGTTTCAGTGCGTGGTGAGCAGTGGTATGATGCACGGCTCAGTCCGGAACCGCGGCCCGATGTTGCGGGCGTAACACGCCTGGGGAGCGGTCTGCTACGAGGTCCCTTCCGTGGCTGCTACTATGCCGCGTGCGCGCAGCAATCGGACCAGTTGCGGATAGCTTATACCGTGCTGCTCCGCGATCTCGGAGGCATAGCTTACACCGCGCGGTGGACTTTGCTGGATACGAAACGTGCGTCTGTGTCCACCGTCACCGTCACTTGGGTCGACCTGGGCTACCAGACTGCCAACCGTGCCGGTGCCGCAATTCGAGGCATTGATCTCGCCGGCTCGCTGCGCCAGCTCGTGCAAATGCGTCACATAGATGGCACGTGCCCCCAACAACCGCAATCCACGCAGCGCGTCGTAGGCGAGACCCAGCGCCTCGACGGTACTGGTGCCGTTCAGCACTTCATTCAACAGGATCAAACTGTACGGCGTGGCAGCGGCAAAGATGCCGGCCAGCCGGATAGCCTCGTCATCCAGCCGCCCCTCACCCGGCGTGGTGGTTTCCAGCGTGGGGAAATGAGTCCAGAGGGCGTCGATCGGGCTGATGCGGGCGGTTCGCGCCGGCACGTGAAGCCCTGCTTGCGCCAGAATATGCGCCAGCCCGACGGCACGCGCATAGGTTGTCTTGCCCCCACGGTTGGGACCGGTCAGCACCCAGACCATTCCGCCCACCGGCTCGAACGAGACCGTATTGGTGACGATCCGCGTATCGGTCGACCTCGCGGTACGGAGAGCGAGGCTGGCGTTATAGCCATCCTGCATCGTGCACACCCGTTCTTCGATCGGAGCAATCTGGGGCCGGCACGTCGGCAGGCCGGCGGCGCGCAGCCGCTCTACCAACGTGACTCCATTGAGCAGGAATGAAAGCTCGGCCTCGAGCGCCGCGAAGGCACGCGTCTGTACCCAGACGTAGCGCTCGATCGACTTGCCAAGCGGCGTAACGACACGATCGATCAATCGCTGCAGATCGCGCACCAGCTCGTTTTCAGTCCCGTAGGCGTTCGGCGCCATGGGCGGGAAGAATGCGCGAAAGTCGACTCCCGTCCCACCACGGAGCCGAGTGATACCCTCCTTCGCGCGTGCCTGGCCAAACAAACGGCTCAACACGCCACCACGCCCTTCGATTTTCTGTCCGTCGATGGAGAGAATAGTGGCCGATTCCGGCCTGAGGTCATGGGAGACATTGACGCCGATCGTGATGCTCTGCATATCGCTGAGCTGTCTTTGCAGCTCCGGCAATTCCTGGCGTAGCGCCGCAAACTCCGGCGTGGCGACGAGTGCCCGCACAGCGTCTCGAAGATCTACCAACGCGGCTGCGGCCAATTGTGGACCGGAGAGCGCGGTTGCCAGTCCGAGTGCCGCATCAACGTACATTTCCAGGTCGCCGAGCCGATCGACCACCTCTCCGGCCGACCATTCAACGCCGAAAATGGGTCGCCGGCGCTCTCGGACCACGCGTGACAGCAGTGGAAGCAGCGAGCGGAGACGGCGACACAACTCGGGCTCGTCGAGAAGGTTGGTGAGGACATCGGCGCGGCGAGCAATGACCGCTGTGTCGGTCGGTAGCTCCGCCAGCACCTCGGTCACAAAGCGCATTCGATCGGCTTCTCCGCCGCTCAAGGCCTGGACGATAGGCAGGAGATCGAGGTCTCCCGCTGCCTGCGTGGAGAGTCCTCGCGGAAGGGCGGCACTGCCGTCTCTCCCCTTTACCCAGAGTAAATGGGGTAACTCGGGTATGGGAACGGCGTCCGCTTCACGTTCGGCCGCCATAGGCACTCCCTTCCGTTCGCTGCGCTGGATTTCCTCGATAGTCACTATTGCAGGCTATCACGGTACGGTGCTGCCATCGGCGCTGGGACGCACCGTGAGCGATACCTCAGTTTTGCGCGCAAAAGCTCTATCGTATATAGGTGCATTCGCGTACGAAGACGTGAGAACGTCAACCGTACGGTGAAGACTGGAAGGAGGGAAACGACAGTGACTAATTCGAACGCGGCGCCGCCGTTTGACAACACAGATACCGATGGCCCGCAGCTTCGACGCGGCGCCTTGACGCTGTTCGATGGTGTGGTGATCGGCGTCGCCAGTACCGCGCCGGCGTACAGTCTCACCGCGACAGTCGCGATTCTCATCGGCGCCGTCGGGCTGTATTCACCAAGCGCCATGATCATCGCGTTTCTCCCCATGCTCGGCGTGGCGGTCGGTTTCTACTGGCTCAACCGGCGCATCCCCAATTGCGGAGCGTCGTATGCCTGGATCGCTAAAGCAATGAGCCCCGCGCTCGGCTTCTTCACCGGTTGGGTTATCATCGTGGCCGATGTGATCGTCATGATCTCACTGGCCGACATAGCGGCGGCAACTACCCTCACATTGCTCGGGAGAGACCCGAATAACAAGACGGCCGACCTTATCCTGGGAGTGGCCTGGATTGTCATCATGACCGGTATCGTGGTGCGCGGTGTGCGGCTTTCAGCGCGACTCCAGTGGATCTTGCTTGCACTGGAGTACGTCATTGTCTTTGTTTTTTGTCTCTGGTCAATCATCAAGGTCTACACCAGCCACCCCGCAGGCTCGCACGTGCTTTCCTTCAGCTGGGTGCTGCCGTGGAAGGCGCCGGGCGGAGGCCCGGCCATGCTCGCCGCCGTGCTGGCCGCGGTGTTTATTTACTGGGGCTGGGATACTGCCGCAAACCTGAACGAGGAAACCGAAGACGCTTCGAGTGCTCCCGGTTTGGCCACGGTCTATTCAACCTTCGTGCTGGTCGTTCTCTATGTATTTGCAGCGTTCGCCGTATCAGCCTACATACCGAATAAGGGCGCCCAGGCAAACGCGTCTGATGTGCTCACGTACATGGCGCAGAGCCTTGCCGGACATAACAAGGTATGGTATCTGATGGTCCTGGCCGTTCTCTCATCGGCCGCGTCGTCGACTCTAACGACGATCCTTCCCACTGCCAGGGTGACCTTCTCGATGGCGCGGGATCGTATCATCCCATACGCTTTTGCGCGCGTGCACCATAAATATCAAACGCCATGGATATCCACGGTGGTGATGGGTGTGGCTTCGGTTGTCGCGTTCGTCTTATCGCTTTACGCCTCCGGCGGCCTGTCGAATGCGATTCAGGACGCCATCTTCGCGATCGGCTTGCAAATCGCCTTCTATTACGGGCTCACCGGCATCGCGGCTACCTGGTATTACCGGCACTTGCTATTCGAGAGTGTCTCAAACTTCGTATTCGCGGGCATATTTCCGCTTGCCGGGGGTCTTGGGTTCTTTTACATCTTCATCCAGGCAGCCAGAGACTTGACGGTGGCACAGTTCTGGACGGGCGTCGGTGCGATGCTGGTCGGCATTCCGCTCCTTGTGTGGTCCTGGATCCACAATCCCGCGTTTTACCGGCAGCCTACCGAGTCGGCACGAGATGAAGCCGTCCCTTCGACCGTTGTAACGGCGCGGAGCTAGCACGTGCCCGCGTTGAAACCACCACACGTGGCCCTTCACACCCGGTGAGTCTTCTGGCGACCTCGGGCGTGCAGCCGTCTAGCCCATCCGCCAGACGGTACGAGCAGTACAGCTTCTGGCTGGAAACTGCCGGTGACGATCTCACCCCTCGACCTTCCCTACCGGGCTCGGTCGACGTGGACGTCGCTGTGCTGGGCGCCGGTTACTCGGGGCTCTGGACCGCCTACTACCTGGTGCAACGTGATCCCTCGCTGCGGGTGGCAATCGTCGAGGGCGAAATCGCCGGCTTCGGTGCATCGGGGAGAAACGGTGCCTGGTGCAGCTCCGATTTCTCCGTAACACCGGGCATGATGGTGAAACGGTACGGACGCGACGCCACAATCGCGCTGCACGAGGCGATGTGGGACACGGTCATTGAGGTGGGTCGAGTCTGCGAGGACGAGGGAATCGACGCGCATTACACCAAAGGAGGCGAGCTTCGCGTCGCACGAGGACGTCATGAGGGCCCGTTGATTGAGGCCGACCACGCGCTGTACCGCAGTCTCGGCATGGCCGATCGCTACTTTCTGCTCGATGCCCGTCAGACCGCCGAGCACCTGCGGGTAGCGGATGCGGTGGGTGCGTTGTACACGCCGGAATGCGCCACGATTCATCCCGGCCGGCTGGTACGAGGTCTGGCACGGGCAGTGGAGCGGCGCGGAGTAACCATTTACGAGCGTACCGAGGTCACCGATTTTCGGGGTGGATCGCAGCCGGCGCTGCTGACACCGCGCGGCGAAGTACGGGCGCGAACGATCGTGCTGGCGGGAGAAGCGTACCTAACGCGGCTCAAAAAGCTGCACCGCCAGATCATGCCGGTATACTCACTGATCGTGCTGACAGAACCATTGAGCTCCGCGCAATGGACGGAGATCGGCTGGAGCGCCCGGGAATGTGTATCGTCGAACAAGTACGTCGTCGATTATCTCTCGCGCACCGCCGATGGCCGCATCTTATTCGGCAGCCGTGGAGCGCCGTACCACTTCGGGTCGGCCATCCACGATGATTACGACCGGCACGCCGCCACGCACGCTGCCATCCAGGCTTCCCTGCGCGCCTGGTTTCCCACGCTGCACGACGTCCGGTTCACGCATAGTTGGGGCGGCGCGGTCGGCATGCCCCGTGACTGGATGCCGGCCTTTACCTACGATCCACGATCCGGCATTGCGTCGGCACGCGGCTACACCGGACACGGCGTGGCCACCAGCAACCTGGGAGGACGAACGCTCGCCGATCTCATAACCGGTGTGCGTTCCCCGCTCACGACGCTTCCGCCGGTGAACCATCGTTCCCGCAACTGGGAACCGGAGCCGCTGCGCTGGCTGGGCACGCGCTACATGCAATGGACCTACGATCGAATCGACCGCAAAGCCGCGTTTACCGGAAAGCCGCCGACCGGCAAAACGCTGCCGGAGTGGCTGGGGCGACACTAGCGGACGGTCGATCAAAGCCCGGTTCCGGCACCACACCAGCGTAGTACGACGTAATACAAATGATCGACGTAAAGAGAGCTTGTCTGCGACGAGTGGAAATACATCAGCCCGGCTGTCAAAGAGACAGCCGGGCTGATGGTCATCGTGAGCAATACCGCTGTAACGGCAACTCCGTATTCTTATCGGTGCGTGCCCCGGGTGGAGTACGAGTCGTCACGGCTCGTCATGTAGCTCCACAGCGCAAACAGGATGATCACGACGCCGGAAATGATGTCACTGCGGGTGGGTCGAATTCGATCGGTGTACCCGAGGACGAACGGCGCGACAATCAACCATATGCCAGGAAGGACGGTCAGTCCGCTGATGATCTGGTTGAGGCGGCCCGACCGGTAGTTCCCGAACACGCGGGTGGCTCCCATACTGGCAACCAACGCTCCCAGTACAAGGTCGTTGGCACGAGCGTTTGGCGCGTACCCGGCAAAGCTGAGGACCCAGGGAGCAATTAAGACCCACAGGCCGGCGGCCATCGTCGCCCAACTTGCCAGAATGAACTGGTCCCCTGTACTCCCGATGTCCTGCATCGGGCCCGACTTTGTACCAGTGTCATGGACTACACGGCTGTCGGTCGACGCCTGCAGCGTCGTCGCTCCTGTACCACTGTAATCATCGTTCTTCGATACTTTTTCTACTTGTGTGTCGCTTGGCATTCCATTTCTCCCTTTTATTAACACTTAAGGTCAGCCCATAAATAACAATGCAGGAAATGTGCCAACGGTGTGCTTATGCCCTCCGGAAGCCATGATATCTATCCATATATATCTTTTTTCGACGTGAAAGTATACGGTATTTATGACGATACATATCTATGCGTGTGAAGTAGCCGAACGGAACAGGGCATCACCTCCACGTCGATACAGATGGACTCGACCAGCTACCGTCACGGCTCTCCGGCCGACCGTGCATCTCGCTTTCAGCTATTGGTGTGCGAATCGAGAGGCACAAGGATACGCCAAATTCTCGGTGCGAGAGGGTCAGCGCGAAAGTGCCTGTCCCTCTATCTGTAATGGCGCTTACCGCGAATATCGGTATTGGAGCACCTGACGAATAATCCTCAAGGTTAGCTGAGTACGACGGGCACGTCTCATCCCGTTAGTTGAGGGACCAAAGGTCCGGCGAGACCAACCAGCCGATGGGACGTGAGAGTGTCAGTATCGCGTTGAAGTCGAACTTCGATCGTAGCTTTG
This sequence comes from uncultured Chloroflexia bacterium, assembly GCA_963737125.1. Lineage (GTDB taxonomy): Bacteria > Chloroflexota > UBA5177 > UBA5177 > UBA5177 > JANWJD01. The sequence continues at coordinate 201,436 of CAVTRL010000004.1, read as the reverse complement.
TAGCCGTGTTGCTCCGTCATTCTCCGGTCGCTCCGTCGATCCGCTCACGAAGTAGGTCGGCGTGGCCGGTATGACGCGCGTACTCCCGAATCAAGTGCACGGTAATCCAGCGAAGCGTGACAGGCTCGTCGTCCCAGAGGTGGGCGGCCGGGGCGTTGATATCGGGAAGAGAAGCGGCGTTGCGTCGTGACGCTTCGCAGGCTTGCTCCCAGCTCCGCATCACTCCGTCCACGGGAGAGCTTTCCAGATCGGTCCAGGCGCGGTCTCCCTCCGCTGGGTTCCCTCGACCTGAATACATGCCGAGATTGCTTGCTTTATCGAGGAGTATGTACTCCATCCAGAAGTACTCGACTTCGGTCAGATGCCGCAGGAGACCGAGCAGTGTCAGTGGGGAAGGCGGTGACGCCGCGTGCTTCATCTGCTCTGGTGCCAGACCGGTACACTTCCACTCGAGGGTATCGCGCTGAGCATCGAGAAAGGCATTCAACATGGTGCGTTCGTCACCGCTGAGCGGCACCTCGGTTCTTCCCCCATCGGGCATTGCATCCCCCTACCATTGAACGTTGTTGATTGAATATACCCGGCACCCATAACGGGTTCGGTCGGTTGGAAACTGCCGATCCCGGTAGCAGTACAGCACCGTGCCACTCGACGAGGTCTACACAGGAGGCAATCCGCCGATTCCGGTGGCGAATTTCGTGCTCTCATCGTCAACGCCGGCAGCACCAATCCGGACGTAATACTTGCCATGGGAGTGGAGCAGTTGTGGGCCGAGTGGTGATCGCCGGCTGCTTGCCTACCGACCGGGATCCAGGGCGATACTGGACTATGCAGAGCACGCGTTTTCGGACCCCGAGTCTCATCTAGCGCGGCAGTTAGCGGAGTCGTTCGGCTCGGACGCCGAACGTTACGACCGAGCTCGGCCTCGTTATCCCCAGGCCATGGTGGACCGTATCGTCGCCGTCAGCCCCGGACCCGACTTCGTCGACGTCGGCTGCGGAACCGGCATCGCCGCCCGGCAATTCCAGGCGGCCGGGTGCAGGGTGCTCGGGGTCGAAGTCGATGCGCGGATGGCCGACCAGGCGCGGCAACACGGAGTGGACGTTGAGGTATCGAAGTTTGAGGACTGGGACCCGGCCGGTCGAGCCTTCGACGCCGTCATCTCGGGGCAGGCCTGGCACTGGGTGAACCCGGTCGCGGGCGCGGCCAAAGCAGCGGAAGTGCTGCGGCCCGGCGGCCGGATTGCCGTGTTCTGGAACGTGGGCCAACCACCGCCCGAGGTGGCGGAAGCCTTCGCGGAGGTCTATCGCCGCGTGATCCCCGACTCGCCTGCTTCCCGCCAATGGACGGTACCAGCCCTGGACGCGTACTCGGTGATACGCGCCAAGACCGCCGACGGGATGCGGGCAGCGGGAACCTTCGATGAGCCGGCGCAATGGCACTTCGAGTGGGAGCGATCTTACAGCCGGGACGAGTGGCTTGACCTTCTGCCTACGCATGGCGACCACAGCCAGTTCCCGCCGGACAAACTGGAAGAGGTACTGACGGGAGTCGGCGCCACGATCGACGCGATGGGTGGCAGCTTCCCGATGCGTTACACCGTCGTGGTGGTCACCGCGGCGCGAACCGCCTGACCGGCTTTACCGTCTATCCGCTACCCGGGACGCATGGTACCGGGCAGGATCGGCACAAACGAGCGAGCTGCATATGGCATTTCATGAGCTCTGTCCCGAAGACTCCCTCCAGATCTCGAAAACGGGGGCTGTGCGCTGTCAGCCGGTTACTGGATACCCTTCTTCCTCCAGCGTCTCCATGATGCCGCGGCGCGACACCAGGGCGGGATCGTAGACCACACTCACCTGCCGGTGAGGTACATCGACCGAACAGACTTGTACGCCGGACAGTGCGCCAACCTCGCGCTCGATGGTCGTCCGGCAGTGCTCGCAACTGATGTCTGGTGCGGCGAAGGTCGCAGTTTCCACTGAACGATGCTCCTTCTCAGGAATAGCGCGGCGCGATTGCCGTGGCCGGCGTTTGGATGCGAGTCGAGACAGATGGCGGCGTGAAACGGCGCAGGCGCAGGGCGTTGGTCACGACGCTCACGCTGCTCAGTGCCATCGCGGCCGCGGCCAGCAGAGGAGACAGCAGCACATGGTCGAGGGGGTACAGTACGCCCATTGCCACCGGCACCAACACGATGTTGTAGGCGAACGCCCAGATCAGGCCCATCTTGATCGTGCTGACAGTCTTTCGAGATAGGGCGATGGCGGTGATTACACCACGTAGATCGCCGCCGATCAGCGTGATATCGGACGCCGCCATGGCAATGTCGGTGCCCGTGCCGATGGCGATACCGAGATCGGCCTGAGCCAGGGCAGGCGCGTCGTTGATCCCGTCGCCCACCATGCAGACAACCGCTCCCTTCGCCTGAAGTGCCGCGACCGCATCTGCCTTACCTCCGGGTGAAATATTGGCCAGCACCTGTCTGATCCCTGCTTCGTGTGCGATCGATTCAGCTGTGGCACGGTTGTCGCCGCTCAGCATCCATATGTCTAAGTGCACCGCTTCCAGCTCTCGAACGGCGTCGCGCGCTTCCGGCTTTACGGTATCGGCCACGCCGATCGCACCGGCGAAGGCACCGTCGACCGCAATATAGAGCGGGGTGACGCCGTTGTGTGCGGAGCCGGCTGCCCGGTCGGAGAGATCGTCGATCTGTACTCCGCGTTCGTCGAGCAAGGCACGATTGCCGACCAGAATCGTGTGACCTTCCACATCGCCCTGCACGCCACGTCCGGTGGTGGAGTGGAACGACGTTGCGCTGGATAGGCTCAACCCGTCCGCCAGCGCCCTGGTCACCACTGCTGCGCCAACCGGATGCTCGGACCCACGTTCCACGGACGCGGCCAGGCGCAATACATCATCCGCGGAGTACCCTCGCGCCGGATGAATTTCCGCCACTCGAAGCTTTCCCCGCGTGAGTGTGCCGGTTTTGTCGAACACCACCGTGGTAATACGCCGGGCAGCTTCCAGCGCCTCGCCGTTGCGAATAAGGATACCGAGCTCGGCCGCCTTTCCCGTCCCCACCATGATGGCCGTTGGGGTCGCCAACCCCAGCGCGCATGGACAGGCAATGATAAGCACGGCTATGGCGGCTGTGACGGCAGGCGTAATGCCTCCTCCGAATACTACCCAGGCTACAAACGTGGCGAGGGCCAGGAGCAGAATAACCGGGACAAAGACACTCGAGACGGTGTCCGCCATCCGTTGCAGTGACGACTTCGAGCCCTGTGCCTCTTCGACGGCCCGCACGATCTGGGCGAGGGCCGTGTCCGCCCCGACCTTCGTCGCGCGAATGATGAAGCTCCCGGCGCCGTTCATGGTCCCGCCGATCACCTCGTCACCGACGTTCTTGTCGACCGGCATGCTTTCACCGGTCACCATGCTCTCGTCCAGCGTGGAACGCCCGTCGGCGATGATACCGTCCACCGGCACTTTTTCACCGGGTCGCACGCGAACAAAGTTCCCAACCTGCACCACGCGTGCAGGTACATCGCGTTCGACGCCGCCTTCCACGATCCGGGCGGTGGGCGGCTGTAGCGCCATCAGCCTGGTGATAGCGGAACCTGCTTGTCCCCTGGCGCGCGCTTCGAGCCACCGTCCCGTAAGGACAAGTGCGACGATCAGCACTCCGGATTCAAAGTACACGTGCTGGGGAACTCCCCATCGCGCTGCCGGCGCCGGCCACAGTGTGACGAAGGCGCTGTAGCCGTAGGCCACGCCCGTTCCCAGCGCTACCAGCGTGTTCATCGTGGTCTCGCCATGTCGTGCCGCCGTCCAGGCCGCTCGATAGATCTCGCCACCGGCCCAGACCTGCACGATCGAGGCGGCAATCAGTAGGAATGGATCAACCGTTGCCATGTCGAGTTTGGGTGAGACGGTCATGACGGCCATCATCACGGCTCCTACAGCGAGGCTAACCAGTGCTTTACGGCGAAGGTCCAGCAGAGCTCGCCGGCGAGTGACCTCGTGCGGTCCGACGGAATCCTGTGCATCAACTGCGTCAGAGCCGGCTGCGTCGGCGAGTGGGGAAGGGGAGTCCTTCTCGGTTGCCCGCTCTTGCGCCGTGTAGCCGGCCTGCACCACGGCATCGATCAATTCGTCCACCCTCACCGCGCCGGGTTCGAATTGCACCGTGGCACGCTCGGTGGCAAGGTTAACCCGTGCATCGGCCACGCCCGGCACTTTCTTCAGCTTTCGCTCGATGCGAGCGACACAGGAGGCACAGGTCATACCCTGCACATCCAGGTCGCATGTCAACAGGGCGGTCGGAGAAGATTCCCGGCCGCGATGCTCGATCGTGGCATCCATCTGTGTCCCCTCGCCGCCGTGCGCTTTACCGGCCCATGGCTTTGCCGAGTGCCACCATCAGTTCGTCGAGCTTGGGCCCGGCATCATCTGTTTGCGCGGCATCCATCACGCAGTGCCGCACATGCCCTTCCAGCAATTGCAGCGAAATTTCACGTGCCGCCGCCTGAATGGCGCTGATTTGATTCACCACATCGATGCAGTAACGATCCTCCTGGATCATCCGCCCCACGCCGCGCACCTGCCCCTCCAGACGCGCCACGCGTTTGAGTAACGCCGATTGTTGCTCCGCGTATCCGGGCCGCCGTACAAACTCTTCAGCCATCACATATACCCTCCCGGGGTATCCATATTCACAGTATAAATGATGGCCGGCAGTCGGCATACGCCTTACCCTGAAATAGCTCTTTCTCTACCCCTGGCGCACGTACAGTTGTCGACCGCGCCGGCTTCCGTACAACTCGGATGGATCGCACTGGAAACAATGGCTGATTCCACTTCACCCGACACGAAGCGAAACCTATGGCACGATTCGCGGCGCATGCACCTATTCACCGCCCGAATCCTTATATTCGTTATCTTCGCGCAGATTGGCCTGGGAGTGATTGTCCTGTCCATTCATCGGTGGCTGGGCCTGGCGATCGGGCTACTCGCTGTACTGCTGGCTGTCACGGCAAGGCGCGGCGAATTCACACCTTCCACGACCAGGCTCAGTATTGCCTTTCTCGCGCTGGTGATAGTCCAGGGCTTGTTTATCGCGCTGGCCGACCGCATACCGGTGTTCGGCATTTTGCACTTGATCAACGGCTTTCTGCTCTTCGGCATGGCGATCGTCGTGGCGATCGAATCAGAGGGTGAGCAGCATAGAACCTGATCGAGCACGCTGCGAACCATGAACGAATCTTCGCCCTTCAGTGAGTGATTCCCTTACCAAGGTCCTGGGCCGGAGCAAACTGGATGAGGAAGGCATCGATGTCTTCGTCTGAGAAACCTCGTGTGCGGAGCTCCGCTCTGGTCTCTTCAGGCGAGAGCGGAACGTACGAGATCAAGGCACGGGCGCTCTGGTTACCGGCACCGGCCGCAATGCGAAATGACCCGGCTGAGGCCGGTATCAACACCGACGAAAAGGCCGGAAGTGGTACCTGCACCCCACCAGCTTCCACCGTGAGGGCGTGTTCGAGCGCGCAGACGCAGAAGGGACTGTCGTTCGTGGACACCTTGATGCTCTTGTGCGTGTCGATCAGCTCTTCGCAAAAATAGTTGCTCGCAATGAGCATCGACCGCCCGAGTTCCGGGCTGGCCAGCGGTTGCACGGTGCCGCGTGTCCATCGGTGGTAGTCGAGAACCTGTTTTGCCTTTGCAACGTGCAGCTCGCGCGCGTGCCCCTGGGCATCACGTCGATTCCAGTCGTAAATGCGGTAGGTAACATCACTGCTTTGCTGCAGCTCGTAGACGACGATCCCGGCGCCAATCGCATGAACCGTTCCGGCGGGAATGTAGACCACATCTCCCGCGACTACCGGCAGCGACCGCAGCACGCCGTCGAGTGCACCACGTTTCACCAACGCCTCGTACTCGTCCGGATTCGTATCCCGCGAGAAGCCGTACGTGATCGCGGCGCCGGGATCCGCCTGGATAACGTACCAGCACTCGGTTTTCCCATTCGGCTGATGCTCGAGTGCCTGCGCGGCGGCATCGTCCGGGTGCACCTGAACTGAAAGAGCTTCGTGGGCATCGATCAGTTTTGTCAAAAGCGGGAAGGGCACCGCCGGTGAAACGTGACCAGTCAGATCACGACCCATGATCCCGCGCAGACCGGCAACGGTAGTTCCGGCATACGGGCCACTCAGCACGGTATTTTCGTCGTAGATTTCCCACGATTCACCGATCGTTACACCGGGCGGTGTGGCTTTGCCGAACTCCGTGGCCAGTTTATCACCACCCCAGATGCGTTCCGCGAAATGAGGCTGTATCAGCAACGGCTGTGCTGCCGTGGTGGAAGGCGTGTCGACCGTCATAGCTCCACTTCCCCTACCTTCTAGTAACTCGCTACCGCATGGCCCGCTGTTTCACGGTATTACAGGGCCGCCCGAGCACGGGATTCAGCCTCATCATCAACACGCCCCACGCGCTTGGCCGCGGCACGCGCCCCCATGATGCCGAGCGCCGCCGGTAAACCGAGAACACCCGCGCCCAGCAGTCCAACTCGAAGCCCGACGTGCGTGGCAGTAAATCCTATCAGGGGAGGATATACAACCGACCCGACAATCGCGGCCGCTCCAATGCTGCCACTGAGGGCGGCAATACGATGCGGATAGATATTACCGCCGATAGCCATGATCATGGGATACACGGGCCCGTAGAACAGCCCGGTCAGGAGAAACAGCGCGACCGACACCGGAAACACCGGAGCAAGCACCGCGGCGACGAGCGTCACCGACCCGAGAATCGTGCAGCCCACGGTGAACGCAATGTAGTCAATTCGCTCCGCGATCCATTTGGACAGAATTCGACCAACGGTCAGGCCACCCCAGAAGCCGGAAAGCACGGCGGTCGCCGTCGTTACGGGCACGTTGGTCAGAAACTTCACAAGCCACCCCGACACGGCCATCTCCGCGCCGACGTAAAAGCAAATCCCGATGGCCAATCCGGCGAACGGCAACAGCGATCGTTCACCTCCGCTGAGCTCTATCTCCTCCGCGCCGGCCACCACTCTGCGACCGGCCGGCATGGGGAGAGCGAGCAGTACCCCGCTCAACGCAATGGCACCCGCGCCAAGCGCCAGCATATCGACTCTCCAACTCACCCCCGCGGCCAGTAAACGTCCAACCACAAAGGGTGCGAGCAATGCGCCCAAACCATAAAAGCTATGTAACAGGTTGAGTGCGCCGCCCCGAGCTTTGACGAAAAGATCGAGAAACAGACCATTGACACCACCGTCGATACCACCCGCTCCGATACTGACACCCACCGCCGACAGCAGGAAGAGCGGCCATACCGGGGCAGCCGCGGCCACTAACAATCCGAGCCCGCAGAGCGCAGCCGCGGTTACCAGGATCACGTGCCGGCCGACACGCTCGGTGAGAAGTCCTCCACTGAACGATCCAGCGGCATACAGCATCGACGACATCAGGTAGAAGAGCCCGATTCCAGCATCGGATTGATGAAAGTCGCGTTCCAGAGAGCGGATAAGCGAGGGCACCAGCACACCATTGCAGCCGATCAGCACAAAGCTAAAATAGCCACTGTACATGAGAAATCGCTGGGACCGAAAAGCGGATGACATGCTTCCACCTAAAAAGGAACACTGGCCGCAGGGGCCCCCGGATCACCCCGACTGCACAGGTAGAGTATTCCCACCGGGCATACTGGTATCGCCTGTGTGGAGAGCCGCCGAACTGCAACATGTCCATAGTACTCCCGTAACAGTGTTGTAATACGGGCGACCGACCATGGAATTGAAAGGCAGCGGCCCCAACGTGGCACCGCGATACCCTCGACGCATATCCCGGTGGATGGATCGACACACCATCATGTCGATCCATCCACTCTCCTCCTACTTTGATCCCCGGCCTCGATCGCCTTGCTGTTTCCCCAGGTCCGACTCAGTGGGAATCGTCCACCTTGGTCCGCGGTCAGGCAACCGTGTGATGTAGCCTGTAGAATCTGAAAAAATCACGGCAGGGGGACGAACCGTGGAATCAACGGATCTAGTGCAGGCCCTCTCGACGGCCATGCTGTTTGATGGGCTCGAGGATACCTATCTTCAGTATCTGGCAGGACGGATGCTGTCGGTTCACTATCCGCCCGGCAACACCCTCATCGCCGAAGGGCAGGCCGGCCACTACGGAGGTATGGGCGTCGTGCTGAGCGGCTCACTGAAAGTTCTCCACGGCAGCGAGGTCATCGCGCACCTCAAGCCGGGTGACATTTTCGGTGAGATGGCGCTGATCGACGAGCAGCCTCGGTCGGCGTCGGTCGTTGCCGAGGAAAGTTCGGATGTCGCGCTCCTTTCACCCCGTGATTTCCGCGCGGCCATTGCTGAGAATCCGGATATTGCCATGCGCGTGCTCAGCGTGTTGGCGGAACGGCTGCGCGAAGCGCGACGGTTACCAACCTCCGTGCTGGACGACCCGGTCTAGCGGCCTTCTCTCGCGGCACTATGACGGTCGGATACCGTTTGCCATGTGACGCGTGATGTGCCCCTGGATCGAATCTCCGCCTGTGCTTCCACCGCCCCCTGTGAGCCAAATGACGGCGAGTGACAAGGCGATGAGCAGAATAACGGAAACGACCGCAAGCAGCAGCTTCTGCCGCGTGCTGAGCGGCAGCAGGATGATGATGTAGCCCAGTAACGGACTGACGAGGAACGCGAGCGACACGGTAAGAGTGACATCCATATGCCTACTCCTCCTCTGGTATCGTGGGCGACGGCTCCCCACCGGTAACGCCGTTCAACCTGCCGGCACACTCTATCCCGTATTGGGCTGCCCTACCAATCTTGTCAGACTGGGGGACGATGCCGGGTCCCGGGCCGTGTTGGACGTACAGTAAATCTATGGAACGATCTCCCCTCTTCACCTCTCCGGACGGGCGGCATCGGGTAGAAGACATCATGGGAATGCCCATCGGCATCGACCTACGCGATACCGATGTCGATTCCTCCTGCATGGATCGTGCATTCGACTGGCTCCGAGGTGTAGACGAGACTTTCAGCACCTATAAGCCGGATAGCCAGATCAGCCGTCTCAACCGGGGCGAGATGGAGCTCGCCGCCGCTCACCCGGATGTTCGCCTGGTGCTCCAGGAGTGCGAGCGATTCCGCTTTACAACCGGGGGATATTTTGATGCGCGGGCCGCATTCTGGCAGGGGGGAGCAAGTGCGCGGATCGAGAACCCCTCACCGGCGGCGGTCGACCCCGCCGGCTTGGTAAAGGGCTGGGCGGTGGACCGCGCCGCGGCACTACTCGAGACGGCCGGTGCGAGGAACTATAGCATCAATGCCGGCGGCGATATTCGCGTTCGGGGCGGTGCGCTGCCTGACCCACTCTGGAGAATCGGTATCGTGCATCCCCTCGAAACGGACAAAGTCGCGGTGGTTGTGGAAACCACCGACTGCGGCATTGCCACGTCGGGAACGTATGCCCGCGGCGAACACATAGTCGATCCGCACGGCGGCGGTGCGCCGGCCCACGTGCTCTCGGTAACCATTGTGGGTCCGGATCTCGGCACGGCGGACGCCTACGCCACCGCTGCTTTTGCCATGGGGGAAGCCGGTCCGGACTGGACAACGGGGCTCGCCGGCTACGAAGCGATGATCATCCTCGCCAACGAAACGGTGCTCTATACCCGCGGCTTCCCGGTGGCTCCCCAGGAATCTTGAGAGCGGCGGGTGCCATCGAGCACTACTCGCCTCACCGGTGGCATGAGAAGATACACATCTTCCTCTCACCTCTCTCCAAGGCGCCTTGGGCACTATTGAGAGAGACACTATCTCCTGGTTGAAGAGGGTTTTCACTGTGCCGTGCTTTGTACTTCACTTCGTCCTGGGCGGCCGTCCTGGACCTGCCAAAGCTCATTCGTTTGGTATGACGGTTAATCGTCACGAACGCCGTTGCCGTGCTCTCCAGGGAGGGGCATGATGGCGTCGGAATCGCTCTATCCACCTCGACCGTCCGCCGCCGAGCGTACGAGAACGGTTTCGTTGAGCGGGACCTGGGACCGGGTCGGGCTTGGAGCCATCGTCATTCTGGCCGCCGTTCTCAATTTCTACGGGCTGAACCGAGAGGGATACGGCAACACCTACTATGCCTCGGCCGTCAAGAGCATGTCTGAGAACTGGCATAACTTTTTTTTCAACTCGTTCGATCCCGGTGGGTTTGTCACCATCGACAAGCCGCCGGTAGGTTTCTGGCTTCAGGTTCTCAGCACGAAAATCTTTGGTTTCAACGGAGTCGCGCTGATGCTTCCCCAGGCGCTGGCCGGCGTTCTCTCGGTCGCCGTGCTGTTCTACCTGGTGCGTCGTACCTTTGGGCCGGCAGCCGGTCTGCTGGCCGGGCTCGCTCTGGCGTTGACTCCCATTACGGTTGTCGCCAGCCGCAATAACATCATCGACGGCACGCTGGTACTGGCCGTATTGCTCGGCGCGTGGGCTGTGCTGCGTGCCGCGGAAACCGGTTCGCTTCGCTGGCTGCTGGTCTGTGCCCTCTGCGTCGGCATAGGGTTCAATATCAAGATGCTGGAGGCGTTCCTCGTCCTTCCCGCATTTGGGCTGGTGTATCTGCTGGGAGCGTGTACGAGCTGGCGACGCCGTATCGTGCACCTCGTGGTGGCCGGCATCGCTCTCCTGGTTGTCTCGTTTTCGTGGGTCATGGCAGTTGATGCCACTCCGGCCGGCTCACGTCCATGGGTCGACTCGACTACCAACAACTCCGAGCTCACCCTGGCCATTGGCTACAACGGCCTGCAGCGACTCACGGGCCGTGCGGCGCCGGGCGGAGGGGGTGGGGCCGCCTTCACATCGGGAGAAACCGGGGCGGAAGGGCCGCTCCGACTCTTGAATACGCAGCTTGGCAGCCAGATTGGCTGGCTCCTGCCACTCGCCATCATCGGCTTTATCGGCGCGGCGGTGGCCTGGCGGCGACAATGGCCGCTCGATGGGTACGCCCGATCGCTGCTGCTGTGGGGCACGTGGTTGCTGACCATGGGAGTGTTCTTCAGCGTGGCCGGCTTCTTCCACGTGTATTACATGGTCATGATGGCGCCCGGCATAGCTGCCCTGTGCGGCATCGGAGTGGTTGCACTGTGGCGGCTGTATCGCACCTCCCGTTGGGTGTGGTGGCTCTTGCCGGTCTCACTTCTCGTGGTTGCGATGGTTCAAGCGCATCTTCTCACCGATTACCCCGATTGGTCGCGCTGGCTTTCACCGCTTGCCATAGGGCTGTGTGCCCTGGCAGGGATCGGCCTCGTCCTCGCGCGTTACCGGCCACACCCGGATCTTCGATGGGGAGTAGTGGCAGTACTGCTGGGTACAACCGGACTCCTGGCAGCGCCGGCCGCCTGGGCCGCGGACTCCGTATCGAACGCGGATAGCGGCGCACTGCCCCACGCCGGTCCGGCTGCGTCGGTGGGCTCTGGTGGGGGGCGGTTCGGATTCGCCCGAGGCGCTTTCAATCTATCGCCGTCGGAGCGCGCGGCCTTTCGCAGAGGGAACTTCAGCCGCGGCAGCTTCACGCCACCCTCCGGCGGCGGTTTTACACCTCGCTCCGGTGGATTTGGCCGGGGCGGTCTTACACCTCCTACCGGCGGGTTCGGTCGTGAAGGCTTTACACCTCCTGCCGGCGGTTTCGGCCGCGGAGGCTTTACTCCCGGCGGCTTTCCCGGCGGTGGGGGACGCGGCTTTGGCGGTGGCAACACCGTGAACACCAGCCTCCTCCGCTACCTGGAGAAGCATCAGGGTACGACTAAATTTCTGATGGCCACAACCAATATAGGTACGGCGGAATCGTACATCTTGAGCACCGGCAAACCGGTGATGGCTATGGGTGGTTTCCTGGGAAGCGATCCGATCCTCAATCCGACCAGGGTCGCGGCGCTGGTCAAAGACAACGTGATTCGCTACTTCCTGCTGCCTGGCATAAATGGTTTTGGAGCCGGCTCCCTCAACGCCCCACCGACCCAAACTCGCGCCGGCACTCAGGAATTCGGCTTCGGCAGCCGCGCTGCCCTGCCCGCGCAGGGTCGCGCCCGGGAATTCGGCGCGTTCGGTGGAGGTCGATTCGGCGCCAGCAATGCTGTTACCACCTGGGTTCAAAACCACTGCTCCGTCGTTCCGCCCGCGCAATATGAATCCATCAGCGGAACGGGACAGCAATTGTACTCGTGTGGGAACGGCGCATGAGTGTATCCACATTGCCACAACTGGGTCGTCGTGTACGCTTTGCCTTACTATCGCCTTCGGCTCGCCCACTGCGTTTCGTGGGAACCGGGGCGATAGGCGCGACGATTCAACTGACGAGTCTGGCGGTACTCATCCATGAGGGATGGCACGACATTCCGGCCAATGTCGTGGCATTTCTTGCCGCGGCACAGGTCACGTTCCTGCTGAGCTACGCGCTTACCTGGCACGATCGTCGGGCGCCGGGCACGAAGTTTCGAGCCTGGCTGTTCTACCACGCCTCGATTACCGTCACGGCACTGCTCAACATGCTTGTCTTCCTCGCTGCACGGCAAGTCATGCACTCCATCCTGGCGTCCGCTCTCGGCATTCTGGCAGGAGCGATTGGCAACTATGTCGCCGGTAACCGTTTCATCTTTCGAACGGTACGCCCGGCCAACGACGCTCGGGAGTCGCTGGAGTCCGTAGCATGAGCGCGCTCCGCGCCCACGACGCTCCGGGTGTGGGTGTACGAACCGGCGTCTGGTCGATCTCACGTACCGCCGTGGAGCACCTCTCGCTCGGCTGCGTCCTCCTTCTATCCGCCGTCTTGAACGTGATCAACCTGGCGAGCGAAGGCTACGCGAACACCTACTACGCGGCTGCCGTGAAGAGTATGGCGATGAGCTTCCACAATTTCTTCTTTGTGTCGTTCGATCCAGCCGGATTCGTCGCCGTGGATAAGCCTCCGCTTGGGCTGTGGCTGCAGGTCGTCAGTGTGAAGCTCCTGGGGTTCAGTGGTGTGAGCATGCTCCTCCCCCAGGCGATTGCCGGCGTGTTGTCGGTCTTCATGCTCTGGGTTCTCGTGTCCCGCGTCTTCGGTCGCCCCGCCGGTACGATCGCCGCGCTGGCCCTCGCTATCACGCCGATCTCGGTGGTGGATAACCGCAACAACACATCGGATAGTGTATTGATACTGATGCTGCTGCTCGCGGCCTGGGCGGTGTTTCGCGCCATCGAAACAGGCCGGTTGCGCTGGCTGGTAGTGGGAGCGATCTGCGTCGGCGCGGGCTTCAACATCAAAGAGCTGGAAGCGTACCTGATACTCCCCGCCCTCGCGATCATGTACCTGTGCGCATCGCCACACCGGCTGTTAACCCGAATCTGGCATCTGCTAGTTGGCGTGATCGTGGTACTCGTCGTTTCGTTTTCGTGGATTATCGCGGTCGATCTCACACCGGCAAACGCCCGCCCCTTCGTCAGTGACAGCGGCACGAACTCCGAGTTGAGCCTGGCCATGGGGTACAACGGATTCGGCCGGCTTGCGACGGGACTACTATCCCGCCTCCCGACGATCCCCATCCTTCATGTGAAACTCGACTTCACAATTGTGCCTGCGATTTCCGCCGAAATTGGTAATCCCAGTGCGCTGCGTCTGTTCGAGCCGGCCATTGGCGGCCAGGCGAGCTGGCTCTTACCGTTCGCACTCATCGGTCTGGTAGCGGCATGTACCGCGCAACGGCCGCGCTTCCCGCTCAGCACCAGGCACGCGTCCCTCCTCTTTTGGGGCACCTGGCTGATTACCCTGGGCATCTTCTTTAGCGTCGCGCGCTTTTATCACCTGTACTACCTTGGCGTGCTAGGGCCAGCTGTTTCCGCGCTGGCGGGAATTGGTCTGGTGGCTCTGTGGAACGAGTATCGCGGTGCGTTGGCCGGCGAGTCGACGCCTCCCTGGGCGGGATGGCTACTTCCCGCTGCGCTCGTCATTACCGCCCTCGTTCAGATGCATCTTCTCGCCGGGTATCCAGGGTGGAACGGGTGGCTCGGGATAGTCGTGGTGGCGGCAACACTGGCCGTCGCGGTGGTATTGCTGCTCGGCCGGTTACGCGTCCAGTTTCTCCTGGCGCCGAATAGCATACTGCGTATCGATCGACGGGTTGCGCTCGTGGCGGCGGCCCTCGGTGTAGCTGCTCTCCTGGCGCCTCCCGGCGCCTTCGCAGCGACGTCGATCTCCGGAAACAATGCCGCGGCCTGGTTGCCGCAAGCGGGACCGAGCGTTGGATTTGGAGCCGGTGGGTTCGGCGGATTTCGTGGCTTCGGCCGAGGTGGTGGACCTGGAAACGCCGGTGGATTCGGCGCATCTGGTCAACGGGGGAGCTTTACGCCTCCTTCGGGAGGTTTTGGTGGCGGCACCCCTCCGGGGGGCTCTGGCGGCGGTAATCCTCCACCAGCGGCTGGAAACAGCACCGGCCGGCCGGCCGCTGGTAGCAATTTTGGCTTCGGCACGCAACCGACACGTGGGCGATTCGGTGGCGGCGGTGGTGGTGGCGCCATCACGTTCGCAGGCCCATCGCTGCCGGCGCTCGATCCCAAACTTTTGCACTATCTCAGCAGCCATCGCGGCAGCGCTCGGTACCTCGTGGCGACCATGACCTCGTCCTATGCCAGTCTCTTCATCCTGAAGACCGGACAGGCGGTGATGACGCTCGGGGGATATCAAGGCTGGGACAAAATCCTTACACCGGCGAAGCTGGCGTCCCAGGTATCATCCGGCGCGATTCGATTCTTCCTCGTCCCGCAAAACACCGGCGGGCCAGGCGGAGGGTTCTTTGGGGCTGCGAACCTCGGTAAAGGTATCGACGCCAATCTCAACTCCGTGAACGACGACCTTGTAACCTGGGTGAAGGCGCACTGTGCGGCGGTTCCCGTGAGCGCCTATACGACAACCTCGGCCACGAGTGCATCCGGCATCGGTGCCGCCGCGAGGGGCGGATTCAATGGAGGCGGAGCCGGACTCTTGTACGATTGCTCGAAGGCCGCGAAGACCTGATAGCTTCCTGATAGCAGTCACGCTGCCAGCGTGTATTCAGTTCGTTTCACCGTGATACCACGGAAGCGCCGGTCGATTGTGCCGTTGGTTATTGGTCTCTTGGTACTCGTCGAGATCGGGCTTGCCATCCGTTACTCGCATATTAGAGCGCAAATCGAGGTACGCGTCCGATCAATCGTGCATGGCGCGCAGGTGGATCGCCGGCTCACGCCCGTGCCGCCCATGGGCTTTAACGACTGGAATGCCTTTCATTGCACGGTGACCGAAGCCGATATCGAAGGTGCTGCCGTCGCCATGGTGGCGCGTGGCTTGCGCGCTGCAGGCTATCGATACGTCAACCTGGACGATTGCTGGTCGGCGCCGGCGCGCGATGCGCGCGGTACGCTTCAAGCCAACCCGCAGCGTTTTCCCAGCGGCATCCCGGCGCTGGCGCGCTACGTCCACTCGCTTGGCCTGAAATTCGGTATCTATGCAGACCTTGGAACCAAGACCTGTGCGGGTTATCCGGGAAGTTACGGGTACGAAGCTCGAGACGCCGCAACCTTTGCCCGGTGGGGTATCGATTACGTCAAGCTCGACTGGTGCTACGTGCCGTATAACAACTTCCCGGATTACACGGACGACGACGTCGCGCAGGTTCTGTATACGCGTATGCTGCAGGCGCTGAATGCCACTCATCGCCCCATGATCGTCAGCGTATCGAATGCCAGCGATCCCACGATCCATCCCTGGCTGTGGGGACCATCGGTATCCAATCTATGGCGTACGACCGCCGATATAGCGGATACCTGGACCAGTATTCTGCACATCCTCGACGAGAACGTGCAGTACGCGGCGCGCGGCGGACCGGGGCACTGGAATGACCCGGACATGCTGGAGGTTGGCAACGGCGGCATGACAGAGGCGGAGGATCGTGCTCACTTCAGTCTCTGGAGTATGATGGCCGCGCCACTCCTGCTGGGCACCGACCTTCGCACCATGTCCGCCGCCAGCCAACAGATCGTGACCAACCGTGCGGTGATCGCCGTCGATCAGGACCCACGAGGCATCGGGGCAACGGTCGTATCGCGCGCGGGCAACGGTGAAATCCTGGTGAGGCCACTGGCGAACGGCGATCGTGCCGTGCTGTTTCTCGATCGAGGGGCGCCGAGCGTCACCCTCACGGCGCATCTTTCAAACCTTGGTCTGACGCCGCAGCGCCGGTACATCGTCCGCGACCTCTGGCAAGGGACGACCTATACCGTCTCCGAGCGTCTAACCGTCACCGTGCCGCCGAACTCAGCTGTGATGGTCCGGATCCATGGAGAGTAGCCGCGCTGATTTACGTAGTGGCGCCTATACGTGCATTCACCAGTGGAGCAAACCACTGCTCGCTATCGGGCTAGTGGTTCCATGGTCCACCCGGAACGGTCTCCCAGGTGTGCCAGACCGCGGAGTCTATTCCACGCACGAACACGGCCATCCGGCCATCCTGATTGGCGCTTACTGTGAGGAGATCGGCAACGGAGCCCCCTAAAGCCTCCCAACTGCCCCACGCTCCCCCTGGTTGATGCTGCTCGATCATCCACAGCGCCTTGTCATTCCCGCGAGCAAATACGGCCAACCGGCCATCTCGATGCGATGCGACGTTCAGTACGTCGTTCACGGAACCACCAAGCGATGTCCAGGCGGTGTTCCAACTCCCTCCTGGCGCAATTTGCCAGGTGTGCCACAGCGCATGATCGCTTCCCTGTGCGAACAATGCCAGTCGACCGTCATAGTTACGTCCCACGGCGAGGTGCGTTCCGGTCGTGCCGCCAAGCGTGCCCCAGACGCTTTCGCCCCAGTTGTCGCCGGCGGCACGCTGCTGGATGTGTCGCACGTTTCCATATTGGTCACGCGCGAAGACCTCTAGCCGCCCATCCTGATCCATGCCCACGGACACCTCACCGGCAACCGTTCCCCCCAGAGATGTCCACTCTCCCCACGCACCGTTCAGGGAGAGCTGCGACGTATGACATAGCGAGCCATCGGCTCCGCGGGCGAAGATTGCCAGCCGCCCATCTACCTGACGCACGCCGTCAAAGTGATCGTCGATCTGGCCGCCCAGTGATGCCCAGGCGTGCCAACCGGCATTGGGAGCACTCTGGAAGGTATGCCAGAGCGCCCCATCGTCGCCGCGAGCAAAGACGGTGAGGCGCCCGTCAAGGTTGCGAAGCGCTACCGTACGTCCGGTAATGGAGCCTCCCAGGGAGGTCCACTCCCCCCATCCGCCATTCTGCTGCGTCTGCGATAAACACCACAGCTTCCCATCCTCGCCTCGTGCAAACACTGCCAGGCGCCCATCCTGACTTGGGATCGCGCTGAGTCCGCCGGTGACCGTTCCTACCAGACTGATCCAGGTCGGCGCCCCGGTTGGCTCGTCGCCCGGCAAATTCATGTCGACCTCGACACCTCTACCTGCTGCCGCAGTCTCAAACGTTGCTTGATCGTAGACGTAGATCATGCCGTTAGCAGGATTATTCATGCGAGGGATGGGATTCATGCAGTGGTAGCCGGAAGAGTCGAGCCCGAACACCTCAACCCAATGAAGAAACGTCTGCGGAGGATTCGGAGGCACTGGCTGACCATCCCAGGCGACATTTATCAGAGTAATGCACCGGTGTCCCTGTGCCAGGGCCGCGCTCACCAACGTACGAATATTGCCGCCGACCACCTTCGCCGCTACGCCCTCGTCTTGCAGTACTTGAGCCAGGGTCTGCTCGATGGTGCCGCTGCTTATGTCAGCTCCGCAGCTCGTGCACAGAGCTTCCGCCGCGGGAACCGTGAAATTCGAGTGGCCGGCGTCTCGCACGACGCTCACCACGCACGTTTCCCCACAATCCTCGTTCGGAATGCTACCCCCCGCTGTCATTTGATCGATCGCCGTGGGCGTGGATAGAACGGTCAACTCGCGGCATCTCCTTCCGGCATGGTAAGTCACGGGCCGTTACTGTATTTCTTCCTCCATAAACTGTACAAACGCGATCGCACGTGTCAACCGGGTCCATAATGTTGCCGCGAGCCAGGCGAGAATGGCACAATCACCGAAACGTTCTACACGTGTGTCGCTTCTGAGACGCATCCATCGGCAATCACCAACTGCGAAGAGAACGCATGATTCGCCAGAGATTTGTGCCGCGCGGCCTTCTCGTCGGTGTAGTACTCCTGGGCATCATTGTGATGGCGGGTATTCTCGGCCTGATAGTAGCGGGATTGTCGCCAATTGACGCGGTACTGACGACCGTCTCCGCGGTGACGACGGTCGGGTTCTTTCCGGCCCAGAAGCTATCTACCTCCGCCAAGGCATTCACGACGGCTCTCATCCTGGTAGGGGTGGGCACCGGGATATACGTCCTGAGTAGTTTGACCGAGTTTCTGGTGGAAGGTGGATTGCATGGCAGCTGGAAGCGACGTAGGATGAGCAGACTCATGGAGCGGTTGACCGATCATTACATCATTTCCGGTTTCGGGCGCGTGGGCCAGCAGGTAGCGACACAGCTCGAAAGCTCGACGATTCCGTTCATCGTGGTCGATGCCAATCCAGAAACCATCGAGGTTGCTCGAGATCGAAACCTCGTGTACTTCGAGGGTGATGCGACCAGGAACGCGGTGTTGGAGGCGGTGGGCATCTCCCGTGCCCGGGGACTCCTGGCATGTGCCGACTCCGATGTGAACAACGTCTACGTCACGTTATCGGCGCACGCGCTCAATCCGTCGTTGTACATCGTGGCACGCGCCGCCGGTCCAGAGGCCGAGCAGAACCTTTACAACGCAGGCGCGAGCCGTGTCGTGTCGCCGTACACCATGGCGGGAAATCGCATGGCGCATCTGGTAGTTCAGCCGCTGGCCGCCGACTATCTCGATGTCGTCATCCACGGACGAGACCTGGGAGTGCAAATCGAGGAGCGCGTCGTGCTGCCGGGCGCCTCATTGGTGCAGCGCACCATCGGCGACATTCGCACCTCCGAGCTGGCTGGCGGTCACGTACTGGCGGTGGAGCATGACGGCCAGCTCACTACATTTGTCGACGATGATCTGGTAATAGCAGCCAACGATCGCATCCTGGTCGCGGGGACCCGAGAGCAGCTGACGCATTTCGACGCCACAGCGGGGTAGAGCGGGTGCGGCTACTCGGCGACGCGGCGAGGTAGAGCCGCTGTGGCCTGGTTCGGTTGCCGGCCGCGATCGAACGCCTCAGGGAGGGATCCGTCGACTCTTGTCACTACCCATAGCATGCGGCAAATGAGTGACTGACACGCTGGTAGACTCTAGCTCCAGGGACACGCGAGGTGTTATGAAGGCGTTGCTCTCGGCCGCATTCAAGACGACCGGCTCCGCAATCGTGGCCGGCATCTGTGTCGTCGTTGCAAATAAGATCCTCGCGACCGAAACCGGCACAACAGGCTTTGGTCTCTACACGGTGCTCACGACGCTGGTATTGGCCGTCGCGGGAGTCGCTACCTTCAACGGCTCGACAGCACTCGTGCAAGGCATCGCCAGCAGGGTCGGCCGAGCGCAAGCGGACTACATTGTGACCACTTTTACGATCTTCGCGGTGGCAACCATGGTGGCGATTCCCGCGATGGTGCTGCTGGCTCCATGGCTCACGCCGCTTATCACGGGGCGTCATGATACGAGAACGATCGATTTGGTGCGAGATGGCGGAGTGGCAGTCGGGTTGGCCATCATCTACGGATATGTGACCGGTGTATTGAATGGATTTCGCGCCATCGGCTGGCTCGCCTGGGTGCGCATTGGCGGTGCGGTATCCACCGTGGCGTTGGCGCTTCCCGTCGCCCATCTGGTGCGAGCCGGGCATGTCGACGCTTTCATCATCTTGCTCACGCTTCCGTTTCTTGCGGAGATCGCAATAAGCCTTCGCGTGGCCTCCCGCAATGGCTGGCTCGATGCGATTGTCAAAGCACCGCGCGGCGTCTTCCGGCGCGACGCGGCCCGCGGTTTCGCGTCGATAGCCGGAACCTTTTTTATCGTGGGCCAGATTGGCAGTTTGGGATTCCTGCTGGTAACCTCACTGGTTGCTCACCGGCAGGGGCTGGCGCGGGTTGGTTTGCTCAACGCCGCCTGGAATTTAAGCATGCAATACGTGACGCTGGTTCTCAGTGCCTTTGCCACGTACTACCTTCCGATGCTCGCTCAGGCGAGGGACGACCGAGAGGTGGGCGTGCTCATCCGCGATGTGGCTCGCTTGACTTCCCTGGCGACGGTCCCGCTCGTCACCGCGATGATCGTGTTGAAGCCGTTCGTCATCGTTACCCTGTACAGCGCGTCATTTCTCCCGACGTTGCATATGGTCCGATGGATGTTACTGGGCGACTATCTGAAAATTGCTGCATGGGTGGTCGGCACGCCTGCCATTGCGCGGGCGAATATGCGAACGTTCTTTCTGACCGATGGCGGCTGGTGGATTGCGTTCACCGCCGGCTCTGTGTTCTCGGTGACGATGTTCCATTCTCTAGAGGGCATCGGTATCACGTTTGTCGGTCTGTACCTCGCCTATCTCGGCTACTACGTGCACTACGCATTCGTAAAGCACGCCTTCCGATTCGACCGGCGGACACGTAATGCCTGGTTGGGTGGGCTAGCCGTGCTCCTTGTCGCTGCGGGGTACACCTGGAATCAATCACGAGTTGAATGGCCAGCTGCAATTGCATTTATTGGCATAGCGTGCCTGCTGTCAGCGGCATTTTTGACGCCGTCTGAAAGACTTTTGGCACGTTCGGTCGTTGTGAGACGCCTTGGCCCATCGCGCTAGGGTGTATTGGTTGGCGGCAACGATTGCGCCGGTGGGCGATTCGTCGCGTGCTCCGCGGTGTGTGCACCCATAGCAAGCATTACGAGATGGATGCTGGACTCGCCCCCGACGATCACAGACACAACCGGATGGTGGCTGCCATGCAAGCGCTCACACACGGCTGTTGAAGCCGATTGCTACCTTCAGAGGGTGGGAAAGAGGTCACATGCTACGATGACTGTACATTTGATATGACAAAACGGAGTGGCGCTGCGCGAATCGCCGCACGTGCGAGCTATCAATAATTCAGACGAGAGACTGGGGAATTGAATGCGCCTGTTGTCGCCTGATGCGGCGCCACAAGGTAGCGCGTTATACATGCTGCCTGCAGAGGTGAGCCAGCGAGCGCTCAGGTGACGAAGCAATCCCCCGCATTGGTCACCCTCGGTATGTTGACCTTCAACCAGGAGCAGTTCATAGCGGAGGCGTTCGCGGGAGCGGTCAGTCAGACGTATGCTCCTCTTGAGATTGTGATTTGCGATGATTGCTCTACCGACGGGACCTTTCGGGTTCTTCAAGACCTGGCGTCTCGTTATACAGGGGAGCACACGATTCGACTCTACCGGAACGAGCGCAACCTTGGGTTCGCTGCAAACCTGAACAGGGCCATGGAACTGGCTCAGGCGGAATTCATCGTCATTGCCGCCGGGGACGACGTGTCGAAGCCTAACCGAGTGCGTCGCCTGTACGAAGAGCACAGAGCCTCATCGGGTCGAGCGCTCTCGATTTACTCGAATGCCGAAGTGATTGACGCCGAGGGCCGCGTAGACGGCTTGTACCTGGCGGGTCACGGGCAACATACCCGCACGGCAGCGTGGATGGCGGAACACAACGGAGGTGTCCTGGGCTGTACGCAAGCCTGGCACCGAAGCACCTTCGACGTGTTCGGGGACCTAGATGTCCGTGTACTGCGGGAGGATTTGGTTATCCCCTTCCGAGCAAGTTTGCTCGGTGAAGTGCGTTATGTTGACGAGGTTTTAGTGCAGTATCGCCATCACCACAGCAACATAAACCTGACCGCTTTCCGCCAATTAAGAGGCGTGCGGCACTGGCGAAGTCTCCTGGATCGGCACACCGAGGGGAACCTTGCGCTACTCACGAGCCGCCTTCGAGATCTTCAGACCTTACAACAAACGTGTCCACACCGGGCGGAAGAGATACGAGGTCTCCGCCTGCTGGTTGATGCAAACATCCGGGACATGGAGATTGAAAAAGAACTCTTCGACTCAGGGCTGCTTCACTCCATCTCGCTTATTATTCGAGCCAGGAGACAGGGAACTCATCTGAGACGTCTTGTTCGCTGGACCCTGTGGTTCCCACTCGCAACCCCCTACTACCGTTGGCTAAAGACTAAGGCCTGGGTGAAAAAAGCATACAGAACCGCCCGAGGGCGTCGGGCCACAAGTCCGTGGGTAGCCTGAACGTGCGCTCCACGGGGTGGACTGAAGCGTCAAACAACACCTCCTCAGGAGATGCCTTGTGTCTCAGTCTCTCGAGTTCCACCCCTACCCTCCTCGGCGCGTCCTTCGACGGTCCCCAACTCACCTCTGACGGCGGTCTCTGTTGGCTCTCGGAGGCCCATACAGCCCTCGGCTTCTGTGCCAGACTCGCCCAGCACATCCCAGAGTGGCGCGCCGGCTCGGTCCGCCGCTCCTTGGAGACGCTGGTCCGGCAGCATGTTACACTTTCGCGCCTCGCCCACCTATGTCGATCAGTCGCGACATGGTCTAGACTTCGCGTAGGTTGGCCATGCATAACGAAACACACCGTTAACTCCTTGGTTTCCTAGGCAGCCAATGTTCGAAATACTCAAGCGACCGTGTTCGTGGTGGGTTCTCTAAGCATGCCCGCTCTTGTGATGGACGGAAAGTCCACCATTTCCGATCGTCGGCTTAAGGCGTACAGGCTAATACTTCGCATTCGGCCCACTGTCGTTAGCGCCTGGCTGAAAAGACTTTTGCGATTGAAGCGCGTTCAGATCGTGACAAATCTCGGAGCATTCTGGATTGACCCTGCCTCGCTTTTGGGACAGAAACTTCTGCACATCGGCATTCATGAACCCTACACGATTGGCGCTTTGAAGGCGCTGCTCTCTGACGGGTCGACATTTATCGATGTCGGAGCCAACGAGGGATACTTTTCAGTTATTGCGTCTGGCTTGGTTGGGAAACGCGGTACGGTAGTAGCCATAGAGCCGCAGCACAGGCTACAAGATGTGTTGCAGGCGAACATCGACCTAAATGGGGCCACGAATATAACTGTTAGGCAATGCGCAGTGAGCGACCATGCAGGTTCACGAAAGCTTCATCTTGCCCCAGACACCAACTCGGGCTCCTCGGGGTTCGACCGAGCGACCCGCTACCGCACCAGAACGGAAAGCGTTGACACCATAACCCTCGAAGGGCTAGTTCAGCAAGAGGGCATTGACCGCTGCGATCTACTAAAAATTGACATCGAGGGACACGAGTACGAGGCCGTTCTCGGCTCGCCTGAGCTATTTATGAACGGGAGAATACGTGCGATAGCGCTGGAAGTGCATCATGCCATTCTCCAACGCCGGGGACTGGATGAAACAGAGATTTTCACGTTCCTTTCACGTTGCGGATACCATATCGATCGCCGCTTCCCCCAAGCGTGCGTCTGGACCAGACACGAGATATGACGGGGAAACGGGCGCATGCTGACGTTGCAATAATGCGTGGCACGGGCGGAGGTCTCAGAGGCATGTTGGCTCATGACGGGATAGATCAGGGGAGTAAGGGGGAAACCCTGAGTAGTCGCGAACAATACGTTGACCCGTTAGTGACGATATTCGTTCCCGGTTTCAGCCATGTGCGGTATATCGCCGAATGTTTGGAAAGCATTGCGCGGAACTCGATGCTGGTTGAAGCACGAAGGAGCCGCTAATGCAGGGTCATCCGAACTCAACACCACGATCTGCCTCACGAACACCAGTGAGGAGCGCCGGGTGACGGCTCGAATACCTCTGGAGGCTTCCCAATCCTCGTGTTCGTAGCGTCGAGTGTCACCGTGTTCCCCCCGCCCCGCGGAACGTTGGTGAATCGCGCCCAAACGATTGGTATCGCCGCATGAGCGCGCGCCATCGACTGCGGACCGTGCTCTTAACGCTGAATTACGCGCATCCGGCACTCATCAGTGTCGTAGTTTGCGTGCTCACCAGGCAGTCGGAAGTTCGCACCGTGATTCATAGGAGTATGGAGCGTGTAGTCTGCAGGTAGCTCAAACGGCCGCAGTCCCGGCTCGAACTCCGAGGGCCGTCGTCACGCTGGCAGGGGCGCGCGATCACTATCAGCTGCCGCTGGCTCTCGCCGAAGGGGATCTCCTGGAGCGATTGGTAACCGACGCGTACTGGCCTGCCGATCGCACCTGGTTCGCGCGAGGTGGCGGAGCGAAGCTTCCCGCTGGAGTGATATCGAAGCGGTTTTGCACCGAGTTGGGCAGCTCTCGTGTCACGATCTCATCGCTCGCGGCAGCAGCTGCACTCGTAACTCATGTCGTACCCAGAGCGAACCTCAATCGATCCAAGGATATGGCATTGAGCCGGAAAGCCCGTAAGGTTGCAGTAGCGAGCGGTGCCGCCATGCTGTGCTACAGCTACTACGCCTCAGATGCGTTTAGCCATCCCCAGGAAGTACCATATCGATTTCTGTTTCAGATGCATCCACATCCCCGATCGGTACGCCGGCTGCTGCGTGAAGAGCTCGAGCTTGTTCCCTCCGCGCGCGCCTCGCTGCGTAACGAACTGGAGCTGTCGTTGTCCGAAGTCGACTTCGAACGCCTCGCCATGGAGCCGCAGCTGGCGAACGGATGGGTCGTACCAAGCACGTTTAATGCGCGCACTCTGGCCTCGCACGGCGTGCCTCTCGCCGCTATTCACGTGGTGCCCTACGGCGTCGACGGCGAGCGGTTCCCCGCGCGAGCACCGGACGCCATTCCACGCGGGCCCTATACCGCTGTCTACGTTGGAAGCATGATTCAGCGTAAGGGGCTCTCGTACCTTTTGGACGCCGCACGTTCCATCGGTAGCCGGCACATCAACATCGTGCTCTGCGGTCGCGGAGCCATCGATCGTGGATTGTTAGCGCGGTACTCCGATCTCGATCTGGATGTTCGGATCGGAATGTCGAACGCCGAGCTGGTGCGTGTCCTTCACGCTTCCGATGTCCTGGTGCTCCCGTCGCTGGCGGAGGGTTTCGGGCACGTCATACTGGAGGCAATGTCGTGCGGACTTCCGGTAATTGCTACCCCCAACACCTGCGCGCCCGACGTCCTCGAAGACGGCGTACAGGGGTTCATCGTGCCCATCCGCGACTCGATCGCCCTTGAGGAAAGACTGACCTGGGGGCTGGACAACCGCGAGCAACTGGTGGCGATGGGCCAGCGAGCTTCGGCGGCGGCCCGGAAGCATAGCTGGGAAGAGTTCCGCAGGGGCATTCGGCGTGCTTACGGCGGCATGTTCCGGGCGGTCGCGAACGCTGATGTTTAACCTTGGTGTAGCGATCTTCGTCGATCTCGTGACGGTCACGGTGTGCTGCATTCTGCTCGTACGGTGGGGGCGGTTAGGATTTGCACACCCCGCCACGATCTATCTCATATTTCACATCACCACATTTACGGTGCGCTCGATCGGCGTATTCTTCGGCGCACCCACGCTCTTTTCCGGCTGGGGCATACAGTACTCCCCGGTGACACCGGACGAGATTGCCCGCGCCAGCTTCACGGCCGACATTGCGCTCGCCGTGATGACCCTGGTGTGGCTCAGAGTCGCGAACGGTGTTGGGAAGAAAGCAACGGATTCAGTGGCTGAAGGCGCCGGATACAGAGAGCTTTCGATTCAGCACGTGTGGCGGGTGGTTTCGATAGCCTTTCCCATTGGCGTCATCGCGCTTGCGTTACTCACTCGCATCCCGGCGTTTAGTGGCGGCGTGAACTTTGGCACCGACCTCGAGCTGGATCACGATCCTGCAATTGTGGCCGGGTCTCTGCCTCCTTGCACTCATCTACGTGTACGGATTTCGACCGTGGCTCGTTGGTTTGATGGGCCTGTACCTGGTCATCATGGCCGTGCAGGGCTTCGACCGATTTCGCGTCGTGATTCCAGTACTGGTCCTGGTACAGATCTACCTCGATCGACGGAACCGTCGGTGGCCGACGGTGGGAGTTGCCGGAATCCTGATTCTGACGGCGTTGCTGTTCTATCCGCTCAAGGATGTCGGGAACCTCGTCAACTCCGGAGCAAGTCCAACATTGATCGCGAGCACGACTGCCCAGGGCATGGGTGAGGTCTTTACCGGCAGCCACCCGGACCAGGAATTTGAAGATGAGTATGCATCAGCCTTGACCCTGATCGATGAGAACGGCCGGTTCTATTACGGTACCCTCTATGCTCCGCTTCTCACGCTGCCCATTCCTCGAGAATGGTGGCCGGATAAACCGAGCATCGCGGATTACATCGGCGATTTCTCTCGTCCCTGGCGTCCCATGAAACAAAGCGGCATGGTTGTGCTTCTTCTGGGGGAAGCCTACGCCAATTTCGGGTATGTGGGAATCGTGATCGTCCCTGCCCTGCTGGCCTACGTGCTCGGCCTCGCGTACTTCGCGGCACGGCGTCGACCATATATGGCACTGGGACGCTTCGCATACATGCTGGTCGCCGCCAACCTCATCCAGGTGTGGCGCGATGGGACACAGTCTCTCGTCATCTTCCTCCTTGTCAACATGATGCCGTTGGCCATCTTGATCGCCCTGCACTACGTGCTACCACCGGCGTCGTATCGCGGAGGAAAGGTCGAACCCCGTCCGAAGGCCGTTCGGGCGTGGGAAGCTGGCAAGTCTCATGCTCGATCTCACTGAAGTGGCTCTCGCGGACCTCATGACGGTCCCTGATGTACGGAGTGTGTTCACGATGCATTCAATCAATACGTTCCTCGGCAGTCCTGTCCCACTTCCCCGCTTGAGGCTGAGTGCACAGCATGGATATCGTCAGACCCATCACGTTCGGCATGGCCGGTCTGGGTCGCTGCTTGCGAGGAGGCAGAGCGATGTATACGTCGTGGAGTAGAGTCTGTATCGACTACGCCATTCGGTTTGCCGCCTACTTGAAGAGAAATCAGTGCATCGAGCCGGGGTCGGGTGTAGTCAAGGTCAACGTCGGTTGTGGCCTGACGGTGGCAAGCGGATGGATCAACATCGATGGCAGTTTGAATGCGCTCGTCTCTACCTGGCCATCCTTCCTCCTCTCGCAACTGCATCGGTTTTCTGGATCGCGCGCCTGGTTTTCGCAGCCGGAATACATCGCAATTCTCAAAAACCACCGCTTCGTCCACCACGAGGTTCGATATGGTCTTCCGCTTCCCGACAGCTCGACGGACTTCGTGTACACCTCGCACTTTCTCGAACACCTGCACAGGGCGGACGGAGAGCGTTTCATGCGCGAAGTTCATCGTATCTTGAAGCCGGGAGGTGTCGTTCGTGTCTTGGTTCCCGATTTACAAGACGCGATAAACCTGTTCCGGGATGGTCGCAAGGAAGAGGCGATGAGCGTGATCTTCAAGGATTCGAGAAAAATGTACGATGCACACCACTACATGTATGATTTCGACCTGCTAAGCGGTCTGCTCACGCGTGTTGGTTTCTCTCACATCGTGCGAACGCCTCACGGTGAAGGAGCAGTACCGGATGTCGCCTCGCTGGATACTCGCCCGGGCTCCCTCATTGTGGAAGCTACAAAGTAGGTCCCGATAATTCCATTCGCCGGCTCGTCCGGTTAACAGGTGGGGAGTCCGGGACGGTTGCATTCGCTCGCTCATCCGGCTGGACAGGTCCGTGCCGGCCGGCATGGTCCTGGCATGATCCATCATCCGCCTCTCCACCAGCCCCAGCGCCGTGACCGGCCCCGTACGCGAGGCATATCCGCAGAGCGCTTCGGCTGCCGCCGATATGTATTCCCTACCTGCCATGTGATCTCCTCGATCTCTATAAAATCGGGAGGCGTCATCACGCGCGGGCGCGTTAAATGAAACAGGGGAGAATCGTTGCTATGCCTGACGACAGCGCCGCCCATGCGGCACCTACCGACGCGGAAAGCGTTCGGCTGGCCGAGGCGCAGGGGGACGGCGCCCGGTGGTATCGCTGGGGCCCCTATCTCAGCGAACGGCAGTGGGGCACGGTACGCGAGGATTACTCCGCCGACGGCGATGCCTGGAACAGCTTTTCACACGACATGGCCCGGTCGCGTGCCTACCGCTGGGGCGAGGACGGCTTGCTGGGCATCTGCGACGAGGAGGCGCACCTGTGCTTTGCCCTCGCCCTCTGGAACGGCGCGGATCCCATCGTCAAGGAACGCGCCTTCGGCCTCACCAACGCCGAGGGCAACCACGGCGAGGATGTGAAAGAGTACTACTACTTCCTTGCCAATACGCCGACCCATTCCTATATGAAGGCGCTCTACAAATACCCCCAGCGTGCCTTCCCCTACGAGCAATTGGTGGAGGTGAACGGCCGGCTCACCCGTAACGATCCCGAGTTCGAGCTACTGGACACCGGTATTTTCGCGGAGAATCGCTACTTCGACGTGATCGTGGAGTACGCCAAAGCCGGTCCCGAGGACCTGGTGATCCGCATTTCCGCCACGAACCGCGGCCCGGAGACTGCGCCGCTCACTATCCTCCCCACCCTCTGGTTTCGCAACACCTGGTCGTGGGGCCACGACGATCGCAAGCCCCAGTTGAGCGCCCAGAACGATCCGTCCAACTCCGCACGCCTGGTTCGGGCCGATCACCCGGTACTCGGCACCTACTGGCTGGAATGCGAGGGCACGCCCGACCTCCTGTTCACTGAGAACGAAACCAACGCGGAACGATTGTGGAACGTCCCCAATCGAACGCCCTTCACCAAAGACGGCATCGACAACGCGGTGGTACACGGCGACACCGGAGCCGTCAATCCCGCCGGCACGGGCACCAAGGTGGCCGCTCGGTACGTCCGCGACATTGCTCCAGGCGCGACGGCAACGGTGACACTTCGCCTGACCGCCGGCGCCACCCCTCCCGCCGCGGTGGATACGCCGAGCGTTCTCGCCCAGCGCGCCGCGGAGTGCGCAGCCTTCTACACCGGGCTTGCACCGGAGGGGCTCTCGGAGGACGAGGGCGCCGTGCTGCGACAAGCGCTGGCCGGCCTGCTCTGGAGCAAACAGTTCTACCATTACACCGTACGAACCTGGCTGCGGGGCGATCCCGGTCAGCCTCCGCCGCCGCCGCAACGACTCACCGGCCGCAATCACGATTGGGAGACGCTGGCCAACAAGAACGTGCTATCCATGCCGGATACCTGGGAATACCCCTGGTATGCCTCATGGGACCTTGCGTTTCACTGCGTCACGCTGTCGTTGGTCGATCCGTACAGTGCGAAACGGCAATTGATTGATCTGGTCCGCGAGTGGTACATGCGGCCCGACGGACAGATTCCGGCCTACGAGTGGTCGTTCGGCGACCTCAATCCGCCGATTCATGCCTGGGCGGCCCTGCGCGTGTACGAAACCGAGAAGGCGAACCACGGTACAGCCGATCGAGAGTTCTTACGGATCATCTTCCACAAGCTCCTGATTAACTTCACCTGGTGGGTCAATCGCGAGGACCGCGACGGACACGACGTCTTTCAGGGCGGTTTTCTCGGCCTTGATAACATTGGCGTCTTCAACCGGGATCTGCCGCTCCCGACCGGCGGCTATCTCGAGCAATCGGACGCCACCGCCTGGATGGGGCTCTTCGCCCTGGATCTGTTGAACATCGCGCTGGAGCTGGCGCACGGCGACCACGCGTACGAGGACATCGCCGCCAAATTATTCGAACACTTCATGTATATCGCCGGCGCGATGAACGATCTGGACGATGACGGGGTTTCACTCTGGAATGACGAGGATGGTTTTTTCTACGACGTCATCCATTTACCCGACGGCTCGCACGCGCCGGTAAAGATCCGCTCGCTAGTCGGGTTGATCCCCTTATTCGCCGCGCAGGCGATCCAACCGGAGATGCTGTCGGACCTCCCCGAATTTAGCGCACGCTTCGAATGGTTTCTCGAGCACCGTCCCGATCTGGCAACCATCGTGCCCAGGTGGCAGGAGCCGGGTCAAGGTCTCCTCCGATTACTCGACCTGGTACATGGGGACCGAGCCATACGGCTCTTGAGCCGTGTTTTCAGTCCGGAGGAATTCCTCAGCGATCATGGCATCCGCTCGCTCAGCGCCTACCATCGCGATCACCCGTATACGGCCACCGTGAACGGCCAGACGTACGAGCTTCGCTACCAGCCGGCCGAGTCGGATAGCGGCGAGTTTGGTGGAAACTCGAACTGGCGCGGACCCGTGTGGTTTCCGAACAACTATCTGCTGATCGAGGCGCTGCGTGCCTATGCCGGGTACTACAGCGACGATTTTCTGCTGGAATACCCCACCGGATCGGGCCGGAAGGCGTCGCTGAATGCCATCGCCGACGATCTCTCACAACGGTTGATCGGTATCTTTCTGCGGGATGGCGAGGGTCGGAGGCCCGTCTTCGGGACCAACGATATCCTGCAACACGATCCGTACTGGCGCGACCTGATCCCCTTTCACGAGTACTTCAACGGCGACACCGCCGCCGGCCTGGGCGCCTCTCATCAAACCGGGTGGACCGCACTCGTGGCGAATCTATTGGTCGAGGCAGCGCGCCAGCGTCGATCGCCATAGAGAAGTGAAGGGTAACCGCGTGTCACGGTTACCCTTTATGGAGCTGCATCCGGAAAATGTGAAGGTTACGGCTTCAGCACTACCTTGATGCAGCCGTCTTCCTTGCCCCAGAACATCTTGTAACCGGCCGGCGTGTCATCCAGCGACATGCGGTGCGTGATCACAAAGCTAGGATCGATGTCCCCGTCCTCGATGCGCTTCAAGAGCGGCTTCATATAGCGCTGCACGTGACATTGGCCGGTCTTGACCGTGATGGACCGGTTCATGATGGACCCGATGGGGAACTTGTCGACAAAGCCGCCGTACACACCGCCAATTGAGAGCGTACCGCCATTGCGGCATGCCATGATCGCCTGGCGAAGCGCGGTTGGGCGATCGGTTTCGAGGCGTACCGCCTGCTTTGCTTTGTCGAAGGCGCCGCTGATGCTCGAGTCGTGGGCTTCCATGCCGACGGCATCGATGACACGATCGGGGCCACGTCCCTCGGTCAATTCCTTGAGCAAGTCGAGGACATCGTCGGCCTCTTCATAGTTGATCGTCTCCGCGCCGCCCGCCGTTGCCATCGCCAGACGCTCGGGATAACGATCGATGGCGATCACCCGGCCGGCCCCCAACATGAAGGCGCTGCGTATCGCGAACTGGCCGACCGGCCCGCAGCCCCAGATGGCCACGATGTCGCCCGGCTCGATATCCGCTTGCTCCGCCGCCATGTACCCGGTGGGAAAGATATCGGAGAGAAAAAGGACTTGCTCGTCCGTCAAGCTATCCGGCACTTTCACGTGATCGATATCGGCAAAGGGCACACGCACGTATTGCGACTGGCCGCCGGGGTATCCCCCGAGCATGTGCGAGTAGCCGTAGAGTCCGGCCGGGGAATGTCCGTACATCTCTTCCGCCATCGCGTGGTTGGGGTTCGAACGCTCGCAGCATGAAAACAGGCCGCGTTCGCAGAAAAAGCAGTGCCCGCAGGAAATTGGGAACGGCACGACCACTCGATCGCCCGGCTGCAGGTTGCCGACCTCCGGGCCCACCTCCACTACTTCTCCCATGAACTCGTGGCCGACAATGTCGCCGTCCTTCATGGTTGGAATGTAGTTATCGTACATGTGCAAATCCGAGCCGCAGATCGCGGACAGGGTGATGCGCACTATCGCATCCCGCGGTTCTTGAATGGTTGGATCGGGCACCTCTTCCACCCGCATGTCGTGCTTGCCATACCACCGATTCGCCTTCACCGTGTCACTCCTTCCGTCATGGATACGCATCCGATAGACAAAATCGATGGATATGCGAATGCCGACACAACGTTTCTATATTGAGAGATATACATATTCGGTCAGGCATCTTATCTATCGATCAAGAATGCAGTCAGCGCATGAGTGTCTATCTATGGCTGGCCGCGACGACATTTTCGCAAGATGTGTGCCTGGACCGGCTCAATACAGCGTTTGAAACAGTGGTACAAAAACAGGAATAGACATAGGTTGCACGGATATCAATCAGACACCCGCAAGCCATCCACCGCAATGCTATCGAGTCAATCTTTCTGTCCAACCAGAATGTACGACAACGGCGGCTTCACCGGCAGAGGCTCCAGGTGCTTGAAAACCTCCGAAATATCATGATCGTATTCGTCGAACGCTCGAATCGACAGATGGCTACGCAGTAGCGCGGTAATGACGTCGGACAGCTTGTGGTGGAACCAATACGATATCGGCCCCTCGTACGACGTATTGCCGATGTAATCAAGGCCGGTGGTATCCGCGTACGGATCGGCCTTGAAGTACGAGTGGTAGATTCGCAGCGGGTCGGCCCTATACTCCGGAGCGTTCTCGAACATATCGAGGATTGGATGCATCTCGTAGATGAAGACGAAGCCGCCGGGACGAAGCAGGCGTGCCACAACGGCGAAGAAGCCGTCGATATCAGGCAGCCAGCCAAGCGCGCCGATCGTGATGTACGCCAGATCGAACGAGCCGTCGTACTCCGCGGAGATATCATAGACACTCGAGCGGACGAACTCGCACTCGATGTTGCCGGCCTGCGCGAGCCCTCGTGCCTGCTCGATGAACTCGTCCGAGATGTCGAATCCGACGCACCGCCCGGCGCCGAGATTCTTCAGCGAAAGCAGCTCCCGGCCGTTGTTGCAGGAGAGCTGGACGATATCCTTGCCGCGTATGCCGATCTCTTCGAGCCGGCCCTGTTCGAAGGCGCTGAGCCGCGAGTATCCCGGCTGAGCGAAGTTTTCCAGCAGGCCCTTATAGGCGGCGGCCGCGTGCCTGGGCGCGGTGCTGTTCCAGGCCGCCCGGTTTGCTTCCGTGTACGATGATCTGTCCACGGTCTTCCTTGTAGTAGCTACACGCCCGACGGCAGGAACGGTGTCCATGCTCGCCTGCCATCGTATCATTCACGAACGGACCTCGATCGAGGTAGTAGTCCAGTCAGCGTGAGACGGAGCCGGTAGACCCAGGGAAACCGCCTCATGCCCTCGGCAAGAGATCCCGGCGTCTGCGCTCCAGGAAGGTGCGCTCGGCCGCGTTCTCACTGCGGGCGATCGCCGCCGCATATGCCGCCTCCGCCTCCTCGGTACGGCCCACGCGCCGAAGCAGGTCGGCGCGAATGGCGTGGAACAGGTGGTACTCCGCGAGATCGAGGCTGTTGAGAAGGCCGAGCGCGGTGGCCGGCCCCTCGACCTCGGCGACGGCCACCGCGCGATTGAGGACTACGACCGGGGTCGGGGCAAGCGCCAGCAACTGATCGTATAGCTGCACGATTTGCCGCCAGTCCGTGGCGGCCGCAGCGGGTGCATCACTGTGAACACCCTGGATCGCCGCCTGGATCTGATACGGGCCTGGCCGGTTCAGCCGGAGGCAGCAGCGGACGATCGTCTGTCCCTCGGCGATGAGGTCGCGATCCCAGAGATCCCGCGCCTGATCCGGCAGCGGTACGAGGTCGCCATCCGGAGTCGTACGCGTTACCCGGCGCGACTCGACGAGTAGCATGAGCGCCAGCAGTCCCATGACCTCCGGCTCATCGGGCATCAACGCGCGCAGAAGCCGCCCCAGACGAATGGCTTCGGCGCACAGGTCCTCACGGAGGAGCCGGTCGCCGGCGCTCGCCGTGTAGCCTTCGTTGAAAATCAGGTAGATGACGGCCAGCACAGCTCGAAGCCGGTCCGGCAGGTCCGCCTCATCGGGAATCCGGTAAGGGATCCCGGCATCGCGGATCTTGCCTTTGGCCCGGACCAGCCTCTGGGCCATGGTGGGCTCCGGCACCAGAAAGGCGCGCGCGATCTCCGCGGTGGTCAGCCCTCCCAGGAGCCTGAGCGTCAACGCCACCCGGGTGCCGATAGCAAGCGCGGGGTGACAGCAGGTGAACATCAGGCGAAGCCGATCGTCGCGCACGGGTCCCTCCTCGACAGGGGCATCCTGGGCATGCAGAAGAGCGGCCTGGGCATGCCGGTCCTTGCGCGACGCCTCGCGTCGAAGGCGGTTGATCGCCCGGTTACGGGCGGTGGTGATGATCCACCCCGTGGGACTCGGCGGCAAGCCATCAGAGGGCCACCGCTGGACCGCCGCGGTGAACGCGTCCTGGACCGCCTCCTCGGCGACGTCGATGTCGCCGAAGGTGCGGACCAGGACGGCCACGGCCCGGCCGTACTCCTCGCGAAACAGGCGGTCAATCTCCGAGGCGGTCAGGGCCGGCGCGTCGCCCATCAGCCCTCGCGGACTTCGGAGAACGGCCGCACCTCGATAGGCAGGGTGATCGCGCGGGCGAACTTGCGGCCCCACTCCAGAGCGGCGTCGAGATCGGGTGCCTTGACGACCGTAAACCCGCCCACGTACTCCTTGCCCTCGGCAAACGGACCATCGGTCATGAGCACCTCATCATCCTTCACTCGCACCACGGTGGCCGTGCTGGGGGCATTCAACCCGCCGGCGAAAACCCAGCCGCCGGCACCTTTGAGCTCCCGGTTGACGCTCTCGACTCTCTCCATGATTGGTCCCAGAACCTCGGGCGGGGGCGGATCCCCCTCCGGCGTGATCACGCTGAGTAGATAGTGCTTCATCGCTTTTCCTCCTTGATGATATCGCCGGCATCGTGTCGGCATCTCACCTTCTATACAAATAGCGTCCGCTTGGATCGACAGCCGACACGCCACGACTTTTCCCGCCCGCTATGTCACCAACACAGCCAGGTAGGTGCGGCGGCCGGACGTCTCACAGTACGAGGTCACTCAATGTGAGGCAGAGCGAAGCCACGAACTGGTTCGAGCTATTGTGATCTGGTATTCGCCGTCGCGGTCGCGCCGCCTGGTTGCGGGTCCCAGGGTACACGGGCAAACCTCGCCAGAGTCTGGTATACACATAGCTGCCATTTCGGTGGCCGAATAGGCTCGCTGCCCTGATGTGGTAAAACAGGCTCTCGCGATCCCGGCTCTTCGCATCCCACCTCTTCCGGAGAGACCGCGGTGCCACGATCTGTCTCGCCCTGCCGTTGCCCCGACCGACGATTGGGAACAACTCCGTCTGCTCGTGGAGTGGCCCGAGCAGATCGCCTACGAGCTGATCCGACCGGTTGTGCTCTTCGGTCGCCCAGCAGCACGACGCGCGCACGAGACAGGAACAGCAGAACGGACGCTCCGACGCAAGGCTCATCGCTTCGACGCCTACGGCATGGCCAGCCTCTTCGCCGACTTCCGTGAGCCCAAGCGGGTCGATCAGCGTGCGCTCCCGCCGCCTCTCCGGCAGCTGATCGTTGATCGCAAGACCGAGTATCCCGCCTTTACCCCGCATCAGCTCGCGACCCTCTGCTACGTGGCCTCCGGCAGACGACCGAGCGCCCATACCGTGAAGCGTGTCCTTGCAACCGGCCCGAAGCCGACGTCGATCAGCCGGCGCTATCCACGCTTCCATCAGTTCCCCGACCCTGCTGAGCGCCGCTTAGCGATTGTTCGGCTCCATGCCGAAGGCTGGACAGTCACCGCCATCGCCGGCTATCTAGCCACGACCCGCCGCACGGTCTACCTCACCCTCAGGCGCTGGATTGAGGAAGGTGTCCGCGGACTGGACGATAAGCCACCGTTGCCGAAGCATCCGAGCCGCAAGGCAGACCTGCGCGTCATGAACGAGGTGCGCAAGCTGCAGGAGAACCCGGAGCTGGGCGAGTTCCGCGTGCACGCTGCTTTGCTTCAGCTGGGCATCAAGCTCAGTCCACGGACCTGTGGCCGCATCCTTGCGCTGAATCGCAGCCTTTACGGCCTCGACAAGCCGGGAAAGGCGCCGCACGAGCCCAAACCCATGCCTTTCCAGGCCAGTCGCCGACACCAGTACTGGACGGTCGACGTTCGGTACCTTGATATGCACCAGCTCGGCGGCGGGATGATCTACGTCATCTCCATCCTGGAGAACTTCAGTCGAGCGATTCTGGCCAGCGCTGTGTCGCGCAATCAAGACCTCACTGCGTACCTGATGGTGCTCTACGCTGCCATCCGTCAGCACGGCAGTCCCGAGACGCTCGTCTCAGATGGTGGCGGGATCTTCAAAGCCAAGGAAGCGATGCGGATCTATGCGGCATTGGGGATCAAGAAGGAGCAGATCGACAAGAAGCAGGCGTGGCAGTCGTATATCGAGACCCACTTCAACGTGCAGCGCCGCATGGCCGACTGGCACTTCGCGCATGCCGAGACCTGGAGCGAGCTTGTGGCCTCCCATGATCAATTCGTCGCCGACTACAACTACCAGGTCCATTGGGCGCACCGCGATCGGCAGGACGATCGCCATAGCCCAGCAGAAGTGCTCGGCTGGGTACAGGGCGTGCAGCGCGATCCAGCCGAGTTGCACCGGATCTTCTACGCGACGCGCTTCGGTCGAACGCTCGACAAGCTCGGGTACGTCCGATTCCGGCACTGGCGCATCTACGGCGAGCGCGGGTTGGCTCGTCGACGGACAGCGGTCTGGCTCTATGGCGAGACGCTCTTGCTCGAGTTCTCCGACGAACCCCTGGCGCAATACAGCGTGGCGTACGAATCTGATCAACGACACCTTCGAGAGGTCGCACCGCGACAACTCTTTGACACGCAGTACCGCTCGCCCCAGCTTGCGCTGTGGGAGCTGGGGGAAGGCGAGTGGCTCAAGGTAGTGCGTGCACGGGCGCGGCAGAACCGTCGACGGCCACAGGGGACAGCGAAGCAACTGCCATGGTTGATTGATGGAGCGCCGTACGATGTTTTCTCTTCCTGAACACAACACACGGAAGCTTGGAGGCGGGAAGTACGAGGCAACCAGGGATGAGTTCGTCGCCCTACCGGCCGGCTCGTGCAGCAACGGCTCCGGCGATGGCGGTCCGGACCGTGTCCGGCGTTGAGCCCGTCCAAGTTCGGAAGGCCCGGTAGAAGGAGTTGGTGTCCTCGTACGCCAGCATGAAGGCAATCTCGGCAGTCGTCATGGCACTGTGGGCGAGGTAGTGGCGCGCCAGCCGCTCCCGGGTGTCGGCCAGGACGGCCTGGAAGCTGGTGCCCTCGAGCTGCAGCTGTCGCTGCAGGGTACGGGAGCTCGTGGCGAGATGGTGGGCCACCGCGGTCATCGTGCTGTCGCCGGCCGGAAGGGTTTCGAGCAGTGCGGCGCGGACGCTCTCGGCGGCGCTGGCTGCCGCCTGCAGGTCGGCGAGACGCTGACGCAGCTCGGGTGCGAAGAACCGCCACATCGGCTCGTTTTCGGTGAGGAACGGGCGGGCGGCATCCTCGGCGGCGAAGCTGATCGACTCGGTGGGCCCCTTGATAAGGCGCACACCGAAGTACTCTGCCACGGCATCTGGGTCCGGGGGGAGCTGACGCGCCGTCACCCGGACTGCGTGCACGGAGTGCCGCGTTGCGATCCGCGCCAGGGCAACCCAGAACACGAGTTCGGCGGTGGCCAAGAGCCGGGGTGGCGTCATCCCGGCTGGCCAGTGGTAGGTCACAGTCAACCCGCCCCTGCCTTGGGTACTGTCCACTCGCATCGGGCCGATCAACGGCTTGTACGTGGCAACCCGCTGGGCGGCAACCTCGAGGTTGGGACTGCACAGGGCGGCGAAGAGAGGCGGGTTGAACATCTCCACTGAGATCGCCTGACCGATGGCCACCGCCAGGTTGGGGTCCCCGCCCTCCGCGTCGAGGGCGTCCCAGAAGCGGAAGTACTCGTCCGGCGTCAGCGCCACCGGTCCGCCCCGGAACAGCCCTGCCGGCAGCTCCGCCCGGCGCAGGACCCGTCCCGCCGGGATGCCGAGGTCGCGCAACAGTGTCCGGATGCTCGGGTCGAGGATGAAGCGATCGCCAGCCATGATGATTATTGTAGCGGCCAATCCTGACCACTTCACTAGCACGTGGCGCCATCCCGCTCGCCGATGACGCCAACCCTCCTGCTTCAGATCGCCTTCGAGGATTGGCGCGTGATGCAAGTACATTGGCGTTCAATGCTAGTGACTGTGCGCGGATCGTTCCGTAGCATAAGCAGTGAACAGGTCGCAACCAGAAGGTGATCAACGTCGCTCGAGTGGCCGAGGTCGCCTGAGCATCCGGGTCACGACCGCATCATCGCACAGCATCGAAAGGAGATCACACAATGTCTACCAAAGTCGCTCTCGTCACCGGTGGCTCATCCGGAATCGGCGAAGCCACGGCACGGACTCTCCAAGAGCTCGGCTACACGACGTACGCCGCAGCGCGGCGGGTGCACCGGATGGAGCATCTCAAAGAGTCGGGTATCCGCCCGTTGGCGCTGGATGTCACCGACGAGGACTCCATACAATCCGGTATCAAGCAGATCCTCGACGAGGAAGGCCGCATCGACGTGCTGGTCAACGCCGCCGGCTACGGCTCCTACGGCGCGCTCGAAGACGTGCCCCTGTCCGAAGCTCGGAACCAATTCGAGGTCAACGTCTTCGGCGCAGCGAGGCTGATCCAGCTTGTCCTACCCCACATGCGTGAACAGCGCAGCGGAACGATTGTCAACATCACCTCGGTGGGCGGCAAGATCTACACGCCACTCGGCTCCTGGTACCACGCCACCAAGTTCGCCCTTGAGGCGATCAGCGACTGCCTGCGCATGGAGCTCAAGCCCTTCGGCATCGACGTCGTGGTGATCGAGCCCGGTGGGATCCGAACCGAGTGGCCTGCCATCGCTGCGGAGAAGGTCCGCGACGTCTCCGGCACCGGCCCCTATGCCGACCAAGCCAACGCTATGGCCACAACGCTCACCTCCGAATCCACCCAGCGTCGTTCGTCGCCGCCCGAACTGATTGCCAAGGCCGTTGCCCGGGCCGTCAGCGCGCGACGTCCCAAGACCCGCTACGCCGTCGGCTACGGTGCCAGACCCATGATCCTCATGCACGACGTCTTGCCCAACCGCTGGTTCGATGCCTTCATCCTCCGAGCCACCGGCGTGCCGTCATAATCACACAGCACGAAGGTCCGGACCAGGGCATCGATTGCACCGCGTTCTCGTTCCGGTCCCCTGCTCAACCACCACGCTGGGCCGCCGCTTGACTACCAGTAGCGGCCGCGTGTCTCTCCATCGGCTCTCGGCTTCAATCGCTTGAGGCGCAAGCGGTTATCCGGCCATCGATGTAGCAGCTATATGGATACCGAGCTCTGGCGAGGTGTGACACGGTCTGCTCGGCTTCGCCGAGCCGTTCGTGTCGATCTGGTGGGGATGGGTGGTCTACACCTTCTATGCCGATCGCTTCGAGACGGACGATATCGTCTATCGGGCTCGGATGCTGGTCGCCATGGTGGCGACCCTCGCGATCGGTGTCAGCATCCCTACCGTCGGCGGTTCGGGTGACGCGCCGTTTGTGTGGTTTTATATCCTGGTACGCGGTATTCCTTTCATCCTCTACGCTCGCGCTGGAGAAAGGCTTCGTGGTGTACCAGACGTACATATTTACCCACCTGCCGATGGTGATCGGCATCGCCGCTACGGCGGCGGGCAGCAGAGTGCTGCTCCAACATGCCGGCGGCACGCAATCACCCCGCGGAGCAGCCTGGATTCTGTGTGGCGGCCTGGCGGTATTTCTCCTCAGCATCGCCTCGGTTCGCCTCGTGGCACACCGTTCACTGCGAGACCGCCTCACACTCGGCCGAATTATCGCCTCCGGCGTGGCCATCCTGCTGGCGGCGATAGGCTCCGGCCGGCCGCCCCTACCGCCCATGGCACTACTCGACCTCCTGGTGGTGGTTGAGATCGTCAGTGAGTTCGTGCTCTCGCCCGGCCGTGTTTCCCCTTCGGTGCAGGATGGTAGCGAAGCGCTCGCCGTGCCGGCATGACCGTGAGCCGTCAATTCATCTTCGTCGGCGTCAGCACCAGAGAGTCGTCCATGATGCGTATCTTCCCCCGCTGGCGCGTCTCCCTCGGTCTGCCGCCTGATATTGAGTTGGTCGGGCGCGACTTTCCGCTGCATGCGCCGCCGTCGCAGTACCGTGAGCTCGCGGCCCGAATCAAGACCGACCCGGCCATCGTGGGCGGCCTGGTGACATCCCATAAGATCGACCTCTACAGCGCAGCCGAAAATTTGTTCGACGAAGTTGACGGCTACGCCCGGCTGTTGGGCGAAGTCTCGTGCATCGCTCATCGCGGCGACCGGCTTCTGGGCTGGGCCAAGGATCCGATTGCCGCCGGCCGAGCGCTCGGCTCCATTCTCGGCTCTCATCCCCACGAGCCGCGGATCCGGGAGGTTCTCTGCTTTGGGGCCGGCGGCGCCGGACATGCTATTACCCTCCACATCCTGACGGCAATGCCGATCGAGGATCGCCCCCACCGCATGATCGTGGTGGAACCGGATCCGGAACGGCTGGAACGGTTGCAAGCGCTGCACGAGCGTCTGCACGGCGGTATTCCGATCGAGTACATCGGGACCGGCGATCCGGCACGAGGCGATGAGATCGTTGCCGCTCTGGCGGATAACTCGCTCGTGATCAATGCGACCGGCATGGGAAAAGACCGGCCCGGCTCTCCGGTAACCGACGATGTCCTGTTTCCCTGTGGCGGAATCGCCTGGGAATTGAACTATCGCGGCGAGCTCCGCTTCTTGCATCAGGCCTGGAAGCAGCGAGACGAGCGGGAGCTAACCGTCGAAGACGGCTGGGAGTATTTCATACTCGGCTGGGCAACGGTTCTCGAAGAAGTCTTCGAACGTCCGATCGACGAAGGCGACCTTGCGCGTCTCGACGCCGAAGCAGTGTTTGCGCGACCGTCTCTGCCCACCTGGGATACCTCGGGAAAAACAGAGTCCGGTTGAGGCGGTATCACTACGGGCACTACGGCCGCCAGCGTGAGTCGATGCACCTTCTCCTGACCCTTCCCGCAATACGAGCATAGGTAGCCCACTCTGGACGGTGTAGGCATAACCATAAGCTCACACGTACTGCTGCGATGCACGCCGCTTAAGCTTCCGTGCTTGCTCCTTCTACCTACCGCGACGTCCGGCCCATTGGTGGCGTCTCAGCGAGAACTTTAACGACCTCGGAGCGCGCCTTCTCCAGATTCACCCCAAGCGTTTCCAGAACGCTCGCTGCGATGCCGTCTCCCTCTCGGAACAGTCCCAGCAAAAGATGCTCAGTACCGATGAAGTGGTGGTCGAGACTACGTGCTTCGTCAATTGCGAGCTCGATCACCTTTTTCGATCGTGGTGTCAGGCCGATCTCGCCCATCACCTGGCGTGCGCCGCGACCAATGATGACCTCAACAGCACTGCGCACCTTGGTGAGTTCTATGCCGAGGTTTGAGAGAACCTTGGCGGCCACTCCCTCTCCCTCACGTACCAAACCCAATAAGAGGTGTTCAGTCCCGATGTAATTGTGGTTCAAGCGCTGGGCTTCTTCCTGCGCAAGGGTCACGACGAGCCGCGCCCGGTCGGTGAAGCGATCAAACTTATCGGCGCGGAAGTGCTCCTCGGCGTCTGTGGTTGCCTTACGAACTCGTCGTGCAAGCTTCCCCACGTGTCCCCTGACTTCCTGGTCGCCAGGGATCTTCTGGCGTTCCAGGTACGCGTCAATATCGGCGCGCCTGAAGCGGTACTCACCCCCGACACGGTAGGCTGTGAGTTCGTGCTTGCCAATCATGCGTCGGACCGTGGCGACATCCATGCGGAAGAAGTCCGCGATATCTTCCGTCGTCAGTAGTGGCTCCATGACATGTCCTTTCAATGTATGATAATAACTATGAATACACTACTTTAGTGGATATCTGCAAGAAGGACAATGTATCTGTATACAGTAATGAAGAGAGTGAGTTAACACCGGGCTTCCTGGTACACCAGCGCCGTCGAGTGGCGCGGTGCTGTACTACTACCTACCCAGTTCGGTAACACGCGGGGCCTCCTGGACAGTTCAGCAAATACTGCCGCGACGCACACGTACGATGCCTACGGGAACCTAAAGAGCAGCACGGGAAGTATGAGTAATCCGCTGCAGCGTGCCGGGCAGTACACGTACATCGAGAGTGGACTGCAGTGTCTGCGAACTCGGTACTACGACCCGAGCACCGAGCAGTTCCTTACGGTGGTAGGCGTAACCGGCGAGCCGTACAGCTACGCCGGAGAAAACGCGCTCAGTGCAATTGATCCGACTGGCTTAGCGTGTGCGGGATGCGTCCAGCGTCCGCCGCGAGCCAGACTTCGCTCGCTGGTTGAGACAGCCACGATATCGAGGTCGACGGTCCTTCCATGTAGCGATCCAAAGGCGGTGAGAGTCATGGTACGGCTCCGCCGTCCTTTGCGCCATTTCTCCTTTACGGAGCGATCATCATGGCTTTCACTTCCCCGGCCGCCGGCGCCGCCATCAGTATCGGAGGCACGTCCGCCGGCGCAAGCCGGTGCGTGATCAATGGCTCCAGGGTCAGGGCTCCGGTAGCGATCAACTCTACGGCCCGGCCGTGTGTATGGGGATTGAGGTACGACCCCACCAGACGAAGCTCACGTGTAAAGATATCGAACGGGCTGATACGCGCATACTCCGCCTGGGGCGCCACGCCGAACACCACCACCGTACCTCCGCGCCGTGCCAGCGTGACACTCTGCTCGAACGTCGCGATGGTGCCGGCGCATTCGAGCACGACGTCGACGCCGCCCGGAACCACGCCTCCCACTCCGGCAATTGCCGTCACCGTGTCTGCTTCGTGCGGATCGATGGTGGCAGTGGCCCCGAATTGTTCGGCCAGCGCGCGGCGACTTCCCTGACCGGTAGCGAGGACGATCGTGGTCGCGCCGGCCAGCTTGGCCAATTGCACCATAAGCTGCCCGATCACCCCGCCGCCCAGCACGACTACACTTGCGCCGGGCTCGATCGCCGCCCTATCGATGCCGCGCAAACAGCAGGCAATCGGTTCACACAATGCACCGTGTTCGGCCGGGACACCTTCGGGCAGCGGGTATATCTGGCTCACCGGCACGATTGCATATTCGGCAAGTCCACCATCGAGATCCACACCGAGTGCGACCCGATGGGGGCAGAGGGCAACATCTCCGCGGCGACACTCGCGGCAGCGGCCACACGAGATATTGGGGTCGACGGCGGCACGGGTACCGGGCGCCGGCTCGACACCAACACCGCATTCCACGATGGTGCCGGCAAACTCGTGCCCAAGCGTCACGGGTAGACCGGCTGGGTATTCGCCGCGCACGATGTGCCGGTCGGTGCCACAGATTCCACAGGCGTCGATCCGTAGCAGGACTTCGCCGTGGCCGGGCCTGGCCGGCTCAATCGATTCCAGCCGCACATCGCCCATGGCGTTGAGTCGTACTGCATGCATACGCTTCACCCTCCTCTCGAGGGAGCCTAAATGCGGCCGTCTCGAACGGCATATCGCCAATGGGATAGATATCGGCTTTCGGCGCGGGCATCGGCGTGTCGTGGATACCGATCCTGTACGGTGCCTCGTAAAACGCCGCTCTCACCGCCCCCTCCTTTGTCATAAGATTACAACCGGGTGCGGAAAGCCACATTCAGAGGACTGACTTTGAAGTTGATGAAGGAGTTCCATCCGATGAGCGATGACTGGCGGTCGGCGGCAGCCGATGAGTTCGACGAGGCGGCACAGCTGCTGGAGGAGGCAGTCCGTCATCTACGGGTTGCGGCCGATCATTTTCGGAACGGCGAAGTCCCGCGCGGCTGCGCTCACGCCTTCGCCGCCTACGGGCGTATGCACACGGCGCAATCCCAGATCGATCAGCGCGCCGTGGTGCATGCCGATCACTCGCTGGCCTAATGGCAAGAGACGTACTATCGAGACCGAGATGGTGGTATGGGTCACCTATGACTCGTGCTCTGATGGCGGGAATCCGAGGTAGCAGGAGACGGCTCGCCACGCGGCGAGCCGTCTCCTTCCATGATGTTCCCGCCTAACGGGTGTGATTAGTGGCCGGGTATCGGGCCCCCAGCCATGATGCTGAGATTCGTTGCGATTATCGTCTTCCCATCGCTACTGACTGTGCCGGAGCTATCGTGCCCGGCATCGTAATGAGT
Organism: uncultured Chloroflexia bacterium; assembly: GCA_963737125.1. Taxonomy (GTDB): domain Bacteria; phylum Chloroflexota; class UBA5177; order UBA5177; family UBA5177; genus JANWJD01. The sequence continues at coordinate 157,286 of CAVTRL010000004.1, read as the reverse complement.
GGTGATCGTCAATTCCTTCGCGGGCACGACGGTGTATTCCGTCGTGCCCGCCAGATCGTCGGCCGCGAGCGTCGGGGTATCACCGTTGATGGCAGTCACTGTATCGCCGGCATGGGGAGTGTTCTGAACACCGCCCCGAGCGCGGCCGCCCACGTGGGGTGCGGTCTGCGTCGATGAGAAGACAAGTTCATTACGGCGGAGGAGCCATAGATGCTGGCTCCAGATAATCCGGCCGCCGGTAAGGCGTTGGCGATGATGATTCGTTTCATGGTTCATCTCCTTCAGATGTAAGGCTCATCTCGTACGTTATGCCTGTCGGATGACCGTCTCATTGGCACGGCATAAAGATCGCTTAAGAACCCCGCGGCAGAGGGCTCAACACCACCAATTCGACTCCCCGCCTACACGATACTGGGGGTATGAACATCCTGATCGTCGACGATGAGCCCGCGGTGCGACAGGCAGTAGGCCGCGCATTGATGTTGGAGCAGTACACCGTTCAAGCGGCTGTCGATGGGGAGGAAGCACTCGCCGCCATTGCTTCCGCTGATCCCGATCTGGTGATCCTCGACGTCCTCATGCCGGGGATTGATGGACTGGAGGTGGCTCGACGCCTCCGAAGTACCGGTAACCGGGTGCCTATCCTCATGCTGACGGCGCGTGAAGCCATCGACGATCGGGTGGCGGGACTGGATGCAGGAGCGGACGATTATCTGGTCAAGCCTTTCGCCCTTGCCGAGCTTCTGGCTCGCGTACGAGCACTCCTTCGGAGGAACGCGCCGGTTGACGATCATGTGCTCCGCTTCGCGGATCTCGAGCTTGACCCGGTCACACAGGAAGTCCGTCGAGGATCGAGGCGCATCGAGTTAACCCGCACCCAGTACCTCCTCCTCGAGTTGTTCTTGCAGCGTCCGCGCGAGGTCTTATCCCGCTCCGTGATCTTCGAGCATGTGTGGGGCTACGACTTCGGTTACGACTCGAATTCGTTGGACGTGTATATCGGTTACCTGCGGCGGAAGACGGAGGAAGCCGGCGAGCCGCGACTCATCCACACCAGACGCAATGCGGGATACGTCCTGCGGGAGCAACCGGGGTGATACGCGCCCTCCCCTTTCGCACTCGCCTGGCGCTGGCAACCGGCGGAGCAGTGGCGTTGACGGTCATTCTCGCGTCGGTGATCGCCTATGCGATCGTCGCGAAAAATTTGCAGAGACAGGTCGACGACGGCCTGCGCGATCAGCTCTCAGGGCTGCATGAGCACGGCGTTCACCATCGAGATGGGGATCACGACGATATCCCGGCGCTGCACCAGGGCCCTTTCGACACCAGCGATTTCGTACAGGTCGTGACGTCCGCCGGCTCGGTGCAACGTACCGGAAGCGAGGCAGGGCAACTTCCGGTCACGGCAATTACCCGTGCCGTCGCGCTCGGCACGCGGGGAACGCAGATAGCCGATATGTCTGTTCAGGGGATACGCCTGCGCGTACTGACGGCACAACTACAATCCGGGATTGCCGTGCAGATCGCGCAGCCCCTGACACAAATTGACGCCACGTTGGGCCGGCTGAGTCTCTACTTTCTGCTGATCGCGGTGGTCGGAACGCTTGGGGCGGCTGCCCTGGGAGCGTTCGTCGCTCGTACCGCCCTCATCCCCGTACGGCGGCTCACGCATGCCGCGGAAGAGGTGACCGTAACCCGCGATCTGCGGCGCCGTATCGACGTGCGAAGCACGGATGAGTTAGGGAGATTGGCCATGAGCTTCAACGCGATGCTGAGCGCGCTGGAGCAGTCAATCGCCTCCCAACGTCAGCTCGTGGCTGACGCCTCTCACGAGCTGCGAACCCCGCTGACGAGTCTGCGGACGAATCTCGAAGTGCTCCTGCAGTCGGATCGTCTCGACGCGCCGACCCGCGCCCAGCTCATCGGCGATCTGGTCGGGCAGATCGAAGAAATGACCGGACTGGTAGGAGATATCGTGGAGCTCGCGCGCGATCAGGAACGGCCCTTGGAGTCCGAGGAGATTCGCCTCGATCACCTCGTCGCCGATGCGATTGTACGCGTTGCCCGCCATCACCCCTCGATCCGATTCGAGCCGCGGCTCCACGAGACAATCGTGATCGGCGCTCCCCAACGGATCGATCGGGCGGTTACCAATCTCCTGGACAACGCCGCAAAGTGGAGTCCCGCAGCCGAGTCGATCGACGTATTGGTGGATGACGGCTCCGTGACGGTGCGCGACCATGGGCCGGGCTTCGCCGCGGAGGATCTACCACACATCTTTGACCGCTTCTATCGATCCGCCATGGCGCGCGGAATGCCCGGTTCGGGTCTCGGTCTGGCAATCGTGCGTCAGGTCGCCGAAACCCACGGCGGCACTGTGGTTGCGGAAAATGCGCCCGGTGGGGGCGCCCTCCTCCGACTTTCCTTACCGGTGAATCATCAACTGACGTAAGGTCACACCGGCCGGCTGGACCGGATCGCTTCACTGGCGCCCCTGCGATTGTTTCTTACTCCGCGTTTACTTTCAGCGCATGTGGTCATCATCGGACCTTCGTACGCTTGAATTGTCGCCATCGGACACAGATTTGCCCGGGCGACGTGAACACCTTCTACACATCGGAGAAAGGATCAATTCGTGACACACACATCGCTGAAACGCCGCGCTCTACCTCTCTCCCTCGCTGCTATGGCCGCAGCCGGGACGTTCTCATCACAGCACGCTCAAGCAGCGACATCGACCGTATACAAGGGGGCGGTCGAACAGCAGGTCCGATGGGGGCCGATTCAGGTAACCATTACCGTGAAGCACAAGAAGATCTCGAAAGTCTCGGCACAGGTCGCGCCGGATAACCCGCGCTCCAGCTTTATCGAGTCACAGGCATTGCCACTGCTTAAGCAAGAGGTCCTTCAGGCGCAGAGCGCCAACATCCAGGAACTTTCCGGTGCGACCGACACCAGCATAGGATATCTTTCGTCGCTGCAGTCAGCAGTGAAAAAGGCGGTCAAAGCCAAGGCGCTTCCCGCCAAGGCTCTCTGAGGAAAACCTACGCGTGTTTTCGGTTGGCGACCAGCCTCGCGGCGACCCGTTGAAGTAGGCGCCGGCACTCTCGCGGAACATCACTAAAGGACACTGACATGGAACAACGGTTATTCGATCTTGAGCCACCGGAGGACGAGCTCAAGTTGGTGCCATCCCCACCCGTCGAGAGACACCGACCACGTTCTCGCAGTGGATCGTCCGGATCATCCAGACTATCTTCTTTGCCAACATCCTGATCATTACCGGCCTGTGGGCATACGGCGGAAACGTTACCGCGGTGCACACGGAAGCAGCCCTGCTCATGAGCGTGGGAAGGATTACGGGGCTTCTGGCCTCATACTTCCTGCTCATTCAGGTACTGCTGCTGGCCCGATTACCCTTTCTCAAGGCTGTGGCCGGTTTCGATCGCCTGGCAGTCTGGCACCGGTGGAACGGGCGCTTCACGATCCTGCTCGTTCTGGCGCACGTCGGCTTCATCACCATCGGTTACGCTCTGTCCGACCGGCTCAGCGTGAGCGGCGAGACAATGAGCTTGCTCACGAACTATCCCGGGATGGTTTGGGCGTTCATCGGGACCGGGCTCCTGCTCCTGGTGGGCGTGACATCGGCCGTGATCGTCCGGCGACGCCTTCGCTACGAAACATGGTATGCGGTGCACGTGATGGCCTACCTGGGAATTTTCCTCTCCTGGTTCCATCAGATTCCCACCGGCAATGAGTTCGTGGTGAATCCGGTCGCCGCTGCATACTGGACTGCCCTGTATATCGTGACCCTGCAGCTCGTGGTGCTCTTTCGGGTGCTACAACCGCTGGTGCGGGCCCTGTGGCACGGAATGCGCGTGGTAGACGTGACCGCGGAAGGGCCGGGGGTCTTCTCCCTGCTCATCGCCGGCCGTCACATGGACTGGATGGATGTCCACGCGGGGCAGTTCTTTCTCTGGCGCTTCCTGGCTCCCGGAATGTGGCGCGAATCTCACCCCTTCTCGCTCTCGGCGGCTCCGCAGGGGAATTCGCTCCGCATTACCGTCAAGGCGCTGGGCGACTTCAGCACCGCCCTGGCCAACATCAAACCCGGTACTCGGGTCGTCGCCGAAGGTCCTTTCGGATCGTTCACCAGTGAGGCGCGCCGGCACGAAGGCGCGGTTCTCATCGCCGCCGGGATCGGCATCACCCCCATTCGAGCCCTGCTGGAGGAAATGACCGGCGACCTGACGTTGATCTACCGCGCCGTGCGGGAGGACGATCTAATCTTTCGTCACGAGCTGAATCGCCTCGCTCGCCGAGGGATCAAGGTGCACTACGCGATCGGAGATCACCGCCTACCGGAACACCGGCACCTGCTCTCGGCGCCACACCTTCGCGACCTGGTTCCGGATATTGCCGAGCGTGATGTGTATCTCTGCGGACCGAGCGCGATGATGCGGTCGGTCAAGCGCACGCTGCGCCGCATCGGCGTGCCAAAGGCGGCCATTCACACCGACGAGTTCGCGCTGTAGGCCGGGAGAGGAAATACCATGCGCCGTTCATTGTTAGGTCGGATAGTCCCGGCCGCATTCACCGCGGTGGGTGTCGCTATTCCCTCGGCGACCGCTGCCCTGGTGATGCTCCACTCCATGATTTCAGGTTCCGCGTCGCAGAGCGCGTTGCCTCCATCGCCGTCAGGAAGGAGCGTTGCCGCAGCCCCGACTCCCGTGTCACGGCCATCCGCCACCCCCACTTCGTCCGCGGGTCTTACCACGCGTACGATTGCCGGTCCGGTGATCGACGACCAGTACGGACAGGTGCAAGCAACGATCACTGTGAAGGGTCGTACGATCGAAAGTGTCTCCATTACCGCCCCGGAAGACGATCCCCGGTCAGCCGGTATCAACGGGCAGGCTGTACCGCTGCTGCAGTCGGAGACGCTTCAAGCGCAAAGTGCGAATGTGAACGTAATCTCCGGCGCCACTATCACCAGCGATGCCTACGTACAGTCGCTACAGGGAGCATTGCAGGAGGCAGGGATCTAGCCGGCGCAGTCAACCACCTGACCCGCTCTTCCATCCGGGTCAGGTGTGTTTCGCCTTCGCGATAGCCGCCAGGTTGGCGCGCCCTCGCTTCAAGACCTCCTCTTCCCACACGGTTACCTGCGGCTCGAGCACGTCGGCCAGCGTGCCGGCCACGGCGAGGTTGCGGAACCACTTGTGATCCGACGGCACGATATACCAGGGCGCATGGTCGGTCGAGCACCGTGTCAACGCCTCTTCGTACGCGCCCACGTAATCGTCGTAGAGCTTGTGCTCCGACCAATCGGTGGTGGACAGCTTCCACGCCTTGGTCGGATCTTTCTCTCGCGCCTCCAGTCGTTTCTTTTGCTCTCCCTTCGACACGTAGAGGAAGAATTTCAGTATCGTGGTTCCGTTGTTTACAAGCAGGGCTTCAAAGTTGTTGATCTGGTCATAGCGACGTTCCCACACGCGCTGCGGCACGAGTTTATGCACCCTGGCGACTAACACATCCTCGTAGTACGAACGATTGAAAATGGCGATCGACCCCATTGCTGGAGTCACACGGTGAGCCCGCCACAGGAAGTCATGCGCCAGCTCGACCGGAGTTGGCTGCTTGAAGGCCTGAACTGTGCAGCCGGCCGGGTTGAAGTGTGCCATCACGTGGCTGATCGTCCCGTCTTTTCCGGCGGTATCCAGCCCCTGCAGCACGATCAGCACGCTGCTCTGGCCTGCTGCGTATAACGTCTCCTGGAGATGGGTGAGTTTCTCTTCGATCTCAGCGGATCGCGCATCGGCATCGCCCCGCGATGTTCTCCTGGTCTCATCGGGCGCGATGTCGCTGAGTTTGACACGGGTATTGGGTTTTACTCGCTCGACTAAAAGCACACGCTTCCTCCTGTTACTACCAATCCCGTTTGACGCTGTCGCATAGTGCCCACGGCGGCTACACCCATGCGCCTGGCTGGCTCTGATTATATGGAGCGATCAGAGGCGAACGGTATAACAACTCAGCCTTCGATCAGTCTGAGTTGTTACGGCATATTCCGATACGAGGCCAGTGCGCCCTTACAGGATGATGCGGGCGTGGATGTCATGCGGCCAATTTTACCCGCGATGCGCTGGCAGGCATATCAGACCTCGGCGCTGGCTACCAGCCGATACGTTCCCCGCACTCCGTCATCACACAGATCCTCTAGCCGCTTAATTCCTGCCTGCGCTTGAGGATTGGCACGCATCGCGGCGAGGTCCTCGCTGCTGCGCCAGGGGCCAAGTGAATAATATAGGAGCGGGTCAGCGACATTCTGGATCAGAACACCCTGACCTGGGCCGGGAGGGCCCGGCAGCGCGCGGAATATATCGCCAAGCGCCTTCCAGGCTTCGATGAATTCGGCCTCTTTGCCGGGTTTCACACGCCACATGCCGTGTGTATAGTGGACTTCGCTCATTGCAAATTGCCCTTTTCACTATCAGACTTGCGAACAATGATATGCAGTACAAACCTCGCCAGAGCTTGGTATCCAGATAGCTGCTATATCGGTGGCCGATAGCTACCTGGAGTTCGGCGTATAGCGACGCATGGTCGCGGCCACATGCTTCAAGCATGCGAGGTAGCGCGGCCAAGGCAGATTCCCGTTTGGGCAGCCGTAGATCAGCGTATACGTGTATATCGGCCACAGCGCCTCCCGGTTGGGCGCTCGGACGATCGAGATCGTGGTGCCGACATTCGTGCCTGAATGCAGATATGCCCAGCCAGACTTGCCCAACCACACAGGACGAGTGTGGATGTCCGTCACATAGCCGGCTTCAATGTCGACTACTTCGAAGAGGCGATTCGCGCTGTCGAAGACACGAGGGCTCGTGTAAAGACCCAGACCGTATCCCGGCCCCACGCTATGGTCGCGTCTACACGTCTGGAATACGGGATAGATCCTGCCTGCGTACACACTCTTCGGGATGCGAGGCAACCACGTGGGTACGTACACCGGTATTGGTGAGCGGACCAGTTTGAGACGACCGGCAGGAACACGCGAGGAATCGCCGCTGTGCGTGTCGAACTGGGACTGGCTGTTGCCCTACCAGGTTGCGTAAAAGGGCAACAGAGAACTACCGCAGTGAGTCCAACCTGGAGCGAGCAATTGAAAGACATATGGGTCGTCGTGGCGATCCTACAGTGCCAGCGACTTGGACAATCTTTCCTCAACGTCCGCGAATCAGACTTTTGTCAGCACCCTGCTTTGGTAATATTCACTTACATGTCAATTGAAGCCGACTGCGAAACGTCCCCCACAGACACTCCTTTCCGACGGATCAGACAGCGAGTGCTGGTCAGCTGATGACCGTCAACAAGCAACAGGGCCTCTCGAGCATGGGAAGGGCACCGGGCGATATGGCGAGATCGCGGGACGACTACCTCTGGGCGCTGGCGCATGCCGAACGGACTGCGCTTGCGGAGGACCTGACGGGCCTGAGTGCCGAGCAGTGGCGGCACGGCACCCTGTGCAGGCAGTGGGACGTCGAGGAGGTCGTCGCCCACCTCACCGCCGCGGCAAGCATGAATCAGTGGCGATGGGTCCGTAGCATGCTCGGCGCGCGTTTCCGCGCCGACGTGCACAACCAGCGCCGGCTGGTCGATCATCGGGGCAGCACCCCCGCCGAGACGCTCGACCGGTTCCACGCCGTCATCGGTAGCACCACCGCCCCCTCGGGACACACACCGGCCTACCTTGGCGAGGTCGTCGTGCACGCCCAAGACATCCGTCAGCCGCTGGGACTGCCCCAGACACCAGACGTCGACGCGCTGACGCCTGTGGCTGAGTTCTTCGCGCGCCGCGACTTCACGGTTCCCAGCCGGACCACCGTTGCCGGTCTGCAGCTGCGCGCAGACGATGGGCCGTTTGCCACGGGCACCGGGCCGCTGGTCACCGGATCGACCCTCGCGCTGGTGATGAGCATGGCTGGCCGCGCTCCTTACATTGACCAGCTTGACGGCCCGGGCGTACCGACTCTGCGGGCCCGCGTCCTCGGAGCTGGAGCGTGAACCGCAGCGCGCTTGAACTCACGACGGACCTCGGAGGCGAGCTATCCGTCGCCGGGCTCCGTCGTCGCTACCCCTGCGGCATGCGCAAACGCGCCGCGGTGCTGTCGGCGAGCCCGGCGTCCATGTAGGCGTTGACGGATCGCAACATCGCGTCGGCGGACGCAAAATCACTCCAGTCGATCGCGGCGGTCCAGCGTTGTGCGAAGTCGAGGACCGACAGGAGCGTCTCGCCGCGGCCGGCGCCGTTGCTTACGCCGGCGAGGCCGGCGAAGTAGTTGTTGCGATATACGGTGGGAATCACAGTGCGCACCCGGCTGGCATGGGAGAAGGCACCGTTGGCCAGGAGGCGAGCCAGACGGCCGTTCCCATCATCGATACGCGCCACCAGGACGGGAATCGTAACCTCACCCACCGACCCCGGTAGCCGGCATTAAATGCAGCGCCCTGTGCTGAGGCGTGTCGCGCAATCACCAGGACTTGTGAGGGCAGGCAGGGCAATTCACACTTCGGTAGGCGGTGGACCTGCTCCTGGGCAGGACTCGGTTAGTTCCAAGGAACCTCCTCTTCCCCAAAACGTTACGTGTCATTGTGAGCAGGTCCACAGCGACTGTTGAACAATTGCCGAGAGAGTCTTGCGTGCGGAGGAGTATGGCGAAACACGAATCACCTTGAGCCATTCTCCGTCTCGGAGCTCCCAGAGGGGTAGCTGCGGCCCCTGATGCTGCGTCTCGAATAGCTGTCGGGGCACGACCTCCCGGAGATGCCGGTGATCGGGCTCATACGTCACGCTGTAGTGTGCCAAGGGTTCGTCGGAGAACTCCAAGAGCAGTGTCTCGCCGTAGAGCCAGACCGCTGCCCGGTGTCGGGCCAATCCGCGCTCGCCGTAGATGCGCCAATGGCGGAACCGGACGTAGCCGAGCTTGTCGAGTGTGCGGCCGAAGCGAGTCGCATAGAAGATCCGATGCAGCTCGGTCGAATCTCGCTGGACCCCTTGTACCCATCCAAGCACTTCTGCTGGACTATGGCGATCGTCCTGCCGATCCCGGTGTGCCCAATGGACCTGGTAGTTGTAGTCGGCCACGAACTGGTCATGGGAGGCAACGAGCTCGGACCAGGACTCGGCGTGCGCGAAGTGCCAGTCGGCCATCCGGCGCTGCACATTGAAGTGGGCCTCGATGTATGACTGCCAGGGCTGCCGTCGGTCGATCTGTTCTTTCTTGATCCCGAGCGCAGCATAGATGCGTATCGCTTCCTTGGCCTTGAAGATGCTGCCACCGTCCGAGACAAGCGCTTCGGGGGTACCGTGCTGGCGGATGGCGGCGTAGAGCACCATGAGGTAGGCAGTCAGGTCCTGCGTCCGAGAGACGGCACTCGCGAGGATGGCCCGGCTGAAGTTCTCGAGGATGGAGATGACGTAGATCATCCCACCGCCCAGCTGATGCATATCAAGGTAGCGAACGTCGACCGTCCAGTACTGATGCCGACGGCTGGCCTCGAAGGGCATGGGCTTCGGTTCATGTGGGGCCCTTGCCGGCTTATCCAGGCCATAAAGGGAGCGATTGAGTGCGAGGATGCGGCCGCAGGTGCGGGGGCTGAGCTTGATGCCGAGCTGGAGCAAGGCAGCGTGCACTCGTGAACTCACCCAGCTCCGGGTTCTCTTGCAGCTTGCGGACTTCGTTCATGACGCGCAGATCTGCCTTGCGTCTCGGATGCTTTGGCAGTGGGGGCTTGTCGTTCAGGCCGCGCACCCCCTCCTCGATCCAGCGCCGCAGTGTCACGTAGACCGTGCGGCGGGTCGTGACTAAATAGTCGGCGATGGCGGTGACGGTCCATCCCTCAGCATGGAGCCGGACAATGGCTAATCGGCGCTCAGCAGGGTCAGTGAACTGGTGGAAGCGTGGATATCGCCGGCTGAGCGATGTCGGCTTCGGGCCGGTTGCCAGGACACGCTTCACCGTGTGGGCGCTCGGACGACGGCCAGAGGCCACATAACAGAGGGCCGCGAGCTGATGAGGCGTAAATGCGGGATACTCTGTCTTGCGATCAACGATCAGCTGCCGGAGAGGCGGCGGCAGCACTCGCTGATCGACCTGCTTTGGCTCATGGAACTCGGCGAAGAGACTGGCCATTCCGTGGGCATCAAAGCGCCGCGCCTTGCGTCGGAGCGTCCGTTCCGCTGTTCCTGTCTCGAGCGCTCGGCGAGCAGCGGTGCGCCCAAACAAGACGACTGGCCGGATCAGCTCGTAGGCTATCTGCTCCGGCCATTCCAGGAGCAGACGGGGTTGCTCCCAATCGTCAGTCGGGGAAACGGCAGCGCGAGAAAGACGTGGCACCGTGGTCTCTCCGAAAGAGGCGGGTACGAAGAGCCGGGATCGCGAGAGCCGGGATCGCGAGAGCCAGTTGTACCACATCAAGGGAGCGAACCTATTCAGCCACCGAAATGAAAGCTATGTGTATACCAGGCTCTGGCGAGGTCTGTGCAGTAATGCCAATCCGGTGTGATCACGCTGCATGATTCTGGGGCAGATCATGGGGATTCGCCTCAATCCAGTGCCAGCGGGTACGTTGCTTGATCCGCTCAGGGTCGGTGTCCAGTTCGGCCAGGATCGCCACCACCGCGGCGACTTTCGCCTCGATGGTGGGATAAAAGCGGATTGGTATTACTGCCCGTGCACGGAAACAGCGGTACTGGACCGCCCACGCACAGTTCTCAATCCTGTCAGCGCAGAGCGTCTCCGCCACTCTAACGCGAGACGAGTCGCCGGCCACTATCTCCGCGACTGTAGGAGATAGCTACCAGGTCCTCTAGTATTAGATAAGACTAATTAACTTATGCGTAGGAGACTAAATGTTGGATGCGCCCTCTCCTGCCGAGCAGGATTACCTGAAGCAGATCTATCTCGAGCAAGAGCAAAGTGGACGCGCCACGACGCAGCTTCTCGCGATTCGCCTCGGCGTGAAGCCGCCTTCGGTGACGGCGATGCTCAAGCGGCTGGCCGAGGCCCCGAAGGGCCCCTACGTCGAGCACACCCCCTATCACGGTGTGATACTCACCGAGCGTGGCTTGAGAGTCGCGATGGAGATGGTTCGGCATCATCGCTTGATCGAGCTCTACCTGGCCGAGTTGCTCGATATGTCGTGGGACCAGGTCCACGGAGAGGCAGAACGACTCGAACACGTGCTCTCGGAGGAACTCGAAGAGCGCATGGCGGAAAAGCTGGGACAACCCACTCGCGATCCCCACGGCGATCCCATTCCTACCCGAGACGGCACACTGGATGAGATCTCCGGAGCGCCGCTGGCGTCATTGGACGTCGGCATGGGCGCCACGGTGTTACGCGTTCCCGATGGTGATCCGGCGCTCTTGCAATACCTGGGAACGCTGGGCCTGGTGCCCGGTGCCGCTGTACGAGTGGAGGCCGTGGCTCCCTACGGAGAGGTGTTGACGGTGATCGTCGGCGATCGACACGAAGCAGTAGGTACCGCCGTGGCGCGGCGCGTGCTGGTATGCCCACTGCCGCTCGACACTGACCGCGACGCTCGAGGGGCGTCCTCGGTATGAGGGCCTACCGTCCAAAGCCCACTGAATCGTCCGGAGGAGAGCCCGTTCCCGAAGTGTCGCATCTGACGGAAGCCGCACGGGCGGCACTGGAAGGGCGGCGGCACGGGCCGCTCGCGTTTCTGCCGTTTCTTGGTCCAGCGTTTGTCGCATCGGTCGCCTACGTCGATCCGGGCAACTTTGCGACCAACATCCAGGGCGGCAGCGAATTCGGCTACAAGCTGCTGTGGGTGGTGCTGCTGGCGAACGTCATGGCAATGCTGGTCCAGGCGTTATCGGCCAAACTGGGCATCGCCACCGGTAGAAGCTTGCCCGAGCTGTGCCGAGCGCATTTCCCGGCGGCGGTGGTCTACGGCATGTGGGCGCTATCGGAGGTTGGGGCCATGGCCACGGACCTCGCCGAATTCCTTGGCGCCAGTATTGGATTGAACCTCCTGCTGCACGTTCCGCTGTTACCCGCCACGCTGCTGACTGGTGTTGCCACCTACGGCATTCTGGTCTTGCAACGATACGGCGCTCGTCCTATCGAGGCTGTCATTACCGCACTCGTCGGCGTCATTGCCGTCAGCTATGTCGTAGAAACGATACTGGCGCGTCCCGATTGGGGTCAGGTGGGCTATCACAGTGTGGTGCCGTACGTCAGCTCGGGTAGCGTGCTCATCTCAGTTGGTATCATCGGCGCCACCATCATGCCGCATGTTGTCTACCTGCACTCGGCGCTGATGCAAGATCGCATCGTTCCCCGCAGCGAAGCGGAAGCACGGCGGATCTTCCACTTCACGATTCCCGATATTTTGGTGGCCATGATTCTCGCCGGCGTCATCAATATGGCGATGCTCTACATGGCAGCCTCGACCTTCTTCGGTCACCATCTCACGCATGTGGCCAACATCCCCTCGGCCTATCACACGCTGACACCGCTCCTCGGGCCGGCCGCCAGTATCGTCTTCGCGATTTCGCTACTCGCCGCTGGTTTGTCCTCGTCAACCGTCGGCACCATGGCCGGACAGGTCATCATGCAGGGTTTTGTCGGGTTCACCATTCCAATCTGGATACGCCGGCTGGTCACCATGTTACCGGCCGTCATCGTGGCGGCAATCGGCCTCGACGCCACCCAATCACTCGTCATCAGTCAGGTCGTTCTCAGCATGGTTCTACCGTTACCGGTCATCGCGTTGACCTATTTCACCCGCCGTCGAGATGTGATGGGAACGTTGGTCAATCATGGCGTGACCACAGTCGCGGCCATCGCCGTCTCCATTCTCATTCTTACTCTCAATCTGATCTTGCTCTTCACTACCTTTGGCGGCACGCTACCCGGATTGGGGTAAGGTAGGGCCATATGTATACACGACTCCTGGTACCACTCGATGGCTCTCGGCTTGCCGAGACCGTTCTGCCGCTGGTGGAAACCCTGGCATCTGCCTGGAGCTCCAGCGTGCTATTGCTGCACGTCATCGAGCGTGGCGCGCCAACGGAAGTCCACGGCGACCGCCATCTCTCCACGGTGTCAACCGCCGAACCGTATCTGGAGGGTGTGGCCGCGAGGTTACACGCACTGGGGATCGAGACCCACATCCACACCCACTCGGTTCCCGAGGGAGATGTGGCTCGAAGCATCTCGGAGCATAGCGTCGAAGAGTGTACCGATCTGGTGATCCTCTGTACGCATGGCCGGGGAAGCGTGCGAGACCTCCTTTTTGGACGCATCGCCCAGCAGGCAGTTCGCCGTGGCAGTACTCCTGTGTTGCTCTACCGACCCCACGACGCCGGTGATGTACTCAGCTTTCAGCCGCAACGCTTACTTGTACCGCTCGACGGCACGGCAGCGGCGGAAGCCGCCCTGGCGCCCGCCTGCGAGTTTGCCTCCACCTTTTCGGCTTCACTGCACCTGGTGATGGTGGTACCAACTCAGGACACGGTGCGCGGAGACCGCCAGGCCGTCACCTCGCTTTTGCCGGGAGCAACCCGCGCCTCGCTCGATCTGGTGCAGAATGACGCCCAGGAGTATCTGGAGCGGCTGGCCGGGAGCGTGCGGGAAACACATTCCGGGGTATCGATCAGCGTTGAAGTGCGGCGAGGAGACGTGCCCTCGGCGCTGGTCGACGAGGCCGCGGAGCCGGGAGTCGGCCTGATCGTTATAGCCACACACGGACGCGCCGGTTTGCAGGCAGTGTGGGCCGGAAGCGTCACCGCGCAATTGCTCTCGCGCGTGCACGCGCCCATCTTGCTCTTGCGAACGATCGACGTGTAGCTCGCCGGTCGTCACGTAGTACTATCCCCTGGGAGGCGCGACTCATGGACATTCTCGGCCCGATCGTGCGATTACAGGTCCAGCAGAGCAGCCTGAAAGTTGGCGCAGTTGGGAAACGCGAGTACGATCCATCTCCAATCGTGTCGGTTTCCGCCGTGCAACTGAGCGATAGAGGCGTCACGGGTATCGACCGGTTCGGGGCACCGCTGGCCGACGTCCACAATCTCGATCATCCCGACAGTAAGAATCGCGATGGTGTCAACGGTATTTCCGTCCTGTTTACCAGTCATTACACGGCAATGCGCGAACGCTTCGGGCCGCATTTGACCGATGGTATCGCCGGAGAAAGCATCCTGGTGCAAACCACCCGCCCCGTGTCCGAGGAGGCGGTAGGCGGCGGGATAACGATTCGAACGGCCGCCGGCGAGGACGTGCCGCTGGTCCATGTCAGTGCGGCCGAGCCGTGTGTCGAGTTCACGCGCTTTGCCATTCACTATCCCGCCGATGCCCGCTCCGATCGACGGGTTACCGAGGCGCTCGCGTTTCTTCGGGCGGGTATGCGCGGATTCTATGCCGAATACCTGGGCAGCCCCATATCGATTCGGCTGGGTGATGCCATTCTGTCCTCAGCTCGGTAGCCGGCGGATAGTTGTTCCCCACATGGTGCTCCAGCCGCGCTCGTAGCGCTTGGCCTCGTGCAGGGCCAGTTCACCGCGTCGTAGAAATTCCTCGGCGGTAAGCGTCTCGTCAGGCTTCACGTGAGCGGCGCCGGCGGTCATCCCTACTTTGCCGCCGGCAAACTCGATCGTCGCGAACTGGTCGTGGAGAGTACTTGCCAGCCGTTGCGCGTCTTCCTCGTCGGACTCGGGCACGACTACCGCAAACTCATCGTGACCGTGTCGAGCGACGATATCGATTGGCCGAACACACGACTGCAGCATGGCGGCGAGCTTCTGCAGGATGTGATTGCCGTACTGCCTCCCATAGCTGCGGTTGATACTGCGGAGGCCTTCGACGTCGAGTATGATAAGCGCCAGCCGGCGGCCGGTGTACCGGTGCCGGCACATCTCGTACTCCAGCATTTCGATGAGCCGGTGTTGGTTGATGACTCCGGTGAGATGGTCTTCAACCTCGAGATCCTCGATTTTTTCCAATAGCAGCGCATGATCGATCACCAGGAGTATTTGCTGGACCAGGCGGAGCATCATTCGCTCGTGAACCGGCGCAATTTCCAAGCGTGATGGCGATGCCAGGACCAGCGAGCCGAAGCGGCCGGAGCGGCTCCAGGCGGTGAAGCTGGCAAGAAACGCCGCCGGCGAGATCAGCTCGTCACGGTAAGTTCCGGAGCGTGCCTGAGGGGGGTGGTGTAAGGAAAGGTCTTGAAGCTCCACCAGCCGTTCCGTTATGGCGTCGATCCACGCCGGCTCAACCTCGTCATCGGCACGCACATAATGACCAACCCCTTCGATCTCGCGGATCGATATACCGAGAAACGGAGCGGAGACGACACGCTCAATGCAATCGAGCACATTGTGCAGCAGGTCGTCGTACGGAAGATCCGCGGCACTCAAGCGCGCCAGCTCGCTCAGTACCTCGTTCTCAGTTCTGGCGTGTGCCAGCACGTCCAGACCATCCATCACTACCGCCCCACCACATCCGTTTCAATCCGGCCATCGAGCGACCGCCGGCGGTATGTCTCGTGTGGCGATAATACCATCTGCGCGGAGTTTCATCCTCTCGGTGTACGGTCGCCGGTCTACCAGAACGATCCGTCTCCAAGTAGCACGTACAGCGTTGGTCCAATACCCCACAGCACACAGACCAGTGCCCAGAGTATTTTCTTACTCCGCGAAAGATCGCGTCTCCGCGCGATGTTGATCCAGGTCAGGATCACGGCCAGAGGATGAAACAGCCAGGCGATGATGATTTCGACGATGATTTTCATATGACGACTAACTTTCGCTCGATGGCCGGGCCGCGCACGTGCAGCCTGTAGTGCAGGGTATCACGAGAAACCCCGGCGTGATGGCGCTCACCATAGTACGTGCCGGCGCCCTGGGCGACGTAATCCTCACGCTGCCCGCGGTTGCCGCCTTGCGTGCCGCCTATCCGGATGCGCGGCTACGCGCCATTGGCTATCCTTCGATCTGGGCGGTGGCGGGGCCAATCGTCGATCGAGTGCTTTCCATCGACGTCCGTGGGTGCGGCGCTCTCCTGACAGCCCATCCGGCCGATTCACCGGAAGTGCAGTTCCACGGCACGGAAGGGGTCGTCGCCTGGACGTCGCACGATCCAACCGAGGCGTTGCGCGCCGCCGGTGTGACCTGGGTAGTCCATGCCGCTCCGCTGCCGCGGCCGGGAGTCCACGCGGCACGCCTGTACCTCGACAGCGTGAGCTTACGCACCGGGACGCCGGCATCGGCCTTCGATCTCGTCGAGTGGCATCTGCAGTATTCCGCCGCGGAGCATGAGACGGCGCGAGCCATTCTCCGGGACGCCGGCCCGGGTCCCCATGCTGTGATTCATCCCGGTGCGGGTGCCGTGTGGAAGCGTTGGCCGGTAGAGAAATTTGCATCAATCGCCGCGGCGCTTCGACAGAAAGGATTCAGCGTCGCGCTGGTGCAGGGACCGGCTGATGAAGAAGCCGTCGCCGGCGTTCGGGACCGCAGTGATTATCCCTTCCCGGTCCTGCATGGCCTTGGAGCACGGGCTGTGGGCGCCGTCCTCTCGCAGTCACACCTCTATGTGGGCAACGATTCCGGCGTAACGCACCTCGCCGGAATCTCGGGGACTCCCACTATCGCACTGTTCGGCCCCACCGATCCGACCCAATGGCAACCTTTGGGGCATAGCACAGTGCTTCGCCGGTGCACGGCGGCCGCAAGCGAGTCGAGTGGTATCAGGGTATGCCACGATCCCGACTGCATGCGGGCGATCACGGTCGACGACGTGCTTGCCGCGATCGACCGCCTCGATGTTCAAAGTCATGTTGATAACCACGACAAAAGTCGTTCGGACCGGTACTAAAACCCGCTTTAGTGGTGCCGGAGAGCGGATTTCTCATCATCCTCGACAGAGTTTCATCACGTCGAGGAGAAAACTTTGAACACCAGATTTGGCGCAGGCAGTGGGCTTGCCCCGGTTTTCGACATATCCACAGCACCTACGGTTAATGCCACTATTTCACTACAAAACTGAAGAAAAGAATACGTAGGGCCGGTGAGCAACGAGTGAATCATCTCTTCCATCGTCCGAGCGTGAATCGAACCGATGAGGTGGCACAAATCATGATGAGATGCAGGCACGGCGTCTCACGATCGGGCCGCACCCTATCATCTTCACTGCAGAGAGGAATCCAATGCACTATCGGACCCTTGGCAACAGCGGAACCGTGGTCTCGACCTATTGCCTTGGCACCATGACTTTCGGCTCGGAGGCCGATGAGGCCACGTCCCACGCCATCCTCGATGACTACGTCGCCGCCGGCGGCAATTTCATCGACACCGCGGATGTCTACAGCTCGGGCGTGTCGGAGGAGATCATCGGCCGCTGGCTGGCAGCCCATCCCACCGAGAGCGAGGAGATAGTGATTGCCACCAAGGGACGCTTCACGATGGGTGAGGGTCCCAACGCCCTCGGCACGTCTCGCCGGCACCTGGGCCGGGCGCTTGATGCGTCGCTGCGGCGGCTGGGCGTGGAGCAGATTGACCTCTATCAGATGCATGCCTGGGACGCCGTCACGCCACTCGAAGAAACACTGCGCTTCCTCGACGATGCGATACGCAGCGGCAAGATCGCCTACTACGGGTTCTCGAATTTCCTGGGCTGGCAACTGACCAAGGCGGTGCATGTGGCGCGAGCCTACAGCTTCGCTCCACCAGCGACCCTCCAGCCGCAGTACAGTCTGCTGGTGCGGGAGATTGAGTCCGAGATCGTGCCGGCGGCGCTGGACGCGAATGTTGGATTGTTGCCGTGGTCCCCGCTGGCCGGCGGCTGGCTTACCGGCAAGTACAAGCGCGATCAGAACCCGACCGGAGCAACCCGATTGGGTGAGGATCCGGAACGCGGTATGGAGGCCTACGAGCCGCGCAACAAGCAGGAGCGGACCTGGCGGATCCTGGACTGCGTGGCGGAAATCGCGCAGGCCAAGGGAGCCAACCAGGCGCAGGTCTCGCTTGCCTGGCTGGAGGCGCAACCGGCCGTCACGTCGGTGATTCTGGGAGTGCGCAATACCGAGCAACTGGCCGACAACCTGGGTGCGGTTTCGGTCGAGCTCACACCCGATGACATCCAGCGTCTCAATGAGGTAAGCGCGCCTCTCGTCTCGGACTACCCGTACGGCAAGGGAGGTGTCGAACAGCGCCACCGCGCTATCGACTCCGGCAACTGACGGTTGTCTACTCGCCGGAAGAGGAGAGCGAGTGGCCCAGTTCGGCAGGGTAGGTCGGCCTGGGGGTACATACGTGATGGCCAATGACCTGAACATCTATTACGAGGAATACGGCGGGCGGCGCGACCGGCAGAGGGGCATGGAGCGGTGTCGTCCCCAGCCTGGCGAAGCACTACCGCGTGATCGTGCCCAACAGTCGCGGGCACGTCAGAACGAATAAATCGGCAGATGGGCTCAACTCCCGCGATATAGCCAACGTTGCGCTCATACAGAAATTTGGGCTTGAGAGACCGTTCATCTGTGGCTAGGTTGCCGCCTTCCGAGCAATTCCACGGGGGGAAATCGCGGTGGCGCCGAACTCGACACACCTCATTCCTATCGAAAAACCCGAACTCTTCGCATACGCGGTTATAGAGTTCTTTTCGCGCCATACGGACTGATCAGACGCGACGACCTTCAAAGCATCCTCTGAGATCTGGGTTATTCGACCTACAACGACACGGAGATAGTGCCCGCCCCGTCGCCATGAAAGCTCGTAAGAATAACGAAACCGTGGTCAACTCACTCTCGCACGCCGAGAAGCAGGTATTTCCGTTCCTTGAGACGATAAAGGGCGCTACCTCCCGCCTTCTCGGGCAAGGTTGCTAATGATCCGGTGGGCCGTTCCTTGAATTGCCGCCCGGTTGAGCGATCACAGGCCCAGCCGGCGACATAGGGGAAGGTGTATCCCGGACTATCGATGCTGTAGTGGATGAGCACCACACCGGCGAAGTGTCCTCCGGTGCCACCGGGACATTCTGGAGAGGAGGTCGACGAAGAGGCGTATCCCGTGTCCGCGCCGAATCCTTTGACGGTGACGGTGTTCTCTTCATCCTCCTCCGCGCCTGCCGCCTCGTGCTTATTCTGCACCAGGATCTTGATTCCCTGCTCACCCTTGACCCGCATTATGCTCAAGCGATTGGGTGAGCTTCCTCGGAAATGAAAGGGGCCCTCACCACGCGGTCATCAGCAAAGATATCGGCGCTGTCTGTACTGGTAGAGGAGAATTCCGATACCACGGCGCCCTCGTCTCCCGCCTGAAACCAATGCCATGTGTTTGGCGGAATCGTGTACTGCCCTCCAGGACCCAGGCGAATTTCGTGGCGAACCGTATAGGCCCTCTCGCTCCCGCTCGGCGGTGTGCACTTCGGATCGGGCGTTGCATCGCCGTCGACGTAGAGGTACACGAAACCACGGCGGCATCGGAAGGTCTCTTGCTTTCCGGGCCGACCGTCGACCGAAGGGTGGCAATGCTGGGGACACGTCTGATGCGGGAAGAGAACGAGTTCCTTCGCGCAGTAGCGGTCGTTGTTGACGTAGGTCACAAGTTGCAGCCCCTGGAGACTCGAGTTCGCCCAGGCCAAAGTCCGCTATCTCGACCGCGGCCTCCTCATTCGGCGCGAGCATGATGCCGCTTTCTCGCAACATCGTTACGGCCCAACGGCGGGCTTGTTCAGCTTGTACTCGTGTCAGCATGTGTCGATCTCTCACTTTCTCCCCTGCGGACGGTAACGGCCCGACCTTCTTCTGGTCCTCTCCCGCCCCACACTTGGTCTTTCTTTCCGGTTACGCGTCCAGCGACGTTTCCGCCCCTAGTAGCTCTCTCTGCATTGCCACGAAGAATGAGATCCTCAGCCTCATCTTGCAGATGCAGATCGCGAATTTTCTGAATCTGGAAGAAGACGTTACATCGATCTCCAAATGGCATATCAGATCCGTAGATGACCCGCTCTGGCCCCAGTCGCTCAACGGCTACTCGGATAGGTAAACTCGGCGTGCCAGCGGTCTCGAGCAGAATATTCGGATAACGCTCAGCCGCTCGTAACGCTTCCTTCCACAGATCGGGCAGACCCATGTGCGCCAGGATGAAGGTTGTGGAGGGGGCGACGTGCGCCATCTCCGCAATTTGGAGAGGGCTTGAATTTGGAGGCGTGCCGGAGTGAATGATAAACGGAACCCGCAGCGCGGCACCCTGGCGAGCAACCTCCAGACTTGCGGGTGAATTGGCCGGAAAGCTCGTCCACCACGGGTGGAGCTTGAATCCCCTCATCCCCAGATCTTTGACACAGCGCTCCATCTCACGGAGCGCGACATCTCCATCCCTTGGATTGACCGTGGCAAATGGGATGAAGCGATCCGGGTAGCGGCTTGCTTGGGCGGCGATCTCGTCGTTGTGCTTCTGATAGTCCCGTAAGAGCCCAACTACCGTGAAGAGAACAGCTCGACCGATGCCGGCGTCGTCCATTGTCTCCACCATCTCATCCAGCGTAAGTCCACGCAGGTACTCGAAGCGCTCAAATAGATGGCAATGAACGTCAATAATCATGTCCAGGCTCCCGTTGCCTTCAACAGTTTGCGTGTGTTCTCGCCAAGAATTTGGGCCTCTTCTTCCTCTGGAAGACCGAGGACACGGATCTTGCACCGTTCACTCGCAATCTCCGACGTGGGTGAGTCGGACCCAAAGAGGATGCGGTCAGCTCCGATCGTGTGCACGGCTTCGCCGACATAGCCGGAATGGCAGGTGAGCGAGGTCTCAAGCCAGACGTTCCGCGCCCGCGGGAAACTCAGAGGGACGTCGACGTAGAAGTCCGCGCCTCCCATATGGCCAAGGATGAACGTGCCCTCCGGATACCGAGTGGCCAGTTCCAGGATCTGAAGCGGAAGGGAGAAGACCGGAGTGCCGGAGTGGATATAGATGGGCAATCCCCTGGCGATGGCGCGCTCAATGACGGGAAACACCAGGTCCTCATCAGCCTCGAATCCCTGGAGTGATGGGTGGAGTTTGAGTCCCACCAGGCCCAACCGGTCCACCGCACGGTCAATCTCGGCAAGGGCCGCGGGTCCGTACCAGGGATTCACGGTCGCAAAGCCAATAAAGCGGTCGGGGTGCTCACGGACGCACGAGGCGATTAACTCATTTCCCACCTTGTTGTGAACAACGAGGTGGGCTCCCATCGGACAGATTACTGCCCGATCTACGCTGTTCGCATCCATCGCCGTCAAGAGGTCGTTAGCCGTCTGACGGCAGTACGGCGCCTCACCAATATGTGCATGAGCATCGATTATCACGTTCTGATTACCCCTTCAGTGCTCCCATGGAAAGACCACGAACGATGTGCCTTTGGACAATAAACGCGAACACGACCGCCGGTAGAACGGCGAGGATGCCTGCGGCGGTGAGAAGATTCCACTTGATTCCGTACTCCAGGATGAAGCCAGAGAGGGCTACCGGAAGCGTCATAGATTTCTGAGTAGAAACGAGAATGAGGGGGTATAGGAACTCGTTGTACGAGAGGATGAAGCCGAGAATGGCCGTGACAGCGATCCCGGGCGCCGCCAGGGGAACGATGACTCGGACGAAGGCGGTAACACGTGAGGCACCGTCCACCAGAGCTGCCTCCTCTAGCTCTGTTGGCAGATCCTGGAGGAACGAGTACATAAGGAACGTAGCGAGAGGGAGTACGACCGTAATGTGTGCCAGGATAATACCCTGCAAGGTATCCAACAACCCGAGCTGTTGGATGACCAGGTAGAGCGGGATAGCGATTGAGATCCTGGGTATCGTCCTCATTACAAGAATCGCCAGGAATGCCCACGTCATGATCTTGATGCGCTTGCGAGCCAGACTGTAGCCGGTGCACGTCGCCACGACCGTGCAGATCACGGTCGTGGCGAGGCGACGATGCAGGAATGGAAGAAGGCTGCCACTACCTCGTAGTGGATGGCGGATTGCGGATCATAGCCGTTCAGAATGACGCTGTAGTTCCCGAGGGTAGGATGTTGTGGGATGAGCGTCGGTGGCGTGCGAAAGATCTCGATTGGTTGTTTGAGAGACGTCACGAACAGCCAGAGGAATGGCCAGAGCGTGTAGATGAGGGCGACCACGATTCCGATGACCAGAAGTCCACGATGAATCAGGGCTCCTACGGCTGCGGCGTGCGCGCAAGCTGGGCATACGCAAAGCCATCTCATTCATGCGGTTTGTCCTCTCGTACCCAGTTGGCGGAGTACAACACGTGCAAGGAAAGCTCCGACCAAGAGCATCGCGATAAGGGCACAGATCGATATTGCAGCTGCATAACCCATCTGAAAATCGTGGAAGGCGGTCTTGTATGTCCAGGTGTTTACCGTTTCGGTCGCCATGCCGGGGCCTCCGTAAGTCATGATGAAGGGCAGATCGAAGATCTGGAAGGCGTCCATAGCTCGGATGAGCACAGCAGCTAGAAGGACAGGACGCAGCAGAGGCAATGTGATGTGCCAGAAGCGTTGCAGAGCTGAGGCACCGTCGACTCGTGCCGCTTCATACGGTTCCGTAGGGAGACTCTGAAGTCCGCCCAGCAAGATGATCATGATAAAGGGCGTGCTGTACCAGAGGTCGGCGACGATGATCGTGTAGAAAGCGAGATGGGGGGAGCTGAGCCAGGCCAGGGGTTGGTGAATCACGTGGAGCGACTGGAGCACGTAGTTGGCAAGACCGGCTTGATCATCAAATATCCATCGCCACTCGTAGCCAACGACAACCGGGGCAAACATCATCGGCAAGAGCAAGAGGCTTCGAACCAGACCCCTGCCCCAGAAGGCGCGCTCGAGCAGGAGCGCGAACGCCAAACCCAGGGCCGTCTCCAGTGTTGTCGCGAGTGCTGTAAAGAAGAATGTATTGCGCAGAGTCGCCGCACCGTCAGGACCCGTGAGGTACTGCGTGTAGTTATCCAGACCGATCCAGTGGGGAGGAAATGGGCTAATAAAGTTTAAGTCAGTGAGGCTCGTAGAGACGGTGCGCGCGACCGGATAGACGTAGAGCCCCAGCATGATGACCAGAAGCGGCGCAAGCATCAGAATATAGAAGCCGTTGGACCGTATCCAACGACGGGCGAGCCGTGTCCACGACCCTCTTTGTGCGACAGGTGGGTGATCGGAAACGAGGGGTGGAAGACTCATGATCCTCTCCTTGGGCAAGACGTTAGCGGAGGGAGGTGGAAACCTCCCTCCGCTAAGGAGTATCGTCAGCCGACCAGACGCTTGATCTCGCTCTGCGCGGTCGTCATTGCACTCTTTGCGGATTGCTGCTTGGAGAGTGCGCTTGACAGTGCCTGTCCGAGAATGGTCTCGATTTGGGGCTCCGACGGTGTGCGCGGGAGCTCGTATGACGTACCGATGACTTCGCGATAGAACTGCCAGCGGGCCTTCCCCATCGGATCGCCTTTCGGACGATTGGGCTTGCCAATCGCGATCAGATGATCGAACACCGACTTGCCGGCCGGAGAGCGCTCCACTCTGGCGGCACATGGCGGTCTGTGCGGGGATCGAGAGGATGAAGTCGATCAGTTTGCCCGCCTCCTTGGGATGCTTGGTCCCGACAGGCATCCCGACGAGCCACCCCGCGTTGTTAGTGGCCTTGCGGACATTCCCCGGGATTAGCGCCAAATCGTACTTACCCTGGATGACAGAGGTCTTTGAACTATCAAGCAACGGGACGATATCTTCAAACTCTTGGACCATCGCACCCTTTCCCTCAGGAAAGAGCGTTCGCGTGTCGGTCCAGAGGTAATTCGGCGTGCCAGGAGGCAGGACCTTGTCGACGTTAAGCAGGCGCACGAAAAAATCTAGTGCCTCGACCGCGGCAGGCTGGGAGACAGCGGGCTGGCCATGTGCATCAAGAATGGATCCACCGTTTCGCGTGATCAGGTCAGCGAGGACCCAGATCCCCGGGCCCTTCGGTGACCCAGCCATGATCAGGCCGTAGTGCCCCTGCGTAGTCAGATGCTTAGCCATCGCCTCCATTTGCTTCCAGTTGGTTGGCGGGTGCTTGTAGCCGGCCTTTTGGAAAAGGTCCGTTCGGTAGTAGAGGCAGCGAAGGTCGTTGCTGTGAGGGACCGCATAGACGCTGCCGTTGAACGTCACGAAGTCCCGGTGAACCGGGAAGAGGTCGTTGATGACGCTTTTGGAGACGTAGTCTCCGAGCGGCAGGAGGTACTTGGGCTCGGTAAAGGCGGCAAGCGTAGGCCGATTCATTTGGATGACATCGTACGCGCCGGTCCTGTTGCGAGCCTCAAGGATGGCTTTGGGATAGGTGTCCTCGTAGGGAAGCTCGATCACGTTGACCTTGATTCCCGTCTGCTTCGTGAATGTTGGCAGCATCTTCTGAACGACTTCGCTGAAGGGAGACCCACCACCGACCATGTAGTTCACGGTGACCGAGCTCTTGAGCGCCCTCGTGATGGGCGCCTCGAGCATGCGCGTGGGCGCCATTGCAGCACCGGCGAGAACGCCTGCGGACTTCAGAAATCCGCGTCGACTGAGGACATTCTGCCCCGTTGTTGTCTTCGGGAATCGCCTCTGGAACGGGTACTTTATCGTCCATGTCAGCCTACTCCTCTCCGGTGAACTTCGTTCTCTTTCGACCTGACCCATCATTCCTCGACCTAGTAGCAGGTGGTGGGCCGAAGCCGATTTGTGGGAGCGATCCCACATCCGCCTGGTGCCCAGCTTAAACACCGAGCCAACCACAAGTCAAGGCGTGGCGAGAATGCACATGGACATGGCGCGCCTTTTGGTGTACTCTCAGGGACAAAGGACGCCTCGCAGTGGAGGGGAAGCCGCCAGTTCTAGGTCAGGAACGTGGTAACGATGTCAGATTTGAATGAATTCGTCGGCATTAAGCACGTAGCACAACGGGCAGGTGTATCGACTTCGACCGCCTCCCGCGTGCTCAAGTGGACGGGGGTACAGCAGTGCCGTAGACCCGTATCTCGCGTCGAGCAGGCGGCATACCGAGCTCGGCTATGAACCGCACCTCGTCGCCCGCAGCTTGAAGAACCGCTCCTCCAAGATGATCGGTCTCGTTATCCAGGACATTACCAATCCCTTCTATGCCTTTGTTGCGAAAGGTTGTGAGGACGTGACAAGGGATGCGGGGTACATTCTGATGCTGTGCGACTCGGAGGAGGACCCACGACGCGAGAAAGCGAGCCTGCGGGTGTTGCTGCCGGAGCCAGGCTGACGGTGTGGTAATCACTCCGACGACCGGAAATGTACAGACCCTGTCGCTTACTTCAGCGGCGTGGGATTGCCATCGTCCAGGTGGATCAAGTGCTGCAGGGTTTACACAGCGACACTATTCTCATCAACAACTTTGGAGGTGCATATCAAGCCACAGCGCACCTTCTCGATCTCGGCCATCAGAGAGTCGGGGTCATCGCCGGCCCGCAATCCTTGACAACGGTCGAGAACGATCGTGGCTTTGAAGCTGCGATTCGCGATCGTGGGTCTCTCTCGTTGAGGAGCGTTATGTGAGAGTAGGCGATTTCCGTCGAGAAAGCGGATATCGGCTCGTTGGCGAACTCCTCGATCAAGTGCCTCGGCCCACCGCACTCTTTCTGCATAACAACGTCACTGCCGAAGGTGCAATGCGGGCCATCCACGAACGCAGCCTGTTCTATTCCCGCTGACATCTCAGTTGTGTCATTCGACGATGCCCAGTGGGCTCAGTTCCTTTCCCCTCCGTTGACGTCGTGAGCCAGCCTGCTTATGCGATCGGCGCTATAGCAGCAGGTCTCTGTTGCGCCGGCTCACAGGTGTTAGTCGGGGCGAAGGGCCCGTGGCCTCCGTGCTCGAACCTTCTCTCGTCGTCCGTGGATCCTGTAGTGAAACAAGTCGGTGCTGACGCTAGTGCTGCCATTCCTTCCATCACATCTCTTCGTGACCACGCTGTGTCGCGAAAGGAGGCATAACTCATGGGGTCGCCAACACTCACACGGGCTGAGTTTGAGCGCCGGTGGCAAGCTACGCAGGATGCCATGCGAGATGCCAGCCTGGATCTCATCCTCGCCTATGGTGATGACCACGCTGTCTTTGGTCCCGCGAACGTTCGATATCTGGCGAATTTCCCCGTTCACTTCGAGCCCGCGTGCGTGGTGATGTCACTGTCTGGGGAACCCATCCTCGCGACGGGGCCAGAGTTCGCAGCGCACGCCGAAATTGTGGGTTCTATCGATACTGTCGTAGCGATCAACGAGTTCGGTGTGCCAGGAGAGGAGTACCCGTATCTGGAGATACACTCTTTGGCACAGGTCATCGACAGAATTGCCGAGGTTAAGCCGCAGCGTGTGGGAGTGGCAGGCTTTGACCAGATGTCCGTGGATACCTGGGAGCGTCTTCGTCCTGCTGTCGCTCAAGCGGAGATCGTGCGTGTTGACGATGTCTTTACTCGGCTCCGCAAGTACAAATCGGCGGAAGAGATCGAAGTGTTGCGCTACGCTTTTACTCTCACGCAGCACGCCATGGACGCGCTCGTCGAGGCATGTCGTGCCGGTGCCTATGAGTTCGAACTTGCCGCAGCAGCAGAATACGCGATGCGCTCACGCGGTGCTGAGGGCCTTGCCATCGACACCATCGTGGCGTCCGGCAGGGAGAACTCGCGACCAATCATCGGCCGGACAGGACGGAGACAGCTCCAAAAGGGCGAGCCGATATTGGTTACTCTGGCACCGCGATATGAGGGGTACAGCGCCCCGATTGGCCGACTCGTACATCTTGGTGAGCCTTCACCTGAGCTCCGTAAGGCAGCCGACGCTGCCCGTGAGGCCCAGCGACGAGCTGTAGAAGCCCTGAGTCCTGGCATTTCATGTCAAGAGGTCGATCGCGCAGCACGAGGATATCTTCAGGAGCGCGGGTACGGTCAGTACTGCGCGTACGGCGTCGCCCACAGCGTCGGCGTCCAAGAATTCGAGCCGCCGTTCTTCGGCCCTAGTAGTGACGAGGTAGTGGAGCCATCCATGGTCGTCTCTGTTGACATTCCCATGTTTTTCGGTCCGTGGGGCGGATTCCGGCTGGAAGATTCCTTCGTGGTTACCGAGAAGGGGGCAGAACCCTTAACGCAAGTCCAACAAGGAATGATCGTGCTCCCTTAAAGGCTAAAAACTGTCCGAAACGAACGTCGGGTGCATCCTTCCGACTGAGAGAAGGAGAGAGCACCTCGGAGGCCAGGGCCATCAGCCTTCCACATTATTAGTCGCTGTCGAGTCTTCATCTAGCGGGATTTCCAACCCAATCGAGTTGATCGAGCAGACCGTGTATTTGCTGCTATCACGCTGGCTCGTTGACCGCCATATCTCTGAAGAGGCGAAGACCAGCCGTCTCGCCCGGTCAATCTCGAGCACCGGAACCCTTCTGGGACAATGATCCCCACGGCTTCCCCTACCCTCGCTCGTAGCATGTCGAGCTGTGGCAAGTCGGAGCGAGGACACAAGGTGCGGCGCCACCATTCCTGTATAAATCAAGGTCGTGGGCGGACTTGGCGGTTTCAGTAACCGCGGCGTTATGGGCTTCGGATCGTGTCAAGTAGCCCTGTGGCATTAAGGATAATCCCACCGCAGATTGAAGCAATTTACCGCCGTAGTAGGAGGTGACTTACGGGCGCACGTCAAGTCTGTGCCATAAAACCATACACGTGCCAGGCGTAACATGCCATTCGTAGGTGGTGGCTCAGCGTGCCACCTCGGTTAGGTGGTCTGCGAGCAGCGTCGCATAGGCGCTCAACAGCGCTTGAACGGTAGCGGCGTCGTGCCCGCCAGCCGCCAATGCCGTCGCAAAGGTGAACTTGTCGCGCCGCGGCACGCCCCGATGGTAGCGATTGCAAGCGTCAATCCTGTCCATGATCTCGCCACTCGGCCTGAGGACATCGCCGACAGCAAGATGAAATGCGCTCATTTTCGTCGCTTCGCTGTCTACCAGAACCCCATCCAGATCGAAGCATGCGACGACGCACGCTGCATCCTCGCATCCGCTCACGTGATGCTCTTCGGCATATCCTTAATGGGTTAACTCCTTCGGTTAGACTCAGTGACAGCCTTTTCAATAACTCCCGGCCGTTCTCGAGATCTGGACATTGCGCCTGTCGTTTGCTCAGCCACTTACTAGCGCGTCCGGGTCGTGCAGTGTCTCAAAAACTCATGAGTGCTTTGCGAAAAAGCCAAGGTGAAGATAGCAGAGTAGGCTGCAGGACCCAACGTATCGCCTCGGGTATAGAGTAGGTGCAGAGATAGACCGCATCCTGTCTGATCACGAGGTCGAGCCACGTACCGCACCTGCATCGTTTCTGGATTGTTGCTGCTTGCTGCTCTCACTGGGAGTTCCTGGCCGAGTGTCTCCATCCTCGCCGCAGCAGGAGGTCAGGTCGGAGCACCCTTCGTCCCGTGCCGTCTTGTCTGGTCAGTCATCCGAATGGGGGCCGTCCTGTTGAGCAATCGCCCGGCCCGTGGTACCACGGCAGGGGTGGATTGTGGACGCTCTTGTGGTGGTCCAAGGGCACCGTGCAGATCCCCCGGGAGGATGTGGAGCGCAACGGCTGGCTCTACTTGAAGGTCGGTTGGTGGCGAGGAGCAGGGAGCCAGGGGATGTTGCGAATTCATGGGCGGAGGTTGGACAAGCCGGCTCCAGCACTACGAGCGGATGTTCCCTCAGGGTATGGAACACGTGGATTCGTGCCGAGCGCGATCCTGTTCCCCACGGGTGGCTGTTGGCAGATCACGGGGCATGCCGGGAGAGGCAGCCTGACAATGATGCTGCGCGTCGTCAAAGCACGACGATAGAGTGAGTGCGGGGAGTAGGCTGAACGACATGATTGTTCTGTTCCTGCTCCCGCCGAGGTCTCCCTGCCATGCTCGGTCCCCACAAGACTCGTGAGCTCGATCGGCCCATCACCGGCTCTCTTGAAACACGTGTCCCGGCCACCCACTTCTATCGGCATCTGGAAGAGTCCCTCGACCTCTCGTTCGTCCGGCCGTGGGTAGCTGACTGCAACGCCAAACGTGGTCGACCGTCTATTGATCCGGTAATCTTCCTCAAACTGCAACTCGTGATGTTCTTCGAGGGCATCCGCTCAGAGCAGCAGCTCCTTGCGCTAGCGGCGGATCGATTAAGTATCCGCTGGTATCTGAGCTATGTCCTGAACGAATGCTTGCCTGACCAGTTCACCCTCACGCGCACGCGCCAACGGCTGGGTCTGCACTTCTTTCGCCGCTTCTTCGAGCATATCGTCGTACCTCTGTGATGAGGCAAAGCTGATCTGGGGACGAGAGATAATCGCCGATGCAACCAAAGTGCCAGGCAATGCCTCAAAAGATTCACTCATACCGCGCCTCAAAAAGGTGATTGATGATTACCTGGTCGAGTTGTTCTCGGCCACCGTACCGCCGCACATACACCCCTGGCTAATCCTCTTGATGCAGACCAACGATGGTAAGGGCCTCATCGATTGCAAACGTCACAAGACCGCTCGCATCTGCATACCTGCGTGCCTTCTGCAGCGCATTCTCCACCGCGGTGTGGCCATGTCCCGTAGGTTTTACCCGATGCACACTTTGTTTCCGAAGTCGTCCTGGAGTCGAATCGCGTCTCGAAATACCCCCGTCAAGCGGAGGCGATCCCGACAATAGCCGTCACTATGGACGTGGTTGACCGCCATATGTCAGCGAACGCGGATGGCTGCAAAATGGTGAGACGGTACGGTTCTTGCCCAGCGTACGTCAAGACGTAGTGGTCGCCATTCCCCTCTCATAGCAGGGAGTAACGGTATCCGTATGAGCACCAAACAACGGAAGCCGAGCAGGGACCCGATTCTCGACAAGATCATCTCCGAACCTGAGCCACCAACTGAACTGGTGCTTAAAGAGACCCCGACCGATGAAACGGTCATGGGAACGCCACCACCCGGAGAGAGTGTCCTCCAGGAGATGACGCTCAAACACCCATTAACTTTCCTTCAGGTTTTGGGACCGGGACTGATTACCGGTGCCAGTGACGATGATCCGAGCGGAATCGGCACGTACTCGCAGGTCGGCAGTCAATTTGGGTACGGCTTGCTCTGGACGGCACTCTTCACCTTTCCACTGATGGCAGCGGTGCAGGAGATGTGCGCGCGCATCGCTCTCCAGACCGGCGTGGGGCTTGGGGTCAGTCTGCGGCGCAAGTTCCCGACCTGGCTCGTCGGACTCTGCATCCTTGCCTTGCTGATCGCCAACACGATCAACGTCGGGGCCGATCTTGGTGCGGTCGCTGCCGGCGGCTCTCTCCTGACTCACGGGACGCTGCAAGCGATCTGGCTCGTGGTGCCCGTCGCGCTGCTGATTTTGGGACTTCAACTTTTTGCCAGCTATGCCACCATTTTCCGCATCTTCAAATGGCTCACGCTGGCGCTCTTCGCGTACGTGATCACTGCCTTCTTCGCCCACCCGCAGCTTGGGCCGGTCCTGAGGGCAACCGTGATCCCACACATCGAGTTCACGACCAACTTCATCACTGCCATCGTGGCGATCCTGGGCACGACGATTTCCCCGTACCTGTTCTTTTGGCAGGCGTCATCCGAGGTGGATGAGATGAAGGCCGCTGGATTGACGACCCAGTCGCAGCGTCGCGGTGTCAAACTGAGTGAATTGAAAGCGGCTCGAACCGATATCTTCGTCGGGATGCTGTTCTCGAATCTCGTCATGTACTTCCTCATTCTGACCTCGGCTGCAGTCTTGCATGCTCACGGCAAGACGAACGTCCAGACCGCCGATCAAGCAGCCAGCGCACTTGCACCGCTCGCCGGCCAGTACGCCTTCATCCTCTTCGCACTTGGCATGATCGGCACCGGTCTGTTGGCCATTCCGATACTCTCTGGGTCTGCTGCCTATGCACTCAAGGAGTTCGCCCGCCTGCCCGGGACGCTTGCGACGAAGCCGAGGTATCGCCCGACCTTCTATCTGATCATCGTGCTGGCCATCCTGGCCGGTGTTGCCATGAACTTCATGGGAATCAACCCTATTCGGGCATTGTTCATTACCGCCGTCATCAATGGACTGGTTGCCCCACCACTCTTGATCCTGATCGTGCTGCTCGCCTCGGATCGTACGGTCATGCACGATAAAGTCAGCGGACTCCTCAGTAAGACGTTAACGTGGGCCGCGGCCGGAATCATGAGCGTCGCTGCTGTCGCCTTGCTCGTCACGATCGTTCGTCCTTTTTAAGCCTATGCACTGCGTTGGCGACGACGAGTGCTGGGTGCACCACGAGCATCGTCCCGTTCGCATTTCATGTCGCTCGTTCTTGACCAGAGGAGAGGTGATCCGGGAGGAATGCGAAGATAGGACTGGCAGAGAACGTCAGAAGGAAGTGAACCCGAGAATGAAGTGCTCCTTCCCGGTGCCGGACTCAACATCGTGACGGAGCGCTCGTTTACCGAGAGTCATCTTGCCGCACTCTATGACGTCTTCCACCCACCCAAGGCACGCGTCGACTTCGCCTTCTACCTGCCCCTGATCATGGCTGCGGATGCAGTGCTCGACGTCGGCTGCGGTACCGGCAGTCTCTTGCGATGGGCAAGAGAAAAAGGCCATCGTGGACGACTCGTCGGACTCGATCCAGCTCCCGGCATGCTCGACCAGGCACGGAGTCGACCAGACGTGGACTGGGTGCTGGGTGACCTCTCGTCCGTTCACTGGGACGGAGAGTTTGATCTTGTTGTCATGACCGGTCATGCCTTTCAGGAGTTGGTGGAGGACAACGAGGTACGCAGTGCTCTGCGAGCGATCCGAGCCGCCCTGGTGGATGGCGGTCGCTTTTCCTTTGAGACGCGGAACATTCTGGACCGGGGATGGGAACGCTGGCCCGATCAGTACTCGGGTGACGCGATCGACCCAAGCGGCGCGGTGGTACGGAAGGTATACCGGGTCGAGATGCCCGTGGAGGGGAATGTCGTCCGGAGCATCAGCACGTACACCTGCCCCACGTGGGACCACCCGGAAGTGAGCCGTGGAGCGCTACGATTCGTGAGCGCGGATACGCTCACCATGTTTCTCTCGCAGGCGGGCTTGGTGATTGACGACCAGTTCGGTGACTGGGACCGGCAACCGCTGAGCGACACGAGTCCGGAGATCATCACCTTCGCACGCAAAGGGGACGCACGGACTTACCGATCATAAACCCTGTGGTGGTTTACCAGTTGGCGCAGATTCGACGATATGAGCAAGGCAGTCCCGAAGCGTAAACAGAAACCTTCTAACGACTCTACCAAGGAAGCGGCGTGGGGCGAGCGTGTCAGAACTGAGCCGCGTTGGTCTGCCGCGCTCGCGGTCGTTCCGGCGATCCTACTCTACCAAGAGACAGCCTACGTAATGGAGCAACTCCTCGGTGGCCCTCTGCGCGAACGGATGAAATTGGCGCGGATGGCAAATGCGATCACGCACGTTCGAGAGGATTCCCCACCGTTCCTCACCGTACATGGCGACTGCGACGAGTATGTTCACTTCCGAAACTCAGAGCTGCTCTTCCACGCGCTAAAAGCAGTGGACTCCGATGTCACCTTCATCCCCGTACCGGGAGGCAAGCACGCGTTCGCCGAGACTTGGGACTGGAGCATGGAACAGCTACGGCTGGAGTTTTTCAGCAAACACCTGCTCGAGCCATGACGATCACTGCACGCCCATCGTGTAGCTGGAGCTGGAATTCAGTACCTTCTGCAGGCGGCCCCATGTGCACGGCTTCCTGGCACCTCGGTCCCTACCTACAGCCGCCGTTAAGGGTGTATACCTTCGTCGCGTGACCGTTGCTATAGTCCTCCCCACCGCTTTCCGAGTAACCCTTCGTTCGCATGGCTGCACTATCGGCGAGTGCCATCGACCTCGATGGATACGTCTTCCAGATCGTCGGCACGCAACTCGTGATGGATGGAGTCGTGTACGCGTGAATGGCCAGCGGTCCACCGACGGCCAGGGTAGCAACTGCGAGTAGGGCTGCAAGGCGGCGGGGAAGCCTGAGCGATGGAATCCTCAGCTGTATTGTTCGCGTTCTCCGGTGATCCAGCCGCGAAACAAAGGTCTCAGCAAGATAGGAGTCGGTATCCGGAGACAGGGTACGAGCCGCGCGCAGCAACGCCTCTACTTCATCCCGAAGTTCGTCCTGTTTTGACATGGCAGAACCCGTTCCTTCCACTCCTCGACGACGACAGGATTCAGGACATGCTCGCACTATACAGGAGAGGTGTGACTCTCTGTATCATCGTCTCAAAAAATCCGCAGCGTGTTGAAAAACCCCTTATGCAGGGAAGCAGCAACGTTCGCGAAAGCTGGCCGCGAGAGGAAAGAGACAATCGCCGTGGGGGCCGGTTGCCGTTAGGTGAGGGGATAGCCTGATAGAGCGGCTGGGAAGGAAGCCCACCAACTGCCGGTTGGACCATGTCGCCGTCCCCATCCTCGTGCCGCAAGGTACCGCTTCAGGTTCTGTCCCGCCGCGATCAACAGAGTTTGGGTATTGACTTTCCAGAGCTGTCGTAGTCGGAATCGATTCAACCCATGCCACTGTTTTGCTTCTACAAACAGTGGCTCGATCCAGACCCTGCGCTTCCGCAACGCCTTCTGGTACGCGTCAGTCTCCTCGTATCCCTTGACCCGCTCCATAACGGGAGTGGGCAGAGTTACGTCGAAATCAATCACTGTCCTTGGTGCGGAGCAAAGCTACCAGAGTCGGAACGTGATCGGTATTTCGGGCAACTCAAGGCACATGGTATCGATCCGGTGGCGGACACACTACCGATCGAGTTCTGCTCAGACGCCTGGTGGAGTGCCTCCGACCACGTCTAGCGCGCTATGGCTTTTTCAACACGCTGTGGAGGTTTTTGAGATGCTAAGAACCCCGGAATTATCTTGCGCCAATTAACTTTGGCGAACTTGAACGGCGCCTGCCACACTCGCTATTGTGGAGTCCGCGCTCCTTCAGCTTCTCGCGTCCTTCATCGGTGAGCTGCAGCAACGGCCCTTCATCGGACGTGTTGTAGATGACGACGAGATTCAATTCCGGCTCCGTCAGAACCTCAAGCGACTTCCCGGTATCATCTTCGCTGATCTAATCAATGGAACACCGAGTGGTAATATCACCGAACGGTACGGCAGCACCATGGCTCCGCTTGTCGGCGTAACCAATGATCTGTGAGACCCGCCGCTTGATTTCACTGAGGTCATCGATACTACCTACATTTATCGATGCGTCCACGAAGTCCCTCGCTTTCCTTGGGCTGATTCCTTGTCCTAATTACCAGAATGCCCATTATGGGTGCCGAAGCGCCTCCAGGCGACGGGGTTCCGTGGCTGCTGTCAGTCTTTATGCCCCAGTCCGTTGCTTGGTTTGGGTAGGAGCGAAAGAGCTAATGAGCCGATCGGCGGTAGTTCTCAAGAATAGGCGCGAATAACTCGTGCGCCCGTTGAGCA
The DNA here is from genome assembly GCA_963737125.1 of uncultured Chloroflexia bacterium. Taxonomy (GTDB): domain Bacteria; phylum Chloroflexota; class UBA5177; order UBA5177; family UBA5177; genus JANWJD01. Next base: position 122,739 of record CAVTRL010000004.1, on the reverse strand, counting down.
CGAGCGATGTCGCCACCGAAGAGGCCAGCCTGCAATGCTGGCCATTTCCCACAAGCTCTGCCGGTTGACGCTGCACCTTACGACTAATGTCTGCATGTTCCAGGTAGCGATCGCGCCACACGAAGCTCCCAGCCGGCGCCCATGATGGACGATCCCTCCCCTTGAGCAACTCGCCATCGACATAGAGCAGCGCGAGCAGATACTCGAAGAAGTCAAAGGTTTCCGCATAGTTAGCGTCGGCCAGCGACACGTTCAGGGACTTGCGAACCAGCGGGAATAAAAGGTCGCTGAACGGTTGGTGCTTCCTGGAGAATTGATCTGTTCCATGAAGGAGGCGATAGAACCCGGGTTTAATGTCTCCCAGGAACTGGGTCATAGAGATTGTTCCTTCTCGCAGGGGGCTCGATCTCACCCGAACGACTGCGCACCTGGCCACATGGCATGCCTGGCGTATTCGGAACGGCGCGCACGAGGCCCTGGTCAGAAGAAGTAGATGTTGCCCGGCGTCGCGTCCGACTGGTCGCCGCGAAGAGCGTTGATCTGGGCGCGCAGGGCGATCTCGTCGAAGATCCGCCGCTCTCGGACAATCCGCCCACCCTGGATGAGGAACTGCGAGACACCCAGCAGGTCGACGTCCTGGTTGGTGACTGCTCCGTAGAGCGGGCGCCCCTCGTAGGGGCCTGTCATCTTCCACAGCACCGAGATGCGCAACCCGGCATACCGGTAGTCGAAGTTGGTCTGGATGTCACGCACCTCGAAGTGCGCGCGGGGGAACGCCAGGAGGAGCCGCAGCGTCTCGTCGACGTACCCCTTGGGCCGGACGTAGGTCGCCTCACCGCTGCTGTGGAGGAACACGTCCCGGACGATCAGGTCGTCCAGCGCCGCGAAGTTCCGCTGGTTCCAAACCTTCTCGATGAGCTCGAGCACCAACTCGCACTCCGCACGGTAGTCGTCGGGACGCGGACCGCTGTCGCCCTCGGCCAGCACGTCGCCGGGCGCCGGGCGCAACCATGACCCAGAGTAGCCACGGAAGTACAGCGCGCGTGCCAGCTGGTCCGGGTCCTGTCCGGTCTGCAGCGCGCGGGCCAGGCCGTCGCGGGCGATCCACTCCTCCACCATCCGGCCCCGGCGGTAGAGGCAGTTCGCGACGCTGTGGAGGCTGAGCCGGCGGCGCTGACCGTCGTAGTAACGGTCCTGGCCCCAGTAGACCAGGTGCGAACTGAGGAACCCGTCGGTGCCTCGGGCCTCCCAGACGACGTCCTCCGCCTGGCCGGGCATGGCCCCGGGGTGTGCGGCGCTGTCAGCCATGCGCATCGTGCTGCCCTCGATGACCTCGGCGCGGGTCGTGATGGTGCCAAGGGCGACGTGCACGACCGAGTCGGGCTCGTAGTTCTCGTTGATGTGGTCGATGTCGCGGTCGACCCAGATGCGGTCGGTGACCTCACGGATGAAGTCATCGGGGTCCGAGTAGGGCTGGTAGGCAACCGGGTCGAGCGTCATGACGTCCTCGTCTCTGTGAACTGGGCCGTGTCCCGAGCAGGCGGACAACACGACCAGCGGGCCGACCCGGTCGATGAGGAAGTCCTCCCTCGGGGTGGAGGTGTAGAGACGCGTCGTCTCACTGAACGGTGTCGGGTCGAGACCGGGCAGCCAGTACTCGACATAGTCTACCATCCCGGATCTACCCGTCCGCCCGGAAAAGGTAGTAAGTTTGCCCGTCCCGCACCCGCTTGATCAGAGCAACTGACCCATGGTCAAGCAAGGATCACAGCACCTCGCCTGCGCGCCTTCTAAGGCTCCTTTTAGGCCTCACCGTCTCACTTATCCACGCACTATTCTGCAGTTGAGACGATGATTGAGAGACAACTTACTGAGAGATGGGGTTTGGTCGATCCAACTGATGTCGTTTAACGTAGCTGCTCAAGGTGTCACGATTGACCCCAAGGATGCGCGCGATGGCACTGTGCGAGACCCGCTTCTCCAGCAGCTCACGAACGCTAGGCATTGTGGCCAGGTGGAATCGTTGCCGCCGACGGCGCCACACTTGGAGCAAGGAGGTCCACGTACCATGACAAGACTCAATACATGGGGCGGAGCCACGGCCGCCCTTGCGCTCGCTATCATGCTCTCGTGGAGCAGCGCGTCGGCGGCGTTGGGGCCTTCGGCGTCGGCCATGTCGGTGGCTCCGTCAGTCCCGCCTGGCGCCCCGCCAGAGGACGTCCGCGACGCCAACGAGTGGCCTTCTTCGAATGGGGACCTGTACAACACACGTGTGGCGCACACGACGATTTTCTCGGCCAACGTATCGAAGCTTCGAGTTGCCTGGACGATCCCGTTGCGCCACACCGGCTCCGCGGGCGCGGACGTCGCCAATCCCGTGATTGCCGCCGGCATCGCCTACTTGCAGGACGGTTCGGCGAACGTCATGGCCGTGCGGTATGCGACCGGACAGGTGCTCTGGACGCATCTGTACAACTCCCCGAGTTACGGACCGAACGGTGTAACGCTCGCCTATGGCAGAATCTACGGCGTCACGGCAACCGGCGTATTCGCCCTGAGTGCGACCACGGGTCGTCAGCTGTGGTACAACACACATCTCGTGGCGAGTAAAGCTCTCGCAGCGCACAAGGCCGGCTTCGACATTCCCCCCCAGGTAGCCGACGGCAAGGTCTTCGTCTCGTCGGCCCTCACGGTTGGTGGCGGCATCATCTATGCCCTCGACGCCCGTACCGGCACGATAGTCTGGCGCTTCCAGACGGTGGTGGACAAGCGGGGCCAGCAGCTCGTGGCACCTGCGGGCGGCGCCTGGGATGCCGTCCTGATCGGCCCGGATCACTCCGTCTACGCGGGCATCGGCAATCCCTACCTCTCGCAGCAGCAGGCGCAGACCGCCCCTAGCCGCGAATTGTATACCGATAGTCTGGTCAAGCTGCGTCAAACCACCGGCAAGCTGGAGTGGTATTACCAGGCTTTCCCCGACGATTTTCATGACTGGGATCTTCAGGTCTCCCCGATCTTTACCACCGTAGCCGGGCATCCGGTGGTACTTGCTGCCGGTAAAGGCGGATTTGTGTTCGCTTTCAATCCCGCGAGCGGCAAGCTGCTGTGGAAGACGTCCGTGGGCATCCATAACGGCCACGACCGCGACGATCAACTCGCCCTCTCAGGCAAACTGCATTTGAAGACGCCGTATACGCTCTATCCCGGTGAAGCGGGCGGAGTAGAGACGAACATGGCGGTTGCGGGTGGCGTGGCATACGTGCCCGTCGTCAACATGCCGACCACCTATACGACGGCCAAATCTTCCTCCGGCACGGCGAACTTCTTGAAGGGCAAGGGTGAGATGGTCGCCATCGCCATCGCCACCGGCAAGCAGCTGTGGGCCACGAACCTGCCACAGATGCCGCTGGGCGGGGCAACGGTTGCCAACGATCTCGTGTTCACAACGACATTGAGCGGTGAGATCGCGGCACTCTCGCGCAAGAAGGGGACGATCGTCTGGACCAGAAACCTCCCCGCCGGCTCGAACTCGACGCTGGCAATCGCGGGGAACACGGTGCTTGCCGGAGTCGGCCTCACGCGCAGGAAGCCCGTGGTGGTTGCGTATCGGCTTGGCTCGAAGTGATGCAGTACTCCCACACCGGCCGGTGGTCCGTTGTATGAGACAGTACTAATCGCCAAGTTGGTCAGCGTGTCATCTTCGGCGATACATGGCGGTGAATGTTCATCGGTATCTGGTGGAGTGGCTCACAGCGGTCCAATTCGGTGGGCTACTCCCAGCGAAAGAATCGCACCGCCAGGGCTCCGGCGACGACCGCATACGCCACCAGGATGAGCAACTGACCGGCCGGCGGGAACCCGGTCTGCATCGCATCCTGGATCGCCTTCGCCGCTGCGCCGAGTGGCGTCCAGGTGCTGATATCGCGAATCTGCACCGGCAAGGCAGCGATCGGCACCCACAGACCGGCGAAAAACAGGAGCGGGACGACGACTACTGCCGCCAAATGTCTGCGCCGCCGGGCGCCGTTCGCCAGCGCCGCGACGAGCAGCCCGATGGCAAAGATCGCGACCATCGTCAGCAAGATCGCCAGGATGAAGCCGGGCGAGCTCTTCGGCACCGCCATACCGAACCGCACCATCGCGACTACCACCAGGACGAGAATGCCCACCACCGCAATCGTCAGGTTCACCACCAGCTGCGCCCCCAGCAGCCATGCCGGTGGAATCGGCGTCGTGGACAGCCGGCGCAGGATTCCTTGCTCCCGGTATGTGGCCAGCGGCCGGGTAGACCGAGGATTCCCGTGACCGCGATGTCAAACCCAATGAGCGTCGGAATGTAGACCTCGATGAAGCTGAGGCCACCCAGCGTCGAATCCGGCTGAGTCAATTTCGGGATGCTCCCGAGGACTACCAGCAGAAGCAGCGGGATGCCGAGACCGATGAGCCGCCCGGCTGGGCGTTCGCCGTGTGAGCACGAATTCATACCGAACGAGCTTGCGGAAAGCCGCTCGCGGCGCCTGGGGAGGGAGGAGCGATCGGAGAGCAATCATACGTACGCCTCTTCCGGTTCGTGGATGTGGCGGCCGGTCAGTCGCAGGAAGGCGTCTTCCAGCGTCGCCGAGCCGGCCGTCACGTCTTCAGCGGTCACGTCGTTGGCAGCCAGGGTCTGGATCACGGCGTTCACCAGCTCTCCTTTGCCGGTCACGAGGACGCGCGGTCCCTGGTGCTCGACGCTCGTGACGTTCGGGAGATCGGTCAGCAGACGATCGTCAAAAGGACGGGAGGGAACGAACGTCACATGCTTGCCGCCGCCCGCCTCCGTCGCCAGCTCGCTCGGTGTGCCGAGGGCGACAACCCGGCCCTGATCGAATAGCGCCACCCGATCGCACAGCCGCTGCGCCTCGTCCATGTAATGCGTGACCAGCAGGATTGTCACCCCACGCGCCCGGATGCCCTCGATCAGCTCCCAGGTATCGCGCCGCGCCCGCGGATCCAGCCCGGTCGTCATCTCGTCGAGCACCGCGATCTTCGGTTGCCCGATCAGCGCCACGGCGACGGCCAGCCGCTGCTTCTGCCCGCCGGAGAGATCCTTGTAGTAGCTGTCGAGCTTGTCGCCGAGCCCAAGCATGGAAACGAGCTCCAGCGACGTCGGCCGGCTGGTGAGTAGAACGATCGGTAGAGGTCGAGATTCTCACGAACTGTGAGTTTGGCCGGCAGGGCGCTCACCTGGAGCTGGGCGCCCACCAGGGTGTGCAGCTCCTCTCGGTCCTGATCGCTCTCCGGATTCAGTCCCAGCACCCGAATCGTACCGGCATCGGGCCGCCGCAGGCCGATGATGCATTCGACGGTCGTGGTTTTGCCGGCACCGTTCGGTCCCAGGATGCCGAAGATCTCCTCCGCCCGCACTGAAAACGAGACGTCGTCCACGGCAACCGTCCGGCCGTACGTTTTGCGCAGCTGCGAGACATCGATCACGGTCGGTGCCATCAAACGCTCCTTGCCGCTGGCAGGGGCTGTTCCCATGCTGCGCATAATGTGATATCTATTTGATATCACATAGACGCCACTTATGCAAGCGGGAAATAGTAAAGCACCGGTTAGCGTCGCTCAGCCCGGCGGCTGAGCCGGTTGGACATGAGGCTGCGCTGAAACGCATGAAGGCTTGAGTCGCCAATTTCCGCGTGCGTATCCAGCCATGACAATTGACGTACGTTCGCCCAAGGGCTCTTGCTAAACCGGCGTCGACCTATGGAGAGTGCTGCACGATAGCGCTGACCCTGGCTGGACCGGCCGGCGGCGCACGAATGGAAGCGGCGCGCCTAGGACCTCAGCACCCGAGACGGTGATAGGCACAGAGACGTGGGACGCTGGTATTCGCTTGCGTCGCGGAGTCGCGTACATCAATGCCTAATAGCAATGGAGAAAGGGCGCCTTACCGCTGAAATCCAATGGCGTAAACACAGGAGCGCCGAAGCCTGCTATCTCTCCACGGTCCGTTTCTTGAGGCGCAGGTCGTCGGATCGCGCTCGGCGCCCCTCACTTCTGCCCGTTCCTCATCCAACAACCACGCCAGCGCTGCTCGCAGGTTGTCGTGCTCTACTTCCAGCCGGTTTAACCAGCCGACTTGCTCCGTTCCCCGAGCTCCGGTTCCGCGCCCTCAGCTAGTCCCAGATAGTAGGCGGCATGGCGTTCCCGCACGTTCTTCGCCGCGTCACCGGCTTTCTGCTGCCGGGTGGGAAGAGCTTGATGCGTGCCGCCGCCAGCTCAATGGCGACGGCCCGGGCAGTGTCGCTGGCAACGGAGCACTGACGCAGGACGAGATCGACCAACTGCATCTGGAATGGGAGCAAGCTGACGCGGAGGGATGCTTCTTCGCGAGTGCACACAATATTGGAGTCCTTGGTCAGAAGTACTGATGAGGGTGTTTGCCTGGCCGGTAGCCGTAGCCATACCTCCCGCTCTGTCCGGCGCCATCAGTCAAATATTACTTGACGACTCGCTAACGGGATGATACGCTCTTCGGTATTGATGCGCCACCACTATCCGTATTCCGCAGTGCATCAGGAAAGGGTTCTCGTTGAAACGACGTGTATGGCTCAGTTGGTTTTTCGCCGCGATTCTCGTATCGGTTGCTTGTATTGGCCAGGGAAGCATTGGGGTGTCCGCCGCACCGGTGGGGCCGAGAGTGCTATCGGGTCACGTGCCGGATATCGTGGCCCACGGCCAGGCTCAGCTCGTCGGACACCACGCGGGCGACGGGCATCTCACTCTGGCAATCGGCTTGCCGGTGCGCGATGCTGCCGGACTTGATGCCTTTCTCCGTAGTCTCAACGATCCTTCCAGCGCTCAATATCACCGGTACCTGACTCAAGCACAGGCCAATGCCGAGTTCAATCCGACCTCCCGGCAGGAAGAGCAGGTGGTCCGCTGGCTCCAGTCCTACGGGCTTACCGTGACACAGACCTATACGAATCATCTTCTGGTCGATGCCACCGGAACGGTCTCCCAGATCGAAAGCATGCTTCATACGACCGTGAACGATTACACGGGTACGGTCAATGGCAAGGACGTATCGTTCTATGCTCCGTCGGTGAACCCAACGGTTGATGCTTCAGTCGCGGATGATGTCCAAAGTATCACCGGACTGGATAACGTGCCGCGGTTCCATATTGGGACGAACGGTACCGCGCACAACACGACGCCGTACTATCCGCAAGACTTCGCAAATGCCTACGATGTGAATCCGCTCTGGACAGCCGGCGATACCGGCAGCGGCCAGCATATCGGTATCACGCTGTGGACCGTCCCGCCATCGGACACCACGCTATCGCACTTTGGGTCTGTAACCGGTGCCAGCGTTGCCACGACGGCCAACGGCCGGCTCAAGGTTATCCCGGTTGATGGCGGCACCACCAGCGCAAAGAGTCCGGATGATGGTGAAGCCGGCATGGATATCGAGACGTCCGGTGGGATTGCTCCCGCCGCCACGATCGATTACTACGAGGCGCCGACCGATTCCAGTGGGAATCCTACCGATCAGGGGCTTGAAGACGCGCTGAATCTCGCCGGCACAGACTCCAATAACAACCAACAGATCACGAATAGCTGGGGCGGCTGTGAAGCGACATCCACCACGGATCCCTTTACCAGTGCGACCGAGAATATTTTTTCGTCGAACTCCGCAACCGGCCACAATTACTTCTTTTCGGCGGGTGATAACGGGTCGTGGTGCGACCCCAACAATACCGGCACGGGTGTCAATCCGTACCCCGATTTCCCCACCAGCAGCCCCTATGTGACCAGCGTCGGCGGTACCAAATTCAACGGCTCGATCAACGGCGGGTACCCCGGCGAAGCCACCTGGGCATACTGTGCCACCTGTAACACCGGCGGCAGCCCGGAAGGCTCGGGCGGTGGATACAGTAACATCTTCAGTCGGCCGTCGTGGCAGACCGGCAGCGGCCTGGCTGCGAACGGCAAGCGTGGCTATCCCGACATTGCCGCCGATGCCGATCCCAATACGGGCGCGTACGTGTGCTACGGCAGTAGCTCAACCTGCGGGCAGATCGGGGGCACCAGTCTCGCCAGCCCGCTGTGGGCCGGTATGACCGCCGTGGTCAATCAGTACCTGGCGGCGCAGAGCAAGCCGGCCGTCGGGTTCCTCAATCCCACTCTCTATTCCTTGGCCACGCACTCGCAGACCTACGCGCCGTTTCACGATGTGACCAGCGGCACAAACGGCAGCTACAACGCCGGCACGGCGTGGGATGCAGTGACCGGCTGGGGCTCGACTGACCTGTACAACCTGGCTCGGGATATCGCCGGATCGGGCGGTACGGGCTCAACGCCCACCCCGACCGCGACCTCGGCCCCCACGTTTACGCCGACGTCAACCGCGACGGCCGGACCAACCAGGACGCCGACGCCAACCTCTACCGTGGGGCCATCGGCCACGCCAACGCCGACCAAAAGCGTGACACCCACCGCGACACCCACGCCCACGACGAAGCAGCTCATCGTCAACGGTGGGTTCGAAAGCGGCCAGACCCCGTGGAGTGAATCCTCGTCCGGCGGCTATCAGCTCGTGGACCCAACCAACCCGCATGCCGGCTCGTACAGCGCGTACCTCTGCGGGTACAACTACTGTAACGATCAGATCTACCAGACCATCACGTTACCCACCACGTTCTCAAAGGTGACGCTCGGATACTGGTACTACAGTGATACTCAGGAAGCAAGCGGCAGCCCGTGCTACGACTACTTCTATGGCAAGCTCCGGACAAGCACCGGCGCCACCATAACCACCCCGCAGCAATCGTGCAACAGCAGTGTGACCAACGGTTGGGTGTACGAGAGCTTTAACGTCACGTCGGCGCTGAGTGGCTACGGCGGAAAAGGCATCGAAGTGTACTTCCAGGGCACGACCGATGTTTCCCTGATCAGCGACTTCTTCGTGGACGATGTGACTCTGACCGTGAGTTAGCTCACAAGCACGCCGAAAGCCGTTCATCGAGAGCGGCATGCTAACCGATACACGGAGGCTCGAGGCGGAAGTATCGACACTTCCGCCTCGAGTTCTCTGATTCCCGTAGGATAATGGTCCGGAACGGCGATAGCGCCGGATCGAGCTCAAAGTGTATCCAGGGGCCCTCTCCGCCGACCCTGGAGCATGGAGGGACCGACAGAGCCGGATACGCCCGGCAGGGGGTGATGCGATGGATCCACAGTACGTTGTACGAGGTGAAGACGGCATACTGCGGTGCACGCAGTGCGGTTTCGTGTACGATCTGGACCCTCTGCAAACTGCTGAACAGGCGTTCAGCGGATACGAGCGCTTCCAATTCGCCGTCCTCGCAGTGCCGGAAGCGCGACAAGCGGTTCACCCGTCGCCGGGTGTCTGGTCCGTCAACGAGTATGCCGCCCATATGGAGGACGTCGCGAATCTCGTCTACGAGCGAGTGCGGAACATTGCAGAGCAGGATGGAGCGACGCTCGAATGGTTCGATCCGGATGAGGTAGTTGAACGCGGCCGGTACAACCAACGCCCGGCGGTGGAATCACTGGAGCCGCTGCAGGTCTCGGTCGCGGCATTTAAACGGTATGTCGAGGTCCTCGATCCGGGAGTATGGAACCAGGTCGGCAACCTGGAGAATGCGGGCGAAGTTCGGCTATCGGAGATCGCGCAGGATTTAGCGCACGAGCTCACGCATCACACGCAGGATGTCGAGCGCGCCATTGCCCCGTAGCCGCACTGCGACAGAGGAAGATAGCTGGTGAACGTCAGCGGAGAGATCGAATCGCTTAAAGAGGAGCTGCGGGAACACGGACTGCACGCTACCTCTGCTCGCGTCGGCGTTTTGCAGGTTCTGCGGCAGGGCCACACCCATCAAACAGTCGAGGAAATTCGCTCGAACTTGCTGGCTCGCTATCCCACGATCGATCCCGCGACGGTCTACCGAACGCTGGAGACGCTCGAAACGCACGACCTGGTGGTCCGCGTCGAGCTCCGAGACAAGCTGACACGGTGGGCGCATCTGACTGACGCCCATCATCACCTCGTTTGCGACCAGTGCGGCACGACCGTGGAGTTAGACGACGCCCCATTTCAGGAACTGGCAGTGGCCCTGGGGCTGCTCCATGGCGTCAGAGTAGACATGCGTCATCAGGTTGTGCACGGCCTCTGCTCAACCTGCGCTATATCGATATCTGACCTTCCTGCCCGTTAAGCCGTAGTGTCTGGGCGCGCTCAGTCCTTTCCCGTGCTGTAAGCGCGCGACATACCAGCCGCACCGCGCGCCGCGCCGGTTGCACGTGATTCGGGCGGGACCTGAAGTACCCGGCGCGCTCTGGAATTTGCAAATACTTGCAAATAATTCTATTTGCTTTTATATATAGATGATCCTGCCAGTGATGGCATGCGTAGTACTTGGCACTGCACGGTGCTTTTCTCCCGTCGCCGGCATATCAGCACTCATGGTAAGAGGAGTTAGAGACACATGACGACTGTTACCGGTACGACTCACCCTCCAGGACCCCTATCCCGCCTCGCAGCTGTCTGGAAGGGAGCTCCACCGGATCTCAAGCGGCGACTCATTGGGATTTATTGCGTTCTTATAGGTTTTAATATCGCGGTCTGGACGACGTTGCTCTTGTCCTCCGCCAGATACGGTCTTCTGCTCGGCTCTGCTCCAATTGCCTATGGCTTCGGTTTGCGTCACGCCGTCGATCCGGATCATATCGCGGCGATCGACAATACGACGCGCAAGCTCATGCAAGACGGTAAGCGTCCGGTAGGCGTCGGCTTTTTCTTCTCCCTGGGGCACTCAACCGTCGTCTTTGGGTTCGTCTGTCTTGATCGCGTTCTCGGCCGCGTATGTCAAAACGAATTTGCCCCATATGAAGTCAGTAGGCAATGTGATCGGCACCGGGGTCTCCGGCAGCTTCCTGGTCATCATCGCCGCCATCAATGCCATCGTTCTCTGGGATATATATAAAACCTGGCGCAATGTTCGACGCGGCGGTACCTATAGCGATCAGTCGCTCGAGGAGTACCTGAGCAATCGGGGGCTGCTGGCTCGCCTCTTTCGCCCTTTGCTCAAATCCGTGAACAATAGCTGGAATATGTATCCAATCGGCGTGCTCTTCGGCCTCGGTTTCGATACCGCCAGCGAGGTCGGAATCCTCGGCATGTCTGCTACCGCGGGGGGCGGTGGTATGCCGATCTGGTTCATCCTGCTGCTTCCGTTGCTTTTCGTGGCAGGCATGTCGTTGGTCGATACCACCGACGGGGTTGCCATGCTGGGCGCGTATGGCTGGGCCTACGTCCGGCCGGTCCGTAAGCTCTACTACAACATGAATATCACCCTGGTCTCGGTCCTGGTTGCGCTGGTTATTGGCGGTATCGAGGTCCTGCAGGTCATCAGCACCGAAACAGGAGCAAGCGGTGGCATCTGGGATTGGGCCCAGAACGTGCCGTTCTCAGTGATGGGCTTCTATATCATCGGCATATTTTTGGCGAGCTGGATTATTTCGATGATCGTGTACAAAATGCGGGGTATCGATAAACTTGATGATGCGTTTGCTATCTCGCGAGTAACCGGTGGTCCCGCCGCCGGCGCCGAGTAGATCGCCGGCGACTATCACATGGAGCACAGGAGCGGTTAGGAGAGTCGGAATGGACCGTAACGGACGCGTCACCACGGTGAAGGAAAACGTGCTCGGTGCCAATGACGCCATTGCCGAGGCGAATCGCCATGAGTTCGATCATGCCGGGACGTACGTCGTCAACATGATGAGCTCTCCCGGCGCCGGTAAGACCACGATCCTCGAGCGTACCCTCGAGCAGCTCGGAGATAAGCTACGCGTTGGAATACTCGAAGGAGATGTGCAAACCTCGTTGGACGCAGATCGGTTGCAGCGGTTTGGCATCGAGATCGTTCAGGTCAACACCGATCCCGGCTTCGGCGGTGAATGCCATCTGGACGCGAACATGGTGCGACACGGTCTCCAGGCTCTCCCACTGCACGATATCGAGGTCTTGATCATCGAAAACGTCGGCAACCTGGTCTGTCCGGCCGAATTCCGCGTCGGCGAAAATTCGCGGGTGATGGTCTTCTCGGTGACCGAAGGGGAGGACAAACCGCTCAAATACCCACTCATGTTCCGTACGGTCGATCTGGTGTTGGTCAACAAGATCGACCTTCTGCCGTACGTGCGTTTCGATATGGCGCAGTTCCAACAAAACCTGGAGGCGGTCAACCCGGGGGTGGAACGCATCCTGATGAGCGCTCAAACGCATGAGGGGATAGACGCATGGTGCGCCTGGCTGGAGAAGCATCGAGCCGACGCTCCTCCCGCGTTCACCGCCAGCGGCCATCACCACCACTGAGCACCGAAGCTGAACCGGCCAGGCAACTAACCGCAGCCGCGCACCACTGACGACGGCTTCACCGGTCTGGAGGTTGAGGCCGCCCCGGCGGCATGGCGGGGCGGACCTGAAGGCTCATTGCGGCAAAGAATACATGCCGAAGCTGTCGATTTAGCTATTGTTTGTTCGATGTAGTAGTAGAGGTAGGGTTGAACCGGTTGTAACGGCCTCGAAGCCCTGCGTCACTATCGACAACCAGAAGGGAAAACGACGATGCGAGTGATGGTGATCGTGAAGGCCACGGAGGATTCAGAGGCGGGTGTGCCACCGAGCCAGGAACTCCGGGCCGAGATGGGAAAGTTCAACGAGGAGCTTGTCAAGGCCGGTGTGAGTCTCGCCGCCGAGGGGCTCCAGTCCAGCTCAAAGGGGGTGCGGGTCGACTTCGCCACGAACCCGCGAACCGTGATTGATGGTCCTTTCGCCGAGTCCAAAGAACTGATCGCCGGCTTCTGGCTGTGGCAGGTGAAGTCTATGGAAGAGGCGATTGAGTGGGTCAGGCGCTGCCCCAACCCCCATAACGACGGTGGGCAGGTGGAGATTCGCCAGCTATTCGAGGCAGATGATTTTGGAGAGTCGCTGACTCCCGATTTGAGGGAGGCGGTATGACCGTCCTCGGCTCCCCTGATACAGCGAAAGAGCCCAACCGGTAGACCGGCAGGCCCTCACTCCCCTGTCCACATCACCCTATAATGCTGTTCCTCGGCGGCACCAGCGTACGTGCGAAAGGACGACGGGTCTGCCCGTCGTCCTTCACTGAATCCGTCCACGAAACCGAGGTCATTTCACCTGCGGCGCCGTACGTTTACGAGTGCGCCCTCACCTGTATCGTCGCCGTCATGAACGGGTGAAACGCGCAGTGGTAGTGAATCGTGCCGGCGTGAGACAACGTCCTGGAGTAACGAGCGTTCGTTCCCAGCGATTTGGACTGTAAGAGGCTGGAGGCGCTGCCGTTACCGGTCACTGTGTGGTTAGCCGAATCCTTGTTGATCCAGACGACCTTATCGCCGGCGTTTACGACCAGGTGTTGCGGTACGAATTTGAAGTTTTGGATCATTACGGTATGAGTTTTCCCGGATGCGGCGTGGGTCGTCCCGGGGGCGCCCAACACGGCACCCGTACACATGATCCCGGTTGCGAGTGCTATCGAAAGTAAAATTCGCCGCATCACATTTTCTCCCTGGTGCTCTGTGTCCTGTTCGTGCGTGCCCGAGGTAGGCACTCTGCGTGAACTGTACCACGTGTTCGAACAGTACTACGGAAACTCGGCGCGGGGAGATCACAGAGTGAGATGGCCGGCAACGAGGAAATATCCGATAGAATCCCAGGTGGACGAGTTTGCCTTAGCTGCGGTGGACCAGGCGGTAGCGCGCGGCGTACAGTACGCCGATGTTCGTGTAATGCAAGGTCGAATCGAGCGCATCAGCACCCGTGACGGCGCGCTCAACAATGCCGGCGAGCAGCACGACAGTGGATTCGGTATTCGAGTCCTGGTGGACGGCGCGTGGGGATTTGCCGCCGCCGGAGGGCTCGATCGTGAAGGGATACCGGCCGTCGTCGATGCTGCCGTCGAAGCAGGACGCGCCGCGGCTCTGGTACAGGCTCGACGGGTCGAATTGGGGCCATGCACGCCGGCGGTCGACACGTACCGCAGCTCGATTGCGCGAGATCCGTTTGCCGTGTCTCTGGGCGAAAAGCAAGCGCTGGCACTCGAAGTCGAGCGCCGGCTACGGGCGCCGCGAAGCGTCACCACAACTGGCGTAGAGCTACTCTCTTTTTCCACCGAGAAGGTCTTTTGCTCCAGCGAAGGGGCCAACATCCGGCAGGATAGCGTCGAGTGCGGCGCATCGCTCTTTGCCTTTGCCACCGGCGATGGCAAGCCGGCGCGTCGGTCGTTCGAGAACTACGGCCAGGCCGGATGGGAGTTTGTAGAGCGTCTCGATCTGGCTCAGACCGGCGCTCGGGTTGGAGAGGAAGCCGCCGCCCTACTCGATGCGCCGTACGTCGAGCCGGGCATTACCGACATCGTGCTTGGATCGGCCCAACTGGCGATTATGGTCCACGAAACCTGCGGGCACCCAACCGAGCTCGATCGCGTGCTGGGTTTTGAGGATGCATTTGCCGGGGCAGCTTTCTCCAGCCGCCCGATCTGAACGTCCTGCGTTACGGTTCCTCGCACGTGAATCTCTGGGCCGATTCAACCCTTCCCGAAGGGCTGGGTACGTTTGGCTACGACGATGACGGAGTCGCCGCGCAGCGCTTTCCGTTGGTGCGTGACGGTATCTTTTGCGGCTATCTGGCATCGCGCGAAACCGCGCCGATGATCGGCCTGGCTGCCAGCACCGGCTGCTCGCGGGCCGATGGATGGGGGCGGGTCCCCATTGTCCGCATGGTGAACGTTAGTCTGGAGCCTGGCAGAATCCCCCTGGACGATCTGATTGGCGGAGTGGAGGATGGGCTTTTGCTCGATACACCGGCCAGCTGGAGCCTGGACGACAAGCGTCTGAACTTTCATTTTGGCGTCGAGTACGGCCGAGAGATCAAAGGTGGCCGGCTCGGCGGACTGCGGCGCGGCGCAACGCTACAGAACATCACACCACGCTTCTGGGGAAGCTGCGACGGCGTCGCCGATGAACGAAGCTGGAATCTCTGGGGATTTCTTTCCTGCGCCAAGGGCGAGCCGCTTCAGGCGCTGCACGTGGGTCACGGTGCATCGCCGGCTCGTTTCCGGGATGTCTACGTTGGGGTCGAGCAGTGATCGGCCGCGACCACCTGCTCGATCTGCTTTCGGCCGCGGTAGGTCGCAGCCGTGCCGAGAGCACCGAGATCCGAGCGGAAGCCGTGCACCAGGGCGTCACTCGCTATGCCGGATCGACCATTCATCAAACCACGGTGGTGAATGAACTCCAGGTGAGCGTGCGCGCAGTGGTGGGTAAATCGGTAGGAGATGCAACCGGCAATAGCCTGATCCCCGGCGACATCGACCAACTGGTTGGGCAGGCGGTGGAGGTTGCGCGGATGCGTGAGCCGAACCCGGAATTCGTGTCGCTCCCACGAGGTGGGCCGCTCCCCGAGGTCACCGGCTACGATGAGGGAACTGCGTGGCTCTCCTCGGAACGGCGAGCCGAGGCAATTCGAACGATCGCCGAAATGACCGCCGAGCGCGGCTGGACGGTATCGGGAACGTATCTATCAGAAGGCCGCGAGGCAGCGGTTGTCAACTCGTGTGGAGTGTCGGCGTACGTGCCCCGTTCGGTCGCGTTTTTGCGAGCGCTGCCCGATAGCGGGTCGGGAACCGGGTACGCCGATGGACTCTCATACCGGGCGGAGGATCTCGCTCCAGTAGATATAGCGCAGCGTGCCATGCGGGGATGCGAGCGAAACCGGGAGCAGCGCGACGTTCCTCCCGGCGCCTACGAGGCCATCCTGGGAGAATCATGCGTTGCCGAGGCACTGTCGTTTCTGGCTGCTCACGGGTTCAACGGTCAGGCCTACGAGGAAGGACGAAGTTTCGTGTCCGGCCGTCTTGGAACGAACGTGACCGGCCCGAACGTCACGATCTGGGACGATGGCACGGACGCTCGTAATCTCGCGGTGCCGGCCGATAACGAGGGTGTCCCGAAGCGCTACCTCCCACTCATCGAATCGGGGGTTGCCCGAAGTGTGGCCTACGATAGCTTCACGGCATTCCGCGTTGGCCGTGAGTCGACCGGTCACGCCGTGGGAGGCGGCCGGGCTAACTACTATGGCCCGGTCCCGGTGAACCTGTTTATGCAAGGTGGCACGGCGACGGTCGACGAGATGATCCAGAGGACGGAGCGCGGCCTCCTGCTTACACGCTTTCATTACACGCATTGCCCCGATCCGAAGCGCGTGGTCCTCACCGGGACGACACGCGACGGCACCTTTCTCATCGAGCACGGAGAGATTGTGGGCGCGGTCAAAAACCTGCGGCTGACACAATCTGTGCCCGAGCTCTTCGAGGGGATTGAGATGCTGGGTACTCCACGCCTGGTACAGGATTGGTGGTCGAGTAACGGCATGGGCCGTATCACTTCGCACTGCCCGCCTGTCAAAGTGAAGCGCGCGCTCTTCACCAGCGGCACGCTGTTTTAGCGGAAGTCGGAGAGGATGCTCGTCTAAACTCGGATGTGCTGTCTCCCCACAGACTCGATCTATCCCACGACTTGCTGAATCTTGCCTTCTCGCTGGATCGCAGCCTCGCACTCGAGCGGTGGGTGCGACCATCCACGTCTCCGTGGATTGTGCCCGCATCGCCGCTCTTTGCGGTCACTGCTGCGGGCCGGGTATTCGATGCTCACTCTCCTGACGGACGCGTACTCGACGCACGGGTAGCCCAGGGGGCCAGCGACGAGAGGCACGCAGTCATTGAAATGGCATACCTGGAGGCCGCTCTGGAGATCGTTCTGCACATCATCGTCTACCCGGGGACAGCCCTCCTCGAGCAATGGGTAACCGTTCGCAATGTCGGCCGAGGGCAGCTAAAAATCGCCCGGATCGATTCATTCGCTCTTTACCTCCCACAGGGCGACTACGAGCTACTCTCCTTTTCCAGCGCCTGGGGCGCCGAGTTCGAAGGCTTGCGCCGACCACTCGAGGACACAGCAGTGTTAGAGAGTCGAAGTGGGCGCTCCTCGAATGGCATGCACCCATTTTTCGTGCTCGGACGCGACGAAGAACTGCTCTCGGGTTCCCTCGCATGGTCGGGAAACTGGGTAATCCGCTTCGAGCCAGACGGACGGTTGTACCGCATCAGCGGCGGTCTCAGTGATTGGGAGTTCTTTGTCGATCTTGCTCCGGGCGACACGATCGAAGCACCGCACGCCATCCTGGCCCTTGCCCCCGGAAACCTCGACTCGATCGCCCAGCAGTATCACCGCGTGGGGCGCAGCTCCTGGTACCCCAGGAATCCCACCTCGGAACGCCTTCCGGTTGAGTGGAATCACTGGTGGAGCTACGAGGACCGGGCCATCGACCAGGAGACATTTCGAGCGAATGTGGGGGAAGCGGCACGGCTTGGCATCGATCTCTGTACGCTCGATGCCGGTTGGTTTGGCTTGAGCGACCCGGATGCCTCCTGGACCGACTATCGGGGCGACTGGGATCGCGTCAACGGAGCGCGATTTCCCTCTGGGATTGCTCCCTTGAGCGAGTACACGCACGCGCACGGTATGCTTTTCGGACTGTGGTGTGAGATCGAAGGACTGGGCGCGGTGTCGGATCTGGGCAGGAGCCACCCAGAGTTTGCAGCGAGGCGAGACGAGATTCCGTTGGGCTACGTCTGCTTTGGGTGTCCGGATGTGCAGGAGTGGGCCTTCCGGACGCTGGTGCGTTTAGTCACGGAATACCACTGCGACTGGATCAAGCTTGACTTCAATGTCGATCCTGGGTCGGGCTGCAACCGGACCGATCACGGACATGGCCCTGGAGACGGACTATACGCTCACTATCGCGGATATTATTCGACGCTGACCCGCTTTCGCTCGCGACATCCGGACGTCACGCTTGAGAATTGCTCGTCTGGGGGACTGCGCATCGATCTCGGGATCATGCGACAGACCCATCTAACCTTCCTGAGCGATCCTGACTGGCCGGAGCACAATCTCCAGGTCTTCTGGGGCGCGACGTTGATGCTCGCGCCCGAGGTCTGTTTGCACTGGGGGCTGTCGGAGTGGGTCACTCCCCATCCTCACCAGACGTTCGACCCGCGCGATCCGTCGCTGACGCAGCAGCGGCTCGACTTTTGTATCCGGACTGCCCTTCTTGGTGCTGCTGGAGTCTCGCTGCGTCTTCCCGACCTCCCACGATGGGTGGCGGACCGCATTGCGTTCCATGCCCGTCTCTACGGGGCGTGTATAGGTCCTTTTGTGCGTGACGGAGTCCTCTTTCGACTCACCGCTCAACCCCGCCGTGACGGGCGCGGAGACCGGTGGTGCGCCTTCCAGTACAGCCTCGCGCAAGAGCACTTGCTAGTCATCTTTCGCCTCCGAGGGGCCGAACCGCAGCGTACGCTGCTTCTCCACAACCTGCAGCCGGCATCTTACTATCGACTCACGTCGGTCGATGACCACCCCGAGTGGCGGCGTCGAGGGAAGGATCTGATGTGCGAGGGGATTTCCGTGGATTGTCTTGACGAGGAGGACTCGATGATTATCATTCTCAAAGAGGAGGGATCGGATACATGACCACCTCACACCCCCTGGAGCCGATGCTCGCTGAGGGACATCTGGACGGGCCATTCATCGTTGCGGGCAATCGGGCGTATCTGATCGGTCACCGGGACGGCTCTTTCCCCGACATGGGATGGCACGTGAAGGGCGAAATGGGCGGGATCTGGGCTCACCCTATCAAGCTCCTCGACGGCCTCTGGCTCCGTGTGGGCGACAGGTGGCTGACCGAAGCCCACAGCTTCCGCGTCGGACCCTACTGGGCTGAGCACGAGTACGAAATGGACGGACTGCGGGTGGTGCGCCACGAGTTCGTGCCAGACACGGAGCCGGGCGTCGTCGTGCGTTTCAGGTTCACGGCCATCACGGGGGGAACGATCCCCGTTCGGCTCCTGGCTCGGACGGATCTGCAGGACGTATGGTCGTTCACGTCACGAGAGGAGGCAGACGCCTTCGATGTCGCATCCTATCGAAGCGATCTGGGCGCCTGGTCATGCCGGAGTGGGGCCGGCGACTGGCACGTCGTCCTGGGCGCTCGTGGTCTGCAGCCGGTAAGCCACGCGGAAGGACGGGACCTCTGGGGCCCGGAGTTTACAGCTGGGCGCGGCATCTCGGTCGCGCTCGACATCGAGCTAAAGGTAGAGGCAGGTGAGACAGCCGAACTGGAGGTCGTCATCGCGGGCTCGGAGCAGGGTCTCGATCCCGCCCTGGACGCCTATCGTCGCATATGCACGGGGTTGTCCGATCTGAGAAGCGAGAAAGCGGAGCGCTACCGGCAGATGCTCGGGCGCAGCTCCCTCCAGGTTCCCGATCCCTCCGTGATGCGTGCCTGGGACTGGATGAAGTGTAATTTCGATTGGCTCGTTCGGGAAGTCCAGCCCTTAGGTCGAGGCCTTGGGGCAGGTGTCGCCGACTATCCATGGTGGTTCGGCTGCGACAACGGGTACGCGCTCCGCGGTTGTCTCGCGCTCGGCCAGCACGATATCGCGATCGACACTCTCGATCTGCTTCGGCGCCTGAGTCAGGCCGCTAACGGCGACTCCGGGAAAGTGATCCACGAGGCGAATACGCGAGGAGTGGCAACGGATCTCGGCCGCACTGAGGAAACTCCCCACTTCATCAGGGCGGTTTGGGACACGTGTCGCTGGACGGGTGACCTGGCCTTCCTGGAACGAAATTATTCCTTCTGCAAGCGGGGACTGTTGGACTGGACTCTCGGGACTCAGACGCGGGACGGGGAGGTTCTTCCCTACGGGTACGGCGTCATGGAGATGCTTGGTCTGAACTTGCAGTGCGTGGATACAGCGTCCCTCACGGCTGAGGCACTCGAGGCCCTCGCGGGAATGGCTGAAGCGTTGGGAGATGTGGCCGTCGCGGATCGCTGCCACGGGCTCATGGATATGGCCAGGGCAAGCCTCGAAGAATTTTTCTGGATGGAGGATG
This sequence comes from uncultured Chloroflexia bacterium, assembly GCA_963737125.1. Classification (GTDB taxonomy): domain Bacteria; phylum Chloroflexota; class UBA5177; order UBA5177; family UBA5177; genus JANWJD01. The sequence continues at coordinate 102,684 of CAVTRL010000004.1, read as the reverse complement.
AAGGGCTCTACGGCGATATGGTTGCCACACCCAGGGAGATGGCGCCACGACTCCAACACTGGCTGGAGGAAGTGAAGAACGATTCCGTTGCGTTTGAAGGTTTCCAGCAGCTGCTGCAAGAGGCTGAGGCCGATTCTCAGCAGGATCGAAAGCGGCCCTGGCTGCTCAAGAACTGGTCTGTTCTGTGCCCGCTCGAAGGGAGCCTCGCGCCGCGCGGTCGGGCAGCCCGGACGCTGGACCGTGCGGAGGGGCCCGAATTTACGGGACCCTGGGGTGTCTACATCTGCGGGACGTACCGAACGGCGATGATGAGTATCTGCACGGGAGTCATGGCGGCGGCAGAGGCTGAATATGATCGGCCAGAACAAGCCCTGCGCTATATCCGGATGCTGACCGACACGCTGGAGTTCCAGAGCCCGGGCGCGATCGCGGAGATGTCGCCCGACTACGGATGCTTCGTGCAGGCCTGGTCCGGCTATGCGGTCGCGTGGCCGGTAGTCGCCGGAATCTTCGGTGTGAAGCCAGACGCGCTGCATCGACGAATCGAGCTGACCCCCAGTTTTCCACCGGGATGGTCCGACGCCCGACTCACTAACCTGCCGGTGGGCTCAAATACGATCGACCTGCGCTGGGACGGCACCACACTCTGGGTTACATCGCGAGAACCCGATTGGGACATCCGGTGTGATCGGGTGCCGATGCAAATCGAGGGCAATCCTGCCTGAAATGGAAGGGGGTGTGCCGCATTGCAAGCCAGGAGAACGCGCTCACTAATCATCTCGGCTGCCGGAGTGCTGTCTCTCGTTGGCTGGAGCCGATAGGTCCGGCAGCGCTGGGCCGCCCAATCAATGACCGTCCCATCTGGTGAGGACGCGTGAATAGACCGGGACCAATTGCCGTCACCGATCGTGCGCGCGAGCAGGAAGCGGAACTCAGGTGCGACCACGTGCCAGCGCAGCTGGAGCAGACTTTTGAACCTCTCGGAGAGGATTGACGGCGCGTGTGGACGCCAGATAGAGCGGGACAGCGCCCAATCCGTAGAGCGCGCAACCGATGAGGAGGACTGCTGAGAAGCCGAACTGAAGAGCGATCAATGCAGCGAGCACCGATCCCAGCATGGAGAACACAGCGCTAATTGTCCAGAACAAGGCGATGCTGTTCGGGGCAATCTGAGCAGCGATCTTGAGCGCGAGAGGAAACGGCATGCCGAGCACGAATCCGATGGGGAAAAGCAGCAGTATGGAGAACGCGATCGCCGCTGTAGAAGGCATGGTGAGGAGAGAGCTCTGTATGCCGGGGAGAACGAACCGTATCACGATGCCTATCAATCCCACAGCAAGCGGAGCCACGACGGGAGGTATTCTCCGGTCGAAGACCCGGGCCGTAACCAGGCTTCCGAGGCCGCCCGCAATCAGCAGCGTGGCGAGAACAACCGCCAGGGCAAGTGTCGGCTCACCGAGCACCAGGATGAACTGCTGAATGAGCGGGATCTCCAGGCACATGAAGCCCACGCCCGTGGCCGCCATATACAGAGCGAGCGTCCATAGGGAGTCGGGACGATCACGCCTGATTCGTGGCCATCCAAAGATCACCGCGAGGACAATGGCACCCAGGAGCAGCAGGATCGTGTACCGGATCGCAAGGTCTAGCCCCTGCGGCAGTCCCACATTTAGGTCGTAGAAAAAAGGCTGGTCGTCGGATGTAGGTCCGACATTGTAGGCGCCCCCCTGGAGAAAGTGAGCGAGTGTCTCGGTACCGTTCACGAGACCGCCAAACGAGCCCTGGTAGAAGAACGGCACATACAGAGGATAGAGATGCAGGTCTCCGTTGCCGCGCGTACGCAGGTAGTTCAACTCCTGATTGTTGAACGGCGCGAGTTGCACGACGCTCAAAGTAGGGCGAGTTTCGGGCGTCTGATTGTTGGTCATGAGCAGCGCAGCCCGCAACATGGCGTCGGGATACGTCAGACCGCGTTGGTGGAGGGCTTCGAGCCCTGTGGCGAAGGCCCGAAATCCTTCGAGTGCCTGGTGGCTGATGATCCCAACCCGCCCGTGTGGTGTGAGGTGGCTCAGGTAGACGCGAAATGCCTGGGTAGTGAAGAGGTAGTTTTCCGCTAGCGCGTTCGCGTTTCCCTGGGCAGCCCCCGTGTAGACAAGGTTTAGCAGGATCGTGTCGTAGTGGTGCTTGTCGCGTGCCAGGAAGTGTCGTGCGTCGTCCACCACGGTACTCACGTTGGGCCGATCGAGAACATTGCCGTTGTAGGAGCGCTCGCTGCGAACCGCGGCAACCGCCGCGCCGTTCCAGTCAACCGCCGTGACATGCCTTGCTCCGGCCACAAGTGCCCGAAGGACGTCGATCCCTCCCCCCGCGCCGATGATCAGGACGTTGCGGTGGGGACCGAGGAGGAATGGAAGCGTTTCGAGGTTGCTGCGGAGCGCCTCTTGCGACCCGACCTTCCCGTTCCATTGCTGCATGTATGTCCCGGCGCCGCCGTCCGTGAAGATGAGGCGCTGCGTCGGGTCGGCTGTTGAGACGACATCGGTGCGGGCGAAAGCGTCCCAGCGCGTGTCGATGATGTGTGCATCGTCTGATTTGGTCCGCAGCACCGACACGATCGTCTTGTCCGGTGGCGCGCTTGCCATCTGCCGGTAGTCGATCCCGAAGGTTCCCCACCCGACCTGCGTCACAATGCCCACCAGACTTGTGACGAGCACCACACCGAGCACCACAGGGAGTCGCCGGCGGCCCGACGCCGGCGACTCCTGCGGCACCTCGTGTATCGAATCCCGCTCGATTCCGCTCGAGCGATACAGCAACCAGGCGGCAACCGCCGCTGCTGCCGCAAGGACGAAGATTGAGACAAATGGTCCGGCTAGGTTGAGCAGGACGATGCTCGCGATCGCGCCAAGCCCGGCGCCCACGAGATCGGCACCGTAGAGCGAGGGGGATCGTGCCGGCAGAGCACGGAACACCGCCGTGAGGGAGGCGCCGATCGCGAGGAAGATCGGGACAGCCAGCAGGATGAGGCCTCCCAGGCCTGAAGACGACACGAGCGGCGAGAGGAGCGCCGGAAAGACGAGAAAGAAGGCTGCCACCCCGGCCGCGCACCAGGCGGCAAGCCGCACGGGCGACTGCGTGGCGGAGGCGCTTATGAGGGCTGCGCCCAGCCCGAGACCACCCACTGCCACAGACACCGCAACGAATGCGTAATGGTACGACAACGTCGCGGAGGCGAGCCGCGTCAGCATGATCTCCCACGCCAGCCCCGCGGCGGACAGCAGAAAAACAGCGAGTAACGTGCCCGCGTCGAGTGGCCGAGGAGGCGGAGCCGTCCGCTCCGGTGCAGAACGGCTTTCCCGTCTAGCCTTTCGTGCCGCCAAGCAGAACCCCTTCGACAAAGTAGCGCTGGAAAAACAGGAAGACCAACAGTGGTGGCAGGATGATTGCGGTTGAGGCCGCCATCACCAGCGGCCAGTGCGTCATAGCGCCCGTCTGATTCTCCTGGATGAACTCGTTGATCCCCAGCGCGAGCGTGAAGTTGTGCTCGCTGTTGAGGTAAATCAGCGGGCCCATAAAGTCGTGCCAGACCCCAATGAACGTCATGATCGCCACGGCCGCGATGGCCGGCTTCGCCAGCGGCACGTAGATCTGGAATATCGTCCTCAGGGTCCCGGCACCGTCGATGGCCGCCGCATCTCCCAATTCCGCCGGGATGTTGAGGAAGAACTGGCGCAACAGAAAGATGTTGAACGCCCCGCCGCCGAGCCACGCAGGCACGATGAGCGGCAGAAGTGTGTCCACCCAATGAAGCTTCACGAAAATGAAGTAGCTCGGCACCAGCGTGATAACGCCGGGCAGCATCATCGTCGAAAGCACTATGAAGAACAGCACGTTCTTGAAGGGCGCGTTCAGCCGGGCGAAGGCGTACGCCACCATGGTTGACGAGATAAGCGTTCCGGCCAGGACTCCAAACTCGATCAGGATGGTATTGCGGAAGAAGTAGTTGAACGGCAGCTCGGAGAACGCCGTGACGTAGTTATCGGGGTGTATAGGGGTGGGTATCCACTGCGGTGGAATCAGGTTGACCTGAGCATCGCTCTTCAGCGACGTGCTCACCTGCCAGAAGAACGGAACGAGCACGACCACCGATCCAATGCAGAGCACGATGAAGACGATGAGATCTCCCCGACTCAGCTTCGAGAACCGGTTGCGGCGTTGCACAGTTGGCGCCAGGGCGATGACCTCGGCGCGGTCCAGTGTCTGTGGTGCGTTCACGTGGCTACCCCCTACTTTCCTTTGACGACGTTGCCTTCGTAGTACACCCACAGTGCCGAGGAGCGGATGACGAGCACCGTGATAATCATGATGAACACGAACAGGACGACAGCCTCAGCTGCCGCGTATCCGAACTCGCGCGAACGGAAGGCATCGTTGTAGAGCTTCAACATGTAGAACCTGGTCGAGCCCACGATCTGGTTGCCCTGAATGATCGGAGGACCGCCGTTCGTCATGACATAGCTCTGATCGAAGTACTGGAACACGCCGATCAGCCCCGTGATGAGATTGAAGAAGATCGTTGGGCTCAACATCGGAAGCGTGACATGACGTAAGCGAGCCCAGAAGCCGGCACCGTCTATAGCGGCTGCCTCATAGAGCTGTTGCGGGATGCCCTTCAGGCCGGCAAGGTAGATCAAGATCGTGTTGCCGATTCCCCAAAGCCCCATGATGACGAACGACTTCAGCGCCCAGTTGGGATCCGTCAGCCATCCGACGCGTGGCAGCCCCACGGAGGCCAGGAGGTTGTTGAGGATGCCGTGCTGAGTATCGAAAACAAAGATCCAGAGCGCAGCAACAGAGAATCCAGCGAGGAGGGAGGGCATGTAGTAGATGGCGCGAAAAACGTTAACGCCAGGAATGTCGCGATTCATCAGCATGGCCAGGACCAGTGACATGAGCAGGCCGGCGGGAAGGGCCATGGCCGCGTAGCTCAACGTGACCTTGATGCCCTGGAGGAAGTCTTGGTCGGACCACAGGTTCTGGTAATTCTGCAAGCCAAGAAAGACAGGCTTATTCACGAAGTCCCACGACGTAAAGCTGAGGGCAATGGAGCCGACCATTGGAATGAGGGTAAAGACGAGAAACCCCAAGATGAACGGACTGACGAGCAAGTAGAACGTGAGCGCCTCGCGGCGCTCACGTCTCGTTGCCCGTGCTCGCCGCTGCACAAGTGGTACCGCTTGTGTGCGAGCCATGAGCGATTCCTTAACTACTTGCAAGCGTGCCCCGATGGGGCGCGCTCTCTAGTGACCGTAATAGGCGTCGATGGCTTTCTGGCCCTTCTGGGCCTCGATCGTCAGGACCTGCTTGACGGTGGCCGCGTTCGGCGTGTTCAAGAGTAGATCCAATCCTTCGGTCAAGGTATCGCTCACCGCCTCTGGTGCTGCCGGACCGTTGATGTCGGACGGAAGCTCCGTGAACTTGGCTTCCTGCAGGAACACACCCGAGACAGGGTTCTTGTTCACCTTGTCCTTGGTGGCGATGGCCTTGAGAGCCGGCAGGCCGCCCGCCGTTCCCCATACCTGATCGCCGATCGGACCGGCCATGGACTTGATTAAGCCCCACGCCTGCGACTTGTGCTTGGTGGTCGCGCTCATCCCGAAGCCCGCCCAGCAGATCGTGTTGACGTGCTGCTTTGTTGCGCCTCCAACCGGGAAGGGAGCGACACCCCACTTGAACTTTAGGGTGCTCGGGTATCCAGTCGAACCTAACGCCGGCCAGATGCCGGTCACGTTCATTGCCGCTTTGCCCGATGCGAAGAGATCTCCAACGCCCAGGGACTTGGCGCCTGCGGGCGTGGGGGAGATCTTGTACTTCAGGAAGAGGTCAACCCACCACTGAATGGCCTTTACGGTTGCCGCGCTGTCCATGTAGCCGACAGTCTTGGTCCCGTTGCTGTTGTCGAGGTGACCGCCAAGCTCCCGCACGAACGGGTCGACCTCACGCACCCAGTCACCGGAGAGTGACGCCCCGAAGATATCGTTCTTCGTCAACTTCACTGCGTCAGATCTGAACTGGCTCAGCGTCCATCCAGCCTTCGGGAATGGCACGCCGGCGGCCTTGAACATATCCTTGTTGTAGTACACCGCAAGGGTCGAGTAGTCCTTCGGCAGAGCATAGATCTTTCCCTTGCTCGTCCCGATCGTCAGCGTGCCCGGGATGTACTGCGACGTAGTGAACTTGTCCTTCTTCATGTACGGGGTGAGGTCGGCCAGCGCACCTTTGTCCTCGTACCAGCGAACATCGCCGTCACCGAGCATGAAGACGTCCGGCGCGGTGCCTGCCGCGATGGCGATCACCTGCTTGTCGCGATCAGCCTCCGGCTCGTACACCACCGACGTACCTTTGTAGGCTTTCTGGAACTTTGGTGTGATCTGGTCGAGCAGTTTTTTGGTATCCGGGCCACCAAAGTACGCCATGCGCACTGTGACGGACGCATTTGAGTGACTCCGGTGCAATGACGATGCCTGGCTCGGAACCGCACTCATAGCAATGCCGATGACCAGCAACACTGCAAACACCGGATGGAACGCGTAATAACGTTTCAACTCTCCTCCTATCTGAACCCACACTCCTCGACGACACAAATTATCGAGGAGTGTTCCCTAAGGAGCCTTGCTTTCGTTCTCTTTTCGCTGGCTCCCTCCTCTCTCGCTCTACTCAAGCACTCCGCGGGCTTCGCGATACCGGATCTCGACTCGTATCGGGCAACTTCGAGTCTGACCCTATGATCTCGTGCTACTCCTAACGAATCACATCCCCGGATCGCAACATTCCTGGCTCCTCCACCTGCCGAGTTTCCATCGCGGCAAGCGCTAGTCCGCTAGCAACTCTCACTCCAATGGCCTCTTCACTTCCCCCTTTCCCTAAACCGCTGCTTGCCCTGAAGTCGGGTTCACCGGTCCTGTTGACTGGCGAACCACGAGTGCTGGGATAACAAGCCGCTGCACCGGAGGCATTTCGGGATGGTCAATGCGCTCCAGCAGTAGTTGCGTGGCCTCCTCGCCCAAGCGGCGGTTGGGTTGGCTCACCGCCGTCAGAGGAGGATCGACGTGTTGGACGAATGGGCTGTCGTCGAAGACGCAGACGGAAAGATCCTCCGGGATCGCGAGTCCGGCTTCGCGCGCCGCCTTCACCGCGGCGATCCCGAGAAAATCAGCAGTGGCGAAGATTGCGGTTGGGGGAGAAGGCAGCGCAAGCAGGTCACGCACCACTGCCGTCGCAGTCTCCTCCGTCAAGCCCTCGTGGATCAGTGCCGGATCCAGTGGTATCCCGGCTTCAGTCAGAGCTTGCTTGTACCCGTTAAGACGGAAGTACGAAAAGCTGAAGTCGGGATCGAGGCCGAGAAAGCCAGTGCGACGGTGGCCGAGTTGGATCAAGTGCTCCACGGCAATCGCGGCGCCGGCTGCTCCATCCACATCAATGTATGAATAATCCATCGTATCGCTGGTGCGGCCGAATGAGATAAATGGGAGCCCATGCTTCTTCAGGTACGCCACTCGTGGATCGAGCAGGCGCACATCACAAAGAATCATGCCGTCTGTCCGCCGTCCCCGTGCCACCCGCCGGAAGCCCTGGCTCGCTTGATCGTCCATCGCCGCCATCAAGAGATCAACGCCGCCGTTAGCGCAGGTTTCTGCCACGCCAGTGATGAATTCGAGCCAGAAGGTGTCGTACGTGCGATGAAGTACACGTGGAATGACGAGACCAATCGCATTGGCCCGGCTGTTTTGCAGGCTGCGTGCCGTGATGTTGGGATGGTAATCGAGCCGGCGTGCTGCCTCGGCGATCCTCGCCTTGGTAGCTTTGGAGACGTCGCTGTAGTCGTTCAGGCCCCGTGAGACGGTGGTCACGGAAAGACCAATCTCGCGCGCCAGATCCTTCAATGTCGACATCAACGTCCCGGCCTTCGATGTACCAATGTAGGATTTCCAAAACGTTTAGGTTGGCTCCATCATAATGGTGCGACGTTCTACCGTCAATCACGCTTCTTGGACTGTTCGGGTCGGTGAGTGATTGCAGTTCTGGCTTATCTCGAACGATCCACCAGCAGATTGTGGCTCTGTTGTGTGTTCACGTTGCTTGAAAGTGGTTCCACCGCAGCGCCCAGCTTTGGCATGCAGTGACCCGCTGGAGATACCCACCCTCGCCGAGCAGGCACGGGATCAGCGGGCCGAGAAGACGGGTGAGAAAGTCCGGCTGTTCGATGAGAGGCGCCATCAGGCCGACAGCTGGGAGGAGGTCCGACGCGTGGCTTACAAAGCCGAGGCGCTTTGAGCGGAAGGTAGGACCGGCCTTACCTCAAATTAGGGCCGGGACCCGATTACGTTTCTGCTCGCAGTATCGGACAATGGTCACATACAGATATATCCGGCACAGCCGCCGTCACACGCACACCTATACAGCGGTAGGCTAGGGCTGCTCACACGCTGCTGGCGTTACGTATGCAGACGCACCTCACCGCAGGCAGATGAGGGGCCGCGACGGTCAGAGGTTGCGGCTCCTCATCGAATCCGTTCCTGTGCGGTTCGACCTGACGTATCACCGGTCGCATCATCCTCGGTGCCGAGCCGATGGAACGATGCGTGAACGCGACGCGCCCCTACTTTGGCATATGCGACGTATCGTGCATACGCGGGAGCGATTCGCGGCAGAAGATACATGACAAAGGCATATCCCACGCCGGCGTAGACGAATCCTGCCAGTGCATCGACAACGTAATGCTGACCCAGGTAGACGATGCTGAACGTGATTCCCACGATGTACAGAAGCGACAGGTATGCCCAGCGGCCGAACTGCTTCCTTAAAAAGAGGAAGCACAGAAAGGGAAATGCGGCGTGCTGCGACGGCATGGCCCCGATCTGATCGACGTGCTGGTGCAGGAAGCCGATGCTGATCTGGCCATTGTACGAGTTGTACCAGTTGTGGGCGATGACGTCGAAAAGGTTTCGCGCGCCAGGGAGGTAGACCTGGCCGTGTGCCGATCGCAGGTAGATATGGTGCCAGGCAACCAGATGCTGACCGGCGAACCACGGTGGCACGGCGGGATACACGATGTACGTGCTGAACCCGGCGACTGCTACCAGCACGAAGGTTAGAGCATATCGGTGGAAAAGTGTGCGGTTGGTGAGCCAGAGTACGAACCCGACGATGAGTGGTGTAACGAAGTGCAAAGAATACATGACGCCCGCGAAGACGTCCCACGGCTCGAGCACGCCCGGGTGGTAGAGATGTGCCTGGAGCCAGACCGTCGGCACGGTACCGTGAAACAGGAAGCGATCGGCGCTGATCAGTTCCTTTAAATGCCAGGGAGTGGACAATTGAGTTGCCACCGGCGCGGTGAACTGCCAGGCCAGAAGCGCCAATAAAAATACGCCCCAGTCTCGGAAGAACATCCCGGCCCGGCCTGCTATGAGGGCGCCCACCAGGAGGATGACCGCGACCCACTCCACCAGTAGCGGAATATTGAAATAGATAAAGGCGCCGACCACTACCGCGATATAGACCGCGAGAACGATCAGTCTTCGCCGGCTTATGAGGTGCATCTTCTCCGCAACTTTCGATGCCAGTCAGGCCGCTCGAGGCGCTCGATACTGACTGTTACAGGATTGCAATACTTGTCATCCTACTCCGTATGCTTCGCGCCGGCACAAACGTATGACGATGGTACGAGAGAAGAAACCATACTATCGCGTACACTCTCGTGTCATGCGTCGTCGGTCTAGCGGCACCGTTCTCGCCCTCATCATCGCGTGCGCCGGCATTGCTGCCTTCCTTCTGATACGCCACCAGTGGCAAGAGTCAACAGCTCCTATTGCGTACGTCGCCGATCACGGTCAGCCGTCCGTCGTGTGCCTGGGCGACAGTCTGACGGCGGGAGATGGCGCAGACACGCAGCAATCGTATCCTGCCTGGTTGCAGCGGCAACTGCAGGAAACCGGCTATCGCTATCGAGTTATCAACGCCGGGGTCAGCGGCAATCGGGTGGCCGATGGCTTGCGCAGACTGTCGACCGATGTGCTGTCTTTCCATCCGCGACTGGTGATCGTCGAGCTTGGGAGTAACGATCCCGGTCACACGCCTCTTGCCACGTGGGAGGAGCAACTGGATACCGTGGTGGCGACGCTTCAGCGGCACGATGCCCGCGTTATCGTGGCGGGGCTGGACGAGCCGGGAATGGGTGACGCGTATCGCCGCGTCGCCGCTCGCTTCGGTGTTCCACTCGTCTGGTTCGTTACCGATGTCAGCCGGATTCCGCAAGACTGGCACGACCTCCATCATCCCAACGGAGCGGGGTACCGGGTTGTGATGCAGTCCCTCTGGCCCGCCGTGCGCGCCGAGCTACGGGGGGCGTGAACGAGCGCCGGCCGGACTACCGGGTCCATTTCACCCGATGGCAAGAATGTCGTTAACCGGCCGATTCTGACAGTAACGGAGCCGGTTGCAGGAAGCGATCGCCGGAGCGTACCATGGCCACCAGGCCGCGAACCAAAAGGCGGCGAGCTTCGCTGGAAGTCGCGATCAACGCTCGATCGTCGTACTGTATCAGCATGTTCTCGAGCTGATCGAGGAGATCGACGGTTTTATTCAACACGCTCACCACATCGCCTTCACCCAGCTCGATCGTTTCCGTGATGTCCTCGACGGAGTCGCCGCGGCACCAGGCATACGCCGCGCCATAGAACCAGGCGCTTGGTCCCTGTACGAGCTCGATGCCCTCCGTCGCTTCCATGGCGGCAATCTTGTTATAGATGTCCATCGATTGGCGGCGTAATTGGGCGAGATTGCGTGGCAAGCGGTAATAGTTGTCGCGCCGGCGCCGGGTGTCGCTGGCAAACCAGCTCACGGCTTCGGCCAGCTCCTCCGGTGTAAGTCGCCCCATCGCCCCGGTTTCGTACAGCTCGCTTAAAACAATGCCGGACGGAGCGACGATCTCTCGTAGTCCGCGTGCCTTGCGGGCCAGGCCCCGCTTGCCGATGTAGCCCAGACGGAGAAGTACGGCGCGAACCGCGGCGGCCGTCTCGAGAGCCTCTCGATCCGATTCACTTTCAGCCTGACGAATGATGCCTTCGAGGGTATTCAACCGGCGAAGCTGCACCAGCCGCTCCGGATCCTGCCGCTCGGTGACGATTGCCGTGCCGTGCGCGGGATGAGAGCGTACCAGCCGCAGGAGCCGCTCACGCTCTTCCCTGGCGCGATCGTAACGGCGCGTCGATTGTGATGTTTTTGCTTTGGCGCGTGCGTTGCGCGCCCGCTTCTGTTCCTTTTCCGCCGCCGACAGTTCTGCCTGGAGCGCGAGGTAGTCGTAGAGTGCCGTTTGCTCCTCACTGTTGTCGTCGAGCTGAAGTCTCAGGCGGATCTCCGCGGCCTGCGCCGCGGCTTGCCTGGCCTTTGCTTTCATCTGATACTGACGCAGGCTGGACTGAACGAGGTTTTCGAGGCGCTCTTCCCGGCCCTCCATGATCGACAGCAGGGTGCTGTAGCGCAGGCGAAAGGCGCTCATCACCGGGAGTAACGGGCCTGAGACCGCGCTATACGCCTCCTCGAAGGCATAGAACTTGGCCGGCAGCATAACGACACCACCGCGTTCGTCGATGCCGCGCCGGCCGGCCCGTCCGGTCAACTGGCTGAAGTCGTTGGGTGTCAGCAGCCCTCCAAAGGGACGCGACATGCTGCTGATCACCACCGTGCGAGCCGGCATGTTGATGCCGACTGCCAGGGTATCGGTGGCGCAGACCACCGACATCAGACCGTCTCCAAAGAGGCGCTCCACCAGCTCCTTGAGCGGAGGGAGTAAACCGGCGTGGTGAAATCCAACTCCCTGCCGGAGCAACTGGATGAGGCGGGACAATTGCGGAAGATTGCGGTCCTCCGGCGGCAGGATATCCATGGTCCAGGTAATCTGCGCCTCGATCCGTTCTTGTTGGTCCGGCGTGGGTCGCGGGGCCGATTTGACACAGGCCTCGGCCGACCACTCCGCCGCGGCGCGCGAGAACGCGAACCAGATGGCGGGAAGTAAATTCAATCGGTCCATCGCGCGCAGCACGTCTGCCGGATGAGGGGCCGGCAACCGGCCTTCGCGCGGGAAGGACTCCCGCCGGTCACCCCATTCATCGCGCACCAGATGGAGCTTCCCTCCAGTGAAGTAGAAGTGTTCAAGGGGAACAGGGCGTTCGTCGTGCCGCACCAATGCAATCTCGCGATGGGTCGCGCTGATCCAGCGGGCAATTTCATCGGCGTTCGCGATGGTTGCGGAGAGGCACACCAGCTGCACGTGCGGTGGACAGGTGATGATCGCTTCTTCCCATACCGTGCCGCGATCCTGATCGGCGAGGTAATGGACCTCGTCAAAGACCACGCAGGTAACCCAGTGCAGTGCGTCGGCGTCCTCGACCAGCATATTGCGCAGCACTTCGGTCGTCATGACCACGATCGGCGCATCCGGATTCTCGCTTCGATCGCCGGTTACCAGACCTACCTTGCCGGGAAAGAGCACTTCAAGGTCACGGCGTTTCTGATTCGACAGTGCCTTGATGGGTGTGGTGTAGATGGCACGAGACCCTGCCTGGAGCGCGCGCCAGAGCCCGTATTCCGCCACCAGGGTTTTACCCGAGCTGGTAGGAGCGGCCACCATGACCGACCGGTCGGCGCGGATATGTGCCATGGCTTCGAGCTGGAAGGGATCGAACTTGAAGGGGAAAAAATGAGAAAACGCCGGTTCGACCGGCGCCTCGACGTGGGCCTGTATCACGTTTCAGTATACCGCGCGTCCAGAACCGCCGAACGGTGCCGCGAGGAGTTGCACGCCGGGGGGCCGGAGTCAGGAGGCATCGCTACCCCATGAGCCTTTACGGCTGCGCGCGCAGGCGAGCTTCCACCCGCGAGCGAATTTCCGCCAGATTACTGGTACTGGCGGTAAAGGCATCGTTGCTCAGGAGATGCTGGCGTTTGAGCCTTCCCAACATACGCTCGACCTGGTCGACCGCTTCCAGGGTTTCGTGGACTTCTCCGAAGGTGTAGAAGTGATCGAGGTCGAGTGGCACGACCTTGCTCATCGCAGGCCTCCTTTTTCACCCACCGTCGATGAGAATGCGACGATGACCGATACTCTATCTGCAATACTCGTGCCACGTCGTCTTGATTCTTTCCCAAAAAGGAATAATGCCGGGGCAAGGTACCGCGTTGCACAGGTTCGATCGCCTATCGCGTACGCCCGGTTTTCAGGTCGATCAGATGGGCGACTCAGCCTTACGAAGCTCGCCGCGATACGTGCCGAACGACCAGCGATTGCCCTCAGGGTCGCGTACCGCGAAGTCTCGGGAGCCATAGTTGGTATCGTGCAATTCGCTCATGACCTGAGCGCCGGCGGCGGCAGCACGGGCAAACAGAGCGTCGGGATCGTCGGTCACCACGTAGGCGCCGAACGTTCCGGGTGCGAGCGGCCACGTGTCGGCCACTTCCTCCTCGCGCGCTGAGCCAAGCATGATTCCGCCGCCCAGAGGCCAGGAAAGCTGCGCGTGATCGACCCGGTCGCCATCTCCATACACCACCGTGTCTTCGAATCCGAAGGCCTCGACGAGGAAGCGGATCAGAGCCCGCGCGTCACGCGCTCGCAGTGTGGGCCAAACCTGAGGCGGTGGTGCTTCAGTCATGGAGGGATTTTACCAGCGGCCAGCGGCAGATTTCTAGATGCTTCTGGAACGATGGATAGACTTCTGGAGATCGACTCCTCAAGACAGCACAACGCTGAATCCCGGTGCTCTTACCTCGCCGCCGAGGCAGCCTCCGGTCGCTCGACGATCCGGATGTCTCCTCCCAGGGCGCGGACGAGAGTTCGAAGCGTAGCCAACGTCGGATTCGCATGGCCGGATTCGATGCGGCTGATTTCGCTCTGGGGAATACCGGTGACCTTCTCCAGCTGCTTCTGTGTCATATGCCGATGGCGTCGCAACGTGATGAAGTCGCTGATGAGACCGTAGTACTCGTGTAGGGCTTCCATCTCAGCTACCGCTGACGGCCCTTCCTCCCCAGCTTCACGTTCAAGGTCTTCCATCAAGGCGATGAAGTCATCGCCGGTGCCAAATCCGTTCACTTATGGGTTGTATCACATATCAAGGCTCAAATCAAGCCTCGTACGTGGACTCAGCCATTCGCTTCTGAAAATCTTTCAGCCGAGTCTTGGCTAACCGGATTTCCTTCTGCTCCCGCTGTTTGGATGGCGCTTCGCCCTTGTCGTAGCCGGCAAGGAGAAGGATCACTTTGTTACCGTAGGCATGGCAATTTGCTGGAGGATATGGTACATCGCCACGCCCAGTGCACGGGCTTTGCTCCGATCCAGGTCGTCTCGAAGCCAGTCGCGGACGGGTTGGCGACCATCACTGTCCTTATAGAACTCAAGGGTGTATTTGGGCTCGGGCATTGTCTTTCAGCGTACGAAGTAAAGCCGTCGTCTGCGTTGTCTGAGGAAATACCTACGCAATAGCGCATGGCTCAGGATGCTGCGTAATCGGTGGTCCGAGGTCGGCGGAGCCTCGACATCCTGGGAGGACGATTGCAACGTATCGTTCAGTTGTGGTGTGACGGGCCCGCTGGGACCTACTCCGGGTAGGTGCGTGGGATCTGCCTTGCCGCCGGCGACGATGATGCGGCCATCAGTGAAGCTGGCCTGCTCGCGGATGTAGTCGTCGGTCCACCCGGCATGATAGAGCGCAGGGAGGACATACGTGCGGCAGGTATCGGCTTCGGTGGGCATCCGTCTCCATTTCGGGAACCACTCAATGTGCCAAAAGTGTAGCCAATATCGCGCAGCCAAGATATTTTGTCGGCATGCTACCCATGCAGAAAGGTTGGATGCTGGCCAGCGACATCCGATTACGCACGAAGAGCCACCCGAGGTCGGAGCAGTAGTCCTTCACACAAAAGACGGCGGTATGCACTGGTCTGACGCGTGGAAGAGCAGCTTTCATGAGCCCACTCGTATTTGAGAGTTCGTCAGACTGAGTTAAGAGCGTTTCAAGCTGTTTTGCAGTGTCGAGCACCATTGATCTATGGTCCTCTCGCCGTGTCAAGGAACCATGCGCACCATAGAGATCGGTGTTCTAAGGAACCAGAACCGCCCCCTCGCTTTCGAGCGACGATTGGTGCCGGTTCTCCTGGAGCTCAAGCACGAGGAACGTGCGTAGCGCCTGGCTCTTCCCTTTGAGCCGCAGCGGCTCGGTCTCCTCGACCACTACATGGTCGGCAACTGCCTCCCAGGTCGCCTGGCCAATGATCACCTCGGCTCGGCCGGCCGCACTGCAGAGGCGTGCTCCGGTATTGACGGTATCGCCAATTACGTCGTACTGTTTGCGGAACGGGCTCCCCATTTCGCCCACGATCACATCACCGCTATTGATGCCAATGCCGTATCCGATAATCGGCAAATTCTGAGTGCGTAGCCGGGTATTGATTTGATCCATGCACTGCACCATGTCGAGGCCGCACCGTACCGCACGCAGGTGATGATCGCCGTGAATGTGCGGCGCGTTCCAGATAGCCACGATCTCGTCGCCCACGTATTTGTTGATCGTCCCATCAAATTTCAGTACCGATGCGGTAAGAATCTCGAGATAGATATCGAGCGCGGCGACCACATCCTCGGCTTTCATGAGCTCGGACATCGCGGTAAACCCACGGATATCGACGAAGAGGATCGATATCTCTCGCCGTACTCCGGCCAGTGCCGCAACTTCGTCGGGAGAGTTGACCAGGATATCGACAATTTCCGGTTTGACGTACTGGCCGAATATTTTCGCGGTACGCCTCTTCTGGCGTTCCTCGGTGGAAAATCGCAGTGCCATGACGGCGCCAAATGATAGGACGAGCGCGATTTCGGGAGTCACCACATGCACCCATATACGGGATGAGGTAAACAAGATAAACGCCACGGCCAGGAAACCGAAGGCGATGAGCACCACGGCGCCGGCGCTCTTCCAGATGCCGAATCGCGCCGCCGCGAACGTCGTCAATACCCCCAAAATCAGCGCGATGAGGCTATTCACCAGGTCGCTCACCGGCAATATTGGATCGCGATTCAGGATGGTATCGAGTGCATTTGCCTGCACGAAGCCGCCGTACATCGGTCCAAAAGGTGTGTTCAGGACGTCTTTCGTGACGAGGGCAAATGGAACGACAAGCACGATCTTGTTGCGAAACAGCGACGCCGCATCCTCACCCTTGGCTACCGACTCCAGTTGATACAGATGAAACGATTGCCTGGTAGCATCGCCCGGGTCTTGCGGGCCTACATAGTTGATCAACATGGTGCTCGGAAGCCCATGCGCCACACGCTGCGGTGAGGTGCGGAGAGCCACGGACGCCAGAGCCACTGGAAGGCTATAGTACGTTTGACCGGCGAAGGAGCTTCCACCGGCCCCGGCCTGTACGAGCTGCGAGGACCGAACTTCACCGTCCTGGTCGAGCGGTACATTCGCGACCCCGATGGCCGCCGCCGGCTTGGCAAAAGGATCGATCGGTGGGTCATATTGTGTCTCGGCCACGACGTCATTGCTGGCATCCGCACCTCCCAGTGCAGAACTCAATACCACGTTGCCGGCGCGGCGAATGGCGTTGTGGAGGGCCACATCATCCTGCGAACCGTAACCTGACGGCGCTGTATATAGGAAGTCGAGTCCAATCGCTTTCGCGTGGGCGGAATGCAGGAAATTGATCGTGTCGGCAATCCAGTGACGGGCAATGGGGTATCGCCCATTGGACAGATCCTGAATGCTGGGCGCGTCCAGACCGACGATTGCAATAGCGCCCGGCAGAGGACTGTTTCCGCGCAGACTGAGCTCAGAATCGTAACTGGTCAACTCACTCCGTTGCACCACCGATAGAGACTGCAACGTCAGTACGACCAGCACGGTGACGACAAGGCCGACGGTCAGTGCTCGGTAGAACGGACGATAGGCATGGAGGAGTGATCGCAGGGGCGGCATGGTGAGTCTCCGATCAATTCGACGAGCTGGGCCGGCTATCCCTGCCTCGCGGCTGGCATTATCTTAGTGTCTGATATCCGTACTGTCAAAGCAGCCGTCGGTTTTTCTCTGCTCCGATCGTATTTCGGGCAGGCGCGATGACGAATGAGAGGTGCGTTCCGCCGTAGAGTCTCGGGCGAGTGTGAACGATTTAACAGCCCGTATGGCGCTCACGGCGTATAGTCCCACTATGCCTCGTCACACCATGTCCGACGCACTCGACCGATGTGCGGCTGATGTCCGGCATCGACGTGCATCAATTCTATATACGTCATGGCCAGATACGTCATGGCCAGCGCGGGTCGGGGGGAGTTGGGATGAGCGCAGCATACCCCGATGATTATTTTGCCTTGGGCGACGTGTATGAGACGCTCGACGCGTGCCAGCAGGTCGATCTACTGCTTGGCCGGCTACGACGCCAGAGTCTCCTGGACGACAAAAGCTGGCGCGCGACGAAAGCGCATATAGCCGAGGTTCGCAAGTCGCTCGAAGAGGCGCTGAGCGACGAGACGTAACCAGGCGGGGCCGGTATCCAATCGCTACGACTCACCCGGCCGGTCCCCCGCGCGTAGTCTAGGTCAGACGAGACGGGGCTGACGCTTTCGTCTCCCTCGCACCAGGTATGGCCTCGAAAAAGGCCACAACGCAAAAGGGGCCGGACGTACCGGCCCCTTTTTGTGTTGCCCGATGGTTACTGCAAGAAGTCCTCGGTTACGAACGTACCGCCGTTGAGCTCAACCAGGCCGATGCCGACTTGATTGAAGTCTGGCGCGAGAATATTGCAGGCGGCGTTGCCACCACCGGAACAGGCCGCGCTGTCGTGCGGGTGCGCCATCATGTCCGCCTGGACCGCTTGCAGGTCGGTCAGTTCGTTGCCGGTCGCCTCGAATCCGATGTTCTCACCGGGTGCGGCGTTGTGTGTGCAGATGTCGTTTGGAAACGACGCTGATGCGTAGCCGGATTGGGTTATCCACGTGCTTCCGGTGGCAGCCATCGCCTCGGAGTGCCCAATGGACCCGGCACACGTGGCCGTGCCCGCCGATTGAGTGACACTCAACGTCAGCGGGCCCAGATTGTTCTGAGCGCGCGTGGTGTTGATCATCGTGAGAAGCGCCTGTATGCATGCCTGCTGGTCGCCCGGGCATGCGGCGGTCGAAATAGTGGGCACCGGAAGCGTGATGGGATTGCCGAACCCAACGACCTCGAACTCCGCGACATCGATGGAGCCACTCCCGCCGTAGTTATCCAGTGCATACAACTCGACATACCGAGCCGGGACCGTCTGAGGGAATTGAAATCGCTGAAGCACCTGCTTCTGCTGCACCGTGCCGGAGTACACCGTGGTGAAATCAGCATCGTCGGTTCCAGTAGTGGAGACACGTATCTGGAAATCCTTGATATCGTTCGAGTCGTTTGCCGGACCCGGATCGATGACAACCTCGCCTATGTTGTGTGCCGTGTTTTGCTCGAAGCCAATCTTGATCCATTGGTTCGTGACCTGGCCGCTCGCGCTCGACCAGCCACTCGAGACGCTGCCGTCGATGGCAGCACTTGCCGGTGACTGATTGCCGTTTGCCTGCGAGGAGTAATCGGACACGCGGCCGCCGTTTGCATCGAGGGCGAAGTTTTCTTCCGCCACGGTAGGCGCCGGTATGCCCGCGGACCAGCTCGTCACCTGTGCCGCATTGACGGTGGTCACCTGTGTCGGCTTATTCGATCCTATAACAGTGGTTTTTTGGTTCGTCTTGACTAATACGCTTCCGTGCTTGGTGGTCACGCGCAGAGCTCCTTCGAGCACGACATACGTGGCCTTATTGTTGACAACCTTGACGTCGATGATGGTCCCGGTTGCCGCGCCCAGCGCCGAAGCCGTCTGAATCTGGTGATTGGTTCCTGGCTTCAATACTTCCTGAATCTCGCCACTCTTCAAGGTGGTTACGGTCGGAGATGCCAGGAGAGCATCGGTGTGCTGGTTGAAATGAATCAGCGTACCGTCGTGGAATGCTATAGAAGCCTTTTGAGCGGTTCCGGTGCGTACGCCGTATTGATTGAAGAGCGGTAACTTTACTTTGCCTTTCATAGACTTGGCTTTGGGAGGCGTTACCGTCAAGCCGTGCAGAATATATCGAACCACGCCTACCTGCCCATGTTTCCATACCGTCTTCTTCGCAGTAGCGGCAGACGCGACGTTGTGACCTGCTGAAGCGCTCAACGAGCCCGCTAAAGCGATCACTGAAGCAGACACCAGATATATGCCTCTACGAGGTAGCCGTTGCATTGATTCTCCTTGCCGTTTGGCTATGATCGCGTCACAGCACCTGACCGATATCCGAACCGACTGAAAGCATGTCCAGATGAAGGACTCGTCCAAGTGATTTCTCGTGTACAGAGACCAATTGCCGCAGACAAACCACTCTTGACTTTTGGCCCCAGCCGCCACTATAGCAGTACATTCTACGTGCGCGTATGAAAAATGTCACGTACTATGTGCGCTCATCGGCAGGAATACGGCGAACGCGGGCCCGAAAGAAGTATATTGCTTCGGTGACCGGATGGCAGTATACTCAAGTTCTATAACTATACAACCGTATACGATTGGCATGAATTTGAGGGGGGAGAACCAGTGAAGGCACGACGAGTTGGAATAGTCGGGGTACTGGCCGTAGCCGTGACGCTGGGAGGCGAGGCCTCGACCCTGGTTCATGCGCAGTCGTACGGCTGCAACATTCAGCCGAATCAAGCAGCCTGCAAGACAGGAACCGGTGGAACTCGTGTGACCGGTAATACCGGGAAGAAGACGGGATCCGGAGCGGGTGGAAACAACGCGAATGGATCGGGCAACGGTGGCTCGAACGGGAACGGGAACGGGAACGGCGCAGGTGGCTCGAACGGGAACGGGAACGGGAACGGCGCGGGTGGATCCAACGGGAAAGGGAAGGGGAAAGGCGCGGGTGGCGCGAACGCCGGTGGCGCGAATGCGAACGGGTCGAGTCCGATGCCGGGGAAAGGGTTACCGGTGACGGGATTTGGCGGAACGTCGCAGGACCTGGGAGCGAGCCCGCGAGTGGCGGCAGCGGGGACACAGCCGGTGGTGGTAGGATTGGCATCGTCACACACCGGACAGACGGTGACGGCGTTGCCGGCGACCGGTGGTGGTGGAACGCCGACGAATCCGATGACGCCCTGGCCGGCTTTGCTGGCAACGGCACTGGCGATACTCGGACTTGGAGTGCGCCGGGCAGCACGCTTCCTCTAATAACGCCGAACTAGGAATCACAGACGGGTCACCGCAAGGTGGCCCGTCTTTTTTTATTGCTCGTGACGCATGTCATTGTCTTCCGATGACTTCCGCCACTAGTCGTATACACCCCCTGGTCTCAGAGTGATCTACAGCGGAGTTAGCCGCCAGAGCGGCGCACTCCACACCGGACACGGAGACAATTGGCTTCCTTGGAAGCCCGGGGGGGAAGGTTATGAGAACCAGAGTTGGCATGGCGCTGCTGGCCGCCAGTGTATGTACTTTCACGTTGGGAATACTGCCGCATGGAGTCGCGGCCGCGCAATCGTTGCGCGGGGTTAACGCCGCCACCGCCGGCGGAGGCACACTCGTACTCAAGGGCAATCTGACAAGCACCAGTGAGCTCACCATGACCGGAGCGTTTTCCGTGGGCAACGCAAGCAATTTGCACTGGGACTTGCCGCGCGTGACACCCGTTCACGAAAGCGGCTACTCGGAAGATCTCGATGCCATGCAGTACGCATTTACCGTTCAGCCGGACTCATTTGTCGATACGGTTGTCGACGGCCGTGCAGTGCGAGAGTTCGTGTGGAACAATCCACCGTCCCAGACAGTGATCCACGTGACGGAAACGCTGAAAGTCGTCACGAGCACGGATCTCACACCGTTTCATAGTGTGGCACCGTATCCCGTAACACAGCTTACCGATGATTCAATGCCGTGGCTCGCCGTAACGCCGTTAGTAACGTTGCCGGCAGCGGCGGATTCATTGATCGACAGCTTCAAGCACGGAGCGACGAGCGAACAGTCCGTCGTTACGGCCGTACTCAACTGGGTAGCTTCCAACACAACCTACGATGGTACGCGGACCGGTGAAACGGTAAGTGCGTCGAGCGTTTTTACCAGCCATCGAGCAATCTGCCGGGGATTCGTTAACATTGCGGTTGGGATGCTGCGAAGGCTGGGCATACCGGCCCGAGTGGAGTTTGGATGGGTTTCGGCTAACCGGCTGAACTTGCCGGGGCCCAAGCAAGGACATAGCTACGTGCAGTGGGCGGTTCCCGGAACTCAGGGTGAATCACACACGTGGCTAAGCGTCTACTTCCCGGATTCCGGGTGGGTGCCGGCTGATCCACAGCGCGAAAAATTCTTCGTCGATCCGCACCATATCGCCTTTTACTCGGCGCTGGACGCCGGTGCCCCAACGATGGGTGCGTGGACTGCGCAGTATGCCAATGGTCAGAATCTGACCGGACCCGCTTTGTCCAACGGCGGCGAGGAGATTGTACCGGGGGATGGAGTCGACAGCCAGGTGACCATCAAGAGTCACGATTCGGTTCACGTGACCCTCCAGGCGTACAAGCGCGATGTGCACGACGTGCTGCTCTTCGCTCGGTAAGGTTCACGGGCCGGAGCGGCTCCGTCACGAAACGACCCACCCAATAAGACCTTCACTCCCGCGCTCTCCTTTTAAGCCGGTGCGTGCGAACGTTAATAATGGCACGAGAGACGTACTCGGGAGACTGCAGGGTGAGCAGAGGCCTCGTCGATCTTCATAACCACATACTGTACGGCGTCGACGACGGCGCGGTTGACCTCGTAGAAAGTGTGGAGATTGCGCGGCAATTCGTGTCCGAGGGCGTAACCCGGATTGCCGCGACGCCGCATTTCAATCCCGATAATGAGGCAGGGCGCCAGGGCGCGAACGCCGAGCTGGTTGGCACTCGGATTGCTGAGCTAGAGGCGGCGCTGATCGGTGAGGGTATTCCACTACCCATCGAGCCCGGCAATGAGCTCTACCTGACGACCAGGGCCATTGATCTGCTGAAGGCGGGAACGGTGTCCACGCTGGGCGGAGGTAAAACCGCCCTGGTCGAACTGTCATTCTTCATGGCGCAGAAACCGCTGTATCTCAACGATTTGATTTTTCAGCTAGAACTCGCCGGCTTCGCCGTGGTTCTCGCGCACCCGGAACGGTATCCATTTGTCGAGCGCGCGATCACGAGTCTCGATACGCTCATCGAGGGTGGTGTGCTGTTACAACTCACGGCCCCGTCGCTACTCGGTGACTACGGCGCTTCCGTTCGCCGCACGGCAGAGCGCCTCTTGCTACGTGGCGCGTATCGTGTCGCCTCCAGTGACCGCCATCACCCTGGCCCAGCGCGTTCACTCGCGCTACTTCACGAGAGAATCGCCGAATTGACCGACAGCGAGACGGCGGATTCCCTCCTCTCCGAGAATCCTACGGCAGTGCTTGACGGCACGCCGGTTCGCGAGCAAGAGTTACAACCGGAAACGAAAACAACCTTGTTCAATCGAGTTCTGGGCCGGCACGGCCGGTAAGCGGAGACGACGATACCGCCTGGCGAGCGCCCGACAACCGTACTATCGCGTGTGAAATACGCTGCCGTCCGGCTCGCCGTCATGCTGCCGGTCCCGGTGAAGCGGCGCCTAACCTGGGTTACCCAGGCGACATTCACCGTTGGCGTGTCGGCGGTGATGCTGAACGAACAGGGCGAGATCCTTCTGCTCCGTCATAGATTTCGGGAAAACCACTATTGGGAGCTTCCTGGTGGGTTTGTAGAACGAGGGGAAACGCTCGAGGATGCCCTTGGTCGGGAAATGCATGAGGAAACCGGCCTCGAGATCGAGATCCTGGCGCATCTCGACACGCGCATTTCGCGTTCCAGTCACGTCGACGTGTCGTATCTCGCGCGCTTCACCCGAGGATCGCTCCAGCTTGATGAGATGGAAATTGTGGCCGCACACTTCTTTCCCAAAGATGATCTGCCGCCCGGCCTCTCGCGCGACCAATTGCGCAGTATTCAGCCCGCGTTGGACTATCTGGCAGCGACGCACGATCGCACGTCGTGAGGGCTCGAGACGTCGAATGCTCGCGAGCTACTCGCCACGAGCTGCCGCCGACGCGGCGACGTTCTCATGGTGGAACGATGGCTTCACCCGCAAGAGTCGAGCGGGAAACTCGGGCAGCCACCAGTTCCAACGCCCAAACAATGACACGAGTGCAGGCACCAGCAGCATACGAACGACAGTGGCATCGAGCAGAATGCCGGCCGCGAGACCGGTACCGATCACTTTGATATCAGTCTCCGGACCGGAAGCCAGGGCGATGAATGAAAAGAACAGGATGAGCGCGCCACTGGTGACCAATCTCCCGGTGCGGCCAATGCCCGCAATAACCGCACTGTTCGTCATTCCTCCGCTATCGTAATCTTCACGCATGCGCGCCAGTATGAAGACTTCGTAGTCCATGGAAAGCCCGAACAGGAAGGCAAAGATCATTAATGGCACCCAGGCGGTAATTGCTCCAGTCGACGGTATCCCCCAGATCGCCTGCGAGCCGTAGCCGTCCTGCCATAGAAGCACCATGACGCCATAGGCTGCTCCTACTGAGAGCACGTTGAGCACGATCGCCTTCAACGGTAAGAGCAGCGAGCGGAAAGCACGCGCCAACAGGACAAACGTAATGAGTGCGATGAGCGCCACCATCAACGGGAAATTGCCGTAGACGGCGTTGATGAAGTCGACATTCTGCGCGGTTTGTCCGCCGACCTGAGCGCCCTGAGCGTGAGCCACCTGCTTCACCCGGGTCAAGATATCCTTTCCGGCAGTAGTGTTGCTGTCCACAGCGGGAAACACATCCACTAATGCCGTACCTGCGCGGCGCCACGAAGGATTGGAGGGGGCGACTGCTCCATGGACACCGGGCACACGCAGCAGATCACGCGTGAGCGCTTGCACGCCACGATCGGCGGCAATGACTTCAAATGGGGCAAGAGGTCCAACCCCGATGCCGCTGCGTTCCATGGCGATGAGGCCAACGCGCGCATCCCCGGTCTTGGCGAGCGCGTTCGCCCCAGTTTGACCGAACACGATAGTGGTGGCGACGCCGACCAACGTCACCAGGATCACCACACCGATCGTGGCGGCAATCCATCGGTAACGCACGACAATCGTGGCCCAGCTATTCCAAAACCGGCCGGCTCGATCCTGCCCACGACGCGGCCAATCGAGTCGGGGACCGACAGTGGCAAGTGCCACCGGTAGCAGCGTGATTGCCACCGCGACGGTCACCAGTGGAATGAGCGCACCGCCGTATCCCACGCTGCGGAGAAACGGAACGGGCAGTACGACCAGGGCCAGTAATCCGATTGCCACCGTGGTGCCGCTAAAGATAACCGACTTCCCGGCCGTCTCCATTGCTTTGATTACGGCAGCCTCGTTCGATACCCCGGCGCGGTGCTCCTCTCGCCAGCGCAGAACGACCAGGAGCGAGTAGTCAATCGCGACGCCGAGCCCGATCAGTGCGACTAAAAATTGCACGATAAACGAAACATCGGTGATGGCGGTCAGCCCCCATACCAGGAGATACGTGGTAGGAATCGCGAAGGCCGCCATGAGTAGCGGCATGATGGCCATAAAGGAACGAAAGACGAATATAAGAATGAATAGCGCTGCGACGCCGCCAAGCAGTGCTTCGACCAGGACGCTAGGCCCGCTGCCTCCACCACCGCCCGAGGCCAACGCGTCAAGCCCGGTGAGATGGAAGCGGCTGCCACCGATCCGAACTCCGGCAAGCACAGCCTTGATGCTGTTCTCCGCCAGTGTTGGTCCGTTGAATCCGAATCCTTCTCGTGCGTACACCAGCCCAAAGGTGGTGCGTCCGTCGCGCGACACAAAGACCGGATTGCCGGTTGTCGCATACGACACCACGCGCGAACCAGGTATTCGGCTGGCGAGCCGGACAAAAGTTGCTCGCAATGCCGCCGCTATCCCCGGCGAGTGTACGGTGGTCCCTGCCGGTAGCGTGATGACGGGAACGAACGGCGGATTCGTGGGATCCGTACCGTACGTCTGCAATATGTGAACGTTTGCCACGTAGCCTTCTTGCCCTGGCAAGTCGAACTTCTGCGACAGTGCGTTGGTAGCTTTGCCTGTGGAGGCGCCGCCGACCACGATCAAGACGAGCCAGAGGCCCGCGACCACAAGTTTATGAGACAGGATGAAGCGAGTGAAGGTACCGATGATAGTGACTCCTACAGGTATGGGGCGTTGGGCGAATCAGTGCTGTAGGGCCACGCCGAATGTAGATCGCTCTATCTCGTTTCGCCCTCATCTACTGTAACGTGTCACTCTGGGTATACCGATCACGACAGCATGCGAGGGAGCTCGAAACGTGGAAGCGGAAGAGGAGCTGGCAAAGGAAACGGTGCGCGCCTTTCAGGCAGGGCTGCATGGCGAAGAATACGTCAACCCATTTACCGACGCGGAAGAAACGGCCAGGGCTCGTGAATCGGCGGCGCTCGACGACGAACCGCCCGGCGACGTCGAATAGTGGGCCGCCTGAGAGTGCCGGCCAGCGCTTGAAGTAGCGGCACGCCGCGATCGAGCGACGCCGAGCGCTTGGTTCCATCCCACCGGGTGGTCGAAGCTCTCGGTGGTTGTAGAGCGCGGAGCACCGGCATTGCACCATTGCGGATACCTGTGGCACGAACTTTGCATTACCTACGGTGTCACAGCAATACATAGCCACGGTATGACGGAAGAGTGCATAGATGGCAAAGACAACGGTGGAGTTACCGGAGGGGATGCACCGGAAGCTGCGGGTCAAAGCAGCACTGGAGAGTCGCAGCATGAATGAGATCGTGCTGACGGCACTGGAAGGCTACCTGCAGAACTTCCGTCTGGAACCGGAGATGTTGGAGATCGAGCACATACCAACAGCGAGTAGTAGCAGCAGTAAAGGAGAGCAGGACCATGCCAACGGAACGCATCGTCACCACTGATGACGGAGCAGGCAATGCCGCGGTTGGTGCCTCGGCACTGATCCAGACGATTGTGTGGGCCATTGTGGTGTTGGTGGTGCTGGCAGTGGGGTTGTATGCCCTGCATGTCTACGCCCACCTGTTTTAAGAGAAGCGAGGAGCAGAGATGCCGTACGTCGAAGAGCGAACGACCGCGACCACCACGACCGGTGGAGGATCGAACATGACGATGATGATGACCTTCCTGATCGGGTTGGTGATCATCGTGGTGGCGGTGCTGGTGGTGTTGCACAGCGTCTTGCATGTGCTGTAGGTAAGGGGAGTCCCGAGGAGACGAATCGATGGTGTATGAAGAGCGACAGGTAGTAGCAGATGATACGGTGGTTGAGCCGGCGACGGTCGCGAGCACGCCGACCACGGTACGGAGTGAGCCGGCGACGGTGGTGACGCAGCAGCCGAGGACGGTGGTGACGGAAGACCCGGTGGGGAATGCGTACGCGGCGAGCCAGATGATCCAGACGATCGTGTGGTCGGTGGTGGTGCTGGTGTTGTTGGTGGTGGCGTTGCTGGCCCTGCACGTCTACGCGCATCTGTTCTAGGGACCACGGGGGAGAGGGAAGCAGGGGGGACGATCCCCCCGAAAGTAGAGCACTCCTGGATGGCCGGGATGCCGGTGGACCGGCTTCCCGTTGGTCTCCACACGTAAACTGGTCATTGACAATTGCAGCGCACACCGACTATCCTGGCTACACTGCGATCCGCAGTAAACGGAGGCGACGAGGCGCTGGGTGAATATGGTTACCTGCCCTGCGCGGAGCCACTGGTAAATCCACTCCGTGATGACGTGACATCTCATCGGATAATCGTTTCGGAGGGGATACAGTGTTGCGGAGAAGCGCACCGGCGGTTAACGTCGACGCCGTGGCAGAACGGTTGCGTCGTTTCTCTTCTGCTGCTACGGGGACGTCGGTGGAGAGCGACGAGCTATCCCGCGGCACAGCAGAGCTGGGCACGGCGGAAGATACGCTCCGGATCGTTCGTCTGGGCCAGGTAGAGCCATTCTTGTCCATCGAGCCCAACCTCCTGTATTGCTTCACCGTGCCGGAGTTGAGCGATCAGACGGTTGCTATCCTGCGCGGCGAACGCCAGGAGGGAGACGGGCCGTATCGGGGCTATCGCTTTGCCGGCAAGTTGTCGGACCGGGTGCTTGGCGCCCAGCGACTCCAGAGTTATCGTGCCGCGCAGCTAGTGTCGATTATTTATGCTCGGTGTCTCGATCCGGTGAGTTTTCAGTCCACGATTAGCGCAAAGATGACAAAAGCTGGTGTTATCAACGTTTTTGCTCGAAGGCTACTCGGTGATCGCAGCCGGTCGGATGTAGAGAACGTCGCCGCCAGTCTGTACGATATTCGAACGCTCGATCAATATCAGCCCGGAATCGGGACCTCGACCGCGCGCTGGATGCAGCACCTGGCACGCGAGGCGCTCCAGGCGGAAACGCTTCAGAGCGGACCCACCTCGACAGCCGAGAAGAGAGACCTGCGAGCGGCGTTACACACTATCCAGGCATCGATGAATGCCATCGACCGCTTCGCCGCACTCATGCAAGGCAATCACTCAGAGGACTGATTCGTCTCCGAGAGCTTTCCCTTCGATTTCTTCGGCTTAGGTTTGGGCTTCGGCTTGCCGTGCTCAGCCTTCGACTTGGCATGGTGGGGCTTGGTGGGCGGCTTCGGCAAGACCAACGTTGAATACACGATCAAACGATGATCGTAGCCCGTACCGTCGCGATGGAAAATGCCGGTACAGGTAACGAGTATCAACCCACGATCCGTGGTCGGTCCGTACATGAACGAGTACGGCATGTGAGTGGTTGGATACGTTGCCGACCACTGCACTTGAAACTTTAACGGCGCACCCGACTTGTACTGCACGTAGACCAGGTCACCACGTCGCATGTCGCGAAGGTGGTAGAAGAGGGCCGGGCAACAGGTCGAGTCAAGGTGTCCAAATATTTGCGCTCGTCCGCGCTCTCCGGGGCGATGACCACGCGAATACCACGCTACGTCATTGAGGTCGTGTGGTGCTTCTACATCGGTCACGCTACTCAGTGCTATGTCTTCGATCTTGGCACTGATGCCAAGACGAGGAATAACGACGACCTTTGGCCATCCCAGCGGAAGTTTGGGGCTGGTCGACGCGGCCGACGTGATGACCGGCATGCTTGCACAGGATACCGCGCAGACGACTAAAGCGAGAGCCAGCAAGAATAACCGACGGGTCGTCAGACGCATGAAGTCCTGGTGCACAGTGAATAGACGAGTATATCAATCGGCAGGGTGGAGATGGACGATGTGTGTCGAATTTGCCGTTCCTTATTCGATGCTTTAATGGAGCCGTGCTGCAGTTGTTGTCCGATCGGGCCCGGGCCGGACGCTCCAGAATCAGGTAATCCGAGGTGCGACGATGCGATTCATGCTTTTGGTCAAAGCCAGCGAGGACTCGGAGGCGGAAGTGCTGCCCAGCCCACAACTCCTTACCGAGATGGCTCAATACAACGAAGAATTGGTGAAGGCCGGTGTGCTGCTCGCCGGAGAGGGGTTGCGCGCCAGTTCGCGCGGCGCACGGGTGAAGTTCTCGGGTGAGAAGCGAACCGTGATCGACGGGCCGTTTTCCGAGACAAAGGAGCTGATCGCCGGTTTCTGGCTGATCGAAGTCAAGTCGAAGGAAGAAGCGATCGAATGGGTCAAGCGTGCGCCGAATCCTACCGGCGAGGAAAGTGTGATCGAGATTCGTCAGGTGTTCGATCCAGAAGACTTTGGCGATGCGTTGCCTGCCGACGTCAAGGAGCAGAGCGAGCGCATCTGGGCACAGGCTGCCGAGAACGCGCAGCGATAGTCGTGTAGCGCGGTGACATCGTCCGATATCAACGGAACCATCGAAGCAGTCTGGAGAATAGAGTCTGCACGACTCATCGGCGGGCTCGTGCGCCTGGTTGGAGATGTCGGTCGTGCCGAGGAGCTCGCCCAGGATGCACTTGTCATCGCGCTCGAACAGTGGCCCCAGTCAGGTGTACCGGCGAAGCCGGGCGCATGGCTCATGAGCACCGCAAAACATCGAGCGATCGATCAGATTCGACGGCATGAGCGCCTCATGCGCAAGTACGAACAGGTCGGACGCGAGCTCGAAACCCACCGGCACGAAGAAGTGCTTGACCTCGACGCTCTGGACGACCCCATCGACGATGACGTGCTGCGCCTGGTGTTCACCGCCTGTCATCCGGTGCTATCGACCGAGGCGCGAGTATCGCTCACCCTGCGCTTGTTGGGCGGGCTGACGACTGAGGAGATCGCGCGGGCCTTTCTGGTACCGGTATCCACTGTCGCGCAACGCATCGTTCGGGCCAAGCGAACGCTGACCGAAGCACGTGTTCCGTTCGAAGTGCCGCAGGGGACTGACCGTACCGCCCGGTTGTCGTCGGTGCTCGAAGTGATCTACCTCATTTTCAATGAAGGCTATGCGGCCACCGCCGGAGACGATTGGATGCGGCCCGCGCTCTGTGCAGATGCGCTGCGTCTCGGCCGCATTCTGGCCGAGCTCACTCCGCGCGAACCGGAAGTGCACGGCCTGGTGGCCCTTATGGAAATCCAGGCGTCGCGATCCCGGGCGCGGGTCGATCCAGCGGGAGTCCCAATTTTGTTGCTACAGCAAGATCGCGGACGCTGGGACCAAATTCTCATTCGTCGCGGTCTGGCGGCGCTGGCGCGTGCCGAGTCCCTGGGAGGTGCGATGGGACCATACGCGCTGCAAGCCGCGATTGCAGCGTGTCACGCCAGAGCACGTGCTGCCGAGGAAACCGATTGGGTGCGTATCACAGCGTTGTACGACGCGCTCGCACAGATCGCGCCGTCTCCCGTCGTGGAACTGAATCGCGCGGTTGCGCTGGCCATGGCGTACGGCCCGGCGGCGGGATTGGAAGTAGTGGACACGCTGACGTCGGAACCATCACTGGCCGCATACCACCTTTTACCCAGCGTCCGGGGCGACCTGCTTGCCAAGCTTGGACGCGTGGCGGAGGCACGCGCAGAGTTTGAGCGAGCGGCGACACTCACCGGCAATGCACGCGAGCGTACCCTTCTTCTCCAGTATGCGACTGCCTGCAGCGCGCAAGAGTAGCGGCGCCGGCCTTCTTGCCATTTCTCCTGCGCTGGCGTACTATTGCTCCAGGTCACGTACTGTTCTTGCGCCAGGGACGCGGTGAACCAATGGGCAGAGACGCCTTAGATATTATCCACCCAATGAAAAAGACGTGGCAATCAGTGTTCTGTCCCTGCGGATAAAATTTCCCCCAGTGGGGTCGGTCGCACGATAGTGTTGGGGGTGAGAGCTCCCACCTCCGCGGGTGCACGCTTGGCCAGGTGTGCCGTTATCGCCGTCACGGCGTAGCCGCACATCCTGCCCTGGCACGGTCCCATGCCACAACGCGTGAGCGACTTGACAGTACTCACGTCGCGCGCCCCACGCCGCTCTACCGCGTCTCGCACTTCTCCAAACGGTACTTCCTCGCACCTGCAGATGATGGTTTCGGGAGTCAGCCACTGCATCCATCCGGGGCGAACCGCAAAGAGATCGATGAGCGTGGAAGCAAAATCAAGACGGCGGGCGTAGGCGCGGCGTAGCGACGCCCGTCTCATCGCCGTGGACTGTCCATCGAGGTGACCGAGGCGAAACGCGGATGTCATGCCGGCTATCGACCCTTGCAGTAGTGCGACCGCCGAGCCTCGTATCCCTGTTATCTCTCCGGCAACCAGGATCCCCGGTACCGATGTCTCCATATAGTCGTTGTGGGACACAAAGGACGCTCCCTGCACGGAATCGTACGTATGCGCGCAGCCGAGCGTAAACGACAGCTCATTCGCCGGCATGAAGCCGAAACCAACTCCTACCCAGTCGACCGACAACCGCTCCTCATGCCCCGCTCGCGGCTCCCAGTCCTCGCTAAGGTTCCGTATAGTGGCCGTCGCCGCGCGCTCCTGGCCGATGACCTCGGTCACGGCGTATCCATATTTCATGGGCACGCCGTTGCGGACGAGAACGCGCAGGTAGTCGAACCCCTCATATAGTTTGCTCGCATGTTTCAGCAACCGGGCCGAGGCGAGCGGTCTGCTCCACAGCGGCCGCGTTGCTTCGCACACCGCTACCACCCTGGCACCGGCTTCTACCAGACCGGCAGCCACCGGAAGCAGAAACGGACCGGAGCCTGCCAGCAGAACGCGCTGTCCGGGTAGCACACGCTGGCTCTTGACGAGCGTCTGGACCGCACCGGCGGTGGTTACACCCGGCAGATCCCAGCCTGGAAAGGGAAGGACTCGGTCGTACGCGCCGGGTGCGAGGATTACGCTGTTCGCCCGTACTTCGCGCACGCTCGTCGCCCCCAGCACGTGGAGGGTAAACATCCCGCCGTTGGTTGACGGCCGTTCGGCTGCCCAGACAGTTGTGGCGTTCAACGTGTGGAGTGAATTGAGACGGTCGGCACGGACGGTCAGATTACGCGCTATGTCTCCGTCGTGGTGCAGCGAGTCCGGCCGGGCGGCATGGAACTGCCGCGGCAATTGTTTAAAATATTGGCCGCCCGGTTGTGCGTAGGCATCCACCACGGCGACCGAGCAGCCGGCTTCACCGGCCGTGACCGCGGCGGAAAGGCCGGCGGGGCCTGCACCGACCACGGCAACATCAACGTCCAAAACTGTCCGCGGCAGTGCCGAGCTGCGGGCGTACGTCCATGCTGGGGCGGGCAGGCGTCAGGCAGGCGCGCTGATTCGGGATGCCGTCGATCACGACCAGGCAGTCGAAGCAGAGGCCGATACCGCAGAACAAGCCCCGTGGCTTTCCCGCGCGGCGCGTGATCCGGAAGGTCGTAATGCCGGCCGCGGTCAGAGCAGCACCGACCGTCTCACCGGGATACGCCGGTAGTGGACGGCCATCGAACGTGAGCACAAAGGGAGCCTCGCGTGCGACCTGAGCACGGTCATCGGCCTCCCTTACGCGTCGTTCGTTCATATCATTCTCCGGCCCATCGCGGTTCGATGGGATAGGGCGTTCCGCCTCCGCCGGGGCAGCTACGAGAGGCCCACCGGCACTCCCACGCGTGAGCGTGCCAGTGCCCGTTCGATATCGCGCTGAATCGCCGGGTCGAGCGGCAGTCGGGGAGGGCGCGTGGTGCCGAGTGGATGCCCCGCGAGCTCGCAGGCGTACTTCATCGCCTGCACCAGATACGGCTGCGCGTCGTAGCGAAGCAGCGGTAGAAGGTCGCGGTAGAGTCTCTTTGCCGTGTCGATCTCGCCGGTCATGATCAGGTCGTACAGTTGAACGCTCTGGTCCGGAATAACATTCGTCATGCCGGCAATCCAGCCGGTGGCTCCCGCCAGAAATCCCTCGATGACAAGATCGTCCACGCCGACCAGCACTTCAAGGTCGGTCATATCCAGAATCGCCGGAATCCGCCGAACGTCTCCCGAGAACTCTTTCACTCCTATCAGGTTATCGATGTGTGCCATGTCGGCCAGCAGATCCGGCGTGAGATCGGTGGAGTAATCGATGGGATTGTTGTAGGCGATGATGGGAAGGCCGACCGACGATATCGCTTCGTAGTGCGCGATGACTTCACGTCGGTTTGGGCGATAGTTTATCGGCGGCAGCGCCATGATACCCGCGGCACCGGCCTCGCGGGCATGCCGGCCCCACGCGACCGCCTGCGACGTGGCCGGTGCGGCGTTGCCAACCACGACCGGCACTCGTCCCCCGGCTGCGTCGATAATCGTTTCCACCACCAGAGCGCGTTCTCCGTCCGCCAGACTCGCGTATTCACCAACCGAGCCGGTCGGCACGAGACCGTGAATTCCGCTCTCAATAAGCCAGTCGACGTGCTCGCGCAGGCGATCGACATCCACTTCGCCGGCATCGGTGAAGGGGGTGAGTACAGCCACATAAATACCGGGGAAACGCGCCATGTTATCTATTCCTTTCCTACTAGAAAGCCCGCCGGAAACGGGTCGTCCGGGTCCAATACAAAATGCTGAAAGCCGGTAATCCAGGCTCGCCCCTCGATCGTGGGGATCACCGCGTGGGTATCGGCGGTCAGGTTCAGCTCTTCCACCAGTGTGCCGGTGAATAAGGAGCCGATGATGCTCTCGTGAACGAACGGCCGATTGAGCTCGAGCTCACCACGCGCGTGGAGTTGTGCCATGCGTGCGCTCGTTCCGGTTCCACACGGTGAACGATCGAGCGTACCCGGATAGATCACGACGGTATTCTTGGCGTGCGCTCCCGGCACATCGGCTGGTCCCGTAAACATGGTGTGCTTGATCTCGTCGATGCCTGGATTGAGCGGGTGCTCGATATGCACCTGATCCGATACCGCGGCCATTATTTTCATGCCGCAGTCAATGAGCGCGGGAGCTTCCTCCGGGTCCAACCGGAGCCCTACCGCTTCGGCCGGAAGGATCGCGTAGAAGTTACCGCCGTAGGCAATATCAAGTACCAGTTGGCCCCACGGTGGCACGTCGACAGTGATATCTTTCCGGTACAGAAAGGCCGGAACGTTGCGGATTCGAACGCTGCGAACCTTCCCGCCTTCAACGGTGGCATCGGCCATCACGCGTCCGGCCGGTGTATCGAGTATCAGCGATGTACAGGGTTCGACTTTGGGAACCAGACCCGTCTCGATCGCGACGACACAGGTGCCGATGGTTCCATGCCCGCACATAGGCAAACATCCGCTGACTTCGATGAACACGACGCCCAGATCGGCCTCGGGATCGGTCGGAGGCAGGAGCACCGAACCCGACATCGACGGGTGGCCGCGGGGCTCAAACATCAGCAGCGTGCGCAGATGGTCTAAATGCTTTTCGACGTATTCCCGACGTTCGAACATCGTCGCCCCGGGAACCGGACCAAAGCCGCTTGTTACCACTCGCGTCGGCATACCTTCGGTGTGCGAGTCCACTGCCGTGATCATTTTGTCAAACTGCACTACAAGCTCCCTCCACCTACACGTACATCGCCGGGTTGGAAGCAAATCGAGCCGGCGAGAAGACCGACATATCGAGATCGGTAGGCCGGCCCACCATGAGCTGGCTGAGTAGCTTGCCGCTGATTGGCCCCAGACCGATCCCGGCGCCTTCGTGGCCGGTATTCACATACATGCCCGGAACTCCCGGAATTTCGCCGATAGCCGGCAGATGATCCGGCATAAAGGGGCGGAAACCAACATATGCGCGGAGAGCGTGCACGCGTGCGAGAACCGGGAAAAACCGCACGGCACGCTCGACAATGGCGCGTACGACACCCGGCTCGACTGTTGTATCGAATCCTTGTAACTGACGGCTGCTGCCGAGCAGTATCGTGCCGCTTTTCGTCCCCTCGACGACTGACGCTACCTGTAGTGACGATGCGCTGCTGTTTACCGTACCTTCGTACGCGGTGTCGTACACTTTGTGCCGCACGAGCGGCGGAAGCGCTTCGGTTACCACGATATGTCCCTTGCGCGGCTGTACCGGGATGTCGGCTCCTACCATGGCGGCGACCTGATTCGTCCACGGACCGGCCGCGGCTACCAGTCGTGAGGTCGATATAGTCCCGGCGCGGGTACTGACGCCGCGGATGGCGCCGTTCCGATCTCGCTGGATATCCTGGAGCTCGGTATGATCGAGTACGACCGCGCCGAGCGACTGGGCGGCGCCGATGAGTGCCGTGCATGCCTGCATCGGCTGTACCTGGGCATCCTGCGGAAAGTATGCGCCTCCCGCCACGTCCTCCGCCAGATACGGCTCGGCTTCGTGCAGCTGCTGTCGATCGAGCATCGATGCTATAACGCCGCAAGCACGCAGCCGGTCCACGCTCTCTTGTAGAGCGGACAGATCGGTATCTGACTCCGCTACCACGATGCCGCCTTTTCCTTCGTACTCGAAGTCGTCACATAGCTC
This sequence comes from uncultured Chloroflexia bacterium, assembly GCA_963737125.1. Classification (GTDB taxonomy): domain Bacteria; phylum Chloroflexota; class UBA5177; order UBA5177; family UBA5177; genus JANWJD01. The sequence goes on along the minus strand of CAVTRL010000004.1, from coordinate 67,601 downwards.
CCGTGCAAGCTCGCTCCAGAGCGCACATCCGAGTTGGGCCAGCTCGAGCTCTGGACCGGGGACTTTGTCCGAAACCAGAATGTTGCCCTCGCCGGAACTGCTGGTACCACCTGCCACGCCGCCTCGGTCCACGATGCAGACCCGTAAGCCTTCCCGTGCCAGAAAATACCCGCACGAACTGCCCACGATACCGGCGCCGATCACCACTGCGTCGAACCGCATCTACCAGGTCCCGCGCCGGCGACGGCTGCAGACAATCATCCGGTTCACCTTAACCCGTCACGTTTTCATGCTTGAGATAGTGTTCGAGTAGGGTGGCTACGTCGCCGATGTGTTGCTCCAGAAGCTCGACTACCGTTCTGGTGTCTCGATCGAAGCATGCCTGCAGAATCCGGCGATGCTCCTGCTGGCCCTTGACCTTGTAACCCAGCAACGAGACATGAAGGCGTAGATAGCGGGCGACGTTATTATGCAACCCTTCAACGGTCTTGAGCAGCAGCGGGCGCTGTGCCGGCGCGTAGAGGGTGGAATGGAACTTCCAATTGTTTTCCGTCCAACCTTGCACGGGATCAGCGTTCCTGTCGATCTCGTCCAGAATCTTTTCGGCGTCACGTAAGATGGCATCGGTTAAATGGGGCATTGCAATTCGTATTGCCATGGTCTCGAGGCCGATGCGCATATCGCTCAGTTCTCGAAGCTCCGGTGCCGATAAGCGCGAAACGATCGCACCGTGATTGCGTACGAACGTCACCAGCCCCTCACCTTCGAGCTGGCGGAGCGCCTCACGGACCGGTATGCGACTGAGACCGAATTGGAGCGCAACTTCATCTTGCGGAAGAGGTTGGCCGCCTATCAAGACCCCTCTCAAGATCGCGCTACGCAGCACGTCGGCAACCAAATCGGGCGTACTGCGCTGCCGCCCCATGACCTCGCCTGCTAGACCACCAAGCTCAAGCATGATTCCTTAGCTCCAAGTGTATACGTTATATTTTACACGCGGGAGGATGGCCCGTGGTCGAGGACCCGGCTACTCCCTTGAAATCTCAACGACAGGAAGTGCCGGGTCTTCGGATGTATCGTTAGTACATCCGCGCGACTCTGCCGTGCGGATGTACGACTTCGTGATGGAGTACAAGTATGGCCGAACAACAGTTGTCTGCGACGAGCGATGCGGCGGTGCGATTGGAACGGGGCCGCCGCCTGAGGGAGGTCATGGCGTCCGCGGGCGTCGATCTCGTTATTGTTACGCCGTCCGCCGACCTGCATTACCTTGCCCACCTACACTCGCATCAGAGCGAGCGACCTACTATGCTTGCCATTCCTACCAACGGTCAGAGCGTGCTTGTGATTCCGGAGTTCGAGTCGCCACTCGCCGCGCATGTCGGGGACGTGACTATGGTGACGTATCTGGATACACAGGATCCATATAAACTACTGGCCGACAACCTCCCTTTCAGTAAATCCGATCTTCACATTGCAGTGACCGACCGAATGTGGTCTGCGTTTCTTCTCTCATTGCAGGAGACGTACCCAACTGCTCGGTTTACGGCCGCTTCCCCCTTGCTGGCACGGCTTCGCATGATCAAATCGTCCGACGAAGTGGAGCGGCTGGCGCGTGCGGGTGCGATGGCTGATGCCGCCTTCACCGAACTCGCGCGTACCCAGTTTTCCGGCCGGAGCGAGCTTCAAATCGCGTCTACTCTCGTACGCCTGCTCGAGGAGCAGGGCCTGGAAACAGCGGACTGGAAGCCGATCGTGGGGAGCGGACCGAATTCGGCCTCACCTCACCATGCGAGCGGCGCTCGCACGATCGAAATCGGTGACGCCGTCGTGCTCGACTTTGGCGGCCTGTTCGGCGGATATAACGCGGATACGACTCGCACCGTGCACGTCGGTCCGGCCGGCGATGAGTTCCGCCGCGTCTATAGCGTGGTACAGCAGGCGCAGGAATCGGGTGTGAAGGCGGTTCGGCCGGGAGTGCCCGCGGACACGGTCGATCAGGTCACGCGCGGCGTTATCGAGGAAGCCGGTTACGGTCCGTACTTCTTGCATCGCACCGGGCATGGCGTCGGTCTCGACATTCATGAGGACCCGTACATAGTAGCCGGTAATCCTTTGCCGCTTGAGCCCGGCATGATCTTCAGCGTGGAACCGGGTATCTATATCGCCGGCCGCTTCGGAGTGCGCATCGAAGATATCGTCGCGGTAACGGATGGGGCCGCGCGGCGACTGAACAATTCGACGCATGACCTTCAGATCGTGGCATGAGCGGACGATGATTCGACTGACCGTTCTTTATAACCTCGCACCCGATCGCGACGAAGACGAATTTCTGCGGTGGCGTTTATCGGAACATCAAGAAACCAATGCCGGCATACCCGGTGTAATCCGTACCGATTTCGCACGAACGGTCAGTGCGTGGCCCGATTCCGCTACCCCCAAATATCGCTTCGTGACCACAGCCGACTGGCCCGACTGGGAAAGTTTTCGGGCCGGCTTTTACGATCCGGACGTGCAGGCAGCTCTTCGTGAAGACGTCAAGATGCTGCAAGATCCAACCTTTCTGGTGAGTGAGATTCTGGTTGCGCAGGATGTGGATTCAACGCCTGCCTGAGACTGCACCAGTCCCGGAGTGTCCCTCGGGAAACCTTCATCTGTTGGAGGTTATCGACGTTTGCGATCCGATGCGCTCAGTGCAACGGCCATGACGATCACCAGGCCGGTAACGAGGTAGTTGTAGAACGGGTTCGCGCTGAGCAGATTGAACCCGTTTCCAATCAGGGCAAGTAAGAAAACGCCGGCGAGCGATCGCCACACGGCACCCTCACCGCCATAGATACTGGTGCCACCGAGAATGATCGAGGCTATGGCGTTGAGGGTGAGATCCTGGCCTGTCTGCGGCTCACCGCTGGCCACGCGGGACACCAGAATTGCGGCAGCCAATCCCGCTGCCAGGCCACTGAAGGCAAAGGATGCGATACGCACCAGATCGACGCGTATTCCGGAAAGCTCGGCTGCCTCGGCATTTCCGCCCACGGCAAAAACGTAGCGCCCAAAGATAGTGCGGTTGAGCAACACGACCGCGATGATCACGAATCCGATAAGAACGAATATCGGAATCTGAATGGTCTGGAACGTTCCCTGGCCCAGATTGGTAAACGATGGATCGGAGACGGATATCAGGAAGCCGCCCGAAATAAGCAGTGCGAGTCCGTTATATACCAGGCTCGAAGCGAGGGTCGCGAGGAACGAGTGCACGTGCAGGCGGGTGATGATGATGCCGTTGATCGTGCCAAGCCCCAGCCCGATGAGAGGAGCGGCGGTCAGGCCGAGGCTGGAACTGTAGCGCACCGCGACCCAGGCGGCGGCGACGTTGGCAACCTGAGCGATGGCGCCGGTGGAGAGATCGAAGCCTCCAACGATGATGACCAGCGTACCGGCCGCTGCCACGATGGCCAGCGGCGCCTGTTCGTTGACGATATTGAGCAAGTTTTGCTTCGACAGGAAAGCACTCGATGCAAACGACAACGCGATGAAGAGGGCGATGATCATGACGAGAACCGCGTATCGATGGAGCAGGTCCAATGCGTTCTCTCCACGCAATCGGGCCTTCGGCGTACGAGGGATTAGGGGGCTCTCCCCCCGTGGCGCCGCTTCGTCTCCGGTGCTGCTCGCGCTGGTACTCATACCTGCTCCCCTGGCTGGGCCTCGGCGAGGACCGTCCTCTGCTGTTGAACGTCGAATAACGTGAACAGAACATCGTCGGTCGAAACATCCACGGGGTCGACTTCACGAATAACGCGTCCGTCCCGAATCAAATACACGCGGTGCGCCAATCCCATGACTTCTTCCAGTTCTGAAGAGATCAGAAGTATCGCATTCCCGGCTGCGGCCAATCCTGCGATCACTTCATAGATCTGCTGCTTTGCTCCCACATCCACGCCTCTGGTGGGTTCGTCGAGCAACACGATCTGAGGGTCGCCGGAGATCCATTTCGCAAACAATACTTTTTGCTGATTTCCTCCCGAGAGGGTGGCGACGGAATGATCGATTTGTGGCGGGTGAATATCAAGCCGCTCGACCATGCGGCGAGCCAGTGACTGTTGCTGCCGCCCTCGTACGAATCCGGCAGTACTGAGCGCGCCCAGGTGAGGAAGGGCTATATTTTCGCTGACGTTTTGGGTGAGGACCAATCCCTGCTGCCGCCGATCTTCGGGAATCATCACCAGTTTCGCTTCAGCCGACTTCCGTGGCGACGAACGTCGATAGGGGCGGCCGCGCAAGATGATCTCTCCACCATCGAGCGGATCGGCGCCGTAGAGTACTCTCGCTACTTCACTGCGTCCGCTGCCGACGAGGCCCGCCAATCCCACGATCTCCCCGGGGCGCATTTCGAACGACACATCGTGTACGGCGGTTCCGCTCTTCACGTTTTTGGCGATCAAGATTGGGGCAACGTCTCGCGGCGGGACCGGGCTACGAGGTGGAAAGATCACCTCCATTGAACGTCCAAGCATAGCTTCGACCAGCGTATCGGTTGTTTCATCCGCGGTAGCCGATGTGCGGATGAGTCTCCCGTCGCGAAGGACGGTAACCCGATCCGCGATCTCCAGTGCCGCATCCAGGAAGTGCGTTACATAGACGATGGTCCGCCCCTCGCGCCGCAGAGCGGTCATGACGTCGTGCAGCTTGGCGACCTCATCCGCGGTTAATGATGAAGTTGGTTCATCCATGATGATGACGCGCGCGTTGCGGGCGAGAGCTCGCAGAATTTCGACCTTCTGCTGATCGGCGATGCGGAGCGAATCGACGCGAACATCCGGATCGATGTCAAAGCCGGAGGCCTTCTGCAACTCGACAAATCGCTCTCGAAGATTCGATTTCAGAAGGCCGAGATAGTGTCTCTCGACGCCCAAAAAGACGTTCTCCGCCGTGCTGAGCGCCGGAACCAGCGCCAACTCTTGCTGGATCGTGGCGACCCCGGCGGCGAGCGCCTGCCGAGTTGTCCAGCCGTGGGTTGCGACGCCTCCTACGGTCAGGGTTCCCGAGTCCGGCTCGTACACGCCACCGATAATCTTTCCCAGGGTCGACTTGCCGGCGCCGTTCTCTCCAACCAACGCGTGAATTTCCCCGGAAGCGATCGACAACGAGACATCGTCCAGAGACTGTGTGCTGCCAAAGCGTTTGCTGATGTGGGTCAGTTCCACACTGGCGGGTGCGGAGGTCGTGGTCACGGCGTTCGTCTTCCCATGTGGTTTCCTCGGAGTGGCGACCCACCAACGAGATCCGGGGTGATGGAGGTTCCAGACCCCGGATCTCGTTTACCTCATGGCGTGGCGGATAGTCTACCCGCTCCACTGACCTCTGAAGGTTGGGTGCTTAGCCAGTACTTGCTTGGTAATGATGTCTGGCAAGGGGGATTTCGCATCCATGTTAATGGCACTGACGTACGGTTTGTGCTGTAACGCCAGTATCAACGACTTCATGGCTAGAACCCCCATCGTCACGGGAACCGACCCCAGCGTAGCGCTGATGGTGCCGTTACGGATGTCTGCAATCGTCTCCTGAGTTGCACCACCGCCCATGATGTAGAGCTTATGAGCGGCGATCAGATTCTGTACTTTCATGCCCGCAGCGTGCATCGCGATCAACGCGCCCTCTACCTGCTGATCCGCGTTTGACAGCAACACGTTGAATGTCGGGTGTGCCTGCAAGAGGTCAGTCATGACCTTCAGCGACGTTCCTCGGTCGTATGCGCCCTGACCATAGCCCAGGATTTTGATGTTCGGGTGCTTGCCCAGCACTGACTTCCAGGTGTCGAACCGTTCTTTATCGAACGGGAACTGGAGCTGGCCGATCAAGAGAATTACCGTACAGGGGTTTAACTTGGCGCAAAATTGAACGACCGCATTTGCTTGTTTCACGGCGCCGGGAGCCGGCAGCTGGGCCGCCGTGCAAACGAGGCCCGGAACCTGCGGCTTCAAAGAAAACATGTTGGACCCCACCGGGAACAGGGTCGTGCAAAGCTTGATGCCGCTCTTGATGGCCACTTTGACTGCCGGTGCGATACCGACGTTGTCGTTTGGTTCGATGATTGCGCCGTCGTACTGCTTACCGGTTGCGGCCGACTCTACCTGGTTGTATTGCGTGGTCGCGCTGAACTGACCATCAAACAGCCGCATGGAATAATTGCTGCCGAGCATTCGGGTAGCTTCCTGTTTGGCGCCTGTGTAAATGGCAGCGTCGAAACCGTTTTGACTGGAGGCCGCGAAAAAGGCAAAGGTCAACCGCTTGCCGGCATGGCTGGTAGCTGCGCTCGCCCCTTTTCCTCCAATCACGGTCGTCAGCACCAAGCATACGGTGACAACCGCCATGGCACATGGTCGTGGCGAAAATTTCACCCGTCTCCTCCTACTATCAGCACATTACATTCGGTGAATGGCTGAATTGATCAGCCACTAGAGGCGCTGCAGATATAAGTGATAAACCTCCGCTGGTTTGCCTCCTTCCATTGCGATATCGTAAGGAATATACGGATATTTTATACACATGCAGGTACACTCGCAATAGCGGTCGACCCGGTGACTCCGGCGGTTTTCGGTGCGATCCCAACGCTGACAGGAGAAAGCGCCGAGTGAGAACGTTATCCTCGAAATCGACAGTGCTGAGAGGCAAGAGAAAGGATTGCGCCGCATGACTCGATACCGTGTCTCGATGGACATTGGTGGCACATTTACCGACTTCGTCGTGGTCGACGAAGAAACGCAGCGTGCGTTTACCGGAAAATCGTCCACCACGCCTCAGGATCCCGCGCAGGGAGTACTGGTTGGGTTGAAGGAATTGATACCCGATCTGGAAGGTATCGACTTTTCCGTGCATGGCACCACGGTTGGTCTCAATGCCTTTCTCGAACGTAAGGGCGTGCGCGTGCTCCTTCTCACCACCGCCGGCGTGAAGGATTCGTACACCATCGCGCGCGGCGACCGCAAAGAGCTGTACACCTTGAAGTACCGCAAGCCTCGTTTGCTGGTTCCGCGGCATGATGTGCACGGGGTTCGAGAGCGTCTCAGGTGGGACGGCAGCGTGTTCGAGCCACTTCACGAGGAGGACCTCGAACCGATCATTGCCAAGGTGAAGGACGAGAACATTCAGGCCGTGGCCATTTGCTTCGTTCATGCCTATGTCAACCCCGATCACGAATTGCGAGCGGGGGAGATTCTCCGCCAGGCGCTTCCCAACGTGTCCATTACCCTATCCCATAAAGTGGCACGCGAATGGCGTGAGTACGAACGATCGTCGTCGGCGGCGATGAATGCCTACATCGCCCCCATGGTCGAGCGCTATCTCACGAACCTGCAGACCTCGCTCCAGGATCTCGGGGTGCCCGCCAGACTTCATGTCATGCAGTCGAACGGCGGCGTCATGACTGCGCCGGCTGCCCGCGAGCACCCCATTCAGACGCTGTTGTCCGGCCCTGTTGGTGGAACGATCGGCGGAGCTGGACTGTCGGGGGCGATGGGACGCCCCAATCTGCTCTGCATCGACATGGGAGGGACCTCGTTCGACATGAGTCTCATCGTCAACGGGTTGCCCAACGTTTCCACCGAGACCGAGCTCGAAGGTCTGCCTATCTTGATGCCCCTGGTCGATATACACACGGTGGGAGCAGGCGGTGGCTCGCTCGCCTGGTTAGAAGGAGGAGCGCTGCGCGTCGGGCCGCAGAGTGCCGGTGCCATGCCCGGCCCGGTCTGCTACGGCCGCGGTGGAACCCAACCAACCGTCACCGATGCCAATCTCTTTCTCGGACGGCTCGATCCCGCCTATTTTCTCGGCGGCCGAATGGACCTCGATCAGGAGGGAACAGCGGCGGCCATTCACCGTATGGCCGAAGCACTCGACCTGGACGATGTAACCTTTGCCGGCGGCATGTTATCGATCATCAATGCCAAAATGGCCGATGCCATGCGCACGATCACCGTGAAGCAAGGAATCGATCCCCGCGACTATTCGCTCGTCGCATTTGGGGGCGCCGGGCCGATGCACGCCGTCTTTCTGGCCAAAGAGCTCGATATCCGCGAAACCATCATTCCCTGGAGCCCCGGCACATTTTCGGCCTGGGGAATGCTACAGACCGACATACGCCACGATATGACACAAACGTTTTATCAAGCGGTGGCATCGACCTCGGATGACGTCGTTCGAACGGTTTTCGAGGATCTTGAGGCACAGGGCGCGGAGGCGCTCGCCGCCGAAGATGTCGCCGCCGACGACATGTACTACCGCCGTTCGGCCGATATGCGGTACGTCGGCCAGGAGTACTGGGTCAACGTACCGGTGGCATCGGAGGTCGACCTGCGCGAGATAGAGCAAACATTCCACGACGCCCACCGAACGCGCTACGGCCATGCGACTCCAGGCGCGCCGGTCGAGTTTGTGAACCTGCGCGTCGCCGGCATGGGACGGTTGAAGCGCGGCATGGTCGGTTTCCAGGCGCCGGAAGCCGGCGAGGAGCCGGTAACCGGCACCCGGCAGGTGATCTTTGACGGCACCACGCACGATACGACCATTCTCCTGCGCAAGCGCCTTCTCCCCGGCGCGCACTATCGAGGACCGCTCGTCGTCGAGGAAGACACCGCGACGAGTGTTATCCCTCCCGGCTACGACATGAAAGTCGACGAATTGGGCAACATCATCGTGACTCCGGAGTAAGTGATGGTAGTACAAGCAGCCGATCCAATCACCACCGAGATCATTCGCAGTGCGTTTATCTCCTGCGCGCAGGACATGAATGCCACGCTCATTCGCAGCGCCTATACTCCGGTTATCTACGAAGGCAAGGATTGCTCGGTCGCGATCCTCGACGAAAACGCCAACGTGCTGGGCCAGTCAATGGGGCTCCCGCTATTCCTGGGCAACCTCGAAGTCTGCGTCAAGCTCACGGCCGAGCGTTTTGGTTGGGAGGTCTTCAAGCCCGGCGACCTCTGGTACATGAACGATTCCTATATGACCGGCACGCACCTCAACGACGCAACCATCTTCGGTCCGATCTACTGGCGCGACCGGCTCATCGGCTTCTCCGCAACCCGAGCGCACTGGCTGGACGTAGGGGCCAAGGACCCGGGCGGCTCGATGGACTCGTACGAGATCTATCAGGAAGGGATGCGCTGGGGACCGACCAAAATCTACGAGCGCTGGGAGCAGCGCGCGGATATCGTCGATCTGCTCGAACGCAACGGTCGATTCGGCTATTCGCTGGTCGGCGACATGAACGCGCAAGTCGCCGCCTGCCGCACGGGCGAAGCGCGTTTCCAGGCCATTCTCGATCGATTCGGTTACGACACCTATATCGCCGCTCGCGATGAAATCTTCCGGCAATCGGAACAGATTGAACGCGAAGTGGTCGCCGCCATTCCGGACGGCACCTATTTCGCGGAAGGTTCGCTTGATAACGACGGCCTCGGCAGCCCGCCCGTGCTCGTCAAGGTACGGGTCGACGTCGCGGGCGACAGCATGACGGTCGATCTGGAAGGATCGGCCGAGCAGGCGTACGGCCCGGTGAACTGCGGCTTCGCCCAGACCATCTCCGCCGCGCGGGTTGCGTTCAAGCTCCTGGTCAATCCGGAGCGCCCGGTGGACGGCGGCACCTTCAAAACCTTCACCGTCAAAGCGCCGCCCGGATCGATCTTCGCCGCAACCGAGCCGGCTGCCTGTCAGTGGTATTTCAGCCCGCTTGGTCTCCTGATCGATCTCATCGTGACGGCGTTGTCGACCGCCGTCCCCCATCTGGCGGCAGGCGCGCACTACGGCGACTCGATGGTCATTCTGGTATCGGGGAAAGACCCGCGGCGCGGCAACATTCCTTTTCTCTCGGTTGAGCCAACGCCGGGAGGATGGGGTGGTTTCACCGGCGGCGACGGCCAGGATGGCTTGATCAATAACGTCAACGGCTCGTTCAAAGACTTGCCGGTGGAAGTCTACGAAAACAAATACCCCGTCATGCTGCGCGAATACGGGTTCCGGCCGGATACCGGCGGCACCGGAGAGTATCGCGGTGGATGTGGAATCTACCGCTCGTATCACCTCGAAACACCGGCGCACGTGTACCTCTGGTTCGAGCGCTCGGTGACCCCGGGATGGGGCTTGTTCGGCGGACACGACGCCATTGGGCCGGATGTCATCGTCAACCCCGGCCGCGAGAATGAACGGCACATGTTGAAGGCGAATGCGTTGCCGTTACAAGCAGGGGACGTTATCCGGACGCAGACCGGCGGTGGTGGCGGCTGGGGAGATCCCTGGAAACGTGACCCACAGCGGGTGCTGACCGATGTACTCGACGGCTATGTCACCCGGGAAGGGGCACGCGATTCGTACGGCGTCGTCATTGGCGACGATCTCACCATCGACGAAGAAGCCACCCGATCGCAGCGGGAGCGCCTGCAGGCGGCGCGCTAGCTCGTCCGTCTGCGGTGTGCGCCGGCACCCGATCGCAGGGAGGCCGCCTCCTTCAACGTGGCGGTCTCCCTGCATCTCGTGCCTGTGCCGAGACGTCAATCTGGATATAGCCCACCGTGCTGCCGTAGACTGACGACGCATGACGCCGACATTCTTTTCAGAACCCGCCGAGTTCCGTAGCTGGCTCGAGGCACACCACGCCGATCAATCGGAGCTACTGGTGGGGTTCTACAAGCGGGGTACCGGAAAGCCCAGCATGACCTGGCCGGAATCCGTGGACCAGGCGCTGTGTTTCGGCTGGATCGACGGCGTGCGCAAACGGCTCGACGAGGACAGCTACACCATCCGATTCACGCCCCGAAAGCCGCGCAGTATCTGGAGCGCCGTGAACATCCGGCGTGTCGAGGAACTCACTGCGCAGGGACTAATGCAACCGGCCGGCACGAAAGCGTTCGAGGCTCGTTCGGCGGAGCGATCCAGCATCTACGCGTACGAGCAGCGCCCCGCGTCATTGCCCGAGCCGGACGAACAGCAGTTCCGCGCCAACGCCGCTGCCTGGGAGTTCTTCCAGTCGCAAGCTCCCTCGTATCGCCGCACCGCGATCTGGTGGGTGGTGAGTGCCAAGCGGGAGGAGACGCGAGCGAAGCGGCTCACGACGCTCATCGCGGATTCGGAGCAGGGGCGGACACTTGCTCACCTGACGCGCTCACCGAAGTAGTCCACATCGCACGGGTATCCCGAATACGAGGGAGCGCGCTACGTTCCGGGCTCATCGGAGGGAACGCTCGATGAGGCGTGCCAGGCATCCAACACGGCACGCTCGCGTTCTTTGCTGAGTCCTGCTCGCCACTCGTGGTCCGGAGGAAAAGTCGCTGCCCAGTCCAGTGTGTCTCGAACGGTGGCGGCCAGCGGGCGGAATGTGAGGCCGGCTGCCAGGGCACGGCTCACGTCGACGCGGCTGAATCCTCGGTACTCATCGGTGTCTGGGATCCAGGCCGGCATATCAATCCACGGCTGGACCTCGTGTAGCTCCAGAAAGGTCGCGGGCACCCACGTAAACGAGGCATCGCTCCCCGACACGTCCTTCGACACGCTCACCACATCACCGATGGTGAGCGGCTGGCTCGGTCCCGTGGCATTGAACGTACCGGTGAGCCGGCGTGCCGCGCAGTCGAGCACCCAGCTCGCCAGATCGCGCGCATCAATGATCTGCACCGGATCGGCCGGTTCACCGGGCGCCAGAACCTCGCCGCCCGCCGCGACGCGATGCGGCCAGTAGGTGAAGCGGTCCGTAGGATCGTACCGACCGGCGATCAGTCCGGGACGAACGATCAGGACGCCATCCGGCACTTCCTCTTTGACTGCTTCCTCGCACAGGGCCTTCAGACCGCCGTAGGTTCCTCCCGTGATTTCCTCAACCGACGGATCCTCGAGCGTTGCCACCGGAGCGTCCTCGTCCATACCTGGTGTGTCCACGGCCGCGTAGACGCTGATACTGGAAATAAAGCTGTAGTGCTCGACGGCGCCGGCCAGTAGCCGAGCGGAGTCGCGCACCAGGCGGGGGACATAGCCCGATGTATCGACGACTACGTCCCACCGCCGCCCCTTCAACGCGGAAAGGTCGCCGTCTCGGTCGCCGCGTAGTTTTTCGATGTCGGGGTACGCATCGGGATTGGTGAGCCCGCGCGTGAACACGGTGATTTCCTCACCACGTCGGAGACCTTCCTCCACCAGATGCCTGCCCAGAAACGAGAGACCGCCGAGAATGAGAACCTTCATGCGTGGCTTTCCTTGCACTCCTGCTAGGCGCCGCGCAGATGCGGTGGCACCGATACCGCGTGTCCCGACACACTGATCCCGCCGTCTCCCGCCGGGATATCGACGTACAGGGTGCTGGGGCGACCCATTGCTTCGCCCTGCCGCAACACGAGCTGAACCGGCGGCTGTACCGCCCCCAGGAAACGGAGATAGGCGCCGTAGGCCGCGGCTCCCGCTCCGGTCGCCGGGTCTTCCGTTACCGGTCCGGCCGGAAATGCGTTGCGAACGGTGTGCTCGTGCGGCCCCCGATCCGGCCACGCCAGGTGGATGGTGGTCCATCCGACCCGATCCATCAGCGACTTCAGGCGATCGTACTCGAACTCCAGGCTGTGCAGCCGCGCGGCGTGCGCGGCTACCAGCACCAGATGCGAGGCGCCGGCGAATGCGACGCGTGGAGGAAGATCGGGATGCAGGTCGGCGGCGGTCCAGCCCAATGCATCGAGCGCTTCCTGCAAATCCGCGGACTCGGGCTCGCTGATGCGCGGGGTGACGCTGGTCAGGGTCGCCTGGATGCCGCCATCCTCGGTCCGCGTCGTCCGTACCGACACCGGACCGCTGCGGGTGAGCAGTGTTCGGTCCGCTGGGCCGCGGTTCTCGGCCAGCGCAACGGCCAGGGCGATGGTGGCGTGGCCGCAAAATGGCACTTCGGCCGCCGGACTGAAGTAGCGTACGTGAACCCCCTCGGGGGAGTCGCCCACGACGAAAGCCGTTTCCGAGTAGGCAATCGCCGCGGCAATCTCCTGCATCTCGCCATCGCTCCAACCCTGGGCTTCGAGCGCCACACCGGCCCGGTTTCCACCGCGGGGATCCCGCGTGAAGGCGCTGTAGTGCAGCACCATGTCGAGCTTGGTATCAATCATCGATGTATCTCCTCTCGCAGCCATTTCCACCGTGCCATCCGAAACGATGCACGCCGGTCGGCGCCGTCCTACAGAGCCGCACGGATCTCCTCGAGTGTTTGCCGTTGTTCGCCATTCGGCTTGAAATTCTCAGGGCGGAGCCAGGCCTCGAACGCCCTCCGGCGGTCGGGCCACTCGCTGTCCAGGATGGAGTACCAGGCAGTATCCCGACTTCGACCTTTGACCACCATGTGATTGCGAAAGATCCCTTCATACGTGAAGCCAAAACGCTCGGCGGCTCGGCGAGATCGTCCGTTGAAGGCGTTGCATTTCCACTCCAGTCGCCGGTAGTGAAGGTCCTCGAACGAATGGCGGGCCAGGAGGTAAATAGCCTCGGTGGCCCCACGGGTCCGCTGCATGTGTGGACCAAACCAGATGAAGCCAATTTCAATCACGGCGTGCTCCGGTACGATCCGCATATAGCTCGCCATGCCTGCCGCCCGGCCGGTTTCCCGATCGATCACCGCTAGCGCGAGTGGATCACTCGTTACCACCACGGTCTCCAGCCATTGCTCGAAATCGCGCTCGTTCTCGAATGGACCGACGGGCAAGTAGTCCCACAGGTGAGGATCGCGTGGATCGTGCGATGCCGCAAAGAGATCGGCAGTATCACGCGCCACGTCGACCGGACGCAACTCTACCAGCTCACCTGTCAGGGTGACACGGTCCGGAGGCTGCACCGGCACTCCCTCCACCGCCGGGCCAAATCTCTCGCCGGAATTGTTTTCCACGTTCTTCCCTCCTCCTACACCAGCGGGCCGGCAGCACCGGCGTCCAGGTCCCGGTCGGTGGCGCGATTGGACATGTGGGCACTCACCAGACGGCCCAGGATCGCGATACCGTCCTCGATGCGCTGTACGGAGTGGTTGCCGAAGCTCAAACGCATGGCCCCCTGCAAGCGCGGACGCGAGACGAATGCGCTGCCGGGAGCGATACCTACCCCCTGCTGCAGGGCATCGGCCATAAAGTCTCGCTCGATGAGACCGTGCGGAAGATCGACCCACAAACTCAAGCCGCCTTCGGGATGTGTCCAGACGCAGTGCGGCATGTGCCGTGATAATGCCGCCAGCATGGCATCACGTCGTTCCTGGTACAGCCCGGTCACGGCGCGTAGATGCGATTCCAGCCGGCCCTCCGCGAGAAAGCGCGCCAGGGCCCGCTGCATGAAGGCGGAACAGACCAGATCGCTGCTCTGTTTGGCTTCGGAGAGCGAAGCCAGCATCGCGCTGGGGGCCACAACGGCTCCCAGGCGAAGACCCGGCGCCAGCATTTTGGAGAAACTCGTTATGTATACGACTCGCTCATCCCGGTCCATGCTCTGCAGCGCCGGCGGAGATGAATGCTCGTATCCCAGGAAGCCGTACGTATCATCTTCGATAACAATCACGTCGTGGGCGGCTGCCACCCGCACGATTGTGTCGCGCGACTCACGACTCAGCGATACGCCGGTAGGGTTGCTATACGTGGGAACGAGGTATATCAGGCGCGGCTTGTGCGCCGCGCACGCCGCCTCCAGGACTTCCGGCCGGAGGGTGCCGCCGTGATTCGGTATGCCGATGACCCGCCGCCCACCGAGCACCGCGCGTTCCAGAGCACCGGGATAGACCGGTTCCTCCATGAGAACAACATCCCCCCGTACGGTCAGGGCGCGCAGCGTGACATCGATAGCCTGCTGTGCGCCGGCGGTAATGAGAATCTGTTCCGCCCCAACCGTCATGCCGCGGCGGTGCAGCAGGCCGGCGATTCCCTTACGCAACGACGGCTCTCCTTGAATGTGGCCGTAGCTCAACGAGCTCTCATCGAGCAACGTGTCGCGCATCGCTGTTCCCAGCGCCTCGATTGGATACGTTTCGGGTGCGGGAAACGCTTGAGCGAAGGACACCAGCTCGCCCTGCCCTCCCCATTGCAGGAGGTTCGCGAGTACCTGGCGGCTCACCCATTCACTCCGCTCGTTCACGCGCTGGGGGGAACGTCTCCGGTGGCTCCCGGCGCGACGAAGGTGCCCCGGCCAACATGTGATTCCACCAGACCTTCCGCCTGCAATTCGGCATACGCGGAGTGCACCGTCAAGCGCGTCACGTGGCACTCGGCCGCGACTTGACGGACCGGCGGCAGGCGGGCGCCACTACGTAACGTGCCTTCTTTGATGTGGTCCCGTACCTGGTTCACGATTTGCCGATACATCGGCGTATCGGTATTGCGCTGCAGAGTCAATTCCACTGATTGTCCTACTCCCAGGTCGTGATTCAAGCTCCGGTCAGACGAAAGTGTCCCTGGTGGAAAAGGGTGTGACCGGATGATTGCGCCGCATGATATAGAGAAAAAGCGCTAGAAAGGCCTTTCTCGGGTCAGTATATCGGATCGACCCCCAAACAACGAGAATTGGGTGGTCGCCATTGTCACGGTTCAGATTCGCTATTGTCTCTATACAATGTCGCCGTCTCGATGTACCGTGCAGGAGAGACATACGAGTAGAGGAGACACATCGTGCAAGTTAATTGGAGCGATCGCTATGCGACCCGTACCCGCCGAATGCGTGGTTCGGCCATTCGCGAGCTTCTAAAAGTGACCGAACAACGGGGATTCATTTCTTTTGCCGGCGGATTGCCCGCACCGGAGCTCTTTCCCGGCAAAGAGGTGGCAGTCGTCGCACAACGAATTCTGGAAGAGTCCGGACCGGTAGCTCTGCAGTACAGTGCCACCGAGGGGTATCGACCGCTTCGTGAGGCAATCGCACAACGCTTAACCGCGCAGGGCGTTGGTGTGACGACGGATAACGTTCTCATCACCACGGGGTCTCAGCAGGCGATCGACCTGATCGGGAAGATTTTCCTGAATCCGGGAGATACCGCGATCGTGGAGTCTCCCACCTATCTCGCGGCACTTCAGGCCTGGAACGCCTACGAGGCGGAGTATGTCGGTGTGGCCTCGGACGATCGCGGCATGGATGTCGAAGCGCTGCAAGGATTCATGGACCGAGATCCGAAGCTCATCTACTGTTTGCCGAATTTTCAGAACCCCAGAGGCGTTACGCTTTCGCGCGAGCGTCGCTACCGGCTGGCTCAGCTTTCCTTTCGGTCCGGCGTTCCGGTTGTTGAGGACGATCCGTACCGCGAGCTCCGCTTCGAGGGAGAGCACTTGCCCCGGTTAATTGAGTGTGATGTCGAGCAACGGCCCCCGGCCGCGGAGTACGACGGCAGCATTATCTCGCTCGGTACGTTTTCAAAGACACTGGCCCCGGGCTTGCGCGTGGGTTGGGTGGTCGCGGCGCCAGAGGTGATCGCACAGCTCACGCTTGCCAAGCAAGGCGCGGACCTTCACACGTCGACCCTCGATCAGATGATTGCGTGCGAAATGCTGACCAGCGGATACCTGGAGGGACATACGCCGATCATCGTGGAGACCTACCGGGAGCGACGCGACGTGATGCTCTCCGCGCTGTCGGAGTATTTCCCGGACGGCGTTCGCTGGACGCGGCCGGAAGGCGGAATGTTCCTGTGGGTTGAATTGCACCCTTCGATCGACACCCGCCGGCTCTTGGAACGAGCGATGGATATGAAAGTGGCGTTTGTGCCCGGGCACGGTTTTCATGTGGACGGTACCGGCGGAAACACGCTGCGTCTCAACTTCTCCAATTCCTCACCGGCGCTGATCCGGGAAGGTATTGCTCGCCTTGCACGGGCGCTGCACGATCTGGAGGGGGATTTGCAAAGCATGGTTCCTGCCGGCGTTGTGCTGAGCGGCAGCGGATCGGGAGCGCGGTAAGGACATGCGGGATGCGACGCGCAGCGTAAGAGCGGGATTGCCCGAAGCAGGACAGGGAGAGCCCTTTCTCCCGGGGCCGACGTTTGCCGCCGCGTTCCACCTCGCGGGCGATCCGGCGAGCAGCGCGTACACCTATGGGCGCTATCACAACCCGACCTGGACTCACTTCGAGGCAGCGCTGGGTGAGCTGGAAGGTGGTCCGGCGGTTGTTTTCCCCTCCGGCATGGCGGCGATCTCGGCTCTCTTTTCCGTCGCGTTACGGCCTGGCAACGTCCTCGTTATGCCGGCCGATGGATACTACACGGCGCGCCTGCTGGCGGAAGCGGAGGCGCGCGATCGAGGGATCGAGATTCGCCTGGTCCCAACGCGTGCGGGTCTGAATCGTACGGAGCTTCAGGGCGCAACCCTGGTCGTGCTGGAAACCCCGAGCAACCCCGGGCTCGATGTCTGTGATATTGCGGATCTTGCGGCGGCTGCCCACGATGCCGGAGCGCTCGTTGCGGTGGACAACACCACGGCAACACCGCTCGGGCAACGGCCGCTCGAGTTAGGCGCCGATTTTTCGCTGGCCAGCGACACCAAAGGGCTATGCGGCCATGCGGATATCGTGTTGGGTCACGTCGCGGTACAGGATGACGTGTGGGCGGAAAAACTTCGAACGTGGCGCTTGACGACGGGTGCCATACCCGGGCCGATGGAAGTCTGGCTGGCACACCGTTCGCTGGCAACGCTCGATCTCCGTCTGGAGCGGCAGTGTGGCAACGCCCTTGCGATCGCTGCATTTCTCGACGGCCATCCCGGGGTACGCAACGTGCGCTATCCCGGCCTTCCCGGCGATCCTGCCCATGCCGTCGCTTCCCGGCAGATGACGCGGTATGGCTCGGTAGTGGCCTTCACGCTGAAGAGCGCCTCCGACGCCGAGCGCTTTCTGGCAGCATGCTCGCTGGTGACGCAGGCCACCAGTTTCGGCGGGGTCCTGACGTCGGCCGAGCGGCGCGCCCGTTGGGGTGGTGATGCCGTACCCGAAGGCTTCATCCGCTTGAGCGCGGGCTGTGAAGATCGGCAGGACCTCCTCGAAGACCTGTCCCACGCGCTGCAGCAGATACAAGGTGGCGCACTGCCAGTACACGGATGAACAGACGCCCTAATGGACTTGACATGGTGGGCATATATAAGCATGGTAGAGTCAGAGATGGCATGCAGGTAGCACGTTGTCTCTTGTAATCATGTCGCTAAGGTCGTCAGCCTGCGCCCACCGTGTTGACTGTGTAGACAGGCACAGCGGAAATCCGGAGTTCGGATACTGACTGTATCGTTTGTTTAGGAGGCATCCCGTGGTACGAACAGTGTGGCATCGGCGTATGCGTATTCTCGTCATGGCACTGAGTCTCGGTACTGCGGGGACTCTGTGGCCATCACTCACAACCATGGCCCGCACACCAGCCATCACCGAGCGACTCCAATACCAACCTGCTGTCGTCGCCACTGTAGCCGTGGGCCTCTTCCCAGAGGCAGTCGGTGTGAATCCCAGCACCAACCGGATCTATGTAACCAATTCCGCCAATGAGACGGTATCGGTGATTGACGGCCACAGCAACACCGTCGTGGCGGTCGTACCCGTTGGCTTCTCACCCGATGGAGTGGCGGTTAATCCCACTACGAATCGGATCTATGTCGCCAACCACGGCAGTAATACCGTGTCGGTGATCGACGGCAGCGGCAACCGGGTGGTAGCCACGGTGCACGTCGGCTCTGCACCCGATGGAGTTGCGGTTAATCCCACTACGAACCGGATCTATGTCGCTGACCGAAACAGCGCCAGTGTGTCGGTGATCGACGGGAGTAACAACCGGGTCGTCGCCACTGTAGCCGTGGGTCTCTTCCCAGAGGCAGTCGGTGTGGATTCCAGTACCAACCGGATCTATGTAACCAATTCCGCCAATGAGACGGTATCGGTGATTGACGGCCACAACAACACCGTCGTGGCGGTCGTACCCGTTGGCTTCTCACCCGATGGAATCGGCGTGAACCCCACCACGAATCGAATCTATGTCGCCAACCACGGCAGTAATACCGTGTCGGTGATCGACGGCAGCGGCAACCGGGTGGTAGCCACGGTGCACGTCGGCTTTGCTCCCGAGGGAGTCGCGGTTAATCCCACTACGAACCACATCTACGTGGCGAACAACGGCAGCAACACGGTGTCGGTGATCGACGGAAGTAGCAACACCGTCGTGGTTACCGAAGCGGTCGGCTCCGCACCCTCCGGAGTGGGCGTCAACCCCAACACGAATTACGTCTACGTGGCGAACACCAACAGTGCCACTGTTTCGGTCATTCAAGACAGCCCATAACTCCCCTCAGGCTGCTGCTCTCTGGCGCATGCCGCCACCGGAATTGGTTCTCGCCCCCGATGACGTTCACATCTGGAAAGTCGATCTCTCCGCTTTCGATCGATCGCTCGATTGGGCTGGCATCCTCTCGCCCGATGAATCGGCTCGCGCCGAGCGGTACGTCGCGTGCAAGGCCCGCGATCGGTTTGTGGCGGGTCGGGTAACACTTCGCCGGATTCTCAGCCGGTACACCGGCCAGGATCCGGGAGACATCCAGTTTGAATACGGTCCCCAGGGGAAACCGCAATTGCCGGCCGGACCTGGTGTGCCGGCATTCAATGTTTCGCACTCGGCTTCACTCGCCCTGTACGCGGTAACGCTGCACGGGCCGGTTGGAATCGACCTGGAGGGTATCCGGCCTATTCGAGACGCGGCCGGTATTGTCGGTTCGACGTTTTCACCCGGCGAGAGGGCTCTCTTTCGGACGCTATCGCCCGCCGATCGGATGCGGACGTTCCACCACTGGTGGGTGCTGAAGGAAGCGTACATAAAGGGGCTAGGTCTGGGACACGCTCAGCCTCTCGATACCTTCAATGTCGTCTCGGGTGAAGGCATGGAGGCCGGCTGGCAGGTAACGCTCCTGCCCCCGATCGAGGGATACGCTGCCGCGCTGGCCGTGCCTAACCCCGACCTCGTCCCCAGGTATTGGGTGTGGAAGGATTGAAACGAGACGCAGGACGTCGTGTACCGAACTCAACGCGGCGAGCTGATACCCACGACGTACTGTATGTGGGTGTCGAGAAGGCGTTGCTGGAACTTGGGAACGGCTTCTTGCAACACCCGGACAACGAGGAATTGCGTGCGGCACTGCGCGCCGGGCATCTCAATGCGGTGCGCTATCACGCTCAGTTGGTACGCCTTATCTACCGGTTCCTGTTTCTGTTCGTCATGGAAGCGCGCGGCCTCAGCCTCGACGGTGCCGGCGGAACCGCAGCGGACGGGCCACCGTATCCACAACCCGGCAGCGTGCGATGGCGGGAGGGATATCGAGTAGCACGGCGCGGCGACAGTAACACCGAGTGGTGGGAAGAGATGAAGGGCGACTTTCGGCATGACCGTCGAGCGGGTGCGGCCGGGAGATTCGTGCCGGCTGCGCTGGGAATGGAGATCTTTGGTGCCCAGTCCTGCCTCGATCTCGAAGCGGCGCGCTGCGATGATGAACGGATGCGTGCGGCGAATACGGCCCTCTCCACGTGCCGGAACGAGGAGGGACGAGCGTGCACCATCGCGTTTGGCAGCCTCGATGCCGAGGCCTTTGGCTCGATCCACGAACGTCTGCTCGGCATTCACCCTTCGATCGAGTGGGACCCGATACCCCAATTTGCACTGACCAGTGGGCTGGATCGGAAGCGCACCGGGTCGTTTTATACGCCGCCGGCGCTTATCCGCGAAATTATCCAGTCGGCGCTGGTCCCGGTGCTCGATGCCCGCCTGGCGGAAGAAGCTACCGCCGAGGGCCGAGAAGCAGCGCTGCTGGGAATACGGCTGTGCGACCCGGCGTGTGGCTGCGGTCATTTCTTGCTGGCGGCGGCACGGCACCTTGCGCACGCCTTGACCCGTGTACGGAGCGAGACCTCTCCGGGCCATCCGAATGGGTACCGGCGCGCCCTGCGAGATGTGCTCGCGTCGTGCCTGTTCGGTGTGGATAAGGACGCCCTGGCGGTCGATATCTGCAAGCTTGCGTTGTGGGTCGAGACGGACGGCGGGGTGCTGCCCGGCGTGCTGAACGGCCGGATCAAGGCCGGAGATTCGTTAGTTGGCGTGATGAATCTTGGGGTCCTGGATGACGACCTTTCGGCTGGCCGGCTGGCCCGAGCTGCCGACCTCTGGACTGCGTCGTTCTTCTGCTCGGAGCATACTGCCGAACGTGCCGGTACAACCATGTCGACTCTACCCAGACCGATAAAACCGGATGGTGATATCCCTGCCGGCGAAGAGAAGATGCCCTTCCCGCAGTACCAATTCTTTCATTGGCCCCTGGAGTTCCCGCAGGTGTTTGCAGGAGGAGGGTTCGATGTTGTGATTGGGAATCCGCCATGGGAAGGAGTAGAGCTGAAGGAAGTCGAGTATTTCGCGCGCCGGGCGCCCACAACCCTAACCGGCACGACCGGCGCCGCGCGGAAGCAGGCAATAGCCTCACTCGAACGATCGCGCCCCGATGTCTACGCCGCTTACCTGGCAGACCTTTCCTTTTATAGCGGACTGCGGCGATTCCTACGGGCCAGCGGGCGCTATGCGCTGACCGGCGCCGGCAGAGTAAATCTCTACGGCGTATTTGCGGAAACGATGCGTGCGCTACTCCGGACGAACGGCCGCGCCGGCATGCTCGTTCCAACCGGAATTGCCACCGATCTGACCAACCGGGCATTTTTCGAGGACTTGATTACGCATCGGGCGCTTGTTTCCCTCTACGACTTTGAGAATCGAAACGAGATGTTCGCCGGGGTGCACCGCAGCTACAAATTTTCGCTGGTCACCCTGACCAGCGATGGTGCCGGACCGCCGTGTGCGGACTTCGCGTGTTTCCTGCGCCGCCCCACGGATCTCGCCGAGGCCGATCGTCACTTTGCACTCTCGAGTCACGAGCTTGCACTGCTGAATCCCAACACAAGGACTCTATCCATCTTCCGCGGTCAGCGCGACGCCGAACTGACCAAGAGCATCTACTGTCGTGTGCCGGTACTGGCCCGTGGAGAAAGTTCGGCCGGCAACCCGTGGGGCATGACCTTGCGGCAGGGGCATTTCAACATGACCAGTGACTCCAGCATGTTCCGGACGCGACGGCAGCTAGAAGAGGATGGCTGGCGGCTGGAGGGCAATTCATTTGTCCGCGGGACACTATCCTATCTGCCGTTGTACGAAGCGAAGATGGTGCACTCCTTCGATCATCGCTGGGCCACCTACCAGGCCCTTCAGACCCATGTGGTGACGGCAGCGGAGAAAGCACAACCGAAGTACGTCGTATTGCCGCGCTATTGGGTACGGGAGGATGATCTTCGCGCTCGGCAAAGTGCCCGTGCAGCGTCCGGCTGGCATCTCGTCTCACGCATGATGGCGCCTTCCACCAACGAACGCACGTTACTGGCAACGCTCATTCCCGATGTCGCAGTTGGAAACTCGGCTGCCGTGTGGTCGTCTACCGTGCGTGATTCACGACTTATAGCATCGCTCGCCGCCAACCTGGGAGCGTTTGTGCTTGACTACGCCGTCCGACAGAAGGTCGGAGGCTCGAACCTCAACTTTTTCCTGGTGGAGCAATTCCCCATTCTTCCGCCATACCGGTACCAGGAGGCGACTCCGTGGAGCAGGCGCACCATGCTGGCCGACTGGATATGCGCGCGGGTCGTTGAATTGGTATACACCTCCTGGGATATGCAACCAGTCGCGCGCGCCCTGGGATATGCCGGCCCGCCCATCCGTTGGGACGAGGAACACCGCTTCCGGCGGCGCTGCGAGCTGGACGCAGCGTTCTTCCATCTCTACGGAGTCACGCGGGACGACGTGGAATACGTCCTCCGCACATTTCCTATCGTCAGGCGGAGAGACGAAGCGGCCTGGGGAGACTATCGCACCCTCCGGGTCATCATGAATGTTTACGACGATATGCAGCGGGCCATGGATACCGATGAATCGTGGACCGGCGCCTGCGCTCAGTCCTCAAAGACCACAGCACGGCAGAACGCTGCCTCACCCCCTTGAAAGCGCCACGGGAAGCATCCGAACGTGACCTTGCGATCCAGCACCTTGTCGATATCGCCACCCAGGTTTTCGATATGGATGACGTCGTGCGGGAACAGCATCCAATGCATGACCTGGTAGTCCGGTTTAGGGAAAATTTCCGTGAGCGGTCGACCCAGTTTGGCTTCGGCATCCTCTGCTTCGTCGGCGCGCATTGTCCGGATGACGGTATTCATCGGATGGTCCGCTGAGCCGGCATCGACTGCCAGCCAACGCACGCCGCGCTCGAGGACCCACTCCGCGAAGGCGCGCGTGGGGCCCGGGTGCCGGATGAAATAGCGGGTCTCGTCGGCAGCCGATCGGTCGGTCCAGTTCTCCGGATAGTACTTGTGATAGCCGGTGTGAATGATCAATATATCGCCCCGGTCGATCGTCAGACCGGTATCCGACTCCCATTGCTCGAAATGTTCCGGACCGTACAGGTCGAAATCGCCAATGCCCATGCGCTCCAGGTCGACCACCGCCGCCGGGCCAACCAGGAAATCGAGGTCGAAATCGCCAATAAATTTCCCACAGGTCTGAAAGTGAGCGGGAGCATCAAGATGCGTGGCGACGTGCAAGGTCGATTGCAACTCCTGACCACCGGCTTTGTCGAAGGCCAGGCGTTTGATCCAGTGAACGGTTGGGCTACCATAGCCCGCAAATCCCGGCGTGTGTACCGAGAAATCTTGACTGAGATCGAGCATGCGTGAGAACGACACGAGAATCCTCCAGCGTAAAGTGGGCGCCGACGTCCGGTCGCTGAGTATATGCCCATGTCGGCCCGCCGCGGTAACGCCGTGCCACGGAGCCTCGCCCATACCTGTGCGAAGGACCTCCACCGGGAATCAGATTCACCTGCGCGGACACGTGTGCGCCGGCGTTGGGCCAGAAGGCATAGTCGGACCCAGCCAACAATCCCGATCGCCAGACACTCCTTGACGGTTGAGTGGAGGCTATGGCACCCAAGCAGTAGTGGAACGAGCGAACTCCGTATTGTGGCTCGAATCTGGCAGAGCAAATGAGTCTGAGTAGCCGGGAAATCGCCGCGCACGAGACGCATCAATGGGCCGGTTGCACCGATTTTTGGCGGGAAGACTGAACAGCCCGTATAAGTAAGCGATGAATGACGAGGCATTGAGTGGACGAACTGCTCTGGTCACAGGGGCCAGCCGGGGGATCGGCCGGGCAACCGCCGTCGCTCTCGCGCGTGCCGGGGCTCGGGTTGTGGTCACCGCGCGCGATCAGCGCAAACTCGATGAAGTGGTGCACGAGATTGGACGCGGGGCTCGTGGTATCTCAGCCGAGGTCTCCCAGGAGACAGAGGTCGATGCGCTGTTCGACGCGGCCGGCCCAATCGATATCCTGATCAACTGCGCCGGTGTGATCGCACCCATCGCTCCGGTGGCCGCGAGCGATCCCCATCTCTGGAAGATCAATCTCGAAGTGAATTTGTTTGGCCCGTATCTCACCACCCGGCGTGCCCTGCCGCACATGACGCAACAGGGATGGGGCCGCATTATCAACGTCTCCGCCGGCGTCGCGACCGGGCGGATGACATCGTGGAGCGCGTACTCGGCTGCCAAGGCCGGCCTCGAAACGCTGACCAAGGTCACCGCCCGTGAAGTTGCGGACTATGGCGTGCGGGTCAACGTGGTTCGCCCGGGCATCGTCGACACCGACATGCAAGAGGAAATTCGCGGCACAAGTGAAGAGATGTTTGGCCGCGAGAATCTCGAGCGGTACCGGGCGTATAAGGAACGCGGATCGCTCAGGCAGCCCGAAGACCCCGCGAAGTTGATCATGTGGGTACTTTCGCCCGAGTGCGACGACCTCAACGGCGAAATCCTGGCGATTGACGATCCGGACACCGCAGCCAGAATCGGTCTGACGCCCATTCCGCGGTAGAGTAAGGCCCGATCGAGGGACACTTTACGCCCTGCATAGCATGGTAATTGCTGCTCGCTCGCGGTCGAGATGATTCGTGCTGGCGCGACTCGTCGGGTGCCGAGTTGTGTACCCTGGAACCAACATCACGCGCCTGGAGCTTCAGTGTCAATGGAACCCGCTGCAATCTCTCAGGGAGCCGAGGTGCGTACCTTCCTGATCGCCGACGTGCGGGGCTACACCCATTTCACCCTGGCGCACGGCGATGAGGCAGCCGCGGAACTGGCAACACGGTTTGCGGGGATCGCGGAACGGACGGTGGAATCCCGCGACGGACGAGTTATCGAACTGCGCGGCGATGAAGCGCTCGCTGTTTTCGTATCCGCCCGACAGGCGCTGAGAGCGGCGGTTGACCTGCAGAAAAACTTTGCCGAGGAACGGCTGGCCGCTCTCAAGGTAGGAATCGGTCTGGATGCTGGTGAAGCGATTCCCGTGGGAGCGGGATTTCGCGGCGCCGCGCTTAATTTAGCGGCACGGCTGTGCAGCCTGGCGGGTCCCGGCGAAATCCTGGCCAGCGACACGGTGGCACATCTTGCCCGTAAGATGGACGGGCTTGAGTATGCTGACCGGGGCGCGGTGCAACTCAAAGGCTTTTCGGACCCGGTGAACGTAGTCATCGTCAAACAGTCGGCTGCCGGCACCTCGCCGCAAGCTCCGGGCGATGAAGCGGGCAGCGAGGCGCGCCTCCCAGGCGATGGGTTGCCCATCGGCGGCTACCTGGGTTCGCTTCCTTCGGCCCCGCTTATTGGACGTACAGACGAACTACGCCGCATTCTCACACTGGTAGAGGCTGTGGCCGGCGGCCACGGGAAATTAATCGTGTTGGCAGGCGAGCCCGGCGTGGGCAAGACTCGACTCGCCCAGGAAATCACGCTGAATATCCGCAATCAGGGATTCTTTATCGCCCCTGGCCGGTGTTACGAGCCCCAGGGTGCCGTACCGTATTACCCGTTCATCGATGCGCTGGCAAGTGCGTATTCGGCTGCCTCATCCGCCGTCCGGGCTCAAGTTCCCAAGAATTGGCCGGAGCTTGCCCGCCTGCTCCCCTCGTTGGGAACACCTCGAATTGGCGACTCCGTTTCGCACGATCAACATCGGCTCTATTGGGAAGTCACCGGCTTCTTGCAGGCGCTCGCGGCCGAAAATCCATTGGCGGTGCTCATAGATGATTTGCACTGGGCCGATGCGGCCAGTCTAGATCTTCTCCTGCATCTCGCCCGCCACACCGCTGGAAATCGGATTTTGCTGCTTGGTACCTATCGCGATGTCGAGGTTAACCGACAACATCCGCTCGAGGGGGCGCTTCGGGACTTACAGCGGGAGGATCTGGTAGAACGCATCGCGGTGCGCCGGCTCGAGCAGAGCAGTACCGCCGCGCTCATGGCGGCATCCATGGGCGAGGAACAGGTATCGGACGAATTCGCCACGCTGATATTTCACCGCACGGAGGGCAATCCGTTCTTTGTACAGCAGGTGATGCGTATGCTGGTCGAGCGGGGCGATATCTACCAGGAAGGGGATCACTGGGGCCGCAAAGCGGTCGAGGAGATCGACGTGCCCGAGAGTATCCGTTCGGTCGTCGGCCAACGGCTCTCACGCCTCGCCGACGAAACACAAGAGCTGTTGCGGGAAGCAAGCGTACTGGGGCAAACATTCTCCTTCGACGATCTGGAAGCGATGACGGGACGCTCCGAGCGGGAAGTCGAGACCGCACTCGAGGAGGCAGCCAGAATAGGACTGATTCGAGAGGTTGAAGGTGATCGCCACGCCTTCGATCACGCGCTGACGCAGCAGTCACTGTATGGCGAACTGACCACCAGACGACGCAGACGGCTCCATCTCGCTGCCGGCGAGGCGATTGAGCGCCTGGCCGAAAAGAAACGATCGGATCGGGCGGCTGAGCTCGCCTGGCACTTCCTGGAGGGTGATGTGCCGGAGCGCGCCTTGCGGTGGGCGCTGGTGGCGGGAGACGGTGCCGAGGACGTATACGCGCATAGCGACGCCGAGTTGCACTATCGAACGTCATTACAACTGGCCCGAGAGCTCAAGGACACCGCGCGTGAGATCGAGGCACTGGAGAAACTGGGACATGCGCTGTTCATGCTGGCGCGTTACGACGAAGAGCTTGAAGTGCTCCGGCCGGCGCTCCAGCTTTACCGAGAAGCCCGGGATATGGACGGCGAGATGCGCGTGGCCGCGGCCGTGGGTTGGGCCTTTTTTGAGGTTTCACAGCGGAACGAAGGCGTCACGACGCTCGTGCCGGTTCTCGAACGCTGGGAGAGTAATGGCGAGCGCCCCTCTTCCGCAGCGGCTGCCCTCCATATCTCGCTGGGAAATCTCCATTGGGCCGACGGGACGGGCGACGAGGCGCTGACGCTCTTCGAGCGCGCCGCGGAACTGGCCACATTCGCGCGGGATGACCGCCTGTTGGGCCTGGCAGAGTCGCGGCGCGGCGCGCAACTGGCAAACCTGGGACGGGGTGACGACGCGCTCAAGGCATACGACCGTGCGGTGACACTGTCTGAGAAATCAGGTGACCTAGACACGCTGAGCCGTACCCTCAATAATCGCGCGATGGCTCACGGAATGTACCGACATGACCGGCATCGCGCACAGGACGATATGAAACGGCAGGTCGAGGTCGCTCGACGGCTGGGAAAACCGGCTCAGCTCGCGTTCGCACTCAAGGCTCTAGGCCAGGATTGTTTAACAACCGGAGACTGGCTGCAAGCGCGAGAACTGCTCGATGAAGCTGCTCGGATCGCTCGTGGGTTAGGCGTCTCGCGCAGTAGTGAAGCTATCACCCTCGCTGCGACACTGCATTTGCTGTCAGGTGAGGTGGAATCGGCCACGGCCGAACTGGAACAGTGCGTCGTGGCCGGAAAACAGCGGGGGGACACGGACCTGTACGTATCCGCGCGAGTGAGCCTGGCAGATTGGGACCTGATGCAGAACAGACCAGCGCAGGCACGAGAGAGGCTAGAGAGCATGCTCGACGATGCCAGTCTGGAGAAACAGCACCATCCGAGACACCTGAGTATCCTGACGATCGCGCGTGCACGCGATGGAGCAATCGACGCAGCGGAGGCCTTGTTGAAAGACGGGCTGGCCGAGGCCACACGGGTGGGATTCCCACCGGCAATCGTCCTGTGGAGTCGTGCTCTGGGAAACCTCCGTACCGAGCAGGGCCGATGGGACGAGGCCAGGGTCGCGTTCGACGAGCTGCTCGATCGTTGCCGCGGGTCAGGCATTGTCTTTATCGAATCGGGAGTTCTGCACGATTACGGTCGTATGGAGGTGTTGGCCGGGAATCCAGCAAAGGCGCGTGCTCGGTTCGAGGAGGAGTTGGTCCTGCTGCGGCAGATGGGAGCGACATCGCTGATCCAGTGCGTAGATCGGGAACTGGCACGACTGTAGTCACGAAAGACGCGCTATCCCGCCGTGAGCCGTTGCACAGCGCGGATGACGAACTGCTGCTGGAATCGGTACCTGAATAGACGGTATTGTAAAAATCACGGCGGCTCAGCGCCGGCCGTCGATGGGATCGAGAGGAGATCGCCCACATGAAGCTGGCCTGTGCTGACTTTACCTGGCCGTTGCTCCGGCACCAGGATGTTCTGCGGCTCATTCAAATGCTGGATATAGAGGCGGTCGATCTTGGCATTTTCGGAGGGCGGTCACACGTTCGCCCCGAGATGGTTCGGCAAGATATTCCGCTGTGGGCCGGCATTTTGGGAGAACGGCTGGCGCAATCCGGTCTGGAGCTGGCCGATCTGTTCTATCAAGCGGTCGATTTCGAGACCATGGCCGTCAACCACCCCGATGCCGAGCAACAGGAGTTGGGCAAGACAGCCTTTGGTGACATGCTGGAGCTGGCATCCCGCTTGCAGGCCCCGGGCATAACGGTACTACCGGGGGTGCTTTTCGGAGACGAGCCGTGGGAGGAGGCGATGCGCCGGTCTTCCGAAGGTCTGAAGTGGCGTATCGACGAAGCAGCGAAGCGCGGCCTGCGGCTGTCGATCGAGGGGCATCTCGGCTCGGTTGTGGACACCCCAGAAAAGATTCTCCAATTAGTGGAGATGACCCCGGGACTCGAGCTCACGCTGGACTACACACACTTCACCTATGCCGGCATACCTGATTCGGAGATCGAGCCGTTGATTCGCTATGCCCGGCACTTTCACTGCCGCGGTGCCGCCGAACGGCGGCTGCAAACGTCATTTGCGGAAAACATCGTCGATTACGGGCGCGTTATCGACGTGATGCAAGACGTGGACTATGACGGGTATTTTGCCATCGAATACGTATGGCAAGACTGGGAAGACACGAACAAAAGCGAGAACGTATGTGAAACCATTCTGTTTCGTGATTTCGCGCGCGATCGTTTCGCCGCTGTGTCGGAACGTACATGAGCGCCGGCTCGGATTTCCGGTTGTTGGGCGGAAGATAACAGGCCGTAGTCGAGTATCCAACGACCCCTGAGCGGCCAGTCGTTGGTGTGGGACGTGGGGTTGCCGATAGCAACCGACAGGACGCAGGCCGGAGTGGGACTATGACCGAGTATGCGGTAGTGATCGCCGGAGGAGGGCCGACGGGCCTGATGCTGGCGGGTGAGCTGGCGCTTGCGGGGATTGATGTCGCAATCGTCGAGCGGCGCGTGAGCCAGGGGTTGAACGGCTCGCGCTCCGGCGGCCTGCACTCGCGCACCATCGAGGTGCTCGATCAGCGTGGAATCGCCGATCGGTTCCTCGCCAGGGGGCAGTCGATGCAGATCCAGGGTTTTGCCGAGATCCCGTTGGACATCAGCGACTTTCCTACCCGCCACAATTACGGGCTCGCGCTCTGGCAGAGCCACTTCGAGGCCATCCTGGCCGGCTGGGTCGGCGAGTTTGGGGTACCGATCCTTCGTGGCTGCGAGGTGGTGGGCTTCGCTCAGGACGCCACCGGCGTCGATGTCGAACTGACCGGCAACGTGTCGCTCCGAGCACAGTATCTCGTGGGGTGCGACGGCGGACGCAGCGTCATCCGTAAAGCTGCCGGCATCGAGTTCCCGGGGTGGGATCCGACGAGGAGCTGGGTGATCGCCGAGGTCGAGATGGACGAGGAGCCCGAGTTCGGCAGGCGCGAAGGTGGTGGCATCGGTCGGGTGGCGGACGGAGGGCTAGTACGGCTCGCACTGACCGAACAGCAGCTGCAACACACCAGAGAGCCCACGTTGAAGGATGTCAGCGAGGCACTCATCGCCGTCGACGGTACGGACTACGGGGTGCACAACCCGAAGTGGATCTCCCGCTTCACCGACGTGACCCGGCAGGCAGCGTCCTATCGCAAGGGACGTGTACTGCTTGCCGGCGACGCCGCGCACGTGCATCCCCCGCAAGGCGGACAGGGCCTCAACACGGGTGTGCAAGATGCCGTGAACCTTGGATGGAAGCTGGCCCAGGTGGTCAACCAGACAACGCCCGAAACCCTGCTGGATACCTACCACGCCGAGCGGCACCCGGTCGCTGCCCGTGTATTGCGCAACACCATGGCGCACATCGCGCTTGGCGGCAGCGACGACCGTCACCAGGCCTTGCGTGACATCATGAAGGAGCTGCTGAACATGGACGAGCCTCGCAAGCGGATTGCCGCAATGATGGCTGGTCTGGACATTCGTTACGACCTCGGCGAGGGACATCCACTGCTCGGCCGCCGCATGCCCGATCTCGACCTGGTCGCCGACAACGCCCCGCTGCGAGTATTCACCCTGCTGCACGATGCCCGGCCGGTGCTACTCAACCTCGGTGGACCCGGCGATTTCGATCGTTCTCCTTGGGCGAATCGAGTCCGGTTCGTCGACGCCGAGCACGCTGGCGTGTGGGATCTCCCGGTACTTGGCGAGGTCGCTGCTCCCCCGGCCGTGTTGATCCGACCCGATGGATATGTTGCCTGGGTGGGAGACCTCACGGACCCAAAGCTGCCTCAAGCGCTTGCGACCTGGTTCGGAGCGGCCGGCTCCACCCGGACGCCGGGACACGTGGCTGGCTGCCGATAAGCTCCGAGCCTGCGCGACGTCTGTGTTGGAGAAGAGAGTGAGGAGCAACCGTGGCCGGCGTGCTGATCGAGCGGGTGGCGGGCGCACCGTTCGCCGACGTCCTGGAGGATCTAATCTTCCAGCCTCTCGGCATGGTTGACATCGGGTTCTTTTTCCCCCCTCCCACCTCCTCTCCTCCAGGTTCATAACACGCTCTACGGAATAGCGCTGCTCTCGGTCGGGATATCCGCAGCCGTGATGGGATAGCGTTGGATCAGCTGTCGAATCGCCTCCCATTCTTGTTCGTCCATCACCACGACGTGATGTGAGGATTCCTCACGTGAAAGCGGACTTCCGGCCTGGGAGTCGCGCTCGAAAGCGCCGAGCGCGCCGGAGGCTCTTCCACCGGGCAGATCGAGATACGTCAGAATCGTCCTCAGTTCGTCGGCTGGATTGGATACCAACTCCTCGTACCGAACCGGCAAGATCGGCACCCCTTCTTCACGCAGTCGCACATACGAACGCATTGCCGAGAGCCACAGAAAGCAGGCTGTCTCGCTGCCGCTCAGATCCGGGCGATGACTGAACTCCTCGGCCAGGAGCGGCACCATCGTGGCTAGCGTCGCGGTAATGTCACGCTGCACCTCGGGCGAGCGTTCGCCGATCTCGAATGCCCGCATCGCGGAATTCAGGTAGTGAACGAGATCGCGATACAGGAAGAGATTTTTTGCTCGGGGAAAGAGCTCGTGCAGCACATCACACAGCTCGATGACCTGACTTCGGAACTTGACGACATGGAGCGTCGACCCTTGGGTAAAGGCGGGATTGAACAGTATTCTCGTCGCGTCGCCAAGTAACCGGCGAAGTTCTTCATCCTGTTCAACACTCTGGCCCAACGCAACGGCCTGGGTGTACACGTCCGGCTCCGAGAGGCTCGTGACCGAATCCATCGCGGCGAACGCTTTGCTCAGCAGCGTTGAGCCGGCGCGGCCGGTTGAGTAGAGAAAGACCAACGGCGCGGTGAGAGTAATACCGGCGGCGACCTGATGGAGCACGTCGTAAGGGACGGCCAGGAGGCGCATGGCATGGTCGTATTGCGCCATGTACAGAAATGGCGCCGCGGTGATATCCAGGTCCGCGGGTACCTGCACGATGGCCTGGGCTCGGTGGTCGCGCTTACCAATGGTTCTGGTTCAGTGGCGAACAGCTATGCGTACGACCCGTATGGAAACACGACCAGCAGCACGGGAACAGTCGCGAATCCGTTCCGGTTCATCGGAGCGGTGTGGGACAGCAGTACCGGGCTCTACAAGATGGGGGAGCGGTACTACGACCCGAGTGTGGGTCGGTTTACGCAGGAGGACCCGCTCGGCGACGAGTACCAGTATGTAGGCGATAACCCAATCAATGCCGTCGACCCATCCGGTCTATGTGAGGCCGAGGAGGGAGACTGCCCACCGGGCGAAGCAAGCATCACAGGCGTCGAGAACGCAGGCAGCTGGAGCTACGAGACCGAGGGGAGCGGGTCGGAAAATGACGAGGAGTCATACCGCGAAGTGGACACAATTTCCGCGGAGGGGGCCAAAATGAACGTGACCAATTGCAAGGGTATCCCGAGAGGTTTAAGAACTGGTTCCACAAAGTGTACCCAAAAAAGGGAGGGCCCGACTTTAGTAATAAGGAAATTAGGCAATTCTTCGAAGACTGGAAGGAGGCCGGGAAACCAGGGCCACCGGGAGGAAACAAGCATCGAAGGCGATGAATGGAGAGGGTAGCTGTGGACAAGAATGTAGGCGACAGTGAGCCCGAGATTCGGCGGCAGCCGGTAGACCCTGATCTAGTGAGGCGCCTTGGTCGAGCGTCAGTCAGTGAATTGATGCACTTGCTTGAGACGGGCACGGATGACGAAAGGCGACAGGCGGCAATTGAAGTCGGGGAGCGAGGTGCGAACGAGGCCTTTAGTCGACTGATTGGACTTCTAGGACATAGCAACACCGATGTAGCAGACGGCGCAGCTCTCGGGCTTGGAGATCTCGGCGATATGCACGCGTTGAGGCCCGTCCTGGACGCAATTTGTGTGCGGTTACGCCGGGACGAAGACGCCGGCGTACTCCTCTTTGTCGCCTCGGATCTGGACGCCCGGCAAGCAGTGTCGGAGTTTGTGTACTTTGTCCAGAGAGGAAGGTATGTGGAGGCATGGCATTCAACCGACGGACTTCGGAAGGTATGGGATGAATTGACCGTGATAGATCAGGCATCAATACGGGAACTCCTAAAGACCCGACTGACTGAAGTCGAGCCTGAAGAGTGGCGGGTGGACTTCATTAACGAGATTCTTACGCGGGGTGGTTGGACTCTAAAAGAGCGAGTTTACCACGATGATGGATAGAGTAGAAATGTCAGCCTTGGGGTCAAGATGAAAAGCTTCGCGCTCGTCGCGTGTGTGAGGCAAGGTTGCCGCCTATACGCACCTTAAGGGAGGCGCATCAGTGCTGC
The DNA here is from genome assembly GCA_963737125.1 of uncultured Chloroflexia bacterium. Classification (GTDB taxonomy): domain Bacteria; phylum Chloroflexota; class UBA5177; order UBA5177; family UBA5177; genus JANWJD01. The sequence continues at coordinate 34,098 of CAVTRL010000004.1, read as the reverse complement.
GCGACACGCAATCGCACTGCAACCACGTCTACCCGCATCTCAAGCGCATCTTTGGTCAGACGTTGCTGGGACTCAACACACGTCCCTTGGTGGTAAAGACTACGATTGCCGGGGGCACGAAGCGCTTCACGGTGAGGATCAAGGGAGCCGAATTCGCGGACATGGTGCGAAGTTTCCTCTATGTGACGCCTGTAATCAAATACATTCCGGCGCTCATCGAGGATGCGGCTCATGCCGAATGATACCTGGTCAGCGACACATCTCCGTGGCAACGTACTGCACCAGATTGCTTTGTGTGAGGCTGTCGCTGGAGATCAGGACATAGACCGCGTCCCGCGAGAAACCAAGCCAGTGGATACCGTCCGGGAAGCTTCCCGTGACCGCGCGGCACGTTCCGGCGAGTGCTGTGGTCCCCGTGGAGAACAGCGGTGGTGCTCCGTTCTTGCGCACTTGTTCTTGCACCAATACGAAGTTTTTGGCCGGCCCGTGGAGCGTCGAGTGATTGCGTGCGAAGATCACTGACGCCGACTCGATCGCTCCCCCACCCGGCGACCCTCCCTGGCCCGATCCACTCGACGTATACAGTGTGCCATCTGGACCGGTGGGACGCCCCGCGCTGATGAAGCCTATGGGCGCCCGCCACCCGGCGTTACCCCCAATAGGCCCCTGTGATGATCCTGAGCCATTCGCGGAAACGTTCGAGCCGTTCAGTGCGTCTGTTACCGGGATCGGTGACGTAAAGGCGAGTTCTTGGGGTGAAGGTTGTACGCCGAACGTGACGGACGTTACCCGATACGTGGAGTTCCCACCGAATTGGGCCGGTATGTCTCGCACCTGTACCTGCAGAATCATCAAATGCTGATGATCGACCCAGATGCGCTCGCTGCCGTACCGGCGCGTCTTCCGCGTGCTACAGTGCTGCTTGTTCTGTGGATTCGTAGGGCACGATGTACCGCTGGTCGTGTAGAGCGGCTGCACTTCGACGACATCGGCCGTTCGCCCGAGATACGACTCTTGCCCAACGAGTCGAGCATGTATGCCGTTCCCCAGGCGGTTGTATCGATCGACGTAGTCGCCGATCGTTCCGCCAAGCGGTGGGAGCGCTCCACCGGACGTCAGAAACTGGGTAGCTCCAGCAGTGCTGTTCTTCGGTAGTGGCATGCGAATGGCGATGGCATCGATGTCTCGATACCACACCACCGAGGTACCGCCGTTGGCCGCGTAGATCGAACTTTGGGTCTGCAGAGCCGGGCTCGACGTCGTGGTTTGTATGCGGAAATGCGTGGCATCCGCAATGGCCCAGGTGGTATCGATACGCATCATGCCGAGGTCGCCGGCGGCTTTCGGTGGAACTAGATCCTCAGTCCCCGCATGGCTGATCCACTCGGCAGTGCCTGACGACGCGAGCGACTGCGAAGGACTCGTTGCAGCGCGAACCAGGAGCGTCGCAGCTGTAACCGAACCACCACTGGACGGATAGACCGGAATCAGCAGAAGAGCGATGGTCGCTGCAAGGACTATCTTCGTCGCAGCGACGCTGTGCCGGCGAAACCGTGCTGCCGGTGACGTGCGTGCCCCCACGAGTGCAGACGCCTGCCTGCCCGAATCAGCCAATGCCGGTTCGATCATGGCGACACACCCCGTTCCGTAGCGCCAGCAGTAATGCTGCTCCGTTCGTGCATATCGAGTTCTCCTACCGGGAGCGACGGAGGGCAGTTGGTTCACCGCGATTGTCGCACTTGTGGTACGTACCAGAGCCCAAAGGTGTAACTGGAATTGTGTACAACGTATCGTACAGAGCATCACGCGGGACGTGTTTATCGATACGCCGACTCGACGGAGGCATACTGCTGTCTAGACCGTCCCTCCTGAAATTGCCTCGAGTATCCTCAATACGCTGGAGGCAGCAGATCTCGGTCGGATTTACACTCGTGCTGGTGATCCACAGCAGACTTTGAGGGAATTGCACGGAGGTTGGCATGAGCGTCCAACAGAGCGTCGACGGCTACCTGGCCGGCCTTCCACCGGCACCCCGAGTGGCGCTGACGGAGCTTCGCCGGACCATCCGGGAGGCAGCGCCGGAAGCCACTGAAACGATCAGTTACGGCATGCCGACATTCAAAGTGAACGGCCGGTTGCTGCTGTCATATGCGGGGTTCAAGGAGCACTGCAGCTTGTTTCCGGCAAGCAAGCATATGATCGCCCTCTACCCTGACGAACTTGCGCCCTATATGTCCGGAAAAGCAACACTTCGTTTTCACCCGGATTCTCCTCTCCCGGCGGTGCTCGTCCGGAAAATCGTCGCGGCCAGGCTTGAAGAGAGCGCTGCACGTCGTCGCTGATGCCCGATTGGATTGCCACGGCATGGGGACGGTGGCAGACGAGTCCGTTCGGCGATGCACTCCGCTCGCACCGACGGCACAGTGATGGGGTACCTGGACGAGCCACCAGGACCGGCTGGAACGGTTTGACTCACCCACCGCATCGAGAATCTCGAGGTGTGGGACCGCGCGCCTCATCTCTCCTGCCAAGTCAGACGGACGTCCGTGGGATTCTTTCTCGCGGGGGGCGACGAGCGGTCGTTCTCATGGTTGGGTCAAAGTAGGCGGCTCGTGTAAGTGCCAGCGGCTGTGCCTGACAAGCCAGCATTGATCTATGCAACCATGAGCCGCATCATACTCGAGAGACTCGCTCAACCGTGACTTTTTCGGAGGGATTCTAGACATCGCCGCTGTCGATCCTCGGTCGATTGTGCTGGTCGAAGGAATCAGCGATCAGATTGCAATCGAGACTCTCGCTATGCGCCTTGGTCGGAATCTCACGACCGAGGGTGTCTCCGTCGTACCAATGGGAGGGGCGCACGCACTCGGGCGCTTCCTCACGCGATTCGGCCCGCACGGGGCGAACCTGGCGATCACCGGACTCTACGACGTGGGCGAGGAGAGGGTGATCAACCGCGCTCTCCAGCAGGCTGGGTTCGGCTCCTCGCTGACTCGGACCGATATGGAGGAGTTAGGGTTCTACGTGTGTGTCGCCGATCTGGAGGACGAGCTGATTCGGGCTCTGGGTGCAACCTCAGTTGAGGCCGTTATTGAGGTCCAGGGCGAGCTCGACTCCTTCCGCACCTTGCAAAAGCAGCCGGCGTGGCGGGGGCAGCGCCTCGAAGATCAGCTACGGCGCTTTATGGGAAGCGGCGCCACCCGCAAGATCCGCTATGCAGGCTTGCTGGTCGATGCTCTTGCTCCGGCCCAGGTCCCTCGCCCCCTCCACCTCGTGCTCGCTCACGCCCTTCGATCCAGCCGTCCGTGTCCAGGCGACTGACCAGCTCATGACCTTCTCTGACGGTCTCGGGGGTACCGGTGTGGCCTGCCTATCCCTCCGGTGGTTTCGTCCAGACGGAGACGTGGCACGTGCTATTGCTCGTGAAGGGTTCGCTCTTCCAGCCGCCCCAGCGCTCCCGCAATGTCAGCCCGGCGATCCGTGCCATCAAGTCGAGTTCAGACGGCCAGACATAGCGAAACGGCATGTGGACGGCGTGGGCCCGGTCTTCGCCGATCCAGTAATGGTAGGAGATGAGACCCTGCGCCGCAATATCGTACTCGTCGAAGCCGAGCCGGTCGGGGCTCACCAGGAACGGGCATACCCTCTCGCCGGGTGGTAGTCGCTGGAGCTCCGGCACCATGACCTCGATCGCGAAGCAGCCACCCGGTTCCAGATGGGCGGCAGCGTTTCTGAAGCACTCGACCTGTTCATCTTGCGTCGTCAAATTCATGATCGTATTCCAGACCATGTAGACAACCCGGAACATCCCATTGACCCGGGTCGTAGCGGCGTCCCCAACTGTCACGCCGACGGCCTCGGCATTCGGCTTGGCCCGTAACTGTTCGATCATTGCCGGGGACAGATCAATGCCGTGGACCCGTACACCGCGCTGACTGAGCGGCAGCGCGATACGGCCGGTTCCAATGCCGAATTCAAGCGCGCCGCCATCTCCCGCGAGATCGGCGAGGAAACGCAAAGCCGGTTCAAGGATGTCGGGCGCGAACATGTCCGCGGACGTCTCGTCGTAACGCGTTGCTGCCGGCCCATCAAAGTAATTCTTTTTAGGCACGTCCGAAGTATGCCAGGATCCTTCCCATGCGCCAAATTGCTCGGCCCTGCACCGAACTCTGTTTCGTAGCCGGTCCATAAAAGCTTCACTTGCACTGCCCGGGTGTTGCGGGATCAGAATGCGACCGTTTCGGAGGACTTACTCGCCGCTCCTAGACTGAGTAAGGGAATCAGGCCACGCTGTGAGATGGACAGTAGGTCGCGATGGAGAGGGGACCATGCAGGAATCCGGCTGCGGGAATCGCGAGGCAATCAGCCTCAAAGAGAGGATGGAGGAGTTCGCCCCGGTGCTAGGGATGTTGCCGAAAGGCACGCAGGTAGCGTGCATTCAAGAGGGCGATGACCTCTACCTTTACAACATCAGCAAGGCATTGGAGTTCCTGGCGGGACGTCCGGCGATGACTTCGGTCGACGTGGCCGAACGCGCAAGCCAGATTCAGCCCCTGGGATGCGGCTACACCGCTTGAGGACAAAGCCATTATTGATCCTGACCATGCGGCGACCGTGGACCTGTCCTATCCGGTCATTCTCCTGCAGAGTCGGAGCGAAACAGGCAGCGGTCAAGGAAGGGTCATCGATGGTTGGCACCGCATTTACCGGGCAGCCCAGCTGGGCATCGCGCAGCTCCCCGCCGTTGTGATCACGCCGGAGGAAGCAGCACTCATACGGATCGAGCCAGGGTTCCTCGGGAGATGAGTCTACCCGAAGGGCCCTCCCCCAGCTCTGGAAAATGGGATACAGGCGACGGAGCGTGGTCCGGGCGTCGTAGGCAAGCTGGATGCACAGTGGCTACGGCGATACCGTAGTTGTCCGGTTACCCGCAAGCATGGCTCCCGCGACAGCGGAGGGTCACAATCCGGTCCACCAGACGCTCCACGTTCGTGTCGTCCAGAGGGCGAGTGTGACCGACCACCAGAGTATTGAACTCTCCGCCTACTTTCACCCGGCGGGCTCCGCCATGGGTGCGCACGAATGACAACACCGTGCTCTCGGTCATAACGACGCTGCCGCCACCGCCTAAAGGACCGGGCCAAATCTGCGCCGGCTGGTTCACCACCGTAACCAGGCGGGCGATGGTAGCCGGCCAGGTAATCGTGAAGCGGTAGGTGTGATCCATCGTCTGCGCGGCGCCGGCCGAACGATAGAGCACCGAGACCCGGACGAACGGACCGTGTAAGAACGATGCAGCGGGTCGGGGCGGCAGATCAAGCGTTTGCGCCACGTATTGCACCAGCGTGAGGTGCGATGAGATCGGGCGAAAAGTGAGCGCGACCCAGCGCACCCCGACGTGCGACGCGAATGAGAGGCCGGCAAAGGGGGGACCACCGTGCTGCTGAAGCGGCATCTCGCCGTCAGCCTGGTAGCCGCACGTCGAGAATGCGATACGGTACCAACTCGATACACGATTCAACGCACCCGGCAGAGCAAAACTGGCGATCGCCACCTTGCGGTACGCCGGGGGCAGCACTTGAAAGCCAGCGGCAGGGAAAGTGGATGTTATGCGGGAGGCCGCGGGATAGAGCGGTAGGTGTACCATCACCGGCCCGGCAGGCATGTCGTGTGCCGGTAGGGCGGTGCGGTTGACGTTTCCCGGTACGGAGCCGGGACGTAGCAACAGCGTCAACCCGGCCGAACACGGCGCGGAAACTGACGCACGAACTTCCGAAGCGTGAGCCGGCCATGCACCGGTGGCAGCGATGAGGAGGGGTAGCAGGCCAGCAAGTCGAGCAATCATTTGTGCGGACCTCCAACGGTGAGTGCCGGGTTGATGCGGAAACGCCGGCGGCGCAACACAGACATAGCGTTTCGGTGGAATAACGCTACGATTACTGAGATGTAACGCACGTACTTACGACTGTTGGCGTTGAACCTCTCTTTTTGTTATTTCGGGGCGGCGGCACTATGCTAGGTACCACATATTGGTGGAGAGGGTTGTGCCTGTAGACGTGCGACATCCCACCCGGGGCAGGTGGCGCGACTCTCGTAAGGACGTCGGCGCCGGTGCCACGGCGTCAGCCCGGTGATTGAACCTGCCGGCCCGGCCGAACCATCGACGGCGACGCCCGGACCCGTACTGCAACTGCGGGATATACGCAAGGCGTTTGCCGGTATCCAGGCGCTGGACGGCGTTTCCTTCGACTCCTTCGCCGGTAGCGTCCACGCCCTGATCGGCGAAAACGGCGCGGGCAAAAGCACGTTGGTGCGTGTCATGACCGGCGCCCATACGCCGGACAGCGGGGAAATTCGGGTCGGCGGTGAGCCGGTGACAATGCGCGCGCCGGCGGACGCGCAACGTCTCGGCATCGCCGCGATCTACCAGGAACCGACCCTGTTTCCCGATCTCGACGTGGCCGAAAACATCTTCATGAGCAGGCAGCCGCTTCGTCCCGGCCTTCGCCAGGTACTGTGGCCGGCCATGTACCGTCAGGCGCGCGAGCTGGTGGATCGCCTGGGCGTGCGGCTGGACGTGCGCGCTCGCGTACGCGGTCTCAGTGTGGCGGACCAGCAGACCGTGGAGATTGCCAAAGCGCTCTCGACCGACTCCCGGGTACTGATCATGGACGAACCAACCGCCGCGCTCTCACTGCGGGAAGTCACCGAGCTCTTTCGGATTGTCCGGCAGCTACGGGCAAACGACGTCGCGGTCATTTTCATCAGCCATCGCCTTGAGGAGATATATGAGATTGCCGACCAGATCACGGTGCTGCGCGACGGCAAAAACGTGGGCGGGGGGACCAGTCAGGATCTTCCCCAGGAGCGCCTCATCCAGATGATGGTGGGGCGAACGCTAGACAATCTCTTTCCCAAAGAGGACGCCGACATTGGCGAGACCGTGCTGCAGGTCGAGGGATTGCGTCGTGACGGTATCTTTCGTGACATCTCGTTCGAGCTTCGCCGTGGAGAAATTCTGGGATTGGCGGGGCTGGTGGGCGCCCGACGTACCGAGGTGGCTCGCGCTATCTTCGGTATCGATCGCCTGCACGGCGGACGCATTCTCCTGCATGGCAAGCAGATCTCCATTGGCGCGCCGCGTGATGCTTTGCGGCACGGCATCGCGTACCTCCCGGAGGACCGTCAGCATCAAGGATTGGTACTGTCCATGTCGATCACGCATAACGTGACGCTGCCTATCCTACAGTCCCTTACCACGGCCGGATGGGTGCACACGCGTGAGGAAACTACTATTGCCACCGAACAGGGCCGGCGTCTGCAATTGCGCGGCGCATCCAGCTATTTGCAAGCGGTGCGGCAGCTTTCCGGCGGAAACCAGCAGAAAGTCGTACTTGGTAAATGGCTGGCGACCCACCCTCAGGTGCTCATTCTGGACGAGCCGACTCGTGGCATCGATGTGGGCACGAAGGCCGAGGTGCACCGGTTGATCAGCCAGTTGGCGGGGCAAGGACTTGCGATCCTCATGATCTCCTCCGAGCTACCGGAGGTGTTGGGTATGAGCGATCGCATTCTCGTGATGCGTGAGGGACGATTGACTGGCGAGTTCAGCCGGGATGATGCGTCGCAGGAGGCGATTATGGCCGCCGCCACCGGCAGGGGTACGGCGGGATAAAGCCCTGGCGAGCGCCCCTGCTCCCGGACCGGTAGAGGAGAGCTCGTCCTCATGACAGCGCTTCCCGAACGGCGCGAAGGTCGCACGCTCCAGTTGGTGGCACGCTTCCGAGAAGGCGGAATTCTGGTCTTCCTCCTGCTTCTCGTGCTGATCTTTTCCATCCAGACGCCGCGCTTCTTCAGCAGCGGCAACTTCCGCGATATCCTTCTCGATATTTCACTGCTGGTCATCGTCGCGGTCGGCGAGACCATGGTGATCATCTCGCGCAACATCGATTTGTCGGTCGGCTCAATCGTGGGTTTCGGCGCATTCGCGTCGGCGGTGCTGGTGAAAGACTACCCGCATGCCTCCGTGGCTGTCATCGTGCTGGCCGGCATCGCGGTGGGGGCCGGAATGGGATTGATCAACGGCCTGCTGGTTGCCTTCGGTAATCTTCCGGCTATTATCGCCACGCTGGGTACGCTTTTTGTCTACCGTGGCGCCGATTTCCTGCTCGGTCAAAACACCACCGCGGGCGGTCAGGTGTATAGCGAAGAACTTTCGACGGCGTTCACCAATCTGTCCACGAACTCGACGCTCGGCATCCCGAATCTTATATTCTTTGCCGCGATTGTCGCCCTGATCTTTGCCTATGTTCTGCGCTACACGCGATTCGGCCGCCGAATCTATGCCGTGGGCAGCAATCCGGAGGCGGCAGTGCTGGCGGGCGTGAACGTGCGCCGTACAACCATGGCTGTGTTCCTGTTTTCCGGGGCTCTGGCCGGATTGGCCTCCGTGCTGTACGCATCGCGCTACGCCAATGTCACTACCACCGAGGCGTCCGGCTTCGAGCTGCAGGTGGTCGCGGCAGTCGTCATCGGCGGCACGAACATTTTTGGTGGGTCCGGCAGTATCCTCGGTACCGTGCTGGGCGCGCTCTTGCTTGGTGTAATCGGGGATTACCTGGCGGTATCCGGACTATCGGAATTCTGGCAGCTGGTGGTACAGGGCGCCATCATACTGCTCGCAGTCATCGTGGATGTACTTATCAGCAGGCGACTGCAAGCCGCGCTGCGGAGTGCCAGGGACCGGCCACTGGATTCGGAGGGGGATGGGGGCCGCGCGGCTCCGGGTGTAAGCGGATCGGTGTCAACATGAACGCACCCACCCTCCTGCGACTGGTAGCCCGCTGGGAAGCATTTCTGATCGTCCTTATCCTGATCACCGTTGCCCTGTTCTCGCTGCCTCCCTCCCCCTGGTACTCGCCGTATTTTTTCAACGCCACCAACATGCTTGGCATGAGTCAACGGGTTATCGCCGTTGCGCTCATGGCACTACCGCTCACGCTCATCGTGATTGCCGGGCAGATCGACCTCTCGGTCGAATCCACGCTGGCCATGGCTGCGATTGTGTTCGTCACGAAGTGGGCGGACGGCCTCAATATCTGGGTGGCCGTGCTTGCCGCCTTACTGGCCGGAGCCGTGGGCGGCTTGTTCAACGGGTTGGTGATAACCCGTATCAAGTTGCCCTCACTGGTCGTCACGCTCGGTACGTACGCGCTGTTTCGGGGGCTGGCGTATGTGGTACTCGGCGACCACGCCATCGATCTATCGACAGCGCCCACCGCGTTTCTCAACATCGCGCAGGGCACGATTGGCTCGACCCCGATTCCGCAATACCTTCTGCTATTCGCCGTACTTGCCGTGCTCTTCGGCATCGTCCTGCATCGCACCAGTTTCGGACGCTTCATCTACGCTATCGGGAGCAATGAGGAAGCATGCCGCTATTCGGGCGTGCGGGTGGACCTGATCATCACGGTGCTGTTTGTCGTGTCCGGAATCCTGGCCGCACTGGCCGGCGTGGTTGAGGCGACGCGCCTGGATAGTGCCCGCGCCGACATCGGTACCGGCTTACTGCTCGACACGGTGACCGCGGTGGTACTGGGCGGCGTCGATATTTTCGGTGGTCGCGGCACCATTGCCGGCCCCGTGCTCGCGCTGGTGCTCATCGCCCTGTTACGCGGCGGTCTCGGACTGCTGCAAATATCCGACGATGTTGCGAATTTGCTGGTGGGATGCTTGCTGATCGGCTCGATTCTATTACCAAACGTATTCCACCAAGTCCGTGTAACCTTGGACCGCCGTTCCCGTCGAGCGGCCGGAGCCCCATCTACTCAGTGAAAGGAGGAGGCCCCGCACCATTTCCGCGCATCCATATCAGTGAGGTATGAAGGAGGCATTCATTGAAGCGACCTATGCGTCTACTCGCGATGGGCTTTTGCTCGCTCATTCTGGTGATCGGAGGGTTGGTATCGAATCACCAGACGGCCGGCGCCAAGAGCTATACCATCGCCATCGTCACCAAGGCCGAGACCATTTCGGTGTTCCAGGACGTTGATGCCGGAGCCCAGGTTGCGGCCAAGCAGCTGGGGGATAAGTTCATTCACACCGGTCCAAGCACGCCGGACGCCGCGCAGCAGCGGGACATCATCGTCAATAACTTGATTCCAACTCATCCCGACGCGATCGGGGCATCCGCCAACGATCCGCAAGTGGTCGGCGCGGCGCTGGCGCAAGCACGGTCACATGGGATCAAGACCTTCAGTTGGGACTCGGATGTCACCCCCAGCTCGCGTTCGGTCTTTGTAAACGAAGTTCCCACGCCACTGGTTGGGGCATTGCTGGCCAAGATGGCCTGCCATGATGTGGCCGGCTGCAAAGGACAGATCGCCATACTGAGCGCCACCACGACCTCGACCAACCAGAACGCGTGGATTGCGGCGATGAAACACTCGTTGAACACCACCATGAAGTACCACAACCTGCATCTGGTGACGATCGCCTACGGCAACGACGACCCGGCCAAGAGCACGACCGAGACGCAGGGGCTGTTGCAGAAATTCCCGAACCTCAAAGACATCGTCGCCCCTACCTCCGTCGGCATCGTCTCCGCCGCACGTGTCGTGCAGACTCGTGGCTTAAAAGGTAAGGTCGATGTCACCGGCCTCTGCTTCGCCAAGGAGATGGCCCAATATCTGCGGAACGGCGTCTCGAAGCAATGCGCCCTGTGGAGCTTCAAGGACCTCGGCTACCTCTCGTTTGAAGTGGGACATGCCCTGGCTGCCGGCACCATCACCGGCAAGGTGGGCGAGTCATTCAAAGCCGGAGTGCTGGGCACACGAACCATCCAGGCGGGTGGTGTCGTCGTGCTCGGTCCGCTCCAGCAGTACACCAAATACAACGTGAACTACTACATCAATCACGGATCGAAGTGTTGCGGCTAAGCAACCCTCGCTCGAACTACTAGACGCCGGCCGGAGTGTGAAGCACTCCGGCCGGATCTTTATTTCCCGTGAACGCAGGCGTGGATTTGCAGGGGTGTGTCGATAGAGCCAACATACGAAACTCGATATTGACAAGCAGGAGGCTGACCCATATTGTAGGAAGGGCCTGGAATCGGTTCCAGAATCGTTTGCAGCGAGTTAGTAGGAGGTTGGAGCTTATGTCTTCTCGGAAAAGGAGTGCCTGGGGCAGTCCGCTTGGTATAGCCGCAATCGTGTGCGCGCTGGTGATCGCCCTCTCGAGCATCTTCGGCGCTCGCGCCTCATTTGCGTCCGGATTGCACGCGTCCCAGGCATTGACCCCGCACGCACTGAAGCCGGTCAATCTCGCAACGCTGAAGTTGCCCAAAGAAACCGGAGCCGCGGCGTTCGAGCATCCCGCGCCTGGCAGCGGTAAAGGTCTGAAGCTCGGCTATATCTCACTCGGCGAGCAGGTGCCGTTTGTCCATCTGGTCACTCTCAGCATCGAGCGTGAGGCGAAGATCGCCGGCGCCACGATGATCGTGTGCGATTCGCGCGAGGACACGGCCGTCACCCTGCAGTGTGCCCAGAACTTCAAGACACAGGGAGTTAAGGCGTATCTGAATTTCCAGAGTGACGCGGCATCGTCGCCCTCCATTTGCAAGGCCGGCCCCCAGGTTCCGGTCATCGCGATCGACATTCATCAGGCCCCATGCGAAAAAGCGTTCATGGGTGCCAATAACCTCTACGGCGGAATCATCGCCGGTATGGCACTCGGCAAATATGCCAAGCAAAACTTCAATTGCGTCTACGACACGTATGTATCGTTGGAAGAGCCGGCAGCCGGTATCGTCAACGATCAGCGCATGGGCGGATTCCGTCAGGGTTTCAAAATGTTCTGCCCCATTCGCAATCTCCTCAAAGAGAATGCCTTCCGAGTCGATCAGGCTCGTACTGTCTTCGCCGACGTCCTTACCCGCCTGACCGGGAAGCATCGCATCTTCGTGGCCGGTCTGAATGACGATGGTATCGACGGCGCCGAAGCTGCCGCTCGCACCGCCGGGCGCGTGAAGGACCTGTTCGTGGCGGCTGAAGGCGGCGACCCGACCGCCTGGTGCGGCATCAAGAACAACCCGCAGTGGGTCGCCGATGCCACCTACTTCCCGGAGAAGTACGGAGAAATCGGCGTGCCGAATCTGATCCGCCTGGCCAAAGGGCAGTCGGTTCCGAAGCTCCTGCTCGTTCATCATCAGCTCATCAACGCGCAAAACATCAACAAGCTCTACAAGTTCACTTGCAGTAAGTGACCTTCGAACTCCGAACACGCGGAATTCGTAAGTCCTTCAGCGGCGTCGAGGTTCTCCATGGTGTGGACCTCGACGCCCTGGGGGGCTCTGTGCTTGCTCTCCTGGGAGAAAATGGCGCGGGTAAATCGACGCTGGTCAAAATCCTGTCGGGCGACCACAAACCGGACTCGGGTGAGATCGACGTGGATGGCGACATCCGGCAGTCGCTTGACCCGGTAACGTCTCGGCAGTTGGGAATCCGAATGATCTTTCAGGAAATCGTCGATGCCCCGACTCTGACCGTCGCCGAAAATATCGCGTTGGGGCATCTTCCCGCACGTATGGGTGTAGTGGATTGGTCCACCGTGCGGAAGACCGCCGAAAGAGTGTTGAACGATCTCGATGTTTCCCTCGACCCAGGGGCGGTCGTGGGAGAACTTCGTGTCGGCGAGCGCCAGATCGTCGAAATTGCGCGGGAGCTCACCGAAGAAGCTCGCTGCTTGATCCTCGATGAGCCTACTGCGGCCCTGTCCTCACAGGAGGTCGAGCGCCTCTTTGGATTTATCAGGCGACTCCGAGATAGAGGAGTCGCCATTATCTACATCACGCACCGGTTAGATGAAATTCCGGTCATCGCCGATCGTGTACAGGTGCTCAGAGACGGTAATGTCGTCGTTCGCGGTAATGTCTCGGAGTTCGATCGACGCGAGTTGGTACAAGCGATGGTGGGCCGTGCGGTCGGCGACGTGCAACGACCTCCGCCGCAGGTGCGCGATGTGACCGTGGTACCTGTGATGCGCCTGCAGAATGCGTCCTCCGGCAAAGATTTTTCAGGAGTCACGCTTGAAGCCTTTCCGGGCGAAGTCCTCGCCCTCTACGGAAAGATTGGTTCCGGATCGGCCTCGGTGGCCGAAGCGCTTTTTGGCATGCGCCCCCTCATGTCCGGGACGCTTGAATTGAACGGCCAGGTGCGTACCTTCAATCATCCCGGCGAGGCGATCGAAGCCGGTGTGGGATTGATGCCCGCGGACCGCCAGCGCGAAGCTGCGTTTATGGTGCGTTCGGTGGCGGAAAATCTTGTCGCGCCGTCGTGGCCGAGTATCGCCAAATTTGGCGTTTTTATATCTCACGGAATCGAATCGGCGATTTATGACCGCTGGCACGAGATCCTGAGCGTGCGGTCGAGGAACGATCCGGAGCAGCAACTGGCCACCCTCTCCGGCGGAAATCAACAGAAGGTGCTCCTTGGACGGTGGTTGGAACGGAAGTCGCGGGTGCTGGTGCTCATCGAACCGACACGGGGAGTTGATGTGGGAGCACGTCAGGAAATCTATAAGTTGCTCCGCTCGCTCGCGTCCGATGGAATTGCTATCGTCGTCTCCACGTCCGACTATGAAGAAGTCGTGCAAGTCGCGGATCGCGCGATCGTCATGTCGCGGGGAACCATCGTGACGAGCTTGACAGGAAATGAGATTACGACCGAGCGGCTCATAGCTGAGGGGCACTAAATGGACGGACTCGACAGCACACACGACGACAGCGGGGAAAACGGCGAATCGGCGGTTTCGCTCGCCAACACGGCAGCGCCGAGTGCGGCTCCGGTTACCCCGGCCCGACGCGCCATAATCGTTACAACTGTGGCGGCGCTGATTGTGCTGCTTGTTGTCGAGTTCCTGTACTTCACCTTTGAAGCCCCATTCTTTTTCACCTGGGACAACCTGCTGAACATCCTTACCGCAGCGGCAGTGATCGGCATCATCGCAGCTCCCGGAACGTTGTTGCTGATTGCCGGCCAGTTCGACCTCTCAGTCGGGTCCGGAGTGGCCTTTACCGGGATGGTGCTCGCGGTGGTCGCGCAGAATCACGGTCTGGCTGCCGGCGTGCTGGCCGGCATCGCTGCGGGTGCCGGTCTGGGAATCTTGAACGGCTTCCTGGTGACGGTGATCGAGATCAACGCGTTGATTACCACGCTCGGTACGCTAGCAGTCTTCCGAGGCATGACTGAGGTGCTGTCTCATGGTGAAGTTATAGCCATCAACAACTTTTCAGGGATCGGGACGGATCGCCCACTCCTCAACATTCCGGTGCCTGTTATCCTTCTGGCGGTGATCGTTGCGACCTTCTGGTTCGTGCTGCGTTACACCGTCTTCGGCCGATCGATGTACGCGATCGGCGCGAACCCACTTGCGGCTCGCCTGGTAGGTATTCGGTCGAAGCGGCTCATCTTCATCGGCTTCGTGCTCTCCGGTCTCTGTGTGGCGCTCGGTGGATTCATCAACGCATCACAGCTCGGGTCGGCGTCCCCCAATACCGCGCTGGGGATGGAACTGTCGGTCGTAACCGCGATTGTGCTGGGAGGGACGAGTCTTACCGGTGGGCGTGGGACTATTCTAGGAACGGTGATCGGTCTATTAGTCATCAGTGTGCTGAACAATGGAATGGTACTGATGAATATCGACCCGTTTTATCAAGACATCGCGCGTGGCGTACTGCTTATCCTGGCAGTGGCGTTCGATCGCTTGAGCTCGAGATTTGGAGCGCAAGCGCGGCGGCAGACGGCGTAACCTCGATACTCGCAGGGTGCGGGAGAAGAAGGGAAGTGTATGGCAAGAGTGAGCGAAGAGGTAACCACACCAAGCGTCGAGACGATGTACCGCGATATGGTGCGCATTCGCAAGTTTGAGGAGACGATTCAGCAACTGTTCATGCAGTCGCTGGTATCGGGCACGACGCATCTGGCACAGGGCCAGGAAGCAGTTGCCGTGGGTGTGGCAAATGTGCTTCGTCCGGATGATTATTCGACCTATACCTACCGCGGACACCATCATGCCCTGGCTCGCGGTCTGGATCTCACGGCCGCTTTCGGCGAAATGTTGGGCCGCGCAACCGGCGTGAACCACGGCAAGGGCGGCTCCATGCATCTCACCAATGCCCGGCTTGGTCTGTACGGCTCGTTCGCCATCGTTGGGGCCGGATTGCCGGTTGCGGTTGGGCTGGGACGGGCGGCGCAGCTCCGCAGGAATGGACGCGTCTCCGTCACCTTCTTTGGCGACGGCGCCACGAACATCGGCGCGTTTCACGAGGCGATGAATCTGGCCGCGGTCTGGAAGGCGCCGGTCATCTTCGTGTGCGAGAACAACCTCTACGGAGAGTACAGCGCCCTGCGCAGCACCACGCCGGTGGACGACCTGGTGATTCGCGCGCAGTCCTATGCCATGCGCGCGCAGATCGTCGACGGCAACGACGTGACGGCGGTGTTCGAGGCAGCACGTGAGGCGGTCGGCCTGGCCAGGGCGGGTGAGGGACCCACCTTCCTCGAGATGAAGACGTACCGGCATCGCGGCCATTCACGCAGCGATCCCGCCAAGTACCGGCCCGAGGACGAGGTGAAAGCGTGGTTGGAGCGCGATCCTCTCATACTGACGCGACGCCGCTTGATCGAGGCGGGAACCAGTACCGACGACGATCTGGATCGTATCGACCGTGAGGTTGACGCCGAAATCGAGAGTGCGGTGGAGGCGGCGAAGGATGCGCCCTGGCCGGAATTGAGTGAGGTGATGACCGATGTCTACGCCTGAAACCGTCAGCTATCGAGAAGCGATCAATCGGGCGCTGCGCGATGCCATGCAAGCCGACGACAACGTGATCCTGCTTGGTGAGGATATCGCCGCCGCCGGTGGCTCGTTCAAGATCACCGAAGGTTTACTTGAGACCTTCGGCCCGGAACGCGTTATGGACACCCCAATTTCGGAAACGGGATTTGTGGGGGCGTCAATCGGCATGGCTCTGGCCGGCTTTCGGCCGGTGGCCGAGATGATGTTCTCGGATTTCGCGGCGGTGGCGTTCGATCAGATCGTGAATGAGGCGCCGAAGTATTTCTTCATGTCGGCTGGACAGATGAACGTCCCCATGGTGCTCCGCTGTACCGGCGGCGGCGGCCTGCGGTTCGGCTCGCAACACTCCGCCACCACCGAATCCTGGTATCTCACGGTTCCCGGACTCAAAGTGGTGGCCGCCGCAACGCCGCAGGATGCATACGGACTGATGTTGAGCGCCATCGCGGACCCCAATCCGGTGGTGTATCTGGAGCACAAGAAACTACTCGGCACGACCGGCCCGCTCGATACATCACAGGGACCAACCCCAATCGGCAAGGCGCGTATCCTTCGACCCGGTGAAGATGTCACGCTGGTGGCATCCCTGGCCATGGTACCGGTTGCGTTGGAGGCAGCCGATCGTCTGGCCGCCGACGGCATCGAGGCCGAGGTAATCGACATACGATCGCTCTTGCCCTTTGATGCGGAGACGATTGTGGCAAGCGTGCGGCGAACCAATCGCCTGGTGACGATCGAAGAGCAGCCGGTCTACGGCGGATGGGGCAGCAGCGTCGTCGCGGAGGTGGTCAATCAAGCCTTTGAGGATCTGGACGCGCCGCCGCAGCGCGTGGGAACGCCCGCCGCGCCAATTGCATTCAGCTCCGTTCTGGAGGACGCCGCCATTCCGTCGGTCGAACGCGTCCTGGAGGCTGTGCGTACAGTTCGAGGGGAGTGACCCAGTCAGCGCGCAGCGCGGCACCGATTGTCCGCGTCGAGACGATACCCGTTCGGGTGCCGCTCGATCGCGTCTATCGCGGCAGCCACTACTCGATGAGCAATCGATGTACCATCATCACGCGCGTGTACACCTCCGACGGCACATTCGGGGAGTCGTACAACGGCGATGCGGACGACGAGCAGTCTCAGGTTCTGGGAATCATCGACGACGAAATTGTTCCGCTCGTGCATGGCCTGGACGCCTGGCAGGTAGAACGATGCTGGGAAGCGATGCTGCCTGTTACCTTCAACATCCTGCGCGATCGCACTCTTGCGCTGCAGGCCATGGCCTGCGTCGATAGCGCGATCTGGGATCTCATCGGCAAGATGATGGAGCAACCGCTCTCCCGTTTATGGGGTGTGTATACCGATACCCTGCCTTTTATAGTGATCGGCGGGTATTACTCCGACAATCCGGGCGATATCGATCGGGAGGCTGAGCGGTATCGAGAGCTCGGCGTCGGCGGATGCAAGTTCAAGGTGGGGGGCCGCTCACCGGACGAGGATGCCAAACGAGTGCGGCGGATGCGAGAGGCGGTCGGTCCGGACTTCATCATCACGGCCGATGCCAACCAGGGATATAGCCTTCGCGACGCGATCCGGTTCGCGGAGCTGACACGTGAGTTCAACCTGGTGTGGTTCGAGGAGCCGTGCGGATGGATGCACGACAAGACCTCGATGCGCGACGTGCGTGCCATCACGGGCGTGCCAACCTGCGCCGGACAGAGTGAGACGACCCCGGCCGGCGTAAAAGATTTGATGGCGACCGGCTCCATCGACGTCTGTAATTTCGATGCCTCGTGGAGCGGCGGACCTACCCAGTGGTTGCGCATCGCCGGTATGGCCGCAGTGTTTGGCGTCCGCATGGCGCACCACGAGGAACCGCAGATTTCCGCACAGCTGCTGGCCAGCACCAGTCTCGGTACCTACGTCGAGTCATTTTTGCCGGAACGCGACCCGATCTTCTGGAATATGATCGCGAACCGGAGCCAGTTCAAGGACGGCTACTATCCGGTGCCGCAAGGGCCGGGCTGGGGATTGGTGCTTGATGAAGACTGGATTGCAAAGTATCGCGTCGCGGCGTGAGAGGACACGCGAACCGGGAGGTATGAGGGCATGGCAAAAGCACGAATAGCAGTCGTTGGCGCGGGGTGGTGGGCAACGCAGTTCCATCTTCCCAGTCTCCTGGCGAATCCATCGGCCGAGGTCGTCGCCGTGGTCGATACCAATCCGGCCAAACTCCAGGCGGTGAAAGAGCATTTCGGCATCGAGAGCCTGTACGCGGATCATCGGGAAATGCTGGAAACCGTCCGCCCGGATGGCGTGGTTGTAGCACTTCCTCACGCGCTGCATTACCCAATCGGGCGGGATGTGTTGGATGCCGGCGTGAACCTCATGATGGAGAAGCCGTTCACGCTGAAATCCGAGGATGCCTGGGACCTGGTGCGCCGTGCACGCGAGCGTGACCTCATTCTCACCGTCGGCTACCCCTGGAATGCCACGAGCCACGCCAAAGCGGCGCGTGAGGCTGTACAGTCGGGCAGCATCGGTGAGATTCAACTGGTTTCCGGCTTATTCGCCTCGATGGTCATCGAGTATCTACGCGGAAACCCGGAAGCCTACCGCGACTCGTTCAAGTTTCCGGTGACCGGCCCCGGCGAGCAGACGTATTCCAATCCCGAGCTGGCCGGTGGCGGGCAGGGGCACCTGCAGGTGACGCATCTGGCCGGATTGATGTTCTGGGTTACCGGCCTGCGTCCGGTGGAGGTGTTCGCCTTCATGGAGAAGTTCGACCTGCAGGTTGACCTGGTCGACGCCATCGCCATCCGGTTCGACAACGGCGCGGTGGGAACGCTGGCCTCGTACGGGGGAACCGCGCCGGGGCAGCGACAGGACCACGAGATTCGCATCTACGGCACGCAGGGATCGATTATTCTCACCCCGATTCCAGGAACTCTCTCCATCCATTACGCCGACGGCTCGATCCAGGAGTTCCCGGACCTGAGCCCGCAGGAGAGCTATCCGGAGTCGGCGACATCCGGCAACTTCGTGGATATGATCGTGTCGGGTGCGGATACCGCCGCGCCGGGCACACTGGGCGCGATCACGGTCGATCTGCTGGACGCGGCGTACCGCTCGGCGGCCAGCGGTGAAAAGGTTGTGATAGAGCGTCACGAAAGCGAGTAGAGAGGAACGGCATGGAGCGAGTTGCATTTCTGCTTGGCATCAAACCGGGTAACGAAGCGGAGTACAAGCGCCGCCACGACGAGATCTGGCCGGAGATGGTCGAGGCGCTGACGAAGGCGGGGGCACGCAATTACTCCATCTTTTTCGATACCGACGGTACCCGTCAGTTCGCGTATCTCGAAGCGGAGCCCGACTTCGAGACGTTTGTGGAGCGCATTGGCGCCGATCCGGTAAACGCGCGCTGGCAGGAGTACATGAAAGACATCATGAACGTCACTATCGACCCTGCCATCAATTGGCCGGTGCGACTCGAGGAAGCGTTCCATATGGACTGAGGTGGTCATGACCGCGCCGCCCGAGCGAATACTTGCACCGACTATCTTCGATGTGGCGAAGCATGCGAAGGTGGCTGCCTCGTCGGTGTCGCGCGTCCTGAACGACCATCCGGACGTGAGCTCGCGAATGCGCGATCGCGTTACGGCGGCGGCCGCCGAGCTGGGCTATAAACCGGATTTTCTGGCCAAGAGTCTTCGCATCGGCACCACCTACAGCGTCGGATTCGTGCTGCGTGACATTTCGAATCCGCTCTTCGCCGACATCGCGAAGGGCGCGGAGGACGCCCTGCGCGGCGCCGGCTACTCCATGGTGCTCACCAATTCGGAGGGGGACGCCGATCTGGATGCGCAATATATTTCATTGCTCGGTCAGCGCCGGGTAGACGCCCTTATCCTTGCCATCGAGTCTGAATCGCACCCCGCAACGCTGGACGCGCTGCGCCTCTTTTCCGGTCCGCTCGTTTTGCTGGATCGAGAGGTCGAGGGGCTAATCGCCGGCGCCGTGCGATGCGATCACCGGTCCGGTGTCATGGCCGGGGTAAACCACCTGCTGGAGCTCGGGCACGAACGCATTGGCTTTATCGCCGGCTCGACAGCCACGCGCGTGACACGCGAACGAATGGCCGGCTACCTGGCGGCGCACGAGACTCGTAACGTACCGGTCTGTGACGACCTATTGCGGCTCGGACTGTACACCCAGGATTTCGGCTACCGGGAGACGCTGAACCTGCTCGCCATCGGCCAACCGCCCACGGCAATTGTGGCCGCCGGGATACAGCTGGTGACGGGGGTTCTGCTAGCCCTGGCGGAACGAGGTGTGCGAGTGGGCCAGGATATGGCCCTCGTCTCGTGCGACGAGATCGATCTGATGCGCGCGTTCAACCCACCTATCAGCGCCGTCGCGCGAGACGGCTACCGGCTGGGAGAGCTGGCGGCGGAACTCCTGATCGATATGCTGGTACGGGGTGCCGATGCCCGGGTGGAGTATCTCCCGACGCACTATGTGGCAAGGGGAACCAGCACGCCGCCCCGGTAGGTGTGTGAACCAGGCGTGCCCACCGCCATTGCCGGGAGCGCCGCGTGTATATGGTCGCCTATCTCCTCCCCGGGCTTCGGTGGCTACAACGTCCCGCTGGGAGACCGGTCGGCGGCGTCCACGACCCGCTCCGCCAGGCGAATGGAGGCCACGTCGATCATCGTGCCGTCCAGGGTGATGGCGCCACGCCCTTCGGCGACTGCTTCCTCATATGCGGCGATCACACGTCGTGCCCGGCTGACTTCCGCCTCGGTGGGCGAAAAAATCTCGTTGGTCGGTGCCAGCTGGTCAGGATGAATGCACCACTTTCCATCGAACCCCAGCGAGCGTGCGATGAGGCACGACCGACGGTATCCCTCGCGATCCTTGTAGTTCGCCATGGGGCCGTCAAGCGCGGCGATACCGGCGGCGCGTGCCGCCACGACGATGCGGTGCATGGGATAGTGCATCCGGTGGCCGGGATACAGGTCGTCCCACTCGTCCATCACGCCGATACCTGCCATCGGGATACGCATGTCGGCGGAGTAATCGCCCGGACCAAAGATCAACGCGCGAATCCGGTTTCCCGCCTGTGCGATCGACTCGACGTTGAGCAGGCCGCGCGCGCTTTCGATCTGGACGTGCAATCCGATCTCGCCCGGTGGAAGCTGCAGATTGAGCTCCAGCCCGTTCAGCAAGGTGTCCACGACGGCGACATCTTCCGGACGCTGCACCTTCGGCACGACTATGGTCTCCACGCCACGCGCCGCGCCCTCCACGATGTCGATCAGGTCGCGGTAGAAGTACGGCGTATCCAGGCCATTGCAGCGAAACGCGGTGGTTCGGCCACCCCAATCCAGCTCGGTGAAGGCCCATATCACGTTTGCTCGCGCTCCCACTTTCAGGTCCGGGGTAACCGCATCCTCCAGGTCGAGGATGATCAGATCGGCGTCGAGACTGGTTGCCTTCTCGATCATCCGCCGGTTCGAGGCCGGTACCGAGAGGGCGGAGCGGCTAGGAAGCATGCGATCTGCGGCCAAACGCGTCTCCCTCCTCGAGTGCGGCTATCCGGTCATCGTCGTAGCCCAATTCATGCAGGATATTGGTCGTGTCGGCTCCCAGGCGTGGGCCGGGACGGTACTCCGGTTCAAACCCACCGATTTTGAGTGGCGTCCCAACCGATCGGACCAGTCCGAGCGTCGGATGCATAAACGAGGCAAGCATACCGCGCGCCGCCAGGGCTTCCGCGTCGAGCGCATCCGCCAGCGACCGAACCGGTGCGCAAGGCACGACGTTCCCCAACCGATCGAGCCAGACCTGCGTGCTCCGCTGCTTGAACTGCGCGTTCAGGATGGCGAGAAGCTCTTCCCGGTGCTCGGCGCGATCGGCGAAGGTCGTGAAGCGCGGGTCCCCACGCAGTTCGGGTAGATCGAGCACATCAACCAGGGACCGAAAGAACTTTTCCTTCGGACAGGTAATGGCGATGTAGCCGTCGGAGGTCTCGAAGAATTGAAACGGCACCACGGTGGGATGCGCCGACATGGGGCGCCGTGGCGTTTCGATGCCGGCGGAAAGAAACCAGGTAGCCTGGTAGCTCAACGAGGCGAGCGCGGTATCGAACAGCGATGTATCGACATCGCATCCCAGGCCGGTACGCTGCGCGTTAAAGATCCCTATCATCAGCCCCAGTGCAGCCATCATTCCCGTGGAGTAATCCGCCAGAGAAAGGCCGCTGCGAATCGGTGGGCCGTCCGGATCACCGGTCAGCGCGGCCCATCCCGTTTCCGCCTGCACCAGCGCGTCGTAGCCCGGACGCTGCGCATCGGCGCCGCTGCGGCCGTAGCCGGAGAGCGAGACGCACACGATCTTTGGATTGACATCCTTCAATTGGTCGTAGGTGAGGCCCAATCGTTCCACGCCATCGGCGCGCACGTTGTTGAACACCGCATTGGAGGTAGCCACAAGGCGCCGAAAAATCTCGCGGCCATCGGTACTCTTGAGATCGAGCATGAGGCTACGCTTGTTGCGGTTGAACGCCTCGAAATACAGGCTGTCGGTGCCCTCGTCGCGCGGCGGCACGTAGCGGCTCACATCGCCGCCGGCGTGCGGGTCCTCGATTTTGATGACGTCCGCGCCCATATCCGCCAGGTGCAGCGTACCAAACGGCCCTGCCCCAAACTGTTCGACGGCGATGATCCGCACACCGGCCAGCGGGCCATCGCTCACTGCGCGCTGTCTCCGTCGAGGCGTGGTGTCGATGGACCGTACCCCCGTTTGTAGACCATCATCGTGCGAGTGAAGGTGATCACCACCTCCCGGTGCTGGTTGAATCCGGTCGATCGCACCGACACGATACCCACATTGGGCCGAGATTTCGATTCACGGGTACTGAGCACTTCGGACTGGGAGTAGACCGTGTCGCCTTCAAAAAGGGGGTGAGGCAAGCGGACCTCATCCCACCCCAGATTCGCCATGACGTGTTGCGAGATATCGGTCACGCTCTGTCCGGTGACGAGTGCGAGCGTAAACGTCGAGTTCATGAGCGGTTTGCCGAACTCGGTTTGGGCCGCGTAGTGATGATCGAAGTGGGTTGGGTTGGTGTTCTGAGTAAGCAGTGAAAACCACAGGTTATCGGTCGTGGTGATCGTTCGACCCAACGGGTGTTGATAGACATCACCGACCTGGAAATCCTCGAAGTAACGTCCGTGCCATCCCTCGCGAACGGTCATGCGCACCTCCACCTGACAGTGATTTCAGTGTAATGTGTTGTTCGGTGCGGCCAGAGATCCCTGCCGTGGATGGCGGCGCGTGGGAGACGCGGACGAGCGCATCGGTTGACTCGATAAAGTGGCATCTGGCACGGTTTCAATACGGACATCAGGCCGCCCCAGACCGCACTGCTGCCCCGGTCATCGACCTCGGGCATCGCAAGGTGGATCGTGACGCGCGTCAACTTAATTGGCCATGGGTACTGCATTCCGTCAGAATGCTTTCGAACAACCCTTGCCGCTCGAATGAAGATCCCCGACTAACGGAGATACCGATGGCAGTTGAAACAGTAACCCTGGAAGACGTCAAGGCAGCCGCGACCCGAATTCATCCCCACGTGCATCGCACGCCGCTCCTGCACAGCTCGACTCTGTCGGACATCACCGGGACAGATCTATGGCTCAAGGCGGAGAATTTGCAGAAGACCGGATCCTTCAAGTCGCGTGGCGGCATCAATGCAACGCTTCAGCTCATGCCGGAAGAGCGATCCCGGGGCGTGATAAGCCTCTCTGCCGGCAATCACGCGGCTGCGCTGGCTTTCGGTGCCCGGATGGCAGACATACGCGCCACGGTCGTCATGCCCGAGACGGCCTCTCTCAGTAAGATCACCGCGACCCGCGGATACGGGGCGGAGGTCGTTCTGGTGGACGGTAGGCGCCTGATGGAGAGCGTGGAGGAGATCCAGCGCGAGCACGGACAGATCTTCATTCACCCCTTTGATCACCCGCACGTCATCGCCGGGCAGGGAACGGTCGGGTTGGAGATCCTTGACGATCTGCCGGATGTCGATGTCGTCGTCGTGCCGGTCGGTGGAGGCGGTCTCATCTCCGGCATCGCCGTCGCACTGAAGGCGCTGAAACCGGGTGTGGTGGTGATCGGCGTCGAACCGGAAGGCTCGCCGGCGGTATCCCGGAGCCTCGCCGTCGGCCAGCCGATAAAGCTCGAACAGTTTGCCACTATCGCCGACGGCCTCAACGCCCCGTTCTCGGCACCGACGTCCTTTGCCATCGTGCAACGATTCGTGGACGAGATCGTCATCGTGAGCGACGAGGAGATCGCTCAGGCGCTGGCGCTGATCCTGGAACGGACCAAGCTGCTCGTCGAACCGGCTGGAGCAGCGGCAGTTGCGGCATTGCTCACCGGCCGAGTGCCACAGCCTACCGGTAAGAAGACCGTGGCCATCCTATCGGGTGGTAATGTTGACCTGGCACGTTTGGGGCAGCTGGTGGCACCAGTCGCCACCGGTGCGGTCTGAGCGGCCATCGGTCACTCGCCGGTGCCACTACGGAGCCGGTCGCTGACCAGAGGCGAATCTCATGGCACACGAACCGGAAGTGAATGTTCGTCAGCCGCCGCGGGCGGGATCGGGAGCCGCCAGAGGAAGGTGATCCTGCTCGGGCTCGGGCGGTAGGTCTTCGACTCCGGCATCCACAGCCTCATGGCGGCGACGGCGCGCTGCCGGCAAGGATAGCGCCGCAAGCACAGCCAGCACTCCCACCCCCGCACACACCGCGAACCCGGCGGTGAACGCATGGTCCGTCGGCAGACCCTGTGATGTGGCGTTGGAAGTAATCACGGCCGCCACCACGGCGCTTCCCACGCTGCCGCCAATGGTACGCACAATACTATTAACCCCCGTGGCCTCGCCGGTATGCGTTGCCGGCACGGACTCGATGATGGCGTTGGACATCGCGGCGAATGCGAGTCCGATGCCCGCGCCGGTGAACATCCCCGAGACGAGCAGCTCCCACGTTTCCCTGTGGGCAACTGCGGGCAGCGCGAACGCGACAGTGACGGAAAGCGCGCCGAGTAACAACGGCAGCTTCGGGCCGTAGCGGCGGTCCAGTAAGCCCGAGAGCGGCCCGAATACCAGCATCATGAGGGTCGTGGGTAACAGGAATAGCCCGGCCTCGGAGACTGACTTGCCAAATCCGTATCCAGTAGCCGCAGGCAGCTCCAGAAGTGACGGTATGAGGAGGAACGTCCCATACATGACA
The DNA here is from genome assembly GCA_963737125.1 of uncultured Chloroflexia bacterium. Lineage (GTDB taxonomy): Bacteria > Chloroflexota > UBA5177 > UBA5177 > UBA5177 > JANWJD01. Next base: position 8,962 of record CAVTRL010000004.1, on the reverse strand, counting down.
AACCCGAACGTCAGGCCAACGAGGTTCGTGGCCCACACCCCGCGCAGTGCCATGAGATGCATGTTGATCAGCGGCCCGCGTACCCGAAGCTCGACCAGCACGAACACGACCAGCGCGGCCACGCCCAGGATGAGCAGGCCAACCGTCTTCGGTGCGGACCATCCCCAGTCACTGCCTTCGCTGATGGCGAGCAGTAAGGAAACCAGAGATATCGAAAGAATAGCCGTGCCGAGCAGGTCGAGACGGCCCGGCGCCCGCACCGGCGACTCCGGCACGCCGAACGTGACGCCGAGCAGCGCCACCACGACGAGCACCAGAGGAAACCAGAATAACCACTGCCACGACAGGTGATCCACAATCGGCCCGGCCAGCACGATACCGAGCCCGGCGCCAATCCCGAACACGGCCGAAAGCAGTCCAACAGTCACGCCAACCTTCTCGCGGGGCAACTCATCGCGGACGATGCCGATCGAAAGGGGCAGTATCGCGCCGGCCGCACCCTGAATCGCCCGTGCCACAATCAGCACGGGGAGGGTGGTCGACACTCCCGCCAGGATCGTTCCCAGCCCAAGGACGACGAGCACGATCAGCAGCACACGCCGCTTGCCAACCATGTCGCCGAGCCGTCCGAGGATGGGTGTCAGAACCGAGGCTGCGAGGAGATAGGCGGTGAGTACCCAACTGATGTCGCTGGTAGAGCTGTGCAGGTCCTTCGCCATGTCCGGCAGAGCCGGCGCGACCAGCGACTGCAAGACGGCGAAGGACAGGCCGCCGAGCGATAGGAACAGGACCACAAGGGTGGTGTTGGCGTGGTGACCGGTCCGCGGCGCCGGTGAAGTGGACGCGGCGAGAGCGCTCGTCCCATCCGGGGCAGGGGCCATGAAACTCCTCCAGAGGCGTAGTGTAAACAGTTGCTTACTAGAGCGTACCGAACGCTCAGTCAGATAGTCAACGCTTGTTTACATATGGACGCCTTACCCAGTAGTCTTGATTGAGATCGAAAGGACCAAGTGTGAGCGCATCCACTCCTCGGTACCCGGATGCTTCCTCCGAGGAACTCGAAAGCCCGAGCGAACACCGGCGGCGTGACTCGGTGAATACGCGGCACCTGCTCCTCGACGCGGCACGCCGGCGATTTGCCCGCGACGGCTACGCGGCCACCACCGTACGGGAAATCGCCGAGGAAGCCGGTGTCAACGTGGCGCTTATTAGCCGGTACTTCGAGTCGAAGGAAGGGCTGTTTGGGGCCTGCCTGGCGGCGGCCGTGGAGGAAGTCAGCCGTACGTCAGGGAACGTATCCGATCTCGATCAGGTACCGGATGCCATCGCCCGGCAGATTGTCGGATCGAGTCTGCAGGGGCGCCCGGACCCGGTTCTCCTGCTCCTCCTGCGTTCCTCCGGTGACGAGCGCGCCGAAGAGCTTCGCATTGGAGTCCTGCGCACGTTCGCCACGCGCCTGGCGTCCGTTGCCGGATGGCGGCCTGGCGACCCGGATGCCGAACACATCTTGCTTCGCGCCCAGCTCGTGCTCGCGGCCTCGATCGGGATCGCGGTGCTCCGCTCCTCCACGGGACTGGAGCCGCTTGCTCGGGCTACCGAGGAGGAACTTCTCGTGCCACTTCGTGAGCTGGTCGAGGCATTGCTCTCCAGGAGCTAAGGAACAACTACAATCGGTGGATGGAAGTCCGCAACTAGACGAGAGAAGAGCCGTTCAAGGCACGACATAGAGCGTTGCACATCGCTCTAACGTAAGGTTTTCGGCACTGTGTTGCCGGATCCCACTACTATCCCTTGAGCACTCTCAGCTTGGGTTACAGACGTGCGCTGCTTTAAGCGGCAGCAGCAGTTGCACGCCTACGGATTCGTTCTGAGAACGCGCGTTCATGCATCGAAGGATCGTCAATGTTCGAGCATCTGAAGGATCGTGCGCATCTACAGGCGGAGCTCATAATCCGCCCGTACCGGGAATCGGACGAACAAAGCTGGCTGCGCTGTAGTGTCCTCTCGTTCCTGGAAACCGCCTACTTCGACACGGTATACCGCCGCAAGCCGCGCTACGAGCACTCACCCATCGAGCTTGTTGCGGTGCTAAACGGCACGATCGTGGGAATGATCGACGTCGAATGCGAGCAGACGCCTGGCACAGTCTGTACCGTCTGCCAGGATCTCGAGCCCGCCACGCTTGGCGGAATGATCTGGCACCTGGCCGTGCACCCCGACGTCCAGCTTCTCGGAATCGGGGGACGCCTCCTACAAAGTGCACAGCAACACGCTCACGAGCGCGGTATCGGCTGCCTGGAAGCGTGGACGCGAGATGATGCCGGGACCCGGCGCTGGTATGAGTCACATGGGTTCGAATGGATAAAGTCGTACCTCCATGTATACGTGCAAGGGCGAGCCGAGGTGGAAGCGGCCGTTCAGAGCTCAATTCCGGACCTAAAACCGGTACAGATTTTAGCCCACTATGCCGGCAACGAGCGTGAGTCTGTGCGCACTCGATTCGAACGGGTGCATGACTGTAACTGTTTTCGGCTCTCCTTCTGACTCAGATCCTCCAACCGTCAGTTACACATTGCTTACCGGGAGTCGGAGGCAACGTTGTTGTGCAGTCCGAATAGGGCTACCGACCGGCGATGACGCCAACTACCGCTCCCGCGACGATGAGCGCCGGTGAACTCAGCGGCTGCCAGATCAGGATGGGAAGCGCGAGAACCGCGAGACCGACGGTCAGGGGATCGTGCACCGCGGTTCCGGCCAGTACCACGGTTACCCCCGCGATCAACCCGAGCGCGCCGACGTTGACGCCGTCCAGAAAGGCCCGAGCGCTGACATGCGTGTCCACGAACTGCACAATACGATCCAGCAAGAGCACCAGTAGGAACCCCGGGAGGAAGATGCCCAGCGTGGCGAGAAGTGCTCCCGGTACTCCCGCGAAGAGGTAGCCAAGGAAGGTGGCAGTGGTGAAGACCGGACCTGGAGTCGCCTGGCCGATGGCCACGGCATCCGCCAGCTGAGCATTGGTGAGCCAATGGGGGCCGTCCACGAAGGCAGCGTGCAAGAAGGCGAAGAGCACGTAGCCGCTACCGTACGATATGGCGCCCAGCTTGAGAAAGGTGAGGAAAACCGCCGCAAGTCGGCCGGAGTGAGCAGCGGTGACCCCGATTGGGAACATTGCCTTTCCCACTCCCAGCAATCCGCCGAGCTGGTTTCGGGCAGGTGGTAGAGGCACAGTGACGATTATGCCGGCGATGCCGGCGAGCGCTAGCAGCAGGATGGGAGACGCCGAGATAAGGGACAGGGCGAAGACGGCGATGGCGATCGGCCAGAGCACCCAGCGCGTGAGGATCCGTTTACCCAGGTCGAACAGTGCCCAGGCGACGATGGCGACGACCACCGGCCGAATGCCATCGAGGGCGGAAACCGCGATGTGGGTCGTTCCAAAGTGGACATATGCTACCGCGAGTCCCAGCATGATGAGCATCGCCGGGGCAATAAAGAGGCTACCTGCCAGAACCAATCCCACAGGACCGGCAAGGCGATAGCCCAGGTACACTGCGAGCTCAGTCGAGCTCGGCCCGGGGATAATGTTGCAGGCAGCAAACATCTGGAGGAATTGCCTCTCCTCAATCCAGTGATTGCGCTCCACGATCTCCCGCCGCATCAGCGCCACGTGCGCGGCCGGCCCACCAAACGCGACAAAACCTAATTTCAGAAAAAGCAGGGCAATGGCACGGCGAGAGATACCGACTCCATCGGTGGGGCGGTGCCGCGATCGTGCCATGTCGCCCTCCACTCTCTTTAGCAAAGCATCGCACGAACGACGTCGACTACGGACATGTGCAGGGACCTGGAAGCGATCGTGGACTGTCGGGAAATCGACATATCATGACGTATGGTGCGAGTATCCGCCGAACGCTTTGAGGAACTGGCCGGCGAAGTGATCGCGGAGCTTCCGGAGTGGGTAAGGCAGCAGATGGACAACGTCAATGTGGTTGTGGAGGACATACCACCCGCCGATGAGCCAAATCTACTCGGGTTGTACCATGGCCGCCCCTCTAACCATGCGTGGAGGTCACTACGCGGGGCCGCCGGACACGATCACGCTGTACCGCTCCACCATCGAACGCGAGGTAGCGACCGAGGCCGGCCTGGTTGCGGCCCTGCGACACGTCATCGAGCACGAAATCGCGCATCTGATGGGAATCTCCGACGAACGGCTCAGAGAGATGGGCCGCTACTGATCGCGCTGCCGGCTCCGGCCTTCGCGGCCGGGACGAAGTAGAGCCAGTCGAAAACAACTGCCGGTTCCTGCATGGTCTTCGAGATGCCTTCTGGTGCAAACGGCGCCCAATGACGGTATTCAATAGAGTGATTAGTGTCGGCGATTTGTCGTCGCCACAGTTGGACTACCCAGTCTATGACGCTTGTGCTTCAACATATACCTGTTACTATGTATATATAGAATCCTTATGACGGAAAGCGTAGTCGCGGCCCGTATCCTGGCCACTTGAGCCGCGATTAGCTACTAGTGAACCCGATCTGTCGTGGATCGGGTTTCGTCGTTTTTTCCGAAGGGGTTCGTCATGGTGCTTACAGACGATCAACCGCGTGGTCCGCGTGGAGTACCGTCAAACCCGGTCTACGCGAGGGTCGGAGACACCGTCCTGCGAGCGGCGCGCGACGGCGTGCGCCGGAATCTAACGGCAAAGGACATCGTTCACGAGATTCGAGCGGAACTTCACGTCTCGCTGAGCGTGGGAGAGCTTCGCTTACTCCGCTTCCCGACGGACTCTTGAGACGAAGCAAGGATGATCGCCTCGATGGCATGTGGATGGGCGCGACATGCCGGTAGCCTTGGACTCTGCTGACAGTGTCAATTAGTACACGCGGAGAGACGATCGATGACTCCGAACTTTATGAACGCACCGGCTCATTACTTTCACGCAGGCTTCATCCTGATCTCGGTGGCAAATCTCCTGGTGATCCTCCTGATGGTGCTGGTGTTCATCCTCGCCGTCTTATTACCTTTCCCGGGTGGGCGTAAGGCCGAACGATGAGTCTGACCCGAAGCGTCCAGCAGAGGCTACGTGCAACCCTTCCCTATGAGGAGCTGTTGCCCGACGAGCAGCCGGCCTACGTGCACAGCTACGTCTATCTATTCGGCGTGGCGACGCTCGCCAGCTTCCTTCTGCTGATCGGCACCGGCGTCATCCTGACGGCTTTTGGACCGCAGTGGTGGCACGGTTCCAATGTAGGCCACTTTTTCAATAGCGCTCCACTTCTGGTCCGTGCAGGCATTTTTCTTCTTCATGGTCCTTCATCTATGGACGACTTTCTTTCAGGGAGCCTGGCGCGATGGTCGCGGCATAACCTGGGTCTCGGGCATGATCACCTTTCTCGTGTTCGTTCTGACGGCTTTTACAGGCTATCTGTCGCAGCAGAACTTCGATGCACAATGGATCGCAGTGCAGGGCAAGGATGCGCATGAACTCGGTGGGAGCAGGCGCGTTCTTTGACGTCCTGAACTTCGGTCAGATGTATGGCTTACACATCTTCATCCTTCCGCTGGTTGTGGCGACTCTGATCGCCGCGCACTTGCTTGCTCGTGCGTATCATGGAGTCGTGAAGCCTACGACCGACGCCGGCGGCGAGAGGTGCGCTCATGATGGCTCCAAAAAGCAGTACTACCGAGGACGTGCCGTTCGCCCCGTATGACCTGGTGAGGGAGTTCCTGATCGTCCTCGCTGTGGTGTATCTGGTTTGGTCCTCATTCTGCGCGGTCGCTTTCCTCACCGGACGTGCCGCCCTCACATTAAGACCGTGGCCCAGAGACCCCACAGAACTTCGTTCAAACGAGCCTGACTCGCTTGACGGCAACAGCGCATCGCGGGTTACGGTCCCCCGTATAACAACAGAACGGCTCGGTTCAATACATCGGCCCAATTTCGTTACAGAAGCGGTTTGGAGTTCGCATTCCCGTTGAATCCGGCACAGGACTATGTGCTGGGTCCACTGCAGCAGCGGCCGCGGATCCTCCGCTCAGATCGGCATTGGCCACTTCAACGCGGCGTCCAGCCGGACGGCGCTGGGAGAATGCCTACACAAGGCACTGGCCAAGGCAAGAACACTCGGCCTTCCGTCCCGATACCGGCCTGCCTGTGGCCCGATGCCGATCATGATGGCATCTCTGGTGCTTCGGTCAGAGCGGCGCCATGGATGGCCTGCTTCTCACCGGGCCACTTCTATCAGACCGATTACACGCGCCCGCTTCTATTCATGCACACCGACGCCATGGCTGCCAAGGCCACCAAGTACAATCTGCTGGGCTCGACATGGGGTGTGATGAATGAAACCGGCAACTATCCCGGTCAGGCATGGCTCTGGCTCTATACCCTTCTCTACCAGATCCCGCCGTACACCACCGCCTGGGCGGCCAACACCGATGCGCTGGCAATCCTGACCGTTACCCTCCTGAGCCTGATCCTTATGTTCGTTCCCTGGATACCTGGGCTAAACCGAATTCCTCGCTACTCAATGTCTACCGGCTTATCTGGAAGGAATTCTCGCCGAGAAGCAACGAGACAATGGTCGTCCCCAGCCCCCCGTGCCCGGTCCAACACTACTTCCTATAGATGGCCCCAAGCCGCCGGTTGGAGTGTAGCCGTGGATTGGCGAGAGCGCTGCGCTCACGCCCTCGTCTTGATCGCGATCCTGGCCGGCATTGTCGGCATGGGCGTCACGTTCGGCGGAGCCATGCACGGTAACCTCCACATGATGCTGCAGGGCACCCCGTTCCTCCTGCTCGGCTTGTGGTGGGCCGGGCGTGAGCTGGGACGCAGCATGATGTTGAGCCGTGCGCGGCGCTCGGAGGAAGAAAGATAGACTGCATAGATAGCTGAGCTGTTGGCGCCCGTGAGGTTTAACGAGAGGCGAGATATGTCAGAATCCGGACGGCACGTCGTCATTGCGGGAGGTAGTTTTGCCGGTCTGGGCGTGGCCTATACGCTGCGGGAGCGTTTGCGCCCGGACGATCGTGTAACTCTCGTATCGCCCTCGGACCAGTTTGTGTTCGCGCCTTCATTGGTGTGGGCGGCACTCGGTCATCCGCTGGTACATAGCGCCTTCGCCCTGGAGCCGGCCCTGAAGGCAAAAGGTATCAGGTTTGTTCGCTCACCCGTGTGGGGCGTGCGCCCCGCAGACCGAACGGTGGAAACTGATGGCGGTCAATTGCAGTACGATCGGCTCGTGATTGCCACCGGTGGCCACCCGGACAGTCTGACTATTCCTGGGTTGGCGGGCAAATCACGGGCAGCCAGTTGGGTCGTGGGGAAAGACTCGCTACTGAAGCCCGGACAGTTTTACGTCAACTATCTGCGAATCCAGGGCCGCTCGTTCTGGGAGCGGCTCGAGTGCAAGCTACATCAGTGGCGCGTATGAGTGGCTCTGGCCCTGCACCTCGCGCTGCGTAAAGACGGGATTCGCGAGAAAGTGCCGATGAGGTTTGTCACATTCGAGCCGTACCTTGGGGAGCTTGGCTTTGGTCAATCTGCCGCTCGTGAAAAGTTGGAGGCACTGTTCGGGGAGCGCGGCATCGTGCCCCATACCGACGTGTGGGTCACCAGCATCCAACCCGGCTCAGTGACGCTCTCAGCCGCGAGATGCTGGAGGCAGCGGCCGCGATTATCATTCCTCCCTTCACCGGCGTGCTCGATATCTGGCAAAGTGCCAAGCTCACCAGTGTAGACGGCTTGATTGCGGTCGACAAGCAGTACCGGCATGTGGTTTCCCAGAGATCTATGCCGTCGGGGTGGCTTCCCACTTCAATCAGCAGATCGAGCCGCTAGGAAACGTGCGGCCGCCGCATACCGGCTATCTCAGTCTGCATATGGAAGAATCGCGGGAGGAAACGTGGCTGCCTCGCTCGACTGTGGAGAGCCGGCGGAACGGACGCTGCCCGACCGTGTTGACATTCGCATTCTGGACGGCGGCGATGCTGGGCTGTTGCTCACCTCGCGCGGCGAGGCACGACTTCATCACAAGGCGCGGAGCCTGCCGGGACGTTCAGCGCATTATTTGAAGAGCGCAGTGGAACGATACCTCGTGTGGCGGCTGCGAACGGGGAGGATGGACCTGCCGTAGACTGCTCCCGGCTAGAACCACCCTGGCAGTCCAGAGCTCTGAGCGGTGGCAGTAGACGTTGGTGAAGACCTGCAGGACGACGAAAGGTGGCGAGGTACAACGCGCCGTTCAGTCCGACGGCACGGTCCATCGGGACGGTGTAAGCCATGACCACCCGAACTGCATCCACCATCAGCTACCAGCTTCATCGTTGATTTGCGACAAGCATGCCGGCTAGCTGCAGCAGGAAGAGCCGCAGCCGCAGCCGTCCGTGGAACTGACTGATAACACGTTGTCAGAACGTCGTGCGCTCGACACGGCAACCGGCTTGGTGGCACGGATAAACGCGCTAACGATCTTGCCGTCGGCACTTTCCCAGCCGGACGGTAGCGTCGATGTGTCGATGCCGGCCTCGGCCACGGTGTAGCGGCGGGTAACTTCAATGTCGATGTCTTCAAAACCGGCGGTAGTGAGGAGCGTCTTGTAGACGTCGACGTCGAGGGCGCCGGCAATGCACCCAACCCATGCCTGCATGTTCTGCCGGAGGGCATCCGGAATCGTCTCCTTCCGAGACGACGTCCGAGACCGCGAACCGGCCGCCCGGCTTGAGGACCCGGAAGGCATCGTTTAGCACCAATCCCTTGTCGGCCGCCAGATTGATGACGCAGTTACTGATCACGACGTCGACCGAACGAGCCGGCAGAGGAATATCCTCGATTCGCCCCCGTAGGAACGCAACGTTGGTGGCGCCGGCCTCCTCTTTATTCTTCTGAGCGAGCGCAAGCATCTCATCGGTCATGTCCACACCGTAGACAAACCCGGTTGGTCCGACACGCCGCGCGGA
>CAVTRL010000003.1:0-527461 GCA_963737125.1 uncultured Chloroflexia bacterium | reverse complement strand
AGCAACCCCTTCCAGTATGCCGGGCAGTACACGGACAGCGAGAGTGGGCTGCAGTACCTACGGGAGCGGTACTACGACCCGAGCACCGAGGTGTTCATCACGGTGGATCCGCTGGTGGCGGAAACGGGAGAGCCGTATAGCTACGCTGATGGCGATGCCGAGAACGGGGCTGATCCGAGTGGATTATGGTTTGGCGCAGACGACGCCGGCGCCATTGTCAGCGGTGCAGCGGCCGGTGCAGCCTACTCCATCGCCACCCAATTGATTGGCAACGGCAGCGTGGACGTTGGTCAGGTTGCTATTGCCGCGGTCGCTGGAGGAGCAGCCGGTGAGGCAGGACTGTATGGCGGTCCAGTAGCAGCAGGGGCAGTGTACGGATTCGTATCTGACACCGGGTTGCAACTGTTTCAAAATAGCGGGGTCTGCAACTTTAACGTCGGCCAGTTGGTCGAGTCCACCGTGTTTGGAGCACTATCGGGGGTTCGAATTTCGGGAGAAGATGGCATTACACAGTTAGCTCTCCGGAGTGGTGGCAATGACCCTGAAGAAACGGTCTCCGAGACACTGTCACGAAAGAAAGGCAGCAGTAGACGCGCACCGCTTGAACCGGGCTCGCTGAGCTGGGAAGAAATCAGCCAGATGAGGTGGCAAGACATTGTCAAGCGTGCTAGAAGCGGCCCAAACAAGCGTGCCTTTGCAACAATCTATAAACTCCTCTCACAGAAGCGATTTGAAAGGTGATCAACTGCAATGGGCAGAGACGCAGCTTACGATCTCAACCGAGTGATTCAGTACATTGATAGACTCGAGGAAGCCCATATTTGGTACAGGATCGAGCACATACGCTCGGAGACGATCATGGTAGAGGCCGTTGTCCCGGGAGAGCATTGGGAAATCGAGTTCTTTGGCAGCGGTGATGTCGCGATTGAGAAATTTATTAGCGCTGGCGTGGTAAATGACGATGCATCGCTCTTGGAAGAATTGATCGTGCAGCACTGATCTTAACGACTAAATAGTGATCACTCTAAGCGGGCCGGCTGGTAGCTTCTTACGCCACTTGCAATCGTCGGCCAACGCCTGACGAACCGGTACCCTTAGGAGGCCTTACGTGGTTTCCGGCCTGTTAGTGACCGTTTCGTGGAAGATGCCGTTCGGAGCAGAAGGCGCCTCCAACATGAATCCTGGAATTCGACCCCTATGGCTCGCTGCCGAACGCCCGATGTGGCCGGAGGTGGAAGCACTTTCGCCGACGCTCGTGAGCCCCAATGACTGGCTTATCTCTCCAGGTCTCATCCCGCTTCACCGACTCGAGGAGGTTCGCGCGTACCGTACCCAGCTAGCGCAACGACAGCAAAGCGAACTGCTGTTCGTTCGTACCGACGGATGGAGCCAAGTGTCCACAGAATGCCCCGCAAGCTTCGCTTTCTGTGGTTACGACTATGGCACCTACTCCGGTGCGTGGGATCATTTCTCGGCGATTTCAAATGACGTGTCGGGCGGAAAGTATTCCCGTCTCCAGAAATACGAAAAAGAGCTCAACCGATTCTCGTTGTGCGGGTCGGTCGAGCTTGTATTAGAGATACATAGAGAGCGGGAACGACTGATTGAGGAAGGTGCGAGTCTCGAGCATTACGCACCGTTTACGCCGGTTCCCATATTCCGGGAAGACACTTAGGTGGCGTAAGCGCTTGCAGAGTCAGTGAAGCACATGGAGTGCTAAGTCGACAGCATAGGTTCCAAGAAAATCGCGAGTTTGTCCGCCGTTTCACGTTCCCATCTCTCGACGCGGCTGGGATTGGCTGGGCCTTCTGCACCTGTTCCTTTCCGCTTCGTTTGGAGGCGCTTCCAGTGCTCCGCAAGCGACTGAGCAGCTTCGGGTTGAAAATCTTCCAAGACGCCGAGTAGCCACGGCAGGTAGGCAACCCGTTGACGATCAATAGGTTTCACGTAGTGCTTAGAGCGGAGTCGCCGGCGAGCGACTCGGAACATGAAGAGCGACCATTTGGTGCGGCGATCGCTGAGCTACAGCTATGACGGCACGGGACTGCGAACGAGCAAGACGGTCAATGGGACTGCCGAGGGCTACATCTGGGACCTGGCGGAGGGACTGCCGGCTATCATCGAGGACGGGACCACCAAGTATGTGACCGGAATCGGTGGATTGCCGTTGGAGCAGGTGTCCTCGAGTGGGACAGTGCTCTACTACTACCAGGATCAGCTAGGCAGTACACGAGGCGTGGTGAACAGTTCAGGGAACACGGTGGCGACGTACACCCATGATGCCTACGGGAATCTGAAGAGCAGCACGTGGAGTATCAGTAACCCACTCCAGTACGCCGGGCAGTACACAGACAGTGAGAGTGGGCTGCGGTATCTGCGAGCTCGGTACTACTACCGGAGTACCGAGCACTTCCTGACGGTCGATCCGCTGGTGGGGATGACCGGGGAACCGTACAGTTACGCCGAGGGCGACTCCGTCAATGGGGCTGATCCGACTGGCTTAGCGTGCGCGGGCTTCGTCCCGGTGCGGCTCACCGGCGACTCATGGACATCGTGCAGGGATCTTGTCGGAGCCGCGGCTGTCAATGTCGTCAGCGGAGCACTGGATTCAACCACAAAACCGGTCTATTCGGTTGCGTCTGTCGCGGATACGATTTGCCTCAGTAGCAGTGTTGCAGCAAGTGGCACGGGACAAGCGCCACCAGGCATCAGCGGGTTTCTCGATGGCGCGAGCAATGTGCTCCTCGCGTTGAGCATAGGTGATGGATTCGGCGAAGCGATGATCGCGTATCGATCTGTGCGGGTGGGTAACTACATTGGCGGAGCTTGGTTCAGAGTAGAGATTGGGTCCTTTGCTGGATCAGGCGGGAGAAGATCACTTTCACTTTCACTTCGATCCATTTCCCGATGGTGCCACCGAGTTAATAAGATATCGTTCGCCTTATCAATGGAGGGCATGAAAGAACTCCTGGCTGATGACCTCGGTCTTCAAGGTGGTATGCTCGGCATGTAGCGCTGGTATTTCGACGCAGCTACTCGAGCGACTGCAAGGAAGCCGTATGGACCTCTGGCCCTTCCTTCATTCCGTGCTGATAGAGCTCACAGCCTTCCTCGTGGGCCCCACCAGTCTGGTGCTGTTCGTGCTCGGGTCCGGGGAAGTCAATGGTAAAGGTGTGTTGAGATCCCGGGTTCGCGCCCTTGCCAGCCGTATTCGCGGTCCATATCACCGTCTGGTGCGGAGCGAATACGTTGAGCACGGTGAACGCGAACTGTTCCGCGCTGACGTTATGGCGATGCAAGTTTCGGCCTTCGATGGCGAGATGGTCGAGCGAGGATCTCTCTGTGTCCTGACTGATCGTCGGCTCATCCTGGCCAATCCGAGTGATGGTGTGGTGAGGGTGTCGCTTTTGGACGTTGGCACGGTCCGCACGTACCGCGACTACGATCCTCACTCCGGCTTCTTCTCCTGCGTGGTTGTCGACCGGGCCGGCTGTCCGGGTAACAGCCTCCTGCTTCGCTGTCAAACTGGCGAACAGAGCTATGATCTGTCTTCGCGGATCCAGACGGCGCGACGCTTCAACCCTCCGGTGAGCGAGTCCCTGGTGGCTGCACTCTCATAGAGCAAGCTCGGCTCGAACCCGGGCATCGGTCCGTCGCCGCCGGGCCGAACGTGCCGGCAGACGGAGGACCTCGATCCACTCCCCTTCACCCAACTTCCACAGCGGCGGTTGTGCTGAGCGATATTGCGTCTCAAAGAGTGGGCGGGCAACATCGTCGCACAGATGACGTCGGCGGGGCTCAGACGAGACGCTGTACTGTGCAAGTGGTTCATTGGAGAACTCGAGCAACAGTGGCTCGCCACAGCGCCAGACAGCTGCCTGCCCGCGAGCCAACCCGTGCTCGGCATAGATGCGCCAATGCCGGAATCGGACACAGCCGAGCCTGTCCAGCGTGCGACCCAAGCGCGTGGCATAAAAGACCCGATGCAGCTCAGCGGGGTCTCTCGGCACTCCCTGCACCAGCCGAGCACCCCGGCCGGGCTGTTCCTGTTGTCCTGCCGATCACGGTAGGCCCAACGGACCTGATAGTTGTAATCGGCGACGAACCGGTCATGAAAGGCTACGAGCTCGGTCCTGGTCTCGGCGTGCGCAGAGTGCCAGACAGTGAGACCGGGAAGCTGACAGAGGAAGCAGGCAGAGAGCAATATGGTACCAACTAGAGAAGGAACGGGGAGGCGAGAAAATGGGTAACGTAAATTCGAAAGGCGATTGGACAACACGGTAGAAAGAAGTATCGGCATTAATGCTAATGGGCTTGACTCACGTGTTCGATTCCCGGAGCAACATGTTGGTTGGGCGGCAGGGAAGTTCAATCGTACGCAAGGACGGTCGGTCGTGACCGATTTCGACAACATTGCTAACCAATTGCGATTTGGAGATGTCCACCAAGCGCTGGATGCGATTCGGCAGGCTCAACTTTTCGGCTTTGGCATGGAGCTGATCCCGATTCTCCGCGGGATCGCCGAAAGGGGAGCGCCGCTCCCGTTTCTCTATCTATCAGTGCTCCTCGAGACGCAGGGTGACGTGGTTGGGTCGCATGAAGCCCTAAGCCACGCCTTGGAAAACCCCGGTGCCATGGCGATGTACGGTCTCGGCATCATCGCCGAGCAGAGGGGCGACAAAGATGAGGCAGAGCGGCGATACCAACAGGCTCTCGATGAGGGCGTCTCAGACGCCGGGTACGACTTGGCCTATCTCCTTGCCAGTGAGGGTCGGCTGGATGAAGCAGAGGCAGCGTATCAGGCAGCCACGGGGAGAGGTGGGGGTGAAGCGTTCGAACCGATAGGAGTCATGCTCAGTGTCCGTCAGGACCACTGGGCCGAGGAGTCATTTCGGCGCGCAGTGGCGGGAGGTATTCCTTCCGCCTACGAATCCTATGGCAACTTCTTGCGGTCACGCAAGCGTTTCAGTGAAGCTGCGGCCATGTACGAGCGTGCCCTGGCAGCTGGTGTAGGATATGCTGCTTTGAGCTATGGCGACATGCTCTCAAGGCTTGGAAGGTATGAAGCGGCGCAAGCTGTCTACAACCGGGCTCTTCCCTACGTGGGTGTCGACAACTACTTGGCGAATCTGTACTCTCAGATGGGCAAGGAGCGCGAGGCAGAAGAGATCTGGCAATCTGCAGTTGCAGAGGGAGACAGAGAGGCGATGCGTGACTATGGGTGCCACCTGTTCAAGGGGGGGCGCGAGCGAGATGGTCTCGACCTGCTGGAAGTCGTCGCGGCGGAGGGAGACGTGCATGCGCATTGCTGTCTCGGATCGGTATACGCGCATTTGGGGCGCGTCGTGGAAGCCGAAGAGCAGTTTCGACTCGCGATCGAAGGATTCGACGATCATGCTCACATCGAGTTCGCGGATTTACTGGTGCAATTGGGACGTCTCGACGAGGCAGCAGCTCATTATCAGCTTGCTATAGATCAGCATGAGGATATTCCATTAGCGCACTATCGGCTTGGCCTACTTCTACAGCGCGAGGGCAAGGCGTCCGAAGCCCGGGCGCATTTCCGGGCAGTGCTTGACCTGGGAGATGAAGAACTGCGGCACCAGGCCAGCGATGCATTGGCTGTCTCTACTCACGGAGGAAATCCAGGAGTCGTACAGTGACGTGTGTATTGCATTTTTTTTTAGAGCCCAGTGCCGTTGTTTCAGTCGACACCAATAGGAATAAAGGTATCGTCTCATAATTGTGGGTGCGGGTATGTGTGGGACTGGAAATACCGGCGGATACGGGTATGGGTCTACCCGAGCACGTACTACGGCTCAAATGATGACGAAGAAGAAGGCGGCGCGGGAGGAATCCCGATGTATGCCCTTTGACGGGTTAGGGCGAGCGCGTCCCATCAGTCATTGGACCTACACCGAACTGGCGGGATTGTATGTTTAAGAAGTCGTATCGTACATCGTGGCCCCTCGCCATTACAGTATCGCTTTCAATTGGGACACTCGCAGTACTCATGGGTCACTTTGTAAGTCACTTGAGCATGGAAGAAAGTATTACGGGAGGAATTCTCACAGCGGCCGCGATGCTAATTTTTCACATTCTGATGATTCTCGTGCTGGGAGGAAACGTTAGACAGAGGAAACATTAGACGGTGATATCTCGAAGCACAAAATCACTTGCTCGCCGACGCCGTCACACTCTCCCCGGCCCGTGTGGTGGAGCTGATCGACTTCAAGCCGAGCCGGCAGGCGTAGAGCCAAGCAGATGCACGAGAAAGCCTTCAGCTCCTCATCCATGCGTTAGCCGCCCGTGAGGGCAACAAGATCGCGCCGGATCGACTCACCCTGTCTACCCAGACCTCAACCGTGAGACTCGGTTTCTTTTCCCGATGACGAGGTGCACCGTGCCCGCAGGGGGTTGTCCATCTGATGGAGCCCGCGCACCGCGATCTGCGGCGAGGCCAACACCAGCCATTGCCTGCGCGGCGAATATCGACTTATCTGCTCGGCCGCGCTCATCTCTCTCCAAGCAGGACGTGCGATGAAGGGAAGAAACCCATGAGCACTACGATTGGACCCACGACGACGTGAGGGCAACACTCAGGCATGTCACGAGCCCTGGCATTTACGATCTGACCACCTGGCACCCGCCAGACTCTGACTTTGCGATCCTCCTTCAGCTCTCGGTTGGACCGAGTGACGGACCGGGCGAAGAGTCTTTCAATCTCACGGTCTGCACGCCGGGATGGCTCATGACTCGCGTCCAGGAGGAAGGCATCGTAGATGCGCGACATACCCTAGTGGTGGATGCCTTCGACTATGCCGAACTGCTTCGCTTTCTGGACCGTCGGGTGTCGGCCTGCGAGGGCGAAACGTGGGATGCAACGGCGCAAAAGCTCTCGCGTCTCGGACACTGGGAGTTCGAGGATTACCGCGAGTAAACGGCCAAGAACTGCACGTGAACGGATCACCTTCCCTGTGGTGGTGAACAGCTATGCCTGCGACCCGTATGGGAACGCGATCAGCAGTACGGGAACCGTGGCGAACCCATTCCGCTACATCGGAGCGGTGTGGGACAGCGGTACCGGGCTCTACAAGATGGGCGAGCGGTAGTGCGCTCACTCAGCTTGATCCGCTCGGTGATGCCTAAACTAAAGTACTGAACATGAGCAGCGAAACGGCTTTCGGGAGAGATAGCAATGTCGGACGAAAGAGTGCTTGAGATACGCAAAATGATGAGAAGATTATCTCGCATACGAAGCGGAAAGGGAAGGTGGGGCATATCTGGTTGGAAAGGATAGCGGTCGCTGGAAGTTTTTCTATCTCGGCAGCGACCTGACAACGCTGTTCAAAATCTCCCGAAAACCAAGTGAAGGGTCTGAACAAGTGGAAGTATCTCTCCTTGACGTCTTAAAACAGTACGGGGGAGATTACAAGGACTTGGACAGCGTGTTTCAATCTATTCGACGAATGGACGAAAAATATTCCGAGATCTCGTCCGGAAAGAAGGAATAACATCGGTCAGGCGACACATTCGATGTTGAATCATCGTTATCAGGGTACAAGCGCGGAAGTGGGCCCGAGGGTGTCCCGGTTCCTGTGACAAATATGTAGACTACACCCACAGAAAGGAGCATAAAGAAGAATGTGATGTATACGGTGCGGATACTCACCTTCCCCGCGCGCTGAGTAGAGTGGCGCAGCCCCAGCTTAAGATTGCAATCAAGGCAATACTGATGAGGATTAGGTTAATCGTATTGGCTTCCTTCACGTCCTCTACAAACTAGGTAGATTAGTGGCTCTTTATATCGTGGATAGCCAGTCGTGGCTCACTGTCCGAACATGGCAGATCTGCTAACGCCGTGGCCTCCACTGTCATCTGCTACTGCATGGAGATGCCGCACACAACGCTCGCTTCGATGCCGTGTAACTTCAAGACATTCCGGCCTCGGACGTAGATTGCCTGTAGCTTGCTGACCAATACCGATTCGGTCCCATGTCCCTCCGGGCCTATGAATTAGACAACGGCTCAAATGCCGTATTCGCGGTGAACCCAAGCCCAGAAGGCAAAGGCTTGGTCCACAATCTCACCCGTCGCGTCGGTAAGTTGCTGCTGGGTGACTCCCGATTTGAGCAGTATGCAGTGTTCAAGGCGCACATCCGCTACCTCCGCGTTCTCCTCGTCGTGCTGAAGGTATGCATTTGGGTAGTAGTCAGTGTTGTTCCATTCGTTACAGATGGCGAGGAGTCGATCCCAGTCAGCTCGGGGAAAATCTCGTTCGTCAGCGAGCTCAATCACATACACGTATTCTGACTCGATCCCGAAGAAGCCTGTGAGCTCGCACCCGGAATCGGGGTCGCGGTCGTACTCCACGACAAAATTGCCATCCTCATCCACCTCGAAGTCGTCTCCGGTCTCCTCAAGGTAGCGGTGTATCAGATCGCGATGTAAGGGTTGGATCTCCATCATGACGTCTCCGGCCTTGTTCTCGGATGGGGGCTGCCATTCGGGCGCTGACGCTGTTTCGGCGACTTCGCGACACGCTTCCGCTTGCGTCTGGGCTCCGACTTTTTGAAGTCCTGCCATGCCCGCCGCATGCGGATGACTCCGCCAAAGACCGCCAGGAATCGCGACACGAGCGACATTCGGCGCACTGACGGACTGGTAGTGCGGCGTTGCTCGGGCGGGAAGGCCAGGGCCTCCACAATGGTAAGAATCTGCCGGCTGATGATGACAGCGAAACGAAGCTTGCGGCGCATTTGGTTAAGCTTAGTCTGGAGAACTACCGGGCGTACAGGGAAGATCCGGTCACGGGTCAAGCAACCAGTGAGCGCTACTCGGCGCGAGATGTCCCTGGAACTCTCACTGCCCATAGCTAAGGTCTGCTTGGGCGCAACCGCCCTCTTTACGCTGATCTCCGCCCGCTCCGAGCGTGGGAGTATTATCCTCACCAGCAACTGATCTCCGGCGATGGTTTCACCTCAGGTACAAGGAAAGAGGCGGACCGCGGGTCACACCGCCAGACGTCGTCAAAACTGCATATGAGGAGTGGGTAAAGCTCGGGCCGCCCAAACCGTAAGCGCCATGCGTCCCGGCTAATGAAGGGCAGGAAGGTAAATGTGGGTGACTTCGAGGAGTTGATCCGCGATTTGGAAGGCGTTGACGAATCGCAAGCTGTGCGTGCAGCCCATGCGTTGGGCGACATGGGCGACCGGCGAGCAACTCCTTACTTAATTCAAGCGCTTGAAACAACGAACAGTTGGCGGGTTAGGAATGCTGCCGCAGTAGGGTTACGCGAGTTAGCGGATCCCGCCGCACTTGATCCGCTTCTTCTCCAAATTAGGGATCCTAAGAATGCAAACGCGTACGGGACGCTCTTGTACGCATTACAAACGCTCAACGCCCGTTCCGCCGTGGTTGATTTGGCGAGCATGGTGTGTAATGACGAGTACGAAGGAGCACTTGAAGCGGGACTCGCTATAGAAGCGTTTGAAGGACCGCTAACGGTCGATGACAAACGAAAAGCCCTCGCGATTCTTGAAGCATGCGCTTCAACCGAAGGCGGTGACGAATGGCGAAGTGAGATGGTTGCTCATGTATTCGAGGCGGTAAGCGACATGGAAGAATCGTCGTCATAGTTGGCTGCATCAGCATTAACATTCCAGGGCCCCGGGTCAAGTCCGAAATCTTCTGCAAAAGCACTCCATCGCGAATGGCGAGTTAAACCAACGTCAATGCCACCTACCAGGGCAGATGATCGTGCTGCCAGTGCCGTGATTCATCCAGATACCGCTTCCCGGTGACCCACTCGTCTGATTGTTCGGCGCAGAGGGAAGTCGCCAATCGCAAGCACGCCTCGCGGTTTGGGGTGATCCCCGCCACCCGAGTCCGACGCTTGATCTCCTCATCGAGCCGCCCCACCCCAATGGTGGTCCGGAGTAGCAGAGAGGGCTCCTTGAACCTGATCTCAGGTCTCGCTTCCACGTGGCGGGAACGCCGGTCTATCCGAATGCCGCCGGTCGAACGCGAAGGCTGAACCAGCACCCGGTTCCGGCAAGCCATGTGGAAGGCCGCGCCGGCGAACTCTGACTTGAGGTCGGCGGAGGGGAATTGTCCCACACAATGGGCCTTGCTTTCTAGAACATCCGTCCTACATTGAGTAGGAAGGGACGGGCAATCGTCTCTGATGTTCCAGCGAAAGGTGGCCCGGTGACCGATTTTAGAGCTCCCCACGCCGATCGCGCCGCACCGTCGAACGGCGACGCGTATTTCTCCCGGCTTCCAGATGAGGACCGGGCCACCTTCGCCGGCATGACCGGGGAGATCGACCTGTCGGACGACATTCGACTGATCCGCACGGTGATCGCCTCGCTGCTGGTCAATCTTCGTGACAACTACCGACACTTCGGAGTGCTCTTTGGCGCTCTGGCACGCGCTGTCGGCCTGCAGATAAAGACGCACAGTCGAGCTGACGACGTCGAAGATGCCATCCTGCAGGCGGCGGACGACGTGCTGCGGCTGCGAAGCTCTCCAGACGGTGCGGATGCAGCCGCCGGCCCGGATGAGCAGCCATGAACGCCTACCAGAAGTTCCGCAAACTCGTGGAATCCCACGACGAGATCGTCCCCTTTCCCGGCGCTCACCTCACCGAGGCCGTCCAGGAGGACTGGTTCTGGGGACGCATCAACGCCTCCTCCACCGAGGAGGATTTCTACTGGCGCCGCCTCTCCGATAACTGGGCTCAGAAGGACGTCCTGCCCGCCGCCTACCTCGACATCCATAACCAGGTCTTCGAGGCCTACAACGCCAACCCCATGGCCAACGCCATCATCGAAATGGGCGTCAACTTCGTCCTGGGCGACGGTCTCGCCATCGACGCCAAGTCGGCGAAGGTCCAGAAGCTGATCGATTCGTTCTGGTATGATCCCGACAACCGCATGGCTACCCGCCAGTTCGACCTCGCCACCGAGCTCTCACTCTACGGCGAGCTCTTCATCCGCGTCTTCGTCAACCCCTGGAACGGCCATGTGAAGATCGCCCACATCGATCCCTCCCTGGTCGACGAGCTCGTCACCGATCCCGAGAACATCGAGAAGCTGCTCCGCATCCATCGCCGTGCCATCGCTCAAACCACCAACCCCACCATCCCCGGCGCGCCGCCGCTGCAGCTCGTACCCGACGATCCCGATCAGAAGGGCACCTGGTTCAACGTCCCCGACGAGGTCCTGCATTTCCCCATCAACAAGGTCACCAACGCGAAACGAGGCAAGAGCGACCTGGCCACCCTCCTGCCCTGGCTGCGGCGCTACAAGGACTGGCTCATCGATCGCGTCCGCATCAACAAGTACAAAGCCGCCTTCCTCTGGGACGTCAAGCTCACCGGCGCCGATCGCCGCACCATCGAAGACAAACTGCAAGCGTACGCCAGGCCGCCGGAACCCGGCTCGGTGCTCGTCCACAACGAGTCCGAGGAATGGTCCGCCGTCCAGCCCAACATCTCCGCCGACGATGTGCAGTCGGATGGCCAGGCGATCAAGCTCATGGTCGCCATGGGCGCCGGCCTCCCCGAGCACTACCTCTCCGAAGGCGGCGATGTCAACCGTGCCACCGCCGCCGAGATGGGCCTGCCCGTCATCAAGAAGTACCAGCGCCGCCAGGACTATCTCAAGCACCTCCTGTCCACCATCCTGCAGCGCGTCATCCTCGAGGCGCAGAAAGCCGGCACCCTCCCGAAGACCATCGACACCATCGTTCGAGATCCGCTTCCCATTACTGGAACCCGAGAACGCATCCGACCAGGGCAACGCCGCCTGGACTATGGCCCAGGGTCTACAGATCGCGCGATCGCTCGGGCTGGTATCCCAGGAGTCAGCCGCACAGATGTTCTTCGATGCCGCTCGCGTCCCGGTGGACATCGCCGAGGAGCTCAGAACCCTCGCGGCCGAGGACACGATCAAAGGCGTCGCTCCTGTTACCGCGCCAGGGCCAAACACAGGCGTCACTTCGCACGGCTCCAAGCCGAACCGTACCCCGGCCGAGGCACCACGCCCATGAACGAACGGCTAGAGAACATCATGCCGAACCCCGAAGACAGCCGCGGCGAGCTCGCCATCCTGCGAGCCGTCCAGGCCCTCGACACAAAGCTCACCGACGCGCTGAACCGGCAGACCCAAACCCTCACGGCATCGATCCAGGCGTTGACCGACCGGCACTCCGAATCACTCCTGCAGCAGGAGAAACGCAACGGCACCTTCGCCGATCGCGAACGGGTCGAGGCCATCGCCGAGCACGTCCACCAGAACGGGAACCACCTGCAGAAGGCGATCATCGGCATAGCCCAGGCCGAGAAGCGCATCCTCGAGCTGGCCCTCGACATCGCCGACTGCCAGAAGTCGCTCACCGATCGCACCGTGGGACTGCTCTCCGGCGCGAACGGCTACCTCGTCACCTTCATCGTTATGATCATCGTCGCCTGCGTGGCGGCCGCCGTGGCCAGAGCCATCAGGTGACACTCCCATGAGCTACAGCGCCAACGGCTACATCCGCGACTACAACCCGACCTCGAACACGGCAACCGTCGAGCTCACCGGCCTGGGCATCATCGACGTCTGGCTCGATGGCATCGCCATCAACGCCGGCATCAACCCCAGCACCCTGGTCAACGGCACACCGGTGGCGCTGTCCATTCCCGATGCGCACCGGCTCTGCGAAGCCGTCATCGTGTCAGCCAACGGCACGGCCACCGGCTCGCCGATCGCCATCGCCCAGGCGTCCGGCGTCCAGCAATACCTCACCGGCCGGGTCGCCATCCCCACCGATGCCACCGGCTACGGCAGCATCACCGCTTCCTTCGGCATCACCTTCTCCTCCGTTCCGTTGGTCTACGCCGGCGCCGACGAACCACTACCCATGCACATCGGCCTGCCCACGACGACCGGTGTCGGCCTCTCCTTCTCCGCCGGCACCGCACCGGCCAACTCCACCATCTTCGCCACCTGGTACGCGATCGGAGGTCACTAATGAGCCAGGACTACGAATCGATCGGCGAGCTCGCACCCATCGCCGAGGAAACAGCCTTCGCGGATCCCACCGGCTGGATCGGCGAGCAACCCGAACGCCTGGCCGTCGAGCAAACCGAGCACAACTTCTCCTTCCGGCACCAACGCTCCAACACCCAGGCACTCGGCTTCCATATCCCCAACATGGCCGGCTACATCGACGAGCCGCCAATGGCCGCAACCCCCGTCAACCCCTGGTAATTCACCCCAATCCATACCCCCCATCACAACAGCCCACCCCTCACCCCTCTCCTCCCTCTTGACACCCCTCACACCAGCCCACCCCTCACACGTCACCCCTCTCCTGCTCCGCAGGGGGAGGGGCCGGGGAGGGGGCACCCGAAAGGAACACACCCATGGACCCCACCCCCCAGCTCGCCGATCGCTCCTTCCCGCACGATCGCCACGGCAACGAGGTCAAGAAGGGCCACACCGCCTCCTTCGTCTTCGGCGGCGATCACCTCTTCGGCGAGGTCCACCACATCGAAACCGATGAGCACGGCACCCACATCGCCCACGTCAAGACCACGGTGAAAGTTCCGGCCCGAGCGCTCACCGTCGGCGAAGCCCAGGAGGCTTCCAAACCCCACACAGATGAGCAAAAACAGGGAAAGGCAGCATCCGAACCGAAAAAAGCAGTAGAACATCCGACCCACCCCGCACCACACACCACGCACACGGATCAAGAAAGGAGCAAGTAAATGCAGGCACAGTACGGCTCAGAGGTCGCACCCAACGGACCGCAGCAGGACATGTGGCAGATCGACACCCTCACCGGCACGGTCGGAGACCGTTCATCCGATCAGGCAGTCTTCACCGGTGGCGCCGGCCCGGCCGGCGAGCACGGTCTCGGCGGCCAGGCCGAGCAGATCGACGGCAGCACCACCTACGACCGCATCGGGTTCTAGGCAATGTTCCAGCCGCCACAGATCGACTATCGAGAGAACCCATCCGCCGGCAACGGAGATGGCTCAGCTCACGTCACGCGTGAAGACCCCAACGCCGGCGGCATCGTCCTCGGCCCCATCCTCGACCACTCCTACGACTCGTCAGACTACGTCGGCGATGCCGCTCCACTCACCGATGCCTCGCAATCAGCGCCGGCCGGAGTCCAGCCGTGATCGCCTCAACCCCGGAATCGACACAGGAAACCCAGCTTGCCGAGCTCACGGAACTGCTCGAAGCCGATACTTCGAAGCGAGAAGACGGTCGCCACATCGCTGAAGTGACGCTCATACGCTCGGGGAAAAGTAAGCAGGGCAATCTCTATTCCCCCGAGCTCCTCGACGACAGCACGGCACTCTTCGAAGGCGCGCTGGCCTTCGCCGACCACAGTAAGCCAGGCGATCTTCCCGAGCGATCGGTGCGCGACATCGTCGGCTACTACCGCAACGTGCATTCCCTCAAAGAGAGCCAGGGCAGCCGACTCCGTGCCGAGCTTCACCTGGTCCCCGGGAACGACTGGCTGTTCGCTTTGCTCCAGGAGTCCCAACGCAACCCCTCCTTGTGTGGCCTCTCCATCGACGCGTTCGGCGAAACCGAACGCGGATCCAATGGAACCAACATCGTCAAATCCCTGCGAAAAGTCAACTCGGTCGACATCGTCACCCGGCCCAGCGCCGGCGGATCGTTCGACCGGCTCATCCAGTCAGATGCACCCGGCGATAGCCGCGAAGGACCCACCCAATGGCCGTTGACCTCGTCGACACGTCCGGTAACCAGCTCGTGCCGGACCACTCCTCCACCATCGCCGCCCTCCAAGAGCAGTACAAGCAGCAGGCCCAGGAGCTGACAACCCTCCGACAGCTGCACGAATCCGAAGTGCTCAAAACCGCTCAGCTCGCAACCTCCCGCGCCAACCTCACCACCAAGCTCACCGAGGCAGCTCTCCCCGAGATCGTCGATCGCAAGCTACGCCGCCGCTTCGACGGCCGTGTCTTCGAACTGGCCGAGCTCGAGGAAGCCATCTCCGACGAGAAAGAAACCGTCGCCTCCCTGTCTTCCCAGGGCGCAGTCACCGGCATGGGTGCGTCCAAGGTCCAGGTCGGCATGTCCGAGTACGAACAGGTCCAGTCTGCCTTCGATGGTCTCTTCGACGTGCAAGAGTCAGACCGGGCCGTCCCCAAGCTCTCCGGCTTGCGTGAAGCCTTCCGCGTCGCCACCGGCGTCGATATCGCCCAGGTCGGCGGGGCCGATCGTCCCCTCACCGAATCGCTCCGATCGCAGCTCGCCGACTACGTTCGTTCCGGCCGGCTCACCGAGGCCGACGCCCATCCTCAAGGAAGCCGACGTGACCACGTCGTCCTTCTCCTATCTGCTCGGCACGTCCATGAACAAGCGCCTGCTCAAGGACTACCAGGCCTGGCCGTCCGAGTGGCAGAAGTTCACCACCATCATCGCCATCAAAGACTTCAAGCAGCAAGACCGTATCCGGCTCGGCGCCTTCGGCTCGCTCTCAACCGTCGCCGAGGATGCCGCCTACACCACGCTCACCCTGTCCGATACCCGGGCCACCTACACGCCCACCAAGCGCGGCAACCTGGTCCAGATCACCCGCGAGACCATCATCAACGACGATCTCTACGCCATCAAGCAGATCCCGCAGAAGCTGGCCGTCGCCGCCGCCTTCACCCTGGCCGAGTTCGTCTACAACCTGCTCGCTCCAAACTTCGGCAACATCTACGATGCTCACCCGCTGTTCGACTCCATCAACCACCTGAACACCGGGGTCATCGCCGCCAACCTCAACACCACCAACTCCGGCGCGGCGCTGTCCTCCAACGCGCTGCAGGCAGCCGTCATCACCATGCGGAAGCAGACCAACATCGCCGCCAAGCCGATCGGGCTCAAGCCGCGCTATCCTGCTCACCGTGCCCGATCTCGAGTTCACCGCCATGACCCTCCTCAAGTCGGCCGGTCTGCCAGGCGGCAACAACAACGACATCAACCCCATGATGGGCTACGCCGAGCCGATCATCGCGCCCCAGCTCAACGCCCTCACCGCCGGCCCGGCCTCAACCGCCATCTGGATCGCCATCGCCGATCCCCGCGTGATCGACACCCTCGAAGTCGGCTTCGTCGGCGGCCAGGCCAACCCCGTCCTGCTCATCCAGGACATGCCGCTCTACGGCCTGAACTTCACCCAGGACACCATCTCCTACAAGGTCCGCCACGAGTACGGCGGCGCCGTCGTCGACTACCGCGGCTTCTACCTCGGCAACAACTAACAACCGCATACCACCAGACCCGGGGTCGGGCGTCCACTCCTTGCGCCCGACCCCACTTCTCCTTACGTCCTGCTCTTACTCCTACCAAAGGACCAACGCATGCCTCAACCCGTCGATGGCGCACCCATCACCCAGGAGGCCGAAGATCAGGTAACGGTGCTCATGCAAACCGCCGCCACGGCCAACGGCAACGGCACCGTCGCCAACCTCACCGGCTACGCCGGCACGGCAACCCTCGAGCTCGCCAACACCGGCACCGGCTCCTGCACCGTCACCCTGCAGGGCTCGTACGACGGCATCAACTGGTACAACGTCGGCTACGCCCAGCTCGATAACCAGTCATCTCCCGCTCGCACCGTCGGCGGCATCGGTGTCACCGCCAGCTCCGCTCACGTCTACTCCGTGCAAGATACCTACTGGTACTACCAGGCCGTCATCTCGGCCACGGCCGGGTCGCTGGCGCTCACCGCCACCATCCGCGGACTGCCTGTGTAATGGGCAAGACTCTCTACGCAGCCAAGCATCCCGGCTTCTATCTCCCCGACAACTGGAACGCCGCCTGGCTCACCGCCAAGGCAGCGCAGGCCTCCGTACCGGCGCAGATCGGCATCTGGGGTGACTCCATCCTCAATGGCCAGTTCGGTGGCACCAACTCAGACTTTGTCTTAAACGGTGTTATCGGCCGGCTCAAAGCAGGGCTCGTCGCGGCCGGAAACGCCACCTGGGCCGATTTCTGGCCCACCTTCGCCTACGCCACGCCGGGCGCGATCGCCGCAACCACCGGCTCCTATCCGTGGGCCGTCAACCTCAACGGCGCCACCAGCATGGGCTCAGCCGCCGACTACGGCTTTGCTCGCCAGTGCGGCTTGCCAACCGTGACGGTCCCCAACAACAACCCCTACGCCACCTTCACATCGCCCTACGCCTGCAAGGAGATGGAGCTCTACACGGCGTGCATCTCGGGCGGATCCATCTCCTACCAGTACAACGTCGACGGGGGATCCAACCAGACGGTCAACGACACCACCACCGGCGTCTACCTCGGCAAGCGCATCTCGGGCGGCGTCCTGGCCGGGCTCAGCTCGGCCGTGCACACCATCAATTGGGGCTGGAACAGTCTCTCCCAGGCGTACGTCCTGCACGGAGCTGCAACCTACCCCAACGGCAAATCTGGGCAGGGTGGCATCGGCTACGCACGCTTCGCCTCCGGTGGCGAACAGGCGCAGTTCTATTTCACCGCCTCCACCTATCCCACCAGGCGTCCCGAGCTCCTCTCCGGGGCCTCGCCCCAGCAGGACGCCCCAACCACCACCACCGGCTTCGGTTTCCCCAGCCAGAACCATCTCACCATCTGCGGCATGGGCTACAACGACATGGCTTTCAGCAACGCCGATGCCAACTACGCCAACGCGGTACGGAGGCTTGTCCAGGCCGCGCGCGCCGGCGTCGCCAACGGCTCGGTCCTCATCGTCATGCCCTGCGTCGGTCACCCGTTCCTGTCGGACTCCGGCGTCACCGCTGGGGCCACGGCCGCGCAGATGCAGACCTGGCAGAACTTCAAACGCCAGGCGTTCGATATCGCCGCCTCGTATGGCTGTGCCTACCTCGACCTCGAGCAGCGCTGGGGAATCACGCCCGTCGCATCCGGCTACATGGCAGCCAACGACATTCACCCAACCATCGCGGGCCACCAGGATCTGGCCAACGCAATCCTATCCGTCATCTAGGAGGAACGATTGCCGACCTACGAGCTGCCCAAAGAAGTCATGCACCAGCTCCGCGACGAGCTCCGCGAACGGCTCATCCGCGAGCACCACCAGCACCGTATGGCGGCACGACTCTACACCAACATCGGCCGGCAAGAGTCAGCCTCCTTCGAGACCCGCCTGGCCGCCGACAAACTCCGCATGGCCCAGGCCCTCGACGATCCCATGACCGATCTCACCCACCTGCAGGAGACCTAACCCATGCATGCACCCACACACCACGCAGCACACCCACAACATTCCCCTCTCCCGCTCGCAGGGGGAGGGGCCAGGGGAGGGGGTTAAATGGCAACCATCGGCACCGACTGTCAGCTCATCCTCGATAGCGTGGGCTACTGGATCGAGCCATCATCCTACAAGGTCATGCGGCCGCGCACCCGCCGTGCCGACATGACCGGCCAGGCCGCATCTCCCACCGGACCAGGCGCCGGCTCAGGCGAACGCTACATCGATCGTGGACCAGGCAAACGCGAGTTCCAGTTCATCGTCGTCGCCTTCAACAACCTCACCAAGTACGACGGCACGGTCCAGACAACCACCGGCCAGCAGATCCACGACTCGCTGCAGACCTCCTACAACAAGGTCAACACCACCCTGTCCTACTCCGATCTCAACTCCACAGCTTTCACCGTCAGGTTCGACGACATGGTGGAGGAAATCGTCGACGCCAGGTCCCAGGTCGACGGCATCCAGTACTACATGCATGTCTCCTTGGTCGAGGCGTAAGTGATGTATCCGGTGGAGGGAACCGAACCGTGAGCGACTACATACCGATCGTCAACCACCCGATCACGCCGAAGCCGCCCAAGTCGAAGCACACCGGCGGCAACAGTGGCGGCCACGTCAAGGTCTCCGTCGCCAAGGTCGCGCGGCCCAAGGGCCATCTCCGTGCCGCGGCGAAACCCAAGGCTCCCAAGAAAGCTCACGCCGCATCCAAGGCGAAGGTCAAGACCGCTGCCAGCACCTACGCAGTCGCCGAGGCGGCCGCCGAGAAGTCAGACGGGCTCGATATCACCGGCATCGTCGGCTCGACCGTCGACGTCAACCAGAACACCGACGGCACCATGGGCGTCTACACCGGGCCCAGCATCTACGCCATCGAGCAAGCCAACAATCAGGCCATGCAGAAACAGAACCTCGTGGCCGCGATCGCCTCAGGCGCAAACGTCAGCAGCGCGCAGAAGCGGCAATTTCACATACCAGTCGCCCAGCTCGCCAAAACCCCGAAGACAACCAAGAGCCGGACGGCCGTGTCAGCCAGCAAGACCGCCACGCCCAAAGCGCCGGCCGCGCCCAAGGTCAAGAAAATCGCAGCTCCGCTCGCGCTCACCGACTCAGGGCTGCAGGGCCACGACTCCCACATCTCTCACCCCCAGACCCTCACACCCGTACCACCAGTCACCAACCGGAGGAACCACTGATGGACACCACACTGATCTACGGTATCGCCGCCGTACCCGCCATCGTCGGCATGGTCCAGGTCTTCAAGGACATGGGCGTGCCATCCAACTTCGCACCGGCCCTGGCCGTGGTTTTCGGCATCATCGCCGGCCTGGCCGAGCTCTACGGCAACCATCTCGCCTGGATCCCGGCCGCCGTCACCGGCATCGCCCTCGGTCTCTCGGCCGTCGGCCTCTACTCAGGCGCTAAAACAGTCGCTTCAAATGTCTCTATTTCCAACAAAAACACCGCAAATTCCACGTCGACGACGCCGATCGTCAGCTCAAACAAGTAGGAACTGGCAACAAAACCACCATGCCACTCACCGCTGCCAAGATCGCCCACATCAACGCGCTCTACGCCAAAATCTTCGCCTTCCGTTCCCAGCCGGTCATCCTCACCACCCGCAACACCGACGGCAGCACCAGCACCACCACCCTCACCACCGTCTTCCGCATCATGGCCGATGCCGATCCTACTCGTAACCAGCTCGCCGCCGACAACGAAACCAGGGCCACCATTCCCGATGCCGTGGCCGAGTTCTTACAGTCGGCCGTCACGCTCACGTTTCTCCGTTCCGTCATCTACCTCTCGCTCCCGGCCAGCCCGCCCGGCGCGACGCCGGCGCAGCACTACCACATAACCAGCATCGACGTTCGCGGCATGACCCCGGGCGGCGATCGCTTCATCTGCAACTGCATGAGGCAACACTAATGCTCACAGCAATCAAGGCCCATCTCAAGGCCCACTGGAACCACCACCTGGCCCTCTGGTGTACCCTCATCGCCATCTTCACCCTCGGTGTGGGCACGTCCCAGGCGTACACCCGCTGGCACGGTCACGGCTTCATCCAGGGACCGCTCCCGCCGCCGATCGTCATCTCAGGCTCGCCCAAGCTCCCCTCGAGCTGGTGGCTCAACAAATATCTGGTGCGGATCCACAACCAGGGAAACTCCAACTCGTGCGTGGCGCAAACCCTCTCCACCATCGAGGAGATCACCTACGATCAGCGCGACTCAAGAAGGCTCGCTGGCACAAGAAGTTCTCAGCCGGCTACATCTGGAACCAGGTCAACGGGGGCCAGAACGTCGGTGTCACCTACGATGCCGCCTTCTCAGTCCTCATCGGCAAGGGCGACGCCCGGCTCAAAGACTTCTCCTACGACGGCGCGACCGGCTACTGGATCATTCCCAGCGCTCACGTCACCACCCTGGCCGGCCCGTACAGGTTCGCCGCCTGGCGCTCAATCGCCAACACCGATCGCACCACCATCAAGTACGAAGTCTCCCACGGCCGTCCCCTGGCCGTCGCCATGCCCATCTACGACAGCATGTACAACCACTGGCAGACCAGCTCGTGGATCACCGGGCAGTCGGGCTCCTTCATGTTCTGGCACTCCATGACTGTCATCGGCTACAACCCCTACGGCGTCGAGCTGCAAAACTCCTGGGGCGCGCAGTGGGGCGACAACGGCCACAGCATGATCACCTGGGGCGCGCTGGCCGGCTCGGGTGCCGAGGTCGCAGTCGCCACGCCACACCCCAAAATCAGCGGCGTCCATATCCCGAAGTTCGGCAAGGGCACCATCATCAGGGGCAAGCCGTGATGGTCATGGGAGTCGCCGCGATCCTCATCCTCTTTTTCTCGCTGGCTGCGTCGTGGTGCTGGCCACCAGAACTCCATGACCACCTACGCCCTCACCCTCGTCACAGCCACGGCGAACCTCCGCACCGACCTCAACGACACCAACAACGCCGCGTACCGCTGGGTCGACGCCCAGCTGCAACGGGCCCTCGATCGCGCGCTGGAACGGCTCTCCTCCGTCGAGCCCGATCTCGAAGCCATCCAGGTCGCCACCATCCCAGGCAGCAGGTACTACCCAGTCCCATCGGGATCTCTCTGGATAGATCGTGTCGAGTACCCATCCGGCCAGTGGCCGCCCAACTATCCCGCCTTCTCCGAGTACCGTTCGCCCATCCTCCTGGCGCCCACCGTCGCCCCGATCGTCACCCCCTACACCGCGGCCGGCTCGCTCCTCACCGCTGGCGCTCACACCTACGGCACCACCTGGGTCGACCCGGCCGGAGGCGAAACCACCGGCAGCCCAACCGTCGCCGTCACCACCAGCGCCGGCCAGGCGGCCCAGCTCAGCATTCCCACCTTCCCCGACAACGTGGTGGGCATGAACGTCTACCGCAGCGCGGCCGGAACCACCACCCCGCTCAAGCTCGTGGGCCAGGCCTACGCCTCGTCGACCTACTTCGCCGATGCCATCGCCGATGGCTCGCTCGGTGTCACCATGCCCGTTGCAAATACAACAGGCGGCGCCGATACCTTCCGGCTCGAGATCCCGCCGTCAGACGCCCCGATCGACGCCACCAGCTACTACCTCACCGTGCGCTACGCAAAGAAGCACGAGCTCGATACCGGCGGCACCACCCTGCCAGAACGCCATTGGGATACGCTCTATCTCGGAGGCATGGCGGCCGCCATCGAGCAGTACCTGTCAAGCATCAACGACAACTTCGTCTACGCCGATGGTCAGCTCCGCGACCGGGTCGACGACACCAAATCAGTCGACTCCTGGCGTACGTTCTACAACACCATCGAAGCCGACTTCGCACAGCGACTCAAGCAGATCCGCGACGAACAGATCCAATCGGCCAGGTTCACGCCGGCCTGGGGAGACAAGCCGCTTCGCTGGGAACGCGTCTGATGACCACGCACGCACGCACACAAAGCAAGGCAGTTCGTAGCGTTCGAGGAAAGGCGTGGAACTACGGCAACACCTACGATATCACCCTGTCCTGCGGACACGTGCTCGCCGACGTCCGGCACAGAGCAGGCAAGGCGAGGCCCAGCGGCTCAACTGCCACCAGTGCATAGAAAAAGCCGGTCCCGCCATCCCCAGGGAACCGGCCCGGATCGACGCCCCTGCGACAAGTCGCCGATCCGCTAGGAGCATACCAAACAAAAGCGAACGATCCAGCCCAACTGGCCCACGATAGGGTCAGGAGAACCGGACCGGACAATAGGAGCATAGCATCGCACGTACACTACCCGGCGCAATATCCACAGCCCTGGCCGCCACCGGCGCTCAGCCCTCGATCAGCGCAACCATCCAGAACCTCACCACCGAGTTCGCACTCCTCGCCTCAGACGGCACCACCGGCCGCGTTACCTGCTTCGTCACCGTCGCCGGAACCATCCTTCGTGCCGTCATCCCCAATGCCACCGGCGCTCAGAACCTCACAATCCAGCGCATCACCACACCAGCCACGGCATCACAGTGGACGGCAGCCCGATCGACCATCACCACGACGGCACGGAACACCGCTGGCTGCGCCTTCGCCCAATCCGGATCTCTCATCCGCTGCTTCTATTACCGCGACTCCGACGACAATATCTACTACCGCGACTCCACCAACGACGGTGTCTCCTGGGGATCGGAAACCCTCACCCACGCCCACGGCTGGCTCACCCCCAACGCCTGCTACGGCATCGCGGCAATATCCACCACCATCGTCGCTTGCAGCTCGGCGCTCTACACCGGATTCAATCAGGCCGCCTCGATCATCTACTACAGCACCTACTCAGGCTCGTGGGGCTCGTGGGTCTCCACCGGACCCGCCAACCCACAGTGGGGACAGATTCGTGGGCTCTCCTTCGCCGGCAACATGGTCATGGGCGGCGTCCAGATGCGTACCCTCCGCACCGGCTGTGCTATGGCTTTCTCCGCGACTGCCACCGGCGCCGGCCCGTGGGCCGACTGGTATCAGGTCCTGCCCATGGATAACCAGACCCTTGGCCTCACCTACGCGTATCCATCAGTCACCTACAACGCCTCACCGGTGCTCTTCACCGCCGCCGCCATGCTGCAGGACGACGGCACAACCTCGGGCACCGTCCAGTCCCGTACCGCCGTGCTGCAGGCCGGCTCCGATCTCCTCTTCACCGTCATCGGCTACATCGGCAACACCCTTGCCACCAACGCGTGCGCCGTCACCGTCGGCACCACCGTCTACGTATTCGACGCCGGTACCGTCTACGCCAGCCAGAGCCCTCCCGCCTCGGTCGACGTGTCCAACGACGTGCTCTCGCTCAAGATCGTCGAGCGTCCTTCCGCCCCGCAGTCCTTCACCCTGGTTCTGGCCAACAACACCGGCCAGTACAACTCACTCCCCGCATCCGACGCCAACGCCACCGTCACCATCTCCCTCGGCTACAACGGTACGACCGTCCTCACCCACACCCTCTACATCGACACCGCGTCCCTGGTCGGCTCCTCCGAAAATCAGACCTGCGAAATTTCGGGACGTTCCATCTCGAAGTATCTCGACATGGTGACCACCCGCGCGCTCATCTATTCCGGCCTCACCATCTCGGCCCTGATCGCACAGATCCTCAGCAACACGCCAGTCAACTACGACACGCTGCCGGCCACCAGTCAGTTCTCCCAGGTCATTCCCTGCATGATGCTCCAACCCGGCGACACCTGGGCCACGGCCGTAAATCGACTGAGCAATGTCTACGACTTTGACACGATCGACAGGGCCACGCCATCGGTAACATTTGTGGAAAAGGCTGCAGCCGATCCATCTACCTGGTCGTACGGGCAAGAGAACTTCGGCATCGCCTGGGCACACAACAGCGACCAATCAACATACATCCGTGTCATCGGTGCTTCGTCAACCACAACGCCAGTCTTCACCGATCTCACCGACAACGTAGCCATCCTGGTCAGTGGTGGTGAGCGCTACAGACACATCGTCGATCGCAACCTCACCACGTCAGCACAGACATTGCTTCGAGCACAGCTGGCACTCCGCGACGAGCAGCAGCAGGCACAGACCGGCGTGCTCACGGTCACCCTCAACCCGATCCACGAGCTACTGGACGTGGTAACGATCACCGACGCACGTGCCAACCTTTCCAGCCAGGCAGCACGGATCGTGGGCATCGACTGGCACGTGGACATGCAGAGCGGCGAATGGTTGCAGTACCTACACGTACAGCTGCCTTAACGTGTCCGCCGATTCGCCACCGCTACCCGATACGTCCGGCTGCAACCGCGAGGATGAGGAGAAAGCCGAGAATCACAAACACCGGCAGTGCGAAGCTCAGAGCTACCAGCACCAGTCCGGTCGGCTTCCAGGGCTCCCGTTCCCCTTCCAGTACCTGCGACACCGGCGTTTGCTTGGGAAAAGGGCGAGACGGGCGGCCACGGGCCTGAGCCACCGCTTCCGCCATCTCAGCTTGCCGATGTGCCAGCGCCACGGCGAGCGGGCTCGGTCCTTTCATCAACCCGCGTAGGCGTCCCCAGGCGCTGCGGAGGCCGGCCAATTCGTCGAGCGCGATTGATTCATCTCCGTAGCGCCGCCGCATGTAGGCAGCAGTCACGGCTTCAAAGTCATCTGCCCCTCCCGGCCAGCGCTCCATCAGATGTACCTGAAACTCCGCCGGCGTCACCCACGCCTGCATTGGAGTACCCTGCGCTCGAGCCCGGCGGAGCAGCCGCACGTACAGACCGCGCACCGGATCATCGGGGTGCAGTGGCCGGCCCACCATCCCGCTCGCCGACCGGACCACCGAGGCTGCGGCAATCTCACCCCGGCTACGGATCCGGCGGAGCCACGTCAAGAATCTTCGCCATACGTCGACCGCCGAAAGCGTTGAGCGCCGTTGCTCGCGGTAGGCGAGCGCATGCTCGCGCACTCGCCGGCTCTTCGGGATCGACCGCCAGATACCGTAGCCGATCGCACACGCCAGACCGGCGATCAGTACGAGCGACACGATGGCCACCAGCGGGCTGCGCACCGGTTTATGGTATTTGGGTCGCTTTCCGTAGTACTCTCCACCCGGTTGGAGGGGCGCGCTGCTTGACGCCGACGAATGACCGTGCGGCCGGATGAGGGCCATGAAACGATCGATGGGATCGGCGATGTATCCCAGAAAGGCGTAGAGACCCCGGCCGATCCCGTCGAAGACCGGCTGCATCGCGTGGCCCAGCGCACCCGCCAGATCGACCGCGAAGATTTGCAGCGCCAGAATACTGAGAACGAGTACAACACCGATCTGTATAGCGACAGCCAGCGCCACCGCACCGCTCGCGCCGCGCTCGCGCCGAACGTCCACTCGGGCCAGCACAAGAGCGAGCATGGAAACCACGATAAAGCCGATGCCCGCGGCCGCCAGCATTTGCCAGATCGCGCGATCGGCCACGATGCCTCGCGCGATAACCCACAAAATGCCGACAAAGAGAATACCAAAGCCGTAGGCGAATCGCTGCTGCACATCTCCGTGGGAAATCGGTTCAAGCGTGAGTACCCGGCCTCGCCAGAACGCGATTTCGAGCATGACGAATGTGACCACGAACGCAACGACTCCACTTGCTCCGACCAGCGAAAAAATGGCTGCTGTTACGGTCGCAAGACCGAGCGTGGCACCCTTTCGAGTCCGAGCGCCCCACGAGACTCGCTGTAGGATCGGTCCTAGAGACGCACCGATCAACGCCACCACGGCGAGAACCCAGAAAAGCCCGTAATTCCACGAGGTCGCGTCGAGCAAGCTCGATCCAACCAGCACCACAAACGCCGGAAGGAGCTCCATGAGAATGAGAAGTGGCAGGAGCCACGCCAATCTACGAGACAGCACGAACGTGCTCCGCCGGTGGAACGACGAGATGAATTGGGACGCCGCGGACCAGGGGGGCGGCAAAGCGGCCACAATACACGACCGAAACTCGCCCTTCGAGCCGGCGCGAAGTCAAGAGCGCGACGAGTTGCGTCGTAATGACCGGTGTGACAAAGATCAAGCTGCACGCCTTCGACAGTCTCTTGCTCTCGTCAAGCAATATGCTTTCCGGTGAGTATCGACCGGAAAATGACACACGGGCAAGGTGTTCCAGCAACGTCGTATCCTGCTTCGGATTGGCGCTGGGTGCGACCCGAGGAGTGTCCTCCGCTCCGGCCACCATACCGTTCGAACGCACGCCGACGGCGAACCCTCGCCGTAACCCCCACACCGCGAGAGTGGCCGCTACGTCGATCGCCGCTTCCATGCGCTCGAGCTCAACGCCCTGCCACACGTGTTGAAACGTATTGAGATTCAACACCAGCATCAGCTGTGCAGTCGTGCTGGGGTCGTGCAGCCGGACCTGTAGATTTCCGGTTCGTGCCGTCGCTTTCCAGTGCACGCGTCGCAATGGGTCGCCCGAACGATACTCGCGGCTGCCGGCGATAAGCGTAGGGTCGTCGTAGAGCGAGTTGCGCGAAACCAGCTCACCCAGGCTCTCGAGGAAAGGGAGCTCCAGCTCGTCCGGCCGGAATATCCGAGGGTAGACCACAATCTCCAGTCGGCCCGCCACTTCAGCGGTTCGCCGAAAGATACCGAACGGGTCCCCGGTTTCCATCTGTCCCGGCCCTATGGTGTACACCCCGCGTTGCAGCGCCGTGACCTCGAACGTACGAACGATTTCACTGTAGGGACCGATAGCCGCGCCATTGACGAGTGAATGCCCGAGGTTCTCGGAAATCTCGACGCCGCCCGAAATCCGGAGGAGGTCGTCGAGCGCCTGTGTCGCCCGTACCAGGCTGAATCGAATGGGATCGACGATCGACAACCACGCGATCGGCAAAAGTTTGTCGTTGGCAATCCGAATCCGCAATTCTGCCTGGTCTCCCGGGAAGAGCCGTGCCGGCGTCAACGATCGTTCGTAGGTCACGCCGGTCAGAGCGAAACGGGCGGAGATCCACGCCACACCGATGGCGAGCAGAGCCGTCCCAAAAACGATGGCAAGCGACGGCACGAACAGCAGAACTCCCACGACGGCCGCGATACCAAATAGCAGAGAGTATTCGCCGGGACTTGGCAGGTGCCGAAACCGGTCGGTGAAGAACAGGCCGAGAAGAGGAATCGTGCCCAGTAAAACGTAGACCGAAATCTGCGCCACGATCCGGACCACGGGGTAGTGCATGGCGGTGCGGGCCGGCGCTACACTGCTTCGACTGGAACCGGAACGCGTCCGGCCACTTCCGCGACCAGGCTTTCGGCGGTCCGGCCGCGCAAACGAGCATCGGCTCCGGGCACCAGGCGATGGGCCAATACCGCCGGCGCGAGATACTTGACGTCGTCGGGCGTGACGAATGCACGATTATGAAGACTGACGTACGCTTGCGATGCCCGGTACAACGCTATCGAGCCGCGTGGACTGACGCCGAGCTCGATCTGGTCGTGCTCGCGCGTTGACCGCACCAGCCGAGTGATGTAGCGGCGAACATCTGGCGCCACGAACACGCTTCGTACCCGGTCCCGCATGTCGAGGACTTCTTGCAGAGCAACGACCGGTCCGAGACCGTCGAGCGGATGGCCGTCCTGCTGGGCCAGAATAATCCGTTCTTCCTCTTCTTCCGAGGGGTAACCGATGCTGATTCGCAGCATGAATCGATCGAGCTGCGCTTCCGGTAGCGGAAAGGTGCCCTCGAGCTCTACCGGATTTTGCGTGGCGAGGACTATAAAAGGACGTGGAAGCGCGTACGTCTCGTTTTCCACCGTGATCTCACGCTCTTCCATCGCCTGCAACAGTGCGGACTGGGTTCGTGGCGTCGCTCGGTTGATCTCATCTGCCAGGACGATATTTGCCAGAATTGGTCCGGCACGGAACTCGAAATTACCGCTTCGCTGGTTATAGAAGAAGACGCCGGTAATATCGGAGGGCAGTAAATCGGGCGTGAACTGAATGCGCTTGAAGCTGCCGTCTATCGAGCGTGACAGAGCCCTCGCGAGTGTGGTCTTGCCCGTACCCGGGACGTCCTCGATCAGAACGTGCCCTTCACAAAGCAACGCAACCAGCAGCAGCTCCACCACCTCGCGTTTCCCGACGATGACGCGTTCGATGTTGGAGATCAGTGCCTCGAGCTGAGGCGCGACGGCCGTTTGGTCGCTCATGGATCTCCCGATTGCTGGTTTTCTTCACAATAGGGACTGCCCGTTATAACGTACAAGCACCCCGCTATGTCACGATACTCGTTGATGGCCACGCCGCGGCCAATCGCTGCTCAATCCCGAGGCAATTGATAGCGACGCAAGCCGCTTGCCCGGTAGGCAATCAGGAGTGTGGCGATCACGGCGGCAACACCACCCGAAACTACCGAGAGTGGGGCGCCGAACGATCGAGCCACGACGCCCGCCTCGATCTCTCCCAGCTGCGGCCCTCCCATAAAAAACATCATGCTCACCGAGCTCATGCGACCTCGCAGCTCGTCCGGTGTAATCAGTTGCCGCACGGTTTGCCGCAGCACCATGCTAACCGTGTCCGCGGCTCCGGTCCCCGCCAGCAGGATGACCGAAAGGATGAAGAGATGCGAGAGACCGAAGCCAATCGTGAACGCGCCGTAGGCTGCAACCGCACCCAGGATAAAAGCGCCCTGGTGTTGAATGCGTCGACCAAACGCGGACATAAGCGTCCCAGCGACAATGGCGCCGACGGCCGGGGACGCGTAGAGGATTCCGTAACCCTGTGATCCAACGGCCAGAATATGCCGGGCAAAGATTGGCAGGAGCGCGGTAGCCGATCCAAAGAACGTGGCGATGAAGTCCAGAGCGCTAGTCGAAAGCAAAATGGGGGAACGCCGCATGAAGCGCAAACCCTCGATCGCGGCGCCGACACTTATCCGAGCGACCGCGCCGACCACGGGGGGCGGGTGGATGACTACGAGTGCGGCGAGCACCGCGCCGTACGAGACGGCATCGGCCACATACACAGCCGAAACCCCGAGGGTTGCAATGATGACACCGGCAATCGCCGGCCCGGCGACCGTCGCAACCTGAAAAATCGTGCTCATCAGTCCCAGGGCGGTAGTCAGGTGACTGCGCGGTACAAGGGATGGCACCATCGCTTGCCTCGCCGGATTATCAAAGGAGGTCGCGCCCGCGGCCAGAGCGCTGAGCGCGTAAATCAGCCATATCGAAATTGTGCCGGTAGATGTGGCGACGGCCAGCGCGATCGAAAGCGACATAAGGATGGTTTGTGTCAGGAGTAAGAGTCGGCGGCGATCCAGAACATCGGCCACTACCCCGCCAAAGATCGACAACGCGATGATCGGGACAACTCTGAACAGCCCGAGAAGACCGAGGGCCACCGCGGAATTGGTAAGTAGGTACACTTGCCAGGCAACCGCCGCGCTCTGCATTTGCGTCCCGGCGGAGCTGATGCCCTGTCCCAGCCAGAAGAGTCTGAAATCGCGGTATCCCAGCACGGCCCATCGGGAATCGGTGTTTGTCTCCGGTCCATTGCTGTCCGGTAACCGGGCCTGCACTGTGTCGCTCACCTGTCATTGTACGGGTGCCACGCGCGCAGGCTCACGCTAGACTCAACGGGCAGCGGAGCCGGCTGAAACGAGTCCGGGTCTACCGAGAACAGCACGATGGTGCCCAGGGGAAGGATGCATGACACCGCGGGCGCGCGCCGCGCGCGAACTTGGAGCGATCTTTGTAGGAGGCTTTGCCGGAGCGATTGTCCGCGTTGCTCTCGCGCGGGCGATGCCCCACGGTGGAGTGGCCTGGCCCTGGGCCACGATTTCCGCGAATTTGAGCGGCACGTTCCTGCTTGGCTACTGTTCATTTCGCTGGCAGGAACGCCCGCCTCGGCGACAGTACAGCTTGTCGTTCATCGGCACCGGCTTTTGTGGGGCACTCACGACGTTTTCGACGCTCCAGGTCGAGCTGGTCACGATGATCGGCGCCCGGCAGTATGCGCTCGCGTCGACCTACAGCGTCGGCAGCGTCCTGGGAGGTCTGCTGGTGCTCCGCGTGGCGCATTCGCTGCACCGCGCCACGGAGGCATGGGTGTGACTCCTCTCGACTGGATCGGCGTCGGCGTCCTGGGCGGTATCGGAGCCATCATGCGCTTCACGCTCGCGGCGGCCATCACGAAACGTACGGTCTCGTTGTTTCCGTGGGGCACACTGGTGGTAAATGCCTCGGGCGCCTTTGTGCTTGGCATCCTCAGTGCATCCTCGTTAAGCGCCGGCACCATGCTGTTCGCCGGTACTGCCCTGATAGGTTCGTACACCACTTTTTCCACCTGGATGCGAGAAAGCTACCATCTCGGCCACATGCGATACAGGTTTCTTGCCATTCTCAACCTGCTTGGAAGCATCGCCGTGGGATTGACCGCCTGTTTCGCCGGGCGCTATGTCGCCGGTATACTGTGAGCGCCATCGATTCGGTATAACCCTGGAACTGCGACATCGTCGTACCACCGCGCTGTGCCGTCCTCATGAGCGAAATGAGAATGTCGCTGCCTCCGGGAAGGCGGTACCATGGACGAGTCCGGTGGGCGATTGAAGGCGCGGGAGTTTATTGCTAAACTATGGGTATGAATGGACAACAACTGACTGCGACCGATCCGGCCGGCACGGGCATCAGGCGACCTTCCATACTGGCCTGGCTTCGGCTGGCCAGGGTTTTCAGCAAGATCGACCACGCGTCCTCCGACGGGCTGCGGTGCAGCGGCCTGAGCCTCGCGCAATTCGACGTTCTGGCGCATGTCGGCGCGTCGGGTGGCATAACTCAGCAGGAGTTGGCCGATGCATTGCTCGTCACGAAAGGCAACGTGTGCCAGCTTCTCGATCGGATGGAACAAAGCGGCTTGATCGAGCGGCAACAGGATGGCCGGAGTAATCGCCTGTACGCGACGGCTGAAGGTCTGCGGGTGTTCCACAATGTCGTCCCGATCCATGAGGACCGGATTGCGGAGAAGTTCGGGGCGCTCACCTGTGACGAGCAACGCCAGCTACTCGCCCTGCTTCGCAAGTTGGACCGAGCGCTCACCTGACGAGCGCATCCTTCCTCCTTGAACACGGGCGTCCTAATCGGCTGGGCTCTCTCCACATAGACGAGTATCCTGTCCCGTCGCGGCCGGTCTGAAGCGCACGGTACGATCGCGCACTCGCCTGATTCCCCGAGCGACTTTGTCAAACGAAGCGGGCTTCGCGCGCGTGCCCGCGTGCGCTGAATAACCATGTCTCTCCGCGAGCGCCTGCTTTATCACCAGGTACATCCGCTGAAATTGGCAGTTGACCCAATGTGCGGTATTCTCGCGCTGTTCCTGCTGTGGCGCGGGCGTGGAAGGCTCGGTCTGGCCATTCTTACCGTGCCGACGGCCGGCGTATCCGCCCTGCTGGTATCCGGTGCCGATCTTCGTGGCACGCGCGACTCACGGCGCGGCGCGTACATGCGGCGCTATCAAACCCCGCCGATCCAATTCCTTCGGTTTGCGGCCGTCGGAGTCGCGCTGTGGGGCGCGTGGCGCCGTCGGGCGGTCACGCTCAGCGCCGGTCTAAGCGCGGCCGCCGTGTGCTGGTTGTACGGGTTGCTGCGCCGTTCGTAGCCGGGCCGGAACGGTGCTCGCGGCGCGCGGCGTTGTGCCCGCCGTCTGCCGCCCGTTCCACCGAAGCGATGTTTACCAGATCGCCGAGGAGCGGATACCGGGTCTCGCATAGCTCCAGCAGCTTGATC
Source organism: uncultured Chloroflexia bacterium (assembly GCA_963737125.1). Classification (GTDB taxonomy): domain Bacteria; phylum Chloroflexota; class UBA5177; order UBA5177; family UBA5177; genus JANWJD01. Next base: position 495,451 of record CAVTRL010000003.1, on the reverse strand, counting down.
AGCAGGTGAGCGGTTGCCCGGGCGTCACTCAGGGCACGATGCTTCTGGACGTTCGAAACCACGAACCGCTTGCAGCACTCGTCCAAACTGTGACTGCGGTGAAAAGGGAACAGCCGTCTGGACAACGTGCACGTGTTTACGTACGGCATGGACAGCGCCGAGCCGTGCGCTGCCTCGAGAAACGCAACGTCAAACGCGCGAAAGCTATGCTCGACCAGCGTACCGGCGCCCGCGAACGACCAGAGGCCGGTGAGTGCGTCGGCAATCGTGGGAGCGCCGATTAACATCGTGGCCGTGATCCTGTGCACGCGCTGTGCCTCGGGCGGGATCGGTCGGTCGATCGACACGAACGTCTCAAATTCTCCGACGACCGCTCCGCCCTGCACTTTCACTGCTCCGATTTCGACGATTGCGTCGCGTCGGGCGTCGAGGCCGGTTGTTTCCACGTCGACGCAGATGAAGGGAACTTTCCGCAGCGGAGTATCGAGTGCCGTCACACGGTTACCCTTCGTCGAGGAACAGGGGGAGAGCCGCATAGAAACGAGCTGCGTCGTATACCTCGGTGGCGGGAACTTGGTCGAGAACCGTGTGGGCGTATTGCTCGTCGCCTGGGCCAAACCCGATTGACGGAATGTGTGCTTTGCCCATCCAATAGATACCGTTGGTCGAGAATTCCCATTTGCCGATTTCCGGCGCTCGGTGGTAAACGGCGTCGTAGGCGGTCTCGGCGGCCTTCAAGAAAGGGTGATTCGGTTCCAATGCCCATGCCGGGAATATCTTCTCCACCGGGAAAACAAACCCGGTGTAGCTCGGCTCAGCGTACATTGGAATCGACACCGTCGCCGTGTCGGCGCACGGCAGCAAGCGAACCTGTTGCAGTACCTCCTCGGCGGTCTCTCCCAGCGTCACTCGCCGATCCAGGTAGACCTCCGCTTCCGCCGGGATGGCGTTGAGTGACGGCGTGTTCACGGTGACGTTCGTGGCGGCGATCGTTCCCGGCCCAACGAAGGGATGGTCGGGGAGTGTCGAAAGCATTGCCTCCACGCCTTCTATAAAAGGAGCGGCTCGGTAGAGCGGGTTATCTCCCAGACGCGGCATGGCCGCGTGCGCGCTCTTTCCTTTAAAGGTGGCGCTGATTTCGATTCGTCCGCGGTGGCCCCGATAGATGTTGAGCCGGGTTGGTTCGCCGATCACCACGAAATCGGGCCGAATGCCCTCGTGCTCTACCAGTGCGTGCGGCGCGATACCGTCGCACCACTCTTCCATGTTGCCGAAGTAATAAAGCGTCCAATCGCCCAGTAGGCCCAGCTCCTTTAAAGCGGCCATGGCGTAGATCATGGGCGGCGTGGATCCTTTCTCGTCGCACGCTCCACGGCCGAAGATGACACCACTCTCTTCTTTGCCCTCGAACGGATCCCAACCCCATTCCGAGCGGTCACCGATCCCCACCGTATCGATGTGGCTATCGAAGAGGAGGATCTTCGTCCCGCTTCCCATCCGGCCGAGGACGTTTCCCATGCTGTCGAAGCGTACCTCGTCAAATCCCAGCCGCCGCATGCGCGTGGCGCAGACTTCGCCCACTGCGCCAATCTGCGATTCAAAACTCGGAACGGCTATCAGCTCTCGCAGGAAATCGAGCATTTCTCGTGAGTGTGCGTCGACATACGAGTGTATGCCGGCGATCGCGTCATCGTGTGGCATCGTGGCCCAGATCCTTCCGTGCGTACAGTGGTCGCCTATGCTAGCCCGAAGCAGGCGACGCGCGCACCTACCATTATTTTGTGGCCCGCGCCACGATAATGTCGTTCGCGTACGGGTTGGGATGCAACGGACCTCCCCAATTGGTCATCATCACCTCGTCCACGCCGAGGCCCGCTGCTTCAATTGCCTCAACCACCTCTCGGACGCTGTATTCGCGCACGTGTTCGACCACACTGGTAGCCTGCTCATCAAACGGTACATCCTCCGAAAATGGCTCGAGAAAATTCTCGCCCGACGCCAGCAGCTCGATGTGAGCCAGTCGGGCGACGTTGGGAGTGGTAAGAATCAGCCGGCCGCCCGCGCGCAGCAACCCTGCGAGCTCGCGAAGCACGGCGACCGGTGAGCGATTCACGTGTTCGAGCACTTCGGAAAACACCACGAAATCGAGCGACTCCGCGGGAAACGGCGGAGGCGTGCGCCCAATGTCGTAGGGGAGAACGCCACCGCCCAGGGCAGCGAGCGCACCTGTTTCCAATTCCCGCTCGGTGGCCGTCACCAATAACCCCACGCGGCGCAGCGTTACGGTTGCAAACCCCAGTCCAGTACCGACATCGGCGCCGTGCTTGCCGTGAAGATCGCTCAGCATCGACCCTATCACGTTGAGCCGGTTCCTGCTTGCTTCAAACGCCTCCATCACGTCCGAGCCTCGGTAACCGTCCGTGCCATCGATCCACGGGTGGGCGAGAATGCTCTCGCGAACCGACTCCAGCATCACCTCGATATCGCGCCGCACCGGAGCATTGCGCACGCTGTCGAGCGGGTAGATGGTCATGCCTTCGAGACGGACACTCCACCCGTGTGTTCGCGGTGCGACATAGGTGAACCGGAAACGTCAGACCTTGGCTGCCGTTTCATCCGGTGCTTCAACCTTGCCGGCATTCGTGTCGGACTGCAGATTCTCTTTCTGGTTTTGAACGATTGACTCTAACACCGCCTGAGGATCGCCGCCACGCATTTCCCGGTAGGCAGCCGTGGTCAGGCTTTGAATGAGTCCGGCAAGCGGAGCGCCGAACAACGCTCCCCAGACGCCGAACAGTTCAGTACCGGCGACCAACGCGACCAGGGCGGTCGCCGGATGGATGCCGACGGCGTGTCCCACGATCCGGGGGCCGACGACATCGCCCTCGATCACGTGCACGACCACGAAGTAGGCCAGCACGATAACCGCCAGTATCCAGCCCTGGAAGAGGGCGATCACCACACACACCGCCCCCGAGATGAGCACCCCGATAACCGGAATGAACTCCATGAAAAAGGCTAGAACGCCCAGCAACACCGCGTACGGCACATGGAGCACCAGCATTCCTGTCCCAACCAGGAAACCGACCAGCAGTGCCAGCGTCAGCTGGCCGCGAATGTACCCCCCGACTACCTGGTTCACGATCGCTATCAGCAACACCATGTGATGCCGGTACTTCAGCGGCGTCTGCCGTCGTAGCCAGCCCGATAGCTTGGGTCCGTTCGACGTGAAGTAGACGCTCAGGATCAATACCAGCACCACGTCGACGACGGTGCCGACGACGGTTGTGGCAATGTCGACAGACTGAGACGCGACGCTCGTACCAACCGACTGGAGATAGTGCGTCGCCTGGTCCTGGGCGCGCGAGTAATTCGCCGCGGTGACGCCGAATGGCTTCAAGAGATGAACCACCTGAGGTTGCAGAGAGTGCGCCTTGTCGGCGTACGACGGCAGGTTATTCACCAGGTTGGTGACCTGCGAGGTCGCGGTCACGATCACAAACGCCAGCATGCCCAGGATCACGGAAAAGCCCACGAGATAGGCAAGCGCTATGGCGATTCCGCGTGGAACATATTTCGAAAGCCATCCCACGAGTGGCGTAAGCGCAAACGCCACGATGGTAGCCAGGACCAGCGTCAGGATGGTCTTGACAAAATGGCTCGCCAGCCACAAGCCAATGACGATCACTACCAGCCAGGCCAGGATGGTCAGCGGGGGATACAGTGCTCCCTGCCAATCCCGGGCCTCCTTCGACTCGCTCATCCGACGCCTCGCAATCCGCGGCTCACTGTATCGTCACGGCATCACCACGCGTATGCTTCCGGCGCGGGTCCACCCGGACCGGGGAAAATATCGTCGAGCTGCCCCAGCGTCTCGTCTGACAGGTCGATTTCCAGCGCCCGCAGCGATCCGTCGAGCTGTTCGATCGTGCGTGGGCCGATAATCGGAGCGGTCACTACCGGGTTGGTCAGCAACCAGGCCAGCGCCACATCCGCCGGCTTCTCGCCCAGATCATCGCAGAGGGCCTCATACCGCTCCAATTGGGGACGTGCATCGTCGATCCGCTTTTGCATGTTGGGGTCCGCGCGGCGCCCTTCCGTCGCTTTGCGGAGCGTCCCGCCGAGCAGACCTCCCGCCAGTGGACTCCACGGAATGATGCCCAGGCCGTACTCCTCGCACGCCGGCACTACTTCCAGCTCCACAGTGCGCGCGAGCAGGTTGTACAAACTCTGCTCGGACGTCAGCCCCAGAAAGTGTCGAGATTTGGCGATCTCATTTGCCTGCGCGATGTGCCAGCCGGCGAAATTGCTACTGCCGACGTACAGGATCTTGCCGTCGCGCACGAGTCCTTCCATGGCCTGCCAGATTTCGTCCCAGGGGGTAAACCGATCGACGTGATGCATCTGATAGATATCAATATAGTCCGTCTTGAGGCGGCGAAGACTCGCGTCGCAGGCTCGCCTGATATTGAGCGCGGAGAGCCTTGACGTGTTCGGCCACTCCCCCATCGTCCCGTACAGCTTCGTGGCGATAACCACCCTGTCACGGCGCCCGCCGCCCTGCGCGAACCAGCGGCCGATGATCTGCTCGGTAACGCCTTCTCCGACGGGCACACCCTCACTGCGTCCGTACACGTTGGCGGTATCAAAGAAATTGATGCCGTGCTCCAGCGCGCGGTCCATAATTGTGAAACTGTCCTGCTCGGTCGTATGAGGCCCAAAATTCATCGTTCCCAGGCACAGCGGGCTGACCAGCAGACCGGTGCGTCCCAAATGTGAATAGTCCACGCGCTTCTCCTCACTCCGTCTCGATCGGGAGGTGATCTGCACCTTGTCCCTCTTTGAGCATACGGTGTTTGTTCTCGCGATCGGGACAGTCCCCCACCCCGACGCGCGATGCCGTCGGAATCGGTATGGCTGGCCGGCGCGTGAATAGCGTGGCGGCGGTGCCGCGATTGATTCACTCGGCACAGGCATGGGCCTGGCACCGGTATTGTGAAGTTACCTACGACATCCAGCGAGTTGATCCGCGCGAGCTGCCATACGAGCCACGTCGGTTCGATGCTGTAATGACGTCGGTAGCAACCAAGATGCCCCCGCTCGTGCGGCGTGAGATCTGGTATACGCAGAAACACCGACGCCTGGGTCACCTGCGCCATCCCCGCTCGTTCACCGAAAAGGTAAACTGGCGGATTCTCTACGATCGCCGCCCCCTCCTCGCCTGGACCTGCGACAAATTACGGATGAAAGAGGAAGCCGCCCGACACGGCGTCCTCACGCCGCAGACCTACTGGTCCGGGTGCGACCTGCGGGAATTAGTCCACGTGCCGCTCCCCGAGCACTGGGTCCTGAAGCCAAACCATCGCAGTGCGCTGGTGCACATTGGTCGTGGCCCGGTCGGAGATCGCCAGGTCTATGAGCTGGAGAGGCTGACGTGTGGGTGGTTGGAGGAGACGCAGAACAGTCTGCTTGGTGAGTGGGCGTACTCGCAAGCACGACGGTGTTTCTTGGTGGAAGAGATGATTGGCGGCGGGCCGTCGCCACCGACGGACTACAAATTCTTCGTGTTCGGCGGCCGGCCGTACCTGATCCACGTCACCACCAATCGGCTGCGGGAGCACCTCATGCGCTACTACACCCCATCATGGGAGCCTCTGTCGCACTATTCCGGCTATCCGTTAGGGGCGGTTTCCGAGGCGCCGCGTGGATTGGATGAGATGCTGCGGGTCGCGGCTCTGCTGGGAAAGCCGTTCGACTTCATGCGCATCGATCTCTACAACGTCGGCGATGCCGTCTACCTGGGCGAATTTACGCCGTATCCGCACAGTGGAATGTTTCCGTACTGGCCGCGTGTTCTGGATCGAGAGATAGGGGCGCTCTGGACGCTTCCGGAACCGTACGGATGTGAAAGCAGCGCAGATCTGTAACGGCTCCACGGCGCGAAGCCCAACCGGGCAAGGAACGACAGGCAGCGCCTTGCAGGGACGAGCGCTCCGCGAGCCGTCGTGCCCGTCCCTGCATCGTGCCGGGTTCCTTCCTACCTGGCCGGAGGACCGTCCCCGCTGCAAAGCGTGAAGCGTCGCACCATCCACGCGCTCGATTGCAGCGCCGCTCGACCAATCAGCCGTTCGCGTTGCGCAGAATCAGCGTCTGCTCTCCATTGCCGTTTACCGGGCTGTAGTCCCCAACGGCCCAGATCGCACCATCGGGTGATCGAGCAACTCCTAACAGTTCTGCCGCATCGCCGACACGCGGACTGCTGACGATCGACCACTGGGTCCCATTCCACTGCTCGATGAGCGTTTGCGGCCGCAAGTACGTCGCGCCGACTGACCAGACGTCCGATGCTGAGACCGCGACTACCGCGTTCAAGTAGTCGTTCTGCTCACCCGAATTGGGCGTGGAAACCGCACTCCACGCGCCACCGGTAAACTGTTCGGCGAGCGTCCGTTCGCTGTCCCTTTGGGCGCCAACTGCCCAGAAGGTTGCACCGGAGGTTGACGTCAATCCGGATAACAGTGAATCTGCCGGAGGGGTCGACTCCTTGAACCACTCCGTGCCGTTCCAGCCCTCGGCGAGCGCGTTGCTACTACCGTAGCCGACCGGTGAAAAACCAACCGCCCGGACGTTGCCGGACGACAGCGCCGTGACAGCCCGAAGTTGTGCTCGAGCGGTGCCGGAGGCGGGATTTGCCACGAGTGACCAGCTCGTTCCATTCCAGTGCATGGTCAACGCTCCAGCATCACCGCCTCCGACTGCCCAGACGTCGGTCGAGGAGGTTCCGCTGACGGCATAGAGGGTATCCCCGTCTGCGGCCGGTGTGGCTATCACGCTCCAGGCAATCCCGTTCCAGTGCTCGGTCAACGGCTCATAGGCATTCCCATTGAAGAACGTCCCGACCGCCCAGACGTTAGTAGAGGACAGGGCATCGACACCATAGAGATAGTCCTGCGCCGTGCCGCTGTTGGGACTGTGGACCACACTCCACGCCGTGCCGTTCCAGTGCTCGGTGAGGGTACTCCAAAACACCGTATTGTTCGCGTAGTATGCTCCAACCGCCCAGGCATCACTTGACGATGCTACCGACACGGCGGTCAACTGATCGGAGCTCGTGCCGAGGTTGGGGCTGGGCACAATCGTCCAGGAGCTGGCTCCGGCGTGCGCCTGGGCCATTGACCCAGCGCCGATAAGGGTCGCGATAATCAGCGCCATGGCTGAGCGGATAAGGCGCTGTGCGAAAAAGTTGAACACGGTCGAACCCTCCTCTGGCAATCGCTTGATACACCCTGTACGCATACGGGAGGAGGTTACACTTCCTCACGCGGGCCCCGCCGGGCCATGCCGGACGCCGGGCCATCATCACTAAGTACATATCGAATGAAAGCGTCGGTCCGAACCGCGGGATGGGAATGGTGTGTGGACTCATTCGATCTCGGCACACCCGCCCATAAAACCGTCCTCTGATAGTTATTGACTTGTCATCCCGTGCGGCGTATGCTTGCCACAGTCGCCCTCCATTCATGAAAGCCGGGCCGAAGATGCCGATTAGCCGGGCTCACCCGCATCGCAGCCGAGCGCTGCTGTGGTGTCTCGCTCTCCTGTTCATCACCTGGATGCCGCACACCGGCGTGCGTGCGTCGGCGGGCGCGAGTCCCGCTCAAGCCGTGTCACTTCTCGTCAGGCTGGACAAGCCGTGTTGGCTGCACTGGGCGCCGGCGGCGGGGCCGCATCCGCCCATGTCGCCTGGCCTGCTTCGCACCTGCGCCATCACTCCTCACCTTGAAGGACAGTTGATGACGAGCGGAGTCGGATGGGACGCCTTCTGCCTCTGTCCGGCGCAAATGGGCCGCCCGTTCGTCTCGCGTGTGCAGGTTCGGCCGGCCACAATTAACGGCGGTGTCGCTCAGGTAATGACGCGCTGGTTTTTCGGGGCCGTCCGGTACTCCAGTACGTTTCAGGTCCTGAGCCAGCACGGACATTGGCTCGTGAACGGCGTGACCTGCGCCGATCATCCAACCATCAGCTCCGGTCGCCGACCGACCTATACATGTCTGCCCACGTATCCACCGGGATTCCAGCCACGCGGAAGAATCACGCCCCTCCAGGCTGTCTCGGCGGTAGTGTCTCCGTACCTGACTCACCCTGCGCCGGCCGGCACCTGTGCTCCTGAGGCCGCAATAGTGTTTACGTGCCCGCTTACACTTCGGCTGATGCGTTACCTGGCGCCCCCCAGTGCCGCCGCCGCCAATTTTTGTCGCTGCCAGATTCCGCCCTCTCGTACGTCGAGCCGGCAAATTGACAACAACGGCCGCGTTGCGCATGTAAACGTTTCTCTGTACTTCGGCCTGAAAACCTCCGCGTTCACCACCACCTTTGCCCTGCTACATGGAAGCACCGGGTGGTTGGTAGACGATCAGTACTGCTCCGGGCGTCCCGCACTGAGCATCTACTCGCGGCGCTCCGTTGTCTGCCCCACGACTCAAGTGTTCCGTTCGGCCCAGTCTCGGACCACCGCTGCGATTCCCATACACTCGTAATCGCTACACGCGCTGCGCCCCGCGGCGAGCCGAGTCGGGCGCCGGTCGGCAAACGACACGTGCGTAGCGGGGCCCTACACCTCCGTGGGCAGTGGCCATAGCGCGCCGAGTTCCCGATCTAACTCGACCGGCAACTTGGGGTGCCAGCCGCCATTGGGATACGGCGTGAATTCTCCCAGGTAGACGACACCATTCACGTTGTAGAGATCGACTCGCATGAAATCGAAGGGTGCGGCCAGGCGGCCCGCCGCATGGAGCATCGTCTCTAGATTCGGCGGAGGTGGTGCCAGAGCTGCCGTGTGCTGGCCAAAGTCGAATGGCAATGGCTGCCAGGAAGCAGTGTAGTGCCGCAGGGCAAGCAGTCGATGTCGATCGGTGGCCATCGTGATCAGGTGGGGCCGGCCGTCAAACACGTAGATTTTGTAGTCGGCTGGAGGTGACTCTGCATCACCGAGCATCTCTTCCACCAGCAGAAAACGTCGAGCTTGCGAGTATGCCCACTCTCCCAAGCGAGTCGCTTCGAAATCATCGAGCCACCCGCGCGATAGCGCCTCTAGCTTCGGCACATCGCTTGCCGTGATCGGACCGTGCCCGAAGTGCACGAGACCGCAGCGATGGTTCGGCTTCAACACCCACCACTGGGGGAGTTGAACGCCAACGAGCTCACGTAGATCCTGGCCGTGCCAGTACGTTTTGGGGGTAGCCACACCATGGAGTGCGGCTTCGTCTTTCATCCTCAGCTTATCGCAAGTCCAGGCCAGGATCGGTCGCCGATCGTACAGGATCCGCCAGTTGATCTTTTCGGTAAACAGTACCGGGTGCCTGAGACGCCCCAGACGCCGGTACTTCTGCACATACCAGAATTCGCGGCGTGCCAGCGAGAGCATACTGCTCCGGCTAACTGCTGTTGCCCAATCGAACCGTTGTGGGGACACCCGTTCCTACTCTTCGCCGAGTCGTTGCAATCGAAAGTGTGTATCAAGTCGGCGCCGACGGGAAATTGATGGCGGTTGCACGAAAATACAGTTCAATAGCACGCTGACATCGTGACAAAAACCATTTATACAATTCTCGTGCGGCCACGACGGCATATGGCGTGGCAGCACGTGGTAGTATCACCGCGCGCAGCACATATAAAGGAGGACCCGTTCACGGAAGGGCGTACCGTGGGCCGGCTCGAGAAGCAAACACGTATCAGGCTCTATACCTCCCTGGGCAGCCGCCATAGGGCGCCGAGCTTCCGATCCCACTCCAGCGGTAAGTTGGGATACCAGCCGCCGTTGGGATAGGGAGTGAATTCTCCCAGGTACACGATATCGTTCACGTTGTACAGATCGATCCGCATGAAATCGAACGGTGCGGCCAGGCGGCTCGCTGCGCTGAGCATCTCGTCCAGATTCGGTGGAGGTGGCGCCAGAGGGCCCGTGCGCTCGCCGAGTGAGAAGGGCAACGTCTGCCAGGCAGGGGTGTAATGACGAATGGCGTGCAGCCGATGTCGATCCGTGGCCATCGTTATGATGTGGGGCCGGCCGTCAAAAACGAAGACCTTGAAGTCGGTCGGGGCCGGCTCTGCATCGCCGATCATCTCCTCCACCAAGAGACACCGCGAGGCCTGTGAGTATGCCCATTCGCCGAGGAGAGTGGCTTGCGTCTCGTCCATCCACCCGCGGGTGAGCGCCTCCAGCCTCGGGACATCGCTTTCCCTGATCGGCCCATGACCGAAGTGCACCAGAGCGCTGCGGTGGTTCGGTTTCAGCACCCACCGCGCTGGGAGCTGCACTCCCGCCAGCTCGCGTAGGTCGCGGCCGTGCCAGTACGTTTTGGGTGTGGCCACGCCATGCCGCGCAGCCTCCTCTTTCATGAGAAGCTTGTCGCAGGTCCAGGACAGGATCGGGCGCCGGTCGTACAGGATTCGCCAGTTGACTTTTTCGGAGAACAGGACCGGGTGGCGTAAATGTCCCACCCGCCGGTGCTTGCGAAGATACAGCAATTCCCGCCGCACCAGCGGGGGAAACTTGATGAAACCCGGCGTGACAAGCGACTCGAATGGATAGGACATCTGCACGCTGTCATGGTACGACGACTCCCGACAGCCATGCGGTTTGAAGTCATGCCGGCATGTCTTCCGCATTCACTTTCGTCTCTCGGGTCTCATACCCTGTACCACGGGTGTTGTTGTGCGTCCCCCTGCGCGCGGGCTGCGAATGTGGGCGGGGCTGGAGTGGCATGTTTCAGCCGCGGGCAAGTACTTTAAAGCCATGGTGACCGATGAACCGATCGCCGACCTCGGGTTGGCCTGCAGTCTCTCAGCTCCCGAAAGAGCCGAACGGGCGCTAAGCTTCGAGCAACTCTTTGCCGATGCCGAAGGCGTGACCGAGCTCCCCGACGGCTATGCAGTCAAATTTCCGAACGGTGATGCGTGGATAACAGACGCCGTCGCACTGATCTTGGCCGAGCGACACTGTTGCCCGTTCTTCGATTTCTCGTTGCACTTTGAGCCGAACGAGGGGCCGATATGGTTGCACATTGTTGGGCCCGGCACGGTGAAGGCATTGGTGCGAGAGCAGCTGATTCCTGCTCATCTTTTGCCGGCGGGTTGAGCGGATCGCCCGACAGCCCTGCAGAACTTTCCTGGCCCGGTCACTGTCCCACGTAGTCTCGTGCCTCATGAAAATCCGTGGTTGGACGTGGCGTATTGCTGGGGCACGAGAGAAGAACCCTGACTGTCTTGAGTATTGCCGCTCGTGTTTAGAGATCGCCCCAACTCAGACCTGCGCCTGCCGCCCCTATGCTTCCCGGAAACGAAAACTCCGATAGGCGACGCCAAAACAAATCAAACCGTAAAGAAACAACGCTCCGATATACGGCAAGACCTGCACAAAGCTCTTGTCGAAGATCATCAGCCCGTTGAAGCCCTGCATGGCCCACGAGTTCAACGTGATTTTTGAGACGTTCTGCATCCAGTTGGGCTCAATCGAGACCGGCCACCATGAGCCGCCCAGCGCTGAGAACGTCAGGACGATGAGGGTCGTGACGGGCCGTAGCTGCCGCTGCGACCGGACAAACGACACCAGAATCAAGCCCAGACCGGTAGCGGCGAAGCTAGTGCCGACGATGATGAGCGCGAGCGCCGGAATGGAGGAGCCCTAGATTGATCTTGAAAAGGAGCACTCCGAGTACGAAAAGCACCGTCAGCTGGACGAGCGTCTGAACGAACTGCGCGATCAGCTTGCCCCCGAGCAGAACAGCCGGCGGCAGCGGAGCAACCAGTAGCCGCTTGAACGTGCCGGATTCCTTCTCCTCCAAAATCGATCCCGCGCTGTTGGTGAGCGCAAAGAGCGCGAACATGAGCGCGTATCCCGGCACTGTGTTGTCGATGCCGTTGGCATTGCGGCCCGTGGCGTTAATGGTTTCCAGCGCAACCGGTGGCGTGGTGTTAAGCCGTTGTTCCGCCTGCGCCACGAGCCGGCTGGTGAGAGCTGCATTCACCTTTCCCCCGGTTTGTGTCTGGGCCTGGGCCACTACCCCGGTCATCGTCGCCTCAAAGTCGAACTGCTGAACCGCGCCTCTCACCGTATCGAGCGCCACCTGCGCGTCTACACTGTTGTTGTTCGACACCGAGTAATAGCTCACCCGTGCCTCACCATGCGATGCACCCAGGGCGGATGAGAAGTTGGCGGGGATAATCAGCAGCCCGACCTGATCGCCGTCTCGCACCGCCTTCTCCATCGCAGCCTGGTCGCTCCGTATCTGGAGCTTGATCGACGGCGCCCGGCGCAGGCTGGCAAGGAAAGCGGCAGCTTCCCGGCCGTGGTCATGTTCGATCACCGGAATGGTCGCCGTGACCGATGAAGTGGAGTTAGCCGAGTTGAACACCGAGCCGAGGACAGCCATGAGCAACAGCGGAACCGCGAACATCATCAGCAGCGCCCCGCGATCTTTGCGAAGCTGCATCAGGTCCTTGGCCGCAATGTAGAATGCCTTCCTTATCATCGCGTGCTCCTTCCTGCTGTACTAGGAATCAGTCCCGCAGCCGTTTACCGGTGAGCTGAATGAAAAGCTGTTCTAGGCCGCGCGGCCGCTCGATCTCGATTTCCTCGACCCGTAGTTGCAACAGCTCTTCCAACGTCCCCAGGGCAATGATCCGCCCATCATCCATGATGGCGATTCGATCGCAAAGCTGTTCGGCCTCTTCCATATAGTGCGTGGTGTAGAGCAGTGTTGTGCCGGCCTGCCGGAGGTCCCGGATGACGTCGAAGATCCTCTCACGCGACTGTGGATCGACGCCCACGGTGGGCTCGTCCAGCAAGAGGAATGCAGGCCGGTGGACCATGCCGAGCGCCAGATTGAGGCGGCGCTTCATGCCGCCCGAAAAGTTTTCTACGGGCTCGTTTGCCCTATCCTCCAACCCAACTTGCCGCAGCACTTCCTGTACTCGCGTCCGTCGGCCACCGGCCGGCAGATCGTACATACGGGCGAAAAACTCGACATTTTCTTCAGCCGTCAGATCGTCGTACAGGGCCAGCTCCTGTGGCACGACTCCGATCTTATGCTTAACGGCCATGCCGCTGGTGGCCGGCAACCCGTCAATCACCACCTGCCCGTCATCGGGCACGAGGTACGTACTCAGCATGCTCACAGTGGTGCTCTTGCCGGCGCCATTCGGGCCGAGCAGACCGAAAATCTCCCCACGCTGAATCTCGAAGTTTACACCGTCCACTGCCACGCGATCGCCGAATCGTTTGGTCAAGTTGCGTACCGTGACCAGGTTCGCGCCGAATTCCCCAACCAGGGCACGGGCCCCATCTGCCGATCGTGCGTCGTGAAAGAACGTCATCCCTTCCCCTGCTTGTGACCACCGGCCACGGTGTTCGATGTCTGCACGGCTATTTTGCTTGGCCCTCGATTGTATGCGCTCCACTGAGCCACGCACTTCTGCGCCTGTAGCGGAGACCTGCCCGAGTCACCAGGTGGGGGTAGTCGGGCTAGACACTTCGTGATCGGGCTAGGAACGCACGCGCTCGATCGTCTGGACTAACGGTGCTCCGAGCGTTTGCGTCATCTGTTCCATCAACTAGAGACTGTGTAGGGACCTCCTCGGACGGCGGCTCGCCCACCGGTCGGCTTCTCAGCACTGGCGGCGGCTCTACAGTGGAAGGGGGAGATGCGCTATTCGCACGATGCTTCGAACCATTGATGGCGACCCGTGGTTCGTCATCCTTGATCTCGATACGGTGTACCATGACGTTGCCCGTGCGCTCGGATACGCCGATATTGACGGAGGATTCGGCAGCCCCTGCCCGAAGAAAAGTCCCCATGTTTGTCGTGCTTTCGCTAATTTCGAGCGTTACGCGCGCTCCATGGTCATGCAGGCGGCCGGCGTCGAGACTGTTCCGTGGGATCGGGCGCTTCTTGCCCTGTTACGGCTCTTTCATGCACCTACGCTCGATTGGTGGTTGACTGGAAGCGCCGCCCTCGCCGTACGCGGACTCGATAGTGCCCCGCATGATGTCGACCTAGTCGTCGCTGACAGTGCGGTAGCCGACGTCGAGGAACTGCTCCTCGACCACCTGGTACAGCCAGTGGTCTCAACCCCTGGGTGGGTGCATAACTCGTTCGCTCGCGCTTTCCTCTTCAGTCGAGTGGAGTGGGTCGGCGGAGTGTGCTCTACAGCGGACGAAGAATTCTTGAGTGATCAGGGGCCATTTGCGGCCCAACACTTGGAAGTCGTGCGGTGGCGTGGCCACGACATTCGCGTTCCTCCTCTTTCCTTGCAACTGGAAACGTGCAAGATGCGAGGCCTTAGAGGGCGGGCTCGGTTGATTGAGAGGGCGCTCTCTTAACGTCCCATGCCGCGCGACAGAAATCCAATCACTGGATGCCTCGTCCGGCATAGTCAGACAAACCGTCCCGCATCGATCTGAGAGCTGCATTCACATCAAAGCCGTGATCCCTCGCTATCTCCAGCGTCTCCAGGATCAGTCGTTGATTGATTTCCACGGCATACGGCAGATCGGCCAGCGTAAACATGGCGTCGATACGGGCCGAAAGCTGTGCTGGCTTGGTAGATAAGTCAAGCGAGGATTCATTGGTCCATTTCAAATCGTGATCCCAGACACGGTTCACCGCGAACAGCACGCGCAATAGATTCTGCATGTCCCACACGAAGCGAAGGGCCAGGCCCATCCTTTCGCCACGTGCAGCCAGTGCCCACCGGACTCCGGGTACGTGTCGATCTGCCCAGACCGCAGTCTGGCTGGCAATTACGCGCGCCGCCAGGCCCTCGGGGTACCCGGCCAGTGTCGCCTGCCAGTTCGCGAGTCGTCCCTTGGTCCACAGCGGAATCGCCTGCCTTACCGTCCAACCCATTTGCAGCCGCTCGTGGTCGATGAAGCGGCCGGCAGCGAGGTCGCGGACGAAGGCGTCAAATGGAGCAATCTGCGCAAAGCCGATTTCGACCCAGATATCCTTGAAACGGCAGGTCGTCCACCGGAAGCCGGTCCGGTCTATCTCCGTGAGGTCTGCCCCGAAATCGGTTGCCCCGGCGCCCCTCAACCAGCCATGCCATTGCACGACCTCCGGCATGACGGCAGACCAGACATTTAATTCCACATCCGAGAAGTCGTCGGCCACCCCTCGTGCCACTGATCCGGTCACAGCAATCTCGCGCCCGAGATCCGAGGGGAAGCTCGCTACCAATGCGCGAGCAAGTGCACGGCGCACCCGACTCGCGTCGGTGACGCGCTCTGACCTGTCATCCACAGCCATCTCCTACTCCGCACGGCGCGTAGCACGTCTATTCGGCTTGAGGGGGAGAGAGAGGCAAGGTGAGATTCTGCAAGTACCATCTTCCCGGAGTCTTGTATGCCCTCGCCTCCCCGCCTCTATCCTACCGATCTCACCGACGCTGAGTGACCCATCCTCGAGCCACTGATTCCCGCTGCTAGGTCGGCCGGTCGTCGCTTTCGAGGACAACCGCGAGGCTCAAAGCGCAACCCCTCGGTTTGGCGGAAATGGCTGGCGGCAACGCAGCCGTTCAGTAGGCTCCTGCGGCTCGCTACGTCTTGTTCTTGGCGCATTGCGGGCGCGCCGAAGCTCGCTCGTCCTCGAGTGGCGGAAATGGCATGTATCTTGCGCCCGAATGAAGGAGAATGATGGCGCGCCGATCAGTCATGTCGGCCGAAGGCGCGACCTGTCACCGGTCGAATTGTGAAGCCCGAGGTGTACATGGAAGTTCCGCCCTCCGATCCCTTTCAGCTGCTCGTCGACCAGGCCGAGGAGCAGGGGCAGCTCACGCCGGCCGATATCATCGCGGTCGTGCCGCAAGCAGGCTCGGATGCGGAAGTCATGCAGGATCTAACAGTGCGTCTCCGGCGCGAGGGCGTGGACGTCGCTGAGGAAAGTACTGCCGGTGGAGAGGACGATGGACTCGATCAGGACGTCGACGCGCTCTCATCGGCCGAGGAAACGAGTACGGTTACCGATGCCGTGCGTCAGTATCTCCGTGAAATCTCCCGCGCCCCTCTGCTCACTGCCAAACAGGAAGTCGAATTGGCGCAGCGCATCGAAGCCGGAGACGAGGAGGCGATGCAGACGTTGATCCAGTCGAATCTGAGGTTGGTCGTTCACGTCGCCAAGCGCTATCTGAACCGTGGTTTGCCGATTCTCGATCTCATACAGGAGGGGAATTTTGGCCTCATCCGCGCTACCCAGAAATTCGATTGGCGCCGGGGATTTCGCTTTTCCACGTATGCCACCTGGTGGATTCGCCAGGCGATGACCCGAGCCATCGCCGATAAAGCACGCACCATTCGACTGCCGGTGCACGTGCAAGACCGCGTTCGCGCCATGAACAACACCTGGGAGGAGTTATCACGCCGCCTCCTTCGGGCTCCCACCAATGCCGAGCTGGCCGAGGCAATGGGCATGTCGGTCGACGATTTGCAGCGGCTTCTCAACGCGCTGCCCGAGCCCCTCTCGATTTCTCGTCCCGTCGGGGAAGAGGGAGATGAGGAGCTGGCGGGGTTCGTGGAAGATCGTCTCGCCATGCAGCCGGAACAAACGGTAGCCGAGCGCGTGATGAAGGCCGAGGTCATGAGCGTACTCGACACGCTGCAGCCGCGCGAGAAGGAGATATTGCGACTTCGTTACGGACTGGGGGACGCAGAGCGCCCCCATACTCTGGACGAGGTGGGGCGAGCACTCGGTCTCACCCGGGAGCGTGTGCGGCAGCTCGAGGCCAGGGCCTTACGTCGACTGCGCGAGCCGGAACCCTCCGAGCGCCTCATGGTCTATCGCTAATAGATATACGGGCTCTGGCTCTTTACCTGTTTGATGGCTGTCGGGTTCACCACGGCCACCTTCTGACCGTCATCCGAGGCCGCCCCCATGATGCCCGTGACCGTCACCCACTGGTTGTCCTTCAACGCGCCGTGGGATGTATCTTTCACGATCAATCCCACCGGCCGGGCATCCGCGATGCAACAGGTGATGAGATACCTCATTACCATCACGTACCCGGTTGGAACACTGGCCGGCGCGTGTAACACCATGCCCGTCACCACTATCGGTTTACCCTTGTAATCGCGTGGATTAGGATCCGCCGAGAGCGCACCTACCCAGTCCTCCATCGAGAACGAGCGGGTATCGACCGATAGGCTCACGCGCCGGACGGTGTTCATGCCATGCACGGCGGTGACTCCGGCGATCTGCGGACCTCGCTCGTTTGCCGAAAACGCTGCCAGACCGCGGGGAGGAAAAGCCAGAGCCAGCACCAGCGGCAGTGAAAGCAGTGCATAGGTGCGGAGGTGAGGCGCCGGTTCGGCGCATCCGCACGAGCAGTCGTTGCCGCACGTCTCGCAGGCCGGTGTACGCTTTCGAGCCACCGTGACCACCGCGATACCGATCAGTACGCCGCCTGCCAGGGTCGTCGGCCACACGTAGCCGGGATTGATGTACCAGGTCATGACTCCTCGCGCGAACAGGGAGAGAATAAATATCCCGTAGCCGGCCAGCAGAAACGAGGGCATGAATCGCCGCAAATCCATTGCCCGGACGGGTTGGCGCGTGTGCAATCGTTCTAGCTGTACGGTCATGCGAGTGCTCCCTTGAGGTTGAGAAGTAAGGCCGACACGAACACCAGCTCAACAGTCACCGCGACCATCGCGAATACTACCCGAGGCCTGAAGGCGGTTAACATCATGCCGACCGATTTCATGGAAATCATCGGGCCGAAGACCAGAAATGCCAGCAGGGCCGGGGTTGAAAAAATATTCGAGTATGACAGGGCAAAGAAGGCGTCGACCGTGGAGCAAATCGAGAGCACGAAAGCGAGGCTCATCATGGCGACGATCGAGAACACGATCCCTGCTCCGATCCCGGTAATAGAAGATCGCGGAACCAGCACCTGAGTCGCCGCCGCTACCGACGCGCCCACTACCAGCACCTGCATCATCGTCATAAACTCGGTGCCCGCCTGTTGAGCCGCCTGCATCAACCGTTCGGTCGATTCCTGAATTCGATGGTGCGAGTGGGAGTGCGCGTGACCGTGATGGTGATGCGCATGATCGTGGTCGTGACCGCGCAGGAGGCCGGACGCCAGTAAATCTTCACCCCGGCCCCAACGGTCGATCATCAATCCAACCACGGCAGCTACCACGAAGGCTAAACCACATCGAAGCCATACCATGGACGGCTCGTAGCGAAAGGCCGTAGCCGTGGCGAAAATTGCTACCGGATTCAGGATCGGCGCGGCCAGCAAAAACGTGACGCAGGCCGATACCGGCACTCCCTTGGCCAGAAAACGACGTGCCACCGCGACGTTCCCGCATTCGCACACCGGCATCAGCATCCCCACGCCAATCGCCGGGAGGATGGACAGCAACGCACTCTTCGGGACGAATTTCAACAGTGCATCTTCGGTGACAAAGACGTGGACCAGCGCGGAAACCACCACGCCGAGCAACAGAAACGGCGTCGCTTCCACGATGATGCCCAGGAATATCGAGATCCAATCCTGTATCTGCGGCGCCATCGTTCCGTTCCTTGTTGCCGAGCACTTGAGCCTTCTGAGTATAAAGCTGGCTTCCTGAACGGGCGCTGAGAAATTCCGCCCGGTTCGATGGAGCCAGGCCGTTACGAGCGATGCAACCAGCGCTTGGGAGGCGGTTCGTGGATGATATGGGGCAGCCGTTGCCGCATTTCAACGCCGTTACTCAGGCTAATAATGGCGCTTTCGACGCCGATCGCCGGGCGCGGGTTGGCCTCGATCTGGTCTTCAACCGCTTCCGCATCTCCCGGGTAGAGCGCCTCCAGCGGAAAGCACACGTTGAGCGGCTTGCGCTTTGAAACTTCCCACCCCCGCCGCCGCAGGAAACGTTTTGGAGCTTTGGCCCAGACCACGTCCGGACGTCCCGACACGACGAGCCCGATTCCCAGTACTACGAATGGCTCGTGCTCGATACCCACCACCGAAATCCAGAGAGCCGCGGGCGTGCGGCGAGAAGCTTCTCGTACCGTCGCCTCAATCCTGAAAAGTTTCTGAGGGCCACGAATCATCCAATCGATCCTTTACCGACGTGTGGTGGATGTTTGCGATGGTAGCTGATTTCCTCCGGGTTCGGACGGCCACACTCGTTTCAGAGAGGAATTTGGCGCCTGCTGTCGGTGACAGCCGCTCGTCGTTACGACAAGAGTACGCAAAACCGCCATTCGGTGCCTGTCGGGCGCCAATCGTACGGTGACAGTCGAGCGTGATACCATAGCAAGCAGTGAGGGCGTGCGGCGTTGACGCACGCACCCGTGCGGCGCACCGCGCGACTGGTATGACGGCAGATTGAGATAGGGGATGGGCGAAGTCGCCCCTCGTGGAGGATTTGGTTTGGCAAGTACGCGTCGACGCAAGCTCAAGAAGCTGCGAATGAAAAAGGCAAATCACGGGAAACGGCCTCTCGCCGGTAAGTAGCACCGGCCGGTAGGCTCTCGACATCGCGCAGTGGAGAGGACCAGGTCCTCTCCTTCTTCATGTAATGAGGTCCCCGCTCTATGGTGCGAACCGTCCGCCCACTTCGCATTCGTGCCGGTCGGATCATTGACCCGTCGGCCGGCATCGATAGAGTCGCGGATCTGGTGCTCGAACGCGGCCTGGTCTCGGTCATTAGTCCGGTGGATGCTGTCATGGCTGCCGGTGAGCAGGTGCTGGAAGCGTCCGGCATGATCGTGTGCCCGGGTTTTGTCGATCTTCATACCCACCTCCGATACCCGGGCTTTCCCGAAAAAGAAACCATCGAGAGCGGAACCGCGGCGGCGGCAGCCGGTGGATTTACTACGGTTTGCGCCATGGCCAATACAAGCCCTCCGGTCGATTCGGTAGAGGTTCTTCACGACGTTCTGAACGAGTGCACTCGTTCGGCGCATGTCCGAGTGCGCCAATTGGGCACCGTGTCGTGCGGCCTGCTGGGAGGCGAGCTCGCGGACCTCGACGCGCTGTGGGCAGCGGGAGCCGTCGGTTTCTCGGACGACGGAAAACCGGTGTGGAACGCCGCACTGATGGAGCAGGCGCTCCGCTGGAGTGCCGACAACGGCGCAACGATCAGCGTCCACGAGGAAGATCCCGAGATCGTGCGCGGCGGAGTCGCCAACGATGGCGACGTAGCTCGACGGCTGGGACTCCAGCCCTGGCCATGCGCGGGCGAAGCCCGCCTGGTAGCGCGCGATCTCGCCCTGGCCGAGAAACTCGGCGGTCATCTTCACATCGCACACGTCAGCTGCGCCGATACGGTTGAACTGCTCCGGGCTGCGCGCGACCGGGGTGTGCCGGTAACCGCCGAGGTGACACCGCACCATCTCAGTCTCACCGAGGATCTATTGGAAGGCATTGCGACCACGTCTCTCAGTGTTGCCCATCCCTTCTGTAAGGTTAATCCGCCGCTTCGATCGGTGCGCGATGTCGAAGCGTGCGTCGACGCGCTACGCGACGGCATCATCGGGGCCGTGGCCACCGATCACGCGCCTCATACTCATGCGGACAAAGACACCGACTTTGACGGCGCCGCTTTCGGCTTCTCTGCTATCGAGACCGCGCTGCCGCTCGCCCTTGAAAACGTGCATTCCGGACGGATTTCGATCGGACGCCTGATCGAGTGCTTGACCTGCGGACCGGCATCCATTTTCGGACTGGATGCGGGATCCCTACGCGTGGGGACGCCGGCGGATGTATGCGTCTTTGACCCTGATGAACCGTGGAGGGTGACACCCGATTCGCTGTACAGTCGAGGGAAGAACACGCCGCTGATGCAAAACGTCCTCCGCGGACGTGTCGCGCACACCATCGTGGGCGGCAACATTATCTTTGCTCGGGAGCGGGGGGAACCATGATGGATCGACCGGTTTTAGTGGCCGGCGCCTCGGGCTATGTTGGTGGCCAGCTCATCCCTGCCCTGCTGAAGCAGGGATATCGAGTACGCGCTCTCAGCCGCAATCCCGACCGGTTGAAGCATTTGCGGAGGCAGGGCGTGGAGGTCGTGCAGGGGGACGTGATGGATCGCGCGTTGCTACGGTCGGCACTGAGCGGTGTTGGGTCTGCGTACTATCTCGTTCACTCCATGGGAAAGTCGACCGGCGAGACGACATTTGCCGAGTTCGATCGCTATGCGGCGCAGAACTTCGCGGCCGAGAGCGGACACCTGGAGCAGGTCGTGTACCTCGGCGGTTTAGGCAACCCGGACGATGATCTATCGCCTCATCTTCGGAGCCGGCATGAGGTCGCGGAAGTCTTGAGCACGGGTAAGGCGCCCACGACCGTTCTGCGGGCTGGTGTGATCCTCGGGCGAGACAGCGCTTCCTTTATCATGCTCAGATCGTTGGTCTCACGCCTTCCGGTAATGGTCTGTCCGCGGTGGGTGGAAACCCGCGCGCAGCCCATAGCCGTGGCGGACGTCATCGCCTACTTGCTCTCGGCCCTCGGTACGCGGGAGGCCTACAACGCGTCGTTCGACATCGGGGGCCCGGAGATCATGTCGTACCGCACAATGATGGACCGCATGGGGGACATTCTGGGGAAACGCCACCTGACGATCAAAGTTCCCGTACTCACGCCGCGACTGTCGGCGTACTGGGTGGATCTGGTCACGCCCGTGCCGGCGCCTGTGGCTCATGCCTTGATCGAGGGGTTACGCAACGAAGTGATCGTGCGGGATCAGTCCGCCCGCCGGGTGCTGCCCGTTCCGCTCACGCCGTTTGACGAAGCCGTGCGTCTCGCCCTCGCCGGATGACCTCGACGGCGCGCCGTGCTGCGTTCAATGGCATGCCGCCTGGTTGCCAACTGCGAAACGGCCCACGTATACTTATCGTAATCAAGACAGGCCGAGTACCAACACGTGGGGATGTAAGGCCGACCTGTCGAGCGAAAGCGTACCTAGGGTTCCGCGTGGGGGCATTGCGTCCACGGTCTGGACCGAGCGGTGCGGGCCGTCATGCGGCTACACCAGGGGGACAAAAGCCCGGGCGGAGAGGTTTCCTCGTCGCCCCGCGGGTTGTGTAACGTCCTTCAGGAGCGTACGCCCATGCAAACCACAGTTCTGCTCATACGGCACCCTGAAAGCGCATGGAATCGAAAAGGTATTTACCAGGGACAACGCGACATTACCCTCAGCCCCCTGGGGCGAGTGCAGGCCGAGCTGGTCGCGGCACGCTTGAGTCGCGAGCGCATCGCCGCCATTGTCTGCAGTCCCTTACGGCGAGCGAGGATGCTGGCTCAGGCCATCGCCCGTTACCATCACCTTTCGCCGCAGGCCGACGAACGGCTCACGGAGATAGCACACGGCTCCTGGGAGGGTCTCTCCCGCGACGAGGTGCGAGCACGCTTTCCTGAGATGTACGGTACCTGGACCGAGGAACCGCACGTCGTACAGTTCCCGGGGGGAGAGAGTTTGAGCGACGTCCACTCGCGTTCGCTTGAGCCGATTGCCGAGTTGCTGGCAAAGGGCGACGGTAAAACGTATGTGGTGGTCACCCACGACACGGTGGCGCGTCTCGTTATCGCGGCGGCCACGGAACGGCCACTCGAGGGTTTCGCGTCCGTATCGTTGGAGAATGCTGGCATTACCACCCTCGTCGGCCCCGACCTGGTAGGCAGCGTGAGACATGTGAACGACGTCGAGCATCTCGGCGAGCATCGCGTGAATCTGGGATCGCAGGCACTGTGAGCGCCGCGCACCCTCATCGCATACTTGTCGCCGATCCGCTTTCCGCCCGTGGGCTCGATCTTCTCCGCGAGCATGCGGATGTCGTCGTGGCGGACGATTCCGCGCAGTTGTTATTGGCCCTCGGAGACGCGGATGCGCTTATCGTGCGCAGCCGGACCAAGGTCACCCGTGACGTATTGGGCAAAGGTACACGGCTTCAAATCGTTGGACGAGCCGGGATCGGTGTCGACAATATCGACGTCGAGGCCGCGACCGACCAGGGCATCCTGGTAGTGAACGCTCCTCTTGGGAACGTTCGCTCCACTGCCGAACACACCATAGCGCTGCTTTTCGCACTGGCTCGCCGCATTCCAGCGGCCGATGCGGCAGTGCGTGACGGTACCTGGAAAGCGGGCTACGAAGGCGTGCAGGTCAGCGGGAAACGTCTGGGAGTGCTCGGCGCCGGCAAAGTAGGCGGGCAGGTGGCCTCCATCGGCAGCGCCCTAGGTATGGACGTCGTGGTGTACGATCCCTATCTGACCGACGATGCCTGGCGAGCGTCGGGGCTGCGTTCGGTGGATCTGACCGAGCTGCTCGCGACGTCCGATTTCGTGTCCGTGCACATTCCACTGATTGCCGAGACCTATCACTTCATAGGTGCCGATTCCCTGGCGGCCATGAAGCCGGACGCGTATCTCATCAATTGCGCGCGCGGCGGCCTGATCGATCCCGAGGCGCTCGCACGGTCTTTGCAGTCGGGCCATCTGGCCGGGGCCGCGCTTGACGTCTTCGAGGATGAGCCACCCGTCGACTCACCGCTCTTGAGTTCCCCCAACACGATCCTGACCCCACACGTGGCTGCGTCCACGCGTGAGGCACAGGCCCAGGTATCTACCGACATCGCGGAAGAAATCATCGACTATTTCGCGGGGAGACCGGTTTCCTTTGCGGTCAACCCGTCTGTATTACGAAAGGCATAGCTATGGCGTACGACGATATCAATCTCCGAGTGCCGGGACCGACACCCGTTCCGGAAGTGGTTGCCCTGGCCGGCGCCCGGCCAATGGTCAACCATCGCGGCCCGGAATTCGCGGCAACCGTGGGCGAGGTGTTGGAACGGCTCAAGCCATTTTTTGGTATCAGCTCCGAGCCTCTTCTTCTGACCGGATCCGGTACAGGTGCGCAGGAAGCGGCCATTGTCAATATGGTGTCACCGGGTGACGATGTCCTGTCTATCACGTCGGGCGTATTTGGGGAGCGTTTCGCCGCTATCGCCGAGGCGTTTGGCGCCCACGTAATTCGCGTGCAAGGTGAGTGGGGCAAGGCCCTCTCGCTCCCGGACGTTCGGGAGGCAGTCCGCGAGAATCCCGGTATCAAAGCGGTTATCCTCACCCACAATGAGACTTCGACCGGCGTCACGAACGACATTCCGTCCCTCGTCGAAGCCGTTCGTCAGGAAGCATCGGGCGAAAGTCCCGTCATCCTGGTCGATGGCGTGAGCTCCATCGGAGCGATTCCGTTCCGCCAGGACGAGTGGGATGTCGACGTGGCCATCTCTGGATCGCAGAAGGCGTGGATGTCTCCACCGGGCATGGCCATGGTCGGCGTGAGCGAGCGAGGCTGGGCGGCACACGCCGTGGCACGCATGCCCCGTTTCTACTGGGATTTCACCAAGGCGCGCAAAAATGGTGAGAAACGTACCATGCCGTTTACTCCCGCCGTGGGTGTCGTGCATGCCATGCAGGAGGCGCTGCGCCTCATGACGGAGGAAGGACCGGAAGCCGTCTACGCGCGTCACGCCGCGATTGGCAGGCAGTTGCGCGAAGGTATCGAGGCCCTGGGCCTGGAGCTATTTGCCGACACGGCGGTCGCGTCCAACACCGTCACGGCGGTGCGCACGCCGGAGGGGCATGATACCTCGACGTTGATCAAGGCCCTTCGACAGCGGCAGGTTGTCGTCGCCAACGGCCAGGACTGGCTCAAAGGCTCTATTTTCCGCATCGGTCACATGGGCTGGGTGCATGAGAGCGATATCGATCGCCTCCTGTCGGCACTCGAAGCCGTCCTCGATGACGGCCGGCTCGAACGCGCGGTATAGAACGACAAGCGGCGCTGCCTCATCCGGGGCGGCGCCGCCTCGCTCGACCACCTCAGCCGATCGGTACGCCAAAAAGTTGCAGGATCGTCGTCCCGAGCAGAACGATCGAAAGAATCGAGACGACCACCGCGGTCGTGCGCGCGATTGCGTTATATACCGGCCCGTTGGCCATGTCTCCCATCAAATGTTTGTTATTGATGAGCCGGAGAATCGCAAACAGAACAACGGGCAATAGAACGCAATCCACCGCCTGTACGCCCACCAGCACCCGAATGATCGGCAGACCAGGGATGAGCGCGACGACGGTTCCCAGGACGATCAAACCTGTAAATATGCCCATGAAGACGGGCGCTTCTCGGAACCCGCGATTCACGCCCTTTTCAACTCCCATCGCCTCGGCAATCGAGTAGGCGGTAGCCAGCGGCAGTACGGCTGCCGCCAGCATCGACGCGCCGAACAGGCCGGTGGCGAAGAGGTATTTAGCATAGCTACCAGCCAGGGGGCCGAGAGCCCTCGCCGCGTCCTGTGCCGTCTGAACTTCCTGGTGATGGGGAAAAAGCGTCGCGGCGGTCGCGATGACAATGAAGACCGCGATGAGGTTGGCGAAGAGCGACCCGGCGTATACCTCAATGCGTTCGGCTCGATAGTCGCGGGCGGTAATCCCCTTGTCGGCGACCGTCGACTGGACGTATACCTGCATATACGGTGTGATGCTGGTACCGACCGTGGCGACAAACAGCAGCAGGTAGGCGCTATTGAAATGCACGGTGGGAACGATCGTCTGACGGGCGGCGTCTCCCCAGTCGGGATGAGCGAGAACGGCCGAGATCGGGTACGCGAAAAAGACGAGCGTCATCGCCAGAAACACACGCTCGACACTGCTATAGTTGCCTTTCACGACCATCAGCCAGATGCCGGCGGCAAGCAGGGGAACGACAATGTACTCGGCGCGAGGGAATATCAGATTGACACTTGCCGCGATGCCGATGAACTCGGTGATCACCGTGCCTCCGTTGGCGATTAACAGCGCCACCAGCACAAAGGCCGTCACATGGATACTGAAGTTCTCGCGAATCAGGTCTGATAAGCCTTTTCCGGTGGCGGCTCCCATGCGGGCTGCCATCTCCTGTACCACGGCCAGGCTGATGAGGATGAGCGGGAATACCCACAGCAACCCGTAACCGTATTTGGCGCCAATGGAAGCGTAGGTCGCTATGCCGCCGGCATCATTCCCAGCGTTGGCCGCAATCAGGCCCGGACCGAGCGATGCCAGCATGAGCCACGGTCCGCGCCGTCCCGATGTAAAGCGCGCGAGCCGGTGCAGTGGGGAACCGCGGCGTGGAGGGGCGGAGCCCGATAAGAGCGTTCCCTCGTAGATGGTCTCGACGTCGCCAATTCCCTCGTCCGGTAGACCGGGCGCGGGAACTGGCCCAGCGTTCTGGGCCATCTCGATCCTCGTTAACCAAATACATGCGGCACTCGTTTCAGCCAGCGCTCGGGGAGCAAGACTTCCATGGCATCGTCGATGGTGATGATACCGAGCAAATTTTCGGAATCATCCAACACCGGCATGGCAATTAGATTGTAGTCGGCCATGCGCCGTGCCGCCTTTTCGCACGGATCGTCGGCGTGGGCCCAGAGAAAGTCCGTGGTCATGGTATCGCGAATGAACGTGTCATCGGACGCCAACAACAGATCTCGCAGTGAGACGATGCCCAGCAATTTACCTTCACCCTGTGTCTCTGGGCTCGTCCAGGCCGCCTCGGACCCTTGATCGACCACAAAGAGGTAGTCGATCACGTCGGGGGCGTCCTGGAGTCCCCGGATGAATGCCAGCACCTCCTGAACCGTCACATGCGGCGGCGCCGTCAAGAAATCGCTCGTCATAATACCCCCGGCGCTTCCCTCCGGATAATTGAGAAGCTCTTCCAGGTCCTCCGCGTCGCTCGGGTCCATTCGACGGAGCAAATCGCCCGCCTGTGCTTCATCCAGGTCCGCCAGAAGATCGGCCGCATCATCGGGGGCCATTTCCTCTAGAATGTCGGCCGCTCGCTCGGCATCCATTTTCTCGACGATATCCGCCTGGCGTTCTTCGTCCATTTCTTGCAACGTGTCCGCGGCGTGCTCGTCGTTCAAGCTTTGAATGATCTCGGCGCCCTGTAGGTAGCTGAGTTCGTCCGCGATGTGCGCGATGTCAACCGGATGGAGCAGACCGAGACGCTCGTGTGACAACCGAAGCCGCACATCCGGCACGCCCGCCTTCAACGGTTCGACGTCGGCCCACTTGATCAATTTGGCGGGACCGAGTCTTCGCCGCTTCACCAGCGGAGAGGCGTCTTCCGGCGCAGGCGGGCTCATTGGGTCGACACCCGGGAATAGCCGCCCGAAGGTCAGGCGGCGCAAGAGCGCAAGCGCGCTGACATCGACTGCCGTCACCCGCACGGAGCCGTCCGCGGCGTACAACTGCACGTCGTTCGCACGTACGACTCGGCGTCCATCGATGTCGATAAGCTGCTTGTCCAACATATCTCGCGCCAGCAGAACTTCACCCTCGCGCCGTTCGAAGGCGTCCAGGTACACGCCGGATGACTTTAGACGGCCTCCCTCGGGACCGAGTGATGCCACCTGAGACCAGGGCATGAACACTTCTCGACTCTCAATATCGACCACCAACCCGGCGATGGGAGGGTACACTTCGAGCGCGATTTCTCCCTTCGCGTTCAGCGCTTCCAGTCGAGCCACGATATCCTTGATGCGCGCCACGCGTTCACCGCGCTGCGTCCATATTGGCCGCTTCAACACCTGAGAGAGATAAAAGAACCCCATACGCATGCTACTTGGGCGTGGTCGCTACCGTGCCGGACGATGGGAGACTGGCGTCATGTGCGGTCTCACCGGAAAACGCAGTGGTTCGCACACCTCTCAGCCCCAGCAGCGTAAGAAGGCCTTCGTCCTGTGCGCCCAGCAGTTCCCAGGCTCGACCCACGCCAATGCTGTACGCGCCCAGCAGGAGATACGACAAACCCGAAATTGCGTCCGGGTTATGGGCGTGGCGGAGAAGCGACAGACCAAACCATCCTTCCCACCCGTAGAGCACGAGGCTGCCAACCAGGAGCATCAACTTACGCGTTCGTGGCCCCTCGTTTCGGGCTTTCCAGAAGTGCCGGCCCATGGTGAGCGTATGAATGAACCCAATGGCCGCCATGATCGACCCGACATAGCCCAGGTTGGTCTGTGGAACGAGCGCCACCAACGAGATGAAGAAAATGTTGAGCAACGCGGTGAACGCGCTTCCGGCCAGGACACGCCGCTCGACGTTCGCGTGCAATCCGAAGGTTGCCTCCGGCGCCAGCGAGATCGCGACGAAGAGTAACCCGATGAGGGCTGCACTCGCGCCGGTGCTCGCCAGGAAATAATTCGCGTAGGTTGCGGGAATCATGATGTTGGACCTTTCAGGCTCCGGCCCGCACCGGCGCGAAGATTCGCCACCCGGTCCGTCGGCGTAGCAGGGACGCCCTCAGGATACTAACTGGCCTGTGCTCGGATTGGCAGCCGCACCTGTACCTTGCCGGAATCCACCTCGATTAACGTCGCCTTGTCCTGGAACTCCACCGGAAACGAAGCAATATTGGACGTGGTTACCAGAACTTGAGGATGCAAGTCGGTGAGCTGAAGCAGTAAGCGCCGTCGATCGTCGTCAAGCTCGGCCAGAGCATCATCGAGCAGGAGAAGCGGCTCCTCCCCGGTTCGATTTGTCATGTAATGGAGCTCCGAGAGGCGCAGGGCGAGTGCCACACTGCGTTGTTGACCTCGGCTACCGAACGACTGAGCGTCCATGCCGGCAATACTGAACTGCAGGTCATCACGATGCGGGCCGCACAGCGTCACTCCCTGGAAGATCTCTTTGGACTGCAATTTGTGCAGGCGGTCCGTAAAGAGCGATGCGATGTGCGCGTCGGCTTCGTCGACGATCTGCTCGAGGCTTGGACGATAGCTCACCGTCAACTCCTCGCCCAGCCCGGCCAGGTCACTGTACGCTTCACGTGCGAAATCATTCAACACGCGCAGCATTATTTTGCGACTCACCATGATCTCGGTGCCGGCAGTCACCAGCTTGTCATTCCAGAACTCGAGCAGCGTGGCCGGCTCGGGGCGCCCGCGTAACCGTTGTAATAGGGCGTTCCGCTGGGTCAGTATTCGGCCGTACTCCTGAAGTGTCCGGAGATACCGGTGGTCAATCTGACAGAGCATGACATCCATGAAGCGCCGCCGCAACGAGGGTGAGCCGGTAACCAACGCGACGTCCTCGGGAGCAAAGAGCACACACCTGACCGATCCCACGACATCGGCCGCGCGTTTCGGACTGCCGTTCAGTTTGAATTGCTTTCGCACCGTCGAATCGGCACCGTTTCGCCCCGGGAGCTCCGAGATCACCATATCGACGCGGATTGGGCCGGCATTGGACTCGACTTCCGCTTCGAGCCGCGTGAAGGCGTTGGCGCCGTCCTCGGTCTCGTCCCACGCGATGAGCTCGCGATCCGAGCGTGTCCGAAAGGACCGTGTTGTGGCCAGCACAAAGATGGCCTCCAGGACGTTCGTCTTGCCCGCACCGTTAGGGCCGTGGAGAATGGTGACTCCGCGCGGCACATGGAGATCGAGTGATGGGTACGTCCGATAATGTCGCAGCCTGAGCCGATTGAGCAGCACCGATTCACGTTCCTTTTAGTCCTCCATTGTACCAAGGACTACCCAGGCGCGCGGTTAAGCGATTTGTCAAGTCGGCGACGCGAGTCCCTCGTGCGGGTCGACCCTCGTGCGCTCTCGAGTCGTATTGCATTCCCTGTCATTGCGATTATTGTGAAGTGATTTGATGCGGAACAGAGCGGCGGATCCGATCGTATGGTCCCCGGTGAAGGAGTTTTGTGTTTCGTAGGATTCCGCTACGAGCGATCGGAAGCGGGCTCGTGCTGGCCGCGCTGCTGTCGCTCTGCGGATTGGTCGTCCTTGGGGAGAATGCGCAGCGCGACTGGTCGCTCCACTGGAACTCCCCCACGGTAGTCCTGCCGTCGACATCGTCATTCGATTACTCGGCTGCTACCACCGCTCGTGGGTGGGATATTGCCTGGACCGATTTACGCGGGCGCCTTATTCTCTCGTCATTTGACTCGTCCGGTCGGCGTGACCGCCCGGATATCACGCTTCAAGGGAGTCCGTCGACGTTGACACAGTCACTCACTCTGGGACACGCCGCAAATTTCGACGTCGTTGCCTGGCGACAGGATACGGCGGACGGTAGTACCCTGCGCACGGCCACTGTGGATGGACGGTCTGCCCCGGTATACCGCACGGTGGCCGGCGGAAGTGCCCCCATTGAGCACCCGATTGCCTTCACCGACGGCAACCGGGTGGGGGTCGTGTTCTCCTGGCAGCGTCCCCAGTTCAACGTCTTCCTGTCCACGGTCGATCGTGCGGGACGCGCGTCGATCCCAATCGCGCTCACCAGACGGCGCGAGCTACGCGTTTACTCCACACGCCGTCATGGACACTTCTCGGAGCTTTCGTCTGGCGTACTTCGATCAGTGTTGCTCGGCTTCCGCGTTCAACGTTCGCACTCGCCGGTACAGCCTCTCCGGAGTGCCTCTGGGACCGTCACAGTCGCTGGCAGAGGTTACAGCGATCGCCGGCGGAGGCACGGGATCGTCCCCGAATCGCTGGGGCATCGACCTTTCACGCCAGGGGCATACCGTGTGGCTCGCGTGGTCGGGTGACCAGGGGCTGGCCCTCGCTTCGTGGCGAGGAAGCGTATTGGCCGGCCGGCCACGGGTGATCGTTCCTGACCTCGTGGCAATGGATATGGCGCTAGCTACCGTCGGCAGCCATATGGAACTCGTCTGGTTACAGCCATTCGACCTCGGAAACTATCTGGGCACGATTTCCTTCGCTGCCAACGGGCAAGCGCTTGGAGACCCCGATCGGGTTGCATTCGAATCTGCCTCGGACGACGTGCCGTTCTCTGTCTCCGTCGGCGGACTCCCTGCGGAACTCTGGCAGGCACAACCCGCCAAAAGCAGCATTATCCGAATCGAATTGAGCCGCTTCTCTCCGACCGTCATTACCGCGCCGACTCTACAGGCTCGGATTGGTCTCGGACTGGCGAACCCACTCAGCAGTCTCGCCGTCCTGGCAGTGGGAAGTCTGCTGTTCGCGGTGGTGCTCGCAGTGGCGAATATCCTGATCATCATTGTCGCGGTGCTACTGTTCGTTTTCTTATTTCGCGGCGCCGCGGGTGTATGGAAGTACTACGCCTACATGCTTCTGCTGGCCGCTGCCATGTACCTGCTCTTTGTCACGCTCGACGCACCATCGCCGCCGGTGTTGTTCCTTTCGGGCGTGAACGGTCCATCCGCTACTGTCACTATCACGGGCATGGTACTGTTCGTGATCGTCATCATGGTTGGTTTCTTGCGCCGCATCGAAAACGTGTTTCGCGCCGGAATCATGACCTTCGCCGCCTTCTACTTCATTTCATTTTTGCAGGCGATCGTCATCATCCAGTCGCAAATCGGGAAGAACTAAGGCGCGAGCTCCGATCGCTTTCGGTAATACCGAAGGAGCCCGTCGACCGACATGCCTGTCGGCGCCGCCAGGTCGTAGCGTCGGATTGTCTCATCATCACCACCCGATTCCACTACCTCTTGCGCTGCCCTTATCTGTAAACCAGCCTTCAGATCGTCCGGGCCAATCCCCTGGGCGTGCGAGTTTTCGATGTAGGCTGCCCACCTGAGGAGTTGTCGTTCGGCCTCCGCCAGGTGGTGGTCCACGTCGAGGTAGCTACCGAAGTGGGTCAGATGCAGACGTTGAGTTCGAAGCTGAACGAGCCGCCGCAGGCTTTCGGTCCACAACTCGAGATCCACATCGGGCGGGGGTGTCGCCGGACGAATAGTGTCCGCTCCTTGCAAGCGAATCTCGGCGACGTCACCTGTGAATACTTCTTTCCGGGCCTCGTCTACATAAGCCACGTGATGCGAGGCATGACCCGGAGTATACGCCACCGACAGGCTCGTCTCGCCGATGCGTACCACGTCGTCGTCGGAGAGCGAAGTCATCCGTTCTGCCGGAACAGGCACGATATCCCCCCAGAGCTCTCCCATGCGATCGCCGTAGATGCGCTGCGCACTCGCAATCAATTTGGTCGGATCCTGCATGTGTCGAGCTCCCCGCTCGTGCACGAAAAGATGCATGTTGGGATAGCGTGCGAGCAGCGAGCCCGCCGCTCCGGCGTGGTCGAGATGAATATGTGTAACCAGAAGTTTCGAAATTGCGCTGGGCGCGACGCCGGCTGACCGGATACCCCATTCCAGGGCATCGATGGTAGAGGTCGGCCCTGTTTCAACCAGCGCGTACTCGCCGGCCTCGTGTATCAGGTAGGCTGCGATGACACCGGTTTCCCCTCCAAAATGGAGGTCAAGGCACCACAAATTGTCTCGAACGCGGGTCGCTTCGATCATGCATTCACCGGCCGCTCAGCACTGTGCATTCCTTTGAATTCCGTTTTCTCAACCGGTTGCGGTTGGTGTCACTGGCGGAAAGGTCACGGTTGGCGTGTCCGTCGGGAGCACAACCCTGGTAGGTGGTGCCGGCTTCGGTGTGGATGTCGGGAGGGCCGGTGTGGGCGTATACGTCGAATACACGCGGGTGGACGTGGCCGTCGCCGGTGGAGCGATATACGGCGTGTTTGTCGGGTAGACCGGTGCGCTGGTAGCGGTGGCTGCCGGCACCACTGCGACGTGGCTCGGCTTCGGCTTCGGCCTGGGCGTAGCCGTTGGTTTTGGTGTAGGTGTGTCCGTCGCGGTGGCCGTGGGCGTTGGTGCCGCACCGCCTCCGAACGCCTTATTGCTGACGAAGAACGCGGCAGCGGCCACTGCCAGGCCCGCCAGCAGCACACCCAGGATAATCCAGGTCCTGCGCCAGGGATTCGCCGGCTGGGGTATCTCGGTTGCGGCCGAATCGGCATAAGGATCACGAATCACTCGCGGCCGGCGGGGTGTGGGCTCGCGGAGCACCGTGCTGGATACCCGGGTCGTCTGCGCGGGCGTTGCAACCACGGGAGCAATGACGGTTGTTTGCTCGGCTTTCGCGCTCGCTGATTCCGCTAGCGCTTGCGCGAACTCGGCGGCATCACGGTAGCGACGTTCCGGTGCCTTTTCCAGAGCACGCAGCACGACCGCCCCTTGTCGCGCCGATATGGCGGGATTGTAGTCCCAGGGGGGCGGCGGAGCGCTATGTATGTGCTGCATCGCAACACCAATCGGTGAATCGGCCTCAAACGGAAGATGTCCCGTGATCATCTCGTAGACCACGACGCCGAGTGAATAAATATCGGAGGGCGCACCCGTCGCCATTCCCTGTGCCTGTTCAGGCGACAGGTAGTGAGCTGTTCCGATTACCATACCGGTGCGGGTGAGCTGCGACGCAGCCAGGCTGCGGGCGATACCGAAATCGGTCACTTTTGCCTCACCGTTCGGCGTGACCATGATGTTCTGCGGCTTGATATCGCGGTGTACCAGGCCGCGTTTGTGGGCAAAATCGAGAGCCGCCGCCACTTGCTGGCCGATAGGAAAGGCCACGGAGATCGGTAATGGCGCAAGCTCGCGGATAATGGCCTTGAGGTCACGTCCCTCCACGAGTTCCATCACGAAATAATTGCGATCCTTATCCTGGCCGATGTCGTAGATCGCGACGATATTGGGATGTGCTCCGAGGCTGGCGGCGAATTCGGCTTCTTGCTGAAAGCGCTGCAAAAACGGTTGGTCGCGAGTGTACTCCGACCGGAGCACTTTGACCGCCACACTGCGGCCCAGGCGAGTATCGACCGCGCGGTAAACCGCGGCCATTCCGCCTTCCCCGATGAGCGCCACCAACTGGTAACGATCATTCAATAATGTGTCGGGTCCAAGCACGTCGGATGGTATCACGAATATGCAGCCAATTCCGGTCAGTATATGGTGGTCAACTCATGAGCTAGGACATCTTTACGTGGTCGATGTCGTTACGCATCATGGTATGAGACGGGACGAAATTCTCCGGCTGAGGTCCGATCGGCCGGCCAGATCGGTTCGCCTCTCCAATCGCCGCAAACGCGATGATCTCGGCTCCGACCATGAGTATAAGTGAGAAAAAATAGATCCACGCGGCGAGCACGATGAGCGGAGCCAGGAGCGCGCCGTACCGGCTGAAGTGATTGACCCCGGCGTAAATTGGCCAGATGAAGCTGAGAATCTGGAATAGGATGGCTGCGACGAGCGAACCCGGCCACACATGTTTGAACTTGAAGCGTGGTTGAGGATTGGGGAAAACCAGATAGAGCACCGCGAACAGCAGGAACCCCGCCGCCAGACTGATGGGAGCGCCGATGAGAAAGGCGGTTCCACCCGGAATTGGAGCAACCGGAAAGAGGTGCGAAATCAGCGCGCCGGCGGACGTCGCGACGATGATTACCAGCATCAACACGACGAAGACGAAGATCATGCTGACGTCGAGAATCTTCTCTTTGAGCAGATCTCGCCCGTTCACTTCAAATATTGGCTGAAAGACCGTGGAGAACGAGCCCCCCACGTTTGACCCGCCATACAGGACGCCGATAAAGCCAATCAATACAAACAATCCGCGGTGTCTGATCGTCGCGGTCACGAGCTGATGGATCTCGTCGGGCTGCAGCGTGCCTTGCAGGGCGTAGCTCAAATGGTTCACAACGATTTGCTGTGACGCTTGGTCGTGCAGGAACAGGCTGCTGATAGCCACCAACCCGACGACTATGGGTACGATCGAAGTCAGGAGCGTCCACGCTACTGCCGATGCCAGGAAGGTAATGTTGTCGTGCATCACCTTCTGGATGAAAAGATTAATTGTGGGGTGTCGATCCAAAAGGTTCGTGATGGCGGACATCGTCGTACGTGTTTCCTTCTTCGCAGTGCATCCGGTGACGTTGGGAGTTAACACTGACCGGTTGCAGTCGTAAGCGTCAGGGTTGCCGTGTGGATCGACTGGCTCCCTTCAGTGTAGGGCGGGATGGGCGGAGCGGCCGCGACCGTGTGGTAGAGGGAACATGCGACGCGTCGGACAGATTTTTAAGTGCAACGAACCACCAACGCAAAAGAGGCCGCCCCAGACGTGGGACGGCCTCTTTTGCAGAGAGTCGTACTAAATGGCGGGCACCGGTGTCGCATCCGCCTGGAAGACGGCGATGCTTTCTCGAATCCGCGTATCCAGCTCGTCGCGCACGTCCGGGTTCTGGCGCAGGAATTCCTTCGCGTTCTCGCGTCCCTGACCGAGCCGAGCCGAGCCGTAATTGAACCATGCCCCGCTCTTGTCGACCAGTCCCATCTCGAGGCCGACGTCCAGCAGTCCGCCCTCACGTGAGATACCTTCGGCGTACATATGGTCGAATTCGACCTGCTTGAACGGCGGTGCGACCTTATTCTTCACCACCTTCACGCGCACGCGATTACCGACGACGTCGGTACCCTGTTTGATCGAATCAACGCGGCGCACGTCAAGCCGTACCGAGGAGTAAAACTTGAGCGCCCGTCCACCCGGTGTAACCTCGGGATTCCCAAACATCACACCGATTTTTTCTCGGATTTGATTGATGAACACCACGGCCGTCTTCGACCGGCTTATGGCGGCAGTGAGCTTGCGCAGAGCTTGCGACATCAAGCGAGCCTGCACGCCGGGGTGGGAGTCGCCCATTTCTCCTTCGATCTCGGCGCGGCTGACAAGGGCAGCTACCGAGTCAATAACCACGATATCGATTGCTCCGCTACGCACCAGAAGCTCGCAAATCTCGAGCGCCTGTTCACCGGTATCCGGCTGCGAGACCAGCAGATCCTTTGTATTGACGCCAAGCCGCTCCGCGTACAGCGGATCGAGCGCATGCTCCGCGTCGATGTACGCCGCGGTACCGCCCAACTTCTGAGCTTCCGCCACAATATGCAGGGCGAGCGTCGTCTTCCCGCCGGATTCGTGACCGTAAATCTCGGTGACACGGCCTCGAGGTATCCCACCAATACCCAACGCAATGTCGAGTGAGATCGCGCCCGTTGGAATAGCCTCTACCGCCATCGCCACATTGTCGCCAAGACGCATGATCGCGCCTTTGCCGTGACTTCGCTCAATCTGAGCGAGAGCCAGTTCGAGCGCCTTCTCTTTGTCTGACACCGTGTCTCCTCCTGTGTAAGCACAGCCTATCGGACTGTACACCCTGGATCAATTTCTTCCAATCGACGCGATATTATAGCACGGATGACCTAATAAAGGGACCGAGAGTACTTTGACATCGCAGTGCCCTAGGCATACAATGAGGCCATTCCGCAACGACATCTTTTGTCAAGTGCGCCGGGAAGGGTGAAGTGTTATGGCGAATGAGAGCGCATACGTGCCTGGACGAAAAGCAGATCCCGAATTGGTAGTAGCCCGGTATCAAGAATTGCACAATCTCGAAAGGACCGGTCGAGAGTTCGGCATTACGCGCGAACGAGTCCGCCAAATAGTAAATCGTGCGGGTATCGAGACAGCACGCATCCTCAAAACCAAGCCCGAGCGGCCGGAGCGACTGTGCAAGGAGTGTGGCGTAACAGTCAACAGTAGCCACGCACTGTACTGTGAGACGCACCGTAAGGAAAAGCACAAGCGCCGCTATCGGGCAATCAAAGCAGATCCCGAGAAGTATGCCCACTGGCGTGAATTGCTCAAAAAATACGACAAGCGCCGTAAGGAGCGGGATCGTCACAGCGCCGAAGGCGAGCTCTCGGCCTAGGTCAAGGGCGCGACGCGACTAACACGAGAGCTTGCCGCTTCGCCGGCCGGTAGTCCTCTGGCCCAATCGTGAAGCCGTCACATTGCTCGCGGTATAGTGAGCGAGATTCTTGGTCTTGAAAACGGTTTACGAGTAAAGCGGACCATCGTCATGCGCCGTCGATTTATTCATGCAGCAGACATTCATCTGGGACATGCCCAATACGGGCTTGCAAAGCGGTCGAACGATTTTGCTCGCGCGTACATGTCCATGGTCGACTTCGCCGTCGAAAGCTCGGTCGATTTTGTCCTGATCGCCGGAGATCTGTTTCACCACGCCCGCGCCGATGCGGCGACGCTGAAACAGGCGATGATAGGTCTGCGCAGATTGCGCGAAGCGGCTATCCCGGTAGTGGCGATCGAGGGAAATCACGATGTTCAGCACATCACCAGGAGCCTCTCGTGGATGGAGTTCCTGTGCGATCAAGAGCTCCTCATTCTCTTGAACCGGCAGCAGGCGGCCAATGGCTATACCACGCTCGTTCCTTTCGATCAAACCACCGGTCGTGGCTCCTGGGTCGATGTGGCCGGAGTGCGCGTGTACGGAATCAAGTACTACGGGGCGGCCACCGCGCACCTTATCGAAGAGCTGGCCCCACAGGTCGAGCGCGGGCCAGGCGAATATACGGTGATGATGCTGCACGCCGGCATGGAGGGACAGGTGCCCCGCATGCACGGCGGATTGACCTTCGCCCAGCTCGAGCCGCTTCGGTCCGCGGTGGATTACGTCGCCCTGGGTCACATCCATAAACGACTAGAAGAGGGCTGGGTATTCAACCCTGGCTCAACCGAAATCAATTCCATGGATGAAATGGACTGGCCCCATGGATTTTTCGATGTCAAGGTCGACACCGACGCGGAATCGAAACAGAAAGCGGAGCCCGTGGAAATCGACAAAGTGCGTCCGTTTCGCCGCATTGCGATCGGCGCCGATGGTACGGAAACGCTTGAAGAGTTCGTACGATCGGCTGAAACGACGATTGAAAGGCATCCTTCGATACCGGAAGGCGCCGTGATCGAGCTCGCACTGGGCGGCATCTGCGGTTTTCGGCGGCAGGAAATTCCGACGGAACGGCTCTCGGCAGCGGTCGATCGGCGCTTCGCACCTCTGCTGGTACGTGTTCGCAACGGACTGGCGCCTCCCGGCCTGGTGGCTCCCAGCAGCAGGGACCGGCTAAGCCGCGCCGAGGTGGAGACCCGGATTGTCGGGCAATTGGTCAATCAAATGGCGGAGTATCGCCCGCACAGTACAGCCTGGACCGAGCTGATTCTGGGCGTCAAAGGCATGGCCGTTGAAGAAGATCTCCCGGCCTCGATCGCCGACTATGTGCGCAAATCGTTGGACGCCATGCAGGCCGGCAATGAGCCGCTTGACGACACGCAGCCCGCCGGAGACACCGCACCTCAATCGCTCCAAACTTCGCAACTTCCGCTCTAGGAGATCGAGTGCGAATCCTCTCCCTGCAATTGGAAAACATCAAGAGTTATCACGACCTGACCGAGATTCAGTTCACCGCGGGTCTCAACGCCGTGTGCGGCCAGAACGGTAGCGGCAAAACGACGGTACTGGAGTCGATCGGCTGTGCACTCTTCGATTACTCGCCATACCAGCGATCGGCGTTCGTGCGCGAAGGTGAACGATCGGGTACGATTCGCGTGCGCATCCTGGCGCCTGACGAGCGTGAGTACGAAATAGTGCGAAGAGTCGGCTCGCCGAACCAGCATTACGTGATCGATATTGAGACGGGCGCTAAACTCGTCGATCGCGGTCCCGAAGTACTGGAGTGGATACAGACCCGCGCGCTCGGAATCGACGGTGCCACCGACATGCCCGCGCTGTTCAAGAATGCGGTCGGCGTGCCGCAGGGCTTGATGACGGCCGACTTTTTGGTGACTGCCGCCAGCCGGAAAGCGATCTTCGATCCGCTGCTTCGGGTGCAAGAGTACCGCGATGCCTTCGCCTCCTTGCTGGATACGCTCCATTACCTGCGCGACGTGACTGCGGGTATGAACGCCGATATCGGCCGGTTGGAGGCGGACACCGACCGCATTCCCGAGCTGGAGACCCGCGCGTCCGAGTTGCGTGCCCGCGTGGAAGCGGGTGTAACCGCCGTAACCTCGCTGAGTACCACGTTGCACGCGATGGAGACCAGGCAAATCGCTCTGGACGAGCTGGCGATAAAGATTGAAAGCCTCAAGAACGAGCTGCAGGGGGCTCGCTACGATGTACAGCGCTTCTCCGATCTTCACGCGGAGGCCGAGCGATCGCTCGAACGGGCGCGAGCCGCGCACGCCGATATGCTGGCGGCCGAGCCCGGTTACATCCGCCTGCAAGTCGCCCATGAGGCACTGGGCCGTCTCGAGGAGCGGCGCGCCGAGCGCGATGCGCTGCACGCTTGCCTGGCGACTCGCACCGTCCAGCTCCAGGGCATCTATCGCGCGGTTGAACGCCTCGATGCCGAGATCGCGCGTGCCAAGACGTCCGCTAAAGCAGCGGCGGCGCTCGCGCCGGACGTCGAGCGCCAGCGGGATCTCGAGCGCACGCAGCGCGACCTCGAAGGTGAGCTGCGCGCCGGGCCAGATCTGGAGCAGCGGTACGCCGCCACCTTGGCGGAGATTGAGTCCCTCCGACAACAGCAAGACGAACGGGCCCAACGGCTCTTGAAGGGCCGTGCTGCTCGGGAGGAGGCGCGCGAATTGCCGGCCGCCCAGGAACGCACCCGTGACTACCGGGCACAGCTTGCGCTATTCGAACCCATGGAGACGGAGCTCGAAAAGGTGATGGCCGAAGGCAAAGCACTGAAGGATGCGGCGAAACTCCTGTCCGAGCAAGTTCAGCGCCAGGACCGCCTTCGGCAAGAAGCGGAGACGTTGGCACCAGCGGTGAGGGAACTGGACGCTCTCCAGACTCGACTGAACGACCTGCGAGAAGAGCGTGCCAGGCTCACCGCGACCGTGCAGTACGGCGACGTCGCGCGTACCAGTTTGATGCAGCGGCAGTGTCCTATCCTTGAGCTGACGTGCCCGGTGGTAACGTCAAAACCCGAACTGCTGCAAGGGCTCGAAGGACGGAGCAGCGACGCTCGATCGCAGCTCGCAGAGCTCGAAGTGACCCTCGGCGCGATGAATGTCGCAGCCGACGACGGACGCAAGGCGACGGCGCGCTGGCAAGAGCTGCAGGTGGAGATTGCCAAGCGTGACGGCAGCGAAGAGCGCCTGACTGAACTGCGGGCAACGCTCGGCGCATTGTTACTCAGACATAACGAATTGAGCGATACGTTGAAGTCGAAGGATACCGCTCGCCGTCACTACGACGACGCCGTGGTCCGGGAGGCATACTTGCTTCGCTGCAACGACGCAGCGCAGATGGTGAGCGAGCTCGAATCTCAGGTTGAACAGAGCGCGGCAGTCTATGCGGCGCTCATTGACGAGCTGCACGGTCTCGAGCAGCAACGTGCGTTCCTGGAGGAACGTCGCGTGACCCTGAGTTCAATCGAGGCCCAGCTTAGCGCATTGGAGAATCCGCGCGAGCGACAAGCATCGTGCCTGACCATCGCGGCCCGACAGTTGGAGTACGAAACGGAGCGCGCCGGCGATCTGGAGCGCTGCGCCGAGATCGAGCGGGAAACTGCCGAGCTGAGGCTACAACTCGAACCGTTCGCCGGACTCGACGATGAGATACAGGCCGAACGCGACACCATTCAGGTCCATCGGCCGGCGTATGAAACGTACCTTCGTTGCCAGGATGAAGCTGCGTCGGTTCCTTCCCGTGAAGGCACCGTAACCGCGGCCCTCGATGCCCTGCTAGCTGCCGGGGAACGCGAGAGCACGATAGTAACGGCGCTCGCGGCGCTCGCGGAGACGTATGACGGGTCGGAGCACGAGCGCCTGCGCGTGGGCATACGCGGTATCGGCCAGGATATGGCAACCGAGAACGAACGACTTCAAGCGGCCCAATCGAATCTCCAGGACGCCACGGAAGAACTCGAAGCACTGTCTCTCAAGAAGCGCGCGCTCGACCGACATCGAGCCGAGCGGGATGAGATCGGCCGGGTTGCCGACGCCGTATCCTTCATTCGCAATACGATCAATTCGGCCGGTCCGCTGATCACGGAAACGCTATTGGCCCAGATTTCGCAGGGCGCGAACGATATTTTTTCGGAAATCATGGACGACCACGCGGCCGAGTTGCGCTGGGACAAGGACTACGAGATCGTGGTGCAGCGCGGCGCGGAAACTCGCAAATTCAATCAGCTTTCCGGAGGGGAACAGATGAGCGCCGCTCTGGCCGTTCGGCTCGCTCTGCTCAAAGAGATGAGTGAGGTGGATTTTGCGTTCTTTGATGAACCGACCCAGAACATGGACGGAGAGCGGAGAAGCAATCTCGCCGAGCAGATCAGTCACATAAAGGGATTCGACCAGCTCATCGTGATTAGCCACGACGATACGTTTGAGCACAACACCGAAAATCTGGTTCGCCTGCGCAAAATCCAGGAAGAGACCCACCTGGAATCAGACTGATGCTCATTCCCGGAAAAGTAATTGAGGCTCTCGCCGAGAAACGCCTGGAGTTCGAGCGAGTGGCCGGTGAGGCACTCACCAACCGGACCATCTATCGCGGGGCCTGGTCGAAGTTTTCGGTGCTGCCGCCGGCGCAGGCACGCAACCGGCTGGCTGCCTTTGACTGGCCTGGCGCTATCCCGGTTGAGGATCAAAGCGCGCATCCCATCGTGCCCTTTCCACATCACTGGGAGACCGCGCGTGACGCACGGGAGTGGGCCTTGAACGTGCTCCGCGGCGTGCCGACGGTCGCCGTGGACGGCAGCCAGATTGCCGCCTCGAAGGAATTTGCCGTACCGCTCTCGATGGTTCAGATCTCGGTTTTCGAAAATTACCACGACGAAGAGCGGCCCTATCTGAAGGATGTGCGGAACGAAATCGTTACGGTCGACGATGGGGGCGGGGAGGTAGACGAATACGTCTTCGCCGAGTCAACCCTCAATCGCACCCGCTTCGTGCTCGAAATGCAAACGGCGGCCGAACGGATCAGTACGCTGGAACGCAGCGCATCCCCGGTGGTATTTATCGACGGCTCGTTTGTGCTCTCCTTTGCCGGACGCATGCCGCCCAGGACGCGTGACGCCTACTTGAACGCGCTATTCGATCTACTCGACACCTCGGCAAAGTATCGGATACCGGTTGTGGGATTTGTCGACCGTTCGTTCGCCTCCGATCTCGCCGGCATGCTGCGGAACTTGTTCGAGCTTCCCGCTGCGTCGATCTCGGACGGCGACATCATCGCGAGCGATCTTTCTCCCTTCGACCGCACGATTGCCTTCGAGTGCGCGCGCGGCGATGTGCTGCCTCTCTACGAGGCGACGCGAACCGGATACGTCCACGATCTGCTCTTTGTCTATCTCCAAACAGGACACGACCGCCCGCCGGTTCGCGTCGACTTTCCGCGCTGGGTGCTGGAAGATGGACTGCTCGGCCATGTTGTGGACGTAATCCGTGCCGAAGCCGTGGTGGGGTCCGGCTACCCGTACGCACTCGAAACGGCCGATGCCGCGGCGGTGTTGACCACTGAGGACCGAATGGAGTTTTACCGGCTGTTCCATCATTTCGCGGACACCTCGGGTCTTGCGCACGGTGTTCCGGCCAAGTCGGCAAGCAAGGCGCGCCGGCGGTGACATCTCCGGCCCACCGGCAGTATCTCGCCATTAAGGATCGCTATCCCGACGCAGTTTTACTGTTCCGCATGGGCGATTTCTACGAAATGTTTGGGGAGGACGCGGTCGTCGGTGCAAAGGCACTCGGCATCACTTTGACCTCGCGTGAGTTTGCGCGTGGAGACCGCGTTCCGATGGCTGGAATACCCCACCACGCCCTGCAGGGTTATCTGAAGCGCTTCGTTCAAGCTGGGCTCAAGGTAGCAATCGGGGAGCAGCTCACCGAGCCGGGAAACGGGCTAGTCGAGCGAGACGTGGTCCGAGTCATTTCTCCGGGCACGCTGATGGAGCCGTCACTGCTCGAGGAGGCGCAGAACAACTATCTTGCAGCGGTATACACCTGGCGCGAGAGCTACGGACTGGCCTACGTGGACGTGACCACCGGCGAATTTGCCGTAACCGAGTTCAGCGGTCCGGAAGCCAAAACCGAACTCGAAGCCGAGCTGCTCCGCCTGGCCCCATCCGAGTGTTTGGTAGCGGTTGACGACGAGTCGCTCCAGCTCGTTGGTCGAATCACGGTCCACGATCACTACCGCTTTGAGCCGTCCACGGCACGAGATGCGTTATTGCGGCAGTTTGGCGTGCGGTCACTCGAGGGCTTTGGCTGCGAGGGCATGTCCGCGGCGATCGGCGCGGCCGGTGGAGTGGTCTCGTACGTGGAGCGGGCCAACCGCAGCCTTCTGGGCCTACTCACCGGGCTCACTACCTACCGCGTATCGACCTATATGACCCTTGACCGCTACACCCGCAAGAACCTGGAGCTCATGGAAAGTGCGCGATCCGGTGGCGTTCGAGGCAGCCTCCTGTGGGTGCTCGATCGAACTCAGACCGCCATGGGTGGACGTCTGCTTCGTAAGCTCATAAGCCAACCGCTGCTTCAAGTGGCTCCGTTGCGAGACAGGCTCGATGCCGTCGAAGAATTTCACGTGCTGCCGGTGGTACGTTCGCAACTGCG
Source organism: uncultured Chloroflexia bacterium (assembly GCA_963737125.1). GTDB lineage: Bacteria > Chloroflexota > UBA5177 > UBA5177 > UBA5177 > JANWJD01. The sequence continues at coordinate 452,096 of CAVTRL010000003.1, read as the reverse complement.
TGCCGCGCTTGCCCGGGTCGCCGATATCGAGCGATTGACCGGACGCGTCTGTCAGGGAGTGGCGTCGGCCCACGATCTCCAGGCGCTGTCGGACTCGCTGCATTGCCTGGCGGAACTGAGCTCCGTGGTCCATGATGTGCGGTGCGAGGAGCTTCAGCGCGTGAGGGGCGAGCTCGATCCATGCGAGGATATCGCCGATCTCATCGAGCGCGCGGTCGCGCCGATCGCAGACGCCAGGGAACGCAAGGGTACGGTCGAGGGTCTGCTGAAGGACGGCCTTATTCGTCCCGGATACAGTGCCGAGCTCGACGGCATGCGATCGGCCATCAAAGACTCGCGTGATTGGATCGCCCGCCTCGAGGCAGTTGAGACCGAACGAACCGGGATCAAGTCGCTCAAAGTCGGATACAACAAAGTGTTCGGCTACTTCATCGAAATCAGTAACGCGAACCGCGATCTTGCGCCCCCCGACTACGTTCGGAAACAAACGCTGGTTAACGCCGAGCGATACATCACCCCCGAGCTCAAAGAACACGAATCTCGGATACTGCAGGCCGAGGACCGTATTGGCGCACTCGAGCGTCGCCTGTTCGCGGATCTCTTGATCGAAATCGCCGAGGCGAAGGACCGACTGTTTGCCACCGCCGGCGCTATCGCCTATCTCGACGTGTATCGCTCGCTGGCCGACGTGGCGGGTCAAAACGGCTACGTCCGGCCCGAACTGTCGGACGGTGACCGGCTCGAGATCGTCGAAGGACGTCATCCCGTCGTCGAGGTCATGCTGCATGATGCGGGTTTTATTCCCAACAACTGCACGCTCGATTGTGCGGAGCGACAGATTCTCATGCTCACCGGACCAAATATGGGCGGAAAGAGTACCTATCTGAGACAGGTGGCGCTCATCGCTCTGATGGCGCAAATCGGTTCGTTTGTGCCCGCCGAGCGCGCACACATTGGCCTGGTGGACCGCATTTTTACCCGTGTCGGCGCCCAGGACGATATCGCCTCCGGCCAGTCCACCTTCATGGTTGAAATGGTTGAGACCGCCAACATCCTGAATCACGCAACCCCGCGCAGTCTGCTGATCCTCGATGAAGTCGGACGCGGCACGAGTACGTACGATGGCCTCGCCATTGCGCGGTCGGTTGTGGAGTACATTCATACCCGTATCGGCGCCCGCACGTTGTTCGCCACGCATTACCATGAGCTCACGTCGATGGCCGATCAGTTCGAGCGTATTCACAACGTTCATGTCTCCGTGGCGGAAGACGGAGGCACCGTGGTGTTCCTGCACCGCGTAGTAGCCGGCGGCGCGGACCGCTCCTACGGTATCCATGTCGCTCGACTTGCCGGCCTGCCGGCGGAGGTCACGCAAGCGCGCCGAAGAAACCCTGGAGGAGTTAGAGAGCACCGCGCCAGGCAACGGCCACATCTCTCCCCGCCCAATAGGAACGCAATTGTCTCTTTTTCAGGACCCGTCGAGTGCCCTCGCCTCACACGTGCTGGACGAGCTGCTCTCTCTGGATATCTCGACCCTCACCCCTATCGAAGCGATAACTCGACTCCACGAACTTCAGCAAAAAGGACGTGGCGGGTGACGTTTGGCACGCGGACGTGTATTGTACTGATAGTGCCATTGCGGGGGGAGTTATATTTGAACGACGTACTGGTGTGTTTTCGCGTTCTCAGGGCTCTCCGTTTCAGAGTCGCGACACTGTTGCGACTCTATGCGTAGGATCTACGATGTCGACGAACTGCTAGCCCGATACCACACCACCCGCAAGCCCGGTCCCGGCAAGCTGGTCACATTGGTGGGTCTGGAAGGCAGTGACGGCTACAACCCCTCGAATCCGATTCCAGACGGCGCACACCCATACAGTTACGTGCGCGTGGAGCCTCGCGAGTACGAGCTGGATTCATGGTCCATTCCATTTCGCCACCGCGCTGAGGACCTCTGGGAAATCGACGACCAGCTTCCCCGATTGCGTCTTCAGGACCCAAGCGTCTCGGTAATCAACCATGAATTGGTTGTCTCCGGCGTTCGGATACTCGATAAAACACCGGAGCACACCATATGGGAGACGGTGTTTTATCGCGGCCCATCGCCCAGCCGGCTCTCGGAATTCGCCGTCAGCCCGGTGAATATGAAAGACGTCCGTTTAGTCGAGCTGCACAACGGAACCATCGGGATGTTTACGCGTCCGCTCGGTGGTGCCTTCGGGCGAGGCTGCATTGGCTACACCGAAATTAACGATCTGGACGCGCTCACCATGGATGCCATGAGTGCGGCGGAGCTCCTGGAGAATCAGCCGATCGCATCGCAATGGTGGGGAGTAAATGCCGTGTACCCTCTGCTCGACGGCATGCTGGGTGTACTCGCCCACATCGCCAAGTTGAGCGGCACCGCCCGTCACTATTACCCCATCGTCTTCACCTTTGATCCAATCACGCGCACGATCGTTCTCGCGCCGGAAATAATCGCGGATCGCAGCTGCTTTCCAGCAAATGGAGTAAAGCGCCCGGAGCTCGAAGATGTCATCTTCCCGACCTGGATCGATCGCGAGCGCGGCCGGTTTTACGGCGGGCTGTCCGACGCGGCAATCGGCGTGTTGCCCATGACCGACCCATTCGCAGGGCGATAGCACCGCACTGGCACTCTTCACATAACTCTACTCACCACGGCTTTCACGCTCAGGCTGAGGTGTGGGGTGGAACGGTGTCCCACAGGGTGTCTTTAAACCGCTCGAAGTCCGCTACCGTATCCAGGTCGACCGAGAGATCTTCATCCGACACTTCTCGCAGCGAAATACCGGATCGCACCGCCGCCTCCGCGTGTCTGGCGCCGCTCTGCGGGCCAAACGACGGGGAGATCACGTTCGGCGGGGTGAGCACGAGTGCGGCTGTGCCCCCGTCTTGCGTGCGGGCCAGCACGACGCCCGGACCTTCCGTCCGGGCGTGCAGCAGCAGTTCGATATGCGATGGCCGGATATTTGGTAGATCGGCCACGGTAATCACCAGACTGCGAGCACCAACCGCCAGTGCCCACTCTATTCCGCCCGACAGGGCGTCGTTGAGTGACGGTCCGTCCGGAATGACGTCTACCCCGAGCTCAGACGCCAGCGCGCGCTCATCTGAAATTAACGCCACCCGGTCGAAAGCGCCAGACACCTGCAATGCATGGACCGTGCGGGACACCAGATGCCTCACCAGGTCCTCGCGCTCCGACGGAGACAGCACCGATTCTAAGCGACTCTTGCCGTGCGTCAGCCGCTTGACGGGGACCGCAGCAACGATCATCGGTCGAAGTCGGGCGGGAATCCGGAATGCGCGTCACAGACCAATGCACATGGCAGACCAACGCTCACCATCCCAGGAGTTCTCCACAGTCCGGTGCCGACAATGTGCGGCTGCCAGGGGAATTTCTGTATCCGAACAATGTGAAGCTCAAGTCTGATCCTCCAACCCGGTAAGACGTTGGCGCGGCACGTTCCCATGCATGCGCACACTCCGTACCATCATCTCCGTTTCGCGTCCTGTTTCCGAAGTCGTTCGCCGGCCTACCAGACCCGATGTCGCCCGGAACGAGAACCGTGTGATGCATAGCTCTTGCGAGCGCTGCCCTATCGGGCTTCGTAGCAGCACGCACCCGCACAGTTTCGAAGAACGTCGGCCTTTCCCGGGCCCGATTGGTCCAACTGACCTGTTCTATGTGTCACCGTGGCCGGCATCGACCGTCTCACTCGACTCTGTCCCGGGCACATCTGTAACCGGCGCACGTATATACGTCTATGCGCGATGTAAACTTCGACCGGTGACTGGTTGTCTCAGTGCGTAACGCGATTGCTTCAGAGGATTTCGTCCGGAGGCCGATCCTGCTCGAATCACCCGATCTGGAGGGGATATTTGCGCGCTACATGGACACGGTGTATAGCTTTCTATACCGCCGAGTTGGAAATCGTGAGGATGCGGAAGACTTGACGTCCGAGGTGTTCTTGAAAGCCGCCAAAGGACTGGACAGCGGGCGGACGGAGTCCAGCGTGGCACAGTGGCTATTTACGGTGGCCCGCACTGTGTTGGCGGATCACTGGCGCCGATATTATCGAACGGGGGCCGTGGTGGAACTTGACGAAACTCGCCTGAGCGCGCTTCCCGAACAAGTATCTTCCCACGAGTCCTCCGCCGAAACTGTCAAACTGGTGCACGATGTGTTGAGTTCTCTTTCCGCGAATTACCGAACCGTGCTCGAGCTGCGGTTCTTGCGAAGCTATACCGTTGAGGAAACCGCACGAGCGATGAATCTGTCGGCAGGGAACGTCAAAGTGATTCAGCATCGGGCTCTCCACAAAGCAGTAGAACTGGCAGGAGACCGGCTATGACGAACGGAGGCCACTTTGAGGACGCGGTGGATAAAGTTGCCGCGGATCGGTCGCCACGGTCCGAAGTAGCAGGTCTGTCAGCCGAAGAACAACGCATGGTGCGCATGGCGCAGCTCCTGCATGGCTCACAAGCACACGAGGTGGACCCTGAATTCCGGGATCGATTACATGCTCGCCTTGTCCCAGGCGAGCGCAGGTACACGCGGCGTCGAGCGTTTCTCTCCAGCCTGGGTGCCCTGGCAGCCGGCGCGGTAGCAGGGGTTGAGGTCGACCGCCTGGTGCGGGGCACGGGTGGCTCGACGAATCCCGTGACACCGCTGGTGGGCGCGAATGGCAAGTGGGTACCCGTGGCGCAAGTCGCCGATCTTCCATCCGGCGCGGTAAAGAGCTTCTCCGCCGGAGCGCTCCAGGGGTATGTCATCAACCATAACGGTCAGGTGCGTGCGATTTCGCGAGCCTGTACGCACATGGGATGCAGCGTCAATTTCAGCCACGACGAGCAGCACTTTGTGTGCCCCTGCCACGGTGCCGAATTCGACGTCAACGGACGCTTTCTGTACGGCTCGCAAGGGCGACCGTATTCCCCGGCGCTTGCTCCACTTCCGCCCATTACGACACGTATCAACGGCCCCGACATTGAGGTCTGGACGGTCTGACGCATTTCTTTTGAGGATACTTCAGGGCCCATAGCCTGAGGGAGGCGGACGCCGAGCTCGCATTCGTCTATTGGCGCCGAATCACCCACCCGCGAATCATTGCGCGGCGGTTCAGCGCTCAGGGGCCTTGCCCACGGCTGCCGGCGCCCCAGCGCCCTTCCTAAGCACCGACACGCACTCATTCCCTTGCTGAGTGAACGCGAGTACGTCGAAATTAAAGTCGAGATCGGCTCGAAGTCGCGTCAAAAACAGAAGATACTCGCATTCCGTCCAGACGTGAAAGTGAATGCTGTAGTCCATGTCGAGCAATTCTTGAGCGCGCTCGACCACTTGATTTTCTGGTACATGATTGACATAACGAGCCCACTCACGGTAATGGGTCCAACGTGACCACTCCGGCCCTTCCGCGAAATCCTGTACGAGATGATCCCATGGAGTGACGGGCCGTTCGACGTCGAACGTAAACCGCTTGTCTGGGACTGCGAGAAAAACCACGCCTCCAGGTCGCACGACCCGCAGCAAATTCTGGATGGCTAGAATCGGATTCTGGCAGTGCTCCAAAAAGTGGTTGGCAATCACAAAATCCTGCGAGCAGTCAGCTACCGTGGACAGTAATTCGCCATCGTCGATGATGTCTACCCCGACGAGGTCGACGCCGGCGAGTTCCGGATATTGAAGTCGCAGTTCGGAGACGGGCATGCGGTCCACGTACCGAGCTCGGGCCCTTCGAGGCAAGCCGAGAGGATGGTTGAGGCCACCTATTTCCAGCCCGTTGCCTTCCAGATAGACGTGTGCCAGCATCGTTCGACCGAAGGACCATCGAGCTATTGAAACCGCGAACACCACCCCGCTAGCTACCAGCCGGGCTACAACGTCGCGTGGTGCAGCGGGAACGCGATTGGCCAGGGTGCTCGCCATATCGACCAGCTTTCGTCCCACCTGTGCGCCTCCGCGGCTCGGTTAGCCGTCAGCGTATCATACTGAAATGCACCGGCCGCCACAGATAAACCGATCATGTCTTGTAACCACCGGCGCTATTCTGGTCACAGCCGGGTCACTCTCGACTGAAGTCCTGGTGGACGCCGGGAAGTGTCGCCGCAATTCGCATGACGTGCCATCGCCGAGCGGCTTTCACCGATGAATTGACGGGTGTGTCGAAACCAGGCGTACAATCGGCTATCCTCTTCTTCCTGCTCTCTCGTCCCGGCACAGAGGATAGATCCCATGCACCTCAATACTCACCGTCTGGCGTCCGTGCTTACAGTCGCGCTCGCCATACTCTTCAGCACCGCGATTCCCCTCAGCGCCGCTTCCGCCCCGGCTGTGGAGGGGCGAGGAGCCATGGTGGACGTCGGTGGGTTCAAGCTCTCGACGTACTGCCAGGGCACCGGTAGCCCGGCTGTGATCCTGGACAGTGGATACGGAGAGGAGTTGGCAACGTGGTATCTCGTGCAGCCGATGATAGCCGGATTTACCAGAGTTTGCGCCTTCGATCGAGCGGGAATCTTTCCGAGTAATCCGCGCCCCGGCCACTCCTGGAATACCGCTCAGAACACCGTACACGACCTCCACGAGGTGCTCTCCAAACTACATGTAGCACCGCCCTACGTGATGGTCGGGCACGGCATTGGAGGCATTGACCTTCGGCTGTACGCCCGCCGGTATCCACGTGATCTTGCCGGGATGGTACTTGTCAACGCCGACAACGAGGAGCAGTGTAAGTGGGCGCTATGCGCCACTGCTCGTGGGGAGCGCTACGACATCCGTACCAGTGTGGCTCAGTTGCACGCCGCGCTTTCCGGCAAAATACACGACTCGCTGGGAGCTACTCCCCTCGTCGTGATTAGCCGTGGGCTGTACCCACCAGGCGACACACTGATCGGAACGTGGAAGATGTTGCAAACCCAGCTAGCCGACGCATCGTCAAACAGCGTTCACGCGGTAGCAAAAATGAGTGGTGACGATGTGCTACAGAACCAGCCGGATCTGGTCATCAGGGCGATCGAGTTGGTGCTGCAGTCGATACGGGAGCGTTCGAGTCGACTCGTGCCATGCGCGCTTTCGTTCGGGCCCGAGTTGTACGCGAGTTGTGCTGCCACCTAGTGGTTCTTCACGGGTACAGTGAAGAGTCGTGTTCAGCTGGTGTCATGCCGGTGGACCGTGCGAATAACAGTGGCGTCCTGGGGCCGCTTCTGTGGGTGCCGTCGTGCTCGTACCCGTGAGCTGGTACTCGGCCGAAGGAGATAGCTGGTATGTGGGCACAACGAATCACGTTTCGCGTGAAACCCGGCACCGAAGCGCAGGTCAAAGACATGATTGACTACCTCATCGCCACGGCGCAGCCGGACTCCGATTTGCGCCAAGAATTGGCGATGAGCGATCGGCGTGACCCGACGCCGGTGGTCGTCGCGCGATAATGGCCGACGTGGAGGACGTCGAGGTCGTCGTCGCCCATCGCGCGTGCGTGACCCTGCACGTCGGCGACGTGTTTCTGAAGGTCGACGCAGATCAGACGCGCACCGATGTCGAGGTCGAGGCGATGGCCATGGCGCCGATCCCTACTCCGGTGGTCCTGTGGCGAAAGCCGCCTGTGCTCGCGCTCGCCGCCCTCCCAGGGACGGCACTCGGCCGCCTCGGTGAGCCGTCGACCGCGTCGGCGGCGGCGTGGGCCAGGGCGGGTGCCGCCGCACGGACGCTGCACGACGCGCCGCTGCCACCGTGGCCCGGTCGGAGCCTTGGCGACTTGGCATCGCAGCTCGATGGCGAATGCGAGTGGCTCGTCGCGAGCGGCGTCCTTCCCACCGACCTGGTCACTCGTAACCGCCGGGTCGCCGAGACTGCGCTCCGCCCGTGGACACCGGTGTTCACGCACGGCGACCTGCAGGTCGCCCACGTGTTCGTCGACGGTGACGAGATCACCGGCGTGATCGACTGGACCGAGGCGGGCCAGGGCGATGCCCTGTACGACCTCGCCATCTTGACGCTCGGACACGAGGAGCACCTTGGCGACGTCGTCGCCGGCTACGGCACCGACGTCGACCTCGACGTGATCCGCGCGTGGTGGTCGTTTCGAAGCCTACAGGCGATCCGATGGCTGATCGAGCACGGCTTCGACCCGTTCTCGCCAGGCTGCGAGGTCGACGTGCTGAGATCCTGTTCCGGGAACTCCGAACGCGAGCGGCCGGCCCTCTAATTCCGACTCCGGGCTGCGATGATGCCGCCCGCGGTCTCGCCGGCGGCATACGCAACACCCCCACCAGTGACTTGCCACCGGATGACCAGCGGCGAATCGGGAATGGGCACGGCGCAGCGGACGGGCGGACACCGCCTGAGGCAGGCCGCTACGACCGTACGTATCTGAAAGCGCCGCCACTGCAAGGAACCTGCATGCCATCGGCAGGACAAGATGATCGCTCGGAAAGCAAGCGGCAACCTCTTCCCCCTCAACTCACCCGTGAAGGTCCACTGGAACTTGTACGCGTGGTACGAAAAGACGTCACAACCGTCCATGTGCCGGGAAGGTTCGTGTATCTCCGTCACGTATTCGCCGGTATCCGTCACAGGCTCCGGCATCGAGGCGTGATCACAAAGTGGCACGTTATCCCAACACACGTGGCGGACCATGCGGTTTCACCAGCGTCAGGTACGCGAAGCCAAGATAGCCGCGGTAGCCGTGCAACCAGCGCCGCCGGTGCTCGTCTGCCTGGGACCGAAGCTCGCTGGCAGCAGAATCGTCCGGATGCTGGAGAAGCCGGCGCTCCCAACCCAGCGCATATCGGGACTCGAACGCATCCCACTCGTCGGTTGATGCCTGGGAAATCGCCAGAGGACGAAACCCGTGCTCGACGGTGATGTCTACCAGTCCGGCAAGTGTCTCCAGCTCATCGCCTTCGAGAGCAGAGAGTGCCGCTTCGGACGGTGGATGCATCCAGAATCCTTCTCCAAGTAGGATACGGCCGCCGGAACCCACCATCGCATGCAGGGCATCGAGAGCCGCAGCGGTCGTGCCCCACGCGTGGCTGGCGCCTATGCAGACGGCAACGTCGAGAGGATGATCGGGACGCCAGCGAGACGCGTCTGCCGTGATGAGCTCGACGCGAGCGTCCAGGCCACGCTCCCTGGCATTCTCCCGGCCACGGCCGATCGAGCCGTCGTTGGCATCGATGCCGACGGCGGTAACGGTCGGCTCGGCGGCTACGATCCGAAGCAGCAATTCCGCCCAACCGCATCCTAATCGGCTACCCGCGCACCCTCGAGCGGCTGGAGCGTGTAAATGAGCTCTGCTGCCCGTTGATCGGACAGCGGACTGTTGAAGTCGAGGTCGAGGTAGAGGGGCGAGATCGAGCCTGGCATGGGCATCCTTTCGAGCTCCCTTGTATACGGTCCGTGCATCTTTTGAGTGGACAAGTTGCATGAGATTGGAGTTCTGAGAATTATGTAGACGCGATCTCTACACTCAAAGCGTAGTACCGCCGGGTCTCTGGTGGCCCTGGGGCGGTTGTGCACGTACGTCACGGCGGGCGAGCCTGAATTACCCGCACTATCACCGGCCACTGGATCGTCAATCAAGGAGCTTCATCATGACATCGGTGACTTACTCGAGCTATCTGAGGTTGGATGAGCTTCTAATGCTGCAGCAAAGGCAGTCCGAGGAACATGATGAGATGCTCTTCATCGTCATCCATCAGGTGTACGAGCTCTGGTTCAAGCAGATCCTGCACGAGTTGGATTACGTCCAACAGGCATTTCGTGGAGGTGATACAGCGCGCGTGTTGCAGACACTACGTCGTATTCTGGTGATCCTCAAAACCATGATCGCTCAAATTGATGTCCTGGAAACGATGACGCCGCTCGAATTTGAGACGTTTCGCGGCCGCCTTGAATCGGCCAGCGGCTTTCAATCCGGTCAATTTCGCGAGCTGGAATTCGCATTAGGCCTGAAGCGCGGGCCCGTTCTTCATGGCTTCCCGGAGGGGACAGAGATGCGCCGTCGTCTGGAGTCACGGTACCAGCAGCCCGCCCTATGGGATTCCTTTTTGCAGTTTCTGGCGGGGAGTGGCTATTCCGTTCCCTCGCACGTCCTCTCGCGAGATTTCACCGAGCCATACGTTCCCACACCCGAAGTGCAGACCTCCTTGATCGACGTGTACCGGCATGACCTGAACGTGACTCAGGTCTGCGAACGCCTGATCGACCTTGACGAAGGGCTTCAAGAGTGGCGCTACCGGCACGTGAAAATGGTCGAGCGCACGATCGGTACGAAGCACGGGACCGGGGGCTCGAGCGGAGTCAAGTATCTGAGGACCACCTTATTTCGACCGTTCTTCCCAGACCTGTGGGAGATCCGCAGCGAGCTTTAAGGGGCGCCAGAGCAGACTGCACGCACGGTACAGTCCGATCACTCCATCCCGGGCATCGGGAGACGCTAACCGGCGGGCGACATAATGCAGTTCGGTGATGCCGCGGGCAGGGGGGCGGTGTTCGGGCTGCCCGGTTGCATACATTGCCGGGGTGAAGTGAAAGTCGAATACCTGCATTCGCCGCGACTCGTCCAGCTTGCCCAGTTCGGAACCATGCTGTTCGGGCCAGTCTAACGCGAACTCGGCGCATGCTATTGATATGCAGCGCCCCGGTGATGCTTCGACTGTAAAGATCCTTCACGAGCGTGTTCAGGTCCTGACGCTGGCCTTTGGGATCTGTCCGTCAACCTCGACTGTCTTTCTTTCCATGTGACCCGCCCGAGGCAGTCATCGCCGGTGTCGGCTTTAAGGCGACGCTCGGAGGACAGCGATTCGAATCCTTGACACTTTCAGGACCCCCGTATATGATCGCGAGGACGGTACGGCGACAAGCGGTTGTTGCTGACCCGACAAAGGAGATAAATCGTGCTTGGCTTCTCATTGCGGAGGAAGCGACAAGCCTGGCGCCTCTGGCTCGTCGTCGGGACCGTGCTGTCATTGGTTGCAGCCGGTTCCGCCTTGCTTCAACCATGGGTTCCCGCTCCGCAACGGACTGCCCTGGCATGCACCACCGGCATCGGCTGTACGCCGATCAAGCACATTGTCTTCATCATCAAGGAAAACCGCTCCTTCGACTCCATGTTTGGGACCTTCCCCGGCGCAAATGGAGCGACCACCTACTCCCGTGGCGGCACGATCCTTCCCCTCAATCACGAGCCCGATTCGCTGTCGGGGGATATCGATCATACGCCTGTGGGCTTCGTAATGGCAGCCGATCACGGCAACATGGATCAGTTCTATAAGCAGTTCGGAGCCATGCAGACACGGCGTGGATGTAGCTGACTCTCAACTCTACCAGTCAGACATCCCCAATTACTGGACCTACGCGCAGACCTATGCGCTGGCGGACAACTTTTTCTCCGCGGTCGGGGGGCCTAGTTTTCCAAACCATCTCTTCACCGTTTCCGGGGCTTAACAGCGGGGCGGTATCGATACCATCCGCCAAAGGTTCCTGGGGCTGCGATTCGCCAACCGGAACAACAGTCCTGCAGCTGGCGCCCAGTGGCACGTTCAGCACCGGGTTTCCCTGCTACGATCTCCAGACGCTGCCGGATGTTCTGGATAGTAACAATATCAGCTGGAAGTACTATGCTCCCAGCTCCAACCAGGGAGGCTATATATGGAACGCGTTGGACGCGATTCAGCACGTTCGCTATGGACCCGACTGGTCAAACAATGTGGTCGATTCCACCGCAGTTCATTACCGATGCATCCTCGGGCAACCTTCCCGCCGTGAGCTGGCTCATCCCTATGGGTGCACCGGGCGAAGCAGACCACCCGCCGGGAAGCATCTGTACTGGCGAGAACTGGACCGTAAAAGAAATCAACGCCATCATGAACAATCCGTCACTGTGGGCGTCCACCGCCATCGTCCTGACCTGGGATGATTACGGCGGCTTCTACGATCACGTTCCTCCTCCTTCGGGTCCGCAGCCCAACATGCAATATGGGGCTCGCGTGCCCGCCATCATCATGTCGCCGTATGTGAATCCTGGCTTCATCGATGACACCTTCAATAGCTTTGGCTCGATGCTCAAGTTCGCCGAGGATGTCTTCGGCATAGGGTCCACCGGCGGGCTCGACGCCAGTTCCAACGACCTGTTTGAGGCTTTTAACTTCAATCAGACACCACTTTCCCCGCTCGTTCTGCAGCAGCGCACCTGCCCGACAGCCACGCCAACGCCAACACCGACGCCTACGGCCACACCCACCAGGGTGCCGACGGCTACCCCGACCAGCACACCGACCGCAGCTTACCTGGCTGTCACTCCGTCGACCACCAGTGCTGGACAGACGCTCACCGTCAAGGGAGCTGGATACGCCAGGAGCGAGCAGGTGAAGCTGTACTGGGACAGCACGACGACATCATCTGTTGCGACCGCCAAGACCACGAGCAGTGGCTCGTTTACCACCAAGCTCACTGTGCCTGCCTTGCCGGCTGGAGCTCACACCGTCATTGCCGTCGGTCAGACGAGCGGCACCTCGACAACTGCTGCTGTCCAGGTCACTCCCGCGATCGTGCTGCAGACCACATCCGGAGCACCGGGTCTCGGGGATAGCGTCACCGGCTCGGGCTTCGCACCGGACGAGACGGTAAATCTCTCCTGGGACGCCACGGGTGGACCATCACTGGGGAGCGCGATGACCGATCAGACCGGGAGCTTTGCGTCGACGGGAATCACGATCCCCACAGCGACGTATGGATCTCACACCATCTACGGGCTTGATTCGCAGCGGAGACAGCGCGACAGCCCACTTCAAGATCACTCCCACGGTGAGTTTTCAGCCGAATAGCGGTCCCGTGGGATCTCTTGTCACCATCTCGGGCGCCGGCTTTGGCGCCAGTGACACAGTATCCACGAGCTGGACTATAAACGGAGTGCAACATCAACCGGCTACATGCTGACGGATTCACAGGGGAATTTCTCCAACCTCGTGATCACGGTGCCCTCCGGCTTGGCTGCGGGCACTTACACGGTCAGCGCCAATGATGGGGCTGCATCGGTTAACGTCGCCACTAAGTTTGTCGTTGGTACAGGGAACACCCTCCGCAACCACAGCCGCCAGAGTGGAGCAGGGGCCACCAGCCCATCGCCTGAGCGTGTGTTCCACGACAGTCGTGCCGTTCCGGAATACGAGCTTGGCGACTAACGATATCGCCTCACGCTCCACGCACACTTCATTCAGTTAGGGCTGGAGCGCACGGAGTGTCTACAGCAGTTACACGCTGACGATGAACACGTACAGTCACGTCGTGCCTGGATTTCACAAGGACGCGGCGACACAGATGGAACGGCTATTTGGCCGTCAGAAAGGTGTTTCCTAAACCTTTGGCCGTCAACTTCGCCGTCAGCGTTAAAAAAGCCGGGGCACGTTCGTCGGAAGTGCCCCGACTTTCCCCTGATTCAACACTAAGTATCGTGGTGAGCGGCCAGGGACTCGAACCCTGAACCTAGTGATTAAGAGTCACTTGCTCTGCCAATTGAGCTAGCCGCCCACGACGTTTGAGTGTACCCAGGCCCGTCGGTGACGGTCAATTGACTGGTGTCACGCCGAAGCGCTCAGGTGCTCCTTGATCGTTGCGGCCAGTTTCGCGTCGATGCCCGGTACCAGTGCGATCTCGTCTGCCGTTGCCGCCTTGATCCCGCGGACTGATCCGAAGGTCTTGATCAGCGCCTTACGCCGTGCCGGACCGATTCCCGGGACAGCATCGATCTGCGACGCGGTGGCCCCTTTCCCCCGCACGTTGCGGTGGTAGGTCACGGCAAACCGGTGAGCTTCGTCGCGAATGCGCTGCACCAGATACAGCGCCTGCGACGTACGGGGGAACAATACCGACTCACGCTTGTGGGGAGAGAAGATTTCCTCCAGGCGCTTGGCAAGACCGACGATTGGTATCTCGGGGCGGCCCACCTCGTGCATCGCATCCACGGCGGCATGAAGCTGCCCTTTACCGCCGTCCACGATGATGAGATCGGGTAGCGAGCCGAAGCTCTCGTCGTCACTGTCGGTTTCCACTCGGCGAAAGCGGCGTTGCAGCATCTCCGCCATCATCGCGAAGTCGTTCGCACCCTCGACCGTCTTTATCTTGAAGCGCCGATACTCAGCGTTTTTCGGTTTCCCACGCTCGAACACCACCATCGAGCCGACCGCCGACGTGCCCTGGATATTTGAAATGTCGAAGCATTCGATCCGGTTTGGAAGCACCGGTAAATCCAGCGCCTGTTGTAGCTCCAGGAGTGCACCGGTCGTCTTTTGTTCGTCACTCATCCACCGCAGCTTCTGCTGCGTCAGTGCCTCCTGCGCGTTCGCGGCTACCATCTGCACCAGCCGCCGTTTCTCACCGATGACCGGCACGGAGATCGATACCCGGCCACCGCGCAGGCCGCCAAGCCACTGCTCGAGTACCGGCGCGTCCGCTACCGCGACTTGAAGCATCACTTCCCGGGGAATATGCGTTGCGCGCTCGTAGTACTGCTGGATGAAGGAGGAAAGGATCTCCCCCTCCTCACCACCCTCACCGTCGAGCAGGTAATAATCCTGTCCGATCACCTTGCCGTCGCGGATATGAAAGATCTCGACACAGGCCTCCGACTCGTCGCGTGCCGCCGCGATGACATCCCCGTCCGTGTCCGTCGTGGAGGTTATTTTCTGTCGCTCCGCCACACGATCGATCGAGGCAATCTGGTCACGAAGCTGGGCAGCTCGCTCGAAGTTCATGTCCTCGGCGGCCTCCCCCATCTGTACTCGCAAGCTGCGCACCACGTCCTCATGCTTGCCCTGCAAGAACAGCAGAACGTTATCGATGATCGCGCGGTATTCTTGCTGATTCGTGTAGCGGACGCACGGCGCAACGCAGCGCTTGATGAAGTACTCCAGGCAGGGGCGGTCAAGTACCGGCCCCGGCCGGTCATGCTCACTCGGAATCGTCAGATCACAGGCCCGATAGGGAAAGAGTTTTTTGAGAATTCCGAGCGTCTCGTTCAGTGCCTTGCCGTCCGCGTACGGGCCAAAGTACGCGCCGCCATCCTTACGGGTACGGCGTACCTTGATGACACGCGGATACGGCTCCTGCAAGGTCACGCAGATGTATGGATACTGCTTGTCGTCGCGCAGCTGGATGTTGTACTTCGGCCGATTTTCCTTGATCAGATTGTTCTCGAGAATCAGTGCCTCGAGCTCTGAATCGGTGACGATCGTATCGAAATCGGCGGCGTTCGACATCAACGCGCGTACTTTCGCGCTCTGCCCGTTGGGCGATGTGAAATACGAGCGCAGGCGCGACCGCAGCGATGCGGCCTTGCCCACGTAGATCACCTGCCCGTCCGCGTTCTTGAACAGGTAACAGCCGGGGCGGGTCGGGATTGATTTGAGGCGGGACGTGTCTATCATGGGGTCAAAAATGGCCCACCCAATCGAGGGCGAGCCACTCGAAGTATACCATCACAAAGCGCTTTCGGCGTCCAAAGCGGCGTCAATTCTGCTATACTGAGACTAGCAAGAGCGGGGTTCGACCCCGAACATCTGAGAAGTGGGTGCGCCCCACTTTTCTTCATTTAGGTGTGTCTGAGTCGGGGCTAGTCCGCAGGGGACTAGCCTTTTCCACGCCCGGAACCTCCTGCCGGGAGAGGAATGGTGCAACGATGAAAACGGAACTGGTAACGGCGATGCGCCAACTGACGGCGGAACGCGACCTACCCATGGACGTCATCATCGAGGCAGTGCAGAACGCCCTGGCCGCGACGTACAAGCGTCAGTACGGCGCTACGCCCGATGTGCGTGTCGTATTGGATACCGATACAGGTGAATTCCACGTGTACGCCGATAAGACCGTCGTGATCGAGGTCCAGGACGAAGCAACTCAGATCTCGCTGAAGGATGTGGAAAGCTTTCGCCGGAAATCCCGGCCTGCATGAAGAGGTCGAGGTCGAGGTCACACCTCCCAACTTCGGCCGGATCGCGGCCCAGACCGCGAAACAAACGATATTGCAGCGAATTCAGGAAGCGGAACGAGATCTCGTGTTTGACGAGTTCGCGAACCGCGAAGGCGAAGCTCTCACCGGCACCATCGAACGCATCGAGCCGCGCGGTATCACCGTCAATCTGGGCAAAGCGGAAGGTATCCTCCCGCCGCAAGAGCAGGTGTCGCGAGAGCGCTACCGTATCGGCCAGCGCATCAAAGTCTATCTGTTGAAGGTGGATCGGGGCATTCGGGCGCCCCAGTTGATCGTCTCCCGCGGACACCGCGGACTGGTGCGTCGATTGTTCGAAGTCGAGGTGCCGGAAATCTTCAATGGCACGGTCGAGCTCAAGGCTATTGCCCGGGAGCCTGGATCGCGGACCAAAGTCGCCGTCTCTTCGCGGCAGGAAGGGATCGATCCGGTTGGGGCGTGTGTCGGCATGCGCGGAGTTCGCATCCAGAATGTGGTGAACGAGCTCAACGGCGAGAAGATCGACGTGGTGCAATGGGATGAAAGTCCGGCGAAATTCGTGGCCAACTCCCTGAGCCCAGCGCAGGTATTGTCGGTCGACGTGCACGAGGGGGAACGCCGTGCCATCGTCACGGTGCCGGACATGCAGCTCTCACTCGCCATCGGCAAAGAAGGGCAGAATGCTCGACTGGCGGCCAAATTAACCGGCTGGCGGGTCGACATCAAGAAGCAAACCGATGTCGCGGCCAAGGCTCCCGGTCAGGCCGCCCCGGAGCCTGAAAAGGGAGCTGCGGACGCCGTGGAAGGGCACGCCGCTCCGGACGATCTCGGCGCACTGTCGATGGAAGAGCTCCTGGCTCAGGTGCCAGCCGAGGTCGCGATCGAGAAGGACGAATGATGAAGCACATTCCCACTCGTTCATGCATTGCCTGCCGCGAATCGAAGCCGAAGCGCGAGCTCATCCGTGTGGTGCGAACTGAAGACGGCCGGGTCGAGATCGATCGCACCGGTAAGCGCAACGGCCGGGGAGCATACTTCTGCCCGGCACAGGAATGCTGGGAGGCTGGACAGAAACGGCGGGCATTGAATCATGCCCTGACTATGACTGTGAGTCAAGAGAACTGGGACGAATTGCTCGCGTATGCTCGGGAAACACTTCCCGAGCGAAAAGTGCCGACTCGCGTCCCGATGCAGGTGGGCCGCGCAAGGTCGACCGCAAAATCGTAGTGAACTACCCCGTGTGGGGTGTGGGCCGCATATCGGCTCACTGGTAGCCTGACGGCTACGAAGGAAGGTAAATATGGCAACAACGTATCGAGGAGGAGGTCGCTCACGTGGCGGCGGCTCCAGGCGCCCAGGCGGCAGAAATACCGGCCCGGCAAATCGTGGTCCCTCGGGACCTCCAGCGCCTCAGGCTCCTATGGTCCCGACATCGGTCGAGCTCCCGGCGGTCTTGACGGTAAAAGATCTCGCCGAAGGGCTCAATCTCACCCCGGTCGACATCATCAAAGCCCTCATGAAGAACGGCGTGATGGCGACCATCAACCAGGAACTGGATTACGACACTGCCGCGATCGTCGCCGGGGATCTGGGCGTCGAAGTAACGGAAGCGCCCACCATTCTCGACGAGATCGAACATCAGGAAGAAGTCGAGGTCGAAGATGAGGCCGACCTGGTCGAGCGCCCGCCGGTGGTGACCATCATGGGCCACGTCGATCACGGCAAGACATCGCTGCTGGATACCATTCGGTCGTCCAACGTGGCGTCACGTGAGGCCGGTGCCATTACGCAGCACATCGGCGCCTACCAGGTGGAAAAAAACGGACATAAGATCACGTTTCTCGATACACCGGGACATGCCGCGTTCACGTCGATGCGAGCCCGTGGCGCACAGGTTACGGACATCGCAATCATCGTCGTGGCCGCCGATGACGGTGTCATGCCTCAGACGCGTGAGGCAATCTCACACGCGCGTGCCGCCAGCGTGCCGATCATCGTGGCACTGAACAAGATCGACAAACCCGACTCAAACCCGGACCGAGTGAAGGCCGAGCTTAACGAAGAAGGGTTGAATCTGGTCGAGTGGGGCGGCGATATCGAACTGGTACCCGTCTCTGCGAAATCGGGCGAAGGTATTGACGACTTGCTCACCACAATCCTCCTGACCTCCGAGATCCTCAACCTGCGGGCGAATCCCGACAAGCCCGGCACAGGCGTCGTGATCGAAGCCACCATGGATCGCACACGCGGTCCGATGGCCACCGTCATCGTGCAGGGTGGAACGCTGCATCCGCAGGATGTCGTGGTGGCGGGAAGCGCCTTCGGTCGCATTCGGGCGCTGTTTGACGACCGCGGCAAGACGATCCGAGCGGCGAAGCCGGGAACGCCGGTTGCCATGCTCGGCTTGAGCGAGGTTCCCGAGGCGGGCGATCGCGCCCAGGTGCTGCCCGATGAAAAACTGGCTCGCGCGGTTGCGCTGCAGCGCGGCCGGCAGAAGCGAATTGAAAACCTCTCCTCCACCAAATCGGCCGGAGACATCCTCTCGCAGATCGCGGCGGGCGAGACCAAGACGCTCAACATCATCCTGAAAGCCGATACCCAGGGATCGATCGAGGCGATCGAACACGCGCTTGCCGAGCTCAATACCGATGCCATTCGGGTCAACGTGCTACACAGCGCGACCGGTTCGGTCTCCGAGTCGGATGTCCTGCTGGCAACGGCCTCGAGTGCCCTTATCGTCGGCTTCCACACGCGCCCTGACGAAGGCGCTCGACGTGCAGCCGAGGAACGAAGCGTCGAGATTCGCTACTACGACATCATCTACAAGCTGACGGAGGACGTCGAGATAGCCCTGAGCGGCATGGCGGATCCGGTGTATGAAGAGGTGGTGAAGGGGCACGTTGAGGTTCGGCAAATCTTCAAAGCGGGTCGCATCAATATCGCCGGTTGCTACGTCACCGACGGCACGATCACGCGCAACGATGAAGCACGGGTCATCCGCGGAGGGCGGGTGATCACGACCGGCCGCATCTCCTCCCTGAAGCGCTTCCGTGAAGATGCGCGCGAGGTGTCAATGGGGTACGAGTGCGGTATCGTCATCGATGGCTTCAGCGATGTGCAGGAACGCGACATCATCGAGGCATACGGTCAGCAGCGAGTTCGCTAGCTCACCCGCGCCGGTACGTCCTCTGCAGGAGGTGACATGACGCAGCGTCGTCAGGCCCGCATCGCCGAAGAAATTCAGCGGCGGGCCAGCCAGTTCATTCGTGAGGAGTTGAAAGATCCACGTCTGGGGTTCCTCACGATCATCGACGTGGAAGTCAACGGCGATCTGACCCTGGCGACGATTTACGTCAGCGTGCTCGGAGATGAAGCGGAACAACAACAAACGATGATGGCGCTGCGTCGGGCACGGGAGTGATCAAACGCGATATCGGCGATTGGCTGCGAATTCGTACCACGCCGAATATCGTGTTCAAGCTCGATACCACGGCCGAACGAGGCACCCGCATTCTCGAGCTCATGGAAGCACTGGATCACAAAGGGGACGCCCATGACGACGACTGAATCGCTCAATATGCCGGCCGTCGATGTGGCTGATGTCCTGCGAAGGGCACACCATGTCATCGTGATGGCGCATGTCAATCCGGATGCCGACGCAGTCGGCTCCGTGCTGGGATTGACACGCGGACTCCAGGCTCTCGGCAAGACAGCCGTTGCCGGACTGAGCGACCCGGTGCCCGAATACGCCCGCTTCCTGCGTGGCGCGGACGACATCGTGTCGGAACTGCCGAACGAAGAGTTCGATCTCCTGGTCTGCGCCGACTCCGCGGATGTAGCTCGGGTGGGCAGGTTGTATACCGAGAACCGTGAACGGTTCGAGTTGTTACCGGTGCTCAATATCGACCATCACCGTACGAATCCGCTGTTCGGCACGGTCAACTACGTCGACGCCCTCGCCTCATCGACGTCCGAGCTCATGTACCGCATCCTGGTCGAATTGAATGCTCCAATCGAACCTGATACCGCGACTGCGCTGCTATTCGGCATCATCGGCGATACCGGCTCCTTCCAAAACGGGGCCACAACGCCCGGCGCCCTGCAGGCTGCCGCCGCCCTCGTGGCCGGTGGAGCAGACAATCAGAAGGTCGCGTTCCAGCTTTTCGAAAGTAAACGGTTCGTGGGCGCTCGCCTATGGGGAAGGATCGTCAGCACGATCGAGCTCGATCGCGATCGCCACATTGTGTTTGGCTATTTGAGTCAGGAAATGGTCGACGAGGAGGGAGCGACAGTCGACGAAACTGAAGGCGTCGCCGAATACCTGCGAGGCATCGAGGAAGCAACCGTTGTGATGCTCATGAAGGAAACGCCGGAAGGCGACATGCGGATCAGCATGCGGTCCCGCCCCGAGGTTGACGTGTCGGCCATCGCCACGGCTCTGCAGGGCGGCGGCCACCGGCAGGCCGCGGGTTGTACCTTGCCCGGACCATCTGAACTGGCCCGTGCGTTGTTGGTTGAAACCTTCGACCGCTTGAACCCTCGGTGATCAGCGGAATCCTGCCGGTTGACAAACCTCCCGGGTGGACCTCGCACGACGTCGTGGCGCGTGTACGGCGCCTCGCCGGCCAGAAGCAGGTAGGCCATTGCGGCACCCTCGACCCACTCGCCAGCGGCGTCCTGCTGCTCGTGCTGGGTGATGCCACTCGCCTTTCCTCGTTCCTGATGGACACCACCAAAGAGTACCTCGCGGAGATCATCCTGGGCGCGACCACCGCGACTGATGATGCCGAAGCGCCCCTGCTTGAGCGGTGCGATCTATCCCATATCGACGCCGCTGCGGTGCAGTCGTGCCTTGGCGCCTTTCAGGGCACGCTACAGCAAGTGCCGCCGGCCTACGCCGCGCTTCGAGTGCGCGGTGAGAAAATGTACGAGCTCGCTCGTAAGGGCGTCGCGATAACGCGCGAACCGAGAACCGTGGTCGTGCATGGCATCGATATCCTGTCCTGGCACCGGCCCCGTCTCGCGTTGCGCATCCGGTGTGGCGCAGGCACGTATATCCGCGCGCTGGCTCGGGACATCGGTCGGTCTCTCGGAGTCGGCGGGTATTTGCACGCGTTGCGCCGAAGTGCCAGTGGAACATTCCGCACGCACGATTGCTGCACCATCGTCGAGCTCGAAGAGGCGACAACTCTTCCGACTCGTGTGCTGCCCTCGGATCGAGCGGTACTCCACCTCCCCGCGGTGGTTCTCACCGAGCGTCTGGCCCGCGATGCCCGTCTCGGAAGGCCGTTGGGCGTGGGCAGCTATGGGGCCGGGACGGTACGCTTGTATGGTCCCACCGGCTCATTCATCGGTCTGGGTGCCTCGGGTGGTGGCCTCGTGAAGCCGGTCAAGATCTTTCAAGGAGCCGCCTAACTCCATGCGCATCGTCCACGACGTCAGAGAGCTCGAGCGAGGAACACCAACGGTCCTGACGATTGGTGCGTTCGATGGCGTGCATCGAGGACATCAGTATCTTATCCGGCAGGTGGTGAATCGCGCCCGGTCCATTCGTGCCGAGGCGATGGTGCTTACCTTCGATCCTCGGCCGCAGGTGGTTCTACGGCCCGAAAGCTATCAGCTCACAAACGGCGCGGAAAAGGCACGCATTATTGGCGCGCTGGGCGTTGGGACGCTGCTGCTCATGCCGTTCACGGTCGAAACCGCCCAGATACCAGCCGGTCAGTTTTTGGTCTCGCTGCTGGACCATGTGAATCTTGCGGAGATCTGGATCGGAGCCGATTTCGCCTTCGGACACAAGCGGGACGGCGACGTGAATTTTCTCATTCGCACCGGTGGAAACAGCGGCTTTGGCGTTCACGTTGTGGCACGGCAGATGCTGGCGAACACCGTGGTGAGCAGTACGCGCGCCCGTGAGCTCGTCGCCGAGGGACGAATTGAGGAAGCAGCGACCATCCTGGGGCATTACCCGTCGGTCAGTGGAACGGTCGTTCGCGGCGCCGGCCGGGGAGCGCAGCTAGGGTATCCGACCGCGAACCTCGATCTCGTCGAGGCCCAGTTGACGCCGGGAACGGGCATTTACGCGGGGTACATGCGCACCGACGGGCAGTGCTTACCTGCCGCAATCAGCGTTGGCTTCAACGTCGTTTTCGGCGGGGAGACGTTATCTGTGGAGGCGTTTGTCCTGGACTTCGACGGAGATCTGCGAGGGAAGCAGCTGCAGCTCGATTTCGTCGCGAGACTGCGCGGCGAAGAGAACTTCGAGAGCGTGGAAGCGTTGGTCGAACAGATGCACGTCGACGTCGCCAAGGTGCGAACGATTCTCGCCGCAGCCGGTGAACCGGGAGAGCTCCTGCTTACCGTCTGAGCGCCGGCGCAAAGCCCGTAACTGCAACCGTTGGACACTGCCGGGCAACACGGTGATGGCCACGCTTCGTCGCGCTGCCACGGTGTGCACCGCGCGCCCACGCACCACGGCAGACTCCCCGTTGCGTGCTCGCGGAATAGAAGACTGTGGGAGGGGCGCCCCACACCTACCTCAAGCCGGTGATTCAGCTTCCTCAAGCGGCTGGGCGGAAATCTCCTTCAGAGCAAATTCCGCTGCCGACTGCTCGGCGCCGCGCTTGCTGCGGTCGTGTCCCGTCCCGAGCACTCGATTCCCCACGCGTACTTCAATCGTGAACGCCTTGGCGTGATCGGGTCCGCTTTCCTCTATCAGGTGATAGCTCGGCGTCATCTGCATCCGTGCTTGCACGATCTCCTGTAGCGCCGATTTCGCATTGCGATGCAGCCGGCCTTCCAGGACCGTGGCGAGCTCCGGTTCCACGAAATCCATCGCGAACCGTTGTGCCACCTCGTAGCCGGCGTCGATATAGAGTGCTCCCAGCAGCGCCTCGAATGCACAGGCGAGACCGGCCGGTCGCCGTCTACCCTGGCTCATCTCTTCACCTCGTCCGAGAAAGAGGTATCGGCCCAAATCGATGGTTCCGGCAAAACGCGCCAGAGTCTCGGTTCGGACCAACGCAGACCGCAGGTTGGTCAGCTCCCCTTCACCCAGTTCGGGAAATCGGCCAAACAGAAAAGTCGTCGCGATCAGGCCGAGAACGGCGTCGCCCAGAAACTCCAGGCGCTCATTCGACGGCCACGCCTGGTTGATTTCGTTGAGGTACGAGCGATGCGTCAGCGCCTCACGCAATATCGTGGAGTCGGTAAAGCGCAGCCCCAACTCGCGTTGCAGCGCCTCCACCCGGTCGCCGTCGGTCAAGTGGCCATGTTCGGTGGTGGGTGCCGATGCCGGAGCAACGGTCGCCGGCAGTCCGGGCGGCGCATCGACGCCTGTGGGACTCCCCGGCGACCGTAAACCGCCCAACGCCATGCGGGCGGGTCTCGATAAGCGCCTCAGTAGCGATGTTCTTTTACGTTCTGGTGCCCCGGAAGTCATCATTCTCAGTGTAGCAACGCACCCTGTGGAGCGCTGTAAATCGTGCCTGGGAAAGAACCCCTTACTTCCTGGTCCATACGTCCGCGACAGTCAAAACGGGTATCATGAGGGCCAACGCGGAAAGAGGGCTTGCGGTCAGTTGGATTCGAAGGCCTGGCAGCGGAGACTCAGAATCGACTACCACGAACTTTTACAGGCGCCCGACGATCCTTCCTACCACATGCTCGCGAGCTTCATCCCGTCCAGTCCGGCTCGGCTCGGCTCTATTCAGGCAGTAGTGTCGTGATCGCCCGGGTAGTCGCGTCGCGCTGGCACTACGCATGGGTGGTGGCGGCCGTCACATTTGTCATTCTTCTTTGCTCGGCCGGCATTCGTTCCACGCCGTCGGTACTCATGGTGCCGCTCCAACACGAGTACGGTTGGGATCGTGCCACCATCTCCGTCGCGGTGTCGATCAATCTCGTCCTCTTTGGACTCAGCGGTCCCTTCGCGGCGGCACTGATGCAACGCTACGGTATCAAACAGGTGATGGTCGTGGCCCTGCTCTGTATTGCCGTGGGTGCCGGACTGACGCCGTTCATGACAGCTCCGTGGCAGCTCGATCTGCTATGGGGCGTCGTTATCGGTTCGGCGACCGGCGCGATGGCGTCGGTGCTGGCCGCCACCGTGACCAACCGATGGTTCGTGAAGAAGCGCGGTCTCATGATGGGGCTACTGTCGGCCAGCAGCGCCACCGGACAAATTCAATTCCTACCGTTGCTGGCGTTTCTTGCCACCAATGCGGGCTGGCGCAGCGCCGCGTTGACGGTCGCCGCCGTCGCCCTCGTTCTGATCCCCCTGGTACTGCTCCTGATGAAAAACCGTCCGGAGGATATCGGCCTGACGCGGTACGGTGCAAGGGAGAGCGACCCCTCTGTTCAGCAATCGGGGAACCCGTTGGCGGTGAGTTTCCGGGGCCTGCGGATTGGGATGCGATCTGGTGATTTCTGGCTGCTGGCCGGCAGTTTCTTCGTGTGTGGCGCCTCTACCAACGGCTTGATCGGCACGCATCTCATTCCCGCGGCGATGGACCACGGCATGTCGGAAGTCGCGGCTGCCAGCATGCTCGCCACCATGGGCGTGTTCGATATATTCGGCACGACCTTGTCCGGGTGGCTCACCGATCGACTCGATAGCCGCTGGCTGCTGTGCTGGTACTATGCGCTGCGAGGATTTTCACTGTTCGTGCTGCCGTTCGCGCTGGGTTCGCCGGGAGTCGCGCTCGCCGTCTTCGTGGTCTTTTACGGCCTCGATTGGGTGGCGACCGTGCCCCCTACTGCCAGCCTGTCCACTGATGTATTTGGCCCGCAGACCGGAAGTATCGTGTACGGGTGGATCTTCGCCTCTCACCAGTTCGGCGCCGCGTTTGCCGCCTATGGCGCGGGTCTCATCCGAACCACCACCGGCGACTATCGCCCGGCGTTTTTCACAGCAGGCGTCATGTGCGTCTTCGCCGCATCGATCGTTCTTCGCGTCAAGCCTCGAAGTCGCCGGCAGCATTCACACGACGCGCCGTACCCAGCTGAAGTGGTCCTGGGATGAATCCTGCGATGTCGGGCCTCTCGATCTCTATGGGTTTCAGAAATCCTGCATCGACACCTTGGGCCGGGCCCTTCGTTTCCTCGTCAACCCAGTTGGCCATGTGACGAGCGCCACCTCAAACTTTTCGTGCATGTCGATCGCGACGCTTTGATGACAATTCCTGGTCTTCTGCCGATGTTGCTCCGCCTGTATTGGGTCCTTAGTACGACAGCGCAAGCCGGCGAGTCAGTGGTTGGCCAATCAAGTCGTCGAAATCGAAGGTAAGGTGGAGACGATATTTGATATCGGGCTCACCGCGAAAGAACTTCGGCCATGGAATCCACATTAGCCCAGTGCACGTACACCGGTACCGTACGAAAGAGTATCGAGTTGACTCCAGCCGCTGTGCGAATAGGGAGGAAGTCGCGTGTGCAAGCGTACGGGGTGACCTTCAAGCAACCTCAGGAGAGTCCAGAAGTCTGACCAGGCGGACGCTCTCCTCTTGATAGCCAAGGCGAGCGTAGAAGTCTCTGGCTCGCGCATTGGCGGCACCGGTTTCGAGGACGAGGAGAGTATGGCCACGGTCCTGAGCCCACCGCTCGGCTGCCCCAACGAGAACGCGGCCGATACCGTGCCCTTCCGCTTCCTCCAGGACTGCCAGCTCGCCAAGGTACGCCTGTCGCTCACCGGTGAAGTTGGTGTGGTCGGCCACGCTGACCACGCCCAGTGGGGTGCCGTCTGAACGCTGGGCAATGAACATGGCGCCTTTTTCGGGTGAGGTCTCCAAATTCTCGATCAGGAAACCCTCCATCGTGGAGAGCATGCGGTCCGCGTCCCGCCAGGGGGCATAGCCAGCCAGGAGACGTGGGGCCATCCGAATCAAGAAGTCTCTGTCGGCTGGCGTGGCGAGGCGGACGCATACATCCGGAAGGGAAGATGAATTCATGGAGGCTCCGTTCTATCGGATCTATCTGTCGACTCAAGGCTAACAAATACAGAAATATATATTTATGTATTTGCCACGCCCAGCACTATCGCGCTGGGTATCTCACCGTGGTGGTCTGTACTCTGGCTGGTAGCGCGCTGGCGGTACGCGTACCTGACCGTCAAAAAACGAACGGGCCCGTAGCGAACTCGCGATCGTACAGGCATTCGGCACTTATGCATGCCTCCTTTGCGGACGGCCTACTCTACTCCGCAAGGAGCCGCAGCGTGCCTTTGACAGTCTTCGCGATGTTGGCACAGTGCGAGTCAGCGATGATCCCCGATGGCACTATGGACAGTGCAACGTAATTTGGGATCAAGGTGAGAGCTTGAGCGGCTCGACAGCTCTCGGTCCCCGTGGTGCTGAACTGCGGAGCCACTTCCGTCGCAGCGGATCGGAATGAGACCATGTGTGAGATACGCAAGTGAACGCGGCTGCCACGCCGCCGACATAGTTGCCCGCCATGGACTGAGCCTCGAATATGAACTCCACCGACCACCTGCTGAGCGGCGAGTTGCAAGACTTACTCCTTGCAACGTTGCATATGCATGTCGATCCCAGCGCACGAATCTCCCGAATAACGTCGACCGCGATGGACGCGGGATTGTCTGGGGCCACGGTCCTCCGCCACCGGATCAAGTTTGCGAGCGAGCAAAGCCGCGATGGCTCGGTGTCACTCATCACGAAGGACACGACATTGATCGAGCGCCGTGTTCTTGCCTTGCTGCAGGATCAGGAAGAGTCGTCCGTTCCCTTCAATTACGCTCCAAATCTGGTAGATGACATCGTCCTGCCCGTCTGCATGGAAGACCTGGGACGCTTACATCGTCCGACCAGTCGTGACCCGATTCCGCCGGAATTGATCGAACAGGAAGCGGCGGCTCTCGCGCGCATCCATCATGTGAACCTGGGACAGAGCAAGCAGTTCGCGTGGCTGCCGCGCGTGGACCGGCGGTATGTGCAAGGTCAACTGGCCCGCACCTGGGAGCCGGCGTGGAGGCGCGCCGTCGAAATCGATGCGTTCCGGCGTGAGTTCGGCGATCAGATTCCAACGGTGGAAGCGGCCGCTGCGGCCGTGGCTGATGAGATAGAGCAGGTATCCATGAGCCAGGACTGCCTGACGCTCCTTCACGGCGATCTGAATCCCAGTAACGTTCTGATTAGCAGTGGTCAGCCGCGATTCATCGACTGGCAAGCGGCCTGTTATGGTCCGTTCTATCTGGACCTACCGCATCACCTTTTCACACTGGAACTTGCGGAGGTGTATCGTCACGTGCGTGAGGAGCTGGGAGAGATCGTCGACCCGGACGATTTTGCAGCGGGGTACAGAGCAGCATCTCATTACATTGGTCTACGCTACATCTGGTGGACGCTGGAACTGTGGCAGGAGGACCGAGCGCAGTCTCCGTGGGTCCGCTACTACCTCGAACTCATTGCTCTGTAGCATCTGAATGTGCCGGCGCAACACCATCTGAAGAAACGTCCGTTTGCACCCTCCTGAACGCGCGTCAAACCTATCTGGACGTGCCACTAGCGGTCGTCCAGATAGGTTTGCGGTACACGGTTTGCGGACCCGAAGCTCGGTGCTGGCTTGATAGACGGTGAAGGACCAGGTGAGCGCGGCAACGTGCTGGAAAGGATTCGCCGCAGTCTTTTCCTGTGTCCCTATAAACCGATGAGGCAGCCGGAGTGATGCTTGCAAGTCAATGCACCGTCTGACATAGTAGCACCAGGTAACTCGTATCGACGTTCGCAGGCCCAAGTATCAAGGGCAAGGAGGTTTCTGTGGTGGGACTCAGACTCGCGATAGTCATCGCGGCGGTTGTGGCGGCGGGCGCGATTACGCCTTCCGCCGAAGCGGCCTTCTCAGGGGACGTCTGCGGCCTACTCACGGCGAAACAAGTGGCGACGGTCCGCGTTACCCCGTTGAAGTGCGCCGCCGAGAAGTCATTCGCCACACCGACGGTAACTAACTACAGCGGCAACTGGGGTGAAACCGGTGCGACTGGCCCCGAACTGACCATGACGATCGTACTGTACAAGAATTCGAACGTCTTCAAGGTGGTACAGAAGAATCTTCGAACGGGTGCTGGATTTGGAAAGACGAAGAAGGTGAGCGGGATCGGCAGTCTCGCCTATGAGTCGAAGAGCGGTTCCCTGGCTTGGGTTGGTTTTGTCGTTGGTCACTACATCGTTGGTTTGAACCTCCGTACCAGCGGGACGGTGAAGTCGATTTCTACTCTCGAAGCACTCGCGAAGGCGGTTGCAGGAAAGCTGTAACTGCAGGTGGGTGGGTGACGAGGCGTATCCGGGCGTTGAGGTCATCCGCCTCGTCCAGGACAAACTCAATACCCATCTCCCGGGCTCGCTCTACGATGCCTTCCGCCCGAGCGCATACAGGTGCTCGGCCTCTTCCTCGGCAGCCGAGTGCGATACCCAGATGGGGTCGGTGTCGCAAAGGCCATTGCCTATCTTGAGTCAAGAGTTTGGCAGGGTCGTCCTGTGTCGCAAGCGGATCCCTACCCGGGCGTCCGGTCTTGTTCTCTTCTTGAAGCGAGGTGCTGTAGTTGCCGTTCATGCACGCCGGGCAGCCAATCCTTGCCGAACGTTGCCGATGGGCTGACCCGCGGGTCGCCGGAAACACCGCCGTCACGCAGGGTACGCACGTACGCGCGATCCTGTTCAATTCGTGCGTGTACCTGATCAGTTCCGCAGATGGATCCGTGGCCGGGAACGACGACATCGATGTCGCCCGCCACGCCCTCGAGCAGCCGCAGCGCGACGAGGTAGTCATCGATCGGATCAGCGGCGTTCAAGTCGAGCAACGGAATCAGGATATCAGAAAGCATGTCGCCGGCAACGAGAACCCCGCGTTCCGCAATCAACAGCGCCGCATGGCCCGGGGCATGCGCTTGATGCTCGATGATCCGGACTTGAGGGCCATCCCAAGAAATCCGCGTAGTTTCGGCGGCCAGGCCGGTAATGAGGCCGAGCAGGTCCAACGGTACCTGATCGGCGATGTCCGGCGGTATCAGCGCGGCGACGCGGGCCTTCGCACCAGCGCCCGACAACCGATCTCGGACAGTGGCCGCGCCGTGCGCCGTGCCGTAACGGGGTGCCGCGCCGAGCATGGCGTGCCAGAGCAGGTGATCCCAATGAGGATGCGTCGAGAAACCTGCCACAACGGTCTGGCCCAAATCGGACAGGTCGTTCGCGAGGCAGGCCATTTCGTGGCCCTCCACCCCGGGGTCGATGAGCAACACGCCAGCCCGGCCTTGCACGACAACGGCGTTACTCTGGCAGAACTCGCTCGCGTGGATTAGCACACCCTCCGCGACCTGCCTAAGCATGGGACACCTCCCGCTTGGGATATGCAACCGCTTGTCTCGACGGCAGTATTTTCACGTATTAATTTGTCTATATTCCATTGTCGTCCGGCCACCATACCATGAATGAATCTGCAGCTTTTCGTCGTAATACTGTGCTTTCGTAGTACCAGTACTAGCGATCTCACCATTGCCGGCAACGGAAGGTTCCGGGTGATTCTCCTCGTCTTGCTCGGTCGTGGTGGGCTCATTCTAAAGCGCTGGCAGAGTCCTTAGGGCTTCGGAATGCAGGCCACACCGATGAACCTCGCTCTGTCGGAGGCCGCGCTCCTCGCGCTCGTCGACGCACCGGCTCCCGCATCGGCCGCCGTGGAGTAGGCCCGGTTCCGTCGCGTGTGTACACAACGCGGACTACTGCGACGAGCGGTAGAACCGGCTCCATTCCCATCGAGATCCCTGCGGTTGTGTACTCGTGTTCCGTCCACAATTTTGTGAATGGGAAGCTAGGACGGCAAGCGACAACAAACTCGACCGGATGCGGCTACCGACTATACTCGACATCCACGAGGAGCACCGGCATGGGGGCAGTGAAGTGAGACAGCCCTACCCTATCGAGGGACGCTGCCACTCCGGCTTGAGCAGGGACATCATGATGGCGTCGATGCGCTCCCCGTCATAAAGCAACGCGTCCCGCCGCGTCCCTTCGGCGACGAACCCGACCTTCTCGTAAACACGGTGTGCGCGTGGGTTAAAGGAGTAGACCTCCAGTCCAATGCGGTGCAAGGGGAGGTGTGCGAACGCGTAGTCCACGATCAAGCGAGTTGCCTCGGTGCCGAGTCCACGGTCCTGACCGTCCGGTCCTATCAGGATGCGGAAGTTGCAGCTCTCATTAAGCTCGTCCCACTCGTTGAGGACGACCTCCCCCACGCACCGACCGGTCGACTTGTCCACAATCATCAAGTCCAGCCGATCGGTCTGCTGGTTTCGGGTCGTATACCACTCTCGCAGGCGATCGTCGGAGAGAACCGGCTCTTCGCCGCGGGGCACCGAGGTGTGGGAGCTGCCGGTGAGGCGTTGCACTTCCGGATCGGCGATAGCCTCGGCGATGTGAGGCAGGTCGGAGTCGAGATAGGGACGCAGTGTCACGCTGGTGCCGTAGAGAGTCGGCTTCAGTGCGAACGGCTGCGGCGACGTGTCTGGTTGGTGCCCCTACTACGCCGACAGCATCACCATCCTGATCCAATGCACTCCTCCCATGACGAGCGAGGGGCTCCCCCGACGGTGGGCGCGTACCTCGCTACCGCAAGCCGAAATCTGTGTCCGACCCATCGTAAGTTAATCTGCGGACGCTCGAAAGTGTTCTCAGTTTTTAAAGCTGTCTGGACACCCCACTAGTTCTAGTCTGGCACTTGCTTCGCTCATAGCCTATCGTCAGCGCTGGCTGGCTGGACGAAGCGAACGCGGGCTGGCGATCTGCAGGCCAGGGATATCGGCTGCTGCACTGCCTGCCGATGCAGGAAGCCGACCTGTGTGCTTTCTACCGCTGTCTTGGACAGGTGAAGGACCGTTACACGTCCCACGACTCCACACGCTCAGGTGAGGAAGGGAGGTGCTGCAAGCCACGACGCAGGAATGACGGCAAGAGATCGACCGTTTCCAAGTCACCGAGGGGGAACCAGCGGAAGATCACTTTGACGCTGTCGTACGTGGTATGGGTACGATCCTGAGCGAGGTGCGGAGCATCCGGCAGGGAGACCTCATAGTACAGTCCGATCTCGTGCGTGGGCCGATTCTCAAAGCGGAAGAAGTTTTCTATGATCCAGAGGAGTCGCCCAACCGTCACATCCACCCCAAGTTCCTCACGCATCTCGCGCCGCACCGCCTCCACCGATGACTCCATGAGTTCCCACCCGCCTCCTGGCAGTACCCACCTGGTGCTCTCCTCTTCACCCTGCAGGAGGACGTACCCGTCCCTGATGCAGACGGCAGCCGCGCGGGGCCCATATCGTGCGTTGCTCGCGTTCTTCATGATCGTCTCTACATTACCCGCAGGCGACACAGGGCCGATAGGCGCCACCCCCGCCCTGTGACGGGCAGTCGCCGGGAATTGGCATCACGTCATACTGCCTGGGAACGCGTGAGTGGGCGCCGGGTGCAGGCACCAGAGCCGCTGACCGCGTCGTGTCGCTCCCTGGCTCGCTGACGACACATATGACGCTTCCCACCCCAGACGAACGGCGTCGGCTCGCGATTCTAGCCACGCGCCGTCGCCTCCAGCCAGTCGATGATCTCCTCGGGTGCCTTCGGATGCTGCCCGTCCAGTGCTCGGCGTTTCAGGATCCGCTGAATCGATTCCGCCATATTGAGATACGAGCCGCCCAGCGGAGTAAGGAGCGGCATGATCCCCTGGGCGAATAGCCAGAGGACGAACACCACCGTGTAATGGCCGGTCAGGTTGTCCCAGACCAGGAGCATCCGGAATGGCGGGAGATCCTGTCGCAAGGTAATGCGGATGGAGAGCCCGTGCTGCCAGTGTGTCCAGCGCGCTCGATTCTCCTCTGGTGGGAGGATCTGCGGCTCGGGCAGGGTCGCTAGGATCGCGGTCAGTTCGGCTTTCAGCCAGGGATGAAGAACGGCATTCGGGGCGTTTCTTACTCCCTTGACCCGCACCTCCCCACAGGCCGGATGGAAGAGCGCCAGCTGCTTGGCTGTGCCATCCCGGCTGTATTCATGGGGATAGCGGTCCGGATGACCAGCAGGATGCCAATGGAAACCGGGATTGGGCAGTGTCCCGTACGGACCTGCCCCGTCTTCCGTCCAGACGGGCAGCACATCCTACGTGTATGCCTTCTCGATCAGCTTTTTTTCGCTGCAGCATCGGGATCGATCACGGTGACCGTCCCGCTCGTCCGCCTCCGGACCACGGTGCCCGTCTCGCACCAGCTCTGATCCTTGGTCCAGACGAAGCCCGCATCGTGCAAGACGCACCAGATGGTATACATGCTGAGCCCCGGAAGGCCATCCGGTGCACGACGGAGTGCGCCTTGTAACGTCGCGAGCGACCCGGTCGCGGTGTCGTCCTTGTTCCGGTCCGGCTCCCGACGCGCCTCCTGGAGAATCCGCTCCTGCTCCGTCTCCGTGTAGCGCTTGGGTTGCCCACCGCCATGCCGCTCCCTTAAGGCGTCAATCCCGTCTCGGTTGAAGCGCGCGACCAAGTGAGCGATGGCATCTCCAGTCTTGCGACCGGCAAGCTGCGCCGCGCCCTCGAAGCTTGCGCCATGCGCGATCCTTCCGGCTCGCTGGAGGGGTTGCGATCGGCTCATCTGCTCGAGGGCGAGACGTTCATCGAAGGAGAGAAGACGAAGCGGGTCTTTCTGGTGAGCGGCCATGGCAGACTCCAGGGAGGCGAGACGCATACGATTGTTCATTAAGCCTGCTCCAGTCGCCATTGACCAGCTGATCAACGTTACATCGTGTACGCTGTCAGGGGATGTCTAGGGAGGCTGGACAATGACGGACGAGTGGTTCTCGCTCGACAAGGCGGCCAAGCATTTGGGCGTGTCCACGCGCACGCTTCGCCGCTGGATTCATGCCGGCAAGCTGCAGGCTGAGTTGCGGCCCGGCCCCTATGGCCAGCAGTACCTGGTGCCTCTGAAGCAGCTCGGGGCCGTCCAGCTCGCGAGCGACGTGGATCGTGCGGAGCGCGGGCGCGAAGCAGCAGCCATCCCCCAGATGGTAGAAGACCATCTACGCCAGCGGGACGACGCTGTTCTTGCCGAGCTCGCCCAGCTCCGCCAGGAGGTGCGAAGCGCCGTAGAGCGGATCGAGGCCGGCCAGACCGCACTCCTTGCGGAACTCCGTGTGCTGCGTCAGGTACTGGTCGAGGCCGGACTCCGGCCCAGTCCGTCGGACCATGGGTAAGGGACCGCGAACGGGGCTGCTGCGGCATCCCTCCTTCCTGCGTCTCTGGGCCGGTCAATCGGTCTCGCTGCTCGGCTCCCGGGTCACGATGATCGCCCTCCCCCTGACCGCCGTGTATGCGCTCCACGCGACCGCCTTCGAAATGGGCGTCTTAACTGCGGCAGGGCCATTCGCCTACCTCCTCGTCGGTCTTCCCGCCGGAGCGTGGGTCGACCGTCTTCCGCGCCGACTGGTCATGATCGTCGCTGACCTTGGCCGCGCGATCCTCCTTGCCTCCATTCCAATTGCCGCTATGCTGGGCCTGCTGAGCTTGGCGCAGCTCTTCCTCGTGGCGCTCCTGGTTGGCGTCCTCACCGTGTTCTTCGACGTCGCCTACCAATCGCTCCTCCCTTCGGTGGTGCATACCGACCAGATCCTGGAGGCGAACAGCAAGCTCCAGGTCAGTGACTCGGTAACGCAGGTGGCCGGGCCGGGAGTCGGGGGAGGGTTGGTCCAGCTTCTGGGCGCGCCCGTGGCCATTGCCGCCGATGCCGTCTCCTTCATCCTCTCAGCGCTCTCCCTGACACTGGTGCAAGCACGCGAAACGGCACCGTTCGGCCAGGAAAGCCGGCACCTCGGGCGAGAGATCCAGGTGGGAGTGGCGAGCGTGCTGCGAACCCCGTCACTCCGAGCCTTAGCGGGAGCGGGCCTTACCTTCAATCTCTTCGATAACGTCCTGATGGCCGTCTATGTGCTCTACATGACGAGGGCGCTCCATTTCGCAAGCACGCAGGTCGGGGTAATCTTCGGCCTGGGTGGGGTCGGCGGTCTCGTAGGCGCCACTATTGCCGAGCGGGTCACGGCCCGATTTGGGCACCGATGGGTCATGCTCGGGGGGATAGGAATGTCCGCAGCTGGAGAGCTGGCGATCGCTGGGGCTCGTGACCCGATCCTCGTCGCGGTCATGATCCTTCTAACCGCTGAGACCATGGTGGAGTTCGGTGGGACCCTCTACGGGATTGACGCCGCAAGCTTTCGCCAGGCGATAGTTCCCGCGTCGCTGCAAGGGCGCGTGGCGGCAACCATGCGTGTCATCTCCTGGGGCGTGGGCTCCCTAGGTGCCTTGGCGGGCGGAGTGCTGGGGGAAGCGATCGGGGTTCGCCCGACGGTTCTGATAGCGGGAATTGGAACGCTCTTCTCCGTCCTCTGGCTCTTTCTTGGGGCCGCCGTTGATTGGCAACCGTCAACACAAGTGACCCACTAGTACACGACCACAGGGAAGGTGATCTAACTGAGGCGGGACAGTAGTGCGACAGCTGATGGATGTCTCCTCACTGTGTCGTTCCTTGCTATGTTGGCGCAAGCTGTTGAGCCAGCATGCGCCGGCGAGCGTGGGGAGCGCAGAGATGGACATAGACACCCGTGAGGGGCCGCGACTTGGAGATGCATTCGGTGCCACTCTCCTCGCCTGTCTGGAAGGGGGCCTGCGGCCGGGCACTGTGCGCGAGATCGTGGAACGTGACGATGGCTATCTCGACGGTCAGGACGCCCTGTTTTACTTCCTACCCTATGAACACTGGGATGCGCTCGACCACTGGTTGGTGGACCGAGCAGCCGGACATGCTCTCGATGTAGGGTCAGGTGCAGGTCGTGTTGCACTTCATCTCCAAGACGAGGGACATGCCGTCACAGCCCTGGACATCTCCCCGGCAGCCTGTGAGGTGTGCCTCCGGCGAGGCGTCCGCACCGTTGTCGAAGGAACTGTGTTTGATCTGCCGGGGTCAACATCGGAGCCGCAGTTTGACTCCGTCCTGATGCTCGGCAACAACCTGGGGTTGCTGGAAAGCCGCCGCCATGCTCCTCTCCTGCTTGGGGCGCTGGCCACCCTTACACGGCCAGGAGCCCTGATCCTCGGTCGAGGCCGCGATCCCTATGCAACCGAGAACCCCTTGCACCTGCGGTACCACGCGCGAAACGAGGTCCTTGGAAGGATGCCCGGCCAGATCCGCATCCGGGTCCGATATCAAGACACGGCCACGTCGTACTTCGACTATCTCTTCGCGACGGTCGATGAGTTGCGCGCTCTCCTGAAGGGGACCGCCTGGACACTTGAGGAGTACGAGCAGGACGATCCGGGCTACGGCGTCGTGCTTCGGAAGAAGGAGCGCTAAGCCGATAGTCCGTCATGCTGCCAATACTGCGCGCTGTCCTGGCACGTGACCGTCAGTCATCGACGACCAGCGACACAGAACCTCTACCGATCACGCTCCCTGTGGTCGTGTACGAGTGGGTTTCTTGGCTTTCCGGTAGCAGCCAGCAGTGAATCGCAGCTCTGTCCAGTGCTGTCCGCAGCGTCGTTCGGCCCGCCTGTAGACGCTGGCCCAGCTTTACAGTGCACGGTATCCGCCCCCCGTGCATCCCGCCGATAGTCTTCCCGCTGATACCGTTCCTCCGCATGGAGGAGAATCCGCTCACCTAAATCGCCAGTTGACAAGATCCTTGCCTTCATGTAACTTGATATCAAGTAAAAGGATAGCAAGGAGAGTCGGTGCCTTCTATGTCGGACGTTCTTCCCGGTCGCCCGGCAGTCTCGGTGGGTGAGGGCTTCGAAGACGAGTTCCCGGACGGCAGGCGGCTTGCCACCCTGGCGTCCGCCAATCTGCTTCGCACCGCCAATCTCTTGCTCGCAGAGATCGACCGGCACCGCTGGACGGTCGCTGATCTCTCCGCCAGCGCCTCTCAGGTTCTTGCGATCGTCGAGGGCGCGGGCGAGCCACTCCCTCCGCACGTCATCGCGGAGCGGCTGCTGGTCACCAGCGGAACGATGACCTCCCTGCTCGACACGCTGGAGCGCCGCGGCCTGATTCGTCGTGTGCCCCATCCCACGGACCGCCGCAAGCTCCTGATCGACATTACAAGCGAGGCACGCCGCATCCTCGATCGCATGTTGCCCCGCGTGCACGGCGCCAATCGGGACGTCTTCGCTGTGCTGTCGGATGAGGAGTGCGAGACGTTGCTTGGACTTTTGGAGCGGGTGCAAGCTCAGCTCGGTGCTCTTCGGCACGAAGCAGTGCCAGATAGCGAGGAAAGGAGGATGGCGTCCAGGAGCGACGAGTTAGGCGCACCCGGTTCCGGCTGAAACCACTATCCAACGACAAGAACGGAGGCTGATGAGCAATGGAAGTCACCAATCGACCCAGGGCGCTGGCAGCGGGAGAGGGAGTGCGGCTGAGATCAGGACCGGGGCGTGACCTCATCTTCAAGGTCACCGGTGAGGACACTGACGGCGCCTTCGACTTCTTCATCGTCCAGGTCCCGCCCCAGAACGGGCCACCGCTGCACGTGCACCACACACGAGACGAGGCGATTCACGTGCTCAAGGGGCGGTACAAGATCAGAGTCGGCGAGGAGATCTTCCACTGCGAGGAGGGCGGCTTCGCGTACCTCCCGGCCAAGCTGCCGCATGCCTTCCTCAACCTGACCGACGATGCGGGGGAAATCATCGTCGTGTACACTCCGGGCGGCGGCCACCGCTTCTACGAGGAGTTCGGACCGGCTGCCAGGAGCGGCGCCAATCGAGAAACCCTGGCGGCGATCTTTGCCAAGCACGACATGACCTTGCTCGGTCCACCCCTGACGCCCGACTAATCAGATCGGCGGGACGCCACTCACCACGCACGTAATTCACCAGCGGTGGATCACTGGTGTTGGGGATAGGCCATCCATCATGCCCTGTGCCGTCGCTGTCGTGCTCGCTGGTGCCGGGCCTGGCGCTTGCCTCCCCGGATGATCGGCGTCGGCTCCCGGTTTCAGCCGCGAGTTGCCGCCTCCGACTATCAGCCCACCTGCTCCCGGGCGAGACGTTCATCGGACGTAAGAGAGCGCAGCGAATGCTTCTGACGAGCGGGCATGGCGGACTCCGGGGAGGCGAGACGGTGAATAGTGCCTCCAGCCTACGTCTGTAACCGCCCACTGGCAATCGCGACCACAAGCGACCCGCTAGTGCGCCGTGACGGGCAACTGTGACCAACTGGTACAGGGTTTCTGCTGGCAATCGGTCCAGACAGCGTCGTGATGCCTGCCCGAGCCGGCATATGCCGTAACGCCCCAAATGAAAAGCCTGTCGGCGGTCGCGGCGATGTCGAGCTCGTCCGCCCGGGCCTTTCCCCGCCGGAACGTCCCACCCAGGCGGATGTCATATATCGGCTCATTCGGGGGCGAGTCAGCAGGCCCACTCTCCAGTTGAAGGACCAAGGGATGACCTTCACCGTAGTGAGCGGCGATGCGAGCGATCAAGAGGCTGGCCGGGATCCGGGTGTTGGTCGACTGCGCGTGCACATAGACCTGCCACGAGGCCACGGCGAGAAGCGCGGCCAGGATCGGCAGAACGACACGCCCCCTGGCGGACGGTCTGCGATACTCGCTCATTCTGATCCTGCTGTTGATTACGCTGCGCCTCGCGCAACGCCTGGTGTTGCCTGGCTTGCTCCTGACCGAGTCGACGCCAAGTGCGGTTCGGAGATGTGCTTGGGGCTCAACCATCGAGCCGCATGCTGCAAATTAGGTTGCCACTTTGTGCGACTTCGGAGAACGGAGCGCGAGAGAACTCGGCTCATGTGGGATTTTGGCATCTATCCTCCAGCCCCGATAAATACCCCAGCCGCAAAAACCAGCGCCCCTCCAACCACCACCTGTAGCATGCTCATGAAAAAGTTCATCGCGAAGTACTTGTAGCGGATGAATGCGATGAAGATCAACTCGACACCCACCACCACGTAGGCCAGCGACAACGCGCTATGGATGGAGCTGAGCAGAAACGGCAGTGTGTGACCGGCGCCGCCCAGGAAGGTCATGAGCCCGGTGATCGAGCCGCGCTTCAAGGGGTTCCCGCGACCGGTTAGCTCGCCGGTATCCGACAGAGCCTCCGAAAACGCCATGCTGATGCCGGCGCCCACGGCGGCCGCCAGACCAACCAGAAAGGCGGTGTGTGGTTTGTTGGTCGCGAAGGCGGTGGCGAATAGCGGTGCCAGTGTCGAAACGGAGCCGTCCATCAATCCCGCTAGCCCCGGCTGGATCACCTGCAGGACGAAGACTTGCTCCGCAGTATGGCCCTGCGGCGAATCTTCGGAGTGATCCCCGCTTCCCGCCGACGCTGGTGGCTGCTCTACAACGTCTGCCACGATCTATCTCTCCCTAATAAACTGGTTCCCGGACGTGGAGCGTACGCTCAGTTCGCGCGGCAATTCGCACAGTACCCGTAGAACGTCTGTGTATGGCCCACGATGTCGAATCCCGGCACCGAGGGCATGGCGAGCACGCCCGTACTTTCCACATCTTGAATGCTGTTGCACCGTAAACACACTGCTTCGGCATGCGGATCGGTTCTTCCGTCGAAGTGACTGACGCCGCTGACGTCGAACCGGCGCGCTTCTCCGATCGCTACCAGCTCGTTGAGCGTCTTGTACACCGTGGTCAGCGACACGGTCGGCATCTTCGCACGTACTCGCTCGAAAATTGCCTCAGCCGAAGGGTGAGTCTGATCGTCCGCGAGTGCTTCATAAATCGTAAGGCGTTGCGGTGTAACCTTCCCGCCACGTCGCCGTATCGCCTCTGCCAACTGGTCAATTGTATGCATATCTATTCCGTAATGACTACTAACTACTAATCAGTATAAATAGCCGGTGTGCTGACGCGGAAGGGAAGGGGGAGGATCAGCGGATCGGTGCCTCCACCTGACCGATGGCGCTACGTTCAAGAAGGTTCCACTGTGGTGGCTGCCGTCCTTACGCCCACACGTTTGGTGGCCTTCAGCAATTTTCCCGCTATATGATGTGGTAGCGAGGGCGGTCGCCGCCGCCGAAGTGGAGCTTTGAAAGGATCAACCCAATGCCTGTCTATGACTACGTTTGTAACACCTGTTCGGATGCGTTCGATACGCTGGTCCGCAGCTTCAGCGCGGCCGACGACGTGACCTGTGTCAATTGCGACAGCTCTGACGTCCGGCGGGTGCCGTCCCGTTTCGCATCGATCGGTGGCCTGGACGAGCCCATGACGCCGGTGCAGTCGTCGGGTGGCGGATGCTGCGGCGGTAGTTGCGGATGCGGGCACTAACTCACGCTACGGCGCGAGTATCAGCCGCTCCCGTGTAATCACACTTCCCTCGACCGGGACTCCCAGACGCTCCAGGATATGATCCGGTCGAACCGAGCCACCGCCATCCAGTGTCACACTCATTCGCAATGACGAGGCGGACGTACACTCGAGCGCTGAGATCATTGGCCTAATGTCGCGGCGTCGCACCACGCCGTCCCGCACCTCTTCCTGGATCGACGACGTCTCCGCCAGCAGGCCGGCGACACGGTTGGATAGATCCGGCACCGGGCAAGGTAACTCGATGCGATAGTCCGCGCTTTGTAGTCGAGCAGCCGCGCTTCGTCCATTGGGCGGCAGCTCGTCCACGGTGACCAGCTCGATCCCCGCCGGAAGACACGCCTGTAGTCGGGTCAAGGCGTCTTCGCACTGGACCGGTTCGCGCATCACGATTTCCAGCAGCTCAGCTTCTCCCACGTACCCAAGCGCCAGCGACGCGGCGACCGAAATCTTTGGCCGTGGATTGAATCCCTCCGAGAGCGCAACCGGGAGGTGTGCCCGGCGCACCGCGTACTCAAAAACTGCCGTGAGATCCAGGTGCGACAGAAAGCGTGCGCTGCCGGCTTTACGAAACGTTACCGTCAATCGCTGCACGGTTACTTGCCGATGCAGAAATCGCGGAAAATGCGATCCAACAGTTCGTCGTCGACGCCCACTCCGGTGATTTCGCCGAGGGCTGCCGCCGCCTCTCGGACGTCGAACGACACCAGGTCCAGCGGAGTGCCGTCACGAAGGCCGGTGAACGCTGCATCCAACGCCGACTTCGCCCGACGCAGTGCGTCCCCATGCCTCACGTTGCCTGCCACGAACTCGTGTCGACTGCTTCCCAGCACCGCATCCGCCAGCGCCGATCGAAGCTCGTCCATGCCCCCGGCCAACACGGTACTGCTCTCTACCACCCCCCGAGGATGCAAACCGGCCCAGGCCGTGTCTGAATCGAGTTTTCTCGGCAGATCGCACTTGTTGACCGTGACTACCAGTCGCTGCGTGCTTGCGACATCCTCGCTCTGGTTGCGTTCCTGTAGGACGGCCAGCGTCAGATCATCCGCTTCCGAAAGGAGACGCGACCCGTCGACCACCAGCAATACGACGTCCGCGCCCTCCAACGCCTGTTTGCTGCGCTCCACGCCGATTTCTTCGACGGGATTGTCCGTGGCCGTGATGCCGGCGGTGTCGACCGTCCTGAAGGGCACGCCACGGATCTCCAGCGTCTCCTCCACCGTGTCTCGCGTCGTGCCGGCAATCGGCGTGACGATGGATCGGTTCGAGCCGAGCAGCGCGTTCATGATGCTCGACTTCCCCACGTTCGGGCTGCCCACGATCGCCAGGGTCGCGCCTTCGCGCAGAATAATCCCTCGTTCCGTACCCTCCAGTAGAGCCTCCACCGCACCCGACGCGATGGTGAGTTGCCGGCGTGTTGCTTCGTCGAGATGCGGCGGAATGTCGTCCTCGACAAAATCCACCATCGCCTCCATGTGGGCCAGCGTTCCCATCAGATCGTGCCGCACCGGCTCGACTCGTTCGCTCAACCATCCTGAAAGCTGACGGATTGCCACCTCGAGTCCGGCGTTGCTGCGGGCCTGCACGATGTCGAGCACCGCTTCCGCCTGCGTTAAATCGAGACGCCCGTTGAGGAACGCCCGCAGCGTGAACTCACCCGGGCGTGCTGCCCGACACCCAGCCGCCAGGCAGATGGCGACAACTCGCTCCAGCACCAGTGGACTGCCGTGACAATGAATCTCGAACACATCTTCGCCGGTGTAGCTGTGCGGGCCGCACATCAACACACCCATCGCGGCATCCACCGGCATATGCGTCACGGGGTCGTAGAGCGTCGACTGGCGCAGACGGTGCGACTCCCACTCCGCCGAAAGGTGGGGAAACAGACGGTGCGCGAGCGACTCACTGCACGGTCCGCTGACGCGCACGATACCGACTCCTCCTTCGCCGGGAGGTGTCACCATCGCTACGATGCTGTCGGCTTCCATTCGTTATGCCAGGGACTTCGATAATCCACCATCCCGCCTCGGCCGAGCGGGACGGTCCAACGCATTGCACATATGCACGGGATGCAAAAGCGCATCGTGGGAGGGCGAAGAAGCGGCTCGGTGGCTGCCGGTACGGCCCGCGTTACTGCCGCGACCCGTCGTCGTAATCACCCTGCCGAACCGGAGCAATGACGACGCGGCGCGCCACACCTTCGCCGATGCTGTACGTCTCAATGCCCGCGCGCTCCTTGAGTGACAGGTGGATCACGCGCCGGTCGCTGGCCGGCATGGCTTCGAGCGTGAAAGGACGTCCGTTTCTCGATACCCGGTAAGCGATGCGATCCGCCAGTGATTTCAGCGATTCCTCGCGGCGCGCCCGGTAATTCTCGACGTCGATGACCACCCGTGGCCACTGCCGGCGTCCCTTCGACAGAATGAGATTCACCATGAACTGCAGGGACGCGAGATTGTCACCGCGCCGGCCGATCAGTACCCCGAGATTCTGTCCGGTTACGGCCAGCATGATCGGATTTCCGGTGCTACGAATGGAGACGGCCGCGTCAAATCCCATGGTTTCCAGCAGTCGCTCCAGCACCTGGATTGCGTCCTGTGCAAGGTCGGCATCGCTGCGCCGCGGCGCCTTCTCAGACTCTTCGTCACCCTCGAAATCCTCGGGCTCTTCATCCAGTT
Organism: uncultured Chloroflexia bacterium; assembly: GCA_963737125.1. Lineage (GTDB taxonomy): Bacteria > Chloroflexota > UBA5177 > UBA5177 > UBA5177 > JANWJD01. The sequence goes on along the minus strand of CAVTRL010000003.1, from coordinate 410,073 downwards.
CGGCTTGCGCCCTGATTGGTTGGTCTTCAAATTCAGCGGCGGGTGCGACGTTCTCCACCTTGGCTGCCGGTGCGACGTTCTCCACCTCTGCACTATGGTGGATGGTGGTCGCCGGCACCGCCGGGCTGGCCGGCGCCTGCACGCGGATGCGGGCCGGTTCGGCGCCTATTCCGAATACTCCCCCTCGTCCCGGCGAAATGACCTCTACTGTCAGTGCAGCGCGTGAAACCCCAAAATACGTCTCCGCCTGGCCTATCGCATCCGCTACCGTGCGACCTGAAAACTCAACCCCGTCTTCCACCATTCCGTCCTCCTCTGGCGCGATTCGCCTTTTTGCGCGGACGAATGACGGCTGCGGTCTCACCCGACACGCCGTCGATCGCCTTCCCCCCATTTGTCGGGCCTGCGTTGGGCGCGAGCGCCGTTCCGGCTTTTCGATCGCCGCCGTTCGACCCGGTTAAGCTCCGGGCCAGCGCCGGTGACTTCTTGTTTGCTCGCGCGGCCACGTTGCCCGATCCGGGAGGTGGCCGCTTGCCGGTCAACCCGCCAAAAATGTTGTTTATGGTCTCCGGAAGCAAGCCGAGTCCGGTGATGTTGTACTGGATCGCGATCCCGATCAACGTCGATGTCACCCAGTACAGTGACAGCCCGGACGGGTAGCGGAGCGCGAAGAACACGATCATCAGCGGCATGAAGTTCATCAGGTTATTCATCATCTGCTGCTGTGGGTCCACGCTCCGGGTCAGCATCATGCGCGACTGCACCCACTGCGTCACGCCGGCCAGCACCGGCAGGATGAACAGGGGATCGTGTGCTCCCAGTCCGTTCGTCAACCACAAAAAGTTGGCGTGAAATAGATTGAAGACGTGCTGCGTGTTCGATACTCCGGAAATCGCGTAACAGCCCTTGAACCAGGCCGCCCAGGTGTGAACCGTGTGACCGGAGCAGGTGTCTTTAAACACCGGGTGAAGCTGCTGATACCACTTGGGTGACTGCCCAAGATGAAGCAATGCGTAAAACAGGCCGATGAGAATCGGAAACTGCAGAACTGTCGGCAAACACCCCATCGCCGGATTCACGTTGTGCTCTTTGTAGAGCGCCATCGTGGCCTCGGTCATTTTTTGCTTGTCTTTGCCGTGCTTCTGCTTCAGCTCTGCCATGAGCGGCTGTAGCCGCTGCATCGCCTTCGCGTTACGGAGCTGCGCGATTTGTAGCGGAGACAGCAGGAGTCGGACAAATATCGTAAAAACGATGATGCCTATCCCGGCGCTTCCCACGTGTGTAACGAGCCAGACGAGCCCCAGCTCCATGGGATGAATGATAAAACCAAAAATGTTCGCCACGGTAAGGCTCCAGTCCTAGGGAACGGGGTCGTAGCCGCCCGCGTGAAGCGGATGGCAACGTGAGATTCGTCTCAGGCCCATCCACGTTCCGCGCGCAACGCCGTACTTTTCGATAGCTTCTCGAGTGTATTCAGAGCAGGTCGGTTGGTAACGACACGCCGGGCCTAGGATGGGTGACAGGGTGCGCTGATATACACTAATCGTTCCTAGTACCAGTCTACGCATGAATTGCCTGCACCGCTGTCTCGGATCTCGTTCCGGTCTTTCGGAGAAGATAGCCGATGGTCTCGACAATCTGATCATACGTCGCCGTGGCCGCCGCGGGTCTCGCGATCAACACCATATCGCAGCCCACGGTCAAAGTGTGCACCTGACTCCGGACGGCTTCGCGCATACGACGCTTCACCTTGTTACGAATCGTTGCTTTACCAACCCGCTTGCTCACCGAAAAACCAACCCGCAGGCCAGGCGATCGAGTTGGCAACACATAGAGCACCAGTAACTGGCTTCCCGCGGAACGGCCAAATCGACGCACGCGTGCAAAATCTTTCGGCCGGTTGAGCCGGTACTGCTTCGGCAGCATGCCTCGCCGCCTACACCGTAAGCCGGTGGCGTCCCTTCTGTCGGCGTGCCTTGAGGACGCGCCGTCCGGCTTTAGTCGCCATGCGCGCCATAAAGCCGTGCTCGCGCTTACGTGGTATCCGCTTGGGCTGGTAGGTCCGCTTTGGCATGAGTGAGTCTCTCCGCCCCCCGATTGAACGATAACAATAAAAGAACCGCGTTACTCAAGAAAAACCCCAGCACGACCCAGGTCGGCTTGTGCTGAGGAATAGAGGAGCGGTACATGGATTGCTTGAGCGTGCGTTCGATTATAGGGAACAGTTGCAAAATGTGTCAACTCATCAGCCCTCACGTGACCCGGTCAGTACAGTAGCCACCGCCGTGCGCGAATCCACACCAAGCTTGCGAAGAACACTTTCGACGTGGGTGTCTACAGTTCGCTTTGCGATCTCCAGCTCGACAGCGATTTGTTTGTTGGTGAGTCCGTCCGCCACGAGCCCCGCAATCTCCTGCTCACGCCGAGTGAGCGGAGAAGTCGCGGCTTCCGGTGTGGCCCCTCTAAACGAAACTGCGAAGAGTAACGATTCCCTCAAGTTCATACCTTTGCCCTTCTCGAAGGCAGCATCGAAGTCGACGGCAGGCAGAACGTCTCGTGCGGCCTGGAGCTTCGCCTCGAAGCGCGCGTTCTCAACAGGCATCAACCTCGAACCGCTTTGCTGTCGTAAGCCGGCGGTCGCGCCCAACAGCGTGGCAGCCTCACCGTATCGTCCTTCCGAATGCGCCAGAGCTGCGCACTCATCCAGGCACCAGGTGGCCTGATGCGTGTCGCCGGTCGACTCCACGACCTTGATCGCCTCGGTGAGACGTTGCTTGCATGCCCCGATCTCCCCACGTTCCCGTGCAGCACGGCCGAGGTTGATGAGCGCGACGCTGATGCTGCGTTTAGAGCCGATTTCATGGGCGCGGCGCAGTGCCTGCTCGCCGTACTCGGCGGCCTGATCGTAGTCGGCGAGCTCCAGCGCTATCGCGCTGAGGTTATTGAGTGAGTGGACGATTCCGTGCAGCGCGCCGGCTTCTTTCATCAGGGCCAGACTCTGTCGGTGGATGGCGGCCGAACGCTCGAACTCTCCCAGATCCTGGAGCAGGATACCGAGGTTGTTGAGGGAGGCTGCCTGGCTGCGTGTGTCTCCACAGCTTCGTCCCAACTCCAGGGCTTCCTCGTGGAGTGCTAGCGCGCGCTCGTAGTCTCCCTGTTCCTTCGCTACGAGGGCAAGGTTACTCACCACGCGAGCGATGCCGACCGGGTTCCCGATCTCACGTCGCAGCGACAGGGCACGCTCGTAATGCAACTTGGCGGTCACGTAGTCTCCCTGAAAATAGGCAAGGGCGCCCACACCGTTGATCGCCTGAGCTTGAATCTCCAGGTCGACCGATGGGATCGCCGGCAGACCGAGGACGTCGGATTGAAACTTTCGACCCTCACTGGCGTATCCGCGAGTCGCCCAAAATCGCCAGAGCGTCCCGATGAGTCGCAGACCAGTCTCCGCATCACCCTCGCCAATCGATCGCCGCAGTGCGGAGCGTAAGTTGTCATGTTCTTCCTCTAGTCGATCGAACCACGATCCTTGATTGGGACCAAACAATTCCGCATGTGCTTTTTCCGTAAGCTCCGTGAAGAATCGGGTGTGCTGTTGTTCGATGGCTCTTGCCGCAGGATCCTGAGCGAAGTGTTCTCCGGCGTACTGCCTCACCGGTTCGAGCATGCTGTAGCGCAGAGAGCCGGTCACGCCCGGGGTGGCGACGACCAGAGACTTATCGACTAGTTGCGATAGAAGGTCGAGAACGTCAGATGCAGCGAAATCCTGGCCCTCACAGATCGCTTCCGCTGCCTCCAGGTTCCAGCCGCCGGAAAAAACCGCCAGCCGTCGAAACAGCGACTGTTCGTGGCCGTCGAGTAGGTTGTAACTCCAGTCGAGAGCTCCCCGGAGAGTCTTTTGGCGCGGCTCAGCCGTTCGAGTTCCGCTGGTCAACAGCCCAAGCGCGTTCTCCAGGCGCGCGGCCATGTCCTGAAGCGAGAGAACACCGACCCGTGCGGCGGCTAACTCGATGGCAAGTGGTAACCCGCCCAATCGCCGGCAAATCTCGTCGATACATGGCGCATTGTCGTCGGACAAGCGGAACTCGGGTAGCCGCGCTCTGGCCCGTTCCACGAAAAGTTGGACAGCCTCGACCCCACCAAGGGCGGCCGCGCTCCGGTCCCCTTCACCAACCGGTAGAGCCAGCGGTGGGACCAGCCACACCGTTTCACCAGGCACCCCTAAAGGTTCTCGGCTGGTCGTCAGGATTCGGACGTGGGGGCATCTCGCCAGAATCGCGTGCGTGATGCCGGCCGCGGCATCGATGATGTGTTCGCAATTATCGAGGACCAGAAGAAGCCGTTTGCGCGAAAGCCAGTCACACACCAGGTCGATCAGGGCGTGGTCCGTGCGTTCCTCGATGGAAAGTGTCACCGCCAGTGTCTGGATCGCTTCCACACCGCTTGCAATGGACGCCAGCTCGATGAACCAGACACCGTCAGGATGCTCGGACACTTCACCGCGTGCAACCTCCAGCGCAAGGCGAGTCTTACCTGTCCCGCCGGCGCCGGTGAGCGTCATCAGACGCCCGGAAGCGAGCGTCTCCCGAACGGAATTGATGGCGGTTCGACGCCCAATGAAGGTGGTGAGAGATGTCGGCACATTGTGCCGGGCCGTATCGAGCGACACGGCCGTGGCCGGCGCTTCGTCACGGATCCGTACTCGGCCCGCCAGGATGTCCTCGTACGCGCTGCGGCTGGATTCATCCGGCTCCGCATCCAGTTCTCGTTTGAGTATTTGCCGTAGTTGATCGTATTGCCGCAGCGCCTGTTGCCTCTGACCGCTGCGAGCCAGTACGCCCATCAGCTCGACGTGCGCCTCCTCCAACAACGGGTCGCCGGCCAGTGCTCGATGGAGCACCTCGATGGCCTCGCCTCGTTCACCGGCGCTTTCGGCGAGCCGAGCCAATCTGAGAAGAAGCGATAGCTGTTGGTTCCGAAGGTCATCGCGGCGTGAAGACGCCCAATCCTGATACAGATCCCCCGGCAGAAGATCTCCCGTGTAGAGCGCTACCGCGGTACGGTGGGCAGCGATGTCGTCGGTGAGTCGAGCCCGCGAGGCCGCCTCCTCGAACGCAACGACGTCGATCCAGACGTCGTCCTTTGTTCCCAGTCGCACCAGCTCGTCCCGCAGCACCAGGCATTCATCCGACGGTGTTCCCAGTAGTCGCCGCGCCGTGTGGAGCGTGTAGTGGAGATTATTGGCTGCCGCGTCGGGATCGAGCTCCGGCCATATAGTGTCCAGGATCTGGTCGCGATGAAGGGTATAGTTCGGAGCCAGTGCCAGAAGCTTCACGAGGGTGGCTGCCTTGCGGGATCGCCAGGCCGAATCAGTCAGCAGCCGGTCGTCGACCAGGACACGGAAGTCACCAAACAAATAAATACGTATGTACGGGCCCATGCGCGGCGCTTCCTGCTCCCCACCCTGTTGCCGTCTACCGCGAGATCGGGAAAGCGCCGCATCGCGAGCGGTCTGAAGTGGCAACCGATCGGCGGTCTCGCCCGAACTTTCTCTTACCTTACAACGGCACTGTCACTTACGTCTTGGTAGGCAGCTTTGGCGCGCCTCACTCCCAGCAGAAACGCGCAGGTAAAGATGTCGCACGCCGCCGGCCGGTCTTCGTAAATCCGGCAGCCGCCGGCGGCCAGCGGTGTATTCAGGCGCCGAAAGACACATGGCCCCTGCATGATGTTCCATCCGTCGTTTGCCGGGTCCCGGACTATGAGAAGCTCGGCCAGGGGTTCCTGCAGATCGGCGTGGCGAACCCGAATACGTTCGGCCTCTTCATCCGTGATCGAAATTTCCGGCAGGTGGCAGCAATCGGTACAGCCGTTGCACCCTGCGTCACCAGGTGCTCCGCCATGCATCGGGACTGGGTTTCCACTCAATGGACCAGTCAAACGGATATCGTCCATTTACAGTGCTCCCGCCCGTTGTAGCAGCAGGGCACTGCCCACGATTGCGGCCGTTTCCGCACGCAAGATGCGGGGGCCAAGCGAGACGATGTGTGCCCCTCTTCCTCGGGCGCTTTCAACCTCCGCCGGCGTGAGGCCTCCCTCCGGGCCGATGAGCAGTCCCGCCGCCGAGTGTGCGATGGAGTTCAAGCTGTCGAAACGATTTGTCCGCTCCTCTTCCCACAGCACGATCGCCGGCCCACGCGTCTCAGCATCGGCCAGCGCCTCCTCCCACGACAACGGGGCATCGATGGTCGGAACGATTCCCCGCCGTGACTGCTCGGCCGCTTCACGGACGATTGCCGTGAACCGTGTGTGCCTGCTTTCACTCGGCTCGGAGGGCACGGCCCGTTGCGTCACCACCGGCACGAACCGGCTCACGCCGACTTCAGTGCACTTTTGCAATACCAATTCCAGCTTGCTGCCTTTCAGCAGCCCCATGTAGAGCGAAAGCCGGATCGACGGCTCTGCGTGGTTGCGGCGCCGCGACACGATGGCGCCGGTGGTCAGCTTGCCGACCGCGCGCAGTTCCACCTCGATTTCGTCACCGCTGCCGTCCAGCGCGATCACACGGTCTCCCACCTCGCAGCGGAGCACCCGATCGAGCTGTCGAGCAGCTTCCGGTGTGAAGGAAACGTCGGTCGAGCCGAACGACTCCGCCGGCAAAAAAAAGCGGTGCAGAGTCAACCCGCCGCGCGGGCCACCAGAACCCACCAATCACCTTCGCGCTGCTCGTGCTCGATATGCAGACCGGCCTCCCGAAATGCGTCCCGCACTTCGTCCGCGCGTTCGTCGATAATGCCGGAGCCCAACAGCTCTGCTCCCGGCTTCAACGCGCCGGCCAGTTGCGGCGCCAGGTCGACCAGGACACTCGCGATGATATTGGCAAATATCAGGTCATAGCGGCTGCCGGCGACGGCCTCGATGGAGCCCCGCTTGACGGATACCAGGCTCGCGACGCCGTTGGCGTCGAGATTCGCCTGCGCCACCTCGACCGCTACTTCACTCGTGTCCAGTCCGGTCACCGTCGCGCCCAGCAGGGCGGCCGAAATGGCGAGAATCCCTGAGCCGGTACCGAGATCGAGCACCGACATGCCGGCGCGGACGCGCTTCTGTAGCTCGGCCAGCATCAATTGGGTGGTGGGATGCAGGCCGGTGCCGAATGCCATACCGGGGTCCAATTCCACCACGAGTTCATCCCCACTCGCGTCCCAGTCTCGCCAGGTAGGCTTGATCACGATCCGGCCGATGCGCAGCGGGTGGAAGTGCTCCTTCCAGCCGTTTGCCCAGTCTTCTTCGTCGATCTCCCGCCGCGACAGCGGGCCGACTGGTGAGAGATTGAACGCCTGAAGGTGCCAGAGCGCCGACTCGATCTCCCGTTCCTGCCGTTCCACATCGATTCCCATCGGAAGATATGCCTTGATCACGGGATGGCCGAGAAACGTCGGAAGCTCCTCGCCCTCTCGGTCCACGGCGATGGGCTGGTCGATCGCGACCCCGCCCGTATCGTGCGCGTGGAACACCTCCGCTACCGCGTCCACTGCCTCGGGATGCACTTCGACACTGAGCTCGATCCACCTCACCGGCCGCTGTTACCCACCGAAGGCTTCCTTGACACGCCCGAAGAACCCTTTATCGCCGTCGTTCTGCCCAGCCAGCTCGCCGGCCAGCTCCTCGAATAGCTCGCGCTGCCGGCCACTCAGTTTGGTCGGTGTGACGACACGCGTAATCACGTGAAGATCGCCGCGCGCCGTCGAGCGCAAATGAGGCACGCCCTTGCCTCGCAGGCGAAAGTCACGTCCGTGTTGTGTTCCGGCGGGTATCGTTAGATCCACATCGCCGTCGAGTGTCGGCACGCGCAGCTCAGCGCCGAGCGCCGCCTGTGCCACGTTGATGCTCATCTCGTAGTAGAGATCGTACCCGTCGCGCTTGAATAATTCGTGTTCGTTGACGTTCAGGACGATGTACAGATCACCGGGCGGACCGCCCTTGGGACCGATCTCCCCTTCGCCCGACAGGCGGATTTGCTGCCCTCGATCGACGCCGGCCGGAATCTTCACCGAGATGTCTTTGGTAGCGCGTATCCGGCCCTGACCGCGACAGGTCTTGCAGGGATCAGCGATTACCCGTCCTTCGCCCTGGCAAGCGTCGCACATCACCACGTTGACGAACTGTCCGAACACCGATTGCTGCACGCGCCGTAACTCTCCGCTCCCCTGACAACGCGGACAGGTTTGCGATCCGCTACCGGGCTGCGCCCCTGTGCCGTCGCATGTGCCGCAGGTTTCCATCACGGGAATCTGGATCGATTTCTCGGCTCCGAACGCCGCCTCCTCGAAGGTGATCGTCATGTCGTAGCGTAGATCCGCGCCCCGTTGCGGCCCGCGCTGGGTGCCGCGACGGCCACCGGCTCCGAAGAACGTGTCGAAGATGTCCGCGAACCCTCCGAGGTCGCCGAACCCATCGAAATTCCCGGATGCGCCGGCATGCCCGAACCGGTCGTACGCGGCCCGCTTTTGTCCATCCGAAAGAACTTCGTACGCTTCATTGATTTCCTTGAAGCGCGTCTCGGCGTCGGCAGCCTTGTTCACGTCCGGATGGTATTGGCGTGCTTGATTGCGAAAAGCGCGTTTGATCTCCGTCTCACTCGCGCCGCGCTGCACGCCCAGTACTTCATAGTAGTCGCGTTTCGTTGCCACTCGATTCCCTAATTCAGCTAATCGGTTGTCCTGATTGTGTGGAGCATTCTACCGGTACCGTCCCTTACGGACCGACGTTTTCGGTGGCTGCCTCGTCGACGATCTCTTCCACCGCTTCGGGGCTGTCCACCGCGTCGCCCATGGCTTCTCCCTCACCCGCGGGCTCGCTCGACGGCGTCCGCCGCCGGCGCCCTGGCAATTTCCACCAATGTAGGGCGGATGACCCGCCCGTGCATCGTGTATCCCTTCTGATATTCCTGCAGCACCGTGCCGGGTTCCGCGTCTCCGCTTTCCCGCTCGCTCACCGCTTCGTGGTAGTGCGGGCTAAACTGCTGTCCCAGGGCCTCGATCGGCGAGAGGCCACGCTGCTGCAGCAGGGCCTCGAAATGGCGCTGAATCAGCATCACTCCCTGAATCCAGGTCAGCATGCCCAGATTGCCTGGAATCGTGGCCATGGCACGTTCGAAATTGTCGAGCACGGGCAGCAGCTCCTGCACCAGGTGCATGGAAGCGAACTGTTCCAGATCCCCCCGTTCGCTTTCATGGCGGCGACGCAGGTTGACCAGGTCGGCGGCGGCTCGCTGCCAGCGATCCTGCAGCTCCTTGACGCGCTCGCGCTCCTTCTCCAGCTCCGCGCGTAGCGCGGTGATATCGTCAGTCGAAGCAGATGCCGCGGCAGTCTCCGCCGCATCGGTCGATGCTGCCGCGGCGCGCGGCGGCTCGTTCTTTTTTCGCCACTTGACCTCATAACGAGGGTCGTTCAAGGGGTCGGGTTGGTTTTCGGATTCTGCTGTGGTGGAAGTTTCGTCAGTCATTGCTCTCTCAATATGGGTGTACCAGGTCAGTCATGAGATCGGTCATGTAGCGTACCAGGGCAACCGCCCGTGGATACTCCATACGCGTCGGCCCGACCACCCCCAGAAAGCCCGAGGTATCGGAGGCGTGTCCATAGCGCGCCAGAACGAAGCTGTAGTCTTTCAGCCCCTCGACCGTCGTCTCTCCGCCGATCACGATCTGCACCTCGGTTTCTTCGGTCAGCCCCGCGAGCAGTCCCTGTAAGGCAAGTCCCTGGTGCAAAAAATCGACCATTTGACGCAGTCGCTCGTTCTGCATCGACGCTGTTTCCCCGGGCCGCGGTGCAAGAAATTCCGGTTGCCGAATCATTTCGGCCAGTCCGGCGTGGAAGACCTGTGCCTGTTGGTCAGCGCAGCGCCGTAGAATCTGCGCCGCACAGGTGGCAAGCTGCGCCTCGAGCGGAGGGAGGTGCAACACCGTGCGCTCGATCGCCGCCAGCGATAGGCCGCGCAAACTCGCGCTCAGCCGGTCCGCTACCGCACTCAACTCTTCCTGCGTGTGTCCGTCGTCCAGCGGCACCATTTCCTGCAGCACGGTGCCGTCTTGCAACACGATGATCAGCAGCACGATCGAGTTCTGGATGCCAATCACTTCCAGATGACGTAAGCGCACTTCCGTCGACTTCGGCGCGGTAATCAATCCCACGTTGTGCATCCGCAGCGCCATGATGGTCGCCGCCAGCTTCAGCCACTCTTGTAGTTCCATATGTGCCTGGTGGAATTGATGACGGATCGTCCGAGCCTCGGAGTATGCTAGGTGCGTGCGTTCCATCAATCGCTCGACGTAGTACCGATACCCGGCGTTGGTTGGAACGCGGCCCCCCGAGGTATGCAATTGACGGATGTACCCCAGGTCTTCCAAGGCTCCCATGTCGTTACGGATTGTGGCCGAGCTAACGCCCAGGCTCCCCAACGAGACCAGAGCAGCGGAACCAACCGGTCGAGCCGTACCGGTATATAACTCGACGATCGTTTTGAGTATGCGCTCTTGCCGCTCCGTTAACTGCATCTCAGTCCCCCATTGGCGACGTTAGCAGTCTCAGGTAGAGAGTGCTAACGCTCCTATTCTACCACCGAGTTCGCCGGTATGTGGAGTGAGTGGGCGTTCGATCGAGGACTTCCCTGGAGCGCTCCCGCCACAAGCACGTACCATGGGACACGATGTGGGACATGATCGGCCACCGCGGGGCCATTGAAACGTTGCAGTCGGCAGTTCAGAAGGGGCAATTGCCGCATGCCTTGCTCTTTACCGGCGCGGCGGGAATCGGTAAAACAAAGCTGGCCCTGGAGCTCGCCAGGGCTCTGAATTGCATCGGGGACGAGCCGCCCTGCGGACAATGCGTGCACTGCCGTCAAATCGAGCGTGGATCGCATCCCGACGTCACTATCCTGGAACGGATCGATGGGAAGGATAGCGTTTCCATCGCTCAGGTGCGAGCATTCCGCCAGGAATCAGCGCTCCGCCCGTACCAGGGGCGCCACAAGGTCTACATTATCGCCGGGGCTGAAGCCCTCACCCTGCAGGCGGCTGATGCACTCCTCAAGACCCTGGAGGAGCCGCAACCATACGTGACCATTGTTCTCACCGCCGTGGACGCCGATAGTCTTCCTGGTACCGTGCTGTCACGGTGTCGTATCGTGCCGCTGCATCCGGTGGAGACGCGGGAATTGACCGAGGCGCTTATCGAGCGGGGGCTCGAGGCGGGCGCGGCCCGCGCGCTGGCCCGTCTCTCGCGTGGCAACGTCGGCTGGGCGCTCAGCGCGGTCGGTCAACCGAAACTGGCGGTGCAACGACGTGAGTTGCTCGAACGCCTTACGGCGGTTCCCGACCTGGACACCGATGCGCGTCTGGCGCTGGCCGAGAGCATGGTGGCGGATCGAAAGGATCGATCTTCGGTTCGCGCTCAGCTCGAAGTGCTGCTACTCCTGGCCCGCGATCTGCTCCTGGTAAGCCAGGGGCTGCCCGCGCAAACGGTGCTCGACGAACAGCACGCCGTGCTGCGCCGCCAGGCCGAGCGTATGACGCTTGCCGGTATCGCTGCCTACGTACAGGCTATTCGGATCGCGATGGTTCGCATCGACGCAAACGTTGATCCCCGACTGGCAGTCGAAGCGGCGCTGGTCGGTGGGGCGTGAGAGTCGCGGGGCTGCGCACGCCCGATGGAAGGATGGTGTGGGTCGACGCCGGCGCCATCGCTCTCTCCGTGCTGGATAGCGCTGCCGCCGAGGTCGATGGCGAGCGTGTAACCGGGCAGGTGTACGTCGTGCCCGAAGAATTGCTTGTCCTTCCCGAATACGTCGACGGCATTCTCCTCCAGGCGGAGAGCGGTATCGAACCGCCGGAGCAATGGGAGCGTTTGCCGGGCTCGGAATTCCCGCCGCTGGGGAGTACCGTCGTCGCGCACGGCGAGCCGTGCATCGTCGAGGCGATCGACCATCGCACTCGACACGTCTTCGCGACCGATTCGGCAGGCGCGCGGATCGCGCTTCCGCTGGAGGAGCTACTCGATGACTGATGAAACAAAGGTATGGGAGGAGGACGACAGCGCGACCTTCATCGCGCTGGGAGACGTTTTTACGCCCTCGCGTGACGAGCAATTCGGTCTCATCGCCTCGCTCGTGCCGGCCGGTCGAGCGGACGAATTTGCGGTCGTGGACCTGGCCTGCGGAGCCGGTGCGTTGACCGAGGCGATTCTACGGCGCTTTCCGCGGTGTCACGCTCTGGCGCTCGACGGCTCGCCCCGAATGCTGGCGCACGCCCGTGTCCGCCTGGCCGAATTCGGGCAGCGCGTGCACTTCGGAGAGTTCGATCTCCGTGCATCGGACTGGTTCGACTCGATCCCGGACACGGTGCGCTGTGTCGTCTCGTCCCTCGCGATCCATCACCTTGACGGGTTGGAAAAGCAGCAGCTCTTCAAGCAGGTATTCGCGAAGCTTCCTTCGGGTGGAGCGCTGCTGATCGCCGATCTCGTCGAGCCGGTGAACCCCTACGCGTGGTCTGCCTATGGCGATGCCTGGGATGCCGCTGTGCGAGCACAATCCGTCGCCGCCAGCGGCAATCTGGCTGCCTACCAACGGTTCCACGACGGCTGGAATCACTATCGCGATCCTGATCTGGAATTCGACAAACCGTCGGGCCTGTTCGAGCAGCTGCGGTGGCTGGCCTCGGTTGGTTTCGCCCAGGTGGACTGTTTCTGGTTACGCGCTGGGCATGCAATTTACGGCGGGTATAAGTAGGATCGGCGAGGTTCACCGACGGATCGCGCGATTCGGCTCACTCAATATGTAATTCTTGCTCTGCGACCTGGCCCGGGCCGCCGAACGTTCTCAACCCGGCATGGATGAGCCGGGCTGCGCGATGGACGTCGCCTGAAACTGCCTCGTAGACTTCTGGACCGGTGCGGATGCCGTCCAGGTGTTTCCACAGGCTGTGAAACTGAACCTCCCACAGTCCCAGCAGCGACATTGCAGCAATCCGAGGCTCAGGATCGTCCGGATCCAATCCAGTTCGCCGAGCCATGATCGCCGCTGCAGCCCTGACCAATTGCCCCATCATGTGCTGTTGGTGAGCGCGCAGAGAGGGGGTAGACCTGACCAGTTCCCCAAAGCGCTGAAACCTGGCTGCTGCCTCGCCGCTGTGTTTTTGCCTCGCGACCCAGTCCATCATGTCTTCCAGCTCGCGATCGAGAATGCCCACCATCGCCTCCACCGGAGATGTTCCAACCTTTTCGAGGTCGGCTTGGAGCGAGGCGAGAGTCTCATCCCAATGGTCGAGGAATAACGCCTCCTTGGTTGGGAAATAGTTGAATACCGTCTTCTCCGACACTCCGCACGCCTCGGCGATATCGGAGACCCGCACTTCATCGAAACCTCGTTCCAGAAACATATCGGTCGCGGTGTTGCTCAGATACTCGCGCATCAGGCGTTTCTTGCGTTCCCGTAACCCTTCGCCCTCCGATACGTCGCCGCGCCGCGTACGTACGTCATCCCAGAGTGCTGCGTGCCTGTCCATGCTGAAGTATAGTACGGTGACCGTATAATTGCTATCGCAGAATAAAATCTGCTACTGTAATTTTACAGCAGATATAAGTATTTTGCGCACGGAAAGGAGGCCCCGGAGGCGTCACAGCGCTGTACTAAAACTCTTGAATATATTATGTTTTGTAAAAGCGACTTTACAGATTAGAAATACTCTGGTTAAATATAGCCATGAAAGCGCAACGAGGACCCGATCTCCTCACGCGTCCAGGCAGGTCTGCCTCCCACCATTAGAGAGAAGAAAGAAGTCGATATGACCCATCTCGCAATAGAAGCACATGGCCTCACCAAAAAATTCGGAGCCTTTACCGCCGTCGACAGATTCGACCTCGCCGTCTCCGCCGGCACGGTGGTTTCGCTACTCGGACCAAACGGAGCCGGCAAAACGACAATCGTGCGTATGCTTGCGACTCTCGCTCAGCCGACCGCCGGAACGGCGACGGTCTGCGGCTATGACGTGCTCGCTCAACCGGACGCCGTGCGATCCGTCATAAGTCTTACCGGGCAGTTCGCGGCCCTGGAGGACAACCTCACCGCCCACGAGAATCTGCTGCTGATGGCACGGTTGCGCGGATACCGGAAGCCCGCGGCGCGGCGGGTTGTGGAACAGCTCGAGGAACGTTTCGACATCGGCGAGTTCCGAGACCGGCTCGTGAAGTCTGTCTCCGGCGGACAGCGGCGGCGCGTTGACCTGGCCGCCAGTATGGTGGTGCAGCCCCAGGTTCTGGTGCTTGACGAGCCGACTACCGGCCTGGATCCGCGCAGCCGGCAGATGGTCTGGTCCACCATCCGCGATCTCGTGGCCGGAGGTATCACGCTGCTGTTGACCACGCAGTATCTGGACGAAGCCGACGCGCTCGCGGACTCTATCGTGCTCATTGACCACGGCCGCGCCACGGCCAAGGGAACACCTACCGAGCTGAAGAACCAGATCGGGGAGCAAAGGGTCGATGTGACGACGGTAGATGCCGGCGGATTCGCCCTCCTACGTGCCGCCTTGACCGCCCGGTTTACCGTGAGCGATACGCCCGAACGACGCACACTGTCGATTCCCGCCCCACGCGCTGCCGCCGATCTGGCAGCCGTCACCGCCGTCGTGCGCGACAGCGGGGTCGAGGTAGACGAGATTGCCCTGCGCCGGCCAACCCTGGACGACGCGTTCCTGGCCTTAACCGGCCAGCCCCTCGAGGAGATAGCATGAGCGCCACTCTTACCCGGCAACGTCCGGCCGCTTCGCCGGAACCGGTGCGCGAGCCATTGCCCCCGCGATCCTCGCCCACCTTGCGCTACGTCCGCGAGAGCGCCCTGCTTGTGGGGCGTGGACTGCGCACCGTCACTCGTGTGCCCGAACGCCTTTCGGACGTCACGATCCAGCCTGTCGTCTTCACCCTTCTATTCATCTACGTGTTCGGCAGCGCGATCCATATTCCCGGCATGCGCTATCAGGACTATTTACTTCCCGGCTTGCTTGCCCAGTCCGTCGCTTTTGGCGTTATCGGTTCCGGCGTCGCGACGGCCACCGACTTCTCCACCGGAGTGATCGACCGGTTCAAATCCCTACCGATCACGCGTCTCGCCGTCGTGACGGCGCAAATCATTGGTCAGATTCTCGAGCAGATCATCGGCATGGTCATCGTCGCGGGTCTGGGGCTAGCTCTGGGGTGGCGTCCGCATCTCAGCGTGGCGACCTTCTTCGAGTTCACTGGCTTGATGCTGCTCGGTCTTTTGGCCTTTACCTCCTTTGGCGTGCTCCTCGGCATGATCGTTCGTTCCTCAGATGCGATACAGGGTATCGGGTTTGCGGTCGTGTTCCCTCTCACATTCCTGGGAGGTACCTTCGTGCCGATCTCCGGCATGCAAACGGTGCCGCGCGTCATCGGTCAGTACAACCCGCTTTCGGCCGTTGTCGCGGCCATTCGGCAGGTCACGCAGGGCACGAATTCCACCGGCAGCTGGCCGTTGGAGCATCCCGTGCCATCGATGATCGCCTACTGCCTCGTAATCACTGCCATCTGCCTGCCCCTGGCCGTGGCCAGATTCCGAAAGGCGGCCTGACTCCTGGTTACTCCGTCGACCTACCTTCGACGAGCTACACCACCGGTAGATAGCGCCGTAATTCCCACGGCGTTACCTGCATGCGGTACTCGTTCCATTCCTCTCGCTTGGCCTCAAGGAATCGCTCGTAGACGTGGTCGCCCAGACCTTCCTGGACGACCGGGTCGCCCTCGAGCGCCTCGAGCGCTTCGATCAAGGATCCAGGGAGAGTGTCGATGCCGCGCTCCCGGCGCCGTTCCTCGTCAAAGTGATAGAGGTTTTCCTCGACCGGCGGGGGAAGTTCCAGCTCGCGCTTGATACCATCCAGGCCGGCTTTCAACATGACGGCAAACGCCAGGTAGGGGTTCGCGCTCGGATCGGGGAAACGCAGCTCGATTCGCGCCGAGCGAGGCTTCTCCTTCGTAATCTGCGGCACTCTGATAAGTGCCGATCGATTTACCCGGGCCCAGCTGATATACACCGGCGCCTCGTAACCAGGGACTAATCGCTTGTACGAGTTCACCAGTGAAGCGAGCACCGACGACATGCCGCGCGCGTGGGCAAGCTGGCCCGCTATGAAATGCTTCGCCAGATCGGACAAACCGTACTCGTCGTTCAAATCGACGAACGCGTTCTCGTCGGTCCCTTTATGGAACATACTCTGGTGGACGTGCATGCCTGAGCCGTTCACCCCGAAGATAGGTTTCGGCATGAACGTGGCGTGCAAGCCGTGTTGTTCGGCGATCGCCTTCAGGGTGTACTTGAACGTCACCGCGTTGTCGGCGGTTTGCAGCGCCTCGCCGTAGCGGAAGTCGATTTCATGCTGTCCGATGGCGACTTCGTGGTGCGACGCCTCGACGTTGATCCCCATGCCCTGGAGAGCGTTGACCATTTCCTTGCGCACCGTGGAGGCCAAATCGGTCGAGAGATCGAAATATCCTCCCTGATCGTGCGCAAGTGGCTTATCTTCGCCATTTCCGCCGGGCACCAGCAGAAAAAACTCGAGCTCCGGCCCGGTGTAAAAATCGAACCCCATGTCCGCTGCTTCATGGAGCGCGCGTATCAGCACTTCCCGGGGGTCGCCTGGAAACGCGTTTCCGTTGGGCGTGAATACACCGCATATGACGCGCGCTGTAGTGTTCCCCCCTCGCTCCCACGGAATGACTCGGAAGGTGCGGACATCGGGTTTGAGATACATGTCCGATTCCGCGATCCGTGCAAACCCCTCAATTGAGGAACCATCGAACCAGGTGCCATGTTCGAGCGAGTCGGCGAATTGCTCGATCGGGATCGTCACGCTTTTCACCGCACCGGTGATATCGGTGAACTGTAGGTTGACGAATCGGACCTGCTCCTCCTCGCTTCGCTGGAGTACTCGCTCGGGCGTCATGTCGATCATCTGGACTCCTTTTGCTTCAGCAGTGAGCGTGCTGGACGCACTATGATACGGCTCGTTCGTGGAAGAAGTTCCACTTGAAACGGTTCATGGCTCCAATGGTATCGGAAGGTCCGAACGCGAGCCACGTGGTGGCAGGCGCGCAACCGGACAGCGGCGCTGGATGTCGTGCCGTTCTTGCGTTATGCGGTCTGCGAGGCAACTTGAACCTCATGCTCCCGATTGCCGCTGCTGCTTGACCTGGGAGATACTCCGAAAGCAGAGATGCGGCGACCAACGAGGAAGGTAGAGGAGGGATGAAGCATCGAGCCATCTGACGCCCTGACAGGACTGCACGAGCTACACCAGGAAATCCTGGGTTGTCGTGCTTGCGAGATCGCCGGGATACATACCGCGAGCGGCTCCAGTCGTAGCCGGCCGTGCCGGTAATCGCATCATGCTCATCGGCCAGGCTCCTGGGGTTACCGAGCTGGAGGTCCGTCGTCCGTTTGCCGGCCGCGCCGGCCGCGAGCTGTTTCGCTGGCTCGCCTCGATCGAAATCGACGAAGCGGAATTTAGAGATCGCGTCTACATGACCGCCATTACGAAGTGCTATCCCGGGCGCGCGGCCGGAGGAACGGGAGATCGGCGCCCTTCAAAGACCGAGATTGCACTGTGCCGGCCGTTCCTGGAGCGCCAGATGGCACACATCCAGCCTCGGGTCCTTCTTCTGGTGGGCGGCATGGCCATCGAACGGTACCTCCCGAAAATGCCGCTCGTACGGTGCATTGGACGGCAATTCACGGTGGACGATATGTCGATCATTCCGTTGCCTCATCCGTCCGGCGCATCGCGTTGGCTCAACGACGAGTCCAATCGCGATCTGCTGTCCGGGGCGCTGGATCACGTTCGAGCAGCCTGGGATGAATACGCTAACTGCAGCGGACAGCACGGTTTGAGTTGATGCACCTCGCCCCCTCTGTTATCGTCGGGGAAAGGCGTGCTTCACGCCACCCACTATCGCCTCCGACACGCGTACCGTGATGATGGACGAGTTCATTCTCACGTCCAGGAGATTTTCATGACTGAAGGAACATTCGCCAACGAGAGTCCGGAAGGTCTCAGCCCGGATCCCACCGTCTACGCCACCGGTGCAGACACCACCTATCCCGGTAAACGAGCCGTGCTTGCCGGTATCGGCGCCGTCGCTACCGCGTGTGACGTGGCCAACTCGACGTTCGACCGCTTCGTCGATCGGGGTAGCGAGGCACAGGAGGACGTACGACGCCGGCTCGACGAGGCTCGGCTCCAGAATGCCGGCCGGCGAAACCGATTCAGCGACGTGGTGCGTAGCGCCATGAACACTCTGCTCGACGGTGTCAACGTACCGAATAAGGCCGACGTGGACATAATCAACGCCAAGCTCAATATCGTGACCCGCAAATTGGATGACCTGCAATTGCAGGCAGTACAGAGTGCGACTTCGAGTACCACTCCATCGGTTGAAGTGGTTCCCCCCGCGGTCGGAACGCCGGACACGACCATAGAGTAAGTCGCCCGCGCCGAAGCGAACCGTCCGGTGTGTCGGGCGGCTCAAAGATACCGCGCATGCATCGATAGATCGACCGGAACCGGTGTCACCGGTTCCGGTACGAATCCGCGTTTGATTACCCCTTAAACCTGGCAGGATGCAGCAGTTTGGCCAGGTCCCGAATGCCGATGGCCACGCGCGGACCGAATCGGCTCAACAGGTCTGGATTGAACGGGAATATTTTGCCGCCCTGCACGGCTGCAATTGTCGACCAGCCTGGCCGGTTCTTGACATCATCCGCACTGGTGCCGTACGCAGCATCGCTCAGGACGATGACCTGGGGATTCGCCGCGACCAGCGCCTCCAGATTGAAGGCCGGATAACATTCCGTTCCCGAGCAGCTGGTCACGCTATCCGCGATATTCCGCCCGTCGGCAAGCGCAATAGCCTGGTCGATCACAGTCTTCGGGCCGGCCGTGATGGGCTGCGTCGGATTCGTGGCGTCGACCTCGTAAAACACGCGTGGGCGCGTGCTCACTCCAGACAGTTTCGACTTCGCCCCCGCCAGGTCGGCCTTCATGGCGGCGAGCACGGCATTTGCTTGAGTGGTGGTACCCGTCACTGTGCCGACCAGGGAGATGTCGTGGTAGATGCCGTTTACGTTCGAAGGGTTGAGAAACACCACTTTGAATCCGAGACTCTTCATCTTGTCGAAGGTCGGAATCTCGCTCTTGTAATACGGCGCGAAGATCACATCCGGACGGAGGCTGGTGATAGTTTCAAGGTTAAACGGCGTATCACCAAACCCTCCCTCCACGTGCGTGAGCGAAACCGATTTGATCGGATAGTCGCGTCCCACTTTCGACGGCCACTCGGATGGGTACCGGAAATCGCGCGGCTTGCCGGCGGCGTTCGTGATACCCGTCGCGCCCTCGGCATACTGGCTCGCGTCTCCAACCACACGCTTCTCCAGGCCGAGCGCGAACACCATCTCGGTATATGCCGAGTACAGCGTAATGATACGTTTCGGGGAATGAGCAAATGTCACATGGAATCCGGCGTCGTCGACGACCGTCACGCCACGGATTGGTGCAGCGAGCGTACTGCCGGCGTCTGCCCCGAGAGGACCACCCGCCAGAACGAGGAACGCAAGTACCAGGGATAGAACGAATCGCTTCATAGCTACCTCGCTATCGAAATTACATAGGTTGGCCGCTGACACAATGAAAAGGCACGGACATGCGCTACCGGCGTCCGCACCGCTACCCCGGCGCCCAACGACATGTCTCTCGGCTCGGGAATGCATTCCCGTTCGATGCGCCTGCTCTACCGGCGGCTTCTCCATCGGCTGCTCGACGCTAAATCTCAGCTCGCTGCGCGCCTGAAGCCTAAGGTGGAAGTTTTACCATGCCGACCCCCTTTGCCAACGAAGGTGTGCGGGCTACGGAGGGAAGGGGTTTTCTGGCTCGACGTGCGCGGTGACCGTGAACTCTCCGCACGCGTCATACAGTAGCGTGGACTGCGCCGACCTTGCATCGGGCTTGCCCCGGCTTCCCACCATATGCAGTTGCGTCCTACCCTACCACACTTTCCGCGCGGTTGTGGGCCGCCGAGTGGGCAAGTTGCCGCGTCGCGAACTCAGGCCGGCCTTAGCGCGGCGTCGATGGTGCCGCCGCCGATTACCCGATCGCCGTCGTAAAAAACCGCCAGCTGGCCGGGCGCAACTCCCCACACCGGCTTCTCGAAGTGGACCCGCGCCACGTCGGCCGATGTCAGATGTACCTGCGCGGGCCTATCAGGGGTGCGATAGCGAATCTTCACCGACGCGGCAAACCCTTCTGGGGGAACGGAACCGGTGAACGACAGCCGGGAACACTCCAGTGAAGGTACCATCGCGTCGTCACGATCTCCCACGATCACCGTATTGTCGGTCGGCCGCAACTCGATCACATACTTCGGCTCGGGAGACGAAATGCCGAGTCCCTTGCGCTGGCCGATCGTGAACCCGTGCACGCCGTCATGTTCCCCCAGCACCGCCCCGGACATATCGACTACTTGACCGGACCGTCGGAGATCGCCCACGTACTGCTGCAGAAACGCCTTGTAATTCTTTCCGGCGACGAAGCAGATTTCCTGACTATCCGGCTTTTCCGCCACCGGTAGATCGAACTCCCGCGCCAGCGCTCGAGTTTCGGTCTTCGTCATGCCGCCCAGCGGGAACAGAATACGCCGCAGATGATGCTGTTGTAGCGTATGCAGCATGTACGACTGATCTTTCGATGGATCGATTGCCTTCTTCAGAACGTACTCGCCGCGTGCGGTGTCGAATTCCGTTCGCGCGTAGTGACCGGTTGCCACGTACTCGATGCCGAGCTCGTCGGCGCGCTGGATCAGACCGTCGAAACGCACGAACTGGTTACAGCGCACGCAGGGGTTCGGGGTGCGCCCCTCGCGGTACTCACGCGCGAAGTCGTCCACGACGGCGTGACTGAACTCCTCGCGAAAGTTCGGGACGTAGTACGGGATACCCAATTTCGATGCCACCCGTCGGGCGTCGTCCACCGCGTCAATCGTGCAGCAACCCTGCATGGCACCCGGGTCTTCGAACGCGGCCGACCGGTGCCAGATCTGCATGGTAATGCCGACCACGTCGTAGCCGGCCCGAGTCAGCAGCGCGGCCGCGACCGAGCTGTCTACCCCGCCGCTCATTCCGACCAGCACCGAGCCCCTGGACGTCACTCAATCCCTCCCGTGGGATGTCGCCGATTCTCTTCGCGCCCGCCCTTGCAGCGGGCTGATGGAAAGCCGCGCTCCCGAGGGAGCGCGGCACGCTGTTTCAGTATACGGCGGACTAACCGGTGCGCTTTAGCCTGCCGGTGCGCTTGGCGTAGTGTTCGGCCCACGAGAAAACCCAGAATCCGAGCGGCACCGTCAGCACCCCGATAATGCCCAGGGGAATTACGTGTGCGCCATGATCGACGGCGTGGGATGCTGCAGCAATACCTCCCGTATTCCGCTCAGCACGTAGGTCGCCGGCGAGAGGTGCGAGAACGGCTGCATCCAGGCCGGCAGGACGCTGATCGGGAAGTACACGCCCGAGACCAGTAACAGGCACGCTTCGATTACGTACGTCATCTGCGCGCCCTTTTCGGTAAACAGCAACGGCAACGTGGCCGCCATGATGCCCAAACCGATGAAGCTCACGCTGCCCAACGTGACGATGGCCAGAGCCGGTAGCAAGCCCGCCGGGTTAGCTTCCAGGTGGAACAGAAACATGAGCGCCACCAGCACGAGCGCCGTGCGGACCAGCCCGTAGAGCACTCCGAAGAGACACGATCCCACGATGTAGGTAAACACGTTGATCGGGGCCATCATGGTGTACTCGATAGTGCCCTCCCAACGTTCCCACTGCACGCTCTCCGCGATCGCCATGAACATGTTTGCCATATACGACCAGGTAAGCGCTCCGATCGCCAGGTACAGTACGAGCGGGTGAGGGTCGACGTGTTTGCCCACGGCGCCGGGCGTGGCGTAGGCGATGTAGATCACCGACGCCGACTGCGCGACGGTATAGAGCAGGAAAGTGACTTCCCAGCCCCAGTACCGCTTGGATAGGTTCGTATTGCGTTCCACAAACGCATACGACGCTTTGATTTCTCGCCAGACTTGCGCGTTAACCGCCACGTTCTTGCTCCTCTTCGTCTGTGTCCGGGTCGAAGTCCGAGTCCTCCAGACTTCGACCGGTGACTTCCATGAACACTTGCTCCAGAGACGGCAGACGCTTCGAGTCCGTGCCGCCCGGCATACTCTTCTTTCAACGCGCTCGGCGTGCCCTCGACCACGATGCGTCCCTTATCCAGAATCGCCAGGCGATCGCACAGCGCATCCGCCTCTTCCATGTCATGGCTGGTCAGCAGCACCGTGGCATCGTGGTATTGCCGCAGATCGAGGATGAACTTCTGAACGTCCCGTTTCGAGCGCGGATCCAGCCCGGTGGTGGGCTCGTCCAGGAGGAGCAGGACCGGCGATGTCAGGAGCGCCCGAGCGATCGAAACCTTCTGCTGCATCCCACGTGACATCTTTTCCACCGGCTGGCGGATACGAGACTCCGATACCCCCATCGCTTCCAGGATGCGTACCACATCGCGCCGCGCCGAATCCGGATTCACGCTGTAGAGCCGGGCTGCATAGATCAGGTTCTCCATGGCCGAAAGCTTCTTGAACAGCGACGCTTCGACCGAGACGCGATTGATCAGACGTTTCACCTGACCCGCATCTCGCACCACGTCGAGCTCGAACACTTCCACCGATCCATCGTCGGGGAGGAGCAGCGTCGAAATCAGCCGAATCAGCGTCGACTTACCCGAGCCGTTTGCGCCCAGGACGCCGTAGATCTCACCGCGGCGTACGGAGAGCGAGACGTCGTCAACCGCGCTCACGCGCTTGGACGGCTTCTTCCCCGGCCGGCTAAAGCGAGATGGCCCTCCGAAATACTTCGATACGTTGCTTACCCGGAGCGCTTGCTCCACCTGGGAGCGTCGAGCGACGAGATCTTCCGCCAGAGTGAGTTCCAGTACACCGTTCATGCTTTCCTCCTGCACAATAAAAAAACCGTGGGCCGTTCGATTGGCCCACGGTTCCAGAGAATCTGGATCAGCTATGCGTCATGTTTCTATGACGGTGGGCCTGATCGGCATGAAAACGCCGGCAACGACGGGCGCACGTCGCCTGTCTTCAGCCGGAGTGAGTACGTGGAGCATCATGCGGGCGGCCTCTTTCAATGAACAACTCCAATCATCGTACCGCAGTGCCGGAGTATCCGCAACTCTCAATTTCACGGCGCGGCGACGATACCTTGCACCCGAAGCACCGATGGAGCCGCCACCAGTGCCACCCGATCGTCGGTGCCTGGATCTCGTAGCCCCCAGGCAACATCGTACAACCCTCCCCGCACGCCGGAGCTCAGCGTGAAGTATCGTACGTGATTACTGATGCCGGGAGGAACCACCGCGACGACATCGTGGCTGGGGTCCGAGACGGAGCCGGTCGCCCAGCTGGCCTGGCCTGTCGCCTTCACCGAGGCGCCGAGCTCGATGCGTTCGGTCCGCCCTGTCCCGTTATCGATGGTATATCCAACCTCGATGGTGCTTCCGGGGGTGGCGGACGTCGAGCCGACCCAATAGTTGGCGAGCGAAACGACGCCGGACGGTGTGGCGGACGGTTCCGGAGTGGCCGTGGTCGTGGCCACTATTGCTGTCGCTGCCTCTGTTGCTGTCTGTTCTTCGCTGTCACTGCCGTTGCTTTCACGGTCGGCGTCGAAAAACGTTTTATCGCCGCAGCCCGATGGGGTGCGGCCAACCGCGCAGAGGTTGGAGTCGTTGACGGCGCGGGAGTACTGGTACGGGCAACGGCGGTAGTTTCGGCGCGGGGCCGGATCGTCGCGCGGACGGATTTAGACGCCGACTTCGCGTGCGGCGTTGGTGTGGGCACCGGCACACGCGCTCCGATCGAATATGAGCCGTCTCCGGAATCACCAAAGAGTAGGGGGCCGAGGATGAGTCGCGCGCCCACCGCTCCCAGGATCAACATGAGGAAAGCGAAAATGAACACTCCGCGTGCAAAAGTCATGTGTGGTGCCTCCCCTTATCCGCCGAAACGCGCTTCCAGCGCCAGAACGTCGGCGACATATTGGTTCGTGTCCGCGTAGAACCCGTGATGTGCCAGGGCGCGCGTACCTTCGTAATAGGCGGCGGCGGCCAGGCGCCCGTTGCCCCCGTAATACCGCAACAGATTCGAGACCCAGAAAACGCCGGCTTGCACGTTATCTCGGACGTTATAGAGATTCATGGTGCGGCCAAGAATTCGGGAGATGGTCGCGCCCGTGTACGGTTCGACCTGCATCACGCCAATCGCACCCGTGCTACTTATCATGCTCTCGTTGAAACCGCTTTCTTGCCAGCCGATCGCGAGCGGTAAAGCAGGGTCGATCCCGTAAAGCTGCGCGTATTGCACGATGAGCGCGCGCGCCATCCATGGGTCGTACGTCGACTGGGCAACCGTGGCTACCGAGGAACCCGGGATGTGAAGTGGCGTGCCGATGACGACGAGATCTTGGTTGGCAATATTGTTGAACGACGATACCGCCGTGGTCGAAACACCGAATCGCGCGGCTATTGACGACAAATTATCGCCGGGCCGTACGACGTATACACGATCACCCGCTGTAGTGTTCGCCGCCACACCGACCGTTCCTCCGGTCGCTCCGCCGCAGCCGCGGCAGATGCGTAACCATTCCCCGGCCAGAGGGTAGGCACCCAGTGTTGGATTAGCGGCCTTGATGGCGGCAATTGACGTGCCGAAACGGGCTGCCATACCGGTGAGCGAGTCGCCCCATCGCACATGGTAGTTGACGTAATAATGGCGCTGCGGTATCACCAGGTACTGGCCGATCCGAACTAGGTCGGTATTCACAATGCCGTTGGCACGGGCCAGGGAGAGCAGCGATACGTGGTAGGTTTTCGCTATTGCGCCCAACGTGTCTCCGGGCTGGACCAGGTAATTGGCGGCGTGTGCGGGAAGTGGCAGAAGGAGTAACAGTGCCAGAGCGATGAACCGACGCAGCAAATGGACCTCCAAAACGATTGCCGGGCCAAACGTCATAGCCCCAGTTGCACTCTAAACGTGCCGGTTCCTGCTGTCATGCCGCTCAAAGGGCCCGTTATCCACAGTGTTCTTACGTCAAGAAGGCAAGACACTGCGGGTTTGCCGTCGCGAGAGTTGGCCCCGGATAAGCGGCCATGGATATATCCCCGACCGGCCACATCTTCTCTCACCAACTTATCCACACCCCGCCGGGAGAGCGGTTTCGCAATGCGAACAAGGCAATGCTTCTGCGCGCCGTCACATACCGTGGCGGCCTCGCTCCCTGCAGTTGACGACTCGCGAAGAGGCACGGATGACTGCATGGTACGATTGACGCAATAATAATGACCTCCCAGTTCTTCCTCTGCGATGTCTTCGCCGACCTGCCTTTTGGCGGCAATCAGCTTGCCGTATTCCCAAACGCCGAAGACCTGTCTTCGGACACCATGGCAGCCGTCGCGAAAGAGTTTGGTTGGTCCGAAGTGGTGTTTGTCGTGCAGCGTGCCGGCGCTGTACCCCTTCTTCGTATCTGGTCTCCGGCGGGAGAGCTTCCGTTTGCTGGACATCCCACGGTGGGAGCCGCCGTCGTTCTTGCCTACCTGGACGCGGTTCCGCTCGGCCATTCCGAATTGGAGCTTGCCATTGGGCGTGTCCATATTGAAGTGAACGAGGCGACCGCGGACGGAGGTGAAGCCGGTATGACTCAGCGGGTGCCGACCTTCGGACGATCGTACGACGAGAGAGCTCGTTTGGCCGAAGCACTGTCGCTGAGCGTTGCCGACTTGGTTCCCGAGCTGGATGCCCGCCCGGTCTCCACCGGTTCGCGTCACTTCATGGTTCCCGTTCGCAGTCTGGACGCACTGTCCCGAGCCAGAGCGGATCTCCACCTTTTACCCTCCATTCTCGAAGAGGTTGGGGCCAGGTGGGCGTACCTGTTTACAGTGAGTACGCCGCAGAGCTCATCGGCAGCGCGCGCTCGCGCTCTCCAGGTTGGACGTGAAGATGCGGCGACCGGAAGTGCCGCCGGCTGCCTCGGTGCGTATATGGTGGAGTACGGGCTGCATCGTGCCGGCCGTTTCGACATCGAACAAGGAGTGGAAATGGGTCGACCAAGTCGTATTTCGGTTGATGTCCAATCCACCGGGAAAACCATCAGTACGGTCAGTGTCTCGGGGCGCGTTCGCATCTGGGCACGTGGTTCCGCGCAGGTATCCGCGTGACCATTCAGCTCGCCTCCGAGGTGCAGTCCGACGACGAGTTGCTCGCTCGCCGGCGCCAGCGCACGCATGCGATCGTCGAAGGAGCGTTATTGGGCGACATCGCGATCGTGTTCTTGTTGATGCGCGTGTACCTACCGGTCCCGGTCGTGCGGACTCTCCTCCGTACACTTGCCGCGGTTCCTTTCGTTATGCTGGCTCAGCGGCGCGGCATCAAGCTCACGATCCTGGCATCCATCGCCTCGTACATTTTGTTTTCCGCGCTCGTGGGACCGATACTGGCGCTCACCGCGATCGATATCGCGGTATCGGGCGTGCTCGTGGGTATTGGACGGCGGCAGGGACACGGAGTCGGACTGATCACGCTCTGGACCGGCGTCGTGTACACCGTTCTGGATCTCATTATCCCGACCATTGCATCCGTGTTCATATTTCAATACCCGGTGTCAAAGCTGGTGCAATCAGCTCGCCATTTCGTGCGCCTGGTCTTTCGCGGATTACTGTTCGTGGTGCAGCGAGTGCACGCGCCCAAACCCGTAACGCGCCTGGTGACGGGGTGGCAAACACCTGCCGTCAACCACTGGCAGTACATATGGATTGCAACCATGCTTCTGGTGGGGATTCTCAACATGTATCTGGTGGCTCTGGTGTCCGAGATGGTTCTCAAGCAGGTCCCTGAAGGGACACTGATCCGCCAGGAATCAGCCGCGTGATCGATGTGCAGCAGGTGGGATACAGGTATCCCGCCGGTACCGAGCTTGCCTTGCAGGGCATCACCGCCTATGTCTCTCCGGGTGAAGTCGTCGGCATCGTTGGACCGAACGGCTCGGGCAAGTCGACGCTCGGAAGATTAATGAAAGGCTTATTGCTGCCGGCCGAGGGCTCGGTTACGGTCGATGGGCTCGACACGCGGAGTCATAGTCTCGAGGCTCGAAGGATCGTGGGATTGGTCTTTCAGAATCCGAATAGCCAGATCGTGAACGCGGTGGTGGAGCAAGAGGTGGCGTTCGGATTGGAAAACATGGGCCTGCCACCTTTCGACATGCGGCAACGCGTCGATGATGCGTTGCGTGCCGTGGGTTTGATAGATCGTGAGCGGCAGGAATGCTACAAGTTGAGCATGGCGGACAAGCAGCGTGTCGCCCTCGCCGCAGTCATGGCAATGCACCCTCGCTACCTCATTCTCGACGAGCCAACCGCGTGGTTGGAACCGATCGTTCGCTGGCCGTTACTCGAAGAGGTGCTGCGCTGGCGAGCCGAACATCAAGCCGCGCTGGTGCTGATCACGCATCGCATGGATGAAGCGCAGACCTGTGATCGGTTATATGGGATGCTCGATGGCCGCATCGAGGCGCAGGGTACACCCGACTCACTGCTGCAGCGGCAAGACATCCGCACCCGTTTGGCACTGGACATCCCCGAGACGTTCGAATTGGCGGCGGAACTGCGCGCTCGTGGTCTGGCCGCCGCTACCGGGACCTCGGTCGATCGGCTCGCCGACCGGATCAGTGAGTAATCGGTGACAAGCACGACGCCGGTGTTGGAACACACCGGTAGGCGCATAACGGTCGATGCCGGCGAGGTCGTGGCGATACTGGGTGCGCCCGGCTCGGGTAAGACCCGGCTCGGCCTCGAGCTCGCCTTTCTTCGACGGCCGCAGCAGGGAGTGGTGCTTCTCAACGGAGACAACCCGGCCGCTCACCGACACCGACTTCAACCCCTCGCACGGCCGCGCGAGGTGACAATGTTGGTGCAAAATGCCGAGGATCAGCTCTTTGCGCGCACCGTGTACGACGACGTCGCTTTTGGTCCCAGGCAGCTGTTTCTAGCCGATGAAGAAATGGATCGCCGGGTGCACGGTGCACTGCGCGCGGTTCGACTCGATCCGATGGAGATCGGTAAGCGCTCACCCTTTGCCCTCTCCGGTGGTGAGCGGCGGCGGGTCGCCCTGGCCGGGGTGCTGGCGATGGAGCCACTCGTACTCATCCTGGACGAGCCCACGGCGAATCTGGATCCACGAACCCGCAACGAGTTTTCCGAGCTCTTGCGGCCACTGCGACATAAGAGCGCCATCGTCTGGCTGACCACCTCGGTACGCGAGGCGAGCCATGCCGATCGCATCTACCTGGTGACAGGTGACAGCACTTCAGAGGTTGTCGGCGGGGAAGACTTGCTGCGGGACTGGCGGCGACTGGTACCAACCGGTGTGGAGCTTCCGGCGGTCTTCGAGCTGGCCGGCGCGCTCGAAAAACGTGGTTTTGAGTTGCCGCCCGATATCGATGCCGGTGATCTGGAGGAAGGTATTGTCAGCGCCTGGAAGGGGCGCCACCATGATCGGTAACGTCCCGCGGTTCCTCAGCTACCAGGCCGGCGATACTGTGCTTCATCGCCTCGATCCCCGCACCAAATTATTGTGCGCCGCGGCGATCGTGGGGGACGCTCTGGTAGCGAGTGTGCCGCGCGGCATGGTAGTGGCATTTCTCTTCGCCGCGATTATAGGAGCGATCGGTAGAGAGCTTTTGCCTGCACTCTGGCGGCTGTTGCGCCCGCTTCTCGTGTTGATCGTGCTCTTCGGCATAATCATCACCGTTATTACCCCGGGACACGCGTTCCTGCACATCTGGTTGCTGGCGCCGAGCCGTGACGGAGTCGATCTGGCGATTCGGCTCGGGCTGCAGGCAGTTCTCATCGTGTACACCACGTCCGTCTTGACGCTGACAACCCCTCCACTCGCGGTAGCCGACGCGTTGCAATGGAGTCTGGGTTGGCTTGAGCGCTTTCGAGTTCCCGTACGCGATATCATCGCCATGGTGGGCATTGGATTGACATTCGTGCCTCTGCTCATCGAAGAGGCCCAGAAAGTGTTTGCCGCGCAGCGGGCCCGCGGAGCCGATCTTGGAATGAACGCGCTGCTGGACGAGAACAGTATGGGGGCGTTGCTCATACCGCTCTTGCTCGCGAATCTGCGACGTGGTGAAGAACTGGCCGAATCCATGGAGGCGCGACTTTACGGTACCGGCCCGCGTACCTCCCTGGCGCAGCGCCAGTTTCACTCGGTCGATGCCGTCACTGCCGTCTGTGTCCTTCTCGTCAGTGCCATAATCGTGACGCTGAGCTTCGTACACTTCTCGATGTAGCCGGCTGCCGGGCATGACCGATCATCAAAGCCTTTGCCGTCCCTTGTCCTGCATACTCAGCCGGCCCGCGACCGGGTGTTACCTGTCCCGCACCAGCGGCGATTCATTCCAGTGCCGGACGAGATCGGCTGGATCGTCGTACACCGCATCCGCCCCTTGCAGGTCTGAGTCGTGGCCACCACAGCGAACGGCAATCATCCTCACTCCCGCCTTCTTCGCCGACTCGACATCATAGGGAGTGTCGCCGATCATGATCGACTCCTCGGGGCGCGACTGTGACTTCTCCAGGGCGGCATCAATGATATCGGGATCGGGTTTCGTTTGGTTAGCATCGTCAGATGTCGCCTGAGTCTCTATCAGATCGGCAACACCGGCTTGCTTCAGCAGTGCTTCGAGTTCTTCCCCGGAGGCGGATGTTGCAATAACCGGCTTCATGCCTTCCGCCTTGATCCGTTCGACGAGCGTGCGTGCCCCCGGCGTGGGCTTCAGGTCTTTGATATAGCGATCGAGAAAGATCTTTTTCCTGAGTTGCGTGATCTCGTGACCCTCGCCTTCCTCTTCACTCAAACCGGGAGCTACCTTGTCGAGCACCTTGTCTCCTCCCATGCCGATGAGCCCGTGTAGTGAATCGAATGGCACCTCCCGACCATGCTCGGCAAAGGCGTCAACCCAGGCGCGGGCGTGCGCGGCATTACTGTCCAGCAGAGTTCCGTCGATATCAAGGAGTACGGTTTTCGGCATGCGTCGGTCCTCCTGTGCTCCGCCACACGGGCGTCAGCCGGTTTTCGGCTGGCGGGTATCTCTGCAACTGGCGTGCCATCATCGGTCCACTCGTGCCGCATAGGCGCTATTTGCTCGCTGACCGCGCGGCGTGCACCCAGCGGGCACGTTGGTCGTCGCGTACGGTCTCATCCACGGTCGTATAGCCCCCCACAAAATCCCGGTGGAACTGAGCGAACGTTCCAGCTTCAATGTGGCGTCGCATCTCCTCTACCAGCGAGATTGTCCAGCGCAAGTTATGGAGACTGGCCAGCCGGTACGCCAGCAATTCCTGCGCTTTGAAGAGGTGGTGCAGGTACGCCAACGTAAAAGTCCGGCACGTATAACAGTCACAGGTAGGATCGATTGGCCCCGCGTCCGCGGTGAATCGCGCATTTCGAATATTGATGCGTCCGGACCTGGTGAACAACGAACCATTGCGTCCGAGCCTGGTCTGCAACACGCAGTCGAACATGTCGACACCGGCCGCGACCGCCTCGAATAAATCTTCCGGCGCGCCCACACCCATGACGTATCGTGGCTTCGACGTCGGGAGAACCGCCGCGGAGACGTGGAGCATCTCGTAGAACAGGGCTTTCGGCTCGCCCACCGACAGTCCTCCGATACCGTAGCCGGGAAAGTCCAACGCGACCAACGACTCGGCGCTTGCTCGCCGCAGGTGCGCGTACATCCCTCCCTGCACGATTCCAAAGAGCGTCGTGTTCGGTGTGGAGCGAGCGTCCAGGGACCGCGCCGCCCAGCGAGACGTGCGCTCGGATGACACGCGTGCCTCTTCCTCGGTGCTTGGATACGTGATGCACTCGTCCAGCACCATGGCGATGTCGGAGCCGAGCGCTTCTTGCAGCCTGACCACTCGTTCCGGCGTGAACAGGTGCGACGAGCCATCGAGGTGAGAGCGAAATGTCACGCCTTCTTCGCTCAGGTCGCGGAGGTGACCGAGACTGAACACCTGAAAACCGCCGCTGTCGGTCAGAATCGAACGATCCCACGCCATGAAGCCGTGCAACCCTCCGAACGACTGCACCAGCTCCGCCCCTGGGCGCAGATAGAGATGGTACGTGTTTCCGAGGATGATCTGGGCCCCAAGTGCCCGAAGGTCATCGGGTGTCAGCGTTTTTACCGTTGCCTGCGTGCCCACCGGCATGAACACGGGCGTACGAATCTCACCGTGCGGCGTCGATAGCAAGCCAGTCCGGGCGTGCGACTCTTCGTCGGTATGCAGAACGCGAAAGTGCAGCGGCACGGGGGCTAGGGGAGAACCGGAAAATCGAAAACCTTCGCGCCTATCAGGACATACAGGGTATGGCCGTTCGGTCCCACCGCGACGCTACTGATCTGCCTCAGTCTCATCGCCGGGGAGCCGGACACGTACGTTCGGACGTAGTTCCCCGACTTGTCGAGCTGCACGATTCTGCCCGAAGCGGGATCGGCTACCCACACGTAGTTCAGACCGGCATCCGTGAAAACCTGGGTAGCTCCCTTCAGCGGCGTGCGCGCGTGCACGACAAACGGCTGCGGGTTCGCCGTGTCGATGTCGTACTTGTGTACGGCGTTGGTGTCGTCGAGCACGTAAAGACTCGTGCTGTCGAAGACGAACGACCGTGCCTTTGTCAGGTCTGGTTTGTCCGACGTGAAAAACGCCTGCGGGGACGGATTGAAACCTGCCACCCCGTACGGATACCTCCACAGCTGATCCGATCCAGTATCGAGTAGGTACACATCCGGCCCGGTGTTCGCGATTGCCGCGACTTTCTGGTTCTGCGCACCGGCAGTTAGTGAGGTCGCTGTTTTTGACGCTCCGTTGGCACGAACCAGCACATTATGGTTATCGAAGGTGAGAGCGGTAGCTCCCGCTGTGGTGATCAGTTCCGGCATGCCGATCGTGAATCCAGAATCCGACTCACCGTCCTGAACGACCTGAACCGGGTTGGATGTTGCATTGGGCGTAACCGAGAACACACTCTTGCGGCCGGAGTCGAGCACGAACACCAGTCCGGGACCCGTCGCGATGGCCGTAGGATGCGCCCCGGGGAATTTACTGAAGTCGGTGAGCACCAGAGGACTGGCCACCCGCGTGATGTGGTGCAGCAAGTCCGTCGTGCTCAGGATTTGACCTCGCATGGTAGTAACGTAGGTTGCGGTCGATCCGTGGGTGGCCGCGAGTTGCAGATTATGGGAGGCCTTGGCGAGGTACGCATCCTGTACCGAGGGTGTACGCGCCGCCTGAGCGGCCGCGATATCACGCCGCACCAGCGCTGGATACTGATTGACCGCCACGGGCTGTTTTCTGTGATTGACGAACAGCACCAGGGCTACCACGAAAAGTAGAAAACACGCCACGACTCCGGCCCATACCAGTGGCCCCGAGACCGGTCGCCGTACCGACCGGCGTAGATCGATGTCTCCAAGGTTGTTTGGACGGATGACCGGAGTACCGGAAAGCGGATCGCCGATCGGACGCGCCACACCGCCGAAGCGGCGAGGTCGCCGGTTCACAGCCTGAATATCTTTGCTGGTCGCGTAAATCCGGGACGGCTCGGTACTCGTATCGGGAAAGGTCTGCACGGGCGGAACGGCGTCGCCGATATCCGGATCGCTGTGAATGCGCGCGTTTACCTGCTCCAGTTCCGTGCGATACGCGGGCCTGGATTCGACTTGCGGTTCGGGATCCGCTGCCGAGTCCAACTCCGCATCGCGCCGGCGTCCCTGCCGGATAATCGAATGGGCGCTGCGCCGCCGACCACGCCGCCTTCGAATTTCTTCCAGCTCGCGTTCTTGCCGAGCAGCCAGGTCCGAATTGTCACGTGATCCATCAAGGTCGCGTGTGTCACTCGGGACGACGGGGTCGTCCTGTGCAAGATCGACGGCGGAAAAATCATCTGAAGGGAAGTCATCTGGCGATATCGCCGGCATCTCTTCAGTTGGCTGCTCTCGATACGAGTACGTGCGCGCGGCCGGCTGGTCGTCGCCGGCCGCCGGCGCCGGTGCAGATTCGTCGGGCGCGGTCGTCTCCCACGAGATCGCGGGAATCTCCATTGTCGAGTCATCCCGGAACGACCCTCCCAGCCCCGTAGCAGGGGGGGCCGGCTCGGCGACCAGATCGGGAGTCGAGGCTTGCGCGTTTGGCCGCCGGCGCACACCATACGGCGAGTCCTCTGAAGGTTCATCCGGCGGCACGGCTCGAAATTCGCGCCACAGCATTCGCCCGACGCCCGCCAGAGACGCCACCGCTCCGTCGACCTGTTCTATGAACCCGGCCGGCGGCTCTTCATCTTCCTCGGGGGGCACCTCGCTGGCCAGGGTCGCCTCAAAAACGATCACCGTGCAGTCCCGCACACTGGCATCCCGTACGACCCGCAGCAGACTCTCTCCGATCTCGTCGGAAGTGCCGGCCCCGAAGCAATCGTGAACGTCCTGCTGATTCGGCCCGGACGTGAGCACGCTCGACGTCAGTGCAAAGATATCGCCTGTTACGAGTTGATCGCGAAAGACCGATATCTTGGGCCCGGTGGACGAGCCCAGGGCACGCGCGAACGGTTGGCGCGGATCGACCGCCGGGTCTATCGCGTTCAGGCCTCCTTCGTGAACCACAAAGACTTGACTCGGACCTGCCTGAGCGAGATAAATCGTGTCACTTTCTACCGCGATCACGCCGGCTCCTACCGATACGTGTCCCTCAAACTCCTCGTGGATGACCTCATGACTCGCCTTGAGAGCCGCCTTGAGACGCGTCGCGGGCGGGATCTCGCCATGCGCTGCGTATCCGTCGACGATGGCGTCGACAGCCAACCGGCGCGCACGTGGGCCCATATGACCGCCGGTGGTGGATTCGGTGACGACGAACAACGCCGCCACACCGTCCGGCGAAGTGGCCGACGGCAAACTCATCTCGACCCGGAAAGTAGTCGCATCATCTTGTATGCGTCCACCGGCCAGGTTGAAGTACGACGTGAGGAGAACTAATTCGTCATCCATAGTGAGGTGGTGCGTACCGCGCAAAGTATATCTTGCGTTGCAGAGAGATGCCAAACATTGGCGACCTATTTGTCGCGCAATGTAGTTGCAGAGGCGTTGGCGAAGGCCCTAAGACAATCGGCATGTAACGTTGACCGAGGGGGTCGAAAAGGCATATAATTGATGGTATTTCATGTATTTTCGAGAACATTTGAGGGTGGAGCTGGATGGAAGCAACAGATCGTGTCGATGGAGTAAACATCGAGAAGGAGATGCGCGAATCGTATCTCGATTACGCAATGAGTGTAATCGTTTCGCGCGCGCTTCCCGACGTTCGAGATGGGTTGAAGCCAGTCCATCGACGTATCCTCTACGCGATGCACGACCTCAACCTGACGGCACGATCCGGCTATCGTAAGAGCGCGACCGTCGTCGGTGAAGTGCTCGGCAAGTATCACCCGCATGGCGACGTCGCCGTGTACGATACGCTGGTCCGGCTGGCACAGGACTTCAACTTGCGCTATCCACTGGTAGACGGACAGGGAAACTTCGGTTCGGTGGACGGGGACAGTGCCGCCGCGATGCGCTATACCGAGTGCCGGATGATGGCCATCACCGATGAGCTGCTCGCCGATATCGACAAGAACACGGTTGACTGGTACCCGAATTACGACGGTCGCGAGATGCAACCGGTATCCCTGCCGAGCCGAGTACCGAATCTGCTGATCAACGGCTCAACCGGCATCGCGGTTGGTATGGCGACGAACATCCCACCGCATAATTTACGGGAAGTTGCTGACGCCGCGATACACCTCATCGAACACCCGAATGCCACCAACGCGATGTAGCCGAATTCGTGAAAGGGCCGGACTTTCCCACCGGCGGCATTATTATTGGCCGCCAGGGTATCGACCACGCTTACGGCACCGGCCACGGCCGAATCATCATTCGCTCGGTCTATGAGCTGGAGGAGTTGCGCGGCGGCCGCTGGGCCATCGTCGTGACCGAGATTCCGTTCCAGGTTAATAAGGCAACGCTCATGGAGCGCATCGCCGACCTGGTGCACGAAAAGAAGTTCACCGGTATCTCGGATCTTCGCGATGAATCCGATCGTCGCGGCATGCGGATCGTTATCGAGCTGCGGCGCGAAGCCCAGCCGAAATCCGTGGTCAACCAATTGTTCAAACACACCAGCCTGCAGACGACCTATTCGATGAACATGCTGGCGCTGGTCGAGCAGCAGCCGCGCGTACTCAGCCTCGAATCGATGCTGCGTCACTTTCTCGATTACCGGCGCGAAGTCGTGCGCCGGCGTACTGAGTTCGAACTGGAGCGGGCCCGAGAACGCGCTCATGTGCTCGAAGGGCTCAAGATCGCGCTCGATAATCTCGACGAGGTCATTTCCACTATTCGGGGCTCGCAGACGCCCGATGCGGCCCAGACCAACCTGATGTCGAGGTTTCGCACTCAGCGAAATTCAAGCCAAGGCCATCCTGGCGATTCAGTTATCCCGGTTAGCCGCGCTGGAACGTCAGAAAATCCTTGATGAGTATGCCGAGGTCCTGAAAACCATCGCCCGCCTGGAAGATCTTCTCGGCAGCCAGCGTCAGCATGGACACGCTCATCAAGAAGGAATTGCAAGAGCTACGCGAAAAGTACGGTGATGCTCGCCGCACCCAGATCGTCAGCGACGAGTTGAGCGAGTTTAGCGAAGAAGATCTCGTGCCCGACGAGGAAGTCGTCGTCACGATGACACAAAAGTCGTACATCAAGCGGATTCCCAGCGCCACCTACAAACCGCAACGACGAGGCGGCAAGGGTATCATCGGCATGGTCACGCGGGACGCGGACGCGGTCGAGCGTCTCTTTGTCACGAATACGCACGACAATATCTTCTTCTTTACCAACCGGGGCCGCGTTTTCCAGCTAAAGGTTTACGAAGTTCCCGATGCCAGTCGACAGGGTAAGGGCACGCCGGTCGTCAACCTGGTACAACTCGATCCGAACGAGACGGTTTCGACGATTCTGACTCTTCCCAAGGGGGAAACCAGCGGCTTCGTCGTCATGGCCACCACCAACGGCACGGTAAAGCGGACCGCGCTTGAGCAATTCAAGAACGTGCGCCGCAATGGTCTGAAAGCCATCACTATTGAGGAAGGCGACGAACTCGCCTGGGTAGAGATCGCGCAGGGGAACGAAGATGTCATGCTCGTCACGCGCAAGGGGCACTCGATTCGGTTCCCGCAGGAGCAAGTGCGTCCCATGGGCCGTGATGCCGCGGGCGTGAACGGAATCAGGCTTCGCAAAGACGACCATGTGATCCGCATGGACCTGGTTGGAAACGAGAGCAAGTATCTGCTCGTGGTCACCGAGAAGGGATACGGCAAGCGCAGCCCGCTGGACGAATACAAAGACCAGCGACGGGCCGGACAGGGTATGTCCGCCGTGAAGCTCACACCCAAGACCGGCGACCTGGTCGCCGCTCGCGTGGTCGGCTGAAGACGACGCCGAGGTCATCATGATGTCGGTGCAGGGGCTGATCACGCGAACCGACGTCCGCAGCATTCGCCGCACCGGTCGAGCAACGCAGGGTGTCATCGTCATGCGCCTCAACAAAGGCGACTCGGTCGTATCCATGGCTACTCTCAGCAAGGCGGAAGAGCTCTAGATTTCAAACGGCGTGTCCCGCGGTGAACGCGTCACCGTCCGGGCACGCCTTGACCGCCCGCCCGTCTTGGGGTAGTCAGGGTCACTTGGTACACTTGGACAGCGTCCGCGTTTTCCGCCCTGCCGGTACTATCGCGCCATCCCTGTTTCAGTGGCGGCGGCAGGTCCGTGCTGAACGATCGAGCCGCTTGACATAAGACACTGAGAGTAGAGGCGCGACTCACATCATGGAGATGAATCAGGACACGGCACAGATTCTGACCCAGCGGGTATCTCCGCGTCTCATTGCGGCAAACCACATCCTGGAAATGTCGTCACAGGAGCTCCAGTCGGCAATAGCAAGCGAGATCGAGGATAACCCGGCCCTGGACATCATGGACCTGGTCGTCTGCCCGACGTGTGGGCAGCCTATAGAGGGCGAAACGTGTCCGCGTTGCACCCGGAACAAAGACGAAACAACGGTGATCGATCCAACCGAGCAGTACCTGGAGAATCTCGCGTACAGCAGCACGGTTGCAACCCGAGATGAGGAGTTTGACCCACTCACCCTGGTGGCCGCCCAGGAAACGCTGGAGGAGAAACTTCTGCGCGACCTCTCCGCGTTCGTGGAGGCTGAGGACATGCCGATCGCGGAGTACCTCGTCGGCAGTCTCGACAGTGACGGCTACCTTCGCGCGTCCACCTACGAGATTTCCACTCATTTCGACATCGAGCCGGAGAAGGTTGAAGAGGTCATCGCGGCACTGCAATCGCTCGAGCCGCCGGGAATTGGCGCCCGGGATATTCGAGAATGCATGGTCTTGCAGCTCAAGTATCTGGCCGCGATGGGAGTCGAGCATCCACTGGCGATGACGCTGGTGGAAGATTACCTCGAAGACCTCGGGAAACACAAGTTCAACCGCATAGCGCAGAGCCTGGGCGTCGAAATAGAAGAGGTAGAAGCCGCGTGGGAGTTCATCAAGTCCAAACTGAACCCACACCCGGCCCAGGGCTCCGATGGCGTGCCGACCCGTTCTGGTCCACGCCCCGTTCAGGGGTACATCATGCCCGACGTGACGATCGTCGAGACCGAAGACGGTTTCCAGGTTGAGGTGATCGAGTCTCGCCGTTTTGCGCTTTCCGTGAACACCATGTACCAGCAGCTACTCAGCCAGGCCAGTTCTAACGGCATCATCTATTCCGAGCAAGATCGGGAACACATTCAAAACTACGTGTCACGCGCGAAGATGTTCATTGCGAACATCAACCAGCGCCGTCAGACCATGCAGAAAATTACCGATTTCATCGTGGAATATCAGGCGGATTTTTTAAGGAACGGTGTCCGGCACTTGAAACCGCTGACCCGTGCTATGCTCGCCGAGCGAACCAACATTCATGAATCGACGGTAAGTCGCGCTACTGCTGCCAAGTACGTCATGCTGCCGAATGGGAAAGTGATCCCATTCAGCAACTTCTTTACCGCCTCGCTGAGTGTGAAGGACATCATACGCGACATGATTGCGTCTGAAGACGACCCGTTGACCGATCAGGAAATCGCCGATCGCCTGCAAGCATTTGGCTATACGGTGGCCAGACGTACGGTCGCGAAGTATCGAGATCAACTCGATATCTTGCCGTCATCCCTTCGGTAGTACCCGGCAAAGTTCCAGTCGGCAATGCAAAAGCGGGACAGTAGCTCGCGCTGCACTGTCCCGCCTTGCTCATGACTCCGTGCCGCCTGGAGGGATACGAGCGTTCCACACGGTCGCGCGCCCGCCATCCCAGGAAACGGGTGACTACAACTCGCGTATGACGGTCACAACTTTGCCCTGGATGAGTAAGTCTCCGGGCTCAACGTAGATGGGCTGCATCGTTGGGTTGCGCGGCTCCAAACGTACCCGATCGGTTTCCTGATAGAAACGCTTGAGCGTCGCCTCACCGCTTTCACTTGGCCCGTTCGTGATCAAGGCGACCACTGTATCGCCGTTGTGCGCCGTCGATTGCCGCCGGCACACGACGATGTCTCCGTCGTCGATCAGATCCTCGATCATCGACTTGCCACGGACTCGCAGTGCAAATAGGTCCTTTTCGGTCACTCCTGGTACCGTGACGTACTGATCACGCTCGAGTACCGCCTCAATCGGCCGGCCGGCCGCGATGGTTCCAATCACGGCTACCTGCTGACCGGAGGGAGCCATGTGCTCGCGTTCCAGGCCGCCTACCAAGCCGATTCCGCGGCTCTTTTTCGGATCGTGGTTGATTTTTCCCTGTTCCTTCAGTATTCGGAGATGGTAGTCGATATGACCGGTCGACTTACCACCCAGGAACTCTCCCAACTCACGATTCGTCGGGGGGCGACCATTGGTGTCCGTCAGGGCTCCGATGGCATCGAGGATTCGACCCCGCATGGTCTCGCCTGTCCGTCTCATCCTTCTACCTTCCTACGTGCTAGAACGTCTGTCCCACATGGTACCAGTGACGCCCGAAAATGTCAAGCATCACGGCAATTCGACGCTTCAACAGCTTAGGACCTATGCTCCATGGCAGGCGCGCTTGAACGGCCGGGCGCGATTCGCAGTACCCGTTTATCCGTCAGTTTCGCTGTGCCCGGCCAATCCACCTGAAACGTACGCGAGTCCTCTATTCGGAGTGCAGATCCACCGCGAGAGTGAATACGCGAGTCGGGAACATGCCGACTCGGCTACCCGATAGTCAGAAGGGTGCAGTGTGTACTATGGGGCGTCTAGCCTTGCTTGCCGTCCGTGCGTGTCCAATCCGGAGTATTCAGCAGTTTCAAAGTGCTTCGTTCATTCCCTCAACGAGTCGTAAACCGGCTGGTTCGCGCGATGCTTGGCGCCGTCATGGATGTCGTGTTGCGCGTCCTCGAGCGAGTCGTGGACCCGAAGCCAAACGGCAGAGTCGCACGAATCGTCGTACGCTGGGTCAAGCGAGCCCTTTAACTGCGGCGCCGCGGACGGTGCACTAACAGGCTAGCCGCTAATGCGCTGCCCACACTCCCGATGACCACGGGAAGCCAGCGCGGTGCTCGCTCCGAGTTCGCGGTCAGCGCGGTTACCGCCAGTGCGCCACTTGCGGTGAGAGCTAGCGAGACCTGCCGACTGGCCGTCTCGATCGTGTCTTCCAGGCGCTCGGTTCCTCGGAAGTTGACCTGAAAATTACCGCCTGGCCTTGCGCCAACCGCACCTTCCAGGGCTTCCGTCATTCGGGAGACGCGCACGCGGACCTTTTGAGCCTCATAGAACAGTGTTTGAGGGTCCAGAAACGCGGCGGCACGCCGTGCCGTGTTTCGAAACACATATGACTGTGCCACGGCAAATGGGTCGAGCGTCGGGTCGAGTTCGGCGGCGGCCAGCTGCATTTGGGAAAAGGCTTTACTGGTAAGCGCCAGCGATGCGGGAAGACGCACGTTGTGCCGGATCGATAGATTCGTGATCTCTTGTAAAAGCGGTCCAAGCTCTAATTGCTGCAGTGACATGGATCGATAATGCTCGATGAGCTCTGCAATATCGGCCTGGAATGCCTCGATATCGACAAGCTCTTGACCTCCTCCCGTCCCTGCCAGCAACAAGACAATTTCGCTCAAGAACCGCGCATCGCGTTGCGAGAAGGCCAGGAGCAGCATCAGAACCAGTTGCCGGACGTCAGGTTCCACCTCTCCCACCATGCCGAGATCGAGGAAGTAGATGGTATCGTTCCACCACTTCATGTTGCCTGGATGTGGGTCGGCGTGAAAAAACCCCTCCGTCATAACCTGGTGGAAATACGCCTCCAGCAGTTGCTTGGCCGCCTCACGCCGCACCGGTCCGGCCGGAGCATCGCGAAGGGCTGTTCCCTGTATCTCTTGCATTACCAGTAAACGCGCAGTCGAGTAGTCGTCATACACGGCCGGTACATCGAGCCTTGAAAATGGCTGCAGCACCTCAGACATGCGTCTGATGTTTTTTGCTTCCTCTCGAAAATCGAGCTCGCGTCGTAACGAAACCGACAGGTGCTCGACCATGACGGGAATGTCGAACACACGCCTCAATGCGGGACGCTGCGCGGCTCGTTCCGCGAAGAGCTCCAGCAATCCAAGGTCTTGCAGGATGTCCTGTTGTGCGGCCGGCCGCTGTACTTTGACAACTACTCTATCGCCGTTTTCCAAGTGTCGCGCGGTGCACCTGGGCGATCGTCCCGGCGGCCAGTGGATGTGGGTCGATGCTTTCGAACACGTCTTCCCACGGCACACCCAGCTCAACTTCCATAACCGATACCACTTCCGACTCGGTCAGTGGGGTCACACTTTCTTGCAATGTGGCGAGTTCTTCGATAAAAGCAGGCGGCACGAGGTCAGGTCGGGTCGACAGGATCTGGCCCAGCTTTGCGAAGGTGGGGCCAAGTTCGTCGAGGGCGGTCCGCAGGCGAGCGGCCGCGGTTCGAGTAGCTGCCTCATCCTCGAAGCGAGAGCGAGTAAGGAGCTCGCTCACCCCAGTTCGCACGATCACCCGGCCGATTTTCCAGGCTCGGCGCAGAAGGGGACCATGCAGTGGTGCTGAGCGTGTCGATGCGCGACCTGAATTCCCGGCCGCCCCCGCTGTTTGATCCGGCCGAGCCGTGTTCACAATCACTACCGTGCACCGCGCCCCATGTGAGATGCGATTCGGCAGGTTGCCGAGCAAGAACTCCTTGCGACCCGCCATGCCCAGATTGCCCACCACTACGACGTCCACACGTTCCGACTCGATCGCATCGAGCATCGCCTGCGTGGGATCGCCGGCCACGACAACCTTCGAGCGCCCTCGTGATCCTGCCACTTGCTCCGCAAACCATTGCAGTTGCCTGCCGGCCTGCTCCTGCAGCGCTTGCGGAATACCGGCTGGATCGTCCTCGCGCGGAACGAGGATCTGGAGGAGCAGGAGCTCGGCGTCGTACGATTCGGCGAGAATCGATGCCCAGCGCACCGCTCGATCCGCGGTGGCTGACCGATCCGTGCCGACCATGACTCGCTTCACAACTGGAGTTTCACCGAGCGGAGTTGACACTGATCTGCAGTCCTTTCGGGGCTCAAAGCGGAATTGTAACAAGACTGACAAAAGTAGTGATTGCCGGCGCATCGGGTCGTACAATGATGTCCAGTAGCCGTGATGGCCCGTGCCGGCAACGTGTGTCCGGTTCGTGCCCCCCACTCTGAAGGATCGGCCCCGTAGAGCCGGTATGCCGGCCCTCGTCGGAGGAATGATGAACCGCGCTGGCGTTCTCGTTTCCCTCGCGCTGCTGTTTTCCCTCGCTGGTACGGCCCTTGCATCTCCCCTGAGCATCAGGCATGGCTCGAGCACAGTCACGATTCGAGGCGTTGCCCACACCGTTCGCTCTCACGAATTCACGCTCGTCACCGCCACCAAAGGGAACTATGCGGTGGACACCAGCCCGCCCACTCACGTAGTGGAGTCGGGACGAACCGGTAGCGTGTCGGTAGTGGAGGGAGCCCATGTGGGCGTCCACGGTATCGTCCACAGCCGCTCCATTCGAGCGATCTCGGTACGAATCTATCCCACCAAACCAAAAGCGTTCAGCGTGCGCGGCACCGTCGTCGGCGTTTCCCGCACCAGTGTTGCCGTGCGGGCCGGGAGCACCACAACGGTATTTACGCTGACGTCTCAGACGGTCGTACGCGACAACTCTGCGACCCTGTCCTCAGCTTCGATCCGGACGGGTAACGCGGTAGAGGTTCGTGGCGTGCCGAACGGGAAACTCGTGGATGCGATTCATATTCACGTGTATCTGCCGCGCGCCGTGCTGACGCGCATCCACGTGACAGGAGTGGTTGTCACCTCCACTGGCCACACTATGACTGTGCAGGCCGGCAAAATCCGATACGCGGTTACTCTATCGTCCGCTACACGGCTGTACTCTGGCTCGAAAGCCGGCTCGCAAGAGCCCCGCGCCGGCGAGCAGGTAACTGTCTACGCCTGTTGCGTGGGACACCCGTTAGTCGCCGAGAGCGTTCACGTGCACGTGAATACCGCCCGGCCCCGCCTCACCCACTTGCGCGGAATCGTCAAGGTAGTGGCGAAAGATCACTTGCAACTCAGCTCGCCGGTCGGTGTGACGATCAACCTCAATACCAGCACCCACTACTCGATCGGCTCCAGGACGGTGACCTGGAACCAGGTAAAGCCGGGAGACGACGCATCCGTCGAGGCCTATCGACACGGGACCCGATGGGATGCGGCAAAAGTGCATATTTACTCCGAATCACGGCGAGTCCGCAGTGTGCGAGGAACCGTGACCTCGGTATCGTCCACTAGTATCTCGGTGCTGGCCGGTGGAAAGACCTATGCGATCCGCCTGCAACACGGAACGAAAACAACCTCATCCGGACGCGAGGTACCCGCATCTACTGTTCGACCGGGTGATCGAGTTCGTGCCTCCGGCACTGTGGTCGCGTCGGTGATGGACGCGACGTCCATCGACGTGAAGCACGCCGTGGTTAAGGTGTATGTTCTGCGCGGAACCGTCGTGGCAACCGGATCCACCTGGCTCGTCCTGCAACTGTCGTCGGGCGAGAAGCGCACCATCCACACCGGAGCAGGCACGACGGTCACCCTAAATCATCACTCGGCACGCATGGGTGAGCTCTTTACCGGCATTCACGCGGTGATCCGCGGTACATCGTTCGGCTCGGACGTTCTGGCATCGAGCGTTCAGATAACCGTTCGCCGTGCGACCGAATCTGGCCGGGTTACATCGTTTCACGCCGGCCTCGTCACGGTACGGCGTTCGTCCGGAGCGACCGCGAGAGCCCTCATTCCGGCCGGAGTTCCAGTCACCGACCGGGGACGCCGAGTCCCTGTTCAGGTCATTCAACCCGGAGTATACGTGCGGGTCGTCGGCTACGCTCAGCCGTCGAAGATCGTGCGCGCAACTGGCGCAGCGGTGCAACATCCTGCCCTGGACGTGAACGGCGTACTCGTGTGGCATAGCTCGACGCCGGCGATACGCAGCGGAGACGGTCAAACCTTCGACGCTCGGTTTACACCCACCAGCACGGTTACCGCGCCACACCTCAACGCCGCCCTGGTCCCTCGTGATATACCGAGCGGAGCGCGGGTGCACGTTCTCGGCACAGCCGATTCTTCCGGTGAGATAGTCGTCGACAGCGTGAACGTGCATCTCGCGCATGCCTCGATTCGAGCGCGCGCGTCCTCGATCGGCGAGACTGGATTGACGCTTCAGAGCACTACCGCGGTATCGGTACGGTTCGTGCGGAGCACTGTTTTCACGCAGGGCACGCATGCTCTGACTGCCGCGGACATCGTGCGGAACGACGATGTGACAGTGACCGGATACACCGTCAGCGGAAATGTCATACTCGCCGAAAAAGTTGCGGTGCACCGGAAATTGACTGGGTTCGACGCGACTGTTACCACCGTTGCGGGAGGAGAGATAACCGTGACCGCGGCCACCCTGGCACGTACGGTG
The DNA here is from genome assembly GCA_963737125.1 of uncultured Chloroflexia bacterium. Lineage (GTDB taxonomy): Bacteria > Chloroflexota > UBA5177 > UBA5177 > UBA5177 > JANWJD01. The sequence goes on along the minus strand of CAVTRL010000003.1, from coordinate 365,690 downwards.
CTACTCAGCGGCACCACCGAGATCATCGGCGTGGCAGGTACCGTACTGGTGCCCGGCATGAAGGTCCATGTGACCGGCTACCTGCGCGGCGACGGAGTGGTCCTGGCTACTCGGGTTCGAATCATGCAGTCAAAGTAGCTGGTTCGTTTGTTTCCGTGCTTTACCAGAGGAGGTACGACGTTGCGATTACAAGGAAAAGTTGCGATCATCACCGGCTCGGCGACCGGTATCGGGAAAGCCTGCGCGCAGGCCATGGCACGCGAAGGCGCCGCCGTCACGATTGACTACGTTGGAAATGCCTCGGAAGCTCAAGCAGTGGTGGACGGCATAGTCAACAGTGGAGGCAAGGCTACCGCGGTGGAAGCCGACATCAGCACGCCGGAAGGGGTGCAGTTGCTTGTTGACGAGACCGTGAAACAATTCGGCAGACTCGATATCATGCACAATAATGCCGGCTGGGAGAAAAAAGTCGACTTCCTCGACATGCCGTTCGAGACCTACCAAAAGGTCATCGCCATCAACCTCACCGGAACCTGGCTGGGCAGCCAGATAGCGGCGCGTCAGATGGTGAAACAGGGCGGCGGCGGCCGTATTATCAATACGTCGTCCGTGCACGAAGACATTACCATGCCAACCAATGCGCCCTATTGCGCGGCCAAAGGTGGCATCCGCATGCTGATGCGGACCATCGCCGTGGAGCTGGCGCCGCATAAGATCACGGTGAACAACATCGCTCCAGGCGCTATCTTCACGCCGATCGACGCCGATGTTCAGGCAAACCCGCAGCTGGAGGGAGAGCTCATGAGTGAGATTCCTTTACGCCGCTGGGGCCAGCCGGAGGAAGTGGCGCAACTCGCGGTGTTCCTCGCCTCCGACGACGCGGCGTATATCACCGGTTCCACGTACTTCATCGACGGCGGTATGTCGAGACAATCGGGGAGTCTATAGCCTGGTGTGACTGGGATCGATATCGGCATCATCGGCGGCAGCGGCCTGTACGAGCTGGACGGGCTGCTCGATGATCGTGTTCACGACATCGACACGCCGTTCGGCCGGCCCAGCGACGTGATTCGCACCGGCACACTGGATGGCATCGGCGTCGCCTTCATTCCGCGGCATGGCAGGGGACATCGCTTGTTGCCGTCCGAAGTGCCGTCGCGCGCCAATATGTGGGCGCTGCGAGCGTTGGGCGTGCGGCGGGTGGTGTCCGCCAGCGCCGTGGGTAGCCTGCGCGAGGATTTTCGCCCGATGGACATGGTTATCCCCGACGACCTGTACGATCGCACGAAAAGCCGCCCATCGACCTTTTTCGGTAATGGTATGGTGGCGCACATTGCGTTTGGACAGCCCTTCTGCCCCGAAGTTCGATCCACGTTGATCGAGTCGTCGTCCGCCGTCGTCCCGCGCACGCATCCCGGCGGGACCTACGTGTGCATCGAGGGACCGGCCTTTTCCACACGCGCGGAATCTGGAGTGTATCGCAGGCTCGGCTTCGACGTTATCGGCATGACGGCGCTACCCGAGGCCAAGCTTGCGCGCGAAGCCGGTCTCTGTTACGCCGTTCTTGCACAGGTCACCGATTACGACTCCTGGCACGAGCAACACGATGCGGTTACGAACGACATGGTCATGCAAAACGTGGCAAAAAACGTGGCCAACGCCAAAGCCATCATCCGTCGCGCCGTTCCGTGGCTGTCTCGCGACCGTGAATGCTCATGTGGCACGGCGTTATACGACGCGATTGCTACCGCACCCGACGCGGCCGACCCCGCGGCGCTCGATCGGCTGAAGATCCTGCGCGGACATGGAGAATAGAAACATACGTGCATCGCCCCGCCGGATGTCAACTCGAACGAGCTTCCACGGTGGTCCAAACGGCACATGAGTGCGTTCGGGATGCTCGTCGCGCCGGCGGGCTGTGGGAGTCCGGCCGCCGTGCGAATATCTGCTTCTGAAGTAGTGCTAGTCCCAGGACACGCCCACGAATACCGGCTCCGGTGTAAGTTGTACCCCGAACCGGACATGGACCGTACCTGCGATTTCGCGCGCCAGCGACACCAGCTCGGTAGTCGTGCCTTGTCCGCGGTTGGTCAGCGCCAGCGTGTGTTTGGTCGAAATCGCAATTCCGACCTGCGATCCGTATCCTCGTGGAAAACCAGCATGTTCGATGAGCCAGGCAGCCGAAGTCTTATAGGTACCGTTTGGACCTGGGAAGCACGGCGTCTTTGTGCCCGATGATAGGTGGTCCTGCACTCGCTGCTGGAGCGTTTCCAACGTGGATAGCGTGAGCGTTGGGTTCAAAAAAAATGAACCGGCCGAGACAGTGTCCGGGTCATTCGGGTCCAGAACCATCCCCTTTGCCGATCGCAGTTGTAGGACCGCGCGGCTCACGTCGGCAAGCGGCGCCCGCTCCCCCAGCTCGATCCCGAGCGCGCGTGCCAGCTCGACGTATACTGATAGGCATCGAATGCGTGCCGCGTTGCAATCCGAACACGACCTCGAGCACCACCCAGCGACCGGGCGATCGTTTGAAAACGCTGGAGCGGTAGGAAAATCCGCACTCCAATCGGGAGAGCCGTGTGACCCGTTGCTCGACGCGATCGAAAGCCACCACTTCCACTATTGTCTGCTCTACCGCGCCGCCGTATGCCCCAACGTTCTGGATGGGAGTCGCGCCCACCGTTCCGGGGATGCCGGCCAACGTCTCTAGCCCTACCAACCCGTCGTTGACGCACTGACTCACCAGTGCATCCCATGGCTCTCCCGCCTGCACCCTCAGCAGCACGCGGTCTCTGTCCACGCGTGTTTCCACGCCCATCGAGCGTACCCGCGCCACGGTCCCTCCGAATCCGTCGTCGGCCGCCACGATGTTACTGCCACCGCCCAGGATGATAAGGGGCTGCCGGTCTGCGTCGCAGCCTCGTACGGTGTCCACCAGTCGATCGCTGTCCGTGCAGTCGATCACTCGTTCCACCGGACCGCCCAGTCGCAGGGTAGTCATGGCGGAGAGACGACTCGCGGCGGTCCGGGGTAGCGAGGGTGCGATGGTCTACTCTGCCTTCATTTCGGGTGGGTAGAGATAGTAATTCGCCGCCGACGCGGCCTGAGCACCCTCGTGTACCGCGGCGCTGATCTGGTGCGAATGGAGCTGCGTGATGTCTCCCGCGGCGTATACGCCCTCGATGCTGGTCTTCTGCTCGGTATCGACCAATATGTACCCGTTTTCCGCGAGCTGAACCCCCAGTTCCGTCGCGAGTCTGGTCTCGGGTGTCGCTCCCTGTACCACGAAGAACGCTTCCACCGGAATGTCCATCCCACCGGCCGTCTCTAGAAATTCGAGACGGCCGTCCGAGCCCCGTGCGTGTCGGATCGTGTCGTGAAGCACCGGTATCTTGGCGGCGGCTAGTCGCGCGCGGAACGAGTCGCTGATTTCATCGACATGGCTATTGGTGACCAGGGTCACGTCGTCCGAAAGGCCACTCAACTGCATTGCCTCGCCGGCTGCACTGTTGGTATGTCCGGCAACCACGATTTTTTTATCCCTATTCTCGTAGCCGTCACACGTGATGCACCAGAACATCGAAATGCCGACGTACGGCTCCCAGCCGTGGAAGTGGGGATAGTGATCGAGAACCCCCATGCAGAGCACCACCGTGCGAGCAGTCGCCACGCCGAATTGCCCGTGGGCCAGGAAGAGCTCCCCCTCCTGTTCGATGCGATCGATTTTGTGATGCTCGATGAGCACGTGTTCGTAGGCGGCCAGTTGCTCCAGGCCGCGTTGCCGGAGATCCGCGGCGCGAATCCCACCCGGGAAGCCAAGATAATTGTGGTTGGTTTGATGGTGCGTCGACCGCCCATGACCCAGGTCGAAGATTGCAACGCTACGCCCGTACCGCGCCAGATAGAGTCCAGCCGATAATCCCGCCGGTCCCCCTCCGACGATGCACGCGTCGATTTCGAAATGCCGTGTCATGCCGGTGCATCCTTTCCTTAGATTGGATCAACGAAAGTATCCGGTGGAAAGGGCTACGATACCGCTGCCCCTTCGTCGCGCGCCGCCATCCGATGCCCCGCCTGCTGGTCGAAGACGTAAAAGAGCGCCAGCAACGCGAAAACAGCGAGGCTTGCAGTCGGGCTGAAATAGGCGATGACAATCGAGATTGCGTACACCACCAGGCCACCGGTGAAGCGGGGAATCGAGGATCGTACCGTGTCCGGATCCACCACCCCGGTGTGCAGCAAACCGCGATTCACGGCATAGATCCAGATGGCGGAAAAGGCCAGTGACATTGCCGTCATAGTGCATGCGTATACGACTGCTGCAATCCGAGCGTCCGAACCATTCTCGATGTAGTGGCTTAATAGATTGGTCGGAAAGGGAATGAATGATACCGTCATCAGCAATAGTAAATTGATGAATTGCAGCGGTCGATCCACCCCTCGGATTCGCGCGAAGGTCGCATGATGATTCACCCAGATAATGCCGATCGTGAGAAAGCTGACGGCATAGCTCCCGTACGAAGGCCATTCGTCCAGTAGCGCCTGCGAAAGCTGCCCACGCCGTACCGCCGGAACGGCGATATTAAACACCAACAATGTTATGGCGACGGCGAAAACGCCGTCGCTGAAAGCTTCAGTTCGAGTTGTATCGGTCAACAATGCCACTGGATCTCCGTGTGCCGCATGCAAGCCGCCAGCGACTTCCTCGCATCACTATACGAGAACGCCGCCCCGCGCGACACACCGCTTCGGGCAGGACGACCCGCCTACGCGGGCAGGACCATACCTACCCACGCAGTCGGGTCAAACCGGATTGCGCGCTGGTTCGGCGCCGCTCGAATGCGCGCTTGGCTCGCCAGGGGGATCGGCCCTGCGGGACGGCGAGGAGCTATCTACTGGGTATCACTGCGCGAGATGGGCATTGGCTGCCGGGCTATGGTGTGTCGGGCCATGTACCGGCCACGACGCCTCCATCATCAAGTCGTCCGGGAAACAGTAGCCCCACGCTTCACGCGGCTCGAACGATCTGATAATGGGATGGTGCGTTACATGCGCGTGCTTGCTGGCGTGTTGGTTCGGTGACGAGTCGCAGCATCCGACGTGTCCGCATTCCATGCACAGTCGCAGATGCACCCAGCGGCCACCGTCGCGCAGGCAGTCTTCGCATCCGTCGGCGCTCGGGGTAACTTCGGCAATGGTATCGAGGTGCGTGCAGGTTTCCAAGGGGCGTCCTTCCTTCATTCGTATGAGGGCAGCGGAGGCTTTGGCTCGCTACCGTACTGGTGCCTGCGAGGCAAAGCCGGGGACCGGTGGCACAGGCGAGTCACCAGTTTCCCAGTCTAAGCGTACTGGGGCGCGGCGAATTGCCTCTCCGGTGTCCAGCCGTCCTGGCGCAAAAACGTCTCGAAATTTTGTAATGCGGGATAGATTCGTCGAAGCTCCGGAATATCCGCCTCATAACCCCTGTCGATAAACCACTCGAACATGATTGCAGCATCATCGCTGAATTGACGCACTGCGTCGATCGGTAGGGCAACGTACCGAACCGGCTTCCCAATCGCGGCGGAGATGGCCGCGGTTATCGACTCCAGAGTACGCTCGTCTCCGGCAAGCTCGATCGACTTTCCAAGGTAGTGCTCGCGGTTGTCGAACGCGATTGCGGCAAATGCTCCAATGTCGTCGACGGCAATGAGTTGCAACGGAACATCGGCCGGCAATCCCATGGAAATTTGCAGCGTCCCATCCTCGGCCGGTGTCGGCGCCGAAAATGAGTCGAAGTTATTCATGAAATAGACCGGTTGCAGGATCGTGTACGGCAGGCCAAGCGACTTCACGTATCGCTCGATCCCGGCTTTGCTTTCAAAGTGGGGAATGCCGGTATTGCGATCCGCGCCGCCGACCGATGAATAGACGAAATGCTGCACGCCTGCTGCCTTGGCGGCATCCGCCAGCGCCCTACCCTGCCGGTATTCGCCTTCCGGTCCCTCCTCGGCAAATGTCTGGACCGAGAATACCCCGTATGCGCCGGACAACGCCCGCTCGACTGAAGACGGGTTATTCAGGTCTGCTTCGACTACCTCGGCGCCCGCCTTCTCCAGCTCGTGGGCCGCCGGTTTGGATGCGTCACGAGTAAGGGCGCGAACTTTCCAGCCTGCCTCCAGCAGGTGCCGCGCGGTGGCCCCGCCTTGCTGACCCGTCGCGCCGCTAACCACGATAATCCGATCTGTTTTGCTCATCACTCACTCCTTGTGCTTACCCTGGAGCTCGCCCGGCTCTTTGGGTTTAGTTATAAACTAACATAGCAAATGCCTTGCCCATGTCGAAGTTCGCCTGTGGCAGCCTAGCGCGGGATGATCCATGAGTCGAACGCCGCAAATGTCGCCCGCGGCCCGGACAGCGCTGCGTCCTTGCCTGCCTCAGTGGTACATCTCTTGCGAGTGGAACTGCGCGTGAGTTCTCCCATTGAAGACCGTGGCACAATACTTGCACAAGGTTTGTGGTAGAACTGACCTCAATTCAACTCATTATTAGAGGAGATGCACTGATGGCAAAAGAAAGCGCGGAACCGACCTATTTCCAGATTACAAATAATATTCCCGAGCAGGCATGGTATTGGGGCGCGATCGTATCGATCCTCGCCTCCGCCGGACTGAAGGCTGCGGGCGAGAACGACTGGGCTATTTTCGTTGGCCAGTGGCCGCCCACGTTCCTCCTCTTTGGCCTCTATCATCGCCTGGTGAAACCCGGAAAGTAATCGAAAATGCGGCACGGTCTGGCGGTTAGTTAACCGCCAGACCGTGCCGGCAATCCCGCCTGGAACGGTTCGACTGGACTCAACGTAATTGGTACGACGAAGGTAGATGTAATGCCGCTGTTTAAAGATCAACCAGGATCAGGATCGCAATCCGAAAAGCTTGGAGCCGTGCTTGCTACCCATAAAGGCAAGGCGCTTGTCATCGGTGCGGCAATGGCGTTGCTAATCGCACTCGAAGGCTTAGGTTACGTTCGTGACGTTACTCGCCCGTCGTCGGTGCGTTGGTTGTTCAAGTCGAAACCTTCCTCCTCGCGCTAATCTCGACCGGCATGGTCGCCTATCTGATGGCCAACGGAGTCACGTGGCTCGTTGCATCCGGTGATCTACTATCTGTCCGAGTTTGACCATATCAACCGATTTGATGGTCTTGTTTGACTGCACGACGATAATCGCTCGATACAACCCGCGAGTGAATTTGATAGCCAGCGTATACACCGGAGGACCGGGCGATTTTGGTCCCGTGCTGTCAAGAATGAATGCACTCGTTCCCACCCCACGGACCACGGTGAGTTTGCCGACCGTCGCCCCTAGGACCTTGTCCATCGACATGTCCGTCTTCTGGTTGCACGCCGGTCCTGCGGCTTTGCCATAGGTGTACACGTCGCCGATCACTGACAAGACGCCCTTGGTGTTCACCGGTCCCGAGAAATTGGTGGTGTAGTTGCTTACGGGCGGGGTCGCGGTGCATTCGCCCATAGCGTTCGCCTTATTGAATCTCGCGTCGACTGCCGTGATGTTGTGGCCCAGCACGTGGACTACGTCGCCAAGGCGCAGGGCGACCGCTTTTGCGTTAGCAGCCCGTGGGAACGCACTCAGTGGCGCCGCCGTCACGGCTTGCGGTCCGACATAGCACATCGCCAGACTAACGGTCGCGAATGCTGCGCCTAGGGTGGCAAGTCGACCTGGAAGAGCGATCATCCTGCCGCCTGGATTCGGCCGTCAACGCTCTTCGCCAGGGCGACGACAGTGGCCATCGTTGGGGCCCCGCCCACCGCCGTTACGGTCACCGTGGCCGAGTCAGTGCCGCGAAACAATGAGACCGACACGGTATACGCGTGCTGGGCAGGCGCCGAGGACGTGGTTACCCAGGCATGGTCGCCGACGCCGTGGAGGGGAACCGTGTGGATGGATATCCCATGCGCCCTCAAGGACTTGGCCCGTGCATCGAGAAATCCGTGGTTCGCCATGGCGCAATTGAACGAACGGGCGTCGACGTATGCAAATACAGCACTGCTTACACTCGCGATTACGCTCTTTCGGCCGTGTGCAACGTTTGCAAACATTGCGAGGTACCCGCCGGAGTAGTTTTCGCCACAGGTCGTGATTTTGGATGCCTTGTACGCGTTTGTAATGAAAGCCCGGAAAGTGGGCCCGTATGCTTTCTGAACATCTTGAAGCGTCAGGCCGAGGGACTTCGGTGAGGCGGCTGCTACCACCGGTTGCGCGAGCACGGCATTTGGCGTGATAACTGCGCCTGCCAGGATCAAGGGCGCCAGCAGGGAGGAGCGCGGAAATTTCATTGAAGTTGTCCTTTCGATCGTTTCGGGAGGGGTAAAGGGTTTACGCCTATCACGTCCGATGCCTCGGCGCGATGGATATCGAGCACCAGGTCACGAATGCTGCTCTCCGGTAGCGGGCCATTGGCGTGCAGCCAGGCATCCGCGGCCGCGACCTGTAAAGCTGCCTTGAGAAAGTTGTTCTGCTTTGTCGTGATGTCGCCGCAGAATTCCTCCAGTCGGTTGCCGAGGTCGGCTGCCTCGAGCTGGGTAAGGTATTCGTCTGTCACTGCGCCTCCTTCTCACTCCCTTGTCTGAGGGCTCCCCCATACCTTCGCCCTTCGAGCTGGAACTGACCAGGCACCACCGGCAGAGTTAGCCCACGTACTTGCCCCGTGCCGCACGACTCCGTTGGACCGTGGTACCATGCGGTCTCAAGCGGAAGGATGCCGGCTTGGTGTCGCTCCCGAACAGACCGGGAAGGACGACTTTCATGCCGAACGATCAGTCAGGGGCATTCGGACTACTGTTGCGTCGTCACCGGCGGGACGCAGTACTGACGCAAGAAGCCCTGGCTGAACGTGCCGGGCTCAGCGTGCGCGGAATAAGCGATCTCGAGCGCGGGGTCAACGCGGCTCCGTATCTTGCCACCATCGAGCGGCTTTGTGATGCGCTTGAGCTTTCAAGTCAGCAGCGCGAGGAGCTGGAACGAGCTGTTTCCCGTCGGCGTGGCCCTAAAGTGGAGACAACGGTCTTTCGCTTGCCGGCACAATACAACGCAGTTCTGGGACGTGAGCGAGAAGTGGCATTTGGTACCCATCTTCTTCGATGGGAGGGCAAGCGCCTGATGACCGTTACCGGCCCCGGCGGTGTCGGCAAGACTCGACTGGCACTGGAGATCGCGACGGCCATCGCCGCTGATTTCGCGAACGGGGCAGCCATCATTTCTTTGGAAGAAGTGTCGAATGTCCAGAGCATCTACTCGTCCATTGCCAGCGGGCTCGGAATTCGTGATGATTCGGGACGTTCCGTGGAAGAGAACCTGATCTCATTCCTGCAAGCCAAAGAGGCATTGATCGTGTTGGATGGTTTCGACCGTCTGCTTGAGGGAGCCGCGCTGGCCGGTCGGCTCCTGGTGTCGTGCCCGAAACTCAAAATACTGGTAGCGAGCCGCTCTCCGCTCTGCATCACCGGAGAGCAAGAGCTCGAATTGAAGCCACTTGCCGTGCCGGAAGACGGTGCGTTCGGGGATCCCGCGCACGCAATGCGCTGGCCATCGGTGGCGCTATTTGTTCAACGCGCCCGTCAAATCCTCCCCGCGTTTGCACTGACCGCGGACAATGTCGCCGCGATTGCCGGCATCTGTCGACGTCTCGACGGTCTGCCGCTTGCTATCGAGCTTGCCGCCGCTCGGGTCAAGACCCTCCCGCCCCAGCCCCTGCTCGAAGCGCTCGACCACCGGCTCAACGTGCTCACCGGTGGCCCTCGTGACGCCGCGCCACACCGTCAGACGATGCGCGATACGATTGCCTGGAGTTACGATTTCCTTGACTCCGAGGCACAGGACTTCTTTCGCCGGCTCTGCGTCTTCAATGCGCCATTTGATATAGATATGGCCGCCGCTGTTTCGGATCCAACAGCCTCGTCACGCGGCCGAGCGCAACGTGGCATCGATGGACTGGTGCGGTGCAGTCTCCTGACCGTCGAGGAGACGGAGGAAGGCGCAGCCCGGTTCTCGATTCTGGAAACCGTTCGAGAGTATGGACTGGAAGCGCTCAGGGAGCAGGGAGAAGAGGATACTGTTCGCGGCTGTCTCGCCGAGTACTGGGCTTCGATAGCGGAAACCGCGGAAATGGGGCTCCACGGTTCGCAGCAAGCGGAATGGATGAGCCGTCTCGACCGGGACCATGCGCTGGTGCTTGGTGTATTGGAGTGGGCTCGAACCGAAAATCACCTTCCGCTCGGCCTTCGTATCGCCGGCGCGCTGTGGCGATTCTGGTATTCACGCGGATATCTAACAGAAGGTCGGCGGCAGCTGGAAGGTTTGCTTGCTGCGGCCGCCGGCCATAGTACGCCCGACGAGATAATTGCGAAGGCCGCGCGCGGCGCGGCCGTGCTGGCGGCGGTACAGGGCGACTACGGCCGCGCCCAGGCACTCAGCGTGCATGCCCTGGAGCTGTACCGTCGCGTCGGCGACCGGCGAGGCGAGGCCGCGGTTCTAGTGATCCTCGGCAGTGTCGCCCACTACACCGGTGAATACGCTGTGGCCTGGACCCGCTACGAACAGAGCCTGGAGCTTTTCCGCGCCGAGGGCGACGAAGCGAGCATCGCGGTGGCGCTCAATAACCTCGCGAATATCGCGAAAGAGCAAGGTCGCACCGCCGATTCCGTATTGCTCTATGAAGAAAGCCTGTCGATAAAGCGCCGGCTCGGCGACGTGCGTGGTATCGGGATCGCGCTGAACAACCTGGGCACACTCGCGCTGGCTCAAGGCGAATACGGCCGGGCCACCTTGTTCGGCGAGGAAGCGCTCGGTCTTCTGAGAACTCTGGGAGACAAGGATGTCACTGCCGCGATCGACACCGTTGCCCGGGCTGCTCTGCAACACGGGGACACCGCTCGCGCCAACGCCCTCTACGACGAAGGACTCACCGTCTCCTACGCTGCCGGAGATCGGGAGCTCATCGCCTTTTGCCTCGAAGGAGCGGGTCGGGTTGCCGCGGCCGACGGCAACGTCGAGCGTGCGGTTTCGCTGTATGGGGCTGGAGAGGCTCTCCGCTCTGCGGTTGGGGCGCCTTTGCCCCCGTCTGAGACACCGCAACACGAAGCGTCGGTCCGCGCAGCGAGGAATGCGGTAGATGGAACGTCGTTCACCGCTGCCTGGGAACGTGGAACGCACATGGACGTGGAGGAAGCCATAGAGTTTGCAACACTGCGTACTCGCCCAGGTGGGTAGCCGGTGGCCTGGAATCGTGCCAGGGACTCGTCGGTGCTCACTTCGGCGGTGCGCTGCCACGCGAAGTCGCGAGGCGCCGTGCTACATGGGGCTCGTCGATCCTTCCTGCATGGCCGTCTCGGTCGCAGACCCGGCGAAAGTCGTGACGGCCTTCTTGCGGAGGTCTTCCACGATGTCGCCCGGTACCGCACTCGCACCTCCGCGAGTGATCGCTCGGATGATCGCCGGATCCAGCTTGAACTGCCGGTCAGCCGTAAGGAGTCCGTTCCGCTCCTGCATGGTGTCCGTGAGCTGGGTGTAGCAGAATCCGGCAAGGGGCGCACAGTCGAGTACCGCAGTTACAAGCTCGGTGAACTTATCTCGCAGCGCCTCCTGATTTTCTACCGTACCGTACCCGAACCAAGGCTCACCCCGCCCAGGCCGGTAGCTTATCCCTCCGAACTCGGTAAGCACGTACGGGATATCAGTGGGAAGCTGCTCGTTGTCCAGCTTCACGAATCGATGGCTTGGCTGTATTTCTCGCAGCAAGCGGTGAATTGCCTCGGTCGAGCCATATCGGTCCCGAATCGTGTTACCGTCAAAAGCGTAGTCGTGGATCCCGAAAATGTCGCCGGTCAGGTATTCCCAACCGTCATTGCCGATGCATGGTCGAGTCGGATCGAGGCTCTTTGTCAGATGATAGAGCGCCTGTACGAAATGTCGCTGTGCACCGTCACGGAGTAAGTTCGGCACGCCCCAGCTCTCGTTTATGGGAACCCAGACGACGATGCATGGGTGGCTGTAATCTCGCTGGATGACCTCCATCCACTCTCGCGTTAGCCGGTCTACTCCGAGCTTGTTGAATACGAACGCATTTGCCATTTCGCCCCACACCACCAGGCCCAGGCGGTCGCACCAGTAGAGATACCTCGGATCCTCTACTTTCTGATGAATCCGAACGCCGTTGAAGCCCAGCTCCTTCGCAAGCTCAACCTCACGCCGCAAGGCTTCATCGCTTGGTGCTGCCAGATGCGTGTCGGGCCAGAACCCTTGCTCCAGAGCGAGGCGCAGGTAGAAGGGACGGCCATTCAGCAGGAACCTCCCTCCGGCCACGCCCACGCTCCGAAGGCCGGCGTAGCTTTCCATCCGATCGGTGACCACCCCGTCGACGAGAATCGTGATTGTCGCCTCGATCAGATTTGGATGACCGGGCGACCACAGCACTCTGTCGCGGGTCATGGTAAGGCTGCCCAGATCGAGCGAAATGTCCCGCCGCAGCTCGGTACCGAGCATCCAAAAGGCATCATCTATGAGAACTGTGCCGTGCAAGCGAAGCTCGACCCGAACGGTCACCGCCGCATGGTGTGGGGTTGTGTTCAGGGAAATACCAAGCAGGCCGCGATCCAGATCCGGGTGCCATTGCAGCGAGGTGATGTACGGTGACCGCACGGATTCCATCCACACCGGCTGCCAGATACCGCTCGTGCGGCTATACCAGATGTCGTGCGGCTCCTCACGCCAGTCCTGCTTCCCTCGCGGAAGCGCAAGATCGGTCGGCGGGTCTTCCGCTCGCACGACCACGACCTGTTCCTCCGCGTCCGTAAGCCATGGCGTGATGTCGGCGGAGAACGGCGTTTGTCCCCCTTCGTGGAACATCACCAGGGCACCGTTTACCCACACTTGGGCAAGGTAATCGACCGCTCCAAAATGAAGAATTTGTAGCGTTTCGCATTCATCTCGGTCAACGTGGAACGTGCGCCGGTACCACATGACGGGATGGTAACCCGCCTGCCCAATGCCGCTTGCCGCGGATTCCGGAGGAAAAGGGACGCAGATTTCACGGTCGAAAACGTCCTCACGGTCGTACCAGCGCTCGGGAATTCCGATTGCGGAATCGTCGTAGGCAAAGCCCCAGGTACCGTCGAGATCGACCCATTCTTCGCGTGCCTGCTGTGGTGTTGGATGCAGCCGTGCAGTGGCGAACGTACTGTCGTCCACGTATCGTCCTTCTGGAATAGTGTTAGCGGCAGGGTATGTACGATGCATTATCCGCATTGGTCCCCCATGCTCTACAAGTGGCAAGTTTCCCCACTGGGGGTGGCTCAGTACCCCCATTTCCGTAGGGTCCAGGTTGTCGGCATCACTCCCATACCAGCGCAATTTTTCCGGTGCGGCCGGTATCGAAAGTTTCGTACGCCTCTCGACCTTCCTCCAGGGAAAACGTATGGGTGACCATAGCTTCGGGATGCAAACCCCAACGCACCAATAAATCCACGAGATCTTCCATCTGCCCGATACTGCAGACCCACGAACCGAAAAGTGTAAGTTGTTTGTGAATCATGAGCGGACTGGGTTCGAATGTCACCGTTCCGCCTTCCCCCACGTAGACCACGCGGCCCCACTCCGCCGCGGCCTCCAGGCACAGATGGCGAGCAGCAGCGTTCCCGGAACAATCGATCGCGACTTCAAACCCGTGGCCCGATGTCCGTTGCGAGAGTTGCTCGGCAATGCCCTCGCTCGGCTGAACCAGATCGCCGAGATCGAGTTTTCGAGCAAGCTCCAGTCTCTCCGGAACTGACTCGACACCCACCACCGTGGCACCCAGTGCCTTGCACAGCATGGCTGTGCCCACTCCGACCGGCCCCAGTCCAGTTATCAGTACCCCGTCCCGACCCGATACTCCGGCGCGCACGCACGCGGCGTATGCTGTACCCAGGCCACACGCCACCATTGCTCCGTCGAGAAACGTCAGCTCATCGGGCAAGCGGACGAGGGTTCGTTCCTCCGCCAGCAAGAACGGCGCATGGCCGCCGTTCCGCTGCCAGCCATATGCCGCCCGGAGAGGCGACGAACAGCTGATCATCCAACCCCCGCGGCAGTTGTGGCACAGGCCGCAACCGGCGATATGGTACACGACCACCCGATCTCCGACGTCAAATTGCCGCACCCCTGGTCCGATGCGTTCCACCACCCCACAGGGCTCATGCCCGGCGATAACTCCCTTATACGCCTCCGGGCCATGCCCCTGGTCGGTCGGGCGATAGATCGCTCGCAGGTCGCTGCCACACAGTGACGACGCCTTCATCCGCACCAGTACCTGGCCATGTCCGGGCTCCGGCACGTCGTATTCCCGGAGCTCACTTTGGCGATTTCCCGGCAGAACCAGTCCCGTCATGTTCGGCATTGCACTGCGCTCCTTTGTGTGTGACGGCCTGCGAGAAATGGTCCGGGGCCAATGCCCCCTGTCGGAACCCTCAGCAAACCCACGACGTATTCACGTAGCCGCCTGGGCACAGTTTATGCCGCTAGCTCGGCAACTGAAAATCTCTGATAGGAGACCGGCATGGATTGCAGGAAGCTGGGGGCGAACGGTCCGTCTCTCACCACAATCGGATTCGGGTGCTGGGCGATGGGGGGCGCTGCCCGGGGAGACGTGGGAGGCTGGGGACCGCAAGACGATCGGGAATCCGTACAGGCCATTAACCTTGCACTCGAGCGTGGGGTCAATTGGTTTGACACCGCCGCCGCCTACGGACTGGGACACTCCGAGCAGGTTCTGGGAGGCGCACTTGGCTCGCGCCGTAAGGACGTGATCGTGGCCACGAAATTTGGTCTGGTATGGGACGATGCCGGCCGATTAACCAACAACGCGTCCTACGATTCAGTACTTCGCGAATGTGATGCCAGTCTAAAACGACTCGGCACAGAGTATATCGACCTCTATCAACAGCACTGGCCCGACAATATCGGGACGCCGGTGGAAGAGACGATGCGTGCCCTGGACGACCTGGTGAAGGCTGGTAAGGTCCGTTGGGTTGGCGTTTCCAACTTCGATCCACCGCTTCTGGAACGCGCCCTCGCCGTCCGGCACGTCGATTCCCTTCAGCCTCAATACAACCTCTTTCATCGCGAGGCCGAGGCCGAGCTTTTCCCCCTTTGTCAGGAGCACGGCATTGGCGTGGTCGCTTACAGCCCTCTCGCGTCCGGGCTTCTGGGTGGACGGTATACGTCCGATCAAACCTTTGAGGAGGGGGATTGGCGAGCGACACATCCCGACTTCACGGGCGAGGGGCTCGCTCGAAATCTCGTCCGGGTCGAGCGGCTGCGTGCCATTGCCCAACGGTTCGGAAAACGGTTCCACAACTGGCCATTGCCTGGGTGCTTTCTCACCCTGAAGTGACGTCGGCGATTGTCGGCGTGCGGAAACCGAGTCACCTTGAAGGCGCTCTACCTGCCGCGGATTGGAAGATCGACCGCGACTTGCGGCTGGAAATCGAGTCGGCGCTCGAAGGAAAGTGACTCCCGTGGCGAACTCGTTACTCTCTTCCAGTTTTTGACGGCTTGTATCAGGCGGATTAGTGGAGTATGGTGGATTTAATTGGTGCATGCTTCGTGTGGTCGCAGATGAGCCAATCATGAGTCTCAGACCAACAGTGGGAGTCAGCCGTATTTCAGCCCCGTCGCCGTCGATTCCCGTCTTCAGGAAAGTGGAGTCCTTGCATCACATCGTCGGGAAACGGATTTCCATATCATGCGGAAATCGCTGCTTGGAACCATCGGAAGCTGGCGGCGGTAAAGTGCGGCGTGCCGGCTAGCCTGCTCAAAATGCGCGGGGCATGGTAAAAATGGTCGGCGCCACGCTTCAGAATGGATGACCCGGATAGTGCACAGGAGGTGCAAGCGGACGAGTCTTCACCGGTAACGAGTTCGTTTTTTGACGCTTTTTAATGGAGGAGGAACGAGACATGTTAGGACGTTTGTGGCATGGCACATGGTCGCGTGCAGCGATTGTGGGGCTTGCCGTTGTCGCGCTCGTGCTCACCGGCTACGTTGTGCCGAAAGCACACGCTGCTCGCGCGCACGCACCGGTTACTCTGACACTGTGGTCGGGACTGAGCGGTTCCGATCAAACCGGATTCAAGGCGATCATCGATGGATTTAACAGCAGTCAGAGCGCAGTCAACGTCAATTACGACCAGCAGTCGTTTAATGGGTACGGTCCGAAGTTGACGACCGCTCTCTCGGCCGGCAAGGGGCCGAACATCTGGACTCTCGACGCAGCCGGTTCCGTAACGAACGAAAAGGCGAAACAGCAGGCGAATCTCGACCCGTTCATCAAGAACTCCAAGATTCTGCAGCCTAAAAATTTCCCGAAAGCACTCTGGAGCCAGTACCAGTACGGTGGACACCAGGTCATGATCCCGCTGTACGCCGTTCCGCTCATGATGTACTACAACAAGTCAGTATTAAAGAAGGCCGGCTTTAAGACCCCGGTACTCAAGCCGGCCTCCGCGGTCCTGGCGGCGGCCAAGAAGCTGACCAAGGGCAGCACTCAGTACGGGCTCGTGATCCCCACCGATTGGCCTATGCAGTTTGTGTGGCCAACCATGCTGGCTCAGTTCGGCGGGACGGCGTTCGACACGAAGAACAAAAAGTCGCTGGTCGACTCACCGGCGGCGATCAAGGCCCTGACCTACCTGCACGACCTGATCTACAAGTACCACACCGGTCCCGACAAGTATGCCGTGGATCAAAACCTGAAGATGCTTGCCAACGGGCAAGCCGCCCAGATGTTTGACGGCATCTGGCAGTACACCAATCCAACGCTCCAGACGCTCGGTTCGAACGAAGGCATCTCACCGGTGCCGCAATTCGGGCCGAAGTACAAGGTCTTCATCGGCGACCTCGGGTTCGCGTCCTACATAAAGAACACGACCGCCGAAAATAAGGCCGCCGTGAAGTTTTACGAGTATTTCGAGACGCACAGCGCCCAGATGGCGAAAGTTGGCGATGTGCCCGGTGTACAAACCGGTGACCAGCGCACCCTCGTACAAGAAGTACACTGCTTCCTACGAGGCCTCCAAGGAGCTGTCGCACGGTGTGTACTCGGTTCGGTATCCGGGATACGACGACAGCTACCTCTACGACGATGCCTTGTGGCCCGTTCTTCGCGGTCAGTCGACCGATATCAAGGGTGACCTTCAGAAGGCCGCCGCGGCCATCACCAGTCACGTGCAGAGTTCCGGCGCGTAAGCATCGGCTGCAACATGTAGCACGGTAATTGCAGGGGTGCGTCTCGCCCGGCGGCGAGACGCACCCGGCGTTCGATTGCGGGAGGAGAGCGCATGGACCAGGGATCGAGCCCGCTTCAAAAGGTGGTACCCGAAGCGGCGGCAGGCACGACGACTCGTGTTCCCGCCGTCGCCCCCGTCTATAGTCGCGGCATGGGCGTCCAGTTACGCGATTACGCCGGATCGTTCCTGTTCGTCGTACCGTACTTGCTGTTCTTCGCGGCCTTCACCGTGGTTCCACTGGTGTACGCGTTCTGGGTCAGTCTTCACACCTGGACCACCGTAGGCGGTAACGCCGGCTTCGACGGGCTTGCCCACTACTACAATCTGTTCTTCCGCTACGATATCTCGGTCGTCCAGCAGTACTGGAACGGCATGCTCAACACGGTGTTCTTTTCCATCTTCAGCGTGCCTCTACTCGTGATTTTGGCCCTGATATTCGCGCTGCTCCTGGCAAACGGGCCATTTCGAAATTTTTTCCGGGCCATCTACTATGTTCCGGCGGTCCTCTCCGTAGCCGTTGCCATGACGGTCTGGCTCTGGATATTCCAGAGCGGCGGCATGGCGAATTCGTACCTGCACAGTAACGTGCCGTGGCTCATCCAGCAGCCGTACGCCTGGCTCACCATCTTTATCTCCACCCTCTGGTGGACGCCGGGCTTTAACATGGTGATTTTGCTCGCCGGCATTATGGAAGTACCGAACGATTACCATGAAGCCGCGAAAATCGACGGCGCGAATGGGCTACAGCGTATCTGGTACATCACGCTGCCCATCCTGCGTCCGATTCTGGCGTTTGTCGTTATCACCCAGATGATTGCTTCCTTCGGTCTCTTTGGACAGCCGTTTATCCTGACGCACGGTGGTCCGTCGACGATCGGCGGACCGACGTCGTCAACGATGCCGGTGGCTCTGACGATGTACAACGAGGCTTTCGGCACTGATCAAAATCTGGCATTGGCCGCGGCCGAGAGTTTCGTATTGGGAGTGATTCTGGTCATACTCGCGGTGGCCTCACTGCGATTCTTCCGCGCGACCGAGACCTAGGGAGGCGGCGACTATGGAAGCACAGCAATGGAATGTTCAGCGATTTCTGCATCTGGCGGCACTGGTTCTCATCGGCGTCTGGGTCCTGATGCCGCTGGCGATCATGATTTCCACCTCGCTCAAGAGCCAGGCGCAGGTCACCCTTAGCACCGGGTCGCTTATCCCGAATCCAATCACCTTTAACAACTATTCTCAGATCTTTCATGACACGCAAGACCCGATCGGCCGATGGCTGTTCAATTCCGGCGTCGCGGTATGCGCGGGTACCTTCCTGGTGCTCCTCGTCTGCTCTCTCGCCGCTTACGGGCTCTCTCGCCTGCACTGGCCGGGACGCGACAAAGTGTTCGTCGTGATCCTCGCGGCGACCCTCATACCGGGAATCACGTTCATTCTGCCCCTCTTTTCAGAGTTCGCCAACGCCGGCCTGCTCAACACCTACTGGCCGATCATCCTGGTGTATCCGGCGAGCGCGTTCGGGGTGTTCATGCTGCGGCAGTTTTACCTGGGTATTCCGAAAGAACTTGAAGAAGCCGCGGTGATCGACGGCGCCGGGAAGTTTCGCCGTTGGTTCCGGATAATTCTGCCGATGACTCGCACCCCGCTGATTACCCTGGCGATACTGACCGCGGTCGGAATCTATAACGATTTTCTGTGGCCGCTGATCGCGATGCAAACCAAGGATATGTACACGCTCACCGTAGGCATTTCGATCGTGACCGCCGGAGCGTACGTCAACAACTACGGGCCTCTGATGGCCTTTTCCGCCGTGGCGGCAGTTCCGACCATCGTCATCTTCGTTTTCCTGCAACGCTACTTCGTCGGCTCGGCCGTCTTGAGCGGCGTCAAAGGCTAACGCTCGCTCTTTACCCCTTAGGTACGAGGCCACTATGCACTTTCATCGCAGCCGTCTCGCAGTCCTTGTTCCGCTGCTCATGATTCTTGTTCTCTCGGCCTGTGGCTCGAGCGCGTCCGCGACGGTGCGCACCTTCAAGAATCCTGTTTATAAGCACGACTTTCCCGATCCGTACGTACTGAAGGTGGGCAAAACCTACTACGCCTACGGAACGAACACCTCTGTGGCCGTGATCCCGACCCTGCATTCGACGGATCTCGTGCACTGGACCGCCGGGAAGGATGCCATGCCTGCTCCGGCGCGTTGGGCAGTTTCCGATATCTGGGCCCCGGATGTCTACGAAGTGTCGCCCAAGAAGTTCGTCGTGTACTTCGCGGCGAGAGACGCGGACGTGGGACACCAGTGCGTGGGATTCGCCGAGAGCTCTTCCCCGACCGGTCCATTCAAGAGCCAGGCTAGTAAACCGGCCATCTGCCAGAGCTCGCTGGGTGGCGATATCGATCCGGACGTCTTTCACGATAGCAATGGAAGCACCTACGTACTGTGGAAAAATGACGGTAATTGCTGTGGCGTTACCACCTGGCTCTGGTCTCAAAAGGTGTCGGCGGACGGAACCAAGCTCCTGGGAAAACCGGTCAAACTGGACTACGATCGAGCGTCCTGGGAGGGTAATCTTATCGAAGCGCCGTTCATGTGGAAGTACGGTAAGTCGTATTACCTGTTCTTCTCGGCGAACAACTACGCGTCGTACGATTACGCCGTTGGCTACGCCAGGTGCTCCACGCCGCTGGGACCATGCGTCGATGGCGCAACGAATCCCATTCTCACGTCGAAGTGCAGCGCCGCCGGACCCGGTGGAGAAACCATCATCACCGACGCCCGTGGCCAGACGTGGATGCTCTATCATGCCTGGCCGGCTCAGAGTGTCGGGGATGGTAGCGTCGGACGCTGGCTATGGCTGGATCGCCTCGACTGGAAAAACAATGTCCCGGTTGTGCACGGCCCAACCTGCACGTCTCAACCCGCTCCGGCCACCTGATGGCACGACTTTGAGCGCCGTGACCTTCAGATGAGATCAGCACTGGAGGCGGTTGGAGAGAGCGTGTCACAGGTGCTCAACCACCTGTGGACTCTCTTGCTCGTGAACGGTCTCACGGTACTCCTTTCGATGCCGTTCCTGGCCGGTCTCGCGTTCCTGATGCGATCGCTGCAACTCTCCAGCGGCACAGCCCTGGTGCTTGTTTGCGCCGGTCTGCTCGTTCTGCCCACGCCAACCCTGGCTGGGCTTCATACCGTGATGTGGCAGCTCGCCCAAGGCGAGCCCATCCAGCTTGGTGACTGGTGGGACGGCTTCAAGGCATCTGGTTTACTGGCCCTGCGGGTGTGGTGCCTGGGCGTGGTCTCACTCGCCGTCATAATCGCCAACCTCATCTATTACCCCACCATGCATTTCGGATTTGCGCCGATTCTCGAGGTGATGTGGGCCTATATTCTCGCCCTATGGCTCTGTATCCACATCTCGGTGTATCCCCTCGTCGTGGCGCAAGAAGTCCAGAGCGTCACGCTCGTCTATCGCAACGCCATCGTGCTGGCTACGTCGAACCGGGTAACCACGCTCTGTGCCACCGTCGTGTGGAGCGGTTTGATCCTGCTCATGTCCCTGTCCATGGTGGTCGCGTTTCTCGGAGTCGCTCTCGTGGCAGGCGTTCAGCAGAATTTCGCGGCTGGACTCGTCGCGTCGCACACTCGGCGCGGGCCGACGGGTGCGGAAGCCCTCTAGTCCGGTCTTCAACACCGATAGCGTTCGAGCGCACGGAACTTTGACCGGAGGAGGAGAGGCATACGTAGCTCCCGATTCCGTGTTCCGGGTGCGAGAAGACGCCCGCCCGTCACGATTTGTGTTGTGCTACTGCCCCGGTCCTTTTGGTAGCTCCGTCGATCAACGCACAGACCGCATGATCGACCGCAACGCGCGGCACCGTCATGACCAGGAGTGTGACCTATCACAGTCCACTTCCGGCCACCATTCCCAGGAGCACGAATAACCGAACCGTGTTGCACCGGTACTCTTGCCGGCCACACCACCTTTGTTGGGCGCTCCGCGAATGTGCTCGCCCCCTACCTCGATCGTGACGGCGGCTCTATGCCGGCCGGAAGGACGGGCGGTGCACCCGTGATCTTTGCGAACGGCAACGGTGTGTGAATGGGACGTGAGCTAACGCAGAGCCCGGCCGTTAATTCGCACTCCGATTACATTCGCGTTTACCGGCTCGTAGGGTAGGTCGCCCCACATACACTTGATGAGAACCGGGAAAGCAACAGTTCCTGGTCCTCATCTGCCTTTCGGAGGTCCGTCCGTGAACGAATTTCAGAGACAGAGGCATCGGGCGCTGGCCGCCATCATGGATGAACAGGGCCTCGATGCACTCGTTCTCCACACTCCTGCGAACTTTGCCTGGTTTACCGGGGGAGGCGATAACCGCGTCGATCACTCGGCGCCGGCCGGTGTCGCATCGATCGTCGCGCGGCGCGATGACTGCATCATTCTGACTTCGACAATCGAATCGGCTCGAATCAGTGCGGAAGAAACGCCCGGCCTCGAGGTGATTGACTGTCCGTGGTACGAGGGCAACGGCGACGTGTTGCGCACCGTTACAGGGAATGGCTCCGTCGGCTCGGATCTACCCGCACCCGGTCAGGTCGACGTGTCGGGCAAGCTTCAGATGCTGCGCATCGTACTCGATGCCGAATCCATCGACCGCTACCGCGTTCTCGGCCAGAATACCGTGGCCGCCGTCGAACAGGCCGCGGCATCGCTCGCCGCCGGAATTACCGAGTTCGAGGCCGCCGGACGCTTACTGGAAGCGTGCTTGTCCCGCGGACTGTACGCGCCGGTTGTCATGGCCGCCGGTGAAGACCGAATCAGCGCCTTTCGGCATCCCATTCCACGGAACACGGCGTGCCGAACGCGGGTCATGCTGGTGGTGTGCGCCGAGCTCGGCGGGCTGTACGCCAGTCTCACACGCTTCGTACACTTCGAGCCGCCCGACCCCGCGTGGGAGCGCCGGCAAGCGGCCTGCAACCGTATCCTCCAGCGCATGCGTGCCGAAGCGACCATGCCGGGACGCACGCTGGGAGATGCATTTGAGGATTGCCGGCGATTCTATGCGGATGAAGGCTTCCCGGAGGAGTGGAAGCTGCATCATCAAGGCGGAATGGCCGGCTTCGCTACGCGCGAATTCGTCGCCACGCCGGGTCTCGCGGTGCCCATCGCTGCCGGGCAGGCATTTGCCTGGAATCCGTCGATAACGGGCGCGAAGGCAGAGGAAACATTCGTTTTGACCGAGTCCCAACGCGAAGTCATCGCCGGCCAGACGCCGGTTTAACGTCCTGGAATATCGAGAGGATTCGAGCTGATGAGTTCCACGTCCCTGTATTCAGATAGATCGGTGCCCGCCAACACCCGCTTGGATCTGTCACGGATTGACGCCGAGCCGGTGGACTGGCGATACAAAGGATTCCCTCCCGGTGACGGCCATGTCACGATCGGGACGGTGCACAACCAGGACTGGTGCGCCCTGGA
This sequence comes from uncultured Chloroflexia bacterium, assembly GCA_963737125.1. Lineage (GTDB taxonomy): Bacteria > Chloroflexota > UBA5177 > UBA5177 > UBA5177 > JANWJD01. Next base: position 342,891 of record CAVTRL010000003.1, on the reverse strand, counting down.
GGGTGATCTCGTGTTCCCGATCATGCTGATCAAAGAGAAGGCATTGGACGGGAACATCGCTCTCATGGCGCGATACTGCCGGGAGCACGGTGTGTCACTGGCGCCTCATGCCAAGACCCCGATGGCACCACAGATCGTGGAGCGTCAGCTGGCGGCGGGTGCGTGGGGTGTCACCGTTGCCACCCTCCAGCAGGCACGCGTGCTACGGGCGCATGGCGCGACGCGCATTTTGATAGCAAACGAACTACTCCACCCGGTTGGACTCCGGTGGCTGTCGGCGGAACTTGATGATTCGGAATTTGAGGCTCTGGTCTCGGTCGATTCCGTCGAGGCGGTCGCCGCGATGGACCTGGCCCTGCAGGCGGTCGAACCTCGGCGGCGGCTCAAGGTGTTGGTGGAGCTGGGCATAGCGGGTGGACGAAGCGGTGCGCGAGCACTTGCAACTGCCCTATCCGTTGCTATGGCGGCGCGGGAAAGTACATCGCTTCAGGTGGCAGGCGTGACCGCATACGAAGGGGCCGCCGGCGGAGCCACGCACCAGGAGCGAAGTGCTCTGGTGGACAAATTTCTCGATGACGTGCGAGATCTCACGGTGGACCTTGACCGGCGGGGTTTGTTTCAGGGGTGTGCCGAGGTGGTGGTCAGCGCCGGTGGAAGCATCTTTTTCGACCACGTGGTTGCACGTCTTGGCTCGCGGTGGGAACTGGCGCAACCGGTACGTGTCGTACTTCGGTCCGGATCGTATGTGGTCCAGGACAGCGACACGTATGATCTCCTCTCGCCGCTAGGTAGTCGAAACATGGATGGCGAGCGCTTACAACCGGCACTTGAACTGTGGGCTACAGTGTTGTCTCAACCGGAGCCAGGGTTGGCCATTCTCAATTTCGGGAAGCGCGATGCCTCGTTCGATCTGCACTTGCCCATCCCCTTCGAGTTGCGCCGCGGCGACGTACGCCGATCGATTGATGGTGAAATGACAGTCACTGCGCTCAATGACCAGCACGCCTATCTCCGCTTCGACCCGGGATGCGATGTAGCAGTGGGCGATCTTCTCGGATTCGGCATCTCGCACCCATGCACGGCTTTCGATAAGTGGCGACTCCTCCCGCTGGTAGACGAGCAGTATCGCGTAACCGGAGCGATACAGACGTTCTTCTAGGTTCGCTCGCGAATCTGTGCGCGACTTCAGCCTCTATACCGTTACGGCGGGGTAATTTGGAGCCTTGGCCGATCCTAATTGGGCAGTTCCCCGTTCATGGCCGAGCGGGCGGCTCGGCGCGCCGCCCGCCGCACTGTAGTCTGGGGCGACCGTCGCCTGGAAATTCGATCCGACGACCAGACGCCTTTCGGTGCGACTGTGAGTACGGCCAGGCCAACGAGAACAGCGTCGTAGTTGACGCGCCAACCGGCAAAGTCGCGCCAGGCCGCGTCACGGTCGGCTCGAAGCGGCACGCCAACGTCCGCCAGCGCATCGTAGAGCTGGTCGTACTCTGCCCGCGACACGCTGATCGGGTCCCCCGGCGACGGGTCCTCGTTGAACGGAATTCCCAGTGGGCCGGCGATGCGCTGTAGGCAGATATAGCCTGCCCGGATGCAGAGCTCGGCCCGGGGATCACGCGGTCGATCGAGCGTGGATGCCACCAGGCTGGCAGTATCGAGCACTGCTCCGGCCGCGGTAACCCAGGAGCGCTCAGGCTGTGGCGACCGATAAAAGATCAACGGCACGAGCGCTGTGTGGCTCTCTTCCACCATCTCAAACCACGCCTGCCAGGTGGTCCAGACCTCACCGATTCGGTCCATTCCCTGGATCAGGTGATATCGTCTCAACATGTTGACGGGCGAAGGCGGAGTACCGGCCCGAGTTTCCAGACCGGTCACCGCTGCCTCGCGTGCGGAAAATGCGGAATACACGGCGGGGAGGTACGACACGAGAATAGCCGCGAGCAAGAGACTGGAAACCGTTTCCGAAAATGCCACGACCGTTCCTCCCCGGATACCGCTGATATCCGAACCCAGGTAGAGCAATGAGAGCCGGCTGATCGTGATCGCGGCACTCCACGATGGCGCCCCCAGGGCGCGGTACACCGCGGCATAGCCGAGAAACACACAGAGTAGCCACAGCACCGGAAGCGATAGGAGCGTCACTGGCGAAAAGTACGCGAGTGCCCGCTCGCGGCGCACGTGCGAGGCGCGATAGAGGGGAAGCTCGAACAGGTAACGCATCACCACGAACGCCGAACGGGTCAATTCGTCCGGAGCGACGCCGCGCGGCACCACGAATGTGCGAATGGCGGAAAGGACGGCCATGAAGACCAGGCCGCACCCGAGTACGAAGAGCACTGTACTGCTGGACAAGCGTCGATTCCTCCTGTGTGACCATACACGGTATTCTGGCTCGTGGCCGGCACCGCCTTCTTACCCCATGCTTTCCAGGGCCACGCCGGAGATACTACGCACGCGAAAGAGACCGCATGGCTGACTATGGACACGATCTACTTTTCGGTTATTTCTGCCCGCCTGCCTCAGCATCCGCGCATGAGCTGGTGGAGCTGGCGCGCTTTGCCGAGGCCCTCGGCCTCGACCTTCTCGGCGTGCAGGATCACCCGTACCATCCCCGACTCCTCGACATGTGGACGCTCCTGTCCGTGCTGGGAGCTGAAACGGAGCGCATTCGGCTGGTACCCGATGTCCTGAACCTCCCACTTCGTCCCCCGGCAGTGCTGGCCCGTGCTGCGGCCACGCTCGACGTGCTGAGCGGTGGCCGCCTCGAGCTTGGCCTGGGTTCCGGAGCCTCGGCCGGCGCGATAGCTGCCTTCGGTGGACCAGAGCGATCGCCCCGACAGTCCGTCGACGCGCTTGCCGAAGCCATCACCGTACTGCGTGCGCTCTGGACACCCGGTCCCCCTGTCGATTTCCATGGCCGGCACTACATCTTGCGCGGTGCCCAACCGGGCCCATTTCCGCTCCACCCAATCGGAGTCTGGCTCGGGGCCTATAAGAACCGGATGTTGCGGCTTACTGGACGAACCGCCGACGGCTGGATCCCCACCCTGTCGTACGCCCCACCCGAGGAGCTTGGGGCGATGTCCCGTGTCATCGACGATGCCGCGGACGGGGCCGGGCGAGTGCCGTCCGCGATTCGTCGCATATACAACATCGCCGGCCGCTTCGGGCCGCTGGAGCGAGGATTTCTCGATGGACCTCCCGAGTTATGGATAGCGCAGCTAACGGAGCTCGTGCTTGAGTACGGGTTCAGCGGTTTTCTGCTGGATCCGGGGAACGGCGTGACCGGCGCTCTCGAGACCTTCGCAGTAGAAGTGGCGCCGGGTGTCCGTGAAGCGGTAGCCGCCATCCGGGGAGGTGAGCCGGCGTTGGTGGCCATAGAGGAGTCCGATGCAAAGGTGTCGGCCACGCCCATCTCCGTCACGAGCTCCCTATCGTCGGCCCCGCACTCACGACTGTTAGATGAAGCCGACCGGCCCCACTACGACGCGCCCAACGATGGCCGTACCACGCCGTCCGGCGAAGCCGGCGCCCAGACACTCGTGCAGGTACACAACCATTTGCGCGAAGAGCTGGCGTCTATCCAGGCCGCCGCTCAGGCGGTCGCCGAGGGCCGTCTGGAACCGGAAGAAGCACGGTCCCTCATCAACCGACTGACCGTGCGGCAAAATTACTGGACGTTGGGCTCATTTTGCGCGCAGTACTGCCGGGTCGTTACCGTACATCACACGATAGAGGACCGGCACATGTTCCCGGCCCTCTATCGTGAAGACGAGGCGCTGTCGGCGGTGTTAAATCGATTAGGCGATGAGCACGAAATCATCGCGGAGGTGCTCGAACGATTCGATCGCGGACTCGCCGCGATGATGTCCGAGCCCGCTGCGATTCGTGATGTACGTCGGCTCGCCGACGAGCTGAGCGACGCGCTCCTCTCGCACCTGGCGTATGAAGAACGGGAGTTACTGGGGCCACTCAGTCGGTCAGCGATTGTGGTTTAGGAGCCTTCCCGTTCCTTCACAATGCACATCGTCAGGTATGTGGTGCAATCGCGGCGTGGATTGATTCGTGCAGTTCTCGCCCGAGCGTCCGACCGCGGTGAGCCTCGCGCTGGGGTCGACCAGCCGGACCGCTGCCCCCCAATACCGGGAGCCAGGCGGAAAGCCGTCCTAAGCCTCGCCCGGAGCCAACCTAACGGAGGCCGGCAACGGATCGACCAGGATCCACTCGACATGTTTCCTCGAGCGAACGAACAGTCGAAAGCAATGAAAACGCCAGCAGGACAGTGCTCACGGTCGCAAGGGGAAGCCAGAATCGATGCACCTGGAGATTTACGCTCAAGATCGTGACCCCCGAGAATCCGAGTAGTGAAAGGAACGACGGGAGAAGCACCGGAGCGCAGCAGCTCATCGACGTCATGCCGAGCAACGCGCCCAACGCCGTGCCTCCGGTTTGCGCGGTCAAAATCTTGGCGCGCCGTACAGCGTACGCTTGGAGGGGAATCAGCACCCCGAAAATGGACGACATGACGATTGCCGCCACGACGAACGACGGTTCGACGAGTAGGGAAATTCCACCGGCGTTGACGATTAACACCTGGCTCGACCAAAGGTACAGCAGGGTGAGTGCGATAAAGCTCAACGCACCCAGCGCGACGTACGCCGGCTGCCCGACTACAGTCCGCACCGCGGCCATCAGCGCAGCGAGGCCACGATGGTTTTCACCGCGGGGCGAGTGCACACGGCTAATGGTTTCATGCCGTCGGCATGGCAGAGAAAGGCGGTGAGGGCGTTTGCTTCGCCGTCGATGTCGGCAACTATTGCTTTGTGCTGCTGACCTTGGAGGGCAGTTTGGAGCGAGGAGAACGAAAACCCTTCGATGTCGGCCAGATTGTAGGCGTCCCCGTTCACGGCGTAACCGCCTACCAGTATCAACGGAATGCTGCCGGTGGTGTCGTAGCGACTGAACAGCGCTTGCTCCTGCCCGCTCAGCGGCTGCAAGTTGTGGTAGTTTTCGTCCTCCACATCTTTGTGGTCGAACGAAACGAAGGCGCTGGTATAGCGCGAGTGCGTCAAATCAAAGGTCGGAATATCGCCATCGCTACTGCTTGTCTGGCGGAGCCCCGAGAAGCTCCCGAATTGCGATAGCGCCTTTACCACCGGCCATCGCTGACCTGCGCAGTGCGGGCAGTATTGTGCGCCGATAAACAGCAATACGGGTTTCTTGCCGGCCATCAATGGGGCTCCGACTTTGCTAAACCCGCTGGTTGGCGGAGACGCGACGGCGTTGTCCGGCTTCCCTAAGTTTACCGCCGCGGTTGCCGTGGAGGTGCCACTCGTGCCGCGTAGCGCGTACAGCAGCGACGCCGCAATAGCCACCGCCGCCACCAGTATCCCGCCGGCCCGAAGCGCAAGTCGACGCTGGCGCGACACTCCGGCAGCGTGATTACGAGCCGCGTCCCGCTCTTTCTGGAGCAGTCGCTGCTGTTGCTTCCGCTTGTCCTTGCCGCCCGCTCCACGCGCCGCCGTCATGGGAAGCTCCACGTCTGAAGCTCTCCACCGAGGTGAGAAATCAATGCCGCGCTCCTGTAGTTATTCGACCGGCCGGAGTATTTCGACGTGGCCATCCGGGTTTCCTTCGAGCGTACCACGCGCCCTTTGCGACCTTGCCGGCTGCGGCCCGTTTGATGCCATCCAACTACCCATACTTTGGAGCACTCCCGGGGATCCCCGGGAGTGCTCCACGCTCGTAGCGGGCAAGGCGTTACCGCCGGTCGAGCCGGCGTGTCATTTACGCATGGATGGGACTCTCGGACCGCGCCACCGTGGGGGCGCTCAACGAGTGCCCGAATCGAAACGCGTCGGTGGGATCGTACCGTCGCTTGATCTCAAGTAGGCGGTTGTACGTCTCCAACGGCCAGGGGCGAGCCCGATCCTCGACCGATGTTGGGCTCCCATGAAAATTCACAAAGGTGTGCCCGGAGGTGTATTCGGCCAGCGCACCGGTGATACCCACGAGTGCCGCCGGCACCATCTCGGCAACTGGGGGCATGAGCACGCCCAGCAGAAATACCGAGTACATGGCGTCCCGAGCGCCCACTGCATCGGGGCCGTTTGACCCATTCCGAAATGCGCCGCCCAGATGGCGGATCTCCACCGCGACCAGCGGACATCGAGCGTCCGGCCCCGCGACAGCCACGATCGCAGCCACTGCTTCAGGCGTGAGCTCGTTCAGCAGCACGCCGGTCTCTTTCACCGGCAACGGATGATCGGGATCTCCTCGGCCGTCACGATGTCTACTTCGCACACGTAATCGGAGGCGAAGCCGTACGTCCTGCCCAGCACCGGCATACCCCCGCCGAGCGCGTATCCTATTCGCGCCCACGTCGCTCGATGACCGGCAGCGAAACATGGCAGACGGTGTTACGTGACCGTCTGGCGGCTACAGGGGTTGCGGTCGGCGCGTAGGGTCATCGCCGGTCACGGGGAAGAACCACTTTTGCGTCATGCTCGTGCCGTCGACCACCGCAGCCCGCTAGTGGGTGAGTTGGCGTGGACATAGCCATTGAAAGGAGCCTTCAGTCAATCCTTCAGAGCGGCTCATCTGCGGTCGCGGAGACTCGGATCATCCGCTACACGGCTTGTAGCTTCCTGCCAGCCTTCCGTACCCGGAAAATGAGGAACCAGACGGCTACGATGATCACGATGGCGATGATTCCCACTGTGAGGGGGCCAGCCCACGTCGACACTGCATGCTTATGAATCAATGGTCTCAATGTGTCGGGGAGGCGCATGACAAAGGCGGCCTCTTTCCCCACAAGGTCCGGCTGAAGTGCGCGGTGCACCGGAAAATCCGACGAGTCGGTACTACCCGCAACGTACACGATCCCACTCGGAGCGAGGGCCACAGCATCGCCCTCGTCCGCCCCAGCCCCTCCCAGGAGCGTGCTGAACAGAAGCGTGCTCCCCGCTGGACTGATCTTGGCCACGAACGCATCGGTCATCCCTCCGCCGCCTGGCTGGTCCTCCCCTCCGCCGTACCCGACCTGCAGCGGGTTCATCGTGGGAAAGTGCTCCCCACCGGCTCCGCTCACAATGGTGTCACCGCGGGCGTCAACCGCGATAGCGTTGCCCGTATCGTCCTCGCTCCCACCCAGGAAGGTGCTATAGAGCAGGTGATCCCCACGCGCATCGAGCTTGACGATGAAAGCATCGTTACATGGACGGGTAATGGTGCCGTTGAGGTAACAGTCCCCCCCACCAAGGCTCCCCTGCACCGCATGCAGCACAGGGAATTGGTCGGAGTTGGTCGTGCCCGTGATATAGGCCCGGCCCTGGCGGTCGACGGCGATGCCGCCAACCTCTGTATCCACGCCATCCACAGGCGGATCAACGGCACGGGCGAAGAGATAGACCAGCCTGCCGTCGGAGTTCAGTTTCGCCACGAAGAGATGGTCCGCGCTGGCAGCGTACCGTTTCCCGAAACCGGCAGGGAAGTCCTTGGATGAACTCTTGCCCGCGACATAGGCGTTGCCCCGGCTATCTTCCGCCAGCGCCAGGACCCCGTTGCCCGTATCGACGTTGCCGCCACCGAAGCCGCGCGTAACGACGCTGTCGCCCAGATAGGTGCTATACACGAGCCGTGTGCCGGCCGCATTGATTTTGGCGACGAAGGCGTTTCCCGTTCCGCTCGGTACCGGGTGGGGCTGCAAGGCGTGGACGACGGGGAGACGATTCCCGTCGTCGCCGCCCGCTATGACCACGCCGCCGGTCGCATCGACAGCGATGCTGTCCGCAGAATCCCCCTCCATCTCGTCGGGGGGCCGATAGCCACCGAAGAACGTGCTCCAGAGGAGGTGGCCTGTAGGGCTAAGCTTGGCCACAAAGCTGGCATCACACGGTTCGATGGCGGGCCCCCTAAGAACCTGACAGTGCCGCTGCAGGGGGCGCAGGGTCGGGAAGTCGGGGGAATCAGTCAAGCCGGTCACATAGGCGTTGCCCGTTCTATCTACTGCGACACCAGTGGCTTCGTCACCAGCTGTTCCGCCAAGGTAGGTGCTGTACAAGAGTTTGCCCGTAGGACTGAGCTTGGCAATGAACGCGTCGGCCTGGATACGCTCATCTGAGCCGAACCCCCGGTATCGCGGCTGAAATGCATGCACGGTGGGGAAGTGGCGGGAGGTAGTTCCCCCGGCGATGTAGAGGTTCCCACCACGATCGACGGCGGTGCTGTAGGCCAATGTTTGCCCCGCTCCACCGAGGTACGTTGAATACCATTCGGGAGCGCCGCGTGACGCATGAGTAAGCGCATGGCCGCCGGCACCAGCGACCGGACGTGAAGCCGTGCCCGTCGCGATTATCGCTGATCCTACAGCCGAGAGTACGATGACGCTGATCCGTGTTGCGCTCATGGCAATTTCCTTTCATCGAGGGCCAACAGATCGAGGATGGCAAAGACCTCATCAATCCACTTGTGGCTGTCATGATACGCCCCTCAACGGCGGACTACATCCGGGAAACCGCGGAGTCGCTTGCTCCCCGAGCCATCGTCCCGGAGGAGTCAGTGGTAAGACGATGCAACACGTCCCCGTCGGGCCTGCCCGGAGCCCGCTCATGCCGCCCCACCAGAAGGATTCCTTGCGGACAGCATCCCACGATGCCGGAGGAGATCATCGGCCGGTTGCAGGTGGCAGCCCGTACCTGTACTTGGCATCGAGAGCCGAGCCTGAATAGTTTGATGAATTGGGCTGTCAGCACCTGCCCTTGACCAGGCCACTTGGAAGATTTGGCCATTGTCCGGTAGTGGTGGCTGATGCGGTTCCGTACCTTGCCGACTCGATCCTCGACCGGGGTAAACCAGCCGCGTCGCAGGAGCGTACGTCCTGACGGTCAGTGGTTCCTTCTCCCGAGTCTATGACCGTCCGGTTCTGTGTGGTGGGTCCGAGCGCCGATCACTCACGTCGTGATGCGATAGTGCAGATACACCACGCCACTCTCGAAAACGCGCTGATTCAAAAGGTCGAGCCGTAAGCGAACATGATTGGGAAGCGATCGTTTCCCGCCTCCAACCAGGATCGGTATGAAGAACAGGTGGAGTTCATCGACCAATCCTGCCTTGAGTGCTTGAGCGGCTAGCTCCGGGCCACCCATGGAAATATCACGTTCCGCTTGCACCTTCATCCGCCGGATGGCCTCGGGGTCGAAATTTCGCTCAATGCGTGTCCTGGCGGTGGAAACGCTCTCCAGCGACGTAGAGTACACGGCTTTGTCGGCCGCCTGCCATATCCGTGCAAAGTCCTGAGCCACGGGCGTCAGGCCGGCCAGCGTATGCGCGGACTCCCAGTAGCGCATCGTCTCGTACATCCGACGACCGTAGAGATAGGTGCCCACTGGCCGCTCGAGGTCGTTGACGAAGCCGTGTACCTCCTCATCGGGTGCGGCCCAGCCGAAGTCGCCGTGCTCGTCCTCTATGTATCCGTCAAGCGAGGCAATCGAGGAGTAGATCAATTTGGCCACGAGAAGCCTCCCTGTTCATGCTTGCTCAAGAATAGCCTCTACGTTGTACGGCGGTCGCCGCGCCGGTTTGCTTGGTGAGAAACGTCGGCGTAATGTCCTCCCCGTCCGCACGATAGAAACGCAGCCCCGCTGGCCCGGCGACTCCGAAGATCGTTGTCACTCGCCCTCAGGCAGTAGCAAGGCGGTTAGCGTGTCGCCCAGCCAGCTTTCATAGCGGGTTTGAGACCATTGTCGGCTCTCGGTGAGGAGGCGGTAGACTTCCGGGCTCGTGATGGTCCACGTGACCTCGGCCGCTGTGGCCACGTCCTGATCGCCGCGCAATGGCCCGTTCTTCCGCAGGGCGTCGATGAAGAACGTCATGCCGTTCAGCCGCTGCTGCAAAACGTCGCCAAGGAGTGCTTTGATTTCCGGCTCGGTCGAAGCTGCCAGTCGCATGACCTCGAAAAGTGGACCCACACGCTGGAGGATCTCCGCAACGCCCTGCACGAACAACCGTACCTGCTGCTCCTGGTTTGGCTCTCTTGCCGTTTCTTGCGGTCCAGCTCGCTCGATCAGTGGTATCGGTTCTTCATCACCGGTCACCGCCCGGTCAACCAGGCGAGCCAGAATCGTTCGCTTGTTGCGAAAGGCGGCGTATATAGTCTCGACCGACACACCGGCTTCGCCCGCGATTCCCTCAATCGTCGTGCCGGTGTAGCCACGTCGCAGAAACAGCGTCTCCGCCGAGCTAAGGATATGACGTCGTGTCTCCTCGGCCTGCGCCTTCCGGCGGGCCGAGTTGTACCGACGTTTCGGGGGATTGACATCGTGTGACATTTAATGCATTATCACTATATCAGATACAGGATCACTTCGATCAATATGGAGGGAGCGATGGCAATCGCGGAACACACAGAAACCACTGCCGAGCGAAATTTGCAGCTGTTTCGCACGGTCATAGAGGAAGGATTTAACCGGGCGAACTTCGCAGCGTTGGATGAGGTGGTGGCGCCGGTCGTGGAGGAACACCAGGATGGCATGCCGCCCACTCGTGAAGGCTTGAAAGCAGTCATCACCGAACTGCACCGCATGTTTCCGGATTTCACTCTTGTCATTGAAGCCATGACGACCGACGGCGACAAGGTCTGGGGGCGTTTGCGGGCACACGGCACGCACCTTGGCGCAATGATGGGCCGCCCGGCGACCGGGAAAACCTTCAATATTGCGGTTATAGATGTGATCCGAGTTCAAGGCGGCCGCCTCGTCGAGCATTGGGGCGTGCCCGATCGATTCACCCAACTCGAACAGCTCGGGTTCTTGCCAGGGCCTGGCCAGTAAGCGGCTAACGGCTCGCACGGCATCCGGCCTGCGATGGGGCGCCCAAACCTGCCGATACCGACGTGTCTTGCTACGGGTATCCTACCCCATGTTTCAGTCGATTGGATACCATCGGGTATGTAATCCCACTGTAGAATTCGGTGGCCCGAAGAGCCGACTCCGGGGCAGCACGGCGCGAGGCGTTCCGGTGATCCGATCCGAAAGCTAGATCTCTGCACCGCCGTGCACGCTCTGCCGGCCGCGATCTGGTACAAGTGTCATGGAAGATCCCAAGGGAGAGAATGAGCCGGTGCAAGCCACGGGAAACGAGGCACACTACGCATGAGCAGTGAGAATGGGCGTCCCGGTATCCTTCGACCGGGACTCTTCGGCGCAATCGTGGCAGCTGACGCGCGGCGCAACCTCTACGACGCCCGAAATGAGCAACTGATAGGACAATCCTTACCAGTTGCCACGGTGTTTGCAGGCGACTCGATCACCGAGTGGTGGGCGCTGGAAGCTTTCTTTACGAGCCCTATCGGTCTGGTGGTCAACCGAGGGATCGGTGGTGACGTCACTCCTTTCTTGCGGAGGCGCTTTGCGGCGGACGTTATTCAACTCGCCCCGAAGCTGCTCGTATTGCACATCGGCATAAACAATACCTGGGATCTCGATGCGTGGGCCGATCCGTCACTCTTGAAAACGCCGGAACAGATCGAGGACGACATCGTCGGCGACATCACCGCCATGCTTCAACATATTCCCGCGGGTGAAACCCGTGTAGCACTTGGAAGCCTACTGCCGACCGACATGTGGGCCCTGGCCTCGAATCGGGCTCGAAATGAGCTGATAGTGAGAGCCAACCGGCGACTTCGTGATCTTGCGAGCTCACAGAACGCCGTGTTTGTGGACTATCACGCGGCATTGGTGGGGAACGATGGCTACACACTGCGATCCGGTCTAGCCGATGATGGTCTGCATCCACACCTGCTCGGCTACCGCCTCATGGCAGGTGTGCTTCTCGATGCACTGACCGGGGTCGGCATAACGTGGCTCTTGCCAGTGAACGGACCTGTCGATCAGCCTCCCGGAAATGTAGAAGCGTAACGTCCGATTGCGAGAGGCGAGCGATAAGCTTGCACGGCGCGCCCGGCATCGCTCGACAGGCGCGCGTCCCGGCATGTCGTCCGGCAGGTAGGGTCCGTTACTGAGACGCCTCGCGCTCGTCGGGCCTCAGCAGAAAACCCGTTAGGGTCGTCACCTCCCATTGCTCGTACTGCTCGGGGGACCATCCTCGCTCGCGTACCAGGAGACCGTACCAGGTCGAATCCGTCATGGCCCAGAGCAGGTCAGCTGCCTGCTCCACGGTTACGCCCGACCGTAGCCCTCCCTTGGTCGCAAGTGACGCCGCGACTCCTTCCACGTCTTGATACCGTCTCTGACTTCCCTCCAGTTGTGCCTGCGCCACCGCCGGATCCGACGTAGCGGCGCCCCGGACGATTTCAAATAAATCCACGGTCCGCTCGTGAAGCTGGCGATTGATACCGGCAAACTGGTTCAATTGCAGCCTCACATCGGGTTCGCTCAGCATCTCCTTCCACCACGACCGCTCGACGAGGGGTACCGGTTCGGCGTCGCCCACCGTTTCGCGCGAAACCATTTCCCACAGCAACTCGCGCTTTGAATTAAAGGCCCAGTACACCGTGGGAACGGCTACCCCCGCTTCCGCCGCTATGGTCGGGATGGAGGTCGCGGCGTAGCCGCGGCTCAAGAACAATCGGCGGGCAGCGTCGAGTACCCGGTTCCGCGTCTCGCGAGCCTGCTCCTCGCGCCGCGGAGAGCGATAGGGGCGATCTTCGACATCAGTCACGTTCTACAGTATAGCACCCCGCTATTGACTATAGTATTACTATAGTAACTGCACCGACTTTTGAGTGGCCGGCGCGTTTAGAGTTATAGGAGTGGCTGGCATGCGACATGAAGTGGCGACCGATGTGAAGATTCCCTACCTCGAGGCGATGGAACAGGCGGATGTCGACGCCAATAAACAATTGATCCGAGAACACTACGAGATCGTGTTTAATCGCAAGGAGACGCACCGACTAGCGGAGTTCGTCTCTCCCAATATCACCCTGCACCACTCCAGCATTTCAGTCAAACCCGGGCTGGAAGGGATCGCGCAGCATCAACGGAGTCTCTTTTCCGGCATACCCGACATGCACTACGAGGTCCACGACATGTTGGCGGAGGGCGATAGGGTATCGGCACGCTTGACGATTTCCGGTACGCACCTTGGCGAGTATTGGGGATTTCCGCCCACCGGGAAGCGAGTCTCCATGACGACAATCCAGATCGTCCGAATTGAGGGCGGAAAAATCATGGAGTTGTGGTCGGAGGCCGATGTCGTCGGGATGCGAGCCCAGTTGGGCGCTGCCGGCCAATCTTCCGAGCCGGCCGAATAGCTCTCAAGTTCTCTGTCGTACGCTACAATGCGGTGCGCTTCGGCTCCCGCGGCAACTGCCTTTGCAGCCGTCGGAATCGTAGTCTGAGCTTCCCCACGTACCTGGGTATCGGCGGCCGGCGTTCGTGCTCGGGCCGGTTCTCACCGGCGTGGAAACTGGACCGGGCGGCGTGTCGGGTTGCGTCCTCGGGAAAGAGCTTGGCCGGCGCCAATCCACATCTGAAAGCTGACATTGTGCAGATCGGGAGCGAGGTCGAGCAAGACATCCGAACCACGCCGGCGGTATGGGTGGAGACTGTGCGCCGGGTTGAAGAGTACGCTCCCCGCTTGACTGGTCTCATTGGTCCACCCGCGGTGTTTCTTGGCTCGGGCTCATCGTTGAATGTGGGCATGCTCGGCGCCAGCCTATACGAGGCCGAGGTCGGGACGCCGGCGCAGGCTATCCTGCCCTCCGAATACCGGGCACGTGCCGGCTGGCTCCATGTTGCCGTCAGCCGAACGGGGAGAACCTCGGAACTGCTCGACGCAATGCGCCTGGCAAGGGGTGCGGGTGCGCCGATACTCCTGATTGTTGGGGAGCCGAATTCGCCGGCAGCCAACCTGGCGGATCTGGTACTGCCGTTGGAGTTTGCACCGGAGAATGGCATCGTGCAGACTCGCTTTATCACCAGCGTCATGCTTGCACTCAGGCTGATGCTGGACTCGGCAGGACGAAGTGAATTGCACGTGCTGCCTGCGCACTTGCAGGCACGCTTGCAAAGCGAGGTCCCGATATCCCTGGACGGTGCGCCGGACGTCGTGTTCCTTGGCCGTGACTGGCGCTGGGGTATGGCGCTTTCCGCGGCGCTCACAGTGCAGGAGACCGCACTATGCGTGGCAACCGCCTACCAGACACTGGATTACCGGCACGGGCCGATTGCCACAGTCTCCTCCCAGACACTCCTATGGTGCTTCGATCCGATCGATGACAGCGCCGGCGCCGGTGTCGTGAGTGAAGCACGTGCCCAGGGAGCACGGGTTCGGATGTCGGACGGCGACCCCTTGATCGAGTTGGTGCTGGCGCAGCTCCTGGCAGTCAGGCTGGCCGAGCGCGCGGGAGTCGATCCGGATGCCCCGCGCAATCTCAGCAGATTCGTGCAGCTGCCGCCCACGCGCTGACAGACCTTTCAAATCTCGGAGACTTCCCGCAGCGCCAGCGCGATACTGCCGTATAAGCTCGAGTCGAGCAGGAAGCGAGCCTCGACCGTTTCCGGCGGAAATGACACGAATCGTTCGAGTTGCGCCGCCAGGTATGGCAGGACGATCCCTTTCGAGCGCATCAGGCCACCGCCCACCGCGATCCGCGCCGGATCGAGCGCGTTCGCGAGGTTTACCAGGTGAAAGGCGATCTCGGCGAGCGTCTCCTCCAGGAACTCGTGCGCTGACTCGTCCGCAGAGGCCCGTGCAAATAGCTCCAGCACGGTCCATTCCGGGCCAAACGATTGGAAAAGCCGCGCCGCGATGGCTCCGCCGCCCACAAATTCCTCGAGCGGCGCCCGGCCTTCGCGTGCGCCGTGCCGTTCCCTGGGATGACGCAGATTGTAGGCAATCTCGCCGGCAGCGCCGTGTGCGCCGCGCACGATTTCTCCGCGCACGATCGGCACGGCCATGATGCCGGTGCCCAGATTCAGGTAAATTGCGTTGGCGACTCCCGCCAGAGCTCCCCAGCGCAGCTCGGCTGCTGCGGCCGCCCGTACATCGTTGTCCACGCGGACTCTATCGATATCGAAACCGGCGCGGAGCGCTCCTGGGATCGCCAACTCGTTCCAACCGGGTACATTGGGAGCCATCAGTACCCGGTCCTCCAGCGTGATTCCCATGGAGGCCACGCCTATCGCCGCGAGCTTACCGCCTCGCTCGATGCCGGTTTTCTCCGCCAGTTCCAGGCCGCTCTCGATACTGCGAGTTAGCGCCTGGCCCGCCCCCAGTTCCGCCCGTGTCGGTAGCTCGGCACGATGAAGGATCGTGCCGGCACGATCCGCTGTGGCAAGGCCGATCTTGGTGCCACCGTAGTCGATGCCGAGAATGAAATCGGCAACCTGCACCGATTCCGTCTCCTAGGCCGCCGTGAACAGCGGAAGATAGCGGCTTTGGGCCTCGATAAAGTCGTCGACCATGGCGCGCGCCGTCCCGAAGTCTCCGACCGCGCCATCCAGCAGGAGCGCTTCCGCGAAGAGGTCGCGGTCTCCGGTCAGCGCCGCCTCGATGGTTACTTCGATCGGCGCCAGCCGCTTTCGCAGGATCGCCGCCAACGTGAGAGGAAGATCCGGTACTTGCATTGCTCGCAGGCCTCTTCCAGTCACTATGGAGGGCACCTCGACGACGGCATCGGACGGAAGATTCGGCACGAGCCCATTGTTCGGCACGTTGGCCGATACCGTGGCGCGGCCGTCCCGCAAGATCGAACCAAGAATCAAAAGCAATTGCTCTTGATCGCCGGTAGATCCCTCGAGCAGGTCCTGGCTGATCGGGTCCTGGCCCGTTGCCTCCCGTACCATGCGTTGATAACGGTCCTCACCCCATGCCAGAATCTCTTTGAGAGAGAATGCGTCCACACCCAGCGTCTTGCCGTAGTACGCGCCGCTGGCAAATCGCTCCGGGAAGAACTCGGTGACGTGACGATCCGATGCGGCGGGGTACGCGCCCAGCCGTTGAAAGATTTCCCACGAATAGGGGTTGTACGTCGCCTTGGCGCCATCCTGCCATATGTTGCCCAGGTCGGTGGGATCGGGAGCGGCCGTCAGGTCCTCGGCCAGGCGTTCGCGGACCAGCGGCCAGGCATCCTCGCCCCGCCACCGGAAATCGTATATAAAGGTTAGGTGATTCAATCCGCAGTACAGCGTTGAAGTCTCCTCCGGAGGTTTGCGAATGAGATTCGCCAGCTCTCGCTGCACATGGAACACACCATGACACAGACCCACCACCGACGCGCCGGCGCGTGACCTGAGGGCGGCACAGATCGACGTCATGGGGTTTGCATAATTGAAGAAGTGCGCGTTCGGCGCCAACCGGGCCACATCACGTCCTATCTCGACCATCACCGGAATGGTCCGCATGGCGCGCGAGATTCCGCCTGGCAGCACGGAATCGCCGACCGACTGTTTGATGCCGTAACGCGCCGCAACATTCCAGTCGGCTTCCCAGGCCGGGCGGCCGCCCACACCCACCGACGTTACGACGAAGTCAGCACCCGGCAGCACGGTACGGCGATCGGTCGAGCCGCGTACCGAGAGAGTGTCACGGCGGCCCGACGCATCGATCAGCTTCTCGGCGAGGCCGACCGCAACGCTCAAAGCACGCTCGTCGACGTCGACCAGACAGAGTTCCCACGGCCCGAGTTCCGGCGCTGAAATCAAGTCGGCCAGCAGGCCGCGGGTAAACACGGCGCTGCCGGCGCCCAATAACACCAGAGTTTTCCGCTCGGCAACTGTCGGCAATGCGATCTCCTTACGACAATGTAGTTAACAGGTAATGACGGTCACGCCTCGGGCGGAGAACGAGTCCAGCGTTCCTCGGGGCGCTGTCGAGTCGGTAATCAGCGTTTTCACCTCCGACATCGGGGCCAGCCGAATCGGCCCGGTGCGTCGGAATTTCGTGTGATCGGCCAGCACCACGAGATGCTCGGCGGCACGCAGAAGCGCGCGGTCCGTTTCGGTTTCCTCTACCTGCGCGCCCATCAAGCCTTCCTCGTCGATGGCATAGGCACTGAAGATTGCTCGGTCGATCGTCAGATGCCTGAGCGTCTCTACCCCCAGGTGGCCGAGCAAGGAACACTCATCGCGCCGCAGGTAGCCGCCCAATACCACTACCGGTATCGTGGGGTGGCGTGCTGCTGCCAGGGCCGTTTCCACATTGTTGGTCACGACTGTGAGACGCTCGATCCTGCCCAGAAACGGCAGCATCGCGTCCGTGGTCGTTCCCCCTCCAATAAGAATCGTTTCGCCGGCGCGTATCAACCCGGCCGCCGTCCGGCCGATGCGCTTCTTCGCGGAGGCATTCTCGGCATGGCGGGCTAATCGAGACGGTTCCATTGCCTGGGAAGCTTCCTCGTTCGGCGCCATGGCACCGCCGTGTACCCGCGATGCCAGACCCATCTGTTCCAGGAGCTTCAGATCCCGCCTGATGGTCGACGGGCTGACACGCAGGAGCTCCGCGGCGCCGGCCACGCTCAGTGATTGATCGCGGTGGAGAATATCCATCAATTGGCGGGTCCGCTCGGCGCTCAACATACCTCAGTACCCCACACTGCGATCGGCCAGGTTCAGCAGAGGCTCATCGTTCATCAGTCTCCGCAGGTTCTCGGTCACCAGCCGCTCTACCTGCGGCAGATAGTCACCGGCGAAACCGGACACGTGCGGGCTGATGACCAGATTGGGCGTGTCCCAGAGCGGGCTATCGGGCGCCAGAGGCTCCTCGGCAAATACGTCCAGGACCGCGCCGCCCAGCCGGCCATTCCGCAGAGCCGCTGCCAGCGCCTCTTCGTCGACGATGCCGCCACGCGCGACGTTGATTAACACCGTCCGCTCGGACATGGCGTCGATGATCGTCCGGTTGATCAGGAGGAGCGTCTGCGGGGTGGCCGGAACTACCACAACGACATACCGTGCGTCCGCCACGACCTCTCGCAGCTGGTCGGTTGAGACTTCTTCGATTGTGCCGCGTGGAAAGGTAGCCGGATCGGAGGGTCCCGGAGACTCCGCTCCCGCCGTTGTAGCCTCGCGTACCGATTGAGCGCCCCGCCGCACGCCGATTACCTGCATGCCGAGCGTGGCACAGAGATCGCCGATAGCGCGGCCGATGCTGCCAAATCCCACCACCACCACCCTTGCTCCGACCAGCGGCGCCGGACCAAACTTTCTCCAGCGCTCTTCGAGTGACGGCCAGACATGGTTTCGCTGCAATCGCAGCATCTCCGGCATGCCGTGGCTGAATCCCAGAATCATCATGGTCACGTATTCCGCCATCCAACGTGCGGAAATACCGCGTATCGTCGCCACCGGAACATCCGACTCCATCCAGATGTCACTGGACGTAATATGGTCGATACCTGACGTATCGAGCTGCAGCAGGCGCAGCGACGGTACGTCCCGGCGTTTTGGCAGTACCGAATTTGTGTGAAGCACATCGACTTGCCGCCACACTTTCTCCGGAATCTCGGCTGGATCGCTGCAGATACGGCGTTCTACCTGTAGCCCGGGCGAGATCGCGCGCAGACTGTCGAGCATGGAATCCGGCAACGGCAGAGTAGTGAGATAGAGAATATCAGTCGCTCCCGGTTCGGGCTGGGCCTGCCGCCAGGCGCTGGAGCTTCGTGTTCGAAAACACGAACGAATATCCGGTTTCCTTCAGAGCGTTTTCGACTTCCGGATAGTCGTCCACCGGGGATCCAAAAAGAAATGCCGTCGCGGCGGGCGGGTGTCCGGTCGCTTCCAGTATCTTCTCGTACGGCTGCACGATCTCGCGCTGGAGGTCCTCTTCCGTCCGCAACCTGGCGATCTGCTCGTGAGTGGCTGTATGCGCCGCGATGGCGTGGCGGCGCGCGAGGTCAGCGACTTCCTGCCAGGTCATCGCAATCCGGTCGGCCCCGATTTCTTCCTCCACCAGGCCGATGTGGTGCTCTTCGGCGAATGCCTCTTGCCGGCTCGGAGGCACATCCATAAAGGCCGTCGGAAGAAAAAACCAGCCGGTCAATCCGAGCTCATCCATGAGGGGCGCGGCAACGGTTGCGTTATTTGCGTACCCCTCGTAAAACACCAGCGCCAGCGGTGGACGCGTACCGGGCCAGGGCTGGCCGGAGAATAGGTCGTGAAGCTCATTCGGGCCGATCGTCTCAAAGTGCTCGCCGAGATGCGTGAGTTGCGCCTTCAGCGTCCGCTCGCTGCTCTTTGCCGTGTTGTGAAAGTTGACGACTCGTAGTAAGGGGCCACACGGTAACTCCGCCGCCGGGCCCTCTGCCATGCGGTCCGGCATCAGTCGTCCAGCGTGAAGTGCGCCGCAGCCAATACCTCGAGCACTCGTGCTATCGCGTATTCGTCCGGCTTCACCTGCCCGGCCAGCAGCATGGTTCGATAGTGGTCGATCAGCTCGGCGGGAGGCGAAGCTGGGTGCGCCTCTCGGGCACGCTGGTCGCTTGGCTCGCCGCTGCGATCCTCTAGCATCACGTACATCGCGATGCCCTCTCGGTCGCGCTTCGCGGCTTCCAACTCGGAGACAACCGCCGCGACCTGCTCCTCGGTTAGCCGGGTTCCCACACTCCGGTCCATGCCATATCCCCCTTCGTTCAGGATTACTTGATGCCCGATCTGAGCAGACCCTCCACGAAGTACCGCTGCAGGAACAAAAAGATGACGACCATCGGCATGATCGTGATCAGCGCCATGCCGAGCAGCTGACCGTAATTCACCGTGTACTGACCTTGCAGGTACAGCAATCCTACCGGCATCGTATAACTGTCGGGGGACTTGAGAATGATCAGCGGCCAGGCAAAGTCGTTCCATCGGAACATAAAATTGAACAGCACCAGAACGGCGATCAAGGGCCGGCAGAGCGGCAGGACGACTGAGATAAAAATGCGCAGGTGATTGGCGCCGTCCACTCTCGCCGCCTCCAACAGCTCGTTTGGAATGGAGAGCATGAACTGGCGCGCGAGAAAGATGCCGAACGCCGCCGGGATTTCGGGAATGATGACACCCCATAAGCTATCGAACATATGGAGGTCAACAGTGATCCGGAAGGTCGGCACCATCCCCACCTGGATAGGCACCATCAGGGTGCTCAGAAGTAGAAAGAAAATGATCGTCTTGCCGGGAAATGACAGCTTGGCGAACGAATAACCCGCCAGTAGGTTTGTCGACACGGTAATGAGCACCGACGCGATTCCGACGACCAGCGTATTCAGAAACCACTCGCCCCACGGGTGCGCCGCGAACGCATCGGAGAAGTTCTGCAAGTAGAAGTGTTGGGGCCAGAGGGTGGCTACTCCGGAAACGAGATTGGCATTGGGTGTGAGGGCCGTGACCAACATCCAGTAGACCGGAAACGCCATGACGATGCAGATCGCAATGGCGACGACGTGGCGCCCGATGCGCCAGACTTGCGGCTGCTTACGTCCGGTCTGTACGCGCACGCTCATTCCGGTGCCTCCCGATTGTTACTCAACCGCCATTGAATGACTGTGAAGGCCAGCATGAACGCGAACAGCGTCATGCCGATCGCCGTGGCATACCCCTGCTGATTCGATTCGAACGCCTGTTGGTAGGCGTACACCCCCAACATGTTGGTCGAGTTCGATGGGCCACCACCCGTCATTACGAAGATCAGGTCGAATACCTGAAACGAGTAAATGACGTTCATGATCACCAGGAAGAACGTCGTGGGGCCGAGCAGCGGCCAGACGATCGACCGGAAACGCTGGAAGACTCCCGCGCCGTCGACAACCGCGGCCTCGGAATACGCGGGATCGACGTTCTGCAGGCTGGCCAGGTAGATCACCATGTTGAAGCCGACCCGCGTCCACAGCGTCATTACCACGACCGAGATCATCGCCGGCCAGCCGGACGACTGCCAGTGCACCGGCGCCATCCCCAGACTTGTCACGATCTTATTCGCTACCCCGATGTTCTCGTTGAAGATCCATCCGCCCACGATGGCGGTGGCGACCCCCGAAATGACCATTGGGAAGTACACGAAAGCGCGGTACACATTGCGCCCTCGCATCGTCTCGTCCTTCAAAAGCAGAGCGATTGCCAGTCCGATGAGAATGCTGGTCGGGACGGTCAGAATCCCGTAGACCACGGTATTGCGCAGCGTTTGCCAGAAGAGGGGATCGTGGATCAGATACTGGTAGTTGGCGAGACCTGCCCAGGTACTCGGCCCGAAACCGCTGGAGTATTCGAGACTGATGTAGGCGCCCATCGCGATCGGCAGAAACATGAAGACGGCGAAAAAGCAGAGAGTGGGCGTCAGAAACATATACCCGGTAAGAGCCTCCTGCATTGCCCAGAGGCGGGAAGCTTTCGATCGTACGGCGCCCGTTGTCTCGAGCGCACCGATGGAGGGCGAAGTCTCTTCCGTCCAGGACTGCTCTTTCGACATCGTCTTCACCCCTGAGGGAACGGCGCTACGGCTGAGAAAGTGCTCGCGAGATCGCCGATGAAAGGTTCGAGAGTGTGGTCTGGGCGCTCTGCCCGCCGACGAATGCCGCATCGAGCTGCTGAGTGAGCGCCGTGTTGATGTTTCCGAACGCGGGAACCGTTACCTGCTTTACCTGGAACGGCGTGAGCGTCGTCGCCTCCTGAACGAAGACCTTCATCAGGTCTGGACGCACCGCGTACTTGATGTTTCCACCTGCCAGGTCCTTGCGCGTGGGGAGCTCGTTGGTCAGGGCGCAGAATTTGGCCATATTCGTTCGGTTGACCAGGAACTTCAAGAACTCGGCCGTTGCCTCTGGGTTCTTGCTCTGCGCCGTGGCCACGATGCCGTTCCCACCCAGATCAGATGAGGCGTGCGGCCCCTTCGGCTGGAACGTAGCACCAAACGGGAACTTCGCTGCCCCCACGATGTCGCCGGGAAGCAGGAAGTCTCCGGCAAACGCCATCGCAACCTTCTTGGCGGGGAAAAGCGAGTCAGGATACACCGCATTGCCCGTCGATGTGTTCTTCGGTACCAGTTGGTCCTTGAAGAAACTTTGGGTGAACTCAAGCGCCTTCAAACCCGCCTTCGAATTGATAGCGGGCGCCTTCAAGTTACTGGTCAACATGTTTCCGCCGGCCTCGAAGAGCCAGCTCAGCCAGCGAAAGGCGCCGGCCTGCGCCCAGTCGTACATGAAGGGATAGGTCCCGGCCGGCATCTTCCCCTTCAATTTCTTCGCGATGGCCAGGAACTCCTCCCACGACCACGCCGAGCGTAGCGTGTCGGGGACCGTCTTGATACCGGCCTTTGCAAACAATTCCTTGTTGTACAGAACGGCGGTAGTGTCGGTCTGGTGTGGCACGCCGTACGCGTTTCCTTTGTATGTAACGCCTGACCAGTACGCCGGCTGGAATTGGTTGATGAACGCCTTGTCGACGTAGTGGTTCATATTCAACAGAGCGTTCTTGGCGCTGTAGAGTCCGAGGTCCGTGAAAGTGACGCGGAAGGCGTCAGGCGCGTTGCCGGCCTGCAAGCGCGCATCGATGCCCTGCAGCATCTGGGAGTACGGAACGACGTTCAAATTCACTTTGATGTTCTTGTTCGTACTCTGGAACGAGGACACAATGTGTTTGAACGCGGTCTCTTCGGCCGTGGAGGCCCAGGTCGTGAACGTCACCGTGGCCGGTGCTGATGCCCGGCGTGCGTAGCTCGCTTGAGGCGCGTCGGCGAGCCCAATGGCTCCCGCCGCAGCCCCGGCTGCGATAAGGAATCGGCGACGGGAAATAGCTGAAGCTTCGTCCATTAGGCAACCCCCGAAAAGGTAGAATGACGCACTTTAGCAACAGTGAGCGTATGTGAGCAAGGTCGAGCAAATACTCGCACGCTTGTATGCTCATATTCTCGCTCAGGATGCCGCCGATGCCCTTCGTGCAACTCTTTTCGACCTCGCCCTTCGGCACCGTAAATTCCTCCCGCCATCGGTCCGAACGCACTGCTGCCGGCGTGGCGGAGACCCTGGCGACCGCGCTGGATTGCGCGCCCGAGGACATTCTGGTGCAGATCTTCACGGCGGCGGAAGGTTCAGCACCGTCCGCGATCGCGATCATTCGAGGACGGCCGCGGGCTCGTATGGCAGAGGCGGTACAGTCGCTCGAAACGTATCTCGCCGAGTGGCTGGAACTCGATCGATCCTCCTTGCTGGTGAGATTCGAGCCCACCCTGCCCATTACCCCTCCCGAAACAGGCGTTTCCCCCCACACGGCGGAGAGGAGTGACTGAACGCCTAACCGGCTCCGACAGCGTTCTGATCGTGGGAGGCACCGGAATTCTGCGGCCCGCCGCCCGCCTCCTCGCGGCACGCGGATGCACGGTCGGCGTTGTCAGCCGGAGCGTGGACCGGGTTGCGACCCTGAGCGCTGAATGCGCTGCTGCCGGCGCGTCCGGAAAGATCGTGGGAATCAGAGCCGACTACTTCGATATCCCGGCGTTCGAGGCGGCGATTCGGGAAGTCGCCGGCCGGTACGGGCTTTTCAAGGATTGCATGTTCTATTTCGCCGATGCGCCGCAGGTTGCGCTCGACGCTGCCGCCGTCGGGGTGCGGGGCCAATTCATCGTCGTTTTGACCAGCCGCTTCGCCGGACCGGACCGACCCAACGGCCGGCCAGGATATCCCGTCCCTCGCGACGTTGAGCCCCACCGGGTCAGCTACCTCGTACTGGGATGGCACGCCGGACCAACCTCGAACCGGTGGCACACACCATGGGAAGTTTCGGATGCCGCCGTGCGTGTCCTCGATGAGGGACGTGATGCCGTTCTCGGCGTACTTCAACCGTGGGACCAGCGTCCCGGATAAATCTGCACGGGCGATCGCACGGAAATGAATCCCGCCAACCCGCAACGGCTACCGCTCGCGCAGCCGCTTCAAGGTTGGCGGGTCGGTCAATCGTCCAAATCGCACACGGTGTTGGACGTCTGTTTAGGTGTTGGCGATTCTATGGTCGATCTTGGTTGCCACAGACAAGACTTTCCCCTGGTCCAGGTTCCCGGCGCCAATGACCTCGATGTCGGCGGCGTACGAGCCGCGGGCGAAGAGAACCACGGATTCCTGGAATGCCTGGCCGTTCTGTGTACCGAGCTTATAGGAGAGAGTGAATGCTGTATCCCCGACTCCATGGATCGTGGCAACCCGGACGCCGAGCTTGTGATTGGTGGACATGCTGAAGACCTTGAAGTTGCGCTGGACGGCAGCGTCGGCAAAGGACTTGCTCTTGAAGACATCCACCCCGGAGTTGATCATGAGCGGCGCCGGATGTTCCCGCAGAAACGTGGTTGCATAGCCGTTCAGCCGTCCTGCTTCGAGGTTCAGTGAAGCTCCGCCCGTCTCCGCGCCGAGTCCCACGCCGGACTGTATGATGAAGCCGCCTCCGTACATGCCCGTGACGTCTGCTATCGACAGAGACAATGTTTTGGGGGAAGTGGCTTCCACGATGTGCCGTGAGGTGGCTGCCAGCGTCCCTCCAACAAATCCGAATTGGAGCAGCAAGAGAGCTGCAGCCGTGAACAGCGGGTGATGAAACCGGGTCATGATGTCCTCCTTCGTAACGAGCCACGAATAATGTTCTCTACGTTCGAGTTTGCCATCGTCCCTTCGGACGCACCACGAAGAACTCACAGTCCTGACCCACGGAATCTTTACGCCGTGTGCGGCGCGCGGTGAGTGACCGTAATCCAGCAACTCGAAGCTGCAAGCGCGAGTACAACCGGCAATGTCCGAAGGGCGAGCTTTCAGATGGTCCGAAACGTGCGTGCAATCAATCTCAATGCTGGTGAGGCGGATGGTTAACGTGAATTCGGAATCGAGACCGAGCATCATGCTCATTACCTGCCACGATCTGGGTCGATATCTCGGGTGTTACGGCATTGAATCGGTCGTCACTCCCAACCTGGATAGGCTCGCGTCGACCGGCGTGCGGCTCACGCGTGCATTTGCCGTCGCGCCCTCCTGTAGCCCTAGCCGGGCGGCTCTGGCCACCGGACGGTATCCGCACGTGAATGGAGTCATGGGGCTCACCCACTCACCCTTTGGTTGGGACCTCAAACCAGACGAGCGACACGTGGCTCAGATTCTTGGAGATGCTGGATACGACACTCATCTCTTTGGATTTCAGCACGTCAGTCCATTCGATCGACGCCCCGGTTTTGCCCATGTCCACACCGACCGTTATCGAGGTCTGGCCGGCCCCGTGGCTACCGGCGTTGATGCATTGTTGCGTGACGCCCGCCAATCTCAACCTTTGTATATTGAGATCAATCTCGAAGAGCCCCACCGACCGTATGACCAGGGCGGTTCCCGTCCCGACGAATCGATGGGCGTCACCGTGCCCGGTTTTCTCCCGCCTGGAGCGGAGTCACGCCATGAGATGGCGGCGCTGCAGGGTGCGGTGCGTCAGGCAGACGGCGCCGTGGGCCGCATCCTGAAGTCCCTGGATGAAGCAGGCCTGGCTGGAAACACCTGTGTGGTCTTTGCCGCCGATCACGGCATCGCCATGCCTCGCGCCAAGTGCACCCTCTACGACCCCGGTCTGGAGATTGCCGGCCTCGTTCGCTGGCCGGAAGGCGGAGTGTCGGGAGGAGGTGTCGTGGAGGGGCTGATTAGCAATGTCGATTTCCTACCAACCCTTCTTGAGCTCGCCGGCATTCCGGTATCGGCCGAGATTGAAGGGAGATCGTTCGCGCCCGCCCTTCGTGGCTCCGCCTTCACGCCCCGCACCATGGTGTTCGCCGAGAAAACCTACCACAGCTATTACGACCCCATGCGAGCGGTGCGCACCGAGCACTTCAAGTACATACGGAATTTCCAGCCCGCCCCGTGCGTCGAGGTTCCGGCGGACATCGCCGTAGGTGAGATATATAAAGCCCATGTGGCCCGCTACACCAGCGAGCCGCACTCGCCGGTTGAGCTCTACGACCTGCGCTCCGACCCGCTCGAGCAGCGTAACCTGGCGGACGACGCCGAGTACCGCGCAATCGGCGTGCAGATGGAGACCGATCTCGCGGCCTGGATGCACGAAACCAACGATCCACTCGTCACCGGCGCTATTGCGCTGCCTGGATTCGCGCGAGATGAACCTTCCCCCAATGAGGGTGACTGACCGCACGGAGTCGACACGGCTGGCATCGTCCAGGGTGGGAATTGAACCGCTCCACCAGCTTCTCCGTAAGCTGGCCCTCTCGCCCCTTTCCAGACCGACGGATTGATTACGAAGGAGCGATCCACGCGCGATGGGCGGCGGCAAGTCATTGGTCGTACTGAACGAGGGCATGGTCTGTACACAATGCTCGACTCATGTTCGGCCAGGGAGAATGACGCGCTGCTCGCCCGCTTCAAGGCCCAAGACCGCCGACGCCTGCTGGAAGCAATGGGAACCATTGGCGCGATCCTTGAAGACAAGAAGTTACCCGCTGGACCAACGACGTGCTGGACGGCACACGCCGGCAGCGGCCAGGACACCTCTCAATACCGGCGACATCCAGTCCCGAACTACCAATCCCCATGCCGCCCTTTCATGGTCCGGCATTTTGAGAAATCGACTCATCGAATGCCTAGACGTCGAGCACCAGGCGGACAGTCACCCGGTCTCCTTCCTGGAGACCTTCGTCCCTGCGCACCATGGCCTTCACCGGCACAACGTACCGTCCATTCTTGGGGAACAGCGATGTTTTCCAGATTGTGCGTTCGATTTGAGCCGTGACCGGGATCATACCCCAGCCATAGCTCACCACCGCGGATGCCTCTCTAAGCTCGAGGCACTCCTTGGCAGGTACCGTGACGAAGTACCAGGGTGCCGGGCCCTTCCAGAACCAGATTTGACCGGTGAATTCGAGTTTCATCGAAGCCGGCGAAAGCGCAAAAACGATCTGAGAGCCGATTGGTCCGAAAAATCCAACACATCGCCATTGTGCCGAAGCAGTGCCGTCGATGCAATTGAGAGCGGATGCAGTCGATGTGGCTCGATCTGGCACCCAGCCGGCGGGAAGCTCGAATAGCTGTAACGAGCGCGGCGGGATTCGACCGCGCGCAACGTTTAACGGCTGACACCCGGACGCGTCACCCTCACCGCTGCGACGTTACTATCTCCCATGCTCCCGCCATTCCCGAATCCACGACGACTGAGCAGCGTTTACGCCGGGTCGAGGATGGGTTCGGGCATTTCCGGCGTCTTTAAGCCTCTCGAGGACAGTCGGAACGGGAGCCCGTTGATCTCGAACTCGGCGAGAAGGGCAAGGAATTCCACGTTGCCAATCGGCAAAGCATCGACAATCCCGAAGTAGTTGGCAATGTCGGCGAGCAATACCAAGGCAGAACCGGTCAAACCCCACAGAGCGATGGACCGCAGCACAAGCTGGAATCGGATCAACATCGAGGCGAAGACCAATCTATCCAGCCCCCGATTATGGAGTAACGGTCTGAATCATTGAGCTAGCTCCGAGTAGCCACAGTGGCGGAAGTAGCCGAGGGCATCGCTGCTGGAAACCAGATCGAGGGCCGTCACCAATGGCTGCTTCCAGGGCCTCTTTGGTCCGCGCCCCGACACGCCGCAGGTATGCCTTGATCTTGCTGAACGCCTGCTCGATCGGATTGAAGTCCGGCGAGTAGCTCGGGCAGAAAGAGCACCCGACAGCCAACCGCCTCAATGGCGGCACGGATCGACGCCTGCTTATGGACCGAGAGGTTGTCCATGATCACGAGCTGCCGGGGACGAAGCGTGGGGACAAGGACCTTGTCCACATAGACCTGGAAGCTCGCACGATCCGCTGCCCCATCGAGTAGCATGGCGGCACGCATCCCCTCCAGGGAGAGTGAGGCGAACAGAGTCAGGTTCTCGTCGTAGTTGCGTGGGGCTGCGCCGTAACAGCGTTCATCCCTGGGTGCGCGACCGTAGCGACGAGCCAGTGTGATGGTGGCTCCTGACTCGTCGATGAAGACCAGGCGACGGGCATCGATATGCCGGATCAGACGGATCCAGGTACGACGCCTCGCCTCGTCTCGTTCGGTGGCACCCATCGTCCCTTTTTTTCGGGTCCACCCCAACTTCCGGATCGCACGACTCATGGTGCTGGTGCTCACGACCACACCGGTCTGGTGGGCGAAGAGGGTACAGTGCTCGTCCAGATAGGCAGCCGGATGTGCGGTCAGTTGTGCCCAGAGGATGCTCCTGCTGCTCAGGGCGGATGGTAGGAGGACGACCGGGAGGCGGCTTCGGGACGAGGGGCCCTGCTCACGACGGAGGACGGCGTAGCGTTTGATCGTGGCCAGACCGACCCGAAAGGTACGGGCGGCCTCGCTCTTGAACATGCCGGCATCGACTGCGTCCATGATCTTGGGGCGCAGGTCGGAGGAATAGGCTCGCATCCTCTAGCTTGCCATCTAGCTCATGCTTTGTGGCCGGTATTCTAAGGTGCCTTGATTATCCGCTCGCTATCACACAAGCCGACGTGAGCGAACCGAGTCGCTACCCGGCTGCGCCGCGGACGGTAAAGTAACCGTAAACGTAGTACCTGCTCCCACCTCGCTGGCAACCACCACTTGGCCATCCATGGCTTCCACGAACTCCCGCACGATGGCCAATCCAAGACCTGCCCCCCCGGTAGACCGAGACCGCGCCGCATCCGCACGGTAGAAGCGGTCAAAGATAAAGGGTAAGTGCTCGGCCGGAATCCCTTCCCCGGTATCCGCCACAGCCACCAGAATCGACTCGTCCTGTCGACGTACGGAAAGTACGATTATGCCGCCATCGGGAGTGTGTCGCACTGCATTACGAATGAGGTTTGCCAGAATCTGTTGTAACCGAGAGGCATCTGCCATGGCCCAGAGCGGACCATGAAGCACATCTGCCGTGAGCGCGATCCGTCCCTCTCGCAGCGCCAGAGGGCGCATCAAACCGGTAATTTCATGAGCCAAAGTCGCTACATCAACCGGTTCCAGGTGTATTTCCATCGCCTTCGCCTGCGCTCGCGAGAGAGCGAACAGGTCCTCCACCAAGGCTTCCAGCCGCTGCGCTTCGCTATGAAGAGCGTCGATCGTAGCGGAAGAAACCGACACTCCACTTCCGCTTGCCACGGTACTCCCCCCGGCAGGCACCGGACTCCGCAAAGTCACCGTCTCGAGATGTGCTCGAATGGTCGCAAGTGGCGTCCGGAGTTCGTGCGATATGTTCGCCATGAGGTCCTGCGTGACGCGTAGTGCCTCCTCAGATGCCTTGCGTGCTTGCTGTAGTTCACCCATCGTAGTTTCAAGGTGATCGGCCATGCGGTTCACGTCTTCCGCCAATTGACCAACCTCATTGCGAGTTGTCACGGGAGCACGCATTGTGAAATTCCCTGAGGCAATGGAAGTGGCGACTCGAGATAGCGACTCCAGTCTCCCGGTAAGGCCACGCGCTACTACGTACGAAAACAGGAACGACAACCCGAGCAGCGGCAGCGACGTCGTCACAATAAGCGTTATCGTGGTCAGCCCGAAGACGGCAAGGAGAAGCCGTAGAAATTGCGCCTGTGTCGGCTGGTAGTCGGCCACGCGTAGGACGATAGCCGACGCGATACGACCGTCTGGCCCGCGGACAGGCATCATGATCGTAGTTTGAGGTACGCTGTTACCCGGTACGGATTGCCGCGCTACGTGTCCGCTAATCACCTGGCGCAAGAGCCGCGTGACAGATACGACCGGCAATCCCATGACATCCGCCAACGAAGACGCCGGTCGTGTCTTCTTCCCATCACTGCCTATAAGTACGCGCCCGGAAACCAGATTGCCGCCGCGGGTCACGAGGCCGACACCATTGGGCAAGACCGGAGCGCTAACAAATGCGACCAGAGGCGAATTTCCTCTCAGTACCAAGCGTCGCGCGTAGATCAGCTCGAATACCCTCTCGGTCTTCTTTCGATCCAGTGTTGATAGCGCATTTGCTAACTGCAGGTTCTCTCGTACCGACGCGGCCATATCGACTGGATGAGTTGCAATGGAATGCGTGGCAACTACCAACCCTACAATGCTGCTTCCCGACGTGACCACGATAAACATGAGGACTACGAGTCCGATGTGTGACCCGATCAACTGCCACCGGAAGCGGCGCCGAATGCGCCGCGTGACCGCCGCTCCCGCCGAGACGCAGAGGCGCAGCACAAGAAACCAAAAGACGATTACCAGTGTTCCATCCCGGGAGAGTCCTCTTCCGTCGATCAAGCGGGAGATGCCACTTGCCATAAGAGCCAGCAACACGGACATGGCAAGCACTCGTGCTGCAGCCATCGCCCAGGTAGCACCCTTTCTCTGCTTCGGGCTCGATTGAAGCCGCCACGCCGGCCAAACAATGAGCCACCCGAATCCCAGAACTTCGGACACACCCGCGACAATCGCTCCAGCGCTCGGACCAGCGTGAGAAACGATTCGTCCAAGCACCTCTAGAACCGTATAGCCCCCAATGGACGCGGTCAGCGTGGGGATGAGCGCTCCTCCCCGTGGGGCGAGAAGTCGGGTCGGTAATGACGTTGCTTGAGGATCGGTGTTCATCTTAAGTTGCGGCCATTATACGGAGCACGATGAGCGCGCGGGGTCGCCGTCACACTTTCGCTACACATTTGCTCCTCTTTCGGCACATATAGGCCATTCGAATGGCACATCTGGGGAATACGCTTCAAGCAGTGGAAGGCCACGCGAGCATCCCACCAAAGGAGGATCAACGGGCATGAATCATACATCCGTCCAAAAGCTAATCCTTGAAACGTCTGCACTCGGCCGGCGTATTCCGCCACCTCACTGCCGCAAGAAAATCACATCATGAAAGGAGAAACCGTGGTGAAAGACACACCCCGTGAATGGCGTCCGCCCGCGTTCGAGTCAGCGAGCAGCGTGTCGCAAGCGACCAACTCTGTTTCAGGTTCCGACACTGGGGGCGCTGCAATTCACACCGTTCAGCTCACGAAGCGCTACGACTCGATGACAGTCGTTGACCACCTCGACCTGCGCGTCGAGGTGGGTGAAATCTTCGGGTTTCTGGGACCTAACGGTGCGGGCAAGACGACAACTATGCGGATGCTGCTCGGCCTCATTGCCCCAACGTCGGGATCAGCGCGGATTCTGGGCATGGACATCACAACCGATCTGCCCGCAATTTTGGCTCGAACCGGTTCCATGATCGAGGAACCGGCGTTTTACCCCTTCTTATCTGGTCGAGACAATCTACGCGCAATGGCACGACTCTCCGGAGTGTCCGAAGACGTGGTCCCACATGTGTTGCAACGAGTCGATCTTGCGAAAGCGGCCGATAAGCGCTTCAAAGCCTACTCGATGGGAATGAAACAACGGTTAGCCCTGGGCGCCGCACTTCTGACCAATCCGGACATTCTCATCCTGGATGAGCCAGCGAACGGGCTGGATCCAGCCGGTATCGTAGAGATGCGCGATCTGATGCGAGATCTTAAAGCCGAAGGGCGAACCGTACTCATCTCCAGCCACGTGCTGCATGAAGTTGAGCAGATTTGCGATCGTATTGCCATCGTGAATGGTGGTCGGATCGTGGTGCAAGGACCCGTTGCAGAGCTCCTGCACCACAACGATAGGTTGGAAATTCATATCGACCATGTGCTAGAAGCAGCCGCCGCACTGCGCGACGTGCCGTGGATGGGGTCAATCGATCGATCCGGCAACACGCTGCTTCTCTCGGCACCACTGCGAGCGAGCAGCCGAGATCAACCGAGTCCTAGCGTGTCAGGGGCTCTACGCTTCGCTCATCAAACCACAGGAAGAGAGCCTGGAGCGATACTTTCTCGATGTCACGGAAGGAGCAAGATCATGAGCGCGTACATGTCGTTCGAATGGCTCAAACTGACGAAGCGCTGGATGCCCCGCTTGATCCTGGCCGCAATTCTCGCAGTGGTCGTTATTCTTTTCATCGGGAACGGTCACTAAACCGGACAAGAGCCTGGCGAACCTCTTCTTTCCACGCGCATTGTTGGCTTCCCTCGTTGCTGCCGCCTTCGCTGCACCGTTTTTCTGGCCCGTGCTAGGAGGGAGTTGGCCCGGCAATGAATACGGTTGGGGGTCGATTCGCGTCATTCTGAGCCGGCGCCCGCAGCGCGTGCTTCATGTGCTGGCGTCTCTCGTCGTCTTGCTGATCGGTGTAGCAATCGCACTGCTGGTCGCGCTTATCGTGGGGAGTCTGGCTGGGGCTATCACCAGTGTGCTCACGGGACATCCCACTGTCACGTCCGGAGTGCTTACCGACGCATTTGCCGTCACAGTGGCGAAAACTTTCCTGGTCACGTGGTATGGCGCGTCGTTCATCCTTGTTCTCTCGTTCGCCTCCGGTACAGTCTTCCGCTCAGCACCGGCCGGCATCGGCATCGGTGTGGGCGCGACGCTAGCGCAGTTCCTAGCCTTCGGAATCCTCGAGGGGCAGAGTGGGTTCTGGAAGACCGTCGCCGATCATCTTCCACTGCAGTACGTCGAGAACCTGACTCAGAACGTGGCTGCACCCGGTTTCCTTCCTCACACCGCACTGGGAACAGTGGGCGCCGGTACGCCTGGCACGATGGAGTCAATTCTTGCGCTGGGAATCATGATGCTGGCGCTGCTGGTGGCCACCTGTCTGGTCGTGCACAAACGAGACATTACTGCCTAAAGCCGCTCACACTGCATTCCTCCTGCCATCACGGTGGCAGGAGGATTTTCTCTACTTTTCGCCCCTGCTTACTCGATGCGCCACTTATAGCCGATGCCCCACACCGTGGTTACACGATCTCCCATTCGACCTAATTTCTTTCTCAGACGCACGACATGGCTGTCTACTGTACGATCGAATCCGATGTACTCGTCTCCCCATATTGTTTGCAGGAGGTACTCGCGACTGAAGGCGCGCCCGGGATGACCGGCGAGCATAGTCAGCACGTCGAACTCCTTTGGCGTCAGGTCCAGTGACCTACCGCTGATGTGCGCCACCCGTCCGTCCGGGTCGATGTGCAGATCACCAACCGACACAGTGGGCGCCAGTGTCGTTACCTGCACCTCTTGCCGCATCAACTCGACACGTCGTAAGAGGGCGCGAGATCGGGCTAACAATTCCGGCATGCTGAATGGTTTAGTCAGGTAATCGTCAGCACCGACCTCTAGCCCCAGCACTCGATCACTCTCTTCGGCACGCGCCGTGAGCATGAGTATGGGCGTAATGCTATGGGCCCGAATGCGCCGACACACTTCCAGTCCATCAAGTCCCGGCAGCATCCAGTCCAGAATAACCAGGTCAGCTGGTTCTCGTTGCAGCGTTGCCAGGGCTTCTACGCCATCAACTGCAGTGTCTACCGTTATCCGGAGGCGGCAAGCTGCGCAGCAATCACCGTGGCAAGCTTCGGTTCATCCTCGACCACCAAAATGCGCGTCATCGTGCCTCCGTCCGTGCGACGTAACCATGATACGTGGCCGCCGCACGAGAAGTAGAAGTGATCGAGAGTATATTCCCACTATTTCGCGACAGCAACTAGGGGGTGTGGTCAACACTGTCGCTGGCAAGTCTGCTTCTGCCTCACGTCCTCGCATGCAGCGGCATCACTCCTGTCGGGATTGGTCCGGATTGACCCAGCCGCATAGGGATGTGCGCGACTCCCGCCTCGTCTGGGGGTATGCGTCCGCAACCAGCACCCGACACCCGGATGCGGACCATCGGACGGTGCCGCAAGACCCGCTCGTTTACGAGCGTCAATCCTTCGCCTCGGCCAGAAGCAGGATGAACAAACTCTTGACGAGCCAGGCCTCACACTGGTTGCCTGACCATCCGCGATCGACAGTCAAGAGACGGTGCACCTCTCCACTTGTAAGCGTCCAGATGACATCAACCGCTTCAGACGTTCCAGCCCCGTTCGCATTGGACTATTTCTCGTCAGCGCCTCCACAAAGAAACGCATGCCCTCCACGCGCTTGTCCAGCAGTTCCTTGAGGAGTACCGCAATCTCGGGCTCGGTCGCCGCAGCAACCCGCAAGACCGGAAACAGTGGACTGACGCGTTCCATGATCTCCCGGATACCGTGCGCGAAAAGTTCAAGCTGACGAGCCTGATCCCGCTCGTGCACTACCTGTTGAGGCTCTTCTCGTTGCAGGAGGGGAACCGGTCTATCATCCCCCACGACCGATACGTCAAACAGCCGGGCCAGGATTGTCCGCTTGTTCCGAAACGCGGCATAAATCGTTTCCACGGCAACATCCGCCTCGACGGCAATGGCCCCGATGGTGGTGCCGCTGTATCCCCGTTGCACGAATAGGCGACGAGCCGCTTCGAGAACCTGATGACGCGTTTCCTGCGCCTGCTGCGGTCGTCGTGCTGAGTTGTATCGGCGCTTGT
This sequence comes from uncultured Chloroflexia bacterium, assembly GCA_963737125.1. Lineage (GTDB taxonomy): Bacteria > Chloroflexota > UBA5177 > UBA5177 > UBA5177 > JANWJD01. The sequence goes on along the minus strand of CAVTRL010000003.1, from coordinate 308,560 downwards.
CTAGCTTGACTTTCTCGTCTATTTAATACATTATAGCCGTATTAGATACATTAATAATGTATCTAATTAGGACGGAGACCATGACGAACCCAACCGCGACAACGGCCGACATGGAACGCAACATGGACCTGTTGCGCCGCACTATCGAGGAGGGCTTCGGCAAGGACGACGTCTCCGTTATCGATCAGGTGGTCGCGCCGCAATTTGTCCAGCATCAGGACGGCGTCCCGCCCACTCGGGAGGGATTGAAAGCCGTCATCACCGATCTGCACCGCATCTATCCCGATCTCGCCTTCACCGTGGAGGATATGACAACCGACGGCGACAAGGTGCGGGGACGCTTTCGGGCACGTGGCACCCAACTCGGGGAAATGATGGGACTCCCAGCAACCGGCAAGACAATGGAGGTAACAGTAATCGACATTGTTCGCGTGGCGGACAGGAAGGTCGTGGAGCACTGGGGGTTCCCGACCGATTCTCCCAATTGGAACAGCTCGGTCTGCGGTTGACCGCAGTGAATTAAAGGAGACGGCGATGAAGACTGCGACGTACCGTATCATGTACCGCCTGGGCTTAACGCCGTGGGACAACGGCGCCATACCGCCAGAGTTGTCGGGTCTGGTAGAAGGACCTGATGCCCTACCGCCCGGCCGGGCGCTCGACCTCGGCTGCGGCACGGGCACGCATGCCCTGTACCTCGCGCAACACGGCTGGCAGGTGACCGGCGTCGAGGCCGCGTCCCGGGCGCTCGGCGAGGCGGATCGGAAGGCAGCCGCCGCAGGAGTCACAGCTACGTGGATCACCGGCGACATAACGCATCTCTCGGATCTGCGTGTTGGCTCAGACTACGATCTAGTTCTCGACGTGGCGTGTTTCCACGGGCTTCCCGTCGCGCAGCGCTCCGGCACTGCCCGGCAAATCACGCAGGCAGCGCGGACAGGCGGAACGTTTCTTCTCGCTGCGTTCGCCCCAGCGAAACGGGGGCCACTGCCCAGCGGGATGGATAGAGATGAGGTGACACAGTTGTTCGGGGGCGACTGGGATGTCCTCTGGCAGCGCCGCGCAGCTGACGCACCATTGCCGAAGTTCCTGAAGAGCGCGGACCCCACCTGCTATTGCCTTCGAAAACGCTGAGCTGTTTCTATTCCTTTATCTATCGCTTCCAGCAACGTCAGGTCGGCTGGCTGTAGCGCACACCAGTCGGCCGGACACTCGCAGTGGCCGGTGACGCCTGCATCGTCGCGCCCCGGCACTCAGTTGCGAAGCGTGGTACCGGCGAGTTTCACCCACATTGACAAGAGTATACTCTTGTTCGCTGTCGCTTCTACAAGACCCTCCCGTGGAGTTGCGCCGCGGAACCATGCGCACTACCGGCCGCATTTCGCCATTAGCGGCGAGAGTGCACTATGACTCCTTGTTGGCGAGCCGGAGCGGCAGGTGAACGGTAAAACGTGTGTCGCCGGGGACCGATTCAAGCGACAGGTCACCGCCATGCCGCTCCACCACGATTCGCCGTGCGATGTCTAGCCCCAACCCCGTGCCTTTCCCAGGTTCCTTCGTCGTGAAGAAAGGCTCGAAGATTCTGCGCCGGATGTCCGCCGGAACGCCCGGTCCAGAGTCCGCGATCTCCACCAGCACACCGTCACTGTCTTCGGCGGTCCGAATGCGGATGGTGCCGCGACCTCCCATGGCGTCGACGGCGTTGTCTATGAGGTTGAGCCAGACCTGATTTAACTGCCCGCCGTACGCCTCGATATGGGGAACCGCCGGGTCGTACTCCTTCACCACCTGGACGCCCTGATTGATCTTGTGAGCCAGCATGACCAGCGTATTGTCGAGCCCCTCGCGAAGGTCAATCTCCTGGACCGGGGTACGGTCCATATAGACGTACTCCTTGACGGCGTGTACCAGGTCCGATATCCGCGTCGTCGCATCGTCGAGCTGGTCGAGCAGCCCTGTCGCCGTCAGACTGGAGGTGATCCACTGGAGGACCGGTTCCAATGGAGCCGGTCCCAGCACCTGCGTCGCGTGTTGCAGCCAGTCGACGTCCAAACCCCCGGCCACGAGCGTCGGAGCCAGCGTCCACCCATTGTCCAGTCCGTGGTCACTGAGCCAATCCGTGATCTCGTCCTCACGGTCTGTGACGGCCAACGGATCGAGACGGGGAGCGTTCTGAGCCCGTTCCTCCGCCTCCGCCTGGAGGACAAAGACAGTCTGGAATTGATCCGGGGAGAGTTGGCTCGATGTGAGAGCAGAGATCCCGTCCCGCATTGCACTCAACGTGGACCGCAGCTCACCACTGGCGCGTCCCGCGGTCGCGGCTGGATTGTTCAACTCGTGCGCCAGTCCAGCCGCCATCGTGCCGAGCGCCACGAGTGATTCGCGCTCGCGCATCACTGCGTCGACGGATGCGAGGGTCTGCATGAGACCGTCGAGCAGGTGCTTGCCCATCGGAAACCATTCTGAGATCAAGCGACCCAGCTCGGGTGAGGGCAACTGGAATACTCTGCTCGTTTGCAGAGCGCGGCCCGTGGCGCGATACGTGCTCCCGGGGCCCTCTCCAAAAGCCCGGAAGCCTCCCACCCACACGCCCCTGCGGTTGATGGTCATCAACGTTACCTTTTGACCGGGCGCGTGCTGGTTGAATTCCAATTCGCCTTCCAACAACATCCAGAACGAGTCGGCCGGTTCCCCCTCGTGCCAAAGGATGTCGCCTGCCTGCGGATGCGCTACCGAGCCGGCCGCCGCCAGCTCCGCTAACTGCGACTCGGTGAGCTGCGCAAAGAGAAAGGTCTGTCGGAGCTCTTCGGCCAGCATCATGGCTTTTCCAGATACTGGTGGACCAGAGAAACTGCCATGGCGCCCTCGCCGACTGCGGCGGCAACTCTCTTCACGTACGAGTGGCGGACGTCACCCGCCACGAATACGCCAGGAGCGCTGGTCTCCAGCGGGAATGGATCCCGCTCCAATGGCCAACCGCATGGCCGAGTCCGTCCGTCCATCAGGTCGAGCCCTGACAGGATAAACCCCCGTGAGTCGCGTGTTACCACGTCTCCCAGCCAATCGGTGCGCGGTTGCGCGCCGATGAAGATGAACAGAAAGTTCGTTGGAAGCTCCTCCTGCCTGCCCGTCGCGCGGTCGGCAATAGTAATGCTCTCCAGATGGTCCGCTCCACTCGCCGCCACTACATCGACCTGGCCCCGGATGTGGATGTTGGGAATGTCTCGGATCTGCTCGATCAGGTATTGTGACATTCCTTGCTCCAACGATTCGCCCCGGACCAGCAACGTCACACTACGCGCGAATTGCGCGCAGTACACGGCGGCCTGTCCGGCTGAATTGGCACCGCCAACGATGTACACGTCGGCATCCGCAGTGCGCCGTGCCTCGGTGCCAGCCGCGCCGTAGTAAATGCCGCGGCCCGCGAGATGGTCGACGCCCGGGGCGGCGAGCTTGCGGTAGGAGACGCCGGTGGCAATAATGACGGCGTGGCTACCCAGCTCGGTGCCGTTACTGGTCCGCACCATTCTCGACGCGCCGCGGACTTCAAGCCCACAGACTTCGTTCACGGTGATCAGCTCGGCGCCCAGGCGCTGCGCCTGGGCGATGGCCCGCCGTGCAAGATCGCCCCCGGTGAGTCCCGAGGGGAAACCCAGGTAGTTCTCGATGCGCGAGCTCTGGGCGGCCTGTCCGCCCGCCGCCTGGGCCTCCACGAGAACGGTACGAAGGCCCTCGGAGGCGCCGTAGACAGCGGCCGCCAGCCCGGCTGGCCCTCCGCCGACGATGACGAGATCGTAAAATGGCAGTTCTGCACGCGTCCGCAGTCCGATAGCCGCGGCTACCTCCGCGTTATCCGGTGATTCCAGCACTGTGCCGGACGGTGTCAGAACCACCGGCATGCGCTCCGGGGATGCGGAGATTCCCGCAACCTCCAGCAGTCGCTCGGCCTCTGCATCATCCTCGACGTCCAGCCATTGATACGGTACGAAGTTACGGGCGAGAAAATCCTTCACCTCGTGAGAGCGGGCCGACCAGCGGTGGCCGATGACCCGAACCCCCTCGAAGGTGGGGCGGTGGTCGGCAAACCAATCGTCGATCAGATCGTCGAGGACCGGATATAGTTTCTCCTCAGGCGGGTCCCACGGCTTCAGCAGGTAGTGATGGAGCTGGACCTGATTGATCGCTTGAATCGCCGCGTCGGTGTCGGCGTATGCCGTCAATAGCACACGCTTTGCTTCCGGGAACAGCTCTATGGAGTTCTGAAGAAAGGTCACGCCGTTCATCTCGGGCATCCGATGATCGGCCAGCAGCAAGGCCACGTCGTCGCCTCGCAGCTTGAGCTGCCGCAACGACTCCAGCGCCGACGCACCAGAGTTAGCACGTACGATACGGAAATTCTCGCCGTACTTGCGCCTGAGGTCGCGTGCCACTGCCTGCGACACCCCGGGATCATCATCTACGGTCAAGAGTACCGGCTTGCTTTTCCCGACAGGCCCTGTAGCGGAATGGTCGTTCATGTCCCCTCCCCAAACAAAGAGGGGTGCCACACCGCTAAATAAATGGAGATGGATGACGTCCCCTCGCACCAATGCGTAGTTCGGTGCGTCTTGACAGTATTTTACTACCGCTTATGCCAAAAGCGCTCTACTACTTCCGCAGCCTGTCTGTACACCTGCTAGATGCTCATGGGGTACGGCAGCCCTTGAAAGCCGACGGCTGGAGTTACGGTGCGCGTCGGTTGTCCGCTCATGTCACCGCTGAGGGAAAACGAGCTTTACGTGCCTCAGGCATCTTCTCGACTTCCCACGGCTGAAGGCGTCAATTCAATTTGCTGAGCGACTGATTGATGGCGCTCACCAGGGCCCGAGCCGCGTGGTACGCCGTCGTCAGGTTGCCTCCTTGATAGCCGCTCCCACGGTGTCTAACGCGTCGGTGATCGTTTGCGGCGTGGCAATTTGGCCTTGATTTTTCCCTTCGAACGATGTAGTCAGCCGGATGGCGTGACATCTGACTGGTTCCCATCACGCCAAAACTCGATTGCAATGGACAGCGCCGTGCGGCCCCACTCGTTGAGATTGTCACCCTCCCGATACTTTCCAACCAGTAGCTCACGCGCGAGTCGATCCTCGACTGTGCCAGCCTGGAGGACACGTGCATAACCGGCACGCGTCTCGTCGCCCAACTCGACCGTAACGTGCGGGTTCCTCTGGAGATTGCGCACCCAGTCCGACCGCTCGCCGCCCCCGGCTAGCAAATACACGACCCCGTTCTGCACGCCAAACCAGATCTCGATGCGATGCGACCGGCCAGACCGGCGTCCGATCGTGGTCAGGTACGCATACAGTTCCCCAGCCCGGCGAGCCGGCCATTGTTTCTCGTCAAGTGTCTCTTCGGCCAACGTTCAAATCTCCGATGGTGTGATGGTATCTCCCACGCACAGTAATTCAATATCGGCGTACCTGAAGGAATCGAACCGCCGACAGCCGCTATCGTGCGGAACTGTCGCCCCTCGCCGAAGCAGGAACAACAATGAATCCTTCTCGTGAGGCAGCGAAACGCAGCCGTTCGTCAAGACATATGAACTGGTGGTCGCTGAGTTCGCCATCGGCCCAGGCAACGGCTGCAGCGAGCTGCAATGCGTCGGCGGTCCGCAGTGGATGCATCAACAGGAGGCGCATGGCCATATCTCGGACACGAGCGGAAGGCTGCACTACAGACCAGGAATTAGCAAGCTCGGTCAACAGGGTCCGCGACTGGATCAGCGCCGTCTGATCGAGCCTTTCGTCTCGATGTCGTCTGGCGAGAGCCGAGATCGCCTCAACCTCGGTCGCCCACCAGACGACCATGCGGTCGTCCTGAGCGAGAAGGCCAAGGTGCGCATCGGTCATGGGCTCCTCGACGAGCAATGGAATGACAGCCGACGTGTCCCAAAAACGGACCAGTTAGCAACCCTCCGTCCGCTCGGCGTCGAGGGCAGCCCGTGCGCCGGCCTCGTGATCGCGGGGTCGATCCAGTGTCGAGAAGTGCTTGGACAAGGCGCGCTTGCCGAGTCGCAGCACACCGCGACGCTGCAGATCCAGAAGCTGGGCGTCCTCGTCGTCTAGCGCACTCCAACCTGCTGGGACGATCCTTGCCACGGGCCTGCCGCGATCCGCCACAATCAACTCCTCGCCCGCCTGAACCCGGGCCAGGTACTCACTCAACCTGGCCTTAAGTTCCGCTATACCAACCTGCATTTCGCTATCCACGCTGCTTGATGACCATTATAGTCATATTGTTGGAGCAGTGTGGACGGGGTGGCAGCAGAGGTGGCACGGCCGTAATGTATGAACACAACTCTAGCGTCGCGTTCATTTTCTGCTCTCGGTAGCTTCCGAGCGTCGGTGCAACTTTCGTTAATCGCGACCGGCGCTCCCTCATCGACGACGGGAAGCGCCCCGAGGACTGGTTGGCTGGCATAATCTGAAGCCCGCCCGGTTCCCTTTCTCAATACATCCGGTCATTTGAAGCTGTTGGTCCCGCCGAGCCACGGAGTCTCACGCCCGTTCAGTTGGTCCACATGCTACGATAGCGACACCGTGAGGACAGTAACCTGCCCGACCTGTGGGACTGAGAGCGCCCCGGGGAAGAAGTTCTGCGCCGGCTGCGGAGCAGCGCTCCCCCTGGTTTGCCCCGCCTGCGGCAATCCAGTCGCCGACGGGCAGAAGTTCTGCGGCGAGTGCGGCGCACCGCTGCAAGGCGAGAGTCCTGCCCGGCAGACGGCCTCTGAATCGGCTGCCGGAGCGGCCCCGTCTCCAGTGCCGGCTCCGGTTACCGAGCAGTTCGTGGCGCCTGCGGCCCCCCTGGCATCTCAGGAGGAGCGCCGCCTGGTGACCACCCTCTTCTGCGATCTGGTCGGCTTCACTCCGCTCGCGGAGTCGCTCGATCCGGAAGAGGTGCGCGAGATTCAGGCGGCGTACTTTGGCGTGGTGACTGCTCAGGTCGCACGTTTTGGCGGGATCGTGGAGAAGTACGCTGGGGATGCCGTGCTTGCGCTCTTCGGCGTCCCACTCGCGCATGAAGACGATCCGGAGCGCGCCGTACTTTGCGGTCTGGGCATGCAACGTACTCTCGGGCCTGTGGCGGACGATGTCCGGCGGCGGTACGGGGTGCAGCTGGCCATCCGGGTGGGCGTGAACACGGGCGAGGTGGTGAGCGGAAGCTGGGATGCATCCGGTCGTCAGCAGGAAGCGGTCACCGGAGATGCGGTGAACGTGGCCGCCCGTATCCAGGCAGAGGCCGAAGCGGGTGCGGTGCTGGTCGGCGAACAGACCATGTTCCTGACTCGGAGGCGGATACGCTATGGCGACGAGCAGCGTCTCACTCTCAAGGGGAAGCGTGCAGCCGTGCCCGCCTACCGGGTGCTGGGCACGAGAGACCATGGAGACGAGCTGGGGGGACGCGACTCGAGTTGGGTCACGCCTCTGGTGGGACGCGGGAGGGAGCTGGAAACGATCCAAGCGGCATGGCACCGCGCGGTCGCGGGGGATGGACAGCTCCTCACGCTGGTGGGCGAGCCGGGTGTCGGCAAGAGCCGGTTGGCCGGCGAGGGAATGGACCGGATCGCGGCGGCTGACCATCCTCGAATTCTCCGGGGGCGCTGCCTCTCTTACGGACAGAGTGTCTCGCTCTGGCTCATCGCCGATCTAGTACGCTCCTTCTTCTCGCTCTCGGAGGATGCCGGGCTGGAGAGGGTGGGAGACACTATCGCCCGGACCGTGGAGGAAACCCTCTCCGACTGCGATGAGACCGACCGCGCCATCGCCCGGGACGTGCTGGGCGAGGTGCTGGGATTGCCTCCGGGAGAATCGCTGGTTGCGGCTGCGAGTCCGCAGGTCCGGCGCCAGGCCCTTATTCGCATCCTGGGATTGCTCCTTCGTGCTTTGGCAGCGGAGGCGCCCATGATGATGGTGCTGGAGGATCTGCACTGGCTCGATACCGCGAGCGCGGATATTCTCCAGCCGCTCCTCCGCGATGTTCCCGCCTTGCCGGTCCTGGTCCTGGCCATACACCGTCCTGGGTGGACGGCGCCATGGAGCGCATGGGACTGGGCGCAGGAGCTCACCCTCCAGCCTCTTGGCGAGAGGGAGGCAGCCGTGCTCGCCGGAGCGATGCTGGGGGGCACCACGCTCTCCCCGCAGCTCGAGGATCACCTTCGCGAACGCGCTCAGGGCAATCCTTTCTTTGTGGAGGAGTTGATGCGTTACCTGCGAGAGTCGGGGCACATCGAGCGGCGAGAGGGAGCCATGGAGTTGACTCCCGGGACGACCGAGAAGATCCCGTCCACTTTGGCCGAGGTGCTGCTGGCGAGGCTGGACCGGCTGGAGAGCCAGGTCAAACGTGTGGCACAGGTAGGGAGTGTGATCGGGAGGAGCTTCGCGGTACGTCTGCTGTCACGGGTAATGGAGCGGGAGGAGGGCGACCTGCTGCCTCCGTTGCGTTCCCTGATGGACGCAGACATTACCTACGAACGCAGACAGGGCGAGCTCGAGCATGTCTTCCGCCACGCCCTGCTCCGGGATACTGCCTACGGCGTGCTGGTACAGCGGAGACGGAGGGAACTTCACCTCCTTGTCGGACAGGCGATTGCCGCGCTCTATCCCACCGACGAGTACGTCGAGATGATCGCCTACCACTACGCTAGAACCGATGAGGCTGCCGGGGCGGCCATGTGGCTGGAGCGAGCGGGAGATCGGGCCCGGGCAACCTTCGCAAACGACGCCGCGATCGGTCACTATCGGGACGCGCTGGAGCGGCTGGAGCGGATCGGTGCCGCTGAGCCGGCGCGGGCTGATGTCGAACTCAAGCTTGGAACGGTACTGAGCCGGACCGGGCGATACGCGGAAGCCGAGGGCATGCTGGAGCGCGCGATCGCCCGCTATGAGGCCGCGGGCCGCCTGGATGGAGCGGCGCTGGCCGTCGCGGAGATCGGACATGCAGTCACTCAAACGGGAAGACCGGAAGGGGCGCGCAAACGGGCAGAGGCCATGGTCAATGCACTGTCGGCGCAGCCGCCCTCGATTGGAGCGTTTCGGCTCCAGCTTATGCTCGCCGATGCGTTCCAGAATACGGGTGGTTATGCGGAAATGCTGGCGGCGGCGGAGCGCATGGAAGAGCTGGCTGCGAATCTCCAGAACGACGAGGCGCTCGGCCGCGCACGCGAGCGTCGTGGCGCGGCGCTGCTGCTTCTCGGCAGGATCGAGGAGGCCCGAGCGGCGCTGGAGACGGCGATTCGCCTGCTGGAACGGGTGGGGGAAGTGAGAGGCCTGCGTATCGCGTTGACCAACGTGGGAGAGGCCCTTCTTCTGATGGGCGATCTGACGGAGGCCGTCCAGGTCACGCGTCGAGCGATGGAGCTGGGAGTCCGGCTCAGGGAGGGTAGGAAGCAGGCGTTCACCCACCTCAACCTGGCTCAGCTTTTGTTGACCGCCGGAGAATGGGACGGGGCTGCCGAGCAGATCGATCGAGCCGACAAGCTCGCAGAGCTGGAAGGCACTGGGGCCATTATCGGGAGCGTTGTCCTCCATACCAGGGGTGACCTGGCTCTGCGGCGGGGCGAGTGGCACGAGGCGCGGCGGCTCCTCGCGGCGGCCGCGGAGCAGGCTGCGGGAACCTTCCAGCAGGTGTCGGACATGGCCCAGGTCGACCTGGCGGAGCTGGACATCCTGGAGGGGCGTGCCGATGGGGCAAATGACAGATTGATGGCGCTCCTAAACCCGCAAAGTCACGCGAATGCGGTACCGGTGCTGGCCTGGGCTCAGCTCGAGCAGGGCGAGACCGAGCGGGCACTTGAACTGACAGATGCAGCGGAACGAGAGTCGCGGGAACAGAAGACGGTCTTCTATCTGCCTGAAGTGCTGCGAATCAAAGGAGCGGCGCTGGCACGCCTCGGCAGGAACGACGAGGCCAGAGCGATCTGGACGGAGGGACAAGAGTGGGCCAGGCGCATTCCGAATCCGTATTGCGAGGCCAGAATCCTCCGGGAGCTGGGCATGCTAGACCGACGGGAGGGGCTGAGGGAAGCTGCACGGCGTCACCTGCAGGAGGCACTGGACATCTTCCACCGGTTGGGAGCCGGAAAAGACGTGGAAGGGACGGAGCGAGAGCTTGCAGCACTGGAACGTTCTGCTGACGTGGCGCGGGGCTGACCGTGCGGACCATCTCCGATCTCTCGGCAAGCGCCTCTCAAGGGCTTCTCGGGTATCCGTGATCCCGAGACATCGAGGTGAAGACCGATCCACCCATCCCCCCGACCATGGATGGAGAGTGTCGGGTCAGATCCGGCATGTTCGCCTGCTATCCGCGCCATATCGGGATAGAGATGGATTACCCGGAGAGTTGGTACGCTACCACACGCGCGTCAGCCTGGGCTGTATCGCACGCTCGTCAGACGTTCGCCGGCTGTTCCACCGATGATTCCCCGCGTCGCGCCGACGTAGAGCAGGATGACGACGCCGATGATCAGCGCGAGGGATATGACGCTGTCGAAGCCAAGCCAGGCGTGAGCGAGTCCGGCCGTCCCGGAAGCGATGCTGACGGCGATGGTCAGGTCGACGGCAACCGCCAGGGCGATCAGAAGCGGGCGAGATGCTCGGATCAAGGCGCCTCCAAGCTGCCGGCCCGGCGGAATGTACCGAATTCCGATCAGCGTGGTCGAGGCCGATCAGAACGAGCACGACGCCCGTGACGGCAACGTGTTGCACGTAATTGAGTGAGGCGAGCACCGGCACGCCGACGACCACGCCGAGGAGTGTGTAGGCGGCCAGCCAGATGATGATTGCCGGTACGACTCCCAACAGGAACGTACCCGCGGAAATACCTGCCGCCCCCGCCACGAGTGTGGTATTGATCCGCAGCCCTGGCACGAGGCGCGCGATGGTGATATGGAGAGGGCCGGCAGCCTTGAGCCGGGCAGAGGTGCGATCGAGCGCCTTTCTCGCCCGCACCCTGCCGGCCAGAGCTTCGAGTCCCCGCTGCCCGAGGGTCCGTGACCAGAAGTGTCCCGTCATCACACCGGCTACCTCGGCGACGAACGCGGGCGGGAAAAATTCCCAGGGCGAGATACTGCCTTTGACGATCAGCACTCCGGCCAGGGCAAGAAGAACGTCGCCGGATAGGAGCGGCACAGGCACTCCAGTCTCCTCAACGAAGAGCAGCGCACAGATCAGCAAGATGGCGGTGGCTCCAGAAAGCCCGGTCAGAATGCTCATGAGAATGAGCAGTTCACCCTGGAGTCACCAGTCGTGACGCAGCGACAGGGAATTCGTGATCAACAGGCACAAGAGACCGTCACTCATCCGTGTCGAGATGAGTATGCTTGAAACCGGTCGGCAGCTTCAGGCCATAGCCCAGGCTGCGGTCCATGCTGATGTGAGAAAACCAGATAAGCGCGAGTGAGAGCGTCACCTCATTGCTCATCAGGATCCCGATGACCGCCAGGACCGACGGCCAGAGATAGAGATGAACGAGGTTGTACACCGTTGCTCCGATCCGATCGCCGCGCATGTAGCCCACCATCGATGCATCCGGGACGAGGAGGAGCACGGCGAAGGCCAGCCAGTTTCCGCCAATCTTCCAGTAGACCAGGAGACTCACAGCAAGGAGAGCGGCTGACTCCAGGCGAAGCAGACGCTTCGGGCTGGTGAGGAGGTCAGGTATGGTTGCCTCCTTCTCTCCGTGAATCTGGCTGGCACTGGTCACAGCCGCACCGGATCGCCGGCCACCGCTGGTCACGTTCATAGTGGCATCTCCTTAGGTTTTGGTCGTCCGCTGACACACGAGCATGATTCGCTGTTTGCTGCGTCCGCGCTTTCAACTCCGTGTCACCCCTGGAAGCGTCTGAGCCTCGTGTGGAAAGAGTTCAAACCGGTCGCGAACAGGCGCATGAGGTGACAGAAGGTCTCATCGCCATCCAGCGTGGCATGAAAAAGCCTCCCCCGGCTTCCAACGCCACGACTCCATGCAGGATGGGTGCAGCCCGTGGGTGGCGCACGACGCGTCCGCACCGATTTCCCTTCAGGTCAGCCTCCGTTCAAAGTGTAAGCACTTCGTGGCCCCCATTATTGGAGCCTCGTCCCGGGCAGCGACCATCGATTCCAGGGCCGCGGCTCCTCGTGTTGCCCGTTACGAGGCCCGGTTCTCAGACGGAGGAACGCCGCTCGGCGCACGGTCACGAATCCTTCCCAGATACTGCAGCACCGCAGCATTGGTGACGTCGGGCCGCTGTGACTGCGGGTAATGCCCCGCCTCGGGCACCATGACGACGTCTGCCTGCAAGGCTCCGGCGATCCAGTCGGCCTCCGCGCTGCGGATCCGGGAAGTCAGGATCCTGTTCGCCCATCACGACCAAGGTTGGCGCCGAAACGCCGTCGAGGCGAGCTTCAACCGGCGCATGACTCGTGCGCGTGGTGAGCGAGAACGCCTTGGCATAACCGGGGCGGCGCAGGCTCGCGACGACTCGGTCGCGGTACGCTTCAAAGTCCGTGGGCCGCCGGCCGGCATAGAGTTTGGGCAAATACATCTTCCATGATGCTGCGGCCCACAGGGGGAACATGGCGATTCGCAGGAGGATGCGCTGCGGCGCACTCACCGAGCCGTTGCGGAGGAACGGACCGATCAACACGAGACCCCGGACAAGGTCGGGCCGCTCCGCTGCGGCGAGTGCGGCGGACCCGGCGCCCATGGAATTGCCGGCGACGACGGCCGGACCACCGAGGTCCTCGACAAGGGCGAGAATGTCAGCGGCCGTTTCGACATCACCATAGGAGCGAAAGGACTGTCGCTGTCCCCGTGCCCGCGGAGATCGGTGGAAGCGACCCGGTATCCTGCATCGACCAGAGCGGGAGCGAGGAAACGATACGCGGATCGTAGATCGCCCATGCCGGGCACGAGCAGCACGAGGGGACCGTCGCCCGCGACGTCGTAGGCAAGGCGTCCTTCTGGACGAGTGAGGTAGGTGGTGGTCATAGGACTCCATCCGTTCAGCGCAATGCGAAACCCGATCCAGAACGGATCGGGTTCACCAGTGGCTAAACGCGGCCTAGGTGGCCAGGCGGGAGCCGCGTCTCAAGGCCTTCCGTGCCAGATATACAACCTTTGTTCTGGCCATCATAACACCTGCTTCACGAAAGGCAAGCGACTTGTCTGCCGCCACCGTCAGCGCCGCACCACTGTGCATGAACTGACGGCAACCATGTCCATACCATGTTCCCACTCCGTTCCCTGTAATTCCCGGACAGGGTTGAGACAAGACGGCCGAAGAAAGTCGCAGAACCAGACGGGCAGGGCTCGCTGAAAGCTTTCAGGCGCCCGAGGCTAGATTGCCCTGGCAGCTGCCGGGATAGGACGGACGCGTCAGGCGGCGTTGTGTGGCAGCGCTCGCCAGACGTTCGCCGGCCGTTCCACCGATGATTCCCCGTGTCGCCCCGACGTAGAGCAAGCATGACTACTCCGATGATCACCACGCGGGATATGACGCTCTCGATGCCATGCGTGAACCAGCTCGGTTGTCCCGGAAGTGACGCTGACGGCGGGGGCTATGTCGGTGACAACCACGAGGGCTACTCAGAATGCTCGCGAGAATGCATTCCTGTCTGCACTACGGGTGCCGTGCTGCGCCGCACTACCGCGTCGCCGAGGGCCGTGACACGGATTCGACGCTCGGCTCCTGATCGTCCGTGGGCGGCAGCGCGGCTGCCTGCCAAATCTGGACCGCGAGAAGGACCATCGCTACCGCAAACGGTGCCATGAGCACGAGAACTTCAGCGACGCCGACCGATCCTGTCTGTTGGGCAAGTTCAAAGCCGACGAGGAAGAGGATCGCCAGCCAGCGCGGTACACGACGACTCCGCCAGAGGGCGATCCCCATGATGACCGGCGCGACATACTGGCCGAAGGCGTAGACGTCGAGGAACGCGTGGGCGGCGCCAGAATTGAAGGACGTCACCAAGAACCGCGCCGCCGACTCTCGTTTCAGATGAGCCGTTGCAGCGCTGGCGAGGTTGATGCCCACCAGAACATTGACAACGGCTCCGCTGAAAGCGCCGATGCCCCCGATCAGAGCTGCCACGGTCGCTAGAGCCCAACCGCGCCTTCTGACGAGCGTAGCGATTGCCGCGTACGAGACGGCGACGGCGCCAAGAGCGAGTTCCGTCAGTGAGCCCGAGACGTAGAGCTGGGTCGCATGGTTCGCTGCAATGGGCAGCACCGTGAAGGCGACGCCAGTTGACTGTACTAACTGATCGGTGCCTTTCGGGTTGGCTGCCTCGGCAGCGACATAGAGCGCGGCACTGATGGGAAGAAACACGGCCAATATCCGCTGTCGTATCCGTTGGCTGTGATCGGAATCGGTCTGCATGGCGGTATCCCTTCAGTTCAGCCCAGAATTGGCTCGGTTAGGCGTCCCGGCGGGTGAGGAGGAACCCGGCGACGAGGAGCGCGGCGGCAGCATAGGCGGAGAACAGGGCCAGCCCGGTCCAGGGAGCGAGGGTGTGGGCCTGGTGGCCGACAGCGAAGATGGCCTGGCCGGCGTTGCTGGGCAGATACGGGCTGAAGTCATTGGACCATGACGACGGCAGGAATATCGCTATCACGGGCACGACCAGGACAAGTCCAAAGACCGCGGAGATGGCACCGGCGGTGTGGCGGATGATGGCACCGAGCCCGAGAGCGAGTAGCCCGAGGACGCCCAGGTACAGGCCCCCGCCAATGACGGCTCGCAGCACCCCGGGAGCGCCGATCGTCGTCTGGAGGTGGTGGCTGGAGAGGATGGCCTGGCTGAGGAAGAAGGCGGCGAGGCAGGTAATCACTCCGGTCACCACGGTGACAGCGGTGAAGACGATGGCTTTGGCTCCCAGGACCAGGCGGCGCTGAGGGACGGCGGTGAAGGTCGAGCGAATCATGCCGCTGCCGTACTCGCTGGTGATGACCAGAACGCCCAGCACGCCAATGGCGAGCTGGGCCAGGTTCAGGCCGCTCAAGGCGTATCTGGTGGGGTCGAACGCCGCCCTATCGGCGACGCTCATCGTGGTGTAGTTGAGGGTGTAGAAGGCAGAGAGGAGGGCACCAAGCCCGATCGTGGCTACGGCTGCGGCGGCCAGGATCCAGTAGGTGGAGCGCACGGAGCGCAGCTTGGTCCACTCCGAGCGGAGGACATCGAGGAGCAACGGCCGGCGGTCACGGGGCGACGCCCCGTGGTGAGACGCGGAAGCGGTGATGGTGGTCATGTTAGGCTCCAATTCCAGTGAGCGCGAGGTCGGGCGTGACCTCGGCGCGGTAGTCGACGGCATCGTGGGTCATTTCCATGAACGCATCTTCGAGGGAGGGTTGCTGGGGTGACAGCTCGCGCAGGCCGATGTGATGGGCGGCTGCCAGGTCCCCGATGGCCGGGCAATCGAGTCCGGTGACCGACAGAGCGCCGTCCGTGCCGGGCTCCTCCTTGGTGGTTGCGCCATGGGCGGCCAGGAGCCGGATCAACTCGTTCGGTTGGGGGGTCCGGACCCGCACGTGGTTCTTCGAGCTGCTGCAGAATGAAGTCGGCCATGCTGGTCTCGGCGATCAGGCGGCCCTGACCGATCACGATGAGATGGTCGGCGGTAATCGCCATCTCGCTCATGAGGTGGCTCGAGACGAACACGGTGCGCCCCTCGGCGGCGAGGGAACGCATCAGCGTGCGGATCCACACGATGCCTTCAGGATCGAGGCCGTTGACCGGCTCGTCGAAGAGCAAGACCCCGGGGTCCCCCAGCAGCGCGGCGGCGATCCCGAGCCGCTGGCCCATCCCGAGGGAAAACGCTCCCGGCCTGCTTGTGGGCCGCGCTGGTCATGCCGACCCGTTCCAGGACCTCGTCGACCCGACGGCGGGGAATCCCGCTTGCCTGGGCCAGACAGAGCAGATGGTTATAGGCGCTGCGTCCGCCGTGGATGGCTTTGGCGTCGAGCAGAGCGCCGACCTCGCGCAGTGGTCGGCGGTGCTGGCCATAGGGGCGGCCATTGACCGTCACCGACCCAGAGGAGGGGGCGTCAAGGCCCAACACCATGCGCAGTGTCGTGGACTTGCCCGATCCATTCGGTCCGAGGAACCCGGTCACCCGGCCGGGCAGGACCTCGAAGGAAAGATCGTTCACGGCCACCAGTGGGCCGTACCGCTTCGTGAGACCTCGTGCTTGAATCATGAGACTGCCTTTCTGACTGGTCGATGAGCGTAAAGAGCCCGGGGGTTGCGGGTGACTCTTTCTGCAGAGCCTTCTCGTGCGCCGCGGTCTCCTCTTTGAAACGCTCGCCGGCAGCTCATGGAGTCAACCGGAAGGGGGGATACTGGTCGGTGACCAGCAGGATGGCATACCCAACCACTCTGTCCTGCCACCGCATGACACCCTCCACGAAGTCGAAGATGCCTCGTGGATACCGTCCTGTGAAAAGGATGGAGAACCAGGCGATGATCACCGCCGCGACGGCCGCGATGCCCAGAAAGAACAGGGCGATGAAATGCGGGAGCGCCAGGAGCCACTTCACCAGGGGAAGCCATCGGTTCAGGTCACGCGTGACATCCGGGTATGGAATACTCCAGGTGAACCGACTGCTGCTCATCCGTGGACGGATAACGATCGTCCATCAGCGCCAGGTACACGCCGACGCGGTTGCTGAACCGGAACAACTCCAGGTTCCAGTCGAACCACCAACGCGGGTACTTCTGACGGAACACGATCAGCAGTAATGGAGCGAAGAAGAGCAGGCCGCCGGCGCCCGCAGCGATCGCGGTTGCCCGCCCGTTGCTCGACTGGGATGCTCCTCCCACGAGGCTGCCGATCACGATGAGGATGGGGATGGCCACGACCAGCCGGAAGGCGGTGCTCAGCCGGCCGAGCGGTCGATTTGGGTAGTCCACAGAGAATTGGACTGGGTAGGCTGCTTGTTGGATCATGTTCTTCTCCTGTCCTGATCTGGGTGCTTTGAAGTGAAAGAGCCAGCGGTACTGCTATGAGTGATTTGCGCCCGGGGAGCAACCCTGCTGCCTTCGGTCGGTCGTCCGCACCAACGGCGGCCCGATCGGGCCGCCGTTGGTGCGCGGTGACGTTTACGCCGCCTGGAGGATGCGCTCGGAGGTGATGGGAGATGGTTTGAACCCCTTGACGGTGAAGTAGATGCCGAAGGACAGCTCCCAGAAGATCTCCGGGATGGTGGCGATGAACTGCCAGGCAGAGCCTGCCTTGAAGACCCCGAACAGGACGCAGACCGTCGCCGCGATGACCAGCGGACCGCCGATGAGCCCCAACAGGGCCATGCGCCGCGGCACGAGGCCCGACCGGTACATCAGGTAGCCCAGCAAGCACCCGTTTCCCGACGCCGGCCAGCAATGTGGGCCCGAGCAGAAACGCCGCGTCATGGACCGCGACCAGCGACTTGGCGGCGATGATGAGCGAGGCGGTATTGGTACCGGCTGGTCCCCGTGACGTGCTGCCGCAAGGTCACGACCGAAAGGACGCTGAAGATGCCGACCATGATGGCGGCCGATTCAAGCACACGAGACGTGACGTAGGCAAGGGCGACGATCCCGTTCTGCCGCTTGACGATCGGATACAGCACCACGGCGGTTCCGACACCCGCGATCGCCAAGCATGACTTCCAGGAGCGCACCCAGGGACACGGCCGGGTCACCGCCGGTACCGAGGATGTATTTGGCGGGGTCGGTCAGCAGAGGGTGGTAGAGAAGAACTGCGCTGGGATCGAGGTGATGAAGGTGATGAGGAAGAGCACTCCCGCTACGAGTGCGATCTTTCTGGTTGAGTTCATCGGGACTCCTTTTCGTGCGGTGTTCCGTGTCATTGGTTCCTTCGGGTATTGCGGTCTGCTTGGTGCTGATCATGGTTGTGTCTCCTTGGTTGAACGGTGTGATGTGTCGTGTGGATCTACCGTCAGGCGCCTCTGCCGGTTCGGGTTGAAGGCGTGTGACCGAGAGCAAGCGCACTCCCAGATCGCGGACTGCTCGGAGCAAGCCGTGCAATGCGGCCTGATCGACGACTGTGCCGGTGAGCAGGGTGTCGCCGTTCTCTTCTCGCGTGAGGGTCAGGCCGTCGAATCGGCCGGCCCACCGGTCGTCAAGGTGGCCCTTGATGCGAATCTCGTACAGGGCAGGCTCGTCATACTCCTCCTTTGACATGTCGTGTTTCGCTCATGCTGTGCCTCGTGTGTTTCCTTCCTGGTGGCTCTGCATGTCGTTGCATGCGTTCTTTGCCGCACTCACACCGTACGAGCGAATGTGGGGAGGTGTCGTCCCCACATGTGGGGATTGATGTGGGGATTTTGCAGCGACGGAGGACGCCAGGCAGCAGGAAGCCATGCCAGGAACGCGATGGAAATCGCCGTGGTCATCTGGCAGCGCGAAGCGCGATGCCCGCTCGGGCGGCGCAGTTCGCGGGTCTAGATCAGGTCCAGCTCCGCTGCCCGTTTGACGGCTGCTCGGCGGCTATTGACGTCGAGCTTGCTGTAGATGGTCTTGGTATGGGTGCGAACCGTGCTCAAGGCGACCACGAGCTCCCGGGCGATCTCCGGTCCGGAAAGCTCGGACCTGAGCAGTCGGAGCACCTCAAGCTCACGCTCGCTGAGCGGCTCGACCAGGGGCTGCGAAGCGCGGGGAGGCACCGAGAGGACTCTGCGCCTGCGCTGGATCTCTTGCATCACCGTCGAATGCTGCCAGCAGCGCACGGGTATAGGCCGGCATGATCCCGCGAGCGGCAGCTTCGCGCAGCAACTGCGCCATGGGTGGCCCTTCGTCCAGAAACATGCGGACGTACCCCTCCGGCTCGGCCAGCGTCAGGGCGCGTTCCAGCGGGATGAGCGCAGCAGGGATGTCGCCTTGCGCCTGATAAGCGAGCGCCTGTAACGACCAGGATCTCGATGACGTCTTCCCGTCCTCCCGCCTGCTTCCGCTGCTTGCAGAAGACGCTCCAGGAGTCCCAGTACCTCATGAAGGGAGCGGTCTGCACGGTCGCGCTTGTAGAGGGCCAGGAGCACCCGGGCCAGGGTGATGTGCTCGAACTCGCGCAGATAGGTGAGGTCGTCCTTGGCGGACAGTCCCTGCTCCCGCGCCCAGGCGAGCGCTTCGCCCACTCGACCCTGCGCCACCCACACCCGTGCCTTCCTGGCCGCGATCGGACGCACATTGGGGAAGAAGTCACCCACGTACAGGTGTTCGGCCTCACCGAGCAGGTCGAGCGCCCCGTCCAGATCGCCCTGGGCCTCCCGTATGCGCGCCATGGCAGCGCACCAGCGATATGGGTTCTGCGGTAACCCGGCAAGCGCGCCCAGCTCCTTGCTTCGCAGCAGGAGCTGCGCCGCGGCATCCAGATCGTTCCGCTCGCGGTGGAGCTCGCTCAGTCCCACGTACATGTCCGCGGTTCCCCGCAGGACCGGCTCGCCCTGTTCCGCCGCAAGCTGCAATGCCTGCTCGTAGATGCGCATCGCATCGTGCAGACGCCCTTGCACGATCCGTATATCGGCCAGAGCAATGGAGCAACCGAGTATGTCAGAGATGTTGCCGGCCATCTGAAGATCCGCCATGCCCTCGGCATACATGCGATAGCCGGTCTCGAGATCCCCGCTCGTCCAGAATGCGAGCCCTTGCAACGTCGATCCCGATCCGCGCGTGAGATGGTCGTCCTCCGGGACGAGGTCGAGCGCCTGCCGGGCGTAGGTCACAGTGCCGGCCAAATCGCCCAGAACCAGAGCCAGACCTGCACGCCACACCGCAATCGAGCCCGGGAGATGGCGAAATGCCTCCCTGTCCACGACGACCATTTCGTCTTTGTCGGCGGTCGTGTCCAGCCACCGCTCGGCGTCCTGCAGTCGAGCCTCCACGCCCTCGAGCTGCCCGGTCACGAGTAACCCCGCGGCATACAGAGCGCTGAGCACGGGCCTGACGCGGACGACCTCGTCGGGCAGCACCTTGAGCCAGCCCAGCACCGTGGCCTCCTGACGACTCCGGAGCATCTCCGGCACCGCCAGCTCGACCAGGTCAGCCGCTCGCTGGAAATCCTCGGCGGCCAGCGCGTGGCGGATCGCATCGGTTGTCGAGCCATGACGCTCGTACCACTCGCTCGCCCGCCGATGCAGCATGGGCACCTGTTCCGGCTGCTCCGCCAGCAAATGCGCGGAGAGCACGTCGGCAAAGAGGTGATGATAGCGATACCAGTGGCGCTGCTCATCGAGCGGCACGACAAAGAAGTTGCCGCGCTCCAGCGACTCCAGCCGCGCGCGCGCCGCCCTCCTGGCCGGTAACGGCATCGCACAGCGGGCCGGTCAACCGGTCGAGAATGGCGGTCTGAAGCAAGAAGCTGCGGACATCCTCCGGCTGACGCTGCAGGACCTCGTCGACCAGATAGTCCACGATGTACCGGTTGTCGCCGGCGAACGCCCGGATGAACCCGGAAGCATCCTGGTGGCCCTGCAGGGACAGCGCGGCTAATTGCAAGCCCGCTATCCATCCTTCGGTGCGGTCTTCCAGCGCGGCGACGTCTTCCGCCGAGAGGCTCAGGCCCATCACCTGATTGAGAAATGTCGGCGGCTTCAGCGGAGGTGAAGCGCAGGTCGGCGGCCCGCAGCTCGGTCAGCTGGCCCCGGGCGCGGAACCGGGCCAGGGGCAGCTGCGGATCCTCGCGGGTAGCGATGACCAGGTGCATCGGCGGCGGCAGGTGCTCGATCACAAAGGTGAGGGCGACGTCAACCGGCTCGGCATCGATGACGTGGTAGTCGTCAAGGACCAGAACGAACCTGTCCGGGAGGCTGGCGATTTCATTGAGCAGAGCAGTCAGAACAACGTCGTTCGGCGGTGGCCGCGAGGACTGGAGCGCGCTCACCACCCCTTCTCCGATTTCCGGCGCAACCGTCTGCAGGGCGGCGACCAGGTGAAGCAGAAAGCGCGCGGGATCGTTATCCCCGTCGTCGAGCGACAGCCAGGCGGTCGGTCGCCCGCAGCCTGCGACCCATTCGCTGACCACGCGTGGTTTTGCCGAAGCCGGCCGGAGCAGAGATGAGACTGAGGCTGCCATGGAGACCGTCGTTCAGCCGCTCGATCAGCCGCGGTCGCGGCACGACGTTGGGGCGCGGCCGCGGAATAAAGAGCTTGGTGACCAGAACCGGCGTAGACATAATTGACCTTACCGACCAAGAAGTGGAATATCAAGACAACGCGGCTCAGGTGACTCATTTCCTGAGCTCAGCGGCCTGTGTTAGGGCAGCGCACGACTTCTACCCAGCGATGTTGCGGCATCTTTGACAGTACTACTGCGGACACTAACACTGGGGACGAATCACAACAACCACAGTGACCGCACTCACGGAAGCAGGACGACTGGATCGCGTCGTCCGCCCTGGGGGACAAGACATGACCCTGTTGATCACAGGTGAAGCTGCTCCCCCGCTTCAGTCACCCGCTGAACACCCGATCGGATGGCGCTTCACTGCGCTGTACGCGTTGGCGTTCATGAGCACCAGCCTGGTCTTTCTCGCGCCCACATTGGTGACGTTGCCGTTGAAGATCAACGCTCTGGTGGGGATCGAACGGGCGCCCGCCAGCCTGGCGCTGGTCGCCGGGATCGGCGCCCTGGTGGCCATGGTCGGTAATCCGTTCTTCGGGAGGATGAGCGACCGCACCACGTCCAGGTTGGGGATGCGTCGACCATGGATGGTCATCGGCCTCGCCGGCGGTTGCGTTGGCATCCTGGTTGTCGCAGTGGCACCCAACATCCCCGTCGTCCTTGTCGGGTGGTGCCTCGCTCAGTTGTTCTTCAACGCGCTGCTTGCCGCCCAGGTGGCGGTGCTGCCGGATCAGGTCGCACCCGCTCAACGGGGGATGGTCTCTGGTGTCCTGGGAGTTTGCCTGCCGGTCGCCGCCGTGAGCGGCACCCTCCTGGTGAAGCTGTTCGCCGGCAACCAGCTCGCCACCTTCCTCGTCCCGTGCGGGATTGGAGGGTTCTTCATCCTGCTCTTCGCGATCGTGCTGAACGATCGCCATCTCGCCAGGGCTGACCGGCCGAGGTGGTCGCTCCGGGAGTTTGCCGGCACGTTCTACGTGAAACCGAGGACGAGCCCGGACTTCGCCTGGGCGTTCGCCAGCCGCTTCATGTTCCTCATCGCCTACGCCTTCCTGGTGACCTACCAGGCCTTCTACTTGATCGACAAGATCGGCAGCGCCAGGGCCGATGTTCCCCAGCAGATCTTCCTGGGCACCCTCGTCCAGTCGGTGGTCGTGATTGCCGCCTCGCTCATCGGCGGCAGACTCTCTGACCGAACCGGCCGGCGGAAGAGCTTCGTCTTCGCCGCATCCATCGTGTACGGCATTGCGATGTTCGTGGTCGCGATCGCTACCACCTTTAACGGATTCCTCGTCGGCATGGCGATCAGCGGGCTCGGCTTCGGCGTCTACGTGGCCGTCGATTTCGCGCTCGTTGTCGACGTCCTGCCCCGCCAGGACGACAACGCCAAGGATCTCGGCGTGTTCAACATCGCCGGCGCCCTTCCCTTTTCGATCGCCCCGGCGATCGCGCCGGCCATCCTGGCGATCGGCAGCGGCGGATACAGCGTCCTGTACGCCGTCGCCGGGCTCTGCGCTGTCATGGCGGCAGTCGCCATCTGGCGCGTGAAAGGGGTCCGATGAGCGCTCGTCTTTCGCGCGCGCGGTCGACAGCTCCCCGCGATCGTCCGCCCCGCGTAGACCCCCACGACAGGAGTGCGACCGGGTCGAGAACCTACACTGGTGCTGTGCCAGTCGCCAACCGAGCCGCCACGGGCAAACTCCCCGCCGAGTCAACCGGCTTCGTCGGTCGACGCAGACTGCTGGCCGAGGTGAAGTCGGCGTTCGCTCAGACCCGCCTGCTGACGTTGGTCGGAGCGGGCGGAGTGGGTAAGACCCGGCTCGCCCTACGGGCAGCCTCCGACCTCCAACGGACTGTACGCCACGGTGTGTGGTTCGTCGACCTTGCAGGTCTCGAAGATCCGCATCTGGTTCCCAAGGCCGTCATAACCAGCCTGGGCCTCCCCGACCAGTCTGGACTGTGGCCAACCTCGCTCCTGGTCGCCCACCTCGCCCCCCGCGAGGCGCTTTTAGTCCTCGACAACTGCGAGCATCTTTTGGACGCCATCGCCGTCCTTGCCGATGTCGTCTTGAAGGAAGCCCCTGGAGTCCGTATCCTGGCCACCAGCCGCCAGCCGTTGGGCATCTCCGGAGAGCGCGTGCTTCACGTGCCACCGCTCACGCTGCCGACGAGAGGTGGACTCCGACGCTGCGCAAGGGTTTGCGCATTCGGAGGCCGTGGCCCTTCTCGTCGCGCGGGCCGCAGATGCCGGCGTCCACCTCGAGGACACCGACGACACCAGGCGCCTGGTGTTTGAGCTCTGCCACCGCCTCGACGGCATGCCACTGGCGCTCGAGTTGGCGGCCGTCAGGTTGAGGACGATCGGACTCGATGATTTGCTCGAAAGGTTGACTGACCGCTTCGCGATCCTGACCGGCGGCAGCCGGACGGCGCTGCCGAGGCAGCAGAGCCTGGGGGCCACCATCGACTGGAGTCACGATCTGTTGAGCGGCCCCGAGGCGGCGCTGCTGCGCCGGCTTGCCGTGTTCCCCTCCGACTTTGGGCTCGATGCTGCTGAAGCAGTGGCGACGGGCACGGGCATCGACCCAACGTCTGTGCTCGACCTCCTGTCCAGCCTGATTGACAAGTCATTCGTAGCCCGGTTGGGTGCAGCCGCAAGCGCGCGCTACCGGTTCCACGAGACGATGCGCGAGTATGGGCTGCTCAAGCTGCGCGACGCCGGTGAGGAGGTGGCAGCGATCAACGCTTTCGTCCGTTTCTACGCCGGCCTGTGCCGGGACGCGGAAGAGGCGGCGCCATCACGTGAGGTCGTAGAGTGGCTCAAGCGGCTGGACGGCGAGGCGGACAATGTGCGCGCCGCTCTGGCGCGTTGCCTCAACGGACCTGACCACGCTCTCGGTCTGTCTATGGTCGGCTCACTGTACTGGTACTGGGTTCCGCGCGCGACCAGCGAGGGCGTGTACTGGCTTGACCTCTTTCTGGAGCGCCCAGAGGACGACGCCTCGGCCCTGGCGCGTGCGCTCTTCGCGCGCGGGTTCGTGGCCATGGCGCAGGGAGACGCAACGACCGCCCAGCCGGTGCTGAGAGAGGCGGAGGCGAAGGCACGCACCATGCGTGATCTGCCGCTGCTTGCCCGGATCCTGGCCGTGTCCGCGACCGTCCGAGCCATGAGCGGCGACTTCGACGGTGCTCGGTCCTGCCTCCGTGATGCAAAGGTCCTGGCTGATGGGCTTGACGACCCAGGTGCCGACGCGGTCCTGGCTCTCACCGAGGGGTTCCTCGCTCTCAGCGACACGGATGTGGACACAGTGAGTCGAGTCTACTCTGAATGGGCCCCCCGTATGCGGGATCGGGGCGACCTGCAATCCCTCAGCTACCTCCTTGGGCTCTACGGCTTTTCCCTCCTTCAGAGCGCCCAACCGGACAAGGGCCCGCCCGCTGTTCCAGGAGGCCTTGAGCATCGCGCGTCGCCTGGAGAACCGGGATACCATCCTGTACCTCGTGGACGGGCTCGCCTGCCAGGCCGCCATGGTCGGCCGGCTCCAGACGCGCCGCAAGGCTGCTGGGTGTCGCGGAGACCCTGCAAGCCGAGACGGGCGTTCGGCTCATGCGGCATATGGACCCACTGCTTCGTCAGGCGCGGGAAACGGTTGCCGCCGCGCTCGGACCTCCAACGTTGGAGTCTGAGATGCAAGTGGGCAGGCGGATGGCGAAGGACGACGCGATCGCGTACGCGCTGGAGGAGAAGAAGGCCGCTCGGCATGCTACTCCTCCGATGAAGGCCGGGACGATGCCACTGAGCAAGCGGGAACGCGAGGTCGCCGGACTGGTCTCAGAAGGCCTCAGCAACAAAGAGATCGCCTCGCGCTTGTTCCTGTCCGAGCGGACGGTGGAGACGCACGTATCCAACATTCTGAACAAGCTCGGAATCAACTCCCGGGTCGAGATCGCGAGCTGGGTGGCGAACGAGGTGAGGTCCGTTTAGTCCTGCTGGAGCCGCGGGCCGTCGTCCTCGACCATCACGACTTCCAGGACGCGCGCCGGAGGCAGAAGTGCGATCTCGAACAGGTCGCGAACATCCTTCCAGCTTGCCGCCTCCAGGATGCATACGAGCCGCTCATCCGCCGGGCTGTAGACGGCGCTCACAATCTGAGGCCAAGCGCTGATGCCGCTGAGGCGCCGGCAGGCTGCATGAAGGCTGCGGCCAATCCACGAAGGGTCTCGCTCCTCCCGGAATTAGCAGACGGACCTCGGCTAGGAAGTGATGCGTGGTCACGCGCGCTGGAACGGAGCCTGGAGTTGTCACGACTCCAGCTTGGACCGAGCCGCGGTCGGGGAGCATCGGTGAGAGTACGGGTTCACCACGTAGTGAAGACGTGGTCGAACCTGGCCCGGTCGCACGGATCGTCCACTACGTGGTCAGTCCGTACTGCCCCCGATGCCTGCGAACGGGCCGACGCAGAAGATGGTACCAGGGCAATGAATGGCCGGCACATTGGAGGCGCAGATGAAAAGCATTGTGACACGAGCGGTCAATCGAGCACCCGGTATCCGGGGTGTTCACGTGAGGAGACCACGATGAAGGCAATTGTTCAGGACAGGTACGGGTCCCCTGATGACGTTCTACAGTTCCAGGAGGTAGACAAACCTGAGATCGGAGACGGCGACGTGCTGCTGCGCATTCGGGCGGCCGCCGTCAACCCCGGTGACTGGGCGATCGTGCGCGGCCTGCCGTACATCGCCCGTCCCGTGTACGGGCTGCGCAAGCCAAAGAACGGTGTTCGAGGCACGGATGTGGCGGGAGAGGTTGAGGCCGTCGGCAAGAGGGCGACGCGGTTTCGGCCAGGTGATGAGGTCTTCGGCTGGTGCGAGGATCTGGGCGGCGCCTTTGCCGAGTATGCGTCCGTCTCCGAAGACGCGCTGCAGCCGAAGCCGGCCAA
This sequence comes from uncultured Chloroflexia bacterium, assembly GCA_963737125.1. Taxonomy (GTDB): domain Bacteria; phylum Chloroflexota; class UBA5177; order UBA5177; family UBA5177; genus JANWJD01. The sequence goes on along the minus strand of CAVTRL010000003.1, from coordinate 282,492 downwards.
CCTCACGTTCGAGCAAGCCGCGGCCGTTCCCATGGCCGGCTCGGTCGCTCTCGAGGCGCTTCGCGACGTTCAAGCGGGACAGACGGTCCTGGTCAACGGAGCGTCGGGAGGCATCGGCACCTTCGCGGTCCAGATCGCGAAGTCGCTCGGAGCGGAGGTGACCGGCGTCTGTAGCACGAGCAATGTGGATCTGGTCCGATCGATCGGGGCAGATCAGGTCATCGACTACACCAAAGAGGACTTCACGCAGGCGGGGCAGCGGTACGACTTCATCCTGGACAACGTCGGAAACCACTCGTTGTCCGACCTCCGGCGCGTGCTCACCCCGAAGGGAACGCTCGTGCCGAACGGCGGCGGGTTCCAAAATCGATGGTTCGCCAGCGGAGGCCGCGTTATCAGAGCGAAAGTGTCGTCACGATTCGTGAGCCAGACGCTGCGAACGTTCATCATATCGCCGAAGCAGGAAAACCTGGCCGTACTGCGGGAGCTCATCGAGTCCGGCAAGATCACACCCGTCATCGACAGGACGTACCCGCTGAGCGAGACCCCTCAGGCGATCGATCACGTCGGCGGGGGGCACGCTCGAGGGAAGGTCGTCATCAATCCGTGTAAGGCGCAAGCCATGGCTGAGACCGTACCATCGCGGCCATGCTCAGACCCATCGGATGGTACTCAAATCGCTTTCAGAAAGGTCGTAACACCATGGCAGTAGTACTCGCAGTCAAGGCGTCAAGCAGCGCTGAACCGGTTGCTGCACCGTTGAAGAAAAGTGGGCTGACCGGGTCTCGCATGACGGATTCGAGGCTGATCGGCGGACTCTATCTCGCTGGATTTCTCGTCTACGGCGTGGGCTCCATCCTGGTGAAGTCCGTAACCGGCTCCTCTGACTTTCTCTCCACGATCTCCGCCCATCAGTCCATCCTGCTCATCGGAGCCTTTCTGATGTTGTTGAACACCGCGGTGGATGTGGGAAAAGGGCGTGCTGTTCTTCCCGATCCTGGAGAAGCACGGCAAGAGAACCGCGCTGGGCTACCTGGCCGCGATGATTGTTGAGGTGGTCCTGCTGGACGTGGGGGTGCTTGCCCTTCTGATGATCGTTCCCTTGAGTAGCCAGCACGGTGTCGGCGCCGGGACGGCACAAGCCTTCGGATCGCTCGCGGCTCAGGCCAACACCATGGCATACCAGATCGCCGAGATATCGCTCGCCGTCGGGAGCAGTCTTCCTGTGTGTGCTGCTCTTCCGAACGCAGCTCGTTCCCCGCTGGCTGGCGGTGTCGGGCCTGATCGGCTACCCGATTCTCATGGTCGGGGCCATTGCCGAAATCTTTGGGCTCCACATCGGCACCGTCCTCACCATCCCCGGTATCTTCTTCGAGCTAGCGCTGCCATTCTGGCTCTTCACCAAGGGCTTCCAGCCTGAGGCCTACCGAGGGCAGCCCATCGTGGCGTCCGCGCCATGACGGCGTCCCTCCCCGAGCAATCGCCGTCACAGCACCACGCGGAGCCGACAGCGGGCCCCCGGCAAATAGCACATCACACTCGTGTACGGGCCGATTACAAGAACTTGAGGAGAATCGCGATGAACGTTACCAGCAGTACCACCGCCATCCGGTACGGCTGATGAGCGGTCGAACAAACGAACGGCGGAGGGGCTTCACTCCTGCGCGCATCATCGCTCTCATCGTCATCGCACTGGGGGTGCTCGGTCTCGTGTACCTCCGATTGACGGGCGGCACCAGCGCGGTGTCTGTCCCCGCCGGAGCGCATGCCGGCCAATTGAAGCTCACGCCCTGCAACTATACGACCGAGAAGGGGAGCGCCAGCGCCGACTGCGGCACGCTGGTCGTGCCCGAGAATCGGACGAACCCGCACTCGCGACTGATCGCGTTGCCCGTCATTCGCATTCGAGCCACATCCGCCCACCCGTCCGCAGCCGATTTTCCGTCTGCAGGGCGGCCCCGGCACCACGAACATGACGTTCCCGGCGGCGAGCCGCTTCACAGCTAACCATGACGTCGTCCTGGTCGGTTACCGGGGCGTCGACGGATCGTCCGTGCTCAACTGCCCCGAGGTTAACTCCGCAGTGGAACACTCGGCGGACGTGCTCGGTCAGGCGTCGTTCCGGGCCTACGCCGCCGGCTTCCGCGCCTGCGCGACGCGTCTGAAGGCACACGGCGTCGACCTGGCCGGCTACACCATACCTGAGCGGGTCGATGACCTCGAGGCGGCCAGGAAGGCGCTGGGCTACAAGAAGATAGACCTCATCAGCGAGAGCGCTGGTACGCGCACTGCAATGATCTATGCCTGGCGCTACCCGACGAGCATCCACCGCTCGGTGATGATCGGGGCGAACCCGCCCGGCCGCTTCCTGTACGATACGAAGACCATCGATCTCGAGTTCCAGCGCTACGCTCGCCTCTGTGCCGCGGACGCCGGCTGTAGCAAGCGCACCAATAATCTGATCGCTACCATCAAGCACACGGCGGCCAACATGCCGGCCCGCTTCTTGTTCCTCCCTATCAAGAAGGGCAATGTGCTGGTCGCGACCTCATTAGGCATGCAGGAGTCGACGGACGTCGATGCGCCACTCGGCGCGCCGATGACGCTCGACTCATGGCTATCGGCCGCCCACGGCGACCCGAGCGGGCTCTGGTTACAATCGATATTTGCAAGCCTCGCTCTCCCACCAGCGTTTGTCTGGGGTGACTTCATGTCCTTTGGGCGGATGGACTTCCCTGTTGTCAAGAAGTACTTCGCTCACCCCGACCGGTCGATCATCGGCAGCCCCGGCACGGCTTTCCTCTTCGGCGGCGGCGAAGTGGTGAATGCCTTGCCGGCTGCCACGGACGAGGACCAGTACATGCACGTCCGGAAGTCGAATGTCCAGACCCTGGTGATCTCCGGGGCGCTGGATATGGCGACCCCACCGCAGAATGCGACACGTGAGCTGATGCCCGCCCTCCCGAACGGGCACCAGGTGATACTGCCCCAGCTCGGGCACGCAGACTCCTTCTGGAGCTATGAGCCGACGGCGGGCACGCACCTGATCTCCACCTACCTCGAGACCGGACGAGTCGACCAGTCCCGGTACGCGGGGCTGCACGTCGACTTCACACCGAAGGTCACATTGACGGCGCTGGGCAAGGGCCTTGCCGGCATGATGATCGGCCTCGCCGTCCTCATGGTGGTGTCGCTGCTCTTGATGTGGTGGCGGACGCGCAGACGCGGTCGGTTCGGGCGCACGGCGAGTGCGGCGCTCCGCTCGGTGTACCCGCTCATCCTCGGCCTCGGCGGCTGGTTCCTCGGTGCGCTCATCGTCCTCACGACGTCGCCGACGACGCCGATTGACGACCAGCTCCTCGCCGTCGTCTCAATCGGTGTGCCGATCGGCCTGGGGATCTACCTCGCCTGGGTCAACCGCGACCGGCAATCCAACGCCAACACCATCGGAATTGCGGCAGCAGCAGGAGGTGGCCTCGCAGGTGCCTGGCTGGGGTTCCATGCGACCGACGGACTTCTCTCCCTCATCACTGCAATCGTCGGAGCGACCGTCGGCGCAAACCTGATCCTCCTCGCGCTCGACATCTCGTGGGATCGGCAGGCTCGCGATCATGTGGATGAAACCAACGCACATGTGGATGAAACCAACGCAGCGGAGGCGCTGAGAGCGCTGAAGGCGCTTGCCGCAACCCATTGAGACACACCCGACAAGCTGGGGCAAGCGGCGGCTCTGCGTAGCCGCCGCTCAGATGAAAGGCGACACGGAAATGACGCAGGGCAAGCCGAGAGGTGGCGTGGAGATCAGAGTTCAGGGACACCTCGACAGCAGCCCATCAGTCAACTCCTTTATGCTTGCCGCGCCGGCGTCGCCGCGCTCGGTCACGATGTCGGTCGCGCCAAACTCGCGGGCGAGATGCCGGCGTGACTCGGCCTGGCTCATCGCGATGATTCGCTCGATCCCCAACTGACTGGCCGCGAGCACGGCCAGTAGCCCGACCGCGCCGTCGCCGACGACCGCTACGGTCTTCCCAGGTCCGGCCTCAGCCGCCACGGCGGCGAACCAGCCGGTGCCCAGCACGTCCGAGGCTGCGAGCAGACTTGGGATCAGGTCATCAGATGGGAGGTCCGGCGTCGCTACCAGGGTGGCATCGGATGTCTCGCGATCCGAAGAGAACTGCTCCTTGCATTGGGCTTACCTCGCGCTTCCAGTGGGCTGGTGCTCGTCCAGTGCAAGCGAGGTCGACAGATCGCGGTCCGCATCGATGGCCTCTTGGAGGTCGGCGATTTTCTGTTCTGCGACGGCGATCGCATCCGCACCGGCAATGAAGCGGCGTGGCGGCAGTGCAGCAACCGATCAGCTCTGGCGACCTGACGTGACACCCAGTTGTGATGCTAGACGTCTCTTCTTCCCGGCCTTTGGCGAACACAGGCAAAGCAAATGGCGCACCTGGAGGGATTCGAACCCCCGACACCCAGTTCCGAAGACTGGTGCTCTATCCGCTGAGCTACAGGTGCACGTTCCGACCATTGTACCGTCGCGGGGATGGTTGATTCCCTATTCCAGGCAAGACACGTCGTCCACTTGAGGCGGACGACCCCGAAGCGTGCGGCACTCTCCACGTCGCACGGTCCAGGCATTCCATCGCGCCGATTACGTGACCGTCAAATACCGATCCGTGTAGTATCCGGGCTGGCCGTTTCGCCAGGTCGCAATCACTTTGATCCGCTTATTGCTGGCCGTGGTCACGTGCGTCCCAACCCGGTACGCAATAGCCGCCCACCCTCCAGATCCGGTCTTTCGATAGAACTTCTTCTGGATATGGTTTGGAAACTGCAGGGTGACCTCGATCTCCGTGGAGGCCCGCGAATGCACCCATATCGAAACCTTTCCACCGGGCTTCTGACTGCGCGGCTCTACCACCAGGTCGATCCTCCCCGCCAGGATTTGATACTGCTTCGTCACGGTCACCGTCTTTGCTCCGGATCCGGTCTGCGCCCGAACAGTCGCCGTCTGATTCGTGCGGGCGATCTTACTGTCACCCTGGGTGTAGCTATACGTGGCGTCGCCCCGGGAGTCCGTGGTCACCTTGGAGGATTGGTGGTCGCCATTGGGATACTGCACCAGCAGATGTACCACGGTATGTGCCGGCCCTACAATCTTGACCACCTGGCGCTTCCCCGCCGCGACTTTCGACTTCAGGGTCATGGTCAGTTTGCGCTGGCTGACAACCGGCGTTGGTGACGAGGTCGCACGAGGCGTTGCTACCGGCGGGGGTGCCTGAGTTGCGGTGGGAGCCGGCACCGGAGTGGCGGTGGGAGGTACTGACTTCGTCAGCGTCACAACCGCGGCGCTTCCATGCGGCACGCTGATTGTCGCACTGGTTCCCGCGACGGCCGCCGCCTCCGTACTGGCCGCCTGGAATGAGCCGGTATTACCGATGTGGATGCCACCGAGCGCCACGCTCTCCTGGCCGGTCGACGTCAACGCTGGGGCCGTAAGGCGTATCACCTGCCCCGACGAATACGTCTGGGGAACTGCTACCTGTGCCGTCACATCAGACGTCGTGTTCTTGTTGACCAGGATGACCCGCAAGCTGCCATCGGTGCCCACCACGGCGTGCGCCGACAGGTCGGCACTGGAGCTCACCGAGGTATTGAGAATTGTGCCGCCGCCGTATTTGTTCATGATCAACATGGAGTAATACAGAGGCTGCGCGAAGATCGATCCGTCAGTGGCTTGGGCGATAGGCGTGTAATTACCGTTGGTGGTGCCCGCCGTCCCAAAGATGTCAACCTGCGATACGCCCAGTTCGGCGGCGGTAAATAAGAAGTCAAGCCCGTAGAGCGCCGCGGCAAACGTATTCGAAATGCCTGCCGTCCCACCGCTGCCCTCGCTATTGGTCTCATCGATGGACACCGGGACATTTGCTGATTTCGCAGCGGCAATGCTCCATCCCACCTCATCCCGAACGCGCTGTATCGATGTGGGATCCAGCAGTCGCGCAATCGTGGCATTCGTGGGATTCGAGGCGTAATAGTGAAATGTCGCGAGCTGAACCTTCGATCCCTCATCGTCGCATGAATTCGCCGAAGAAGTCCGTGCTCTCACATGTGGCGCATCGTATGGGGTACGCTGTATCCGGACTTACTATGCCGACGCCGGGCGCCAGACTCTTGATAGCGCTGTAATACGCCTCCCAACGGGCGCGGTACGTCGGGTAATCGATCCCCTGGTACAGGTCAGGCTCATTCCCGATCTCGATACCGTACAGGTTAGCGCCTCCCGCCCGAGCCGCATATGCTGCTTCGTTTGCGAACGTGGCGGGATCGTTTGCCTTCAGGTTGACACCCCAGATCACCCGGAAGTTGTCCTTACGCGCCAGGGCGAAGATACCGTCGATGGTGGCCTGGCCGATCGTCGTGGTGAAGTCCGTCCCACTACACGGCGCGTTTGGCACCCACGTGGAATTGTCGGACGAATTTCCTCCGATTCGCAGCACAAAGGGAGACAGGTTCCTCAAAAACGTGTCTAACTCGGGATGCGCCGCATCCGTGCCCACCAACTTGCACGCATCACTTTCCTCGATGCTCAGTCCCGCAAATCCCGTGGGTATGGTGCCGAGCGATTGGCTCGAAACATTGACCGAAACCACTGCCTGACCCATTGCGGGAGACGGGTGTAGCAGAGCCTGCCGGCCCAGCAACGAGGCCAGGGACAGGCCTACGATGATCGCTAGTGTGAGGCGCACTACCCGGCCACGGTGTGATTTCGGCGCCAGCTTACCAACCATTACGTCCCCTCAACGAACACGACAACTCTTTGAACCGCGGACACGCAGGATCAGACAGCGGACCCGCATAAACTGTTCGAGGTCCGTTCTGGCGCGTATCGCCGGTGCCCACTTGCTTCACCGTAGCGACACCATCTGTACTTCGTCAATAGATAGCGACGCTTTCGGTCATTTGGTAATCAATTGTTAAGACCTCACGCCTCCGCTCAGCGTGACCTGCCCACGTATCCGGTTACGCACCGGTGCCGGTCCGGGCAAGCACTCCGGCGGCCTGCCGTGTCCTGACCTCGTCTAGCAGGTCGGAAGGTATCGTGGAGTCGTCGAACCATCGCCCGCCGAAGGGCCGGGGCATCGGCATGATCTGGTCCGTCGAGTAGGCCAGCATCTTACGGTTGTACCGCCGGATGATAGCCCGTAAGTCGGGCGGGAAGCCCCCGTCGAGCTCGAGTGCTCGTTCGGCCTCGCGCAGGAGCACCTTGGTTTCCTCGATTGTGTCCAGGACGGCCTTGCACAAACGCCCGGGCAAGATACCGAGCTCACCCTTCACCGTCACCAGACGCGAAATAGCTTCATAGGTCACTTCCTGAATGTCGCGCCTCGACATCCACTCCGTCTCGTAGTTCATGCGGCGGTACCATAACGGATCCACCATGGCTCGACGGTGCTCTTCCAGCGTGCGATGGAATATCCGGTAGCCGTGTTTGTGGGGCTCTTCAAAAAAGCGGGAGCCAGGGTCGAGAAAGGGAACCATCGGGCAAACCAGCGGAAGCACATTCTGTCCCTTGAACGTACGCAATAGATGCTCACTGTAGGCAACCGTCTCGAGTACCGATTCCCTGGTCTGCTGCGGCGTGCCGATTAGAAACCACACCATGACGCCGGAAATCCCGGAGTCAAACGCGTATGGTAGCCACTGCTCCATCCGCTCCATCGTGAACGTGCCTCGTCCCGCCAGCTTGCCGACCACCGGATCGTGAGACTCGGGAGAGAGCATAATGTACGCGTCAGTCGATTGCCCCATCTTTTCCATCACCTCACGGCTCGGGAGGTGAAACTGCTCGAAGAAGACGCTCTTGTACCTCATCTCCTTTACGGCGTCGAGAAATTGGAAAAGCCGGCCCTTCGTTTCCGAGTAGCACTGGAGAGCGTAAATTGACGTTCGGCTGGCCGCGTCACCCATCGTGCGCAGTTCATCCACGACTCGCTGGTTGTCTTTGGTAACCAGCGTTCGCTTGATGCCCATGATTTTATTGGTGGCGTATCGCGATCCCCCGCACCACGGGCAGTCGTGCGCACATCCGGTGTTGGGAAGCGTCATAATGTTTTTCGTGGTGCCGTTCCCCTCCTGGGCTGCGTACGCCGACCAATCTACCGTGGCATCGTTGTACGATCTCGTTGGCTTGTAATCGAAGGGGTTGCTCTGCGCGACGCCGTTCTGGTCTCGGTACACCAGATTGGGAATGTGTCGAAAGTCTCGCCGGCCGCTCTTTATGGCCGAAACCAGTAGACTCACCGGTTCAAGCGTGTCGTATCCTTTCACCACGAAGTCCACCGCGGGATATTGGATCAACTCGTCTGCATAGTAGGTCGACGATATCCCGCCAAACATCACCAGGGCCTCGGGGCGAATCGCTTTGACGCGCTTCGCCAGCTCCACTGAACCCTGACAGTGCGCCATCCAGTGCAGATCGATGCCGAAGATTGGAGCCTCGAGCCGTGCGAGAAGCGCGTCGACGTCGAGATCTGGGTACATCAGCATGAGCGATGCAACGTTGACAATCTCGGCCTGCAGCCCTTCTTCACGAAGTCGCTGCTGAATCGCGAAAAATCCCAGTGGATACATCTCGTAGACCGATGTCACGTTCACACTGTCAGAGTCGCTGAGATACGCAAAGATCGTATCGTCGCGATCGCGGAAGTCAAAGACGCTCGGTGCATGCAGGAGAAAAAGATCCGCCTTAAGGCGGCGCACCGTTGACTCGAGGTCGAAAACGGGCGAACGGAGCGCCTGGGCCGGCGTGTGCACGTTGCTCAACTCAGGCATCCGGCCCGGTCCTTTCGGCAACCGCGAGCTTGAGACCGTACAGGGGCACGCCGAGTGCGCGGTAAAACTGAACCGCACGCTGATTCTCGACCGGCAGCAAATCGTAGCGGCGCAGAATAGTCGATACCATCATCTTGATTTCGGCCTGGCCGAATGCCATGCCGATGCAGATCCGCGGACCGCCACCGAAAGTCACGAGCGAATATGGGTTCCTTTTATGCTCCTCTCGCGGGGGTGCGAATCGGTCCGGATCGAACCTGGCCGGATCCTTGAAAATGAACGGCATGGAGTGGGTAGCCGCCGCGCTGTAAAAGGCGTAACACCCGGCGGGAACACGATAGCCTTCGAACACAAAATCCTGCGACACTCCACGCGGTCCAACCCCCACCGGCGGGTAAAGGCGCTCGGTCTCAAGCAAGCCGTAGTCCAGTACCTTCAGCCGGCGCAGCCGATCCGGAGTGAGCTCGCCATCCTCACCAATCACGTCCATCTGCTCCTGCCGGAGGCGCTCGACGAACTCGGGATGGCGGCTCAGCAAATGGAGAAACCAGGCGCTTATGCTAGCCGACGTTTCGTGACCAGCGAGTAGAAGGATATTGACGTGTGCGATGATTCGTTCGTCGCTTAGTGGATTGCCGTCACCATCGCGTGCTTGGACCAGCCGGCCGATCAGGTCGTCGGTCGGGTTCCGGCGTCGAGCCTCGATATGCCTGAGCAAGAGCTCGGAGAGTTCCGCTTTACGGCGGCTGGTGCGAGCCCTCATACCCTGCGTGAGAAGGTGATTGAAAAGCTCGCGGAACAGGTCCAATTCGTCCGGCGCCTCGATACCGCCAAACGCCTGGGCCGCCATATCGAACGTCATACGCAGCGTTTCCTGGTACACGTCGAACTCTCCGAGATCTCTCCACGACTGTATCCGGGTATCGACGATCCGGCTCATAAGCGGGAGATATCCGTCGACGGCGCTATTGCGAAATACCGGCGCCATAATACGACGATCCTGGTCGTGCTCCTTTCCATCCATGGTGACCAGCCCATCGCCGTACACCTCCATGGCCGCAAAGAGCTTCCCCCAGCCTTCGTGGTGCGAGAACTTGTCCCGATCCTTCACCAGCACGAATTCATTGGCTTCCGGGCCGATCAAATACACCAGATCGTTGCCGAGATACGTCGTGCGAAAAATAGGTCCATGCGTTTCGTACATGCTGACCAGGTATGGCCCCAGCTCAACTCCGTAATTGTCGGGGAGAGTGACGTACGGGATAGCGTCGAAGGGGCGTGCGGAACCAGGAGTTTCGCGTTGGATTTCACCGACCGCACCGGAAGACGCGCCGGCATCCCGGGAGGCCCCGCGGATCGACACCGCGCATCTCGAAGTATTGCTCACCTCAGGTCTGGTGAGATCGTACGTAGTCGGAGATGGCACGCACGGTGCTGAAGTTCAACAGAGAAAACTCCGAGTCGTCTACCTCGACGTGGTATTCCTCTTCGAGAAAGACCAGGAGCTTGAGAAGGCTCAGCGAGTCCAGAATGCCTGACTCAACCAGAAGCGTGTCGCTCCCGATTGGCAACAGATCTGGTCGGCTTACTAGATCCCGGGCGATGAATGCGCTCACTCGCGCCTCAATCGGCGTTTGGGACTCGTCCGTCGTCATGTTCGTCCTTTGGTAGGCATCTTGAGTTATCGTGCCGCATGTGAAGTGGATCCGGCAAGTGCGACGCGATCAGTCTTTCCGGTTGATGTCTTCGGTAACTCTTCTCGAAACTCGACGACCTCGGGCACCATATACCTCGGAAGGCGTTTGGTGCAGTAACCCGTGACATCCTCTCGCGATAGAGAGTACCCCTCATTGAGGCTGATAACGGCGCGTAGAAGGTTCCCAAATACATCGTGTGGCACAGGTAAGACAACCGCCTCTCGGACAGCCGGAAGTTCGTACAGAGCGACTTCAATCTCTCCAAGCTCCACCCGATACCCGCGCGTTTTCACCATGCCGTCTTCACGCCCCAGGTATATATAGTTTCCGTCGCCGTCGATCCGCACAACGTCACCTGTTCGGTACACGAATTCCTCGAAGTGACGCTGAAATGGATTGCACACGAGTCTCGTGGCTGTCATTTCCGGCGCACCCCAGTATCCCTGCATGACCGTTGGACCGCGAGCGTACAGCTCGCCGGACTCACCCGGAGTCGAAACTTTCTGGCCGGAGGCGTTGACGACAAAAGTCTCGCTGTTCGCACAGGCCTTGCCAATCGGCACCGGCTCCGTACGATCCGGGTCCAGCACCGGCACCTCATAGTAGGTGCAAACATTGGTTTCCGTTGGACCGTACCAATTGAGGTACCGTGCATGCGGGATGAGTGACATCAGGCTGCGCAGGTGTTTGGTAGGAAACACCTCACCCGCGAAGATAATTGTGTGTAGCGCTCCGAGGTCGCGCGCCCCGAGATCACCATACAGAACAAGCAGTGTCAGCGCGGACGGTACGGAATACCAGACGGTGATGCGCTTGTTTTCTATGTGTTGGGCCAGATCCTTCGGAAATGTCGAGCCCCCCTCAGGAATAAGGATAATCGTGGCACCCGCTCTACACGATGCGAAGATATCGAAGATTGACAGATCAAAGTGCAGAGGAGCATGGCTCGACACCCGGTCCTCACTCGTCAATCCCACGAAGTCGGCAGCCCAGTCCACGAAGGTCAGAGAGTTTCGGTGAGAGATCATGACCCCTTTCGGTGTTCCGGTCGATCCTGACGTATACAGGATATACGCCGTATCGGTCTCGATCGCCGTCTCCGCCTGTCGTGTGGGTTCCGGTACTTCCAGCACACCCTTCCACGAAATCAGGGATACCGTGTCTGGCACCGTGGCAGTCTGAGGTTGCTCGGCCGCCGGCAGATCGCAATCCACCAGGATGACCGAGCGTAGCGGGCATGCCTCCGGAAACATATCTCGGATTCGATCCACTCTGGCGGCGCTGGTCATCAGAACCGTGATGCCACTATCGCGAATTATGTATGCCAAACGCTCCAGCGGCGCAGTCGGGTCCAGCGGCACATAACATGCGCCCGACTTTAAAATCCCGAAGATGCTCACCAGCGAAGCGAGCGACTTGGGCACGTAAATGCCTATGCGATCGCCCTTCTTCACGTCCTGCGAGCGCAGCACAGCGGCAACTCGGTTCGACCAGACATCGAGATCGCCGTACGTGACAGCGAGGTCCCGACAAACAGCCGCATCGTGGTCGGGATTTTGAAGTGCACTCGCGGTCAAGAGCTGATGCAGAAGGTAAGCCATGCCTAAATTGTATCCCCTACTTCTCGCGAGTGAACAATCCGGTCGGACGATCTAGGCAAGTACCGCCGGGGGAAGGGTTTGCCGGACAGCCCGCAGAAAGGTCGTATACGAGTCTGCGGTGTCCGCCCAGGTACGTGGGTGGACGAAGAGTTGACCGCGCAATTTCGCGACCTGCAACAACGCCTGCGAAAGAGCATGCTCGTCTTCGGGTGGAATGAGGATCGCACCGCCGTACCCCTCCACCGTCTCCGTCAGGCCACCAACATGCGCCACGACCACCGGGAGCCCGAATCCCATGGCAATGTGCAGCGGCCCACTAATGCATGAACGCCGATACGGAAACACCACTGCGTCGGCGCCTTTGAAGATTCCACCGACTTCCTCATCCCCGACGTACCGATTCACGAACGTGATGCGGTCGCGATACCGGCTCTCTTGTATAAGTTGCTCCGGAAGTGTCCAACCCTCCCAAGTTTCACCGACAATCGTCAGCCAAAAACCCGATATCTCTTCTTCTGGAATGCTATCGAAAGCCTTGATAAGGGTGTCAAGACCCTTGTACGGGCGAATAAGACCGAAAAAGAGCAGGTTGCAACTCGACAAGGGAGCGCTCCGCTGCACGGTGTCGTCGCCAACCCATTTGTAGTGATCGTGTGGCCCGTGCGGCATGACCCTGATCGGCAATTTCCGCAGCGGGTACCATGTTTTCAGCACGGCGCGGTCGGCGTCGGTGTGCACCACAAACGCAGTCGAAATGCGAAAGAGCACCGGTGCCATCATGCGGAGATACGCGCGCGCCAACGGGAACGCAAACTCACCGGGATCTTGCACCTCATGGAACTCGATGACGACCTCGGCGCCCAGGAGACGGGCGCAGCAAGCCAACACGATGTACGAATGGACGACGGTGCCCGTCCACCACTGGAATATCACCACCTCCGGGCGTTGTCTCACGAGAAATACGATCGCGCGCACGATGCTTGGCAACCAGTACCAATCGACTCCATCGAAGCTCTGTACCGAGGGGTCGAATGAGAGCCGTGCCAGACCCTTACCCACGCGTGCCTTGCCGGGGTAGAGACGGGTGGGCAAAAGTTGACGCATCATGCACGGTACTCACCTTGTGCGTCCCCGCCAAAGCATTTGCCAGGCGATACGTATACACCGTAAGTCCGCTCAAAAACCGCGTGCTTGGACCGACCACGCACACGTTCATGATGCGGCGCTTTCCAGCACTTCACGTCCGCCAATCGAGCGAACGCCGCTTCGCTCCGACACCAGAGCGGACTCTACAAACTCGCACCACAGATGGCAGATAAAGCCATGATTTTCTTGTATTCTCGGCGTGTCGTCCGAGGGCACTCGAAGACAGAAATCGAGCTCCGGCATTCGTCCGAGCTGGCCACCATTTCGCCCCGTCAGGGCCACCGTCACCAGTCCAAGCCGCTTTGCCGCCCGCAGCCCTTCCACGATGTTGGGGGAATTCCCGCTCGTCGAGAGTCCGATGGCGACGTCCCCCTCGGTCGCCAGAGCCTCGATCTGACGGGAAAAGATGTTCTCGAAGCCATAATCGTTACCAATTCCAGTCATCGACGCAACATTTTCTGTGAGCGCCAAAGCCGGAAATGGCCGGCGGTCCAGATAGAATCGCCCTACAAATTCAGCGGCCATGTGCTGAGCATCCGTCGCGCTGCCACCATTGCCGAAAAACACGGCTTTTCGGCCGCGTTGGTACGCGCTGATCAATCGTTCGGCGACTGACCGGATATCCTGGACCTGATCGCGCAATGCCGTTCTGATCGCGATGCTGTCCTCGATCCGGGCCGCAATTAATTCTTCGTCAACTTGTGGCGTATCAGTCATGCGCCACACGCCAGGTCTGCAGGCCTGACGGCTCCATTCTTAGGTCAACCACTGTACACCCCATGTCAGTCATCTTCTGCGCTACGTGATGTTTTTTCTCGTATTCACAGTACAGCAGCATAAAGCCGCCTCCCCCTGCGCCCGTCACCTTGCCACCCCGCGCCCCTTCTCTGCGCGCCATAGCATACAACTCGTCGAGTTCGACATTCGACACTTTTTCGGAGACGCGCTTTTTCTGCTCCCACTCCTCGCCCAATAGCTGTCCGAAATAGTCGAGCTGCCGCTGCAGAAGCGCGCTTTTCATCGCCAGCGTCATCTCCTTCATTTCACGAAGTGCCCGCAGCGTTTCTTCCTCCCGTTTTTCATAGCGCTTGATCTGATCGGCGAGAATCGTTCCTGAGAGTCGCATCGTGCCGGTGTAGCAGAGCAGGAGATTATATTCCAATTCGTTGATCACGTCGGCCGGCACTTTCAAGGGATTGACCACAACCCGATCGGCAAAAAACTCGATGAAGTTGAACCCTCCAAAGGCAGCCGCGTATTGGTCCTGAAGCCCTCCCTGGATGCCTAACTCCTTGCGCTCGATAGTATGTGCGAGATCCGCAATCTCATAATCCGTGAGCGGCAGATTCTTGAATTCCTTGAGTAGCCCGACCAGGGCCACCATCATGGCCGACGACGAGCCGAGCCCTGAGCCGGGAGGCGCATTCGTATGAAGGAAGAGCTCGTATCCGCCGAGGTCGTTGCACCCCATCTTCAAGATGGCTGCCTTGACCAGGTCCAGCTTTCCGTCGTAGGTCAGCTTGTCCTCGAGGCTGTACGTGACCGAGACACCATAGTCCACCGAGCGCACGTACACCAAATTATCCCGGCGTGGGCGTAGGGTCCCCGCCGCGAACTGGGCGATGGTGGCGCTCAGCACGCATCCGCCTTCCAATTCAGGAAATGGAGGGACGTCTGTGCCGCCTCCGGCGAAGCTGATGCGAAGGGGGGCCTTGGCACGAATAAGCATAAGAGTTCTCCTTATCCCGGTCCACCGATTGCTTCCAACAATCGGCGTGGAGCGGTCTGCAAGTTTCTGTACGAATCCGGCGTACCTATATCTACGAAGAAGCCGGAAGATGCCATGCCGTAGAATCCTTGCCCTACCAGGCGGGGAAACGTGTCATTTTCTAGCGACGTGCGTTGTCCCTCCGGGATGAAGTCGAATACGGCGGACCCCAGCACATAGACACCGGCGTTGATATATGCCGGTCCGAGCCCCTGCTGTTTCTCGACGAACGCGGTAATCGCTCCAGTTGAATCACACTGCACAGCCCCGAAGCGGTCGGCCTCGGGAACCCACGATAGGGCAATTGTCGCCTTGCCTTCGCACCGATTGTGGTAGTCGACGAGCGCGGAAAGATCTATATCGCAGAAGGAATCTCCGTTCAGCACCAGGAAACTGCGAGAGCGAATCTCTGGTTGCGCCAGTTTCACTGCGCCGCCCGTACCGAGCAACTCCCTGTCGTGCGAGTACCTGATCTCTACATCCCACTGGTCACCCGATCCGAAATAGCTCTCGATACTATCGGCCCGATAGCCGACCGATATCGTTACTCGCTTGATGCCGTGGTTCCGCAGGTGTACCAGCAAATACTCGAGGAACGGCTTTCCGTCAATAGGAACCATGGGCTTGCTCAGGTCACCGGCCAGAGATCCCAGGCGCGTTCCTCGTCCACCTGCCAGAATGAAAGCCTCAATCTCCCGTTCGCCGCCGCGTTTCATCTCCGGTTGCAGGTGCATCCGAGAACGAGTTTCCCCGTTCTCGCCGCGAATCGCGGCGCCGCTCACGCTCTCCACCCCATCCTGTGCTCCGTCCCCCGCCGAACCTGCCGCTATTGTCCTTCATCATTGTGCAGATGTCAAGTTTAGCATACGACTCGCTTGTAATCCCGGTCCCGTGACAGTCGCACGGGGCCGTCACGGCGACGTACCTGGAGTGGTTGCAACCACGGCAGCCCTGTGAACCCAGATAAAGGCGTGACGGTAGACCTTTCGAATGGTGCCGTTCGACCTCAGAATCGCACTTATCGGTACATCCTGTGACTTGCCTTGCATCGGCACGCTCACCGTGATCTGCCAGGTGCCACCGCTCTTTACATAAATGACTGGCCAGTTTCGCACTACCTTGTCGGCGACGGAAACCGAAAGTCTGTAACTGATACTGCGTCCTTCGCCATTGGAGGTCCCGATAGTGACAGTGCTCGAACTCGCGCCGGTGCGTACCGGCAATATCCAGAGTTGGGTATATTTCTGAAATGTTTGACGGCGGGCACCCGTGATCGACACGGCGAACGCGCCGGCGATTATCACAGCGGCCAGCCCGAAGAGAAGAGTGTGGCCAAGCGTCAGGCCGAGCGACGGCCGGAGTGGGCTTCCCGCGCCGGCTCCTTCGTCAGGGTGCATTCGCCGATATGCCACCGCACCCGCAACCAGCGTTACGCCTCCCAGGTACCCCGTCCAGGAGCGCGTGGATAGCCCGGACGGGATTCGGTTCAGCAATAGTGCGCCGAGAATGACTGCCGCAATGCTGAAACCCAGGCTGGTCACCAGGCGCTCGGGCAGCCGCAGGTCATGCCCCGGCCATAGCGCAGTCGAGCATGCGTATCCCGGCAGAATGAGAACCAGCGGCAAAGTCAGGATCCTGACTGCAGCCACGCCGGCAGGTACCAGAAGGGCCAGCGCACCGGTCGCAAGCGTGGCCGCCGTCAGGATCAGAAATGCCTGCCTCGTCATCTGCCGCTAACTGGCCGAACATCGTAGATGCGAAGTGCACCGCTGGTAAATATTCTGCTGATGCCGGTGACGTGATCGAATTTGGTCAGATAGTCGCGGCGCACCGGCTGTGTGTATATCTCGGAATAGGCCTCGTACGGATCGTAATAGAACCCTTCGTGCGGTAATCCCTTGCTCAGCCGCATATCTATCACCACGTATTGAATGTCCGCCTTGTGCATGATCGTCCGAACGAAGCCGTTCACGCGAAACGAGAAAAACACTGGAAAGGTGAACACGTTATTGTCGTTAGACGTCTGAACCACCCACTGGTCCCCATAGGTGCCCATAAGTAGATCGTTGATCCGATCGGTCGCTATATGGTTGCCCGGTCCGAGATGCGCGCCTGCCCATTCTGCCGCCTGCACGCCTTCCGGATCGATCGATCGCTCTTGCGCCGAGACCAGATACGGTCCCGGCAGCCGGTCCCAGATCGGTGAAGTACCCAGTACCCATCCACCAATGAAGATCACCGTCAACACGCCGGTCAAGGGGAGTCGATACCGAATCAATTTCACTCGCGAGGAGAAAAAGTACACGATGCCGACGCCGATGACAAAGCCAACGGGAATGTATGCGTATGCGTCCCCTCGGGAGCCGGTCGTCGTTCCGGTCGGCGCGAGTCGGGCAAGCTGGTCCGCCGGATACGCGGCTGCTGCCACCCCGAGTGCGATAGCTGCCGCATTCGAACGGAAGCGCCGCCAGATGCCCCACACGCCAAACGGAGAAATCGCCGCAATCAGGAACACCTGGGTAAATCCCATATAGCGCTCCCAACGTGGCTCGGCCGTTCCTGCCGCGTCCTTGAAAAAGTGTCGTTGTGAGTGTCGTGACGCGAGTACGTTAGCAAGCTCGCGGGTGGTCGAGTCGAGCGTGGGGAACAGATAAAAGATCGCTCGGTATTCCGTGTACGCCAGCCATGCGAGACAGAGAGCACCACCCACCAGTGCCGTAATTCCGGGATTGAAGCGGATGCCGGTCTCACCAACGCGGCGAATCCGCCGATCGAGTCGCAGTAGCCAGAACAGGACCGTCCACACGACAAGAAACCCGACCATCTCGTACGACGTCACGTGGTGGGTGATGACGACTGCCGCGAGTACGGCCCACACGGCAACAGTCTGCGCGATCCGACGCGACGACTTCCCCGTGCTTCGAAAAGCGATGAGAAAAAAGGTAAATACCATCAGTGGAATCGCCAGAGCACCGTATAGGATCTGAATATCGCCCGACATGGGGGGATTGGCCGCGTAAATGAGTGTGGCGATCGACGCCGCCTGGCCGGAGCTACTGACGTGCTCAAAGAACAGGTACAGCGACAAAACCAGGAGCAAGCCGGCGGCTCCCAGGACGATAGCGGCTGATCCGAAGAGAGGCAGACCGGTGACAGCCCGCACCGCCGCGATGACAATGGCCAGTCCCGGATAAAACGGTCCGATGTTGAGCAGTGGACTCGCGTGAAAGAGATGTCCGCTGGTCGAGATATCCTGCGAAGCTCGGAACCAGTCAAATTCGTCGTTGTACGCGAAACCGAGTGGGTAGTTTAGATCTCGGTCCGCGAATAGGCCACCGTAGAGCATGATCAGCAGGCTCATGCGCTCCAGTCGGTGCGCGGCCGGCGACAAAAGGCGCAGGGCGATAGGCACCGCGAGCGTCAATAAGCCGAGCCAGAACAGCAGATCGGCTCGGCGCGCACCGGAGTGTCCTGCGGCGCTTGCCAGACCCAGCAAGAAGATGCCACAGGCGCTCGTTACGCTGAGCGGAGCCACCCACCCCCACTCGCGGGACCGCGGTTCAGGCGCACTCGGGGGCTCCGGAACATCAACAGGAACTTCCGACTCCGTTTCTCCGATCGGCGGTGAGTATAGAACTTTGACAATGTATTGGTGTATTGCGTAACGCTCCCCGGCCGTTTCAACGGCACAGAACTATAGCGATTCAACCAAGGCGGGTCAACTGGCGTTTGTCGAGCCCCGCCTCTACAGACTCGCTATCGAGCCGATGTTTGGGCTGCCCCACGACGTAAGTAGCCGTATGCCAGAAGCAAGGGCCACGTGATGGCCGTGACCAAATATTTGTCGAGTGGGTCCATCCGGGCCTGCCATTCATCGTCAGGACTCACTACCAGGGATCCTTTCTGAAACCTCATGGGGTTGCCGGCTACCGTGTGATCGACACTCAGCGCGAAGTTGTTGTCGCTCGACATGATGTCGAATTTCTCCGACGGCTCTCTCATGAGCTGCCCAACGCGGTGGAGTTCGCCTTGCGGATTTCGGGCGAGATCCTCGTATCGCATTCTCATATACCTGGGACCAAGCAATTGAACAATCGGTAACAGCAGATTGGGTCGGCAGTATGCCATGGCCGTCCGGAGCGGACCGTAGCGCTCCATGTACTCGGTTCCCCAATGATATTCGGGTCTGACCTTCGTTCGTTGCCAGGAATAGGCGATTGCCCTACTGTCACGAACCAGGTGTATGACGTTCAGATGTATCGTTGGTAGACCGGCAAGGACGAAGGCATAAGCCGCCGACTTTGATGAGTCAACGACCACTTGTCCGCCCGACACTGTACCAATCGCCTCGTACAGCGCTGTGAGCAGGTCTCTATACTCGCTGAGATGACTTGCAAAGTCCGAGCTTCGCAGTGGCGGGAACATGAGTGGAAGCAGGCCGGTGCCCTCGAGAATCGACTTTCGCAGCCACATCAGCCGGTTCGCGTCAACGTTCTTGAATCCGCCGAACGCGCGATCGATCACGGGCACCCAGAATTCGCACGCGTCAAAGAGGGCACCACAGCCGCATAACGGATTCTTCTGCAATGCGTTATCCAGAATCCATAACTCTCCCACGGAGTGGTAGCCCTCGACTGCGCTCAAGAGCCGGAGCAGGAGCGTGCTCCCACTCCGGTTGTACCCACCGATGTACAGGATTTTCGTCTTCTCAGTTAACGCTGTCAATGCACACTCATACAGCCGCGTTTCCCGTGGAAATCGTCAACCGGACCCAAGGATAAAACCCCCGGTTCCTCGAAAGGTCAGACAGGCGGGCGAGGTCAAATCCGGGAAGCCACGAATCAAACCACGATAGCAACTCTTTGTCGGCGCCGACTAGAGCGCACCTCCGCCGCGAGTGCTGCAGGCACGACGCCTGGTGTGCGGCCGCACCATGCCGGTGTGGGTGTGCCGCGATTGTTGGAGGGAGTGACGGGGGAGTGGTGCGAGGCCTAGAGTGAGAGACCTCCCCATGAAAGGTCTGCACGATGTCCGACGAGACTCCCTCTCCGTACGAGCAGGCGCAGCGTGAGCTCGACGCCTGGCACGCGACTCATCCCGAGGCCACCCTCTACGACCTGGAGAAAGCCGTGGAGCAGCAGATCGAGGGACTGCGGACGACTCTGCTCGGCAACCCAGACCGACGGCAGGTACGTGGACGAGCGGCCGGCGTGCCCGCACTGTGGCACGACCATGGTGCCACGGACCACGAGGCGAAAGCGGGTGGTGATGAAGGGCGATGAAACGCTCGACCTGGATCGCTCCTACGTCGTCTGTCCCTCCTGCGGCGAGGGCTTTTTCCCCCTGGATGACCGTCTCGGCCTCCTCTCGCTGTGGCTATTCCCCAGTGCTGGTCGAGGCGATGGTGCGGCTGGGTGCGCGGCTACCCTTTGCCGTCGTTGCTGAGGAGATGGGCCGCCTCTTCGGCGTCTCGGTCTCACCGGACACGGTTCGTCGGCTGACCGAGGAGGCAGGAGGGTCCTGGCGAGAATCGAGCAAGCGGCACTGGAGCACCTGAGCATGACGCACCAGAGGAGTCGACAGGACCAGCGGTGCAGCAGGTGAGTGCGGATGGCTGCATGCTCTCGCTTGTCGATGGGCGGTGGACCGAGGTACGGACGATCGCCATCGGGACAGTCGTGTCGCAGGAGGATGGTGAGGCCCGGCGGCGGACCTCACCTACTTCAGCCGGCACGGCAGTGCGGATGCCTTCATCCGGCAGTCCACGCTTCCCACCCACGAGCGGGGACCCGACGAGCAGGGAGGTGGCAGCGGTGATGGACGGAGCCAGCTGGCTGCAAGAACTGATCAGCGAGCAGTGCCCAGATGCCGTGCGCATCCTCGACTTCCCGCATGCGGTCGGCTACCTCCAGAGCGCTGTCCACGCCACCTATCGGTGCAGAGAGCCGGGAGGCAGAGCAGTGGCTGGATGACTGGGTGCCTCGCTTCAAGACCGAGGAGCCGGAGGGAATCCTGGCGGCACTGCGAGCGCTGCCCACGCCGACGCAGGAGGCGGCAATCGCCAAGGGGAGGGCGCTCCGCTACCTGGGGAGCAGGAAGGAGCAGATCCGCTATGCCACCTTCCGGGAGCAGGGGCTGCCAATCGGCAGTGGGATGGTAGAGAGCGCCGGCAAGCTGGTGGTTGAAGCCCGGCTCAAAGGGAGCGGCATGCACTGGGCACCACGCCATCTCAATCCGCTCCTGACCCTGCGCAGCCGGCTCTGTAGCGGGCAGTGGGACGAGGTCTGGCCACGGATCCACCAGGACTGGCGCGCTGCGATCCGCCGACAGCAGCGCACCCTGCGGCGGCAGCGGCAGGCAGCGCGCGCCGCTCAGCAGCCGTCACCGCCCCCACCTGAGATCCCGCACCGCCAGTCAGTAGCCAAGACGATCATCGACGGCCGTCCGACGTCGATCATCCCTGGAAGGGCCACCCTGGCGTCTTCGCCGCATGACTCCCCCAACAATCTGCGGCACACCCTCCCGCTTGACTTGTGCATCTCGATAGGGTAGTTTACTCTCCACTAGGGCCGGAGAATGAGTAAACTTCGACAGCGCTGCTGGCACGCTTTCAATGGCGGGCAGCAGTGACATATACAGGGGAGGGGCTCGCTGATGCGTGCGATCGATGACCGGTCAGCCGGGCAGCCTACTTTTGTGGTAGCTGGAGCGGCTCGGAGCGGAACATCGTCGCTTTATCGCTGGCTGAATCAGCATCCCTCGATCTATATGTGCCCGGTCAAGGAAACGAATTACTTCGCTCAGATTACGGAAAGGTTTGTGGGACCAGGCGACGACGTAGCATCGGCGCCCGTCCGTGACGAGCAAGGGAACGTCGGGCGGTATCGCCGGTACGCGTACATTTCGTCGTGGGACGAATACCGTTCTCTCTTTGAGGGCTCCGAGTCCTACCCCGCCAGAGGTGAGGCTTCCAACTCGTACCTGTACTACCGTGGAAGTGCCGGCCGTATTCGCGCCGCCATACCCCACTGTAAAATCATCATCGTATTGCGAAATCCGGTGGAGCGCGCGATCTCGCACTATCGCGCCATGGTTCACTGGGGCCGAGAAACGCTTCCCGTAAATGAAGCCCTGGAGGCTGGTGCGGAGCGTGTGCGATCGGGGTGGGAATGGTCCTGGGATTACAAGGGTGTCAGTCTCTATGCCGAACAGGTAGAGCAGTATCTGGATGTGTTCCCGCCCGAACAGCTTCGGATTTGGCTGTTTGAAAATGTACATCGGGATCATGTCGCTTTTTACCGAGAAGTCTGCTCGTTTATTGGGGCCGGAAACGATCCGTTCTTGCCGGATTTCGAGCCGAGAAATGCTGCACCCCGGGTCGAGGAGGTCGGACTGCGGCGGATGCGCCAGCGCATGCGCCCGGTGGGGCGGGCGTACGATAGACTTCCCTGGTCTATAAAGCGAGTGACGCGCCCCTGGATTGCGAAGGCACTTGGCACCCGACCACTAACCATCTCACACGAGACGCGCCGCGACCTTACCGAATACTTTCAGGATGACGTGCGCCGACTGCAACGTTTGCTGCCACAACTCGACATCGAGCGCCAATGGCTCGGCGGCGGTGGCAACCCGGAGTTGAGAGCAAGTAGGGACGCAGGCGTGCCGTCCGGAATCGGCGCTCATTCATCGGACACACAGGATACCGCTTGATAGTTTGCTCAAAAGGAGTTTGAAATGCCGGATGGACGGCCCCCGACACTGCGCGCACGCGTGTCGAATCGCCTGTCTTTGAACTACAGCCTTTTCCGTACCGCGCAGGCACTTGCGCTGCACCGGCTGTATGTAGATAACCACGATATTCGGAATACCGCGATTCTGGCCGGTTCCGGACGGAGCGGCACGACCTGGGTTCAGGAGATCATAAACTATCGCAACGGCTTTCGTATCATTTCCGAGCCGTTCGATCCCCTCAAGGTTCCGCTCGTCCAGCACTTCAGATACGGTCAATACATTCGCCCGGACGACCGTGATCCCCGCTTTTTGGAGCCTGCCACGGCCATCCTGTCCGGACGGATCAGCGGGTACCGAGTAGACAAGTTCAATCGAAAGCGCTTCGTCCACCGGAGACTGGTCAAGGAGATCCATGTTCACCAGATGCTGAAGTGGATCAAGGCGAACTTCCCCGAGATCCCGATGGTGATACTGCTGCGCCACCCCTGCGCCGTGGTGAATTCCAACATGAAGTTGCACTTCGAGACGCACCTCAGACACCTACTCGACCAACCCGAATTGATGGAGGACCATCTCGATCCGTTCCGGAGTGCTCTCGAGGGTGCGACCGATCCGTTTGACAAGTACGTGTTCATGTGGTGCGCTGACAACTACGTGTGGCTCAAGCAGTTCGAGCCAGGTGAAATTGAAGTCGTGTTCTACGAGAATTTATGCGTTCAGCCGGAAACAGAGATAAAACGAATCCTGGCAGCGTTGGGCGAGTCGTACGATCCCGCGATGCTCGAGAAAATGCGCTCGCCGTCCAGAATGTCTCGTAAACAAAGCGCCGTCGTCACCGGTGAAAGCTTGACCGATAGCTGGCGAAAGAATCTGACTCCCGATCAAGTGGCGAGGACCATTGAAATCTTGCGCCTGTTTGGACTTGATCGCATTTACGGCGAGGGTTCCATGCCACTGGTCTCAGACAGCAGGGAGGTTCTGAGCCTCATTCCCAGCGGGGAAAACCGAGGCGCCGTTCGCGTTCCATAACTGCAAACGAGAATCTTAGCGCAGTATGCATGAATGCGCGTGGTGCCAAAAAAGGTGCATCACCCCGATGGAGATCGACGGCGGTGGAAAACTCCGCCGCCTTTTACGGGTGCTCCTGGCCGACTAGCCAGGCGTCTAATTGCTCCCGAATCATGTCTGCCTGATGCGAAGAGATTTCACCGAAGGCATGGCCTCCAGCATACTGCAGGAGATTATTCGGTATTCCTGCTGTCTGTAGTCCCGTCAGTAGCTCCTGAATTTGCGGGAACTGCACGTTAACATCTTGGGACCCTTGAATCACGAGTGCTGGTCCTGTCTGAGGGCTCACATTGTCCACAGGAGACGCATCGGTGTAGATCGAGTCGTCGCTGGACGGTGTCTGGCTATCCATCAAAGGCACGATGTACTGCTGATCGAGCGATGGGTTTTCGGAATAGAGCAGTGACAGGTCGGTAGGGCCGGACACGTCGGCTACGCATGTGACATTTGTCGGGTACCCGGGTAGCTGCGATGCTACGTCTCCTGCGTGAACCGTCTGCAGCTCATCGAGAAGGAGCGCAAGGTGGCCCCCCGATGACCAGCCATAGGCACAAATGCGGGTCGAGTCCAGGTTTGTCTGAGCTGCGGTCGAGCGCATGTACCGGACAGCCAGCTGTACGTCGTCGATCTGAGTCGGCCACTGATATGAACCAAACTTCTTGGCTGTGAGCCGATAGTCGATATTGTCAACGACGTAGCCTTGAGAGGCAAGCGAAGTGCAGACCCCTGGAAATTGCGCATCTTCCTTGTCGCCGCTAGCCCACATTCCTCCGTGGATGACGACGAGGCCCGGTCGATTCGGCGGAGCATTCACCGGCGTGCATTGATCCAGTGTCTCGGAGGGCTCCGGTCCATACGCGATGTTCTGTGTTTCCTGCACCGCATACGCCGCAACTACCGTTACGTTGATGACCAGCCACGAGACGGTTGATGTTGCCGTACCACTGGTTCCTAGTACTTCATTTCCCGCGTCTAATGTCTCGCTTGGAGGCATGGAGAAGGCAAAGTCGGGTGTCCTTACCCGCGCGAAGCTCGTACTTGGGGAATTAACGTTTGCCGCAAGCACGACGCCTTCCGCACAGCTCGCGCCGGAGCAACCATTCTCGAGTGTCGTCGAGGCCGTCGCTGAACCGCTTACGGCCTCTGTCGCCTCAAAATGGAACGACAGAACTTCACTGGTGGACGGAACGGTTTGCGTGGTGTCCAGGTTGAAGTTCGTCGGCTCCCACAGGTTCAAAAAGTACTGCGGGCTGTACCCATTCTGCGTCGTTGAGGCGATGGGATAGGGGTTGAAGTCGTCATAGAGCTCAAATGAGGCCAGTCCTAATGATGAGCTCTGCTGCACGTCCACATACGCGTCGTAGATGTTTATCGTGTTCTGCCCAGTGGTTGTTCGGACCTCGGTCTGGTACTCATCCCCATCATGCAGCTGAGTGGACACATCGCCGCTGGTAACGTAAGTCGGTGTGGTGCTCGAGGTTGTCGCACAGGTGATCTGCGTGCTGCTCGTCACGTCGTAGAGGCACGCGTAGACCGGTGTGCCACTCGGTGAGGCCAGCGTCGCTGAGAACAGGACATCCTGAATCGAGTCCCATCCGGCGCTGGAGTGAAGATTGTGATCGGTGAACATCCACAGCTTGGGTGAGGCCAGCGGTTGGTCGGTAGTGGCAGTGGGCGTGATCTTTTCGTTGTCGCCGATCGTGATATAGGTATCGGTGTTGGTAATGCTGACCGGATCGACCTGCAAGATGATGAGACGGGAGAAGCGAACACTGACGGTGGTTGGCGTGGTGGGACAGGCGCCGGAGCCTTTATTGATGGTGCTGCTAACTGCGGAAGCGGTGACTGCGACCGTCCCATCGCTTGACCAGAGCTCGGCAAAGCCGTTCTCGTTAAAAGTGTTAGAAGTGCTGTTGTAGTTGCAGGTGTACTTGATACGTACCTTATACGTCGTCCCACTGACGAGTGATCCTGCAATGTCCGCCGACCTGACGCGGGTGGTGGCAGAGGGGACTGCTTGCTTGTCGATCCCGGCTTCGAAGTAGACGTGCTGGAGACTTGAGTAGCGGGCGGCATTCCAGAGGAAGGAGCCGGAGCCCACGCTATCGACGTACGCCCTGGATGTGGTGGTAAGGTTGACGTCCTGAATGTCGATCTGCTGTTCGATGGCGGGGTCCTTGCCCGCGGCTCGTGCCACGAAGCCGTGGCCGGTGAAGGGCGACACACCCAGAAAGACCGGAATGACCAGCAACAGTGCGGCGATGGTGTAACGGTGGACGCGAGTCCTCACGGTATGCGTCTCTATTTCACTAAATGGCTGGCCCGGTGGTCAGCAAAGAAAAAGCCGGGTAGAGCAGCGTCATGGATGTTCCTGCCCAACGAGCCACGCGTCCACCTGCTCACGAATCATGTCGGCCTGGCCAGGGCTTACGTTCCCGAATGCGTGGCCACCGGAATAGTACATGAATGAATTTGAAACACCCACCGCCTGCATACTTGTCTGGATCTCAAATGACTGAAGCGGAGAAACTTGCGTATCTTCGGTTCCCTGGACAATGAGTACCGGCCCCATGCTGGGAGTTACGTAGCTCACCGGGGAAGCATCGGCATAGACTCGCGGATCGCTGCTCGGCGTTTGCCCGTCCATAAATGGCACGATGTATTGCTGGTCGAGCGTCGGATCCTGTGAATAAATGCCGGCCATGTCGGTCGGACCAAACAGGTCGGCGACGCAGGTGGTGTTAGTAGGATAGTTCGGAAGCTGCGATGCCACATCCGAAGCGTGAATCGACTGGAGTTCGTCTGTGAGCAGTCCCAACTGACTTCCCGCTGACCATCCATAGGCGCAAATGTGGTTCGGATCGACGTGGGTTTGCGCCGCCGTGGAGCGCATGTACCGCACAGCGAGTTGGGCGTCGCCCAACTGTGCCGGCCAATCGAACCCGCCGTCTTGACTAGGTGTCAATCGATAATTAATATTTTCGACTACATATCCTTGCGTTGCGTACGCATTGCACAATGCCTGGTATTGCGCTTCCGACTTATCTCCGCCTGCCCAGATGCCTCCGTGAATGACGAGGATGCCCGGACGATTTGGAGGAGCATTGGTCGGGGTGCATTCATCGAGAACTTCGTAGGGTTGTGGACCGTAGGCCACGTTTTTTGTTTCGTGCGCGGAATACGCCGGCAGCACAGTCACGTTGATGATGAGCCACGAGCCATTGGCGGTCGCGATGCCGCTTCCTCCTTTGACTTCAAGCCCTATATCCAGAGACGCAAAATCGGACATAGAGAAAGAATAATCCGGTGTCTCAAGTTGTACGTAGCTCGTGCTTGCCGTATCGACGTTGGACGAGATGACTGAATTGGGTGTGCAAGTCGCGCAGGGTTGAGATTGGAGGAGCGTCTCCGAGGCTGTGACGTTTTTCGAGGCAGATTCCGTCGCCTCGAAGTGGAACGAGAGTACTTCAGTGGTGGACGGGACAATCTGCGTGGTATCCAGATTGAAGTCGGTGGGGTCCCACAGGTTAAGAAAATACTGCGGTATATATGTATCGTTCGCGGTTGTGCTCACGGGATACGGGTTGAAATCGTCGTAGAGCTCAAACGAAACCAGTCCAGAAGCTGAGCTCTGCTGCACCGTCACAAAGGCGTTGTAGATGCTTACCGTGGTGCCGGCCGTTCCCGTTCGTACGTTGGTTACATACTGATCGCCATCGTGTAATTGGCTCTGGATATCACCACTGGTCACCAGGTCCGGCGTTGTGCTCGACGTCGTGACGCAGGTGATGTCCGTATTACTGCTGAGGTCGTAGAGACAGGCAGAGACCGGCACGGCCTGTGGGGATGCCAGCGTGGCAGAGAACAGGGTGTCCCGGATGGAATCCCAGCCAGCGGTTGGATGTGCGGTGTGATCGGTGTACGTCCAGACTTTCGGTGAATTGAGCAGCTGATCGGAGGTGGTCGTCGGAGTGATATCTTCGTTTTGTCCGATATTGATAGACGTATCCGTGTCGGTGATGCCGGAGGGATCGGCTTGCAGGATGATGAGACGCGAGAACCGAACGGCGACGGTAGAGGGTGTGGCCGGGCAGGTACCGCTGCCTGAATTGATAGTGGTGCTCACGACGGAGGCCGAGACGTCGGATGCCCCAGCAGCAGTCCACAACTCGGCGAAGCCCGTTTCGCTGAATGTGTTGGTGCCGGTGTTATAGGTACAACCGTACTTGATCCTCGTTTTGTACGTTGTGCCAGTCACCAGCGAGTTCGCGAGATCGGTCGATCGCACTCGGTCGGTCGTACTTATCGCGCTTAGCTTACCAATGCCGGCCTCGAAGTACACATGCTGGAGATCTGAGTAGCGCGCGCCGTTCCAGGTAAAGAAACCAGAACCGGAGCCGTCAGTATACGTGTCTGTGGTGGTCGTCAGATCAGTATCTTGGATATCAATCTGCTGCTCGAGCGCGGGGTCTCTTTCCGCCGCCCGAGCCGGCACAACATGCGAAAGCATCGGCATCGGGCCCAGCAGGGCTGGAATAGTAAGTACTATAGCCACGCCGGCGAATCTGCAGAATCGATTCCTCACTGTGTGTGGCCCGTCTGACGAGAGTTTGGCACTTGTTCACCTCGTAACACTGAGCATGACGTACGTCCCCGCCCGTCAGCAACCCGTCCGTACATTCACCCCATCATTACATGGTCGATAGGACGCATGTCCCGACGCATGCAAGAGGAGGCGTAGACACTTTTTCGAGTCCGAGGCTACGTGGGGTTGCGAGCGTAACTGCCGCATTGCTCCGAAAGCCCCTTGCTCAGTTGAGGTTCCGATGTGTGACCCACTTCCATGGATACGTTGGCATGTAATGAGTACGGTAAATTCGCCCTCGTGCCGGTCCTGTTCCAATTCGAAGTCGGTCGACACTGCACCGTCGTTCAGGGATGTTCCTGCCCGACCAACCAGGCATCTATCTCCTCCCGAATCATGTTCGCATTCACCGTGGGATATTGGGCGAAGGCATGACCTCCCACGTACTGCAGAAAATTGTTTGGTATTCCCGCTGCTTGTAGTCCGCTGAGTAACTCCTGAGCTTGATCGGGTGGCACCTTATCATCTTGGGTACCCTGAATAACAATGACTGGGCCAGTCTGCGGAGTGATATTGTCCGCCGGCGACGCGTCGGTATACGTATCTGGCGCGCTGGTGGGCGTCTGCCCATCCATAAGCGGAACGATGAAGTTCTGGTCGAGCGTGGGATCCTCACTGTAGAGCCGAGTCATGTCCGTGGGACCGAAAAAGTCAACGACACAATTTGTGTTGGTCGGGTAGGTCTGCAACTGCGATGACACGTCGGCGGTATGAATCGTCTGCAGCTCGTCCGCCAGCAGTCCAAGCTGGCTGCCCGATGACCATCCATACGCACAGATATGGGTGGGATCGAGATTGGTCTGTGGGGCGGTCGAGCGCATGTACCTTACGGCCAGTTGCATGTCGCCGATCTGGGTCGGCCACTCATAGTTGCCGAACTTTTTGGCGGTCAATCGGTAGTTGATGTTATCGACCACGTAACCCTCGGCTGCATATGCGGTACACAGCGTAGAAAACTGCGGGTCGTCCTTATCGCTCGCCGACCATAGGCCGCCGTGGATTACGATGATGCCTGGGCGGTTCGCAGGAGCGTTCACAGGCGTACACTGGTCCAGTGTTTCGTATGGTTCAGGACCGTAGGCGATGTTCTGTGTTTCTTGCACGCTGTACGCCGGAATCACTGTCGCGTTAATGACGAGCCACGACGTCGTCAACGTGGCGGTTCCGCTCGCGCCCTTGATTTCCGCTCCTACATCCAAGGCTTCTCCTGGAGGCATGGGAAAAGAATTATTCGGGGTACGTGCGCGAGCGTAGGCTGAACTTGAGGAGTCGGCATTCGCCGCTACAATCACTCCTTCCGTGCAACTCGCTCCGTAGCAACCATTCTCGAGTATCGCGGAAGCCGGCGCCGTCCCATTGGTAGATTCTGTAGCCTCGAAGTGGAATGATAGAACTTCACTGGTGGATGGAACGGTTTGCGTGGTATCGAGATTGAAGTTGGAAGGCTCCCATAGATTCAGGAAATGCTGTGGGCTGTACGTGGTTTGCGACGTCGAGGTCACGGGATAGGGGTTGAAATCGTCATAGAGCTCAAAGGAAGCCAGTCCCGCTGCTGAGCTCTGCTGTACCGTCACAAAGGCGTTGTAGATGTTCACCGTGTTCTTGGCCGTTGCTGTTCGCACGTAGGTCTCGTACTGGTCGCCATCATGGAGCTGGGTCGAGACATCACCACTGGTGACGTAGGTCGGTGTGGTGCTCGAGGTTGTCACACAGGTGATCTCCGTACTGCTCGTTACGTCGTAGAGGCAGCCGTAGACCGGTGTGCCGCGTGGTGAGGCCAGCGTGGCCGAGAAGAGGACATCCTGAATGGAATCCCAGCCGGCGGTGGGATGGAGGGTGTGATCGGTGTACATCCAGAGTTTGGGTGAGGTGAGCGGTTGGTCGGCGGTGGTGGTCGGTGTGATCTTCTCGTTGTGGCCGATGTTGATGGAAGTATCGGTGTTGGTGATGCTCACCGGATCGGACTGCAAGATGATGAGGCGGGAGAAGCGAACGCCGACCGTGGCCGGTGTGGCTGGACAGGTGCCGGTACCTGAGTTGATGGTGCTGCTGACGGCCGAGGCAGTGACCTGAACGGTCCCATCGCTGGACCACAGCTCGGCAAAGCCGGTCTCGGTAAAGGTATTGGCGCTGCTGTTATAGCTGCAGCCGTAGGCGATACGCACCTTGTAGGTGGTCCCACTCACCAGCGAGCTTGAGATATCAGCCGACCTGACGCGGATGGTGCCGGCCGGGACGCCTTGCTTGTCGATCCCGGCTTCGAAGTAGACATGCTGGAGGCTCGAGTAGCGTGCGGCATTCCAGAGGAAGGAGCCGGAGCCCACGCTATCGACGTAGGCGGTTGAGGTGGTAGTGAGGTTAATATCCTGAATATCGATCTGCTGTTCGATTGCCGGATCTTTCCCCGCGGCTCGCGCCGGTACGGCATGGGTGACAGCCGGCGCAAGGCTCAGTGCCATTGGAACGGCAAACAGAATAGCCGCGCACGCGTATCGATGGATCCGACTCCTCATTGCACACCGCCGTTCCGCTGGAGTTGTTCCGTCACAGTGTCACCGAATAGCTCATACATAGCGATTCTCTCCCTGGCCGGTGCATAGGTGAGTACGAGTTGACCGACGCCGGCGCCCGCGCTCATGGATGTTCCTGGGCAATGAGCCACGCATCCACCTGCTCACGAATCATGTCCGCCTGTCCCTGGGTGAGGTCCAGGAAGGCGTGCCGGCCCACATAGTACATGAGGGAGTTCGGAACATTGGCGGCCTGCATGTCACCTTGCAGTTCGGTCGCTTGATCCGGGGACACCTCGGTGTCGTTGGTTCCCTGGACGATGATCGCCGGACCCATTTGGGCCGTCACGTAGCTCACCGGGGACGCGTCGGTATACGTAGTTGGTGCGCTGGTGGGTGTTTGTCCATCCATAAACGGCACGATGTACTGCTTGTCGAGCGTGGGATCCTCGGTGTAGAGCCGAGTCATATCCGTTGGACCGAAGAAATCGGCCACACAGTTCGTGTTGGTCGGGTAGGTCGACAGTTGTGAAGATACGTCGGCGGTGTGAATCGTCTGCAGCTCGTCCACCAGCAGTCCAAGCTGGCTGCCCGATGACCATCCGTACGCACAGATGCGGGTCGGATCGAGATTGGTCTGTGCAGCCGTCGAGCGCATATATCGAACCGCGAGCTGCGCATCGCCGATCTGCGTTGGCCACTGATATCCCCCAAACTTCGGTGAGGTGAGACGGTAGTTGATGTTGTCCACGACATAGCCCTGCGCCGCATACGAGTGCAGAGCGTTGGAATTGTCAGTTTCAGACTTATCGCTGCCGGCCCAGAGACCGCCATGGATGACGACAATCCCCGGACGATTGGGTGGAGCGTTGACCGGCGTGCATTGATCCAGTGTCTCGTACGGCTGTGGACCGTACGCGATGTTCTGGGTCTCCTGCACGGCGTACGTCGGAATCACTGTCACGTCGATCACCAGCCATGACCCGTTCGATGTTGCTGTCGCACTTCCTCCTATTACTTCGAGTGCCATGTCCAGAGCGCCCGTATCCTGCATGGGAAAGGAGTAATTCGAAGTTCGCAAGCGAGTCGTCGTAGTGTTCGGCGTGGTGACGTTGGCACCGATCACCGGCGTCGGCGTGCAGATCTTCCCCACGCAAGACTGATAGAGCGTGGCAGACGCGGAGGCTGAGCCGTTCGTGAACTCAGATGACTCGAATTGAAAGGACAGGACTTCACTGGTGGATGGGACAATTTGCGTGGTATCGAGATTGAAGTTGGAAGGCTCCCATAGGTTCAGGAAGTACTGTGGGCTGTACTTCGTTTGCGCGGTCGAAGAGATGGGATAGGGGTTGAAATCGTCGTAGAGCTCAAAGGAAGCCAGTCCCGCTGCTGAGCTCTGCTGTACCGTCACAAAGGCGTTGTAGATGTTCACCGTGTTCTTGGCCGTTGCTGTTCGCACGTAGGTCTCGTACTGGTCGCCATCATGGAGCTGGGTCGAGACATCACCACTGGTGACGTAGGTCGGTGTGGTGCTCGAGGTTGTCACACAGCTGATCTCCGTACTGCTCGTTACGTCGTAGAGGCAGCCGTAGACCGGTGTGCCGCGTGGTGAGGCCAGCGTGGCCGAGAAGAGGACATCCTGAATGGAATCCCAGCCGGCGGTGGGATGGAGGGTGTGATCGGTGTACATCCAGAGTTTGGGTGAGGTGAGCGGTTGGTCGGCGGTGGTGGTCGGTGTGATCTTCTCGTTGTGGCCGATGTTGATGGAAGTATCGGTGTTGGTGATGCTCACCGGATCGGACTGCAAGATGATGAGGCGGGAGAAGCGAACGCCGACCGTGGCCGGTGTGGCTGGACAGGTGCCGGTACCTGAGTTGATGGTGCTGCTGACGGCCGAGGCAGTGACCTGGACGGTCCCATCACTGGACCACAGCTCGGCAAAGCCGGTCTCGGTAAAGGTATTGGCGCTGCTGTTATAGCTGCAGCCGTAGGCGATACGCACCTTGTAGGTGGTCCCACTCACCAGCGAGCTTGAGATATCAGCCGACCTGACGCGGATGGTGCCGGCCGGGACGCCTTGCTTGTCGATCCCGGCTTCGAAGTAGACATGCTGGAGGCTCGAGTAGCGTGCGGCATTCCAGAGGAAGGAGCCGGAGCCCACGCTATCGACGTAGGCGGTTGAGGTGGTGGTGAGGTTGATATCCTGAATATCGATCTGCTGTTCGATGGCCGGATCTTTCCCCGCGGCTCGCGCTGGCACGGCATGGCTGGTGAAGGGCAAAACACCGAGGAAAGCCGGAATGGCAAGCAAGAGGGCGGTGCAGGTGTATCGATGGATGCGCTGCCTCATCGTGCTTCCCACCGTTTCTGCCGCGCCTGGTCGACCACTGCGCATAGACGTTTGTTGACAACGACCATATCCATCCCCCAAATGTGCCCTTCGCCGGCTGATTTGCATGTGGGCACGACAAGGCGACGGTGCCCCTGATGAGTATCCGCGGTTATGGCTTCTCCTGAGCGATGAGCCATGCATCGACTTGCTCTCGGATCATGTCTGCCTGTCCTTGCGTGAGGTCCAGGAACGCATGCCGGCCGACATAGTTGATGAGGGAGTTGGGAACACCGACGGCCTGCATGTCGCTTTGCAACTCGGTCGCTTGATCCGGCGACACCTCGCTGTCGTTGGTTCCCTGGATGATAATCGCCGGACCCATTTGAGCCGTCACGTAGCTCACCGGGGACGCGTCGGTATAGATCCCTGGATCACTGCTCGGTGTCTGCCCATCCATAAATGGCACGATGTATTGCTGATCGAGCGTGGGATCCTCGGTGTAGAGCCGAGTCATATCCGTTGGACCGAAGAAATCGGCCACACAGCTCGTTTCGGGCGAATAGTTCGGATATAGTGACGCCACATCCGAAGGGTGAATTGTCTGCAGCTCGTCCACCAGCAGTCCAAGCTGGCTGCCCGATGACCATCCGTACGCACAGATGCGGGTCGGATCGAGATTGGTCTGTCCGCCGGTTGATCGCATGTACCGCACCGCGAGCTGCGCATCGCCGATCTGCGTTGGCCACTGATATCCCCCAAATTTCGGTGAGGTGAGACGGTAGTTGATATTGTCCACGACATACCCCTGCGCCGCATACGAGTTGCAGAGCGTCTGGAATTGTGTTTCAGACTTATCGCTGCCGGCCCAGAGGCCGCCATGGATGACGACAATCCCCGGACGATTGGGTGGAGCGTTGACCGGCGTGCATTGATCCAGTGTCTCGTACGGCTGTGGACCGTACGCGATGTTCTGCTTTATTTGAACCGCGTAGAGAGGGAGCACTGTAACGTGGATGATCAGCCATGAATTATCCGACGTACTGGTTCCACTGCCGCCGTTCGCTTCGAGTGCCGTGTCCAGAGCGCCCGTATCCTGCATGGGAAAGGAGTAATTCGGAGTCCGCATTCGGACCCAGTTGACACTGGACGTATCGACATTGGCGCCAACAACCGGATTTGGCGTGCAGATCATTCCCACGCACGATTGGTAGAGCGCAGACGAAGCAACGGTAGTACTACTGGCAGACTCCGTGCTCTCGTATTGGAACGACAGGACTTCACTGCTGGATGGGACCACTTGAGTGGTATCGAGATTGAAGTTGGTCGGCTCCCATAGGTTCAGGAAGTACTGTGGGCTATATGTACCTTGCGAGGTTGAGCTGACCGGATAGGGGTTGAAGTCGTCGTAGAGCTCAAAGGAAGCCAGTCCCGCTGCTGAACTCTGCTGTACCGTCACAAAGGCGTTGTAGATGATTCACCGTGTTCTTGGCCGTTGCTGTTCGCACGTAGGTCTCGTACTGGTCGCCATCATGGAGCTGGGTCGAGACATCACCACTGGTGACGTAGGTCGGTGTGGTGCTCGAGGTTGTCACACAGGTGATCTCCGTACTGCTCGTTACGTCGTAGAGGCAGCCGTAGACCGGTGTGCCGCGTGGTGAGGCCAGCGTGGCCGAGAAGAGGACATCCTGAATGGAATCCCAGCCGGCGGTGGGATGGAGGGTGTGATCGGTGTACATCCAGAGTTTGGGTGAGGTGAGCGGTTGGTCGGCGGTGGTGGTCGGTGTGATCTTCTCGTTGTGGCCGATGTTGATGGAAGTATCGGTGTTGGTGATGCTCACCGGATCGGACTGCAAGATGATGAGGCGGGAGAAGCGAACGCCGACCGTGGCCGGTGTGGCTGGACAGGTGCCGGTACCTGAGTTGATGGTGCTGCTGACGGCCGAGGCAGTGACCTGAACCGTGCCATCGCTGGACCACAGCTCGGCAAAGCCGGTCTCGGTAAAGGTATTGGCGCTGCTGTTATAGCTGCAACCATATTTGATTCGCACCTTATACGGGGTGCCACCGACAAGCGACCCGGAAATATCCGCCGACCGCACTCGAGAGGTGGTGTTGATGGCACCCACCTTATCGATCCCGGCTTCGAAGTAGACATCCTGGAGGCTCGAGTAGCGAGAAGCTCTCCATACAAACGATCCGGAGCCCACGCTGTCGGAATAGGCGGTGGAAGTGGTAGTGAGGTTGATGTCCTGAATGTCGATCTGCTGCTCGATGGCCGGATCTTTCTTCGGAGCCTGTGCCGCTACGGCATGGATGGGAGAAGGACTCAGACTCAGGCCAGTCGGAATCGCGAGCAGAATAACAGCGCAGATGAGCCGGTGAATACTGTTTCTCACCGCTCCGGTCCTTGTTGGCAGGAACGCGGCACGTCGGCGCCCTCTGACGATTCGGTCACAGTGATCCCCTCCCCCATGTGCGCGGCCTGGTATCTATATCCCGCTGTCGAATCGTAAGCGAACTAGAGCGCGATGTCAAGACATGGACGCCGCCCGGAAGAGCCGTCTGGCGCATTCCGGGCGAGTCCCTGCCGGTCCTCCCGCACAGTGCACTGACTCAATCGAAACCTGAAGCTACGACCCCACAGTGAATCGATCGTGGGCGAACTGCGTTTACTACGTCCGATACACCCACGGGACCACGTCGAATGACCTGACAATCGCGCCTGTACTCGTGTTCAACTCGACCCGCTTCCCGTGTGCCGCCGGACAAGCGTTAACCGAGGACAAGCCGACGAACCGGTTTGCTGGCCTCCCCACGTCGCTTCCTGTCGATCCGTGGGCTACAGCCTGGAGCACCCGTTAAAAGGCCGGACTGAATGCATTCGCTGTGAGGCTACCAAGGTACTTATGAAGCAAGTGGCTCTCGTCTCGCTCCACCGCCGAGACCATGTTCTGCATCTTCGCCAGCACCTCGGGTTGGTCCTCGTCGTACACGTCTCCCTGCAGCAGCTTGAGAACGTCCAGTCGATACCTGGGATCGCGGATGAATGCAGTGAACAAGACGTTTAGGCGGTAGTACACCGAAATAAAGTCGTACCAGTTCTTTGTTCCTCGACGTAGCGTGGTCTGGTACGTTTCGAAGCTCTCTCTCTTAAAATTGCCGGTCTCGGCTGCCTTGATGATGTCTCGAGAGGCGAATCTGGCGCTATTCAACGCAATGCTTACACCCGTGGAGAAAATGGGGTCGACGAATCGGGCGGCGTCACCCACCAGGACGAAGTTGTCACCCGCTATCTGCGTCATCGCGTAGCTATAATCGCCCTCTTCCTTGAAGGGTCGGATCTGTTGAGCCTGTTCGAGCCCTTCGCGGAGTTCGGGCCGGCTGGCTACCGCGTCCCAGAACAGCGTTTCGCGCCCTTCCTTGGACTTCGCAAAGTTCTTGCGCTGGGTCACCACGCCGATACTCGTGATCGTGTCGGTAATGGGTATCTGCCATACCCAGCTATTGCTGACAGGCAGGAAATGCACAAAAATGTAATCGAGTTGCGTCTTGTCTTTGGCGGCAATACCGCGGTCGAAGTTATTAAACCAGGTATGTACGGCGAACTGGTCGAAAACCTCGTCGCGAATGCGGAGTTTCAGCTGGTTGCCCAGTAACGTCCGCCTGCCACTTGCATCGACCACCATACGCACACTCGTGCTGGTCTCCTTGCCGGCGATCGAGAAATTGATGGCCGGCATGTCGGCATCCGAGAAATCGACACCGCTGACCCGGACCCCTTCATACACGGTTGCACCAAGCTCATGAGCGTGCTGTAGAAGCATCAGGTCGAAACGGCCGCGGTCGACGTGAAACGTGTAACTCTTATCAACGCCGGCCTGTTTTCGTTCGTTAAAGCGAATCAGTGTATCGCTGTCGTTAACGTCGAGACCCTCCCAGTCATGCTCCTGGATGGGCTGAGTGGTCGACGTCCAGGCCGCTCCGTGCTTGTGGGGAAAGCCGGCCTCCTCGAGCTTGTCCCAGAACCCCAGTTCGTTGAAGACGCGTGTCGACGACGGTACCAGTGATTCGCCCACGTGCGGCCGCGGAAACAGTTCCCGCTCAAACACGACGACTTTTAGCCCAGCTTTGGCAAGGTACGCGGCAGTGCCGGCTCCTCCGGGACCCCCGCCAATGATTCCAACATCAAAATTCGGTTCCGACACTGTTAGTCTCCTTCTTGTGCAATCTCACGATGCATTTGGCGTGTTATTCGGGATTTGGGGCGAGCTATCCTGCGAGAACAGATCGTGACGAGTCGTGCAATTGTCAATACGCTTCCTTGGGGCAGTGGTTCGCTGTCAGCTGCGGCGGCGACAGTTTCGTGCGGTCGAACGTTCAGAATACGCTGCATGCTGGGTCCGCTGATGATGGCCGTGACCAACGCCATACACACGAGGGCCACGAATAACCGCGGCTCGATCAAGCCGTGCTGTAGAGCAAGTACCGCGAGCACGATCTCCATTGCCCCCCGAGAATTTAACCCAAACGCGACGGCCCAACTTTGACGTGCCTCCATCTTCACAAGCCGGGCTCCGAGCTTAGCGCCCACCAGCTTACCGATGCAGGCAATGCCAATCACGATAAGAATCAGCCGTATGTCGAAGTATGCGACGAAGTTCACTTTCAAACCAAGGCTTACAAAAAATATCGGAGCAACGGCATACCGCACGAACTTTGTGATGGTCGCGCGATCGGCGGGGCGCAGTGCCGGTGAGTTACCCACTGCGATGCCGACCAGAAAAGCTCCGAAGACGGCGTGGATTCCGATTGCCTCGGCGATTGCCCCCCCGAGTAGTCCCAGAGCAACGATGAATCCCAATACATCGCCTACTCGAGTTCGCATCCACAGGAGTGCGCGGTGTATTAGCCATCGCCCGATGGTCAACGTGAGGCCGGCAAGCGCTACCGTCAGAACGACTGCCCGCAGTGCACCGGAAGCGTGAGCGGCCGACGTGCCATGCATCATGGCGAGTAAAACGCCGAAGATGATCCACCCTGCAAAGTCATTGACGGTGGCCGCGGCGATGACGATGGTACCGGTGTCGGTCTCGTAGAGATCGAGGTCGATGAGCGTCTTGGCAATCACGGGTAAGGCCGATATCGAGAGCGCGGTTCCGAAAAACAGCGCAAAGAATATCGGTCCGACGCCATGCGGGCGCCCGAGAACGTGAGGAAGGTACCACGCCACGGCGAATCCAACGACCAGGGGCAGTACTATGCCTGCCACACTCACTGAAGCGATGGCTTTCTTCTGCCGCTTCATCCGGGAGAGTTCGACGTCCATTCCCGCGACGAGTAGAAAGAGCGTGACGGCAAGTGTGGTAAGGCTATCCCAAAGCACGGAGTCTCGGCCCGTTTGGAGCGGAATCAGCGTACGCTCCCAGTGACCGCTAAGTGCCCCGAACACGGATGGACCCAGGAGTATCCCTGCGATCAACTCGCCTACAATCGTCGGCTGCTTCAGTCGCCGAGCGATCTCACCGAAAAACTTAGCCCCAAGCAACAACACACTGACTGCCAGGAAAAAAGCCGAAAGTTCAGTGGATGTAAGTGCCGCCATTCTCGCCTACTCAAGTCCTTTTCAGTCGGTGCATCGCACCTCATGTTCTTTCTTCGCCGCCTCATCCGCGTGAGGCGGCGAGTCAACTTCCACTCCGCCGGCTGATCGCGACGCGTCCTGGTGGGTCCGCGGAAACTATATATACTGCACATCGCAATGTCAAAATGAGCCTGCCGACTGCGCACGGACCAGAGGCCATTGGCTACCGCGGCATGATGGACCAGGCATGGACTGGAATCCGGGCATCAGATTCGCGGGCCGTGGATGCGCGTCCGACCATTTGCCGGATGGGTAGAAGTGGAAGTACGACAAGCACCATCAGCACTGTTACATACGCCCAGTAGGGCGCGCGAATCGGGGCCGAGGTTACCGGCCAGAAGAGCGGGAGTGCGGCGGTCACCAGATCTCGTGTCAGATGCTCGGCGAGGCCGAGGGCAGTACCGAAAGCGACGGCTCGAACGCGTGGCACGAGCGTTCCCAACAGAATGGCCACGAGCACAACCGAAAGGGAGTGCGGGAAAGGCCTCCCTCCATGAACCGACAAGAGGCCGCTGCCGAGATAGTGAGGCACGTGGTCTAGGTCGATGAGAAGCGTACTCAGGTACGCACTTACCATAAACGGGCGCGGCAAAGGTCCCCGAAACGCGCAGAAAAATAGAGTGACGGTCGCGACGTGCACCGGCATGAACCAGGCGCCGCGTATGATCAACGGCAGGCCAGGACGGAAAATAAAACCGTCCCCCGCCACGATCGCCAGAAGTAACAGGAGTCGAAGCCGGAGCGCTGCGCGTGGAGCGCGAGCCGCATCCAGCAGCCTCGCAAGGTTCCTATGCAGCTTCGTGAGCCCCCGAGGCGGCAGCGAGCTGCTCGGGAGTCCACCCGATCTCGTCAAACCAGCGTCCGCCGATGTCGCGATAAATAGGGAATGCCTGGTTTGCCACACGAGGCGAGAAAATGATCTCGTTGCGCTGCAAAATTTCTCCTCCCAACGCCTCAAGCGCTCGCGAACGCTCGGTGGGGTCAGGAAGACAATCAGCCTCGTGCACCGCCGGGATGAACGCCAGCGCATCATCCACCTGAGCGACATACTTTTTCACCGCGCCGCGATGGAGAAACCCGACATCGCCCTTGGCGATCATCAGCTCGCGCACCGCCTTGAACCCGGTAAAGACGAGATCCTGTCGGGACAGCCAGCGAGTCTCGTAATTAATACGGTTGAGGATCGAGGCGCGCTCCATGATCCTCCTGTGCTGCTCCGCCGTCCGGGCGAATACTGTGTAACCGTGCTCGTCCGGATACTCGAAAAACGTTGAAGCGGGATCGAGAAACGG
Organism: uncultured Chloroflexia bacterium; assembly: GCA_963737125.1. Lineage (GTDB taxonomy): Bacteria > Chloroflexota > UBA5177 > UBA5177 > UBA5177 > JANWJD01. Next base: position 242,226 of record CAVTRL010000003.1, on the reverse strand, counting down.
AATCATGGGACAAATCATCGGGTTGACCCGTAGTCCGCGAAATTTATTAAGAAGATGCTTGCAGTATTCAATCGTTCCCAGGACCGAGGCTTCGTCCTGTTCCGGCATGCCAATGAAGTACCAGATATCGATATTCCAGATACCCGCATCCAGGGCACGTTCGACCCACGCTTCCATTTCCTCGTTCGTGTACACTCCGCGTCCCGATAGCTTGGCCACACGCATGTCGTGGCTTTCGGGCGAAAGAGTAATAGCAGTACGGGAGTTGGCCTCTGCCATGCGACGCAGAATATCGTCCGGCGTGAGGTGGAACTGCTCGTAGCTGATGGACTTCAGCGGAGTCTCGGCGACGAGGTCGAGAAAGCGCGACATCGTCCGTCGACTCTCGTTATACGATCCGACTGCGTAAAAGTGGTGCTTGTCCGCGTCCGGCAATCGTTGCAGGGACGCAAACTCGTAGCGTACCTCGTCGTCCGGTCGCCGTGCCATTGCACGCTTCCGCTTGAATACTCGCCGAAAAGCATCACGTGACCCACCGCACCAGCCGCAGTTATTGGCACACCCAACATTTTGCGTGGAAAGGACCTCACGAATGGGCAGGATCGATCCCGTGTTGCTGGGTATTGTGCTCCAATCAATGCCGCAGCCGAAGTTGTCCGGAACGTAATCCAGCCCATTGTTGACGATGTTGCCGCCTTCATCCTTCCACTGCAGGTTGGGAACGGAGTCCAAAGAAGCGCCTGACTTCAGACGCGAAAGCAACATATCCATTGGCTCGTGTGTGTCATACCCGCCCATCACCATATCGATGAAGGGATATTGAATGAGCTCATCGGCGTAGTACGTGGACGAAATGCCTCCGAAGATGATGGCGATGTCCGGACGCCGTGCCTTGATGCGTTCCGCCACGGCGAGACTGCCCTGTACGTGAACCATCCAGTGGAGGTCGATTCCCAGGAGGCGAACATCGAGCGCATCGATTATTGCATCGAGCGAGAGAGACGGGAATTTCAGAAACATCGTGCTCAGGTTCAAGACCCGTACATCGTGCTCGCGCTCCCCGAGAAAGCGCTGCAGAGTCTTGAACCCAATAGGGAAATACTCGTACAGCGGAGTGATGGGAACGTCACCCGATGTGCCGAGAAACGGAAAATAGATGTCACGACGCCCTCGGAACTCAAAGGCCGCCGGCGCATGGACCAGCACGAGATCCGCCCGCAAGCGTGGCAGTGTTGCCGGCGGTACCTGAGGAGAAAACGCTTCCGCGTCGCGGACAACCATAGTGTTTCAGCCGTATCTTTCCAGGGCAGAGTCGGTGGGACCTCGACGTCGATCGAAGACTCTGGCAATGAGACAACAGCCCGTTGCCCTTCGCTCTCGAGGTCGTTAAACCGCTCCATTATGTGACGGTAACGGACTTCGGTCAAAGTGACATCCTATGGAGTGGTCGCATGGGCGACTACTCAAATCCTCGTTCGCACTGCATCCGCGACTACTCGGCAAGTCTTGGTTGTCTTGACAGTTGACCTCCCATCGCGGACAATGACAGGGCAATTTCGAACTTGTTGCAGGCCGCGGATGCAGTGGGGTGGGAGGCATCGGCCACGCGGCGTGTGACGTCATATCAAACGATTCGCGAACGGGGAGGATCATCGACTTGAGAAGACACCGCTATTTGACCCAGATTGGCGCATTCATCGCCACCGTCTCTCTAATGACCATGGGCGGCATCACCGCACATGCGGCCGGCTCTACTGGGCCGGCTGTTAATGGCCCGCGCGGTGCAACCTTTGTCTCGTCGCCGGGACGGGCACCGAGTGCGGTCATCGCCACCGGACGCGCTCTGGCAAACTCGCTGAGCGGAGTGACTGGAACGCACTACCTGTACGTCGACGACGGCGGGTGCAATCCAAACGCGAACAACGATGACTACATCTACGCATACTCCGTGACCAGTTCCGGAGCCACGCAGATTCAAACCTTCCTATCGTCGGCCGATAACTGCCCACCCACCAATGTGGGTTACTGGTATGGCGCGAATCCACTGGGTGTCGTGGCGGCCAATTCGAGCCACGGACCCTGTCTGGTGGTGACCGACCTCATCGGTAAGGATGTCCAGACCTACAACATCAACCCGAGTACCGGCAAAATCACGAGCGCGGGCGGCACCGTCGCTACCGGCACGCCGGGCGGCCCGGACGACGTGCAGCCGCTCAACGCAACCTACGCGGCGGTCACGACGCACTACGGAGTTAACATCGTGTCCGTGGGCGCGTCGTGCGTTCCAAAACTCACTGGGCATGTGACCGCCCCCTCGGGCCACGAATATGTCTCGGGCGCGTGGGCCAACAGCGGCGCTCAGTTCATCGAACCCGACTTCGAGAATGGCGGCGTGGACGTGTACAAGTTCAATGCGAATACCGGCGCCGTCGCGTTCGTGAAAGCCAACTCGGGCATATTGCAATCTGCACGCAGTGCAGCGAGCAACGGGAATCAAGTATTCGTGGGCCAGGATGAGGGGCCCCCGGTTTGCCCAATGAGTGGCATCGTGACATCGACTGGCGCGTATACCAGCCAGCAACAGAATTGCGAGAACGATGGTGTAGGGGGTTCCACCTCCTGGTGGGACGGCTACAACTACCTCAACGGCGAAAACTACTCCGCGGCGATTGGAATTTATTCCGGTTGCTGTCACACCTCCGGCGCCCCCTTTACCTCTCTCGACGAAGCGCCCCTCGCGTACACCCATAGCTACGTTCAGGATTTTCAACAGTCCGGTACCACTCTGTTCGTCGACGACGGCCTCGGCGGATACGTCGATGCGTGCGTCGTGGCCAAAAACAGCGTATCGAGCTGCAGCACCATTCTGGACATTCCGGTCTTCAACTCCGGCTACTCGGCCGGCTTTGCCCTTCTCTAAGACCTGACACTCTGACCCGGATCGGGGAGCGTATCACTTCGCTCTCCGGTCCGGGTTTCGTTCTGTCCACGCCCAGCGGTGCTATCGAAGTCCACACTGTAAGCGACCAGACACACGGCATAGTGCGTCCCGGCCACCTTCTCATGTCCGGATAGCATCTCCGCAGTAGCACACGGTCGGTGTGCGTGTGGCCCTGCCCCCCGAACCGGCCATATCCACCACCGTGCGACACCGGTCCGCCACCATCATCCCGGGACGGCGGCATATCTTTACGCCAGCCGGAGGCGCCGCACCACACCGGGTGCGGCCTACCGTCCCTCGCGAGTGGTGAGACGTGCGCGCATCCTCCCCATGCTCCCTCGACATCACCCACCGGGTGGGAGTGGCTGTCATGGACTCGATCGTCGCGCTCAACGCCCCGTCACTGCCACTCAGTTGGTCGAAGCATTCCCTCTGCCGAAACGACCCGGCAAAGGGCGGCTTTCCTGCCTCTCGCACTCCAGCCACCAAGCGGGCCGCCCTTCGTGGCCTGCCGCCTGAACTGTAAAATCTACCCTGAAAATGCTCCTGCACCCCGAACTTCGCTGGTTTGCTCGTGGGTCCAGTCGCCTCGTCGATAGCTATAGCGTCCTGTCACCCGTCTCCAGCCGGGCGGCCGGCCAGTATGTGCCTGAGCCGCCGAGCACATGACGTTCGTTCCGGCGCACCCCAGCAGCGCATGTGGCAACCACGTGCACCCCACCGCGTTCTCCGCTCCTGCCTGCGCGAAGCCGACGCGTTTGAGGGACATTGTTGGTCAGGGACTCCTCCACGGGCGAGCGACCCCCATTTATCGCTTCTAAACCGGTGTTCCGGACACGGGGTGGATGGGTTCTATTGAGGCAATGCCCCTCTGGATCCCGGAGCCGGTCGGGTGTCACGTGCGTCCAGCCTGCAACCGCCAGCGTCCGAGAGCTGGCGGGGGAGGCGGAGCACCTCCTGCGCCGCTGGTCCTGATGCGGACTCGAAACCGGCTCGCATCACAGGCAGGATTCCGGCAGGTATGCGTGCAAGCGCTGGTAGGCCGTTGCCGGTCTCACCAGCGCCGGCAACCGCGGCCCGCCCGGCTGCTAGCTGGCCGGTGGCAGATACGTGAAGATGGACATCCAGGTGTTGCCACCGGGTGCCGCGTACGCTCCTGTTACCCACACCGCATTCGGGGTCATGGACTGCGCGTCGAGCCACACCGATTGATAGTCCGCGTACGGCGAGGTCCCGGCCACGGAGTATGGTCCTTGACCCTGAGCCAGTATCTGGCTACTCGTGGCAACCCCACCTTGCGTACTGCCCATCCTGACAATCCACAGACTCGGGTATATGTTCGGCCCGGATGCACCGACCACGAACGTAAGATTTCCGTTGTAATCGCGAACCACGGACGGATACAGCATCCAATAGCCCGGTGCGCCAAACGCTCCCTGGCTCGAAACAGTCGCAGCCGAGGGATTCAGCACAAACCATTGAACGATGCCAACCGGTCCCAACCCATCGCCCCAGTTATACGAACTGGTCACGTCCAGCGTCAGAAGCCCGTTGATGTAGCTGGCGTGGTTCACGCTGCAATCCCCTGGTCCGAGCAGCACCGACGAACCTAACTGTTGGCTCGGAGGAGGCTGCGAATAGCACTGGGTGGGTACCGAGGTGCTCGAAAGTGTCGTTCCGCTGTTGGGCAGTGTCCACAGAGTCAGGGAACAACCACCGTACTGAAGTGCATCCACCAAAAATTCCACACCGCCGGCCGACGGGGTATCCTGTTGGGCCGGGTCGAGTGATTCCACCACAGACCCATCTGGATTTGCCAATTTTAGCCAACGGGTGTACGACAGAGGCTGACAATTCTCGAGCGCCGTTCGGCTTACTCGGTACAGCACGTTGTTGACCTTGCCCGGGCCAGCGACGAGGTTCGACGTGAAATAGACGTAGCTTCCGTTGATGCCAATTTTGTCGAAATCGTAGCCCCAGCCGCTTACTTTAGGAATTTGATAGTTGCAGAAATTTGAAGCGGTCGCGTTGGTTCCCTGGCCCACGGAAATAAGCATCCCATTGCCGACGATATTCATGATGAATACTTGCCCGTACTGATCGTAGATCACGTTGGGCTCGTGATAGGATGCCGAGCTCCCTCCCGTCGAAGAGAACCAGTTGTTGTACGTGGTCTGGTACTGGAGTGCTCCGCCTCGAGTGTAAATGGAGAACCCTTTGTTGGTCATTTCGAGATAGTTGTCGGGCCCGCCGGCACCGTTTGGGTCGGGCACATATCCCGAGTCACTCATGCCGTTGGTGGATTGAGCGTTCGTCGTATTCGGCACGGGAATCGTCGAAACTTGCGTCGCCGACGGCCCGATTGGCATAGCCGTGCTGCGCGGTGGGGCGGATGTGGTGCCCGCCTGCTGGCCAGATCCGCCGAAGCCAATCCTGCTCAAGTTCGCTTCCGGCACAGTCCTGGTGCTCACTCGCGTCGGCGTCATTACACCGGTACCGTCCGGTTGTATGGCATCATGGGCCTTTGATGCGTTGACTCCCGTCGCCGGTGCCGCCAGGTGAATCCCGCATGCTGTCAAAGCCATGAGCACGGCGCATGCGGCGCGGACAAATCGAGATGACGGAGTACAACTCATTCATTCCCCCCTAGTTTGGTAAAGTCGACATAATACGCCGAGTGCAAGCGCGGGCCAGCCAGACTGGACGAATTACGAATTCCCCATGTGTTATCCGGATCATCGTAGCAGTCACCCCGGCAACGGTCAACTTGCGAAGTCCCTATGATTAGACCTACTTTCGTAGCATAAAGCGCGTTGCTTAGAAATAGCGCAGGCACCTGCACCGATTGCACGGGTGCAGAATTGCGCCGAGCCCGGAATCCGCGTGGCCGGTGTAGTGACACGAGCCATCACCGGAAAAGGACGATACGAAATGCGGCAAGTTCCCAGTACAATTCCACGCGGCAGGTGTGTTGCTGCCGCCGGTGTCGCTCCGAGTGCTCGCGGTGGTCGCGACTGCCAGGGCGATCGCACAATGACAGTTGTCGAGCTTTTCGAGCAGCAAGCTCTCCTTTCGCCGGAATCAATCGCCGTTGCCTTCGAGGGCGAGGAGATGACCTACGGCGAGTTGAACGCCCGCGCTAACAAGCTCGCGAGACACCTCACGTGCCTTTGATATTGGTCCGGACGTGCCAGTCGGCATCTGCGTCGAGCGCTCCCTGGAGATGGTGGTGGGAATATTCGGCGTGTTGAAAGCGGGTGGCGCGTACGTTCCCATGGATCCTGCGTATCCCGCCGAACATCTGCGCTATATCCTCGAAGACACCCGCGCTCCGGTAGTGCTAACCCAGCAAGGCGTTCTCGATCACCTTCCCCAGGATGGCCCGCCTTCATTCTGTCTCGATCGAGACTGGGACACGGTCGACGCACAATCTCCAGAAAATCTGACCGACCAACCCAATACTGACAGCCTCGCATACCTGATCTACACCTCCGGCTCAACCGGCCGACCGAAGGGTGTCATGGTGGAGCATGGATCGCTCGCAAATTACACGCAGGTTGCCTGCCGGGAATACGATATTCGCGCCTCCGATAGAGTTCTGCAATTTGCCTCATTCAGCTTCGATGCCAGCTGTGAAGAGATTTTCCCAGCGTTGACCAGCGGGGCGACTCTCGTTCTGCGTACGGAAACCATGCTCGACTCCGTTTCAACCTTCCTGAGCAAGTGCCTGGAGTGGGGCGTGACGGTCGTGGACCTTCCCACCGCATACTGGCACGAGCTTACCGCCCATCTCGCCGTGGTTGATGTCCCTCCCTCGATTCGCCTGGTAATCATCGGGGGTGAAAGCGCCCAACTGGAGGCTTTTTCAGAGTGGCGCCGGCATGTGGGAAGCGCGGTTCGACTCGTGAATACCTACGGCCCCACCGAGACCACGATAGTCGCTACCATGTGCGACTTGACGACCGGGTTTGATAATTGCAGCGTGGTTCCCATTGGGCGGCCAATTCCTACCACGCGTGTGCATGTGCTGGACTCTGAACTGAGACCGGTTGCCGCGGGTGAGACCGGCGAGCTCTACGTTGGTGGCGTGTGTGTAACTCGCGGCTATCTCAATCGGCCCGATCTCACTGCCGAGCGTTTTGTTCCCGATCCCTTTGACGGCCAGGACGGCAGGCTGTATAGAACCGGCGATCTGGTTCGGTACTTGCCGGACCTCAATCTGGAATTTATGGGGCGAGTCGATCATCAGGTGAAGATCCGAGGTTTCAGGATCGAGCTGGGTGCGATCGAGTCGGTGCTGCGTCAGCAGGACACGGTACGCGATGCAGTGGTGCTGGCCCGGGAAGATAGGGTTGGCGACAAGCGGCTCGTGGCATACGTTGTCGCCGCCTCCGACCAATCGGCGGCGCCACTCTACGACGCAGTGAAGGCAACCTTACCTCCGTATATGGTTCCAAGCGCCATCGTGTTTCTGCCCGCCCTGCCGCTGACACCCGCCGGCAAAATCGATCGTCGCTCCCTGCCTCCTCCCAGCGCGGACGATCGGCCGGGCGGGGAGCCGTACATTGCTCCGCGGTCGCCGATCGAGGATCAACTTGCGCACATCTGGGAAGACGTTCTGGATGTTCCGCGCATCGGAATGCGCGATAACTTCTTCGATTTGGGTGGAAACTCTTTGCTCGCGGCTCAGCTCGTGGCGCGCGTTGAGGCTGAGTATGGCCGAACCGTTCGTATAAGTAGTCTTGCCGACAATGGCACGGTCGAACACATGGCGGCTATCTTTCGCACTCCCGAGCAAAACGAGCAGCGCTCTCCATTGATGACGGTTCAATCCGGTGGATCGAAACTCCCGTTTTTCTATGTGCATGGCGATCGCGTGTTTGGCGGGCTTTACTGTTGGGGGCTCGCCCGACACCTGGGGCCCGACCGTCCCTTCTATGTATTCGAGCCCCACGGCACTCCCTGGTATCCGGTTCCAGTTCCTCTGTCGGTCGAGGCCATAGCGGAGTCGTATCTCTCGCTTCTGAGGCAAACTCGGCCCTCGGGACCATATCTCCTTGGGGGGTTCTGCAGCGGAGCGCTGGTCGCGCTTGAGATGGCACACCGGCTCCGGGAGAGTGGCGAGAAGGTGGAGCTGGTCGCAATGGTCGATCCTGAGCTTGCCACCAGGCGGGGCATCCGCATTCGGACCACTATCGAGCATGGTGCCTCACTCTTGAGACTCGACAGCGAAGGGGCGGCGCGAGCGTACGTTCTGCTGCGGCGTTACAGTTCGTGGACCGGCAGACACGTTCGTGATCTAAGGCGCCGCTTGCGCGCTTTGGCAAAGCGAGGCCCGAAGAACGTGCCCGCTCCCGTTGGACCGGACCCCGGAAACGGCCCATGGATGGATTCTCCGTACACGCCTGAGGATCGAGAGCGTCTGGCACGCTACGACTGGGTGGATTCCGGTTACCGAATCAAACCATACAGCGGCCGGGTCATCGTTCTGCAGGCAGAAGATGGCGCCGACAACCTCGACGTAACGTTATTCTCCAGTTCGGTTGAAGTCCGTACCGTTCCGGGAAATCATCTAACGTTCATAACCAGGCATCTCGCCGACTTTGCACGTGTGCTTGGCCAGTGCCTCGACTCAGTTGAACCGGATCCGTCGCAACGCGAGGACCTGCAGTCTGCTGTGCGTTAAGTTAGCGCAGTTGTCCCATTCTTGCCTGCTCTGTATGGTGTATCCGTGATGCTTCGAGCCGCTTATAAATTGCCGTCCTGGCGGCTGAGTCGCCCGTCAATGTCTCGGCACCGCCGGAACGTGGATGTGGCGAGTAATTCCATGGGCGCGTGGCGTTGGCGCTCTCTTGCCCGGCGCCTGGCAATCCGACATACCCATGTCAGGGCTGCGCGGTGATCGCTATCACGAGTCGCGTGGCTTCGCTCCTCACAACGGTACGGCGGCCCTTCTACAGCAGTTCGATCTACCTGCTCGGCAAGACGGTCATAAACAGCGGCTCCGGATTCCTTTTCTGGATAATCGCGGCTCGTTTGTACACCACGGGGGACGTGGGCCTGGCCGCGGCGTTGATCTCCGCCATCGGGTTTTTGGGATGGCTGACGAGCCTGGGCCTGGATTCGGCGATCATCAAGTACCTGCCCGAGAAATCGGAAAATTCGGTCGGTCTGACCAATTCGTGTCTTACTATCTGGAACGTGGCGTCCGTGGTCGGTGGAATTGGGTTCCTGATAGTCGTGCCTTTCTGGCTGCCGAGCCTGGCTTTCATCGGGCATAGCGCCTTCGGCATCGTTATCTTTATCGCTACCCTTGTCGCCAGTGGTGTTGGGGCGTTTGTCGACTTTGCGGTTATCGTTCAGCGTCGCTCGAAGCTTCTCTTTATTCGGACCGCCCTGCAGGCAGCTCTCAAGCTCGTACTTCTGGCTGCAGTTGCCGTTGTAGGTGGAAAGGCCATCGGCTTGTTCGCCTCCTTCGGACTGGCAACCATTATCACTGCGGTCGTCGCGTTGTGGCTATTCCTCCCGAAGGCCCTGCCCGGTTTCCGACCGCGATTGACGGTCAGACACATGAATCTCGGTGTGGCCCGCTATTCCGCCGCTAACTTCCTATCCAGCGGATTGCAGGTAGCACCCCTTCAGTTGGTGCCTCTTATCGTGCTCAATGTTCTCGGAACCCGGGCCAGCGCCTACTCCTATATCGGGTGGCGCACTGCTATGCCGCTGTTCGCCGTCGCGGAGGCGGCGGCCGTGGCCCTCTTCGCCGAGGGATCCCGGCGAGATGAGAGCCTGGCGACCAATGTCATGCGTGGTGTCAAGTTGACCGCTCTTCTCCTTCTACCGGCAGTGCTGATCGTGGTCGTGGGGGCGGACAAGATTCTTCTATTGTTCGGAGGAAGCTACTCTCGGGAGGCGGCCACCGTGCTGAGAGTGCTGGCCATTGCCACCATTCCGGATGCTGTGATCGAGATCTACCTGGCGATCAATAGAATAGAGCGCTCCCTCTGGTCCGCTGGTTCTCATGCCCGCGGGAGTCGGAATCGCGACGCTCGGTGGGGGGTATCTATTGTTGCCCTCAATGGGCATCGCCGGGCCGGCGGTGGCCTGGCTCGTCAGCCAGGCGCTCATCGCGGTCGTCGTGCTTCCTCGCATCGTGCGGCTGGTGCGCTCGGGAGAAAGCCCTTTGCCGGCGTTTCCAATTGGACAGATCGACACTGTGGTCGAGCGGCAGGCGCCGGGATGAGAATAGCTGTCACCACCCCGCGCTATCATCCGCATCGGGGCGGCGTTGAGACCCACGCGCGAGCCATCGCGGAGTGGATGGTCGAGGCCGGCATCGAGGTCGAGGTATTCACCACCGATCCGGACGGGAACCTTCCCTCGGTGGAGCGCATATCTGGCGTCACCGTGCGTCGCTTTCGCGTCTGGGCGCCACACGATGCCTACTACGTGTCCGCGCCGCACTTCCTCGCGCTGGCGCGGCGCGTAACGGATTTCGATCTGGTCCACGCCCACTCCTATCAATCTCTCACGTGTCTCAACGGCGCTCTCGCGGCCGCCTGGCGGCGCCCTTTTGTCTTTACGCCTCACTACCACGGACAGGGTGAGACTCGTACGCGCAACCTCGTGCACGTACCGTGGCGAGTCGTGGGTGCGGCCCTGTTCAGGCAAGCGACGCGCGTCATCTGCGTTTCCTCGGCCGAGCTCGCTCGCCTTCACCTACGCTTTCCGTATGCGCGAGCGGTGGTGATACCCAATGGAGTCCAGGTTGACCGGTTGCGAGCGGCACGAGCGGCGTCCCGAAGTGGCCGTGAAGCGTCCCTCATCCTGTTTGTCGGTAGATTGGAGCGGTATAAAAACGTGGATCGCCTCGTCGAGTGCGCCGCCCATCTGCCGGAAACATTCCGCGTCGTCATCGTAGGCGACGGCCCCCACAAGCAAAATCTTCTCGATACCGTCAAACGCCGCGATCTCGGCGGGCGGGTACAGATCATGAGTGCTGTTTCCGATGATGAGCTCGGCCGGCTCTATCAGACGTGCGACGTATGCGTGAATCTATCCGGGTCGGAGGCATTCGGCATCACCTTGCTGGAAGGACTCGCCGTGGGAAAGCCGGTGGTGGCAAACGACATTCCGGCCTTCCGAGAAGTAGGTGCGATCTCACCCTTGATTCGCCTCGTCGATTTGAAGGCTCTGGACAACGCAGAGCTTGCCGAAGTCATATCGAGCGCGCGTGGATGTTCGTCCCAGCCGCTCGATCTCAGCGAGTTCACGTGGGACAGCGTGGCCCGCAGGACATTGGACGTGTACCGTGATGTCCTATCTGGTTCGGCGGCGTGATGGCGCCACCTCCGTCGTCTCGGCAGTCGGGCGCATCGTGAGAGTCTTACTGGTCACCGACTTCTATCCGCCGTATCCGGGCGGTATGGAACGGCATGTGAAAACCCTTGCCCTTCATCTCATGGAGCACGGCCATGTCGTCGCCGTGGCCACCACCGCCGGCATAGCCCCATCTCCCGCCCCGGTCTGGCCCGGTGCCGGTGTACGCGGTTGAGGGTCTGCCGCGCGTGATTCCTATGCTGAATCGTGACCGCAACCGCCCCTACCCCTTGCCGATGCTCGATCCTATTGTGTTTCGCGCCCTGCGCCGGCTCATCGATCGGTTCCGGCCCGACGTGGTGCATGCGCATGGCTGGAGCGCATTCACGGCATTGCACCTCGACGTGCCGCTGGTTGTGACTTTGCATGATTACGGACTTGTCTGTCCCAAGCGAAACCTCCTTCACTTCGACAACGTGTGCGTCGACGGTCCCGGATTGCGCTGCATTCCATGTGGGAAGGAACAGTACGGACTACCAAAATCAGCCGCCACCCTGGCTGCCATGCAGCTCGAAGGCAATTTCCTGAGGCGAGCCGATTTCTACATGGCAGATAGCACGTTTCTGCGCGATGCGTACTTACGTTTCACCAATATTTCACCGGAGCGAATAGAAATCGTCCCGGGATTCCACAGCGAGTTGGATGATGGCACCGGAGCCGAGCTCGAGCGCCCATCACTTCCGCCGAAATTCATCCTTTTCTTGGGGAACTTGACACGTCCGAAAGGCGTTCACGTGGTACTCGAGGCGTATCGCGACCTTGAAACGGATATACCCCTTGTTCTGATTGGTCCGCGACTGGAGTCACTCAATATTTCGGATTCCAGGGTCGTAACGATCGACAGTCTGCCACGACGTGCGGCGATGGACGCTATGCAGCGCTGCCTCTTCGCCGTCGTGCCTCCCATCTGGCCGGAACCGTTTGGTTTGACCGCGGTCGAAGCCATGAGCTGCGGCAAAGCGGTGATAGCGTCGGCGTCAGGCGGCCTGCTTGATATCGTCGTTCCCGACACGACGGGCCTGCTCGTCCCTCCGGGCGACTCGGCGGCGCTGGCTGCCGCCATGCGCGCATTACTGGTGGATTCGGATGCACGGGATCGGCTGGGAGAAGCCGGACGGCTTCGATTGGCGGAAAAATTTTCCGCACAGGTCGTCGTAAACCAAATCGAATCGGTGTACCGGACGGTTGCCGCGCGTGCTTGACCGGCGGTCGAGGCGCAATTCCCCAGCCTTCCGCGGCGCGACGTGCCACAAGGCACCGATTCCGGGTCTCTCTGCCCATTTCGCATATGTGGAATGGCCGGCCGCTGCTACTTCACTACTGAAGTGGCAGCGGTCGGCCGATGGCTGAGCCTAGCCGGCTCGAGGCGACCCTCAAGTCGGCGTCAGGCTGTTTTAGAGTTGATATCCTCCGTTGGCGTAGTAGGCTTGACCTTGCATGCGGATGTAGCCACCGTCGTCATCCGTGGAAATTGGAATGTTCGTGTTACAGATCGTCCCGCTGCTGACACCGTCCGTGGTGCAGAACGGTATCCCGCCTAACTGCGATATGACATTTGACAGATCAAAGTGATGCGTCTGCTGAGTCTGGCCGGCACCGAAGAGGATACCGATGATGCCCGCTCCCGCCAGTTCGCCGATGTGGCTGAAGAAGTACTCCGCTCGATTGTCTTGATAGTGATACGGCGTGTTGTTCTCGTTGGAGAAGTACTGGTTCCCCTCGGGAATCTGCCAGACGATGGCTGAGCGATTCGTGGTCTGGGTCACCGCCGTCATATAGGTTTCCCACTGATGGAAGTTGGGACAGGTCACATTGAGCCGGTCCCACCAGGAATGGGATGACTTGTTCACGTACTCGTCGTAGGCGGAATCCCGATCCAGCACATCGGTGAACAGCATATCGTAGGGATGGACTCCGGCCGGTGTGTTGGTGATGCCGCTGGCGTTGGCAAACGCTCCGCTCAGCTGTCCGGCAGTGGTCATGTTCATGCTGCAGTTGGCATTCTGGCTGACGTAGTAGCCGCTGCCCCAGTCGCTGACATGGAGAGCCAGGATGACGTTGGGGGCATAGAGATCGCGGATGTGGAGCATGGCCCAGTTGAACCCCTGGTAGGTATTGGGGAAGGAGGCGACATCCGGATCACCGGAGCTTGCCACCGACGCCTTGAGGAGTGAGGGATCGTTTCCCTGACCGGTGCAGAACCCGTAGCATTTGGAGTTGTTCATCACGGCGTTTTCGGCATCGCCGTTGAGATCGACGTTGAGATGGACGATCACCGTTTTGCCGTAGCCCGCTCACACCGTTGTAGGTCTTGGCGCTGAGCCGCTGCATAAAGGTTCGGAAGTCGGACCAGTAGTTGGCCATGTCCTTGGTGGAGTTGAGGTGCGTGAGGTACTGCTGGGCGGCGGGACAGGAGCCACAGCTGCTATCGATGCCGAGCAGGGTGTAGTAGGTGAAGACCGGAATGTAGTTATGCGAGGCGGCATCGGTGGCGAACTTGATGGGGTAGGTGCCGTTACGGGCACCCCAGTTCTCCCAGCCCCAGGAGATATAGAGGTAGGAGTAGTCCCAGGGGATGCCGGACTGAGGCAGCCAGCCGTCCACTCCCAGGATCCCATTCTGATCGTTGCCCCCGCTCAGCCCGACGCCGAAGTGGGTCGGCAGACCGGCTGGAATGGGGCTGCTGGCTCGAACGGCACTCGACGGAGACCAGAACGAGGAGGTGATCGCAATACAGGTAACCGCGATCAGGGCAGTAAATCGGTGCTTCATCACTTAATCCCTTCCCAAATACAAAAGCTAACGACACAAAGGATACCGGGTTGGGGCGCGATTTGGGTAGGGCCGGATGGCAGATTCGGGATAGGACTTTGTGCGGTATTGGGATTTGCGTTTGAACGATTGACGTTCCTCGCCCCGGTGGACTCGTGGCCGGTTTGCCGTGAGTTGCACCCAGATGTCGCAGAATTGCGTCACTGTGCATGAGACGGTGTACCCTGTAACGAAACAGCACGAAGCGAACGGCAAGTCATGCGTCGCAGGCTGATCCGGGGGAGAAATTGTGGTGTACCACGCATGTACGTGGCTGTCGTAAAGGCTGCCGGATGCCATGCCACGAGAGAATTGGCATCCGAGGCGAAGGTTAGATGGACCTAGGATTTAGCGAAGACCAGCTGGCCTTAAGGTCGGCGATCATTGAGTTTGCCGGTAAACAACTGAATCGCGACCTGCGAGAGCGCGATCGAGCCGGGGAGTTCTCACGCGAAGCCTGGCAGGCCTGTGCGGACTTCGGAATACTGGGCTTGCCGATTCCCGAAACTTTTGGGGGTAGTGGCTCCGATATCGTCACAACCGTCCTGGCAATGGAAGCCCTTGGTTACGCATGTCGGGACAATGGCCTCATCTTTTCCCTCAACGCCCAGATGTGGAGCATCGAGCTACCCTTGCTGACGTTTGGCACTCCCGAGCAGCAACGCTTCCTGCCAAAGCTGGTATCAGGGGAGTTTATCGGCGTCCATGCCATGACGGAGCCCGATTCTGGATCTGACGCATTTAGTATGCGTACCCGTGCCGATCGCCGTGGTGATTGCTATGTACTCAACGGGTCGAAACTGTACATAACCAATGCACCGGTTGCCGACGTCGTGCTGGTGTTCGCAACGGTTGGCGGCCGACCTGGCTTTGCTGGTGCCGCTGCATTTCTGGTGGAAAAGGGAACTCCCGGCTTCGAGGTCAGCAAGGGACTCGACAAGATGGGGTTGCGCACCTCGCCGATGGGAGAAGTCTTTTTGAGCGACTGCGTTGTTCCCGCCGAAAATCGACTCGGTAAAGAAGGCGCAGGCATGGCGATCTTCAATTCCTCGATGGAGTGGGAACGCAGTTGTATCCTCGCCAGCGCTGTGGGGGCCATGCAGCGCCAGTTGGAGGCGTGCATTTCGTATGCCAAAACGCGACGGCAATTCGGACAATCCATTGGTAAGTTTCAGAGCATATCGACCAAGATCGCAGACATGCACATGCGTATCGAAGCGGCTCGGCTTCTGACGTACAAAGTAGCGTGGCTGAAGCAGCAGGGGAAGCCGGCACTGGCCGAGGCGGCCGTCGCCAAGGTGTATACCAGCGAGGCCTGGGTGCAGTCGAGCCTTGATGCAATTCAGATCCACGGAGCGTATGGCTACATGACGGAATCAGAGATTGAGCGCGACCTGCGCGATGCCGTGGCCGGCAAAATATACTCGGGCACTTCGGAGATTCAGCGAGTGATCATCGCAAGCTCGCTCGGGCTGTAAGTGGCAGAATACACCTATGAAGTTTTTGCGCTGATTCATGTTGGAACGAAACGCTGCAGGCTGGTTGCGGGGCGTCCACGCCGTCTGTCCGGTCACGCATACCCGAAGTGAGAGGGATTGGATCGAATGAAGGACCAGATCATTGAGTTCATCAGCCAGGAAATCGTAGTCAGACCAGAGTTGCTTCCCCTGACGGGGGATTCGCAGCTTATCGAGTTGGGCATTCTCGATTCGCTCTCCTTGCTCAAACTCTCCTTATTTCTCGAAGAACGCTTCGGTGTAACCGTTGCCGCGGAGGACTTGACACCGGACAATTTTGCGACTGTCGACACTATCAGTGAGTATCTTCAACAGCGCTTACAGGAGCACGGTTCCCGCACATGAACCAGATCCTGTCCCTAGCGTCGCGAGCACTGGAAATCGTCGCTAACCACTCTGACTGGTAATGCGCACCCTCTCGGCAGTTCCCATACGGCACTTAGTGCGTGACCTTGGTCGCCGGCTGCCTGCACGTCAGTGGGCCGCCGTGGCACTGAAGATCGAGGCAGGTCTCTACTACTGGGTGGTTGCGCCCGCCGTGGCGTTCCTTCCCGCACCGGTGGCGTACCGGGTGGCGTGCCTGCGTGGTGATCTGCGGTACGCGTGGGACGCATCACTGAGGGATCAACTCTTGCGTAATCTCGAGACTGTTTTGGGAATCGAACTGACTCCGGATGATAGAGCGCGAGTGGTGCGCGATTATTTGCGTTTGGCCGCCTGCCGGCCAATTGACCTTCTGCGCCTGGCCGGAAAAGGGCAGTCCCTGCTGCGCTTGACTGAGTTTCGTGGTCTCGAACATCTTGACGCGGCCTTAGCTGCCGGCCGCGGTGCAATCCTCGCGAGCGCACACTTCGGCTCGTACGTCTCCGCTTCATCGATTCTGGGCGCACGTGGCTACCGAATCACGGTCATGAACCGGCCACTTGCCAAAGTAGGGGGCGGGCGTTCGACTTTTCGGTGGCTGCTATGGGGGGCGACCTATCGGGTGCTCCGAACGCGCCATCGCAGCGGACAGGACATCGAGCCATGGGAAGGGGACTTGACCGTCGCTGTACGGGCCGCGCAGGTCTTGCGGCGTAACGAAGTCATCGTGACCATGCTCGACCCGTACGTGTTAGAGGGCGATCGCAAGCGGGCTATACAGGTTGACTTTCTCAATGGACAGGCGGATCTCCTTCCCGGGGCCGTCACACTTGCCCAGCTCACAGGTGCGCCGCTCTTCATTATGTTGATGCACCGTTCGTCCGATTGGTATCACCAGATTCTCGAGATTTCTCCTGCTGTGCCAGTCAACGGAGCCGC
This sequence comes from uncultured Chloroflexia bacterium, assembly GCA_963737125.1. Classification (GTDB taxonomy): domain Bacteria; phylum Chloroflexota; class UBA5177; order UBA5177; family UBA5177; genus JANWJD01. The sequence continues at coordinate 225,276 of CAVTRL010000003.1, read as the reverse complement.
CGACGAGATATTCTCCTCGTGCGTCGCCAGAATCGATGCGGCCATACGTCGCGAGCCGGCACACTGGATGCAATGGCGGACGCATGATCTGGAGCAATTGGGATTATTGCCCAGTGCGTCGTCGGCTTCCGCATCCACAGACGAGATCTAGTCCTTTTGCGACTATCAGTGGCACCCGGCCAAGCCTGGGTGTGACGCATCGACGCGAACAAGATCAGGGTCATGGTCAAACGTCCGATTTTCATATCGAAATGCCGGCAACTGACTGCACCGAGTAGTGCGGATCACCGCCGATTGTTCCGGACGGCCTCAATTACGAGAGCCGACTCAATAACTTCAGTACAACCTCGGCTGGTCGGTGCGAGGGTGGAAGACACCGTTCCGGTTGCTGGCTCCTGACTTCTTCAGCCTAGAGGTTTAGCACACCGTCGGCGTAGTACTCCTGACTTTCCATCCGAATGTACCCACCGTCGTCATCCGCGGAAGTGGGCGTATGGTTATTGCAGATGGTCCCGCTGCTCATGCCGTCGGTCGTGCAGAACGACTTGCCGGTCAACGGAGGACCGTCGCCATCGGCGTCCCAGCTATGCGTCTGTTGAGTCTCTCCGGGACCGAAGAGCAAGCCGATGATGCCCGCTCCCGCCAGTTCACTGATATGGCCGAAAAAGTATTCGGCACGGTTATCCTGCCAGTGGTAGGCGGTATCGTTCTCGTTGGAGAAGTACTGGTTCCCCTCGGGAATCTGCCAGACGATGGCTGAGCGGTTCGTGGTCTGGGTCACCGCCGTCATATAGGTTTCCCATCGATGGAAGTTGGGACAGGTCACATTGAGCCGGTCCCACCAGGAATCGGACGACTTGTTGACGTACTCGTCGTAGGCGGAATCCCGATCCAGCACATCGGTGAACAGCATATCGTAGGGATGGACTCCGGCCGGTGTGTTGGTGATGCCGCTGGCGTTGGCAAACGCTCCGCTCAGCTGTCCGGCAGTGGTCATGTTCATGCTGCAGTTGGCATTCTGGCTGACGTAGTAGCCGCTGCCCCAGTCGCTGACATGGAGAGCCAGGATGACGTTGGGGGCATAGAGATCGCGGATGTGGAGCATGGCCCAGTTGAACCCCTGGTAGGTATTGGGGAAGGAGGCGACATCCGGATCACCGGAGCTTGCCACCGACGCCTTGAGGAGTGAGGGATCGTTTCCCTGACCGGTGCAGAACCCGTAGCATTTGGACTTGTTCATCACGGCGTTTTCGGCATTGCCGTTGAGATCGACGTTGACATGGACGATCACCGTTTTACCGTAGCCCGTCACACCGTTGTAGGTCTTGGCGCTGAGCCGCTGCATAAAGGTTCGGAAGTCGGACCAGTAGTTGGCCATGTCCTTGGTGGAGTTGAGGTGCGTGAGGTACTGCTGAGCAGGAGGACAGGAGCCACAGCTGCTGTCGATGCCGAGCAGGGTGTAGTAGGTGAAGACCGGAATGTAGTTGTTGGCGAGAGCATCGGTGGCGAACTTGATGGGGTAGGTGCCGTTACGGGCACCCCAGTTCTCCCAGCCCCAGGAGATATAGAGGTAGGAGTAGTCCCAGGGGATGCCGGATAGCGGCATCCAGCCGTCCACTCCCAGGACCCCGTTCTGGTATTGCCCCCCCGCGACGCCGATGCCGAAATGGCTGGGTAGACCGGACGGGACGGGAGTACTGGCTCGCACACTGGCCGACGGAGACCAGAATGAGGATGTGAGTGCAATGCAAGCTACAAGTAAAAGTATTACAGGTTTATTTCGCATCAATTAGCCCCTTTAAATAAGTCGCATAAACTATACAGTATGAAGCATCCTCTTGGGGCGATTCGGGCTGCCAGAAGGCAAGGATTCGGCTAAAAGGGAACGCGCGTAGAGCCAAAGGGCGGTATAAGACCGGAACTTCTATTCCCAGTAGATGCACCGGAGCCTGGATTTTGCTCGCCCCGTGTGCTCGCGCCACCTTCGACGGCCGCCGCCCAAGGCAAGTTACGGGCTACGATTTCCCACCTTCCGAGCGCCATGGTCGACGCGCTCCCTGGCGAAGGTGCAACCGCACGCACGGTATTTCCTACGTCTCCGAGCCAACGCCGTCGGAAAGCATGCTCTTGAAGTGAGCCGTGATGACATGCGTCAAGAGCATGTGGGCATCTTCGATGAACCCAAAATCATCACAAGGTACAACCACTGAGTGGTCCAGCATCGGCCCCACCCGGCCACCTGCGCATCCCAACAACCCAATCGAGGACATGCCCAGGCTTTTCGCCGCCGATACTACCTCCAGTATGTTCGCGGAATTGCCGCTACACGTAATAACGATCAGGAGATCTCCGGAGTCCCCCAAGTTGCGCAGTTGCTCCGCGAACACGTGATCGTATCCGACGTCGTTGCCCCACGCGGTCAGCAATGGCACGTTGTCGGTAAGTGAGGTGACACGAAAACGCCGTGGCTGACTGCGATGGTCGGAGCCGAGCACGGTTTTTGCCAGATCGCAGGCCAAGTGGGAAGCAGTTGCGGCGCTGCCACCGTTGCCCGCGATGAAGATCCGGCTGCCCCGCTCGAACGCTGCCTGCATCTCGTCGATCACCGCCCGGACATCGTCCGTCGGCACGCTCTGCAGAACAGCACTGAACCCCTCGATATAGTGGACAATGCTTCCCCGGACATCGACCGGCGTGCTAATCACGTTATGCTCACTCCTCGACATAAATGATCTTACTTCCCTGCGGCTCAAATCCCACCGGTACCTGTGGCAGCTCCGGAAGTGCGGCTGTAATGGATGCGTGTACGGCACGCGGCGCATACAGCAGTAGAAAACCGCCGCCGCCTGCTCCCAGTATTTTGCCGCCGTGGGCACCCGCCTTTCTCGCACGCTGGTACCAATCGTCGATGCGGGAGCTGCTGATGCCACTGGCCAGACTCCGCTTCAGCTCCCAGCCGCGGTGAAGGATATCCCCTACCGAATCCACGTCGTTGGCTGAGAGAGCGTCGCGGAGATTATCCGCCAGTCGCACCATCGCCTGCAGGGTACTGAAGCGGGCCGGATCGTTGTGCACGTTTCGTTCTTGCTCCTGCAGGACATCGTCGGCGGAACGAGTGATTCCCGTGTAGAGCATCAACAGCCGCTCCTCCAGTTCTTCCTTGGTGCTCCGGCGGCAGATAATCGGGTCAACAAAGACACCGCCGTCAGGGTTAAACCGAATGTACTGCAATCCCCCGTAGGCAGCAATGTATTGATCCTGCTTGCCGATAGGTTTATCGAGATGGTTGATCTCAATCCGACAGGCCTCGCGGGCCAACCGCTCGGCGCCGGCAAATACTCCGCAATACGCGTATAGCGCGTTCAGCAGGCCGACGGTATAACTGCTGGAGCTGCCCAGTCCGGTGCCGCTCGACGGTATGTCGGAAATGGACGTGATCTCGATCCCGCTCCGTACCCCGACCATGTTCAAGCCTTCACGAATAAGTTCGTGGCGTAGATCGGCGACCGACTCCACAATTTCGGTGACGGAGTAACTGGCACGAATGTGGTCGTCGAATTTCTTGTTGACGGTGATATAGATGTATTTGTCGATCGCCGTACTGACCACCGCACCCGGTTCTTGACGATAAAAAGCCTCGAGATCCGAGCCACCTCCCGCCAAACTCACGCGCAGAGGAGTGCGCGCAATGATCACCCGCTATACCCTCGTGGATGCCGCGTGCGCCAGGCCCAGGCAGAGCGCACCATGGCCTCCAACTCTGGGAAAAGTGGCTCCCAGCCCAGCTCTCGCTCGATACGGTCGTGCGTGGCCACAAGTCTGGAAGGGTCCCCGGTACGCCTCGGAGCCGGCACCACCGGAATCGGAAATCCCGTCACCTCCCGAACGCAGGCGATAACTTCGGCGTTGGAATATCCATTACCGTTGCCCATGTTATATGCTGTCCTTCCTACCGAATTGATCTGGCTCAAGGCCAGCACATGTGCCCGCGCTATATCGGTAACGTGAATGTAGTCGCGAATGCATGTGCCGTCGGGCGTGTCATAATCTGTGCCGAAAAGGCTGAACTCCGCGCGTTGCCCGAGAGCCACCTCAAAGAGTATAGGGATAATGTGCGTTTCGGGCACATGGTACTCGCCGTGTTCGTCGGTGGCACCGCACGCATTGAAATACCGCAGCGTGACGTACTTCAACCCGAACGCCTCGGCGTACCAGTCCAGTATCCGTTCAAAAGCCAATTTCGAGTCGCCGTAGGGATTAACGGGTTCCTTGTGAGCGTCCTCCGCGATCGGGATCTCACGTGGCTCGCCGAAAACCGCGGCGGTCGATGAAAACACGATCGCCTTGACGTCGTGGGCGATCATCGCCTCCAGGAGGTTGAGGCCGCCCGTCACGTTGACTCCGTAAAACCGGCCGGGGTTGCGCATCGACTCGTCGATCAGTGCCTCGGCCGCAAGGTGTACCACCGCATCTACCTCGGTCTCCGCGAACAACCGCTGTACCGCCGGCCCATCCATCAGATCGAGTTCGACGAACTGCACCGAAGGAGGTACCGCAGCGCGATGACCGTGACGTAGATCGTCAACCGCGATCACAGTATGACCTTCGCCGGCGAGTTCCTCTGTGACGACGCTACCGATGTAACCGGCTGCTCCGGTAACCAGTACCCGCACTATCGAACCGTGTACTGTTTCGATGGCGCCAGAATCGCCAGACTTGCCTCGAGATTCTCGGCCACGGCATAGGGATCGAGATCCGCCCTGCCGGAGTACTCCAGTCCTCTACCGGTCAGGACCAGAATGCCCTTCACTCCCACCGCGTTGGCTGCCGCGATGTCGCTCGCGGCGTCTCCTACCAGGAACGAGCGCTCGAGATCCAGCGCATGTCGCTCTTGAGCTTCGAATAGCATGCCGGGACGCGGCTTGCGGCAGGCGCAGCCATCGTCGGGATGGTGAGGACACATATACACTGCATCGATCCTGGCGCCGTGGGACTCGATCACTGCCAGAATCCGCTCATTGATGCTGACTGCCTCCGAGTGCGTGATGATTCCTCTTCCGACCGCGGACTGGTTTGTAACCATAACGATCCGGTATGACGTCTCGCTGAGTTGGCGCAGCGCCTCAAGCGCGCCGGGCAAAAACTGCACCTCATCCCACGACTTAACATAATCGTGACGATTCTCGATAATAACGCCGTCACGATCGAGAAAGACCGCGGGATGCGTTGTCGCCTCCGTCACACTGTCCATCGTCGCTCTCGACTACCGTGCCGGACGACCAGCGTCCGGCACGGTACGAAGATCTCGCGAGTGTGCTCCGTCAATCGGTGAATTACCTAAAAAGCCGCCGTTCCATTGGGTGTACCCAGGCCGGTCGGACCGTCGTAGCCGGCGCCCGCGTTACAGAGATACGAGGGTGTGCACGAGACCTGTTTCCCGCTATTGGCGGTGACATCGTTCAGGCTACCGGTGTGGCTGTACGGGTACGAGCCATTGTTTATGATCGCGGTATTCCCGGCCAGAGCATAGACACTCGCCACAATTGGGGATGCAACGCTCGTGCCTCCAAAGACCAGCCAGCCCGACGATTTGAACGAATCATACACGGCCACTCCGGTATTGGGATCGGCTATCGCGGAAACGTCCGCAACCGTGCGTCGGGAGCAGCCGGTGTCGGTCTGAGCCGAAGGCTTGGGTTCATACTTGCTGCAGCCACTGCCCGCGCCGCCATTCAAATAGCAGCCCAGGCTACCGGTGCAGGTCCACGCCGTCTCGGCCCAACCGCGAGCCGCGGTAGACCGCTTCAGGGAAGTCCCTCCAACCGCTGTCACGAACTGCGACGACGCCGGAAATTCCACGCCGTAGCCGCCGTCCCCGGAGCTGACGGTGATAGCGATTCCGGGATGGTGGTAGTAATTCGAGTCATCCGTCGTCTCCGCCGCGTATTCACTGCCGCCGTAACTGTTGCTGATCGCGTTCGCGTGTAGAGCCGCCGCCTCATTGACAGCGGTCCCAAGGTCGCTCATAGAGCTCGAGTTGGCTTCCACCAGTAGGATGTGGCAGTTGGGGCAAGTTGCGCTGACCATGTCAAGGTCGAGCGAGATTTCCTGTGACCAGCCCGAGTCCGACTTCGGATAGGTCGTGCCGCCCGTTTGATTGACCTTGGTAAAACATGAATTTGCCGTCGTACACGCGGGCAAACCGAATTTGGTCCTGTACGTTGCCAGATCTGATGCCGCATTTGGATCATCGTACGCATCGACAATCGCCACGGTCTCGCCTGAACCGGCAGTGCTCGAAGGCAGGCTATAGGCCGACTGCAGGTCAGATGGGCCGAAGCCGGAGGGCGTGGAAGCTGTGGCAGCCGGATGAACCGCCGCGAAACCGTCGGAGCGAATTGCAAAACAGGCAGCATGTCCGGCTTGCGGCGTCGCGCAGACCTGTACGAATTGGATCGTCGGAGCAAGAGAAGTGGCATGGGTCAGGCCACCTGGCGCGCCCACCGCGGCTGCGGCCGCGGCGACTAAAGCGAGGACTCTATGTTTCATTGACAGTTTCTCCTCCAGAGCGGCCTGAGCCAGGCCAAAAAATATAGACGAATTGCCACGCGACGAAGCATAACACGCCGCCGCTTCGGTGTGCTGGTACATGTCCACGTTGCCCTACGTGGTACAACGTGGTGACGAACCACTGATTCCATAATTGTGCGGCTATCCCGACGCACGGCCGGATGCCTCGCGCCACCTGCAGGTAAGGGGAACGCACTTCCCGATGCCCCAGTGCGGCCGGCGTGCGTTTCGCTGCCCGTTCGTGATGCCGCCCGAGGTCTGTTCTGCCCGTCACTCTGCAGCGCACACCGTCTCCGCTCATACGATTCCAATCCTCCAGGAGCACCATCGATGCAACCCATAACCGGCATCCACCCGGCAGAATTACACGAACGGCGAGCACGTCTTCTGACGTACATTCGGACCCAGAACCTCACCGGCTACGTGTTGTTCGGCCATGCATATATCCAGTACTTCACGAGCTTTAATTTTCTCGCCACCGAGCGGCCGGTCGCCGTGGCCGTCAATGCGGACGGCGACATGGCGGTCTTTGTGCCGGAATTCGAGGTAGAGCGGGCGCGCTCCGAGACAACGTTCGAGCGCGTGGATTCATATCCCGAATACCCGGGCACCGAGCACCCCATGTACATTCTCGGGAAGACCCTCGCCGACCTGGGTATGACCGGTGCCGTGGGCGCTGATGGAGATGGGTATCCCGGCATCCTGGGCTACGAGGGGCCGTCCCTCAGCGAGGTCATTGGTGGGCGCGTTGTGCCGGTTAACGCGTTCATCGAAAGCATGATGGTCCGTAAGAGCGAGGCCGAAATTGCTCTCATCCGGGAAAGCGCCAAATGGTGCAACCTCGCCCACCGACTACTCCAGCGCTACACTGCCCCGGGCGTCACGGAAGCGGAAGCCAGCCTGCAGGCAGGTCACGAAGCGACCCTGGCCATGCTCGACACGCTGGGATCGACCTACGGCGGACAGCAGGGGTCGGCAGACGGCGCATCCGCCGGGTATCGTGGCCAGATCGGGTCCAGAAGCGCCTGGGCGCATGCCGTTGCCCATAACATTACCTTTCGGCCGGGTGATGTAGTGGTCACCGAGACCAGTGCACCTGTGTGGGGATACAACGCCGAACTGGAGCGTGCCATGATAATCGGCCGGCCCACCGATGAGATGCGCCGCCTTTTCGACCACGCGGTGGCAGCCCAGCAAGTTGCATTTGCCGCACTACGCCCCGGTGTTACCTGCGCCGACGTCGATCGCGCCGTGCTGGCGTATTTCGAGGACAACAACCTCATGCCGTATTGGAGGCAGCATGTGGGCCATGCCATCGGCCTGCGGAACCACGAAGCCCCATTTCTCGACGTGGGCGATCACACCCCTATCGAACCGGGAATGGTCTTCACGATCGAACCAGGCGTCTACTCGAGTGAGATCGGCGGTTTCCGGCACTCCGATACGGTGGTCGTGAGACCCGACGGCATCGAGATACTCACCTACTACCCAAGGGATCTGGAAAGTCTCACTATCCCCGCGTAGTCGGCAGTCGGGCGCAGGTCAGGTTATGCCTCCCGCTCGATCCACGCGCCAGGCTACCCGATGGGGACGGCGGTGCGTGCCCGAATGAACGATCGGTACCACCAGCCGCTGTCCTTGACGATGCGCTTCTGCGTCGGATAGTCCACGTAAACCAGACCGAAGCGCTTGGAGTAACCCTCTTGCCACTCGAAATTGTCGAGTAACGACCAGGCAAAGTAACCGGCCAGCGGAACTCCCGCTTCGATCGCCGCCCCGCAGGCAGCAATATAGTCCTCGTAATACTCTCGCCGCTCCGGATCGACGACTCGGCCCTCATGGTTGACGACATCACCAAAGGCCGCACCGTTTTCGGTGACGTAGATCGCGGCGGGAGCGTAATCGCGATGGACGCGTAGCAGCAGGTCACGCAGTCCGTCCGGATAGACCTCCCAGTCCATGTCGGTATACCGGTGTTCGTCCACTCGAAGGTAGCGTGGCTCCTGGTCGTCGGCATTCTTCGCCACCAGCGACCGGCTGTAATTGTTGACTCCCAGGAAATCAAGCGGCACCGATATTTCGTCCAGATCACCGGGTTCCATGCGCGGAAGCAAGTCTCGGAATCGCTCCATTCCAAGCTCGGGGTAGCTGCCCCGAAAAATAGGATCGAGAAACCAGAGATTGTTGTGCATGTCGGCGATTCGTGCCGCCTCGCGGTCTCCATCCGATGTGCTGGCCGGGTATATGGGCGTGAGGTTGAGCACGATTCCCGCCTTTGCGCCGGCCACATTGCTCCGAATAACGTTCACGGCTTGACCGTGCGAGAGCATCAGGTGATGCGAGGCGGCGAGTGCATCGCGGGTGTTGGTCCGTCCGGGGGCATGAGTGCCGAACCCGTAGCCGAGCCATGCCTGACACCACGGTTCGTTATGGGTGGTCCAGAAATGTACCCTGTCTCCTAGACGCCGCGTGGCAATGTCTGCGAACTCGACAAACGCGCTGACCGTGTCGCGATTGGGCCATCCTCCCTGGTCCTCGAGCACCTGCGGAAGATCCCAGTGGTACAGAGTGATAAACGGCTCGATTCCGGCATCGAGTAATGCATCCACAAGCCGGTCGTAGAAGTCGAGCCCGGCCTGATTCACACGCCCGGTGCCGTCAGGCAGGATACGCGGCCACGCCAGCGAAAATCGGAAGGCCCGGAGGCCAAGCTCCCGCATCAGCGAGATATCTTCACGGTAGCGATGGTAGAAATCACAGGCGATGTCACCATTTTCCCCGTTGCGCACCTTACCGGGTGTTGCGCAGAAGGTGTCCCAGATCGATGCGCTACGCCCATCTTCGAAGGCCGCGCCCTCGACCTGGTACGAAGCAGTGGCGGCGCCCCAAAGAAAGTCCGCGGGAAATGCCGGCATGTCCGTGGTCAATATGTCCTCCCTCTCGTTGTCAGGTTCCAGGGTAGAGATAGCACCTCACCCAATGTCCGGGTTCGACTTCAGCCAGTTGTGGTGCATTCGCGCGACATCGATCCATAACGTGTGGACACCGCGTCGCAAACCGACATGCCGGCGGAGGATCGATGACGACCGGGATTTCTCCGTGAGCGAGTACCCGTTTCTTTCGTACGTCTTCCGCCGGGTTCGGTACAGCCGACAGCAACAACTGGGTGTACGGGTGCAGCGGCGTCTGTAGAACGGCGTCGGTTGGGCCTTGCTCGACCACCTGCCCGGCGTAGAGAACGATCACCTCGTCGGCCACATAGCGGGCGCTCGCGATATCGTGCGTGATGTAGAGGAAAGCAATACGCTTCCGGCGCTTCAGATCGAGCATGATGTTGAGTATTCCCATGCGAATGGAAACGTCGAGCATCGAGATAGGCTCGTCCGCCAGCAGTACATCGGGCTCGGATGCCAGCGCGCGCGCTATGTTGACGCGTTGCCTCTGACCGCCCGACAGTTGGTGGGGAAATTGCCGCGCGATTTCCTCGGCCGGGACCAGCCCCACCATCGTCAGGATCTCATGTACTCGCTCCTGGACGCGGTCGCGTGGAACGATCTTGTGAATCAGTAGCGGACGGGCGATGTGATGGTCGACCCGCTTGACCGGGTTCAAGGAGCCGAATGGATCTTGAAACACCATTTGCACTTGAGCCTGGTACTTCCGGCTGACATCTCGCCCGTGTCGCAGGCCCATATCCACGCCCCGGAACAGAATCTGGCCGCTGGTTGGTGGGTACGCGCGCGCGAGGACCCGAGCAGCGGTGCTCTTGCCGCTGCCCGTCTCGCCCACCAGTGCCACGATTTTCCCCGGATATAAGGAAAAGCTGACATCGTCTAACGCGTGCAGCCATTGCGAGGCGCCCCATGGCCGCACCGACTTCCCAACCGGGAAATGCTTGGTGAGATTCCGTACCTCCAGTACCGGCTCAACACCGATCTCACTCTGAAGCAGATCAGCCTGCATAGCCTATTCCCTCCGAGATCACGGGCGGAAGTTCCGGGTTGGTGGCTTCAATCGCCGTGTCGAGCCCATGTACGCCCTGTGCAGTCAGGTCGGCATCATAGAGGTGACATGCCACCCAGCGTCCTGGCTCGACCTCTCGCAGCGCCGGCTTGACGTCTACCTGCCGGTCAAACAGCGCTACTTTGCTCGGATCGTGGTACGGGCACCGTGCGTGAAACCGACACCCGGAGGGTGGCCGCGCCAGGTTGGGCGGGGAACCGGGTATGCCGAACATCGCCTGCTTGGGCCCCGCGAGCGGTGGAAACGAATTCATCAGGCCCACCGTGTACGGGTGCTTGGGCTGTCGATAGAGTTGTCTGGCGTCCGACAATTCGACGATTTCTCCCGCATACATCACGCCGATGCGGCGAGCTACCTCGATCAACATGGAAAGGTCGTGGGTGATGAACAGCACCGCGAACCCAAGCGTCTGCTGAAGATCGGCGATCTGTTGCAGAATCTGTCGCTGGAGCACGACGTCCAGCGCAGTCGTCGGCTCGTCCATGATGATGATCTCTGGCTGGAGTGCTATGGCCAGCGCGATCACGATGCGCTGTCGCATGCCGCCCGAAAGCTCGTGTGGGTACGAGTTGAGCCGTGAAGGATCGATTCCCACCATTTCGAGCAGCTCTGCCGCCCGGGCTCGCGTGGCACGATGCCCCATCGTGGCGTGGGCGCCGATGACGTGCTCGAACTGGTTTCCTATAGTGATGACGGGATTCAGCGCGTTCATCGCGCTCTGGAAGACCAGCGACGCGTGTCTCCAGCGGAATGCGCGCAGACGCTCTCCGCGCAGCGACGCCAGATCATCTCCCATGAACTTGATCTGACCGCCCGTTATTTCTGCCGGAGGACGCAGAACTTGCAGGATTGCGTGTGCCAGTGTGCTCTTGCCACATCCCGACTCACCGCACAGGCCCACGATCTCCCCCGGCTCGATGGCCAGCGACACGTGATCGACCGCGCGTACCACCCGATCCTTGAGGGCGTAGTCGACCACTAAGTCGCGAATGTCAAGCAGTGGTGGCATCGACCGGTGCGCTATCTTCCGGCTCAACCGCGACGATGGTTGGAGTCAGCCGGATGGCACTACCCGTCTTCGTTCGCCGTTCCGAGCGAAGACGGGGGTTGGTCATCTCGTCGAGCACGTATTGAATCAGCGTCAGGCTCAGAGCGAATAGACCGATGGCAAGACCGGGAGGAAGGAACCACCACCACATGCCGGTCAGCAGTGCTGAATTATTCTCGGACCAATACAGCATCGTACCCCAGGTCGTCGCGCTCAAATCCCCCAGGCCTATAAACTCCAGCGCCGCCTCCGCCAGCACCGCGAATATGACGCCGAAGATAAACGTACTCGCGATCAGGGAAGTCATGTTCGGCAATATTTCCACAACCACGATGCGGAACCAGTTTTCACCATTGAGCTTCGATGCCATCACGAAGTCTCGGTTGCGAAGCGACAGGATTTGCGAACGCTTCACGCGAGCCCCCCACGCCCAACCGGTCAAGGTGAGGACGGCGATAATCACTCCGATGCCACGAACATGAAACGCCGCGGCATAGCTTGCCGCGACAATCATCAGCGGCAGGTTGGGGATAGTCAGAAAGACATTCATCAGCACGGTGAGTGTGTCATCGACCCACCCGCCGAGGTATCCCGCCGCCGAACCGATAAGAACCGCCAGTACTGTGCTGAGGATGCCAACTGTAAATCCAACTGCCAGGGAGGTTCGCGTTCCCAGTATCAATTGCGACCAGACATCCTGCCCGACTGCCGTGGTGCCGAGCCAGTGCTGCGCGGTTGGTCCCTGGCGGATGGTCCCGACCGCCATCTGCTGCGGGTCGTAGGGCGCAATAATTGGTGCGAAAACGGCAACCACCAGAAAAATAGCAAGCATGAGAAAGCCGGTGGTCGCGAGCCGGTTGTAGGTAATCGTCTCCCAGACCGACTTCCAAGCGGTTGCCAGGGCTCTAAAGTGACTCCGTTCCGGCCATGGATTCTGACGCAGCGCTATCGGCGAGGATTCGGTCGTCTTGGGGATTGCCATCTTACCGCTCCACCGCGACGCGAGGATCCAGCTTCACGTACAGAAGGTCAGCAATCAGGTTGGCCAGAAGAACACCGACCACGATCATGAGCAATAAACCGGTCAGCAAAGGATAGTCTTGCTGGGTTGCCGCCTGCACCAGATCGTAGCCCACGCCCGGATACGAAAACACGCTCTCGATCAAGTATCTGGCCGCTGACGATGAATCCCAGACTCATCGCAAAACTGGTTACCTGCGGCAAAATCGCGTTCCGGGCCGCGTACCCCAGCATCACGCGGCGTTCCTTGAGGCCCTCGGCCTGAGCCATCGTAATGTACTCTTCCCCCAAACTCGCGACCATATTGTTGCGCATGCCCAGTGCCCAGCCGCCCAGCGTTGTCAAGACCAGAACGAATGCGGGTAGAGCAGCGTGATACAGCACCGATCCGATGAACCCGAACGACAAGCTGATGTGCGAGTTGAGATCATAGGCGTGTCCAAGCGGAAACCATCCGGCCTGGAGCGCCAGGAAGTAGATGAGGGCCAGTCCCACGTAGAACGGAGGAAACGCCTGCCAGAAGAGAAGAAGTGGAGGCATCACGCTGTCGAAACGCCGGCCACGGTTCCAGGCCGCGAATATGCCTGAAAGTGTGCCGGCGGCAAAGCTAATAACTACGGCGATGCCTACCAGCAGAAGTGTCCACGGGAGATCCTGCAAAATAACGGTCGTCACCGGCACTGGGTAGTGGGTAAAGGAAGTGCCCAGGTCGAAATGAAGCACGTTCCAGATATACGTAAGGTATTGCCTGAGGATATTGTCGTTCGTAAAGCCTAAATCGGCCTTGAGAGCAAAGAATTCCTGTGGTGTCATGCGGCCCTGGAAGTTCGCAAAGATTGCCGCGGCTGGATCGCCTGGCATCAGCCTGGGAATGAGAAAGTTCAGTGTCACGGCGATCCAGAGCGTAATGAGATAGAATCCCAGTTTCCGTGCGATATATCGCATTCGCGCCTCTCCAGGGTCGCTGTTTAGCCGCCTTGTGCTAGGGGTATTCCGAGTGGGAAGTGTCGGGAGGGAGCACGTGCTCCCTCCCATGAGTTGCCCGACGCAGTCTACTTGAGGTGAACGTGCAGAGCGACGTCCAGGTTGCCGTTGCCCTGTCCATACGCGAACGGCATTGGCCAGTCGAACGGGTCCTTGGCGCTCGGCCACCCCGTGAATCGTTTTGTATTGTATTCGTACCAGTTTCCACTAAACATGAGCGGTATCGCGGGGACGTCCTTGGCGATCAGGGCTCTGGGCCTGCTTCATCAGCGCGACCTGGGTCGACGTCTTGGTCGTCTTGCCGTATTCCGCCACGAGGTTGTTGAGCGTTGGGTTCGAGTAGCGGCCCCAGTTCGCTCCGGCCGTCTGTCCCGTGGGTGCGTAATATCCCGTGGCGTTCGAGAAGTCTTCGAAGTAAATGTAGTACGGGGAATTGCCGTCACCCGTGGTCCACGAAATGGCCATGTCAAACTTGCCCTGTTGGAGGTTCGTGAGGTAGTCACCGAACTGGACGGGCTGGACAGTCAAGTTCATGCCGATGGCCTTGAGCTGATCGGCAATGAGCTGCACCGATGTCACCCAGTCCGACCAACCACTGACTACATAGATGTTCATGGGCTTGGTAATGTCCACGCCCTTCGCTTGTGCGAGCTCGGCTTTCGCCGCCGCGATATTGGGATGCAAGGGCGCCGACTTCATCGCCGGAGCATTGCCCCACTTCTTGGCATAGCCCGGCATCACGAATCCACCGTTGGCGGGAGGCTCGTACCCGTACTCGGCCACCTTCGAAATCGCCGTTCGATCGATGGCGTCGTTTATGGCACGCCGTACGTGGATATTGTTGAACGGGGCCTCCGCGTCGTTTAACCACAACGTAACCGGAGCTCCGGTGCCTGAGTACCAAAATTTGTTATACGGACTCTTCGAGGCATACGTGTTCTGAGCGTCCGGGATGAACACACCGCCGTAATCGATTTCGCCGTTGACCAGAGCAAGCTGTTCGCTGTCGTTGCTCGTATACGCGGGGTACCGCAGCGCGTCCACGTATGGCTTGCCTGCCTGCCAGTACAGGGGATTGCGCTTCAGCACGAATACCTGGGGAGAGAAGCTGCCCAGCATGAAAGGTCCCGTGGCAACGGGGTTCTTGATTTGCAATTTGGCCGGATCGCCCTTACCCGCGTACGCGTGCTTGCGGCATCGGTTCCGAATTACCAATCCAGAACACCATCGAGCTGTCGGGCTTCTTCAACGTGAAGGTCGCTGTTAACGCGTCCGGTGTTGCGACCTTGGTTACTTCAGTGGTGCAGTGGCAATAGCCGAAGTCCGCGTACTTCTTGGCCATCTGGTACGACCACAACACGTCGGCCGACGTGAATGGCTTGCCGTCGTTCCATTTCACTCCGGGTCGTAGGTTGAATGTGAGAGTTTTGCCGCCGTTGGACCACTTGTAGCTCTTGGCCAACCACGGTGAAACCTTCCCACCCTTGAGATTGTTGAACCACAGAAGCGGTTCCCAGATCATCCCGACCCCGTTCGTCTTGCTCGGAGACCAGATATTAAAGTCCTGCGTCCACGAGCCGTTCGGTCCCTGACTGACGATAACCGTTCCGCCGCGCTTGATGGCGGCGCTCGGTCGATGTAGAGTAACCGCTTTAGTGGCGGATGGCGGCACCGCGACCGCGCCAACCACCATGACACTCACTGCGCTGCACAGGAGCAAGAGGCGCCGATTCGAGGCTCCCACTGTATCTCTCCTAGCCGGCTCGCCGTCGACAAGACTCGAGCCCAATCGTGATTTCAAAAGCATACGGGTTGGTCGGGGTCCCTCCAGGACCCACTTTTTCGGCAAACGTTAAACGTGCTCTCCCGCTTTTCCTCCTCTCTTTAACGCGCGACCCCAAAGCGTGGATACGTTACGGCGAAGCGCTATGCCTTCGGGAAACTTCCCGGTAACATTTCCAGTTAGCACCTACCTTAGCACGGCGAAATATTCCAGTCAATCCCCCACATGTTTGGCGAACATACCTGATTATCGGCTAGAACCCCCGGCGCTCGCCCGTGGGGACCATATTGTTCGGCGCTGTGTGCCAATTAGTTACCGGAAATTTTCGGAAAATAAGCAGCGATATCTTCCTTGACACTACGTCATTTGGCCCGTATGATCTCTGTAGCCGTAACTCGTTACGGTAACTCGAGATGCAGGATGGAGATGGAGGACAACCGCAGCGCCAAATCGACGATCCGGGATATCGCCCAGCTTGCCGGGGTGTCTATCGCCACGGTGTCGCGCGTGGTGAATGGGCGTCCGGACGTTGCGACTGAAACCCGAGAGCGGGTACTCGATGTCGTGCGAAGTCACAACTTCCACGGAAATCGGGGCGGTCGGTTGTCGCCGGGCACGGGTACCGGGCTTATCGCATTTACCATCCCGGTAGTGCACTCGGAATATTTTTCGTTTATTCTCTCGGGCGCATCCGAGGCGCTCTACGAGCAGGATATGCGCTTCGTGCTCTGTCCAACCCAGCACCAGCACGATCGAGAAGTCAAGCTGGTAGACCGTGTGATGCATGGAACAACCGATGGCGCCATCTTTCTCCTGCCCGAAGAAACCAGCGAGGAGCTGGCGCGCTTGCACGCCGCCGAGTATCCAGTGGTGGTGGTAGACCCCCGCCAGCCGCTCGATGTCGGCATTCCGGCGGTCGCTGCGAGTCATTCGACGGGAGCGAGAGACGCCACGACCTACTTGCTCAATCTGGGGCACACCCGAATTGCAGTTATCACCGGTCCGTCATCCTGGCTGGCAAGCCAGGAGCGGTTTGCCGGATACGCCGGCGCCTGCGCTTCCCGTGGAATATTGCCGCAGGATCGCTATATCCGGGAGGGAGACTTCATGGAGGACAGCGGATACCGTGCCGCTGCCGATCTACTCGACCAGACCGACCCCCCAACGGCGATTTTCTGTTTCAACGACAACATGGCAAGCGCCGCGATGCGAGCCGCACGCGATCGCGGCCTGAAGTTGCCGGCCGATCTCTCGATTGTCGGTTTCGATGACTCCACCATTGCGCACCAGTGCTTCCCGCGGCTCACCAGTGTTCGTCAACCACTCGAAGAGATGGGACGAGTTGCCGTCAGCTTGCTGACCAGACTGCTTGATGGGCAGCGCGTTGAGGCCCTGCGCGTCGACCTGGCGACCAATTTAATCGTGCGCGACTCCGCTGCTCCTCCCCGCAGTCGGGTGACCATACCGCTTTCGCACCGCAGCACTGCCGATATGCGTTCAGCGGAATCTCCGGTGACTGAGCATTCAGCAGCCGGTAGGGAGGAGTCCTAGCCCTCCCTACCGGCACTCCTCCAATTCAGCGATCGCGTCATCGGCGGGGGGCGCCTTCCTTCGCCTGGCGAGCGCCGGGAGAATTGGACTCCGTAGCACCTCTCCGCAATCCGTGTTGCCCGTTTACTCGCCGCTCTGCAATACTCCACCCGTGCAGTGAGGACTCGCCCTGTCAAATACACGCGCGGGCACGCCGCTCCGGAGACGTCGTTCCTCATGGGACATGCTCACTGCGGGCTATCACCTCGACCATCAGACGCCCTCCGTAGTCCTGGTTAGGAGTGACTGTGACGACCGAGCCAAAGGAAGATCTTCAACGCTATTTGCAGGCAGCGCGCGACGCCATCCTGTGGAAGCTCGACGGTGTCTCCGAATATGACGCCCGCCGGCCGATGACCGGTACCGGTACAAATCTACTGGGACTGGTGAAACATGTAGCCAGCGTCGAATTCGGGTACTTCGGCGACACATTTGGCCGTCCCGTGGATGAACTGCTGCCCTGGTTTGAGGACGGTGCCGAGCCCAATGCGGATATGTGGGCAACGCCCGATGAATCTCGAACGGCTATCATTGCGCTCTATCACCGCGCATGGGCGCACGCCGACGCGACGATCGCTTCGCTGCCGCTCGACGCGGTCGGTCACGTGCCCTGGTGGCCCAAGGAGCGCGATGGGGCAACACTCCATCGAATTCTGGTGCACGTGATCGCGGAAACGAACCGGCACGCCGGACACGCGGATATCGTTCGCGAATGTATCGATGGCTCCGTTGGGTATCGGTCCGATAACGACAACATGGCACCTGGCGATGCAGCCTGGTGGGAAAGCTACTGCCAACGCCTGGAGCAGGCGGCACTGCAAGCTGGCCGGGACTGAACTCAGGCCTGCCAGTTCCTGTGTCTCGCCACGCTCGCCAAACGTTTCGCGCCCCGGTCGATGGTCTCGGAACCGAACTCCCAGGCCTCAATTTCGACCGGGGTGACGGAACGGATTTCGCATACAAACCCAGTCAAATCGTGGTCAAACGGCTCATCCCGCCGATAGCACTGCGTAGCTGAAGACCCCGTTTCACCTACCGTGGGGCTGTGCGCCTTGTAACCGAGCGAGCCTCGAAGACGTCGTGCATCTGGTCTCTCATGGATTAACATCAGGTGAAATGGCGCGTACCACCTTTGACCTTGATCCGTCGGTGCTGGAGCAATTGCGCCGCCGCGCTGTCCACGAGGACAAAAGTATGGGGCAGTTGGCGTCCGATCTCCTGGCACAGCAACTGGGTGCACAAACCGTTGCCATTAGTGCCGAGGAACTGGAATGGGTGGAAAGTGCCCCGCATGTCGGTACGACCGTGCGAGCGGCCATCCCGGTGCACACTGCCGGCTGACTACCCACTCGCGTGACTCAATACGGCGACGGTTTCTACCTTTAGCAGGCGCTGCGGACCCTGTATGAGTCCAGCCACCGCTTGGTTCCTGGCATCCACGATGAGTGTTGCCATCCTCATTGCGCTGGCCCGCGGGCCTGGGTGAACCGCATTCGGTGTTATGCTACGTCCATGAGTTCTCCTCCGGTCTGACGCCCCTTCCGAAGCCGCTCGTTACGCCCCGTCGCCGTCTTTCTGGCAATTGAGGCAATCGACGAAATTGTGTTCGGCGCGGGTGCTGCCGCCTGGCCGGCTATCCGGCATGATCTCCATCTGACCTACGCCGTCATAGGGCTCATCCTTGCTCTACCGGAAGTGCTCGCCGCCGCCGTCGAGCCGGTGCTTGGACTCGTTGCCGGAGCAGGTTACCGCCGCTACGTGGTAGTCGGCGGAGGAATAGCCTACGCAGCGGCGCTGTTCACCGTCGCGTCGTCAACGAGCGCGTGGGTTCTCCTGGCCGGCTTCGCGCTCTTCTACCCCGCGTCCGGCGCCTTCGTTGCACTTTCTCAGGCGGCCATGATCGACCTGAATCCCGAGCAGGGGGAGCGGACCATGGCACTGTGGACTCTCGCCGGCTCGATCGGCGTGTCGCTCGGTCCCCTCCTGCTTGCCGGCGCGGTTCTGGTCGGGGCGGGTTGGCGTGGTACCTACCTCATTCTCTCGATTGCAACCGTACCGCTTACCGTGCTGGCGTGGCATCACGCCTCCGCTCCAAAAGTCGAGATTGGAATCCGACAGGGTCTGCGTGGGGCCAGGCGGGCGCTGGGATCCGGCCGCGTGCTGCGTTGGCTGGCAATGCTCGAGGCGGGAAACGCCATGGGCGACGTACTGAATGGCTACCTGGCGCTCTATGCGGTTGACGTCGCCCGCGCATCCGTGGCGCAGGCCGGCATCGCGGTCTTCGCGCTTACGGTATCAGGCCTGGCAGGGGATGCCCTGCTCCTTCCGCTGCTTCGGAGGATGCGTGGCCGTACCTATCTGCGTCTCAGTGCCGGCGCCATGATGGTGGTATATCCGGTCTTCTTGTTGGTGCCCGGGACTCTCCCCAAGCTCGTACCGCTCGTTCTCGTCGGCATCCTGCGGGCCGGTTGGTATGCACTGCCGCAAGCAGGCTTGTACGCCGAGATACCCCAGTCCAGCTCGTCCATGTTGATCCTGTCGAATGCCGGCTCGCTGGCGTCGGCGGTACTGCTGTTTGGCTTCGGCCTGCTGGCACAGCGAGTCGGGACCGGGGTGGCAATGTGGCTGCTTCTCATCGGCCCTTTGGCACTGTTGGTCCTCTGCGGCACAGTGCGTGAAGATCGGCCGGAATAATCCCGGCAGAATCGCGCGAATGGTACTCGTGAAGCGCGTCGGCATGCTGGCGCCGGCCGGTTCCGTACACGGCCCGGGAGCGCAGCGTGAGCTATGCGGCCATCAAAGGAAACAGCGTGAACGGCATCTTTTCAAACGCGGCCAGTCCCGCCAAACCGCGTACTGCTTGCTGCACCGTCGCGGCGGACACGGCTTGCCCGTAGGCCGTACGGATGTCCGACACGTCGCTCAAGCGCTCCAGCACGCGGTGTACGTCGTACATGCGGCGCACCTGCGGCAGATCGCGGAAGCCCACGCCGTACGCCGGGATGCCAACTGCTCCCGGCACCGTTCTGGCCGGAAAGTAAACGCGGATTCCAAGCAGGCCGTGGTGCAGGTCCACATGTGTATACGCCACACCAGGCGACGTGGGATCCCCCACGAGGTGCACCATCCGCCCGAAGCTTACGTCCGACTCCGCTACCTCGAGTACGTGCGTCAATCCGGGAGGCAAGTGCGGCCGCCAGGCGACTTCGTCTGGCCCGGACGGCAATCCCTCGAACGATAGCTGCTGCAGCGCTTCCCAGAAGATGTCGGGAATGTCGTTGTCATCCATGTGTTCCCCCACCCAGCTCTTTCGCTCTGCCCGTGAACACCAAAACTTCCCCTGGTTATTTGTTTGTTTACCATCAATAGCATGATCTTCGCCACCCGTGACGCCAACGGGCCGGGACCCGGCTGCCCAAACCGGTGCACCCGGCGACCCAGGTGTCGTTAGCCGCCACCCTTTCGGCACCAGGCGATACCGATTGGCCGGACGGACGCGAGCATTCCCGTTTGCAGTCGTCCCAGCGTGGTGCAATACTCAAGTCGAGCAGGTGATTCATGAGCTGGTACTGGGGCTGTTTTCTCGTCGGTACGCTGCTCACCCTTGTTCTCGCCACCCTGGGTGATTTTCACCTGGGTCATGTTGCGGGTCACAACGTCCACGGGCAGGCCGGTGGGCACATCGGTCCCGTAGTTCGCGTGCTGTCCTGGCTCAGTCCATTGACGCTGACCGCGGCCGTACTCGTATTTGGCGGTGTCGGGCTCATCTTCGGTCACACGGCATTCGCCTTTCCGGCCGCCGTAATTGCCGGCTGCATCGCATTCGGCGCGCTTCGCCTACTTATGCGGGCCTTCCAGCGGTCGAGCACCGCGCCGCTCAGCGCCGGCGCGGAAGGGGCGATTGCTACCGTCAACGCAACCATTCGTCCAGACGGCGCGGGCCAGGTTGTGTTCACACTCGAAGGATTGCACCGCACCATGCCGGCCAAAAGCAGCACCGGATTGCCCCTCAACCGAGGGACAGAAGTTGTAATCACGCACTGTGACCGAGGGTTTGCGTGGGTCGAGCCCCTCGACACAGCCGGCGTAACGTAAGGAGGTTTTCATGACCGTCAGCACTCTAATCATCGCAGCCGTCATCGTCGTCGCCTTGATCGTTCTTATCTCAATACTGGGGTCGCTCTACCGCAAAGTCGGACCCAACCGTGCCCTCATCGTGTACGGACGCGGCGGCACCAACATCGTGGTCGGGGGAGGCACCGTGGTCATGCCCCTTTTCCAGAGCTCGCAGGAATTCAGCCTCGAGCTCCTCTCCTTCGATCTCATACCGCAATCCGACCTGTACACCCAGCAGGGGATCCCGGTCAAGATCGAGGCCGTAACTCAGCTCAAGGTGGAAAACGATCGCGAGAAGATCCTGCGTGCGGCGAATCAATTCCTCTCCAAAACGCAGGATCAGCGGGAGGGCATGATCCGGCAGCTTATGGAAGGCCACTTGCGGGGAATCGTCGGCCAGCTGACGGTGGAGGAGCTGGTCAAGGAACCCGAAATGGTCTCGAGCCGGATGCGCGATACCGTGGCGTCCGATCTGGACACGCTGGGCCTCGAAATTGTCTCATTCACCATCAAAGACGTCAACGACGACTCGGGATACATCGCAAATCTTTCACGCCCGATGATCGCCGCAAATAAGCGGACCGCCGAGATATCGGAAGCGCAGGCCGACCGCGATGTGGCGATCCAGCGCGCGACCACGCAGCGTGAAGCAGCACAGGCCGAGGCCGAAGCGAGCCAGATGACGGCGGTGAGCCGCACGCAGGCTCAAGCCACGCAGGCGGCCGCACAGCGTGATCTCGACCTTAAAACCGCCGAATTCAAACAGAGCACGGCCTCGGCCCAGGCCCAGGCCGAAATGGCGGGAGAGATCGCCCGGGCAGATGCCCAACGGAAGCTGGTCGAGAGTCAAACCTCCACCGAATTGCTGCGTGCCCAACGACAGAAAGATGTGCAACAGGCGGAAGCCGAGCGGAAGGCGGCCGAGCTCGTCGCCACCGTGCAGCGGCCGGCCGAAGCCCAAGCCGCCGCGATCAAGGCAACCGCCGAAGGTCAGGCAGCGGCGACCCGCGCTCAGGCGGAAGCCGAGGCCGACGCTACGAAACTGCGTGGATTCGCCGAAGCGCAGACCGTCAAGGCGCGCGGCGCGGCCGAAGCGGAAGCACTGGCCGCACGCGTCGAGGCGACGAACCAGCAGCAGGAAGTCTCGCTTGCCACTCAGACCATCCAGCAGCTTCCGGAAATGATGCGAGCGGCGGCCGAAGCATACGGCAAGGTCGGCTCAGTGGTGTATATCGGCGGAGACGGAGACGGCGGTATCACCAGCCGGATCACCCGTGAAGTTGTCGGAGTGGTTCCACTGGTGGGCCAGATGGTGCAGTCACTGACCGGAAAAAGTCTCGCCGATCTATTCAGCAGTGGTCGAAGCGCGCCGGCGAACGGCAAGGCCGACGAAACCACGGTGACGGTGCAGGGCGCCGACAGCGTTAAGAACGAAGGAGTAGCGGCTCAACCGAACGGCGGAGCGGCACGGGTACCGGGCACGCCTCGTCCACCGGGTTCACCGCGCACCTGAGATTGGTCCGTTTCCGCGCCTCTATCCCTTCAGCCCGGTGAGGGTCACGCCCTCGATGAAAAACCGCTGGCCGAGGAAGAAGATTAGGATCACCGGCACCATGATGATGAAGCCAACTGCCATCAGGTAGTTCCACTGCGGGATGCCGCCTCCCGACGCCTCGAAGACCTTCAGGCCGAGTTGCAATGTAAACTTGCTTTCCGTGCTGAGGTAGATGAGTGGGTTGAAAAAATCTTCCCATGCGGCGGTAAACGCGAAAATCCCGACCGCCGTGAGCGCCGCACGGGACAATGGCATCACGATCTGCCACCAGATCCGTAGTTCTCCCGCTCCATCAATCCGCGCCGCGTCGGTTAGATCGTTTGGGATCCCTCGGTAGAACTGACGCAGGAGAAAGATGTAAAACGGGCTGCCGAACCAGGCCGGAACCGAAAGCGGCACCCAGGTATCGACGTATCCCAACTTCGACCACAGGATGAACTGCGGGATGAAGAGCACGATTCCCGGAATCAACATGGTCGCCAGCACCAGCACGAAGACGAGATCCCGGCCGGGCCAGCGGAGCCGAGCGAACGAGTATGCCACGAGCGAGGAGGAGAGAACGTTTCCCGCCACGCTGACGCACGAGACGATCAACGTGTTGCGGGCATACGTGCCGAACGGTGCCTCCTGCCAGGCGTCTCGAAAGTTTACCCAGTTCCACGTCTGAGGAATCCAGCGCCCGTCGAATATCTGCAGATTCGACTTGAGCGCTGAAACGAACATCCAGACCACGGGCGCGACGAAAAGGATCGAGAGAATGGTGAGGATGAGGAATACCGTACTGCGGCCTATGCGGCCTCGCACCACCCGGCTGTTGCGCCAGGAGATACCCGTGTCTGCGATGCGTGGAGCTGGTTTCGCTGCCGTCGACAACTCGGACTCCTTACGACTCGTAGTAGACCCAGCGTCTGCTGAGGTAGAGCTGGATTACCGTGATGGCCAGGATGATCACAAAGAGAATCCAGGCAAGTGCGCAAGCGTACCCCACATCACGCACCGGCGCCGCAAACTTGGTGTACATGTACACCTCGTAGAAAAGGAGAGACTGATCGGGATCGCCGGGCGTCTGTGAAGCCGTGACGCCCGCCGAGGTACTGATGACATACGCGGAATTGAAGACCTGAAAGGCGCCGATGATATTCGTCAGGATAATGAAGAAGAGTGTCGGCGACAGCATCGGGATCGTGATGCTACGGAACTTGCGAAATATCCCGGCACCCTCGACATCGGCCGCTTCATAGAGCGACTTGGGGACATTGTTCAACCCGGCAAGCAGGATCAGCATCGGACTTCCGAGGTACCACATGCTCATGATCACCAGACCGGGTTTGGTCCAGGAGGGGTCGTAAAACCACAACGGCGTGTAGACGTGCAGGTACGCCAGACCGGTATTCAGGATGCCTCGGGGGTTCAGCACCCACACCCAGAGAAAGATTGCCGCTACGCCGGTGATAACCGTGGGCATATAGAAAATTGTGCGAAAAACGCGTACGCCCGGCACTCGTTGGTTGAGGAGCAGCGCGAAGAGAAGGGACACCAGCACGATAGCCGGAGTCTTGACCAGCACGTACCAGAACGTATTCCTGAGAGCAATGGGAAAATTTGGGTCGTGCCGGAAAATGTACCCGTAGTTGTAATTCCACCCCTTCCACACCGGCGTGTTGATGATGTCGTACTTGCAGAAACTGACGTAGAGCGAATACAGCATCGGTCCGGCCGTGAAGACGAGAAAGCCAATCAAAAAGGGGGACGCGAACATGATGCCGGTCAGCGCCTCGCGCTGCCTTTGGCTGAGCCGTCCCCACCAGGGTCGGGTCGCGGCTCGCACCAGCGGACCGAACAGCGCAACGCCGACGATGACGCCCGATACGATCCACAGAAAACTTCCCAGGCCCGTGTCGACCGAGTGAATGTAGGCAGCGCTCGCGACCAGCGCAACGAGGACGAGTAACGCGACCCAGTTCTCACGTAGACGTTCCAAGCTGTTGACCATGTACCGTTCCTTGAGAATGAGTTGGCGGGCAGGGAACTCTCGTCGTTCCCTGCCCGTGGAGTCGACTCCGGTCTACGGGCCGCCGTTCCGCTTCATCGCCGCCAGAACCTGAGCCTGAGCGTCGTCGAGTGCCTGCTTCGGCGTCTGGCTCTGATCTGTGATGTGATTTTGGGCCGTCGGCACGACGTCCGACGGATACTGCGGATCGTACTTGTTCTCGGTAAGCGAGTGCTCGTATTTGAGGGCGGACAGGAACGACGACCAGTGCTGCTTGGTTTTCAGTGACGGGATCGTTTGCCAGTTTCACCACGGTAGGAATATTGCCGGCGTAACGCTCGAAGGTCAGTTGCCCGACCAGCGACATGAATTTGATGAACTCCCACGCCGCCGCGGTTGACGCCGCAGTACGGTGTTTGTTGCGGGGAGCGCTCACCGAGTACCCGCCCGAAAACGACCACGGCTTGATGCCGGCTTTGCTCACCGGCAGGTAGGCGACGTTCCAGTAGGGGAAGATGTTGGCGTACTTGGGCGTGCTCGGTATGAACTTGGCACCGTACTGCACCAACGTGAAATCCTGGTACGTCGGCTGATCGAAATGGAACACCTGCAGCCCACTGCCAAACAGGTCCAGATTCGGGTTGGTGAGTTGCGCACGGAGTGCGTTGTAGCCGTTTTGCCCGCCGTAACGATCGACGTACGTTCTGGCCCAGTTGCCGGCAGCGACGTTGGCCGCTGAATTGGCCGTGGGTTGGTTCTTACTGTTTACCCAGTCGCCGTTGTTGAGCCAGACCAGTTCGTCCAGGCCCAGATCGAACGGCCAGACGGTGATTCGGCTGTAGTTGCTGCCGTTCTTTTTGTCGAGTTTGTCCGCCATGGTCGCGAGTTGCGCCCAGGTCTTCGGCACCGTGCTCGGGTTGTAGCCCGCATCGGCGAGCGCCGCGCGGTTAATGTACATGACTCGAATGTCAGTCTCGAAGGGTAGAGCGTAGAGCCCGTTCTTACCCTTGACCTTGACGTTCGATTGCTTCCAGGTGATCGGGAAATACAGGCTCCCGCTGACTTTGTCCTTGGCGTTGTATGAACTCAGGTCAACGTACAGGTTGCGCGGAGCGTCGTTCCACAATGTCAGGCGATTTGAGACAACGACGTCGGGTACGCCACTCTGCGCGACGACCGCGGCATCAAGCTTGTTGTAGATATCCGAGCTTGGCACCGGCAGATCGCTGATGTGCACATTCTTGTATACCGACTGGAACTGCTTGATGGCCGAATGGATGGCACCCCGACGCAGTGGCGACGACCAGAAGTGCCAGAACTCGAGATGTCCCTTTACATCGGTGTGCGCTGTGTACGGAAGGTGCAACGCATCGACTGTCTCTTTCGCCTGCGCCACACTGCTGAAGATCAGGGGACCCGCTGCTAACCCCGCGGCTGTGGCACCGCCCGCCACCAAGAAGCGCTTCCTCGTAATTCGCCCATCCGGGTGGAACACCAATTCGTTCTCGTCGTACTCGGCGAGTTCATTTTGACGGGTTTCGCTCATTACCACTCCTCCTTCGGTCAGTAGTCCGCTTGGCTCTCCATAGCTGAACGTGGGGTGTTCAGCCGCTCAACAGATGTGCTGATGGCAGTGGGTACACGTCACCATCTCTCCTCTTCCTCCGCAAGCATCGACAGGTCGAGACGTGGGGTGGTTGATCTCGGTGCGGCCCTCGTGTTCATCCCATGTCTCACCACTGATTCGTATGCGGGGCATTGTGTATGAACGGGGTGGAACGCAATTGGCATGCTCCTGGGGGAATGTCGAGAACGCTCGAAGCAACTTCTTACGAGTACCATATAAAAACGATTCACACAAGCACTTCTCTGTGCTGCATGCGCTGTGCTTCAATTTCTGAGAACCGGGTTCTCAAATTTCATCCTTTTAGAACTCTATAATATCTTCTCGAGAATCGCTTCTACCTTTGCTTCGTTCCATGACTTCTCATATATATATGTACTTGTCTTCTCGCTCTATCACCTCTCAGCTCGCATCTGATTTGGTGAGCGCTCCTGGACGTATGAAACCATTGCCGTGGCCCGCGCGAGGTGAAGGCGTGACCCATGGCTGAGATCACCCGGCACTTCACCGCCACCACGTTCGTGGTGGACGGTGGACGCGTCCTGCTCCATCGGCACCCCAAACAACAGTTGTTGCTGCCGCCCGGTGGGCATATCGAGCGTGACGAGTTGCCGCACGATGCCGCTCGCCGCGAAGTTGAGGAAGAGACCGGCCTGCGCGTGACGCTCCATAGCGAGGATGAAGCGTGGGCGCTTGGCCGCGAGATGGAGTGCCAGGTTGTCCCTCAACCCGCGTTTATTCTGGTGGAAGACATCAATCCCTTTCACCAACACATCGACTTCACGTATTTCGCGCGGTTTCCCGCGGACTCGCTGGGTATCACCGTCTGGCAGGATGGCGGGTTCGCGTGGTTCGCTCCTGAGGACCTCGTGGGGCCACACGTGCCCGAAAACGTTCGAAGTGGGGCGCGCCGCGCCATCGCGTACTTCAATGAGGAGTCCTGAATCCACTGGTAGAATGACGAATGAGAAATACCGCGTATAGGTGGCGGGCGGTGTATGCCACCGACGACGGAGAGCTGCACGAGGACGAATCGCTTCTCGCGTTGGGAGCCAGCGGGCTCCGGTCCGTCCCACTCGGCCGCATGATCCCAATTCCGGAGGGAACCACCATTTCACTCCTACCGGCATCACGTGCTGTCGCTCGGACCGTGGACGGCAGGATCGTCTCCCACCCCCAGCAACACGCGCGGCCCGTGGCCGCGCTTCTCCCCACCGGCTATACCCGTCTGCTCGCGCCGGCGTACGAAAAAGACCCGGGCGCGGGCCATATGCCCCTTTTCGGCTATACCGCCGTGGCCGGTCTGCATGGCAAATTATTCGCCTCCGCGTTACCCCTCGATCCGGGCGGCTCGTGGGACCCGGCCAGTCACAACACCGCTGAGCTTCCCGCTCTGGTGACTCAACGACTGGCGTCGGAACCGGAAAACCGTCTCCTGGCGCATCATGCCTACTGCGCCACCGAATATGGCTGTTACACCGCACAGAATGTGTTTTACGAACGCGACGAAATGGCCATTGCCGTGTCGGTCGCGTGCAATGCCGCCTGTGTAGGGTGCATTTCCGAGCAACTCGACGACATCACCGCCCCGCACGATCGCATCAATTTCACGCCGCGCGTGGAGGACATCGTGTCGCTGGCAGTGCCACATCTCGAACGTGCGCCGAATGCAATCGTCAGCTTCGGCCAGGGTTGCGAAGGTGAGCCGCTGCTCCGTGCTCGCCTCATCGGCCGGGCCATTGAGGCCATCCGGCGGCACACCGGTCGTGGGCAGCTCCACATCAACACCAACGGCAGCAACGCCAGGGCTCTCCAGCATCTGATCGATGTCGGACTCGACAGCGTGCGAGTAAGCATGTTCTCGGCGGTCGAGCGAGATCATACCTCCTATTACGGGCCGCGAAATTACGGTCTCTCCGACATGGAAGAATCGTTGCGCGTGGCACGCCGCGCCGGTTTGCATACGTCCGTCAACCTGTTGACGTACCCCGGCTTCACCGACTGCCCAACGCAGACCGAAGCCCTGGTGCGCTTTCTGGCGCGCTCGCAGGTGCAAATGGTGCAGATACGGACCCTCAATATGGATCGCGAGCTCCTGCACGAACGGGTCGGTTTTCCGGATGAAGAAGGCATTGGTGTGCAGGCCGCCATGGATCGATTCGTAACCGATGTGCCCGGCTTGACGCTGGCCAGCCATACACCGTTTGTTGGGAGAGCGTGTGCCCACGTTTCTTGACGAAGCACAGATCTATGTCCAGTCCGGCGCCGGTGGAAAGGGTGCCATGCACTTTCGGCGCGAGAAGTACGTGCCTCTTGGTGGCCCCGACGGGGGCGACGGCGGCAGCGGTGGCAGTGTCATTTTCCAGGCGGATCGCGGCCTCAACACGCTCTTTCAGTTTCGACACAAGCGGCGTTTCACAGCGAGCGACGGTGAGGCCGGCGGGCCCAGTCGTATGCATGGCCGGAACGGAGAGCCCCTGATCGTGAGAGTCCCAATCGGCACGGTGCTGACCGACGCCGAGACCGGTGAGGTATTGGGTGATCTCACTACCGATGGTGAATCTCTGCAGGTGGCTCGCGGTGGCAAAGGGGGACTCGGGAACGTTCACTTCAAATCGTCCACCAACCAGGCGCCGCACTTCGCCGAGAAGGGTGAACCGGGTCAGGAACGCTGGATCAATCTCGAATTAAAAGTCATTGCCGACGTTGGATTCATCGGCTTTCCCAATGCCGGGAAATCTACCTTGCTATCGGTGATGACCGCGGCCCGCCCAAAAATCGCCGATTACCCGTTTACGACGCTTTCTCCCAACCTTGGAGTGGTGGATGCCGGTGACTTCGATTTCGTCGCGGCCGATATTCCGGGCTTGATCGAGGGCGCTCATGAAGGCGTGGGCCTTGGTCATGAGTTTCTGCGTCACATCGAGCGGACGGTAGTCCTGGTGCACGTGATCGATGGTAGTGGGCGCGATCCGATTGAAGCCTTCAATCAAGTGAACAGCGAGCTCGAGCAGTACGATGCCTCTCTGCTGGACAAGCCGCAGTTTGTCGCGGTGAACAAACTCGACCTACCCGAAGCACAGGAGCGCTGGACGCAATTGCGCGCGGCGTTCGCCGCTCTGGGCTACGAATCTTTCGCGATTTCGGCGCTCACTCGCAGCGGAGTCGAGGAGCTGAAGTATCGTCTCGCGCAATTCCTTACCGAAGAGGGGCAAGCCGGTCGGCGAACCGAGGACGAACCCGAGAAAGTCGAACGGATCGTGATCAAGCCGCCGCGCGATTACTTCGAGGTGGAACGGCGCCGAAAGACCTTCCACGTCAGTGGTGAAGAAGTGGAACGCCTCGCCGTCATGACCGATACCGGCTCCGACGAGGCCCTGTATCGCCTGCAGAGGCGGCTGAAACAGATGGGCGTGATTGCCGCACTCGAAAGGGCCGGCGCCCGAGAGGGCAGTAAAGTCCGCATCGGCTCCGTCGAATTGCAGTGGGACTCGAGCTACGAAACCGACGGGGAGAAAGGTCGGAGCCGGGCTAGGTCAAGAAGAGACGCTGAAAGTCACCGTTAAACGATTCTAGGAACTCGTGCATGTCGAGCACGTCATCCAACGTCAACGGCTCTTCTTCGGGAGGAGACGGTTCATCGCTGCGGGCTACATCCCGCAATACGCTTTCCCCTACTTCGTCCTTCAACGCGATCCAGAACACCTGCTGGTTTCGGCACAGCGTACATCGCACGCTGACGATCCAGAGCTGTTCATGTCGAGCGGCGAGCCGCACATGGTCGCGCTGAAAGCTTCGCCGGCAGACATGACAACGATACGTGCTGATTAGCTGCTTGAGCTTCTGTTCCTGTCCCGCGGGAAACTCGGCCATATCAGGCGTCGGGCCGTCGCTCGCCTTCTTCGACGTCGTGGCCGCGTTCAAACAGTCCATTGACGAAGTCGCGGTACACTTCGAGGCGATCATCTTGCTCGGCCGGCAGTCGAATAGACGAATTCTCGAGGATCGAATCGTCGACAAATATGGGCGCTTCCGCTCGCACGGCCAGCGCGATGGCGTCACTCGGACGCGAATCAATGTCGAGACGGTCGTTCTGCGCGGTAAGCAATCCAATACGCGCGTAGTAGACGTCGTCGGTTAAATCGGTCACGCGCACTTCGACCACACGGGCCCCGAGCTCATCCACGATCGACTTGAGCAGATCCGCTGTCATCGGACGCGGAGCTTTTTCATTCTGGAGCTCGAGTGCAATCGCTTGCGATTCGTTTTGGCCCACCCAGATCAAAAGGTACCGATCGAGCTTGTCGTCTTTGAGAATCACGACACGCTGACCGTTCGTCAAGTTCATACGTACGCTCTCGACGACTACTGGAATCATCATGATGTACTGGACCTCGATTCATTGCCTGTAGGGCCTTATTCTATCATTCACCAGACTCCGGGCCCCTTAG
Organism: uncultured Chloroflexia bacterium; assembly: GCA_963737125.1. Lineage (GTDB taxonomy): Bacteria > Chloroflexota > UBA5177 > UBA5177 > UBA5177 > JANWJD01. Next base: position 194,522 of record CAVTRL010000003.1, on the reverse strand, counting down.
AAATGTGTGTGGAAATTACCACCGGCTCGGCGCTCTTTTAACTCGTGAGCAAGTCTTGGACCAAGTCGATTGAGGTCGCTTTACCCGAGACATCGAGGTCAATCACAACAGCATTGAACATCACCGGCCCCCGTCCCATTTCTAACCGGCGATACATTTGTGTCAGGTACCGTTCGATTATCGCGGTCGGATCGCTGCCGATGACCGAATCACGGGGACCAACCATGCCGACGTCCGTGATGAATGCCGTTCCCTTGGGAAGCACGCGAGCATCCGCCGTGGGGACGTGAGTGTGCGTGCCCACCAGTGCGCTCACCCGACCATCCAGATAGAACCCCAGCGCCTGCTTTTCGCCGGTCGCTTCGGCATGGACATCGACGAAGATCTTGTCCCGGCCCTCCAGCTCCGCAAGTACCGCGTCCATGCCTCGGAACGGGTCGTCAAGCGATCGCATGAATACGCGGCCCTGCACGTTTACTACCGTGAGCGTATCGCCCTCGACTCCCACGTCGACCCACCCATGACCCGGTGTACCGGGCGGCCAGTTCAACGGCCGTACGATGCGCGGCTCCTGATCAAGGTATTCGAGCGCTTCGCGCTGATCCCATACATGGTTCCCGGTCGTGAGCGCGTCGACACCCAGGTCGAACATCTCACGTGCCGTGTCGCGGGTGATGCCTGCTCCGCCCGCCATGTTTTCGCCATTGGCGATCACGACGTCCGGCGCATGGCTGGCCCTCAGCCTGGGAAGGAAATGCCGGACCGCTTTGCGGCCCGGCTTCCCGTAAATATCACCGATGAAGAGTATCCGCACTACTTGGCGTAGTCCACAACCCGCTTCTCGCGGATCACCATGACCTTGATCTGGCCGGGGTACTCCAGAGTCTCCTCGATTTTGCTCACGATTTCCCGCGCCATGCGCGCCGCCGCCAGATCGTCCACATCCTCCGGTTTTACCACGATGCGAACCTCGCGGCCCGCCTGAATTGCGAAGCTCTTGTCGACACCCTCGAACGAGTTGGCGATGTTTTCCAGGGCCTCCAGGCGTTTCACATAGCTCTCCAGAGTGTCGCGCCTGGCGCCGGGCCGCGCACCCGAGATAGCATCCGCCGCCTGTACCAGAAATGCTTCCACCGTTTGGGGCTCTTCCTCGAAGTGGTGCGCCGCAATGGCGTGGACCACTTTGGGCGGCTGACCGAGTCGCTTGGCGATATCGGCTCCGATCAACGCGTGCGGGCCTTCGACTTCGTGCGAGACGCCTTTGCCGATGTCGTGTAGCAAACCACCGCGCCGAGCGACGTTCACGTCTGCGCCCAATTCCGAGGCCATGATCGCCGCCAGATGGGCCGTCTCCACCGAGTGCTTGAGCACGTTTTGACCCATGCTGAACCGGAAGTGCAACCGCCCAACCGCCTTCAACAAATCCGGGTTTAACCCCGGAACACCGGCCTCGAACGCAGCGCGTTCGCCCTCCTCTTTGATGATCGTTTCTACTTCCGATCGAGCTTTCTCGACCATCTCCTCGATGCGCGCCGGATGGATCCGGCCGTCTTGTATCAGCTTGTTCAGCGCCTGACGGGCGATCTCTCGCCGTACCGGATCGAATCCCGACAGGATAACCGCTTCCGGCGTATCGTCGATGATGAGGTCGACTCCCGTCGCCATTTCCAGCGCCCTGATGTTCCGGCCCTCGCGTCCGATAATCCGGCCCTTCATTTCTTCGCCCGGCAGAGGTACGACCGATACCGACGACTCCGACACCTGGTCCGAAGCCCATCGCTGAATCGTGGTGGTAATGATGCGCCGGGCGCGGTCGTCTGCTTCCTCTTTCGCCTGAGCCTCGATCTGCCGAACCATCTGGTTCGCCTGATCTCGCACCTCGACCTCGACGTTTCGCATGAACACGTCGACCGCCTCGTCACGGGTCATGCCCGATACTCGTTCCAGCTCATGACGTTGCTCTTCGATCAATTCGTCAATCTTGGCACGATGTTGCTCGATCTCGTCTTCCCGTGTGTTGAGCGCGCGTTCGCGCTTCTCAAGTCGATCCAGACGCTGATCGAGGTTCTCTTCCTTTTGCTGGATACGGCGTTCCTGGCGTTGTACCTCGCTCCGCCGCTCCCGTGCATCCTGCTCCGCATCCCCGCGGATCTTGTGCGCCTCATCCTTCGCCTCGAGGATGATTTCCTTATGCTGCGCCTGCGCTTCTGTCATGAGGCGGTCGGCATCTGCCTGCGTAGCTTCCGCTCGGTTCGTGACCTGTCCTCGCGCGTAGAAATACGCGACGACACCACCAACCAGGGCCGCTACGACCGCCACAATGACGGTCACTGTGGTTCCCATGGTTCGTCTCCCTTGCAACCCATGTCCAAACCAGGTACACGGGACGCCTTTTGGCTGCTAAATGGTACAACATGCCGCGCGGCCTGCGGCTCCCCAGCCGGACACGTCGGGGCACCCCTCGGGACGCAGCCTGCTTGACGGCACGCTTTGCCGCCGTATCGGGCGATTCACCCGGTTCCCCATTCGCTACCGTTCGATGGGTTCCATCGCAGGTGCTGTTGCTTTCGCCTCGTTCCAGTAGCGATCGAGCTCATCCGGTGTGAGGTCCCGCAGCACGGTATTGGCTGCCTTAACCCGCGCTTCGACCTGTTGAAAACGGGTCGCGAATTTGCGGTTCGCCAGGCGCAGTGCCTCCTCAGGATCGAGCCTCAAATGACGAGCCACGCTCACCAAAGCAAACAAGATATCGCCGAATTCCTCTCGCATGGCGTCCCTGGACGTCTGATCCTCGATTTCAACGCGCAGCTCTCGAATCTCTTCTTCGACCTTGGCAATGACCTCTTCGACGTTGGGCCACTCGAATCCCACGCTCGCGGCCCGCTTTTGAATCAGGTTCGACTGTGGCAGCGCCGGCAGACCACGAGGGATCTCTTCCAGAACCGATGCGCGCTTGGGCTTTTCCCGTTGCTTGAACGACTCCCAGGCGTGCCGGACATCTTGCGAATTGTGTAGTTCCATGCTCCCAAACACATGCGGATGGCGGCCGATGAGCTTGCGCATGATGCCTTCAATAACGTCCTCGATCGTGAACTCGCCTGACTCCGCCGCGACCTGGCTGTGGATTGTGACCTGAAAGAGAAGGTCTCCAAGCTCTTCGGCGATCAAGTCGGGGTTCCCGCCGTCCAGCGCGTCGAGTACCTCATACGCTTCTTCCAGCAAGTGCGGCTTCAACGAACTATGCGTCTGCTCTCGGTCCCACGGACAGCCACCCGGGGCCCGCAGCGTCCGGGTTAGCTGCATGAGACCCGCGAAGGTGCGCACATTGTCGGTCTCGGTCAGCGGCGGGATATACGCGACTGTACTCGCGTCGATGTCCGCCAGCCGGTCAAGCTCGAACAGGGCAATGTCGCGTGACGTCATGCCTGGATCGCCGGAAAGCCGCACGAGTGTCACCCGGTGATCGTCTGGATAGAATTTCCCCAGCCACAATTTAACCCCGGTAGCCAGCTCTCGACTGTAAAGCCGTGAGATGATGGCCGGAGCGGTGGGCGATGGCGCTCGCCACGGCAGACGCGTGGGTAACCCGTCCACTTCGCCAAGCGCGTTCTCACGGCTCAGTAGCGCGATCTCCGAGGCATCGAGCACGTCGATCCACGCCGCGTCCGTCACACCCACCGACGTGAGCACCGGCTCGATGTGACTCATGCCCTGCACGACTCGCACCGGGATCGCCAACGCTGTGCATCGGTCCAACAGCAGCCGCACCGATCGTTCCCCGACGGTCGGGCTGCCCGGTACCGCGTAGATCACCCCACCGCTCGTTCGCGCGCGCTCCAGCAGCGCGTCAACAATACCTTCATATACGTCGTCGAAACTGGAACGTTCCTCGTAGAGGGCGTCGAACGACTCGATCTGGACGCCGGGAATCTCTGACCGTATCTCGTCAAAGCTGGGATGTGTCGTGGTTCGCACGTAGATGGTCGCCGCGGTCTGCAAAACTCGCGCCGCCTCGATCGTGAGCGACTCCCAGGAGCCAGGGCCGAGACCGACGACCGTGACTCCAGTGTGTGCATGGTTCATTCCGACTCTCCTGGTCAGGCCAGTAATTCAGTGCTGAAATCCGACGGCACGATAGCTCGCAGAGTCTTGCCGGCAACGGTAAAGCGGGTAGGTGTGCTTCCTGCCAGCTCCCCGTCTAACTGTACCGGGACACGCCCGTCGCCCTGGACGGTGAGCTCACGTACGCGCAGGAATTCCACGTCGCAGTGCGCAACCGATCCTTCTATTACCAGCGGGACGGTCTGCCGAACGAGAGACATGAAGCCGTGGCCCTTCACGATACACACGTCCAATTGGCCGTCGTTGGCAACTGCGTCGGGAGTGAAACGAAATCGTCCTCCGTAGAGGCGGGTATTCCCGACCACCACCATGATCGCCTGGACACGCCGAATCAGCCCATCGAACCGCAGTTCCACGTCGATCCCTCGATACGAGGCAGCCGTGGCAAACCCCATGGCGGCGTAGGGAATCACTCCTAATCGTCGTTTGTATCGCTCGACGGCGACGCTGCGCTGCAACACCGCCGCATCGAAACCGATTCCGGCCATCAGAAGAAAGAACCGGTCATCGGCCCGTCCCAGGTCAAGCGTGACGGTAGTGCCCGTCACCAGAGACCGTGCCGCGGCGCGCGCCGTGAGGGGGATGCCTACCTCACGCGCCCACACGTTTACCGTCCCGTACGGCAAATACCCCAGGGCCGTGTCAGTGCCCGCCAGAGCCTGCACGGCAGCGTTTATCGTGCCGTCTCCGCCTGCCACGACCACCGCGTTGGCCCGCTTCCGCACGGCGTCCCGAGCGATCGCCGTCACATCGCCCGGCGAACGACTCCGCTGGACATCGACCTGCCAACCGTGACTTTCGAGCACGTGCAGCGCGCCGGTCAGATGATCCGGTCCTGCCGCCCGGCCCGCGCCCGGATTGAGGATGAGCGTCGCGTTCACGTTCGACCTTCCAGGACGTCTCGTACAACCGCGACGTCACTCCATGGATATTTGGCTCCGCCCATGACGATGCTGCGCTCGTGCCCTTTGCCCAGTATGACAACTGTGTCTCCGGGTCGTGCCGTCTCCAGAGCGGTTCTTATCGCCCGGCGTCGGTCCGGGTCCCGCTGAAAGCGCGTCCCCTCGTCTTGTGCCGGCACCCCTGAAGCGACGTCCGCGATGATAGAGTTCAGGTCCTCGCCGCACGGATCTTCGTTGGTGATGATGAAGAAGTCGGTAAATTGCCGTGCAATAGAACCGAATATCGGACGTTTACCCCGGTCACGCCCTCCGGCTGCACCGAACACGGCAATAAGCCGCGAGGAGCCGGATTGTTCGGCTCGAAGCGACGACAGCACCGACCGAAATGCGTTCACGGTGTGCCCGTAGTCCACGATAATGTCAAACGGCTGACCGCACTCGATCCGTTCCATCCGTCCGGGAGGCAGTGACGCCTGAGATAGACCGTGTGCTATCTCGGCCCCCGCCAGGCCCGCGCTCCAGGCCAGGCCCGCCGCCGCCAGCGCGTTTGACACATTGAACGCTCCTGGCATCCGGAGCTCCACCGGAAATTCCACGCCGTCGATACCGAGCCGGAAACCCAACCCCGATTTCGCGGCGACGAGACCGCGGGCCGTGATGTCGGCAGTGCCCCGCCGGCTGTAGGAAATAACTCGATTTCCGGTAGCGGCCGCGAGACGTGGGAAGCTGGCGTCATCTTTATTCAGAATCGCGGGAGCGTCGGCCGCTACCGAGGTAAATAGACTGAACTTGGCAGCCTCGTACGCGCTCCACGATCCGTGAAATTCCACATGATCGCCGGTTATATTCGTCAGGGCCGCCGCCGCGAAACGCGTTCCACGTAGCCGCTGTAGGGCGAGCGCGTGGCTCGAGGCTTCCATCGAGACGGTACGTACTCCCGCGTCGACCATCGACCGTAGGAGCCGCTGGAGGTCCAATGACTCCGGCGTGGTCACCCGGTCATCGTTCGGGACACGCGTTGTGCCGATCTTCGTCTCGATCGTGCCGATTAACCCGGTTTCGTACCCTGCTGCAGCGAAAATGCCGTCGAGCAGGTAACTCGTCGTCGTCTTGCCGTCGGTTCCGGTGATTGCGAACACGTTCATTCGCTGCGATGGGTGATCGTAAAACGTGCAAGCCAGGTCGGCCAGAGCGGCGCGTGCGTCACTGACCTGAATCTTCACGACGTTCGGTATGGGCTCTGGGCTTTCGGTGACCACGGCGACTGCGCCGCGCGCGACCGCCTCACCGATGAACTGAAAACCACCGCTGGAACCAGTCTTCCCCACGCTCGGCACCGCGACGAACATCGATCCCGCGCCGGCGAGCCGTGAGTCGTACGCCACAGCGGTAATCTCTACGTCGGGTACAGTCGTGGGTCGCACATCGGGGAGTGCCGCCAATAGAGACGCGAGCCGCATCACGCGCAGCCGGGCGCCGAGCGCACGTTATAACCCAAGCCGCGTCACCTTCTTGAACAGCGGGCGCGCGATCTTCTCGAGGGCATAGTGACGCATGGGCGACCGTACCAGGTCGAATGCACCCGCGTAGCGAACGATGGTGCCTCCATAGCCCCTCTTGTGCCGGTACACGCCCCACAGGTCTTCACCTTCTTCAAGCCTGTCGGGTATGCCCCAGAGGTCGTACAGGGTCGCTCCTCGCCCCTTTGCCCAGCGCATTCCTTCCCATTGCACGAGGTACGGGGCCATCAGATTCCGCTTGACGTTACTGGACGCCCCGTACATGTATTGCGCCTTGTGTCCGAATGCGAAGACCAGAATTCCTGCAAGCAGGTCGCCGTCGTGATGGGCCAGCAACAGCGTGGCCATACCGGCCGGCTCCAGGCAGCGCAGTACCTCGCGATAGTACTCCAGGCTGTGTATGGTGAAACCGTCCCGCCGTGACGTCACTGCATACATCTCGTACCACTCGTCGACTCGCCTCGCTGCCGTGGGTGGTAACGCGTACGCCTTTCTTTTCCGCAAGCCGGATGTTGTAACGCGTCTTTTGTTTCTGACGAGCCAGAATCTCAGCCTCCGTGGGGGCCAGGTCCACCCAGATACTCGATCGCATTTGAACCGGTGGGGCACTGGACAAACCGAATGTGGCGAGGCTGCGGGCCATCGCGCCGTCCTCGAGGACATCCGGCTCAATTTTCAGTGAGACCACCTGCCGGCGCGCGGCGACCTCTCGAAGCCCGTTCATCATTGCGGTCAACAGCGCCCGGTCATCGAAGTCGATCGCTGGGCCGCGAGGCACGTACGCTAGCTTCCCCGCTCCGTAGGGCAGCGATCGCACGAGTATTTGCGCCGCCCCGGCAATGGAGCCGTTGCGTACGAGAGCGAGCCGCACCGTTTCCCAGCCGGTTTTCTCTTTCAGCTCGCCCCATTCCCATGACTGGAGCACGTGGCCCGTGGGCGATGAGGCAACAAAAGAATTCCAGGCGGATCGATTACCGCCTGATACAGTGATCGCTTCCATAACGTCCGATGCATGCAGTGTTCGGATGACGGTTTGGTTCGCCGGTAACCGGGACCGGTGCCGAACGCTTCGACAGTATGCCCTGGACACCATGATACAATTGCTCCATTGCTGCGCTCGGAGGCTTCTCATTAAAGGCAAAGTGGTCGGCGGCGCCGTTTTCGGGATCATTCTGGTCATTGCAGTCATCGTCCTCTGTTTTATCGATGGCCAGGCAATCGTCGACATCTTCGTGATTCTTGCGCTGCTTGTTTCGATGTCCGCTTTCGCCCTGCTTGGCTATGCCGCGCTGCAAGTTGTCGGTCTGGTGAAAGAGGTGCGCGGCGAAGTCAAGACATTGGTCGGAACAGCGCAACAGACGATGTCCGAGGTGCAGGGAACGGCCCGGTTCGTCAACAAATCAGTTGTGGCCCCGGTCGCGCAAGCCTCCGCATTCGTGAGCGCGACGCGCGCCACGGTGAAGTCTCTCACCCAGCCGTTGTATAAGCGTCGGGGGTAGTCGTGACTGTCTTGCACCACCTGGCCCAGGCCGCGGCGGTACTCCTCTTGGTGGAGCTTCTGGTCGTGCTCATGCTATTTCTGGCCGTTGCCGGCGGATTGGCCTTCGGCTTGCACTGGGTACTCGGCAAGACTGAATGGGCGTTCGGCAAGGCCAACGGTCTTTTGACTCTCGGCACTAAATATGTCAGAAGTGGTACCGATATCGTCGGCAAACCGTTTATCCTGGGAGCCGGTACGGTGTCTCGGGCCCAGGCAACGGCCTCGGCCATACGCCGCGATGTTCGCGCGCGACACTCTGCTCCCGGCTCCAAACGCCCGGCACCGCTGCTGACGGCGCAATCCGATCTCGATCTCACGGTTGCTGCCGGACCACTCTCCGATCCCACCGTGGTCGTCGCGGCGGTGCCTGTGGAGCCGCCTCGCGGGTAAAGGCGCGTCGACCAGTGGGCACCGTAGCTGTTCCCGTAGGCAACTGACTTCACCCCTCCGAGCGAATGTCGATTGGCTCGAGGTGCAGGCGTGTGTAACGCGGCAGAGGCTCCGGACCCAACAGCGGGTGCACATAGCGGCGGAAGGCAGGCGTTACGTCGGACGACGTTTCGTTGAGAAAATCGACGGGTAGCAGCCGCTGCCGATTTGCAACCTCGGCGAGTGGGACCGAATCGGTGTGCGAGCGGTATGGTGAGTCGCTGTCCCGCACGATCGTCACCATCCGGTCCGATTCGCCGCTCGTTGCCAGACGAACCGCGGCCCGGCCCACTTCCTCCGCCTCCTGCCGATCGACCGGCGAAGCATAGAGGGACGACATCCGTTGCAGGCTGCCGGGCTTGTCGTACCGTGCCCGTAAGCCGAGCTCATCGCCAATGAGCCGGCACATGGTACTGGCGGTGCCCCGCAGCAAGGGATGTCCAAACGCGTCGACGTCGCCGCTCAGCGATGGGTCGGCGAACGACCGCCCGTTCTCGTCGCGCACTGTCTCGCTCACCACCGCGACCACATGCCCGATCTCGTCGTATGTCCGCTGGATATCCATTAGCAGCCGGTCTCGCGCCAGGAGGCGCTCCGGGATATAGATCAGGTGCGGCGCGTCGTGCGGCTCGCGCTTTCCCAGCGCTGCCGCCGCCGCGACCCACCCCGCGTCACGCCCCATAACCTCGATTATTTTGACGGGATACATGGTCGGCATCGATTCAGTGTCCTTCGCCGAGTCCATGGTGGCCACGGCCACGTACCGGGCGATACTACCGTAACCGGGACAGTGATCGGTCACCGGAAGGTCGTTGTCGATGGTCTTCGGTATGGCCACCGCGGCCAGGTCGTACTGTTCTTGGCGGGCACACAGCGCGATCCGATGGACGGTGTCCGCCGAATCGTTGCCTCCGATATACAGGAAGTAGCGGATGTCGTGGACCCGACAAAACTCCACGAGTCGGTGCACGTCTTCATCGCTTGCCTTGTACCGTGATGAACCGAGCGCGGCGCCCGGGGTCTCACCCAGGTCCCCCAGCTCGCGCGGCGAGAGTCGCCCCAGGTCGACGAATTCTCCCTGCAGGGCACCCTCGGCGCCTCGGCGCATTCCCCAGATCGCCTGGACACCGTTCGCAGTCGCTTCGCGGATTACAGCCACCAGGCTGGCGTTGATCACGGCCGTGGCGCCGCCCGCCTGACCCACGGCCAATTTACCGTGGGTCACACTGTCGCCGACGGCATTGGGCGCTCCTTACTCCGGTACAATTCGCATCGAACACGCGCGGCGTATTCCCGCGCACGTGGGGTAACATCCGCCTGCGCTATCGTATCGCGCCGCACACCCGCACGCCCGCATCCCTGCCGTCCGAACGCGCGTCCCTCGTCTCTCATCGCGACCCGCGCGATAGCTAGAATACGGCAACACCGTAGGGAAGGAAAGAAGGCATGAGCATTTACCTCGACCACGCCGCGACGACTCCGCTTCGATCCGAGGCATTCGACGCCATGCGCCCGTTTCTGGTCGATAACTTTGCGAATCCTTCTTCCGTCTACCGGCAGGCTCAGTTCGCTCGCTCCGCGCTGGATGGTGCGAGGGATACCGTGGCGTCGACCCTCGGTGCGCGACCGCGGGATATCATCTTCACCAGCGGCGGCACCGAAAGTGATAACGCCGCGATCAAGGGCGTTGCCTTCGCGTCCCGCGAACGGGGACGACACATCGTCACGACCTCCATCGAGCACCACGCGGTTCTTCACCCGGTCGAGGAACTGGTGGAGCGCTTCGGATTCGAGTCGACCGTGGTCCCCGTGGGGCGGGATGGAGTCGTGGATCCGGCTGCCGTCGAGGCCGCCCTTCGGTCCGACACCGTCCTGGTATCCGTGATGTGGGCCAACAACGAAATCGGAACCATCCAGCCGATTGCCTCAATTGCCGCATTGACGGCGGAGCGTGGCATCCCGCTGCATGTCGATGCGGTTCAGGCGGCCGGCACGCTGCCGATCGATCTATCATCCGTTCCGGTCGACCTGCTCAGTATTTCGGCCCATAAGTTTTACGGTCCCAAGGGCGTCGGCGTTTTGTATGTGCGCGGCGGCACGCCCTGGTGGCCGCTCATTGCAGGTGGTGGACAGGAAAGGAACCGGCGCTCCGGCACGGAGAACGTCGCCGGTATCGTCGGACTGGCCCGCGCACTCGAGTGCAGTGTACGAGAGCGTGAGTCCTCGAACGCGAGAATCGCCGCACTGCGCGACCTACTTCTGCAGTCGCTGCAAACTCGGATCGAGGGCATCAGTGTGAACGGGAGCCTTGATCATCGGCTGCCCAACAATCTCAATATCAATGTCGAGGGCGTCCACGGTGAATCACTGTTGGTGGCACTTGACTTCGCCGGCATCATGGCCTCCAGTGGGTCCGCCTGCGCCTCGGGCTCCCAGGAGCCGACGCACGTTCTGCTCGCACTCGGACTGTCCTCGCGTGTGGCGCAGGGCACGCTTCGTTTGACGCTTGGCCGTGAAACCTCCGCCGAGGAAATCGAACGGGTGGTCGAGGCGCTGTCCGGCATCGTCCAGCGACTGCGCGGCATCGCACCGGCGGCTATACCCGCGTAATGGCCTATTCGGATATCGTGCTGGATCACTTTCAGCAGCCGCGCAATGTCGGCGACCTGGAGGCGCCGGACGCCGTCGCGGAAGAGGCGAATCCCATTTGTGGCGATCGCATCCGCCTCAGCCTGCGAATTCGCGACGGCATCATTGAGGAGGCGCGCTGGCAGGGTGAGGGCTGCGTCCCAGCGCTCGCCGCGGCGAGTCTGGCCACCGAACTGCTACGCGGCCGATCGCTGGAGTTCCAGCCTCTACTGGATGAGCCGACCCTCGAATGCCGCGCTGGGAGGCGTGCCTCCACGCAAAGCCCACGCTGTCAGCATGGTCGTTGCCGCCGTTGACCGTGCCTCGGAAAGTTTCATCGCCGGCTCACCCACCACTTCAACGCCATCCGTCCGGTCGTAAGGAGCTACAGTGCCCGAACCTCCCCAGTCGCCTGCTGTTCGACCGGTAGCGCTCATCGTGATGGATGGCTACGGCTGCAATCCCCGCGTGGAGGGAAACGCCATCGAAGCCGCCAAACGACCGGTTTTGCGGTCGCTGTGGGACCAGTGTCCGCATACCGAGCTGAAGGCCTCCGGTCTGGCGGTCGGGCTGCCCGAGGGGCAAATGGGCAATTCCGAAGTCGGTCACCTCAACCTGGGCGCCGGGAAAGTCGTGTACCAGGACTTTACCAAGATTTCCGAGGCAGTGAAGGACGGGTCTTTTCTCGCGAACGAGGCACTCAACAACGCGATGAGCCATGTCCTGGAGCGCGGATCGGCGCTGCACATCATGGGACTGATCGGCCCGGGCGGAGTTCATGCCTATCCCACCCACCTCTACGCCGTGATGGAATGCGCGCGCCGGCGTGGCGTCGCCAGAGTTTTCATCCACGTCTTCACAGATGGCAGGGACACCAAGCCGACCGACGGCTTGCCGGCCCTTCGCGAGCTGGAAGCGACCGCACGCAGTCTGGGAGTGGGGACTATCGCCACGGTTTCCGGCCGCTACTACGCCATGGATCGTGACCGGCGATGGGATCGCACCGCTCTGGCCTACAACGCCATGGTCCACGGTCAAGGGGCGAAGGGTCGGAGTGCGGAGGAAATAATCTCCGCTTCCTACCAATCGGGCATCACCGATGAGTTCATTGTCCCGGCCGTCGTGGTCGGCGCGGACGGCGAACCTCTGGCGACCGTGTCGTCCGGCGACGCCGTAGTCTTCTTTAACTTCCGCACCGATCGGCCGCGCCAGATGGTTCGAGCGTTCGTGCAGCCCGACTTCCACGATTTCGATCGGGGGCCGCGTCTCGAGGACCTCCTTTTCGTCGCCATGACCGAGTACGAGAAGAATCTGCCCATCGAGGTCGCCTTCCGGACCGAGGACGTTACCATGCCCCTCGGCGCTATTCTCGAGCAACACGGTCTCGCGCAGCTCCACGCCGCCGAGACCGAGAAATACGCTCACGTCACCTTCTTCTTCAACGGCGGCCGCGAATTGCCCTTCACGGGGGAGGACCGTATTCTGGTCCCATCGCCGCGTGAGGTCGGAACCTACGACAAGAAGCCGGAAATGAGCGGCCCGGCCGTCGCCGAGCAGACTGCGGCCGCCATCGAAACCGGACGGTACGATTTCATCCTGGTGAATTTCGCCAACGCCGATATGGTGGGGCATACCGGCGTTATGGACGCCACGATCGAAGCGGTCGAAACGGTCGACCGAGGCGTTGACCGCATCGTGCGGGCGGTGCGAGCAGCCGGAGGGGTGACCCTTATCACGGCCGACCATGGAAACGCCGAACAGCTTATCGACTACGTTACGGGTGGCCCGTACACCGCACACACGACCGATTTTCCCGTTCCCTTTATTCTGGTTCCGGGCGCTCATTCCGAGCTGGCTGACGCGCATCTCCGTCCCGACGGTGTTCTGGCGGACGTGACGCCCACTATTTTGCAACTGCTTGGTATCGACCAGCCCCCGGATATCGAGGGCCGCAGCTTGATCGTGGAGGAGAATTTCGCATGAGCAGCATCGAATTCGTGGAGGCGCGAGAAATTCTCGATTCTCGTGGAAACCCGACCGTGCAAGTTGAGATTGGCCTCGAGAGCGGCGAGCTGGGGACTGCCTCGGTGCCCTCCGGCGCATCGACCGGTGCGCACGAGGCAGTGGAATTGCGCGACGGCGACAAGACGCGGTTTGGCGGTAAAGGCGTGCAGAAGGCCGTGGAAAACGTGAATGGCACGATTGCCGACTCTATCGTCGGTCTCGATGCCGCCGACCAGGTGTCCATCGATCGCCTGATGATCGACCTTGACGGAAGTGACAATAAGGGAAACCTTGGCGCCAATGCGATGTTGGGTGTGTCCCTGGCTGTGGCGCATGCCGCCGCGGCCGATGCCGGTATCCCGTTATTTCGATACCTGGGCGGTCCGTTCGCCGATGTGCTGCCGGTTCCCATGCTCAATATATTGAACGGCGGCAAACATACCGAATGGCAATCGACCGATCTCCAGGAATTCATGGTCATGCCCGTCGGCGCGCCGTCCATCGCCGACGCGGTGCGCATGGGAAGCGAGATTTACCGCGCGCTGGGTAAGGTGCTGGAGGGCCGCGGGCTCAGTACCTCGGTAGGCGACGAGGGCGGATTCGCACCCAGTCTGGCGTCTAACCGTGACGCCCTGGAAGTCATCGTGGAGGCCATCAACGCTGCCGGGTATACTGCTGGCACGGACGTCGTCCTGGCCATCGATCCAGCCTCGACCGAGTTTTACGAAAACGGCTCGTACCGCTTGCGAAAAGAGGGACGTACCCTCTCATCAGCCGAAATGGTGCAATTCTACGCCGAGCTGGTGGACGAGTTCCCGATCGTCTCCATCGAGGATGGTCTGGCCGAGGACGACTGGGACGGATGGAAAGAGCTGACCGACCGCCTGGGACACCGCGTGCAGCTAGTTGGCGACGATCTGTTCGTGACCAATACCGAGCGCCTGTGGAGAGGTATCGGGACGGGAACCGGTAACTCCATTCTCATCAAGCTCAATCAGATCGGCACCGTCACCGAGACCGTGGAAGCGATCGAGCTTGCCCGCCAGAATCGCTATACCGCGGTGGTATCGCACCGCTCGGGCGAAACGGAAGATACCAGCATCGCCGATCTCGTGGTTGCCCTCAATACCGGCCAGATCAAAACGGGAGCGCCCGCCAGGAGCGAGCGCACCGCCAAGTACAACCGACTCATGTGGATCGAAAGTCGGTTATCCGACACCGCCCGCTACCCGGGATGGGCCGCCTTTTACAACGTCCCCGAGTTACAACGTCGCGCGGCCGACGCCTAAAACGCCGGCCAGGAAGTCAAGAAAGCGGGTGGTGCGGCCTTACCCGGAGTCGCCGGCCCCTCAACACCATCGCGTGGAAGGTCGACGCGCCCAGGCCGCACATCGCGATGACAACGGCATGCACTGCTTGGATTCCCGCATTCCCTCACCAGCGGGGTCGGCCCGCCCGGTAGAGGCGTGGAGCGAGAGGCTACGATACTGCCCATGCCCACATGGCGTGGAACGACGACACGCCCTGGACGAACAACCCTACGATCACGGCGGCTGCGATCAGGCCGGTCAGCCAGGCTCGGCCGGGAACCCTGGTTACCAGCCAGGCGCCGAGCAGCGAGATCGCGCCGAGCGCCGGAATGTAGAACCTGATGACCGTCAGGGTGAGCATGGTGGAGGCGTCGGTGGATTCGTCGGCCGTCCAGGTATATGCGGCGTACAGGCCCCAGATAGCGAACCACGACGCGGCCAGGGCAAGCCCGACCCACAGATCCCGCCCGGCCGCGGCACCCGCCTGGCTGCCGCTCCGACGCAGCACCAGCCGGCGAACGATGATGCACACCAACGCTAACAACGCCAACACCAGCATCGGCATGGCCTCCAGCAGATGCGGGGGCATGATCCGCAGATTCGGCCCGATCGCGTCGAGGCTGAATGTGATCTCACCCGGCGCATACCCGGTGGTGAACGGACCGCCGTAGACCACGTCATCGAAGAGAGCCACGCCGGCGCCGAAGACGGCCACCGAGCCGAGCCACCAGCACAGCGTTCGCACGGGTAGCCGCAACGCCCTCCCGCCACCACGCTACCAGCACCGCCACGATGGCACAGCCGAGGATCACGATGTTGGTGTAGCGGACGAACGTGGCGAGCTCGAGCGCTACAAACCCGGCGAGACCGGCCCAGGTGCGCCGGCTGGAGCCGGCCTCGTTGGCGAGTACCGCCCACAGCACGATCCCGGATCCTGCCGCGATCAGCGAGGCGTCGGTAAACGTCGGGATGTAGATGCGCCAGGCGAAGATCATTGCCGCTCCGGAGGAGCAGTACAAGCCCACCGCGGCAGTGCCACCGAACCGCCCGAGCCAGCGCCGAGCACCGATGAACAGCCCAAGGCAAGCCAGGGCACCGAAGAAGAGCGGCGCCCACCGGATAATGCCAAGCGCCTCGAACGGCGCCGCCAGGTAGGGATAGCCGGGGTTCTTCTCGCTGAAATACCGCCCATTGGGCAACTTGACCCATTGATTGGGCACCCGGCTTCCCGACGGCCCCATGGTTGCGTCCAGGGCATTGATCTGTGCGTTTGACAGGGTCAGGAAATCCCCCATCGTGATCGCCACGATCGAGTAGTGGTAGGCGCCGTCATCGGGCTCAACGGCTATCCGTGGTCCCGGGACTGAAAAGACCACGACGCACAGTGCCGCAAACGCGACCACCGCAAGTGCCGCTTCCACCCACACCAGGCGGACCCCGCGTCCCATGCCCACCCAGGCCCTGTCAGTGCCACCCGCCGGCACGGCCACATCGCGGCTAGCGCCGGTGGACATCACGATCCCCCTGATCCATCACCGTTCTCCTACGCGGGGATTGGCTTCACACCTGTAACTCTACGCCCGGGCATGTGACACCAGCGCTACATGCGATGTTGGACGGATGTCATGTCCCCGGGCGCATACTGATGGGATGCGGGTACTGGTGGTTGAGGACCATGGAACGGTCGCCGACCGGATCGCTCAGGGGTTGCGTCAAGTCGGAATGGCTGTGGACACCGTCTACGACGGCGCGGCGGCGCTCGACGCCGTGGCCCAGACAGACTATGACGTGATGGTGCTCGACCGCGACCTGCCGATCGTGCACGGTGACCGGGTGTGCCGGGCAGTCGCGGGCTCCGGCCCTCGAATTCTGATGCTCACTGCCGCCGCCGATGTCGAGAACCGAATTGACGGACTGGAGCTGGGTGCTGACGACTACCTGGGCAAGCCGTTCGTGTTCGCTGAGCTCGTCGCCCGCGTGCGGGCGCTGTCCCGCCGGCAGCCGTCCGCCCCGCCGGTCATGCGGCGCGGGGACCTGTCCGTGGATCGCGCTCGGCACCGTGCCAGCCGCGGCGGCCGCTCACTGTCGCTTACCCGCAAGGAATTCGGGATCCTGGAGATGCTGCTGGCGGCCGACGGCGCCCTGGTAAGTGCAGAGGAACTGCTCATGCACGTGTGGGACGCCAACGCCGACCCGTTCAGCAATATCGTCTCGGTGACGATGACCCGGCTACGGCGCAAGCTCGGCGACCCGCCCCTGATCGACACCGTGGTGGGCAAGGGATACCGGATGTGAGCCGCCCGCGGCTGACCGTCCGCGCCCGGCTCACCCTCCTCTACACCGGCCTGTTCGCGGTGTGCGGGGCGATCGTGGTCGCGGTCAGCTACCTCCTGGTCGCTCAGCTGGGGACATCGGAGCAGGGCGGCCATCCTTCCTCCTCTCGGCTGGCCGGCTTCGTGGCGCGGTGCCGATCCGAACGACTATTCGCTCATCCAAACACGGCTATCTTTGCCAAGTGCAACGTGGCCCTCGAGCAGCTGGGTGCACAACACCAGCGAGACCTCACTCTCTCGCACTTGCTGCAGTACTCACTGATCACGCTTGCCGTGGTCATCGCCCTCGCCGCGATCCTCGGCTGGATCTTCGCCGGACGGGCGCTGCGTCCGGTGCACCGGATCACCGCGGCCGCCCGCGCCGCGTCGGAACACAACCTGTCGGCGCGGGTTGCGCTGCGCGGCCCCCACGACGAGCTCCACGAACTGGCCGAGACATTCGACGCGATGCTGTGCCGGCTCCAGGCCGCGTTCGAGGGCCAGCAGCGGTTCATCGCCAACGCCTCCCATGAGTTGCGCACTCCGCTTGCCGCTATGCGCACGACGGTCGACGTCGTGCTGGGCGACCCCCAAAGCACGTCCGACGACCTGCGCGGCATGGCGGCCGACATACGTACCGCCGTGGACCATGCCGAGCACCTCGTCAGCGCGCTGCTCATCCTTGCTCGCAACGAGCGCGGCCTCACCGTCCACGAGGAGGTCGACCTGGCCACAGTCGCGGAAGACGTCCTCGACGCCTCCGGACTGGGCGACCGGCGGGTGCATCCCACCCTCGACCCCGCCGTCATATCGGGCGATCCGGTGCTGGCCGAACGCCTTATCGCGAACCTGGTCGACAATGCAGTCCGGTACAATGTCGCCGCCGGCGACATCTGGATCAGCACTCGCGCCTCGGCGGGAAGCAGTCAGCTAACCGTGTCCAATACCGGGCCGGCCATCAGCCCGGCGGATGCAGACCGCATGTTGCAACCGTTTCAGCGGCTCAGTGGCCGCACCTCGCATGACGGCTTCGGACTCGGCCTGGCGATCGTCGCGTCCATCGCCGCCATCCATGGCGGCGCCGTCACCGCCAGTCCCCGAAACGACGGCGGCTTGTCCGTCACGGTCACCATTCCCTCGGCCGGCGCTTAACGGAGTAATCTCTCGGGCCAGTCGAGCTGGAGATCCGCCCGGATCGCGGCGGCGTGCACGCGGTCGTGCAGCAGGCATCCTCTTGCCCACAGGTACGTCGAGTAGGCCGGCGCGTCACCAGCCGGCAACGGATGCTCGAAGTCGGTGGTGCCTAGCCCGTGCAGGGCACGGAGCACGAGTGTGTTGATCGAATGTAGTTCCGTCCAGGCGCTCTGCCAGGCGTCGCCAACCGCTCTGTCTGCCGTGGCGAAATCGCCTCCCGGCGCCGCGATCCCGGTCAACCCCGCTCTTGCCAGGGCACTGAGAAACGTTTGCTGCAGCTCGATGATCGTCCACAGTAACTCCGGCAGTGTGCGCCCTCCCTCAAATATGGGAAGCTCCCTTGCCTCGGCGGGGACGAGCGCAATCGTCGTCAGTAGCTCTTTGCGAGCGGCACGAGCGGCCACCCGCAACAGCTCTGGCGGTCCGACGCCGGCACCCAGGCCATCCCTCTGCGTCCACGCATCGACCCGCAAGGCCAGGGACGCATCGTTCCAGAAGCACTGCGTCACTCGCGCCAGCAATTGTGGTGCGCCGTCGATGGCGTGGGACGAGCCGAAAAGATCCTGGCTCTCCACCATCGCCAGTGCGTCGAGCAAGTGACGGCGGGCGTCGATGAAGCGCGCCAACGATCGTTCGAACGTACCGGTCGGAGGACGATTCCCCGGAGAGGACTCGACAATCGGCGCGCCCATGAAGGCGATCACCGCCTCCTCCTGGCTGGCGATACGCTCCAGCATCACGGTGCTCGTCATCTCACCCACCACCGGTTGTGACTCCAGAAGCGGGCCCTCGATCCCCAGCAGCGAGCAGACCAGACCTGCTCGCTCCGCCGCCAGGCGAGCACGCAGCTCGGCACGCTGTGCGCGATACCGGTCTCCACCGGACGGCCCGGTACGCGGCTGAGAGAGAAAATTGGAACCGGCAGGCATGGCCGATCATACCGGCTGCGGAAGAAGTATAATAAGTCCGACAGATTTACTCGGATATGGTGGCACAGTGATTCGGTTTTCTACCCGCGGTGAGTACGGACTTCGCATGATGATGGACCTGGCACGGCATTACGGCGAAGGCGCGCGCTCGCTGTCGGACATCGCGAGAGATGAATCCCTGCCGCTGGCGTATCTCGAGCAATTGGTGGGGCGCTTGCGGAAGGCGCAGCTCGTCCTAAGCCGGCATGGGTCCCACGGGGGCTACGAGCTGTCTCGACGTCCGGTGGACATCTCGGTGGGAGAAGTCATGCGAATCCTCGAGGGGCCGATCTCACCCATGATCTGCGCCACCGAAGGCGAAACCGTTCAGCCCTGCGAACGCCACCCGATCTGCGGCGCGAACCTCGTGTGGGAGAGGGTGCGGGACAGTGTGGCCCAGGCCTTGGACTCGCTGACGCTGGCGGATCTGGTTCCACGCGACGGCGACTCGCGGCAACTCCATGACAAAGACACGATCTATTTGCAACCGGTCACTCGGTCCGGATCAGAAGGAAGGAATGCACCACGCCTATGACAGACGCCTCGAATGAGCTGGTTATCGATAACCTGCACGTAAAAGTTGAAGACACGGAGATATTGAAAGGCCTCACTCTCAGAATCGAGCCGGGCAAGGTCCACGCCGTCATGGGCCCGAACGGATCGGGCAAGAGCACGCTGGCCTACACCCTCATGGGGCATCCCAACTATGAAGTGACGGAAGGCTCCATTCTGGTCAACGGTCAGAATGTCGTGGACTTACCCACCAACGAACGAGCCAAAGTCGGATTGTTTCTCGCCTTTCAGTACCCGCACTCCATCCCTGGCGTGACCATGGCGAATTTCCTGCGAACGGCGGTAAATGCCGTCAACGAAAAGCCGATGCCGCCGCGTGAATTCCGGCAGAAGCTCCGCGAGCAGATGGCGATTCTGAAGATGAACGACGAATTTGCGGCCCGCTACGTGAATGAAGGCTTCTCGGGTGGTGAAAAGAAGCGCGCCGAAATACTGCAGATGGCGATGCTCCGGCCGAAATATGCCGTGCTGGATGAGACCGACTCCGGGCTCGATATCGACGCCCTGCGTATAGTCGCCGACGGCGTTAACGCGCTCCTCGGTCCCGATATGGGAGTGCTGCTCATCACGCACTATCAGAGGCTCCTGAATTACATCAAACCGGATTCCGTGCACGTTCTGGTCAAGGGCCGGATCGTTCGCGAAGGGGGCTCCGAGCTGGCGCTTGAGCTCGAAAAGACCGGTTACGACGAATATCTGATCGAGAAAGAACCGGTTACGACGAATGTCTGACCGAAGTCGCGCAGTATAGCGGAGGAGATCACATGGCACTGGATCAGCAGGCTCGCCTCGACGAGCTCGGGGACTACAAATTCGGGTTCAACATGCCCGAGGACTACGCGTTCAAATCGAAGCGCGGTCTCGACCGCGCAACCGTGGAAGAAATCTCGCGCATGAAAAACGAGCCGCAGTGGATGCTTGATTTCCGATTGCGCGCGTATCGCACGTTTGAAAAGAAGCCGCTGCCGCAGTGGGGCGGTAACCTGAACGAGATCGATTTCCAGAACATTTTTTACTACATCAAGCCGATGGAAAATCAGGGACGCACCTGGGAAGATGTTCCGAAGGACATTAAAACTACCTTCGATCGTCTTGGCATTCCGGAAGCGGAACGAAAGTTCCTGGCCGGCGTGGGCGCTCAGTACGAGTCGGAAGTGGTATACCACAGCCTCCGCGAGGACCTGGAGGCGCAGGGCGTCATCTTCAAGGATATGGACAGCGGCCTGCGCGAAAACCCTGAAATCGTGCAGCAGTACTTTGGGACGGTTATTCCTCCCGCCGACAACAAGCTCGCGGCGCTCAACAGCGCCGTCTGGAGTGGCGGCAGCTTTGTCTACGTGCCGGAAGGCGTGCACGTCGAGATTCCGCTGCAGGCATATTTCCGGATCAACGCCGAAAACGCCGGCCAGTTCGAGCGGACGCTCATCATCGCCGAGCCGGGTAGCTACGTGCATTACGTCGAAGGATGCACCGCGCCGACCTACAGCAGCGACTCGTTGCACAGCGCCGTGGTCGAGATCATTGTCAAGCGCGGCGCGCGTGTTCGCTACACGACCATCCAGAACTGGTCGAAGAACGTGTACAACCTCGTGACCAAGCGGACGTCAGTGTATGCCGACGGCACGATGGAATGGGTCGACGGCAACCTGGGAAGCAAGCTCACCATGAAATATCCCAGCTGCTTCCTGCTCGAGCCGGGTGCCAAAGGCGAAATCCTCTCGGTGGCCTTCGCCGGCGATGGCCAGCATCAGGATGCGGGCGGCAAAATCGTGCACGCGGCCCCCAACACCACCGGTACCATATCGTCGAAGTCCATCAGCAAGGGGTCGGGCCGCACCTCGTATCGCGGCCTGGTGAAAATCTATCCCGGCATGACCGGCAGCAAATCCCACGTGAACTGCGATGCGCTGCTGCTGGATGACGCGTCCCGCTCCGACACGTATCCCTACATGGAAATCGAAGAGCAGGATGTCGCCGTGACACATGAGGCGACCGTCAGCAAGATCGGCGAAGAGCAGCTCTTCTACCTCATGAGCCGTGGTATCGGAGAGGTCGAAGCGCGCGCGATGATCGTGCGCGGTTTCATCGAGCCGATTGCCAAGGAGCTCCCGATGGAGTACGCCATTGAGCTGAATCGCCTGATCGAGCTCGAGATGGAGGGATCCGTCGGGTAACTCGCTGATTCACTCGAGCGACGCGGTGATCCGCA
Source organism: uncultured Chloroflexia bacterium (assembly GCA_963737125.1). GTDB lineage: Bacteria > Chloroflexota > UBA5177 > UBA5177 > UBA5177 > JANWJD01. Next base: position 172,811 of record CAVTRL010000003.1, on the reverse strand, counting down.
TCGCCCCTACCGGCAGGGACGCGATACGTCGCGTCCCTGCCCGTGCAATGAAGAACGATTGGGAGATTCTATGACAGTGGCTGCACTTGGTCCGGGCTTGACGCTCGACGCGGTCGAGCAAATCTCGGCGTCGAAGAACGAGCCTTCCTGGATGCTGGACCGGCGAATGGCCGGCTGGAACGTGTTCAATTCCTTGCCGATGCCGGGGAGACAGGACGAAGGCTGGCGTCGGACCGACATTGGCAAATTAAAGCTCGAGGCGTTGCTGCCGTTTACTGACGCCGGTAGCGACACGGTGGCATCGCCGCTACGTCTCGGCGATACGCAAGGCGGTCTGATAACTCACCGAAATTCCGTGACCGCTCAAAGCATGATCGGCGATGCTGTTGCCGCTCAGGGAGTAATCTACACCGATCTCGATACCGCCCTGGTCCAGCATCCCGAGCTCGTTCAACAGTATTTCATGACCGAAGCGATACCAATGGATTACGGCAAATTCTCGGCGCTCAATGGCGCGTTGTGGAGCGGCGGAACGTTCCTGTACGTGCCCAAGCACGCCGATGTGGCCTTGCCGCTGCGCGCTCTCTACACGCTCACCACACCGTTGGCCGCGCTCTTCACGCACACGCTCATCGTGGTCGAAGAGGGCGCACGTGTCAGCTTTATCGAAGAGTACGCGTCATCGCCTCTCGACGGCCAGGCCCTCAACGCCGGCGTGGTCGAGATATTCGTTGGGCCGGGAGCACAGCTCACCTACGTCTCGCTTCAGGAGTGGATGGGCGATGTGTACGACATCAGCGCGCAACGCGCTCTGGTAGATCGAGACGCCACGCTCAACTGGCTGGTAATCGGGATGGGTAACGGCACCACCAAAGCGAACATCGAAGCCGCGTTGCGCGGCGCCGGCGCCAGCACGCAGATGCTCGGTATTTTGTGGGGCTACGGAACCCAGCACACCGATTACCACACCGTTCAGGATCATATCGCGCCGAATACGACGAGCGATCTGCTCTACAAGGGCGCGCTGACCGACGAGGCGAAATCCACCTTTTCCGGTCGCATTCGCGTGGTGAAGGGCGCGCACGGCACGGACGCCTACCAGGCTAATCGAAATATCTTGCTGAGCGACCATGCCGCCGCCTATCCCAGTCCTAACCTGGAAATTGAGGCGAACGAGGTGCGATGCACACACGGCGCCACGGTTGGCAAGGTTGACGCCGACATGCTGTTTTATCTCATGTCCCGCGGCCTTCCCAAAGACCAGGCAACCCGTATCATCGTGGAAGGATTTTTCGAGGACGTGTTGCAACGCGAGCCGGTGCACAGTATCCGTGACGAGCTGCGTGGACTCATCGCGCGAAAGATGGATCTCGGGTAGCTCGCCATGGCGATTGGGAACTGGCTCGAGGTGTGCGACGCGCTGGAAATTTCACCGGGGACGGCAAAACGGGTCGAGATTGACGATGTGCCGGTCGCGCTCTGGAACGTCGACGGCCGCTTCTATGCCACCGCCGACACCTGCTCGCACGAGGAGGCATCGTTATCGGAAGGCGACCTCTGGGGGGAAGTGATCGAGTGTCCATTACACGGTGCGCAATTTGATGTGACCACGGGTGAAGTGCTCAGTCTTCCCGCTATCGTTGGGGTGGCTTCCTATCCTGTCAAGCTTGAAAATGGGAAGCTCTTCGTCGAATGGAACGGCGGGTCGTAGGTCAAGAGGAGAGAACGACATGACGACGGACATAATGCCGGTAGATGAAATGGTGCGCGAAGCACTGCGGGAAGTCATCGATCCCGAGATCGGGGTCAACATCGTGGATCTCGGCATGGTCTACGAAATCGGCATCGAGGAGCAGAAGGCCACGATCACCATGACTTTGACCACGCCGATGTGCCCGCTCAGCGAGTATATCGACGCCGCGGTTAAGGAGGCGCTCGAACCGGTGCCAGGTATCCAGGACGTCGAGGTCAACCTCGTCTGGAAGCCGCCGTGGACCCCCGCGATGATGAGTGAGGATGCCAAGCTCGAGCTTGGCTTCTGGTAAGAACTCACGCGGGTACGTGACCGTCGGCCACCGATCCTCGTGCCGGCCGTTCGCGCGTTGCTCCTATCTGAAGATTCTCCGACGCCGGCCGGCGGCTATTTCCCCGCCGGCTCGATATGCACCCAGGTAGGGTCATTCCTGCCGAGCACTGCCGTCGTCGCCGCTATCACGCCGATGACCACAGCGGCGATGGCAAGAGGAAACACGGTGTGGTGATGGACGACGAATGCCGCGCCGATAAAGGCCCCGAGCAACATCGCAGCAACCGCGACCAGGCGGCGCCCGGCTAACGATCCTTTTCCCCCGGCAAGGGTGCTATCCGCTGCTATGCCGGTAATCGTGAGGGTGAGAACGGTCGTCGTCAGGTCGGGTATCGCGAGCTTGCGGGACGCCGCATTCTGAACTCCCATCGCCACGGCCAGCGCGACAATCAATGAATACTTGTACCCGTTTGGCACGGAGCTGGGGCTCAGTGCGGCCAGAACCGCCGATCCGGCGAGTAACACGGCTTGCACGGTGGCGCTGGAGGTTAAAAGCCTGCCTCGATGGTGACTGAGCCGCGCTCCCAGACGTCCGCCAATCAGTGCCCCGAACGCGAAGGCTAACAGCGCGGCCAGCGATGCAGTAATCGAGAGGCCCGGTGCACCGGCCAGGGCGAATCCCAGGAACACGACGTTTCCTGTCATGTTCGCGACGAACACGTGGCCGAGCACCAGATAGCTGAAGGCATCGACGAGCCCGGTGACGACAGTCATCGCCACCATCAGAAGCGGCAGCGGTCCATATTTGCCGCGTGGTTCCGGCATGATCGTGGCACGCATGTCCGAGAGAAATGACCGCAAGGCTCACATCCGACTGACGAATGGGCGGCGCCTCAGGTGTACCCGTGCCAGGCGCATCTGGCCCAATCGTAACCGGTCGAGGAAGACTCCGCGTGAACAGCGTGCCGGCCATACTGTGGCAGGCGTGCCGACGAATGTAGACTATCGGCACGCCCTGTTTCACAACGGCTCTCCGGGGGCATTTTCAAAGCTACCTGGCAGCGTTCTTCAAAGCTATCTGATGCCCGGCCGCTTGAATGCAGTACACTCTGGCCTCGCACTCGACCTCATTCGATTTACCGAATGCCCAGAGCCTGGTGCAGCGCCATCGAAGCCTGCTGGACCATCTCATCGTCGTGCGCCTTCGTTGCCTTCCAGGCAGTGACATACGACTTAGATTGATCGGCAAAGGCGATGACGGCGTTGCCGCGTGTCACATCGGCGTCCGCCAGCCTTGAAACCGCCGCGCCGATTGTGCCGGTCGCGCCGAATCGCAGAATCTCCGCGTCGAACGCGGCGAACGAGTTATACAGGGCCTGGTCCATCTGGACGGCCTGCTTGAAATGGGACTTGGCGGGCAGGGCCTTGAGCGTGCGTTCCCAGGTCGCGTTTGCGATGCCAAGCCGGGTTTCATCCGCCGCCAGCCGCGTCCGCATCTGGGCCGTGCTCATAGGCCCGGGAGCTCCAGAAAGAAACGATTGAATGCGGGAGGTGAAGGTTGTCCCTTCCTGAAACAGGAAAAAGTGTCCGGCATCCGGGTAGAGCACGAGTTGCGCCTTCGGCATGAGCCTGGCGAGGGCATAGTCGTCGGCGATTGGCACGTTCCCATCGACGGTTCCGTCGGCGATGAGCGTCGGGGCTGAAATCGCCGCGGTCTTACGGCCGGCGGGATCCTGCCCGTTCCACCATACCTGAATCGCGTCTGACTGGGCCGTGGAGACATTCGCAGGGGCAGAGGTCCTGGACCGGTAAAGAGAGGTCTCGAGACCGTACGCCTCATAGGCCAGTCCCTGATCCGTTGGAAATAGGCTCGAGGGTGCTTGCAGAGCTTTCTGGGAAGGTTGTACGAGCGGGCCGGTACCAGGATAGGTGGCACACAGCACCAGGTGACGAACCTGTGCCGGGTGTTGGACGGCGAGAGCCTGCGCGATCAAGCCACCCATCGACCACCCCAGGACATTCGGCCGGTTGAGGTGCAGGGCAGTAATGAGAGCGCTGGTCTGATTGGCCATGGCATCGATCGTCAGAGGACCGTGGAGCGCCTGAGTTCGACCTATGCCCGCGTTATTGAAGAGCACCACTCGGTAATGTTTCGCCAGCGCGTCCACGAAGCGTGGATCCCAGATCTCCAGGGTTGCGGTATATCCAAGGATCATGACCAAAGGCGGTCCTGAGCCGACGACACGGTACTCGACGGTGCCAAGCCTGGTCTTCACAGTCTGGACGGGAGCGGAGATAGTGGCGGAGTGGACCGAGATGGCTGCCACCACCTGAGGCGTGGATGAGCCGCACGCGGTGACCGCAGCGGATAGCAGCATCGCCATCAACGCGACAGCACCCCGCGGTGTCCTCGTTCTGCCTCCGGGTCTCTGCCGCTTCGCGGTTTTCCACCGCTTTGCAAAGGTCTTGATGTCGTTCATATCGCATCCAATCGTTGGTCGCTACCTCGGTTACCGCTCAGTCGGGTCACTCCGCTTCTACCGGCTCACGCTCGTCCGTCCTAGGCCGCCCCCGGCGAGGCAGTGGTTTGACCTCCTTCGGCATTCGGCCGGCATCCTCCAGCGAGCGTCGTAAGAGCAGCTCGATCTGGGCATTGAGACTGCGGAACTCGTCCGTGGCCCAGCGGGCCAGTGCGTCGTGCACCGCTGGGTCCATACGGAGGAGGACCGGCTTCCGTTCCCGGGTCACGAATAGAGCGTGCCGGTATTAACGACCGGTGTTGCCGACTGATCGCCACAGAGCACCACCATCAGGTTGCTCACCATCGCGGCCGTACGTTCCTCGTCGAGCTCCACCACGCCGTGCTCCGAAAGCCGTTTCAGTGCCATCTCCACCATTCCGACCGCGCCCTCGACGATCCGCGATCGGGCGGCGACCACAGCGTTTGCCTGCTGGCGACGGAGCATGGCCTGGGCGATCTCAGTGGCATAGGCCAGATGGCTGATCCGTACTTCCACGACCTCGATGCCCGCGACCACCACCCTCTGGGCCACCTCCGCGGCCAGTTGCGCCGCGACTACATCGGTTGAGCCGCGCAGCGACGTTCCCGATCCCTGGGTATCTTCATATGGGTGACCGTTGGCTACGTGCCGCAGCGCCGACTCGGCCTGTACCGTGATGAAGTCGTTGTAGTCGTCAACTGCGAACACTGCCTTTGCTGAGTCGGCGACCTGCCAGACGACGATCGCGGCGATCTCGACTGGATTGCCATCGGCATCGTTGACCTTCAGCCGGTTTGTCTCGAAGTTCCGCACCCGTATGCTCACTCCGCGGCGTATGGTTAGCGGCAGAACCGACCAGAATCCCGGGCGTCGAACGGTACCGACGTAGGAACCGAAGAACTGCACGACCTGGCTCTGCCCCGGAGGCACGATAACGATCGTGCTCAGCACTACGACGAAGGCGACGATCGGGATCGCCGTCCAGCCACCGGCCGCTCGCTGTATCGCCAGGTAGGTTGCGGCGGCGCAGACCACAAGTAGTGCTACTCCAACCCAGCCGGTTACCATTGGCACCGGCCGCTGCCTGATGTCCACCCGTACCCCGCCGTGACCGACCGGCTCGTTCGCCACGACTTCAAGTTCATCCTGCTGGTTCATGATCGCCTCCTGGGTTAATAGATATTAATGTGATATCTAATAGATATCACATTAATGCCGGCGTGGCAAGTACGTATTTTGACCAGCGAGGAGAAATCTATGGAATCGTCAAATGATCACCCGTTCCATCGACGAGGCCGCGTGAACTCGTACGCGGCGTACAGCATCGGTTGCTTCGTCCCCTGGATCGTTGTGTGGGCGCTGGTTCTCGCCGGAGAGTCGGAGAGCCACGCCCGCTGCACACTCATTTTTTCCTCGGCTGGCTTGTTGGCTGGACCTCGGCAACCATCGGCCGGTTCGTCTATCCTCTTCCCAGGGGGCGGCGCGCCGGTCCTACGTCGGGATCGCAAGCTCACCTGGCGCACTCACCTGGTGCACAGGGCGCCGATCTCCATCGCGGGAAAACCGGACTGGCAGGCGCTGAGTTGCCGCGCGGCGCGCCCGGCGTGTCGCCATTCAAGCCTCGAGAGAACTCGTGGGTCGCTTGATGCTCCGCGCCCGTCCCGCCCTTGAGGTCGGTGCGGAAGACGCCTAGACCCGTCCTGGTGTCAGTTCCGTCTCCCGGTGGATTGGGGCTCCTCGCCACAGCCGCGTCATCGCGCGGTCACATGACGTGCCTGGCATCACTACGCCCGTTTCGCTGCCATGACCTTTACAGAAATGGAAGCCGTTCGTACGATCCGCCCAGGATGTCGCTCGACGTGCCGTTCATCCACCCGTCTATCACGGTGCCGTACACGGATCGGAAATCGACGCCGTAGACCAGGTCGCCGTTACTGTCCAGCTTCCCGAGGATTGGATCGTCGCCGTACAACCCACCTTTGACCTTGCCTCCCACTACAAACATCGGCGCCGCGGTTCCGTGATCCGTCCCCCGTCCGGCGTTCTCGGTGACGCGCCGCCCGAACTCGCTGAACGTCATGCTCACCACGTCATCCGCCTTTCCCTGGGCCGTGAGATCGGCATAGAACGCATTCAAGCTGTCGCCCAGGTACTTCATGAGGGTTGCATGCGTGTACACTTCCGCCACGTGATCGTCGAAGCCACCGAGGGTGACGTGAAAGATACGGGTCCCAAGGTTGGCGGAAATGATCTGCGCGACCAATTGCAGCTCCCGGGCGAGCGGATTCTGTGGGTACGTCACGGTCGACTTGTAATTGGTCGCCACCGTCGCCAGATCGTGCGCGCCCTTCTGTGCGTCCGCGCCCGCGGCCCGTATCATCCGAATGCCATCCGGCGCAGCAAGCTGCGATTGCGGGTACATTCGACTGTAGGCGGCAATGAGCTCATTCGGCTCCTGCCGGCTGACCTGAAAGCGGAACGACGCAACGCTCTCAACCGTGGTGACGGGCGCGCGCGTCGAGATCAGGGTCTGTGGCGTCAACGCGCCCAGGCTGATGGCGGTGAGCGGGTTGCCGTTCCCGGCAAGCTCGGCATCGAGATACCGTCCGAGCCAACCCGTGGTGGACGTTCCGGTGACATCGGCGGTTTCCCAGATACTCGTGCCCTGGAAGTGCGACAGACTCGGATTGTCGTACCCAACCCCCTGCACCACCGCGACATTTCCTCGGTCGTACAGCGCCTTCATTCCCGCCAGATTTGGGTTGAAGCCCACGTTTTGATCGATCGGCAGCACGCTTTTCGCCGGAACCGCGATGTTCGGCCGATCGTGGTAGTACAGATCGCTGCTGTACGGCACGATGCAGTTCAAACCGTCGTTTCCACCGGCCAGCTGAATGACCACCAGAATCGGGCCTGAATCGGTGGTCCCGGAAGCGCGCGCCGCAAGCTTGGCATTGAGCAGCATATGCGGAGCGAACGGTACCGCCGCCATGGCCCCGATTGTGGTCTTGAGAAAGCCGCGTCGATCGGTGCGGTACGCCGCTAATCGTCGCTGATAGTCGCCATATTCGTCACAGCACCGCGCTGCCGCCGTTGTGTCATCCATCGTTACCCCCTGGTTCATGACAGCTGGTATTCCGGAGAGGCCAGAGCAAGGTGTACCAGTCCTCGTACCTTGACATCCGGGTCGATCGAATCGATGGAGCCCCTCCCGAGATAATTCATGAAGGCTGCACTGGTCTGCGCGCTGAGCTGCAGACCCAGAACGTCGGCCACGCTTTCCATCAGCTCCTGGGTCGTATCCACATCGCTCGCCGCCAGCAGTGCACCGCCGTCCACGATCCCGACTGAGCCGGGCGCGTCGCCGGTCAGGTGTGACGCAAAGTTGAATCGAGAGAGCATGCTCCCCGCGCTGATCCAGTTCGCGCCCCCGGGCCACCCTCCAACGTTTGGCGGGTTGAATAGCTCCTGACCCAGCAAGGTGAGAAAGCGTGGAAAGGTTGATGTGTCGACCTGTTGAATTCCCAACTGTCGAATCGCCGCCACGACAAATTCAACCGGGCTCTTGAAATGTCCGGTTCGCGTTTTCTCGCTGTAGAACTCGGGCATCGTGAGCAGCTTCGTCATGACCGCGCGGATGCTGTGATCGCTCTCCTCATAGGCCTGGGCAAGAGTATCGATCGCTTTCTGCGGCGGCGTGTCGGTCGCGAAGAATTTCCAGAGCTTCGTTGCCAGGAAGGGTCCCGTCGCGGGGTGTGACGAGAGAATGCGCACGGCGTCGTCGCTCGTCCAGTTGCCGGTTTGTCCCAACAGTGTTTTGGTTCCGGAGTCGAAGAGACGTGGCACGAAGACCGCCTGCCCGTCGGAGCCGACACGCCAGCCGGTAAACGCCCGGGAGTTCGCGTGTACATCGTCCTCCGTGTAGTTCCCACGCCCCAGCGTAAAGAGCTCCATCACCTCGCGACCCCAGTTTTCGTTCGGCGCGCCCTTGATGTTGCGCTCGCCGTCGAGCCAGATCAGCATCGCCGGGTCTTTGTACACCGCCGTCAATATGTCGTCGAACCGGCCGAGCGCGTTGGTGCGAAGCGTCTCGTTCTGCACGTACATCAGATAGGGCCGCGCGACCTTCGATATCGCGGTGGCGAAATGACCGTGCCAGAAGAGCGTCATTTTTTCCTGAAGTGGCCGCGCCGTGGTGATCATGCGATCGAGCCACCAGGCGCCAAGATCGTCCGATTGACGTGACTTCGGATCGTTGATGGAAGCCGGGGGTGGAGGAGGCGTCTCGGGTACCTGGTCGTACGCCACCAGCATCTGAGCTGTCTCCTCGCGCCCCCGCCGCGCGGCTGCCAGGATGTCGGCGGCCGGTGCCCCAAAGCCGGCCCGGCGCATGAGATGCGCCACATCGATGAGCGCCTGTTGGAAGCTCTCCGTGGCTTTGCCGGCAGTGCGGCTTTTCGTCTGTGAATCGGTCATTCAGCTCTCCGATACGGTTTGCGCGATACGCGATAGTTCTCTGTAAGCCAAACTCTATCAGTGAGTTCTTAACCGCTACTTACCTCGCGTTAAACAGGTGGTAAATAAAAAAAGCCGGTTCCACCGCATTGCGGTGGAACCGGCCCGGTACTTTTCGAGCTAGGCGGAACGCTGTACCGCGATACTGCCCTTTCGCTCGTTGTATTCACGCGAAAGCTCGGTGATGCGATCCGAGGCATCGGCCGACGTCATGTTTTCGGTCAATTCCTCCGGACGTCCCAGCAACCGCGATAACTTCGCCACCGTGGCCAGCTGATTCGCGCTGGCCGGCTTGTACGGCGACGCCTTCGGCACATCGGTGCGATATTGGCCGGTGGATTCTGCTACGGCCGGTACGTCGAAGGCTCCTCGGCGCGATGCCTCAACCGGCTGCTCGTCCAGGTCACCCAGTTCTTCCACCGCGGTAACGCCGATGTTGACCGCATCCCGCAAAGCCCGTGCCTTCGCCCTCGTCTCCGCCATGCGAACGATGTGCGGCACAATCGGACGTCCGACGTTGCTCGGACACGCGTCGCCAATACCGCTGAATGAGCCCTTGGAGGTTTCCACCTCGGCGGCGACGATGGCGCTGTTGCCGTTATCAGGATGGGGCACCTGAATGAGCGTGGTGGAGATACGGCATAGCCCCTGCTGATGCGCTTCGTCCAGCAGGCCTTCGTACAAAACGAACTGCTTGCCCAGTCGCTCGATGATGTACTCTTTCTTCATTTCCCTGTCCTTCCTCGTCGCTACCCTTGTTGAACATCTGTTCTAATAATAGCAGAACGACGCATCAAATACAATTCTCGTAAGCGTCACGTTTTGGCGTTATCGCGCCAGAAAACCGACTCTTTTGCCGTCTCGCCAATTGAGGACCATGATAGGCATTCGGTTGTCCCAAACCAACCGGAAGGAGACCGGTTGGCGTCGTGACGACGTGTTTCGCCGGGTCGTGGTCGAGCCCTGAACCGGTTCGATGTCGGTCTGAACACGTCGAGCATCGCGACGATGGACCGGGTAGCTGGGAATCAGCTTGAAGGAAAGCGTCACGACCGACACATTGAGAGCCACCATCGGAATCTTGGCGGCTACGGGTGCACAATGCGTCCAATCCAACTGGAAATGGAGACGCTCATGCCGGCGAAAAGACGCGGTCCAGGTTCAATCGCCGATCAGGAGGTCGTGATGGATCTCAGGGCTGCGGTCAATACGCACTGGGAACTGGGGCCAGACCCCTGGAAGATCAGGTGCTCGAGGCCTTCCTAACCCGGATCGAGGGTCGGATCGATGCCCGCGTGGCTCAGCAGAGTGGAAGCCGGAAGATCGTCAAACCGAAGCGCATGGTTAGCGGTGAGAGTCCGATGAAGGTGATGGCTGGAACGCTTGCTCTCGCCATCCCGCTCGACGCGATCTCGGGCGATGTGGCAGGCGACAAGGGAATCGTCGTCATGGCAACCGTCTTGCTCATCAACGCGTTCTACTTCATCGACCGCTGGGTGCGGATGAGCTACACCGGTGGTCCGAGAGACTGAGCCTCGGTTCGCGATACCCTCACGCGTTCACTCGAACGAGTCGAGCAGTGAGAACATCCGAACACGGTCGAACGCCCTCACCGCTGAGTCCCTGAGTTATCCGAGGGCGTGGCGCCGCTCAGCGGCATGAATGACTGTGTCGCCGAGGGATGGCGTGCCGCACGTCGCAGTATCTCGACCAAACGGTGGTCGTGCACTATGCAGGCACCTCCACAGACTCGTGCCCGGTACCGCCCACCTCTACCAACTTGAGCGTCGAGACACCCCGCAGCCCATACATCGCGTACACCCCGGCCACCAGTCCCAAGAACCCGGCGGCCATGAAAATGGTGTCCGTCGGGCCGAACGTCATACCCAGGACGCGCGCGCGGAAGCCGTGCAGTACCGTGCCCGCTAAAAAGCCGGCAATGCCGATTCCTCCGACACTTGCGACACTGACTGCAGGCTGCAACACGCCCGACACACGACCAATCAGCTCGCGCGGCGTCACCTGCAGCATTAGCGGCATCACCGACACGTTGAGAGCTGCCATTGGAATGCCTGCGGCGAAGAGCACGACAATTGCCGGCACGAAGGCGGTCATCCGAGAGTACAGCACAATCAGGAGACCACAGAGCAGCATGGAGACCCAGAACACATGCGCCATGTTCAGCTTCTTCGCGAATATGCTTACCCCAATTGCACCCAGCAGAGCTCCCGCACCCATGGAAGCCGAAATCAGGCCGTACCATGCGGCAGAGGCGTGCAGGGTGAGGGTTACAAAGAATACGTCAAGGGCATCGAGCGAGCCTGCTCCGAACATGATAATGGCGGCAGAAAGGGTTATCGTCACGAGCACGCGACTTTGACTGAAGAAACGGAGCCCCTCGCGCACTTCACGGAAGGCGTGTCCCCGTTCGCCCATCGGCACACTTCGCGCCGAGGAGGGAGCGTTGACCAATCTAATGAGCACACAGGAGGCGGCGAACGACGCCGCATCCGCCAGCAAAGCCCAGCGCGCACCAAGCGTGAAATAGAGCGGTCCGGCAACCGGAGGACCGAGCAGCGTGGCTAGATGCTGAGTCGTCTGACCGAGTCCGCTCGCACGGGACCGTTCTTCAGGTGCCACGACGTCGCCGATGAGTGCCACACGCGCAGGCCGAAAAAAGAGGGAACATACGGTCGTTAGCACGACGACCGCATAGATACAGGCCAGCTGCCAGCCGATCAAAGGATGCAATCCAGAGATGGGAACGAGCCCAGTCAGAGGCAGCAACAACACGATTAGCGCGGTCCGCAATACATCCATCACGATCATCGTCCGTCGCTTGTCCCACCGATCCACAAACACGCCTGCCCACGGGCCAGCAACGATGGTGGGAATCAGGACAGACAGCAGCACACCACTTACCGCCAGTGGCGCCCAAGACATACCGGCCGCCAATCGTGTGGCAATCCATAGGAGCAACGTGGTGTCGAACACCAGGTCGCCGACATTAGAGACCGCCTGGCCGGTCCACAGCAGTCCAAAATTGCGATTGATCAATGGGAATGGCCGTGCGGTAGGGGAAAGTTTGGGCTGCGTGGTAGTATCCACTCGAATCCTCCGTTCTTTGACGTGCGGTGGGCTCTGGGTGCGTGGTGACGTTGGTAGCGGGACCACGCGCCTGTTTACGACGTGCTCAATGGGTTCTACCTGCTCGTGAGCACCTCGCGTACTTCGGGCGATGCGATGAGTTTGCCCAGAACGTTGAAACGGGAAATCGCACGATCCGCTAGTTCGGCACTCACGTCCGCGTCGAAGGTGCAGACCCCGATGATCGTGATGTCCAGTGTTTCACCTCGCTGCAGTGACGTTTGCAGGTCGGCGGCGCTCCAGTTGAAAGCGCCGACGGCCCACGTCCTATGTGGTTGGGCGGGATCGCCCTGTAGGCGGGACGCATGGACCTGCGGTGACGGCACCTTTTCCGGTGGTGCGTCATCCCGCACCGGGCCGGGTTCGTTCGTGACGACCACCATGCTGACCTCTCGCTCCTCATCGAGTCCGCGGCGCTGTTGATAGCGTTGCTCGAGCGCTGCAAGATCCTGCTTGAGTCGGGTGAACTCATCGGGCGTGATCCACAGGTGGCCGATCCGCAGAGTCACGAAGTCGTGCTCGTCTGGATGCTCCACCGTACGAGAGAGAGCATTGACGAAATTCGTGCGCACGTCGCCTAGTATCCGGTTGGCCAGATCGATATACTCCTCGGGGGGTGTCTGTAGCAGCAGATCGTCGTCCACGAACAGGTTTCGGGCCACCGGCTGGAAGTACTTCTCCAGAATTCCGCCCTTCTCCCGCGTAAATACAAGCTTTACCAAACCGACCCGCTCCAGTTCTCGCACGTGGTAGTGAACCTTTGCCGGCGCGAGCCCTAGCGCCTCCGCCACCTGCGTCACCGTACGGGGTTCCTCCAGCAGCTCGCGCATAACGCGTTGCCGCAATTGGTCGGCGATCGCCCGCATCTGCTCGATGGTTTCGAGGCTGTAGAGTTCCGGAAGTTCGTTTGCAGCCATTCTTACTCGCCCAAATTTTCTTGAATGACTAAAATTTATCTCGCCGGAGGTCGACTGTCAAACAATTCGTCCACCAACTCCAGGCCGCGGAACAGCTGCATCCGCGTCAGGCACCTTTTCCGACGAACTGGGGCGGGAGGCCATGTTGGTTCGCGCACCCCGGCCGATCTCGATGATAATCGGTCCCATGTCAAACTGATCCCCCGGACCTATGTGACTTTGGAGAGCCCTACTGTCGGGGCGAACCTGGCAGTGGCCAATACGTGATTCGCAGGATTACCCGGGTTGAAATGGAAGAGGGCGCCCACGTGGGGACGCCCTCTTCACATGCCTGATGGACCAGTTATCCGAAGAGCGAGTGCGTTGCCACCAGCGGCGCGATAAGTACCGCGACGATGTTGACGATCTTGATCATCGGATTGATGGCCGGGCCGGCGGTGTCCTTGTACGGATCGCCTACGGTGTCGCCGGTAACCGACGCCGCGTGGGTCGCTGTGCCTTTGCCGCCGTACGCGCCATCCTCGATGTACTTCTTGGCGTTGTCCCAGGCGCCGCCGCCCGACGTCATCTGAATGGCCAGGAATAGGCCGGTGAGAATGCTGCCGATGAGCATGGCGCCCAGCGCTTTCCAGCCGAGGATGAAGCCGACGAGGATCGGCGCCGCCACCGGAATCAGACCGGGCAGCGCCATCTCTTTGCAGCGCCGAGCGCGTCACGATGTCGACCGCTTTCGCGGTAGTCCGGCGCGTACGTTCCGTCCATGATGCCGGGATTCTCGCGGAACTGCCGCCGGACCTCCTCGACCACCTGACCGGCCGCGCGACCCACCGCCTGCATCGACAGCGAGGCAAACAGGAACGGCAGTAGACCGCCGATGAACAGGCCGGCGATGACATAGGGATCATCCAGCGCGAAACACTGGATTGTGAATGTCCCTTGTTGATCTTTGAGGACCTGGACGTACGATGCGAACAGCACGACGGCGGCCAGGCCGGCGGAGCCGATCGCATAGCCCTTGGTGACCGCCTTGGTCGTGTTGCCGACGGAGTCGAGCGGATCGGTGATCTCTCGCACCTGCGCCGGCATATCCGCCATCTCCGCGATGCCGCCGGCGTTGTCGGTTACCGGGCCGAAGGCGTCGAGGGTCACGATGAACCCGGTGAGCGAGAGCATCGACGCCGCGGCAACCGCGACGCCGTACAGCCCGAGACCATTCGGAGCCAGACTGTAGGAGACGATCACGCCCAGGGCGATCACGATGGCGGGAAGCGCCGTCGCCATCATGCCAATCGCCAGACCCTGAATGATGTTGGTGGCGTGACCGGTAATCGACGCCTTCGCGATACTGCGAACCGGCGCGTAGTTGTCCGAGGTGAAGAACTCGGTGATCACGAAGAGCAGCACCGTCACCACCAGGCCGACGACCGCACACCAGTAGTAACGGGCGTTGCCGAGCAGACTGGCATTGATCGGAATCAGCGCCAGCGCGGCGAGCACCGCCGTGACCAGCATGCCGACGTACAGACCCTGAATAATGCTGCCGTTGTAGGCGCGCACCACCAGGCTGCCGATGATCGACGCAAAGATCGATACCGCACCGATCGCCAGCGGAAACAGGATGGCATGCAGTTGCGTGCTGCCCCCGATATGGCGGAACAGCAGGAACCCGAGCAGCATCGCCGCCACGGTGGTCACGACGTACGTTTCGAAGAGGTCAGCGGCCATGCCGGCATCGTCGCCGACGTTATCGCCCACGTTGTCCGCGATAACCGCCGGATTGCGCGGATCGTCTTCCGGAATTCCGGCCTCGACCTTGCCGACGAGATCGGCGCCGACATCCGCCGCCTTGGTGTAGATACCGCCGCCCAGTCGCGCGAAGACGCTGATCAGGCTGGCGCCGAAGGCGAGGCCGAGCAGCGTGCTAGGACCCGCGATTCCCTTGGCGTGGAAGACCGTGTCGATCGGCGTGGTCGCTGCCTGGCCGAACAGCGAGTACGCTACGGTGACCGCCAGCAGCGCCAGCCCGACGACCATGAAGCCGGTTACCGCACCGCCGCGGAAGGCCATCTGCATAGCCTGGTTCAGCCCGACCGTGCCGGCTTGCGCGGTCCGAACATTCGCTCGCACGGCGACGTTCATCCCGATATAGCCGGCAGCTGCCGAACAGACTGCGCCCACCATGAAGAGAACGGCCGTCAGTATGTGGCCCGGGTCCCCGGCCGTCGAGCCCTTGATGAAGATCGCCAGCAAAATAGCCACTACCATGCCGATGATGCCGATCGTCGTGTACTGACGGTTGAGATAGGCAGACGCACCCTCCTGGATCGCCAGGGCGATGCTTTGCATTTCGTCCGTGCCCTGCGGCTGGCGCATGATCGCAGTAGATCAGCAACGCCGTACACAATGGCAGCCAGCGCCCCGACGAACGCCAGGATCAATACCGTGTTGTTATCCATCTCCTCCCTCAGCTCCAGTAAAATGTAGACAGGTGCAGCCCTCACCCCCCGTCGTGGCAAGGACCGGTGCAAACGTCGCTAGGTTAGGTCGAGTGCGTTTCTACCCAGTGACTGCTCGTGCGAACCAGCGGAAAACGGCGTCGTACCACGCGGGTTACGCTGAGATTCGAGATATCGGCCAGCGTGGTCCAGTGTCGCTGCACTTCGGTTCCCACCCCGGGCGCCACCATGAGCGCGCCGATCGATGCCAGCACAGCATAGCTGAACCGGTTCTGTCGAGGACGAAGCTGCGCCGCCAGGGCCGCCGCTACACCGGACAAGATCCCGGCAACGGCCAGATTGGTGCCGCAGCGCGGATGAATTGCCAGCTCCGCTTCACCCGCCTTCAGCCGTCGCAGCGCTTCGCTGATAGCCGATCCAAGCTCGCGAGTCTCGATCTCCCCGAAGACGTAAAAGCCCTTTCGATTGGACCGCCCCGATAGGAAGACCTTGGGATGTCGCTCGGTAATGATGCTGATCGTGGCGTGTTCCAGCGCGTGATTGCGCCTGACGCGGTCCACACGTGTCATGTCGGCCAGTCGTGAAGTCAAGGACACCCTCAAAGGAGGTGATGGAATGAGCACCACGTTGATGCTGTGGCCCGGACATCGTGCACACAAGCCACTATAGCCAGCGCCGCTGGAGGGTAGCAAGAACGCCCAATCGCGGCGTCCGGGCGTGTGATACACTTCGCGCGACCCCCTACCGCGAGGAAGCACGTGCTTATCGGTACTATCGTTAAATCGAATTCGCATATCTCGTATCTCTGTAGGGTGTACGGGAAGCTGGAGACCGCGCGCGTGCCCGCTCCGCAGCAGTACTCGTTCGGCACGTTCGTCACCGTGACGCCAGTGCTCAACTCTAGCGTGACGCTGGTCGGAGTGGTTCGCGATACCCTCCTGCTCAACCCGGAGTACGGAAACTTTGGTCCCCGTCTCTCCAGCGACGCCGAGCTCGCGGTATTCTCCCCCGACTATTTGAATGAGAAGGGCGTGCTCGTCGACATCCTGATCCTCGGCTGGCTCGACGCCTCCGGAGCGCATCACGCGGTACCGGCCATCTCCGGTCAGATCGGCAATGTTGTCGAGGTGATGGAGCCTGGCGCCGCCGAAGAGTTCCATCGGGACGGCAAAGGCCGCTTCTTCATGGGCTACTTGCCGGCCCTGATGTCTCGAAACGATCCCATGATGGCGAATCTTCTGCTCACTATTCTCGAAGGGCTCGAGCCCGCGTTCCCGGAAGGCAAACGAGTGATTGCCGTGCTCAAAAATAATCTGGCGTGGAAATCACGCGTTGTTCCGGCAGGCTAGCCGTGAGCTACGCGAAGATCGGCACTGCCAAGGGACCAGGTATTCACGCGCATCAGTTCCTCTTTATTAGCCCGGACGAGGATGGCACCTGCAAGGTCGGGGAATTTGTCTTTTACATGTTGCATGGCGTCGAGGGACAGCGGCCCGTACTCGGCCGGATCGTGCAGCGCGCGCCCGTACGGCTCTTCCCGGATTCGTTCATGGCGTCGCCCGACGTCTCGCCGGCCGAAATAGCGGCCGCCGTCGGCTATCTCGACGACGAAGATGAGCTCTTCGAGGTAACCGTGACCGTGATGGGCCATTTCGATCCCGGGCTGAGTGCCTTCGTCAATCCACGGATTCTGCCGCGCAGCGGGGACTCGATCTATCTCGCGCCCAACGACATGCTGAGCGAAGTGCTGAGCCGCCGAAAAGTCGGCGAGCGGGGCTCGGCGCACGTCGGCTCGCTGCTCAGCAGGGCACCCGGTGAAGTGCCGGTAGCGCTCGACGTGAACGAATTTACCAGCACGCATCTGTCCATCATCGCGGGCACGGGATCGGGAAAGAGCTACCTGGCCGGTGTGGCCATCGAAGAATTGATGAAACCGTACAACAAGGGTTGCGTGCTGATCGCGGACCCGCATGGCGAATATTCCACCCTGGCCGACATGCAAAACATCGAAGCGTTTTGCGAGGGCGATTACCGGCCGAAAGTACGCATCTTCAAGCCGCAACAGGTCAAAGTGCGAATCTCGAATCTCACACTTGATGACCTGCGGTACCTTCTTCCATCGCTCGGCGAGCGCATGGAGTGGATCCTCACCGAGGCCTTCAATCGGGTCCAGCGCGAGGACGGCAGCGCGGTTGACGGCAAGTGGACCTTGAACGATCTGGTCAATGCCGTGAACGATATCGACCGGGAGTACGCCGAACGCAATATCGACTACAGCAGCAGCGTGGCGGGTCTGCTCTGGCGCATCGAGCGGCAGCTCAAGAATTCTCCTAATTTCGACGACAACCGGCACCTCGATCTCAACGAGCTGTTCCAACCCGGACAGTGTACGGTACTGCAGCTCAACGAAATCGATCAACGCGACCAGCAGGTCATCGTCGCGACCCTGTTGCGACGCGTGCTCAAGGCCCGTATGGACACCGCCAAGGGGAACAGCCACGAAGGCGACGAGCGCTATCTGCCGTATCCGGTGTTCTGTCTGCTCGAGGAAGCGCACCATTTCGCGCCGGCCAGCGCCGACGTGGTCAGTACCAACATCCTGAAACAGGTCTTATCCGAGGGCCGTAAATTCGGGGTGGGAGTCGGATTGATCAGCCAGCGGCCCGGCAAGCTGGACGGCGATGTGCTTTCCCAGTGCATGACGCACTTCATCATGCGCATTGTGAATCCGATCGATCAGGCCAGCATCGCCAGTGCGGTGGAAAGCGTGGGCCGTGACCTGCTCGACGAGCTACCCGCGCTGTCTAAGGGCCAGGTGGTGATCGCGGGTAGCTCTCTCAACACCCCGGTAATCTGTCAGACCCGTCTGCGCGCGACTCGTCACGGCGGCACCAGTATGATGGCGGCCGACGAGTGGGGCACCTACTTCGACCGGCGGGATGCCCGCAAGCGTGACGCCGGCGCCGTGGAGAGCGGGACCACGCGAGACCAGATCTACCTCGACGAGGACTGAGATCTGGGCGCCCACGTAAGTACAGATCTAAGCCCGCACATCGCCTTCCTCGTCGATCTCGATGTCTTCCTTGCGGACATCACCGCTGACTGTCTGCCGGTCGGATACGGCTCGTTTGCGGATCCGCAGAACCTCTGTGACAACCGGTTTCTTGACCAGCTTCTCCTCCACGATGGGCACCTCGATCACATCTCCCAGGTCGCGCACGCGTCCACTGGTGCCTGCGTCGGCGTCATTCTCATCCCCGCGAGAACTACTGCTGCCTGACAGTTTCTCGCGAATCTTCTCGGCAGCCCCTCTCACCTTGTCGCCGATTCCACCGTCTTGGTCCGAAGAACCGGAGTCGGAGTCACCAGTGGTTTCCGACTTGGCCGTCGGAATCGCGGCCGGCTCGACTGCAGCGGGAGCCGCGGTCTGGTCATGACGTTGGTAATACGCTCGGATCTCGATGAGAGTCTCCTCCTCGACCGTATCACCCAGGTAGGAGACATTGGGTGACGCCTCGACGATGTCCTTACCGAACGGGACTTTCAGAGCACTGTCCATCTGTGCAGCGTCGTCGACCGGGATGAGCCGATGTCTGGCTCGCAGCCCCGCCATCTTCACTTCGATGAACTGCACCGATCCCTGGTCATCAATATAGCTGCGCTCTACCGTCCCGATATGAGCGCCATCACGATCGAGAACTTCGGAGCCGTCGTAGTCTTCGATCATCAGCGTACACCTGTCTCACGATCGATTCTCCGGTGGTACCGCTCACCGAGCGAACCGCCCAGGATGGCGGCAAGTAGCATTACGACGAGGGTCACCACAAGCGAGATCAGGCCGGCGGTCGTGAGCGTCCCGGTATCGATGTGGAGGTGTAGCTGCTTGGCAACATCAAATTTATTGCCGAGAATGGCGCCGAGGATTCCCAGGATGATCCCGACCACGATCGTCCAGAGCACCACTCCAATCCCGTTCTTTTTGCCCTCGAAGCGAGCCAGTCGCCCAGCCGTATAGCCGCCGATGAGGTAGGCAATGAAGGTTGCGATGAGCGACCCAATGAGTGCTCCGATACCGAGAGATTCGGTCGTGCCCGCTATCGAGCTACCGATCTTGGGCACCGGGGCATGCAACTGGAAACCAACCGCTCCCACAATCGCACCGACGAGGCCGAGCAACACCACCCCGAAAAAGATTGCAACCGCGAACCCGAGGAAGGTTGCGACCCAGTCAAACCCGCCATAGCGGGCGATGAGCCGTTGCTCACGCTGGCTGCGAACGGAGTCCGCGCTCCGCAGTGTTCGCGGCGTGTTGACCTCTCTTGCCATGTCAGTACTCCTTCCGCACGTGGGAGAGTCGCTTTACTATCTCCGGCACTACGACGCCGCAACCGGCCATATGTTCATCGTTTGGACTACGACGGTTGGTAGATTTTGATCGAGGAAACGTGCCATGTCCTCCTCTTCCTCGAGAATCTGCCGGCAGATTGAGAGTGTTTCTTGGTCGCCGAGATCCTGGGCCGCCGCACCTAACGCCTTATACGAGGCGATCTCAAGTTGCTCGGCAGCCGAGTCAGCCAACGCGTTCTTCACGACTGCATCCTGCGCCGGCCGTGCGACCACACCCTGCGCCTTGCCCACGAGCGTTCCCATGCCGCTCTTCAATCCGGAAGTGTTTCCCCCTAGGCGCTGAATGCATCCCTGGATGAGATTAGCGTGGCGTCGAGTCTCTTCGACGTGCTGCTGGATTCGTGCCTGCAGCTGCGGGAAGTCTTTCGCGTCCTTGGCGTGACTTTGGAGTGTCTGGACCAGCCCGTTCTCAGTGCTGTAGGCGTTGTTGAGCCATGCCAGGACGAGATCGTTTCGAGTCATTGCTTCCTCCTTTCCGGCGCTCTGGCGAATCTTCTTGGCAATCAGTGTGGTGGCCGGAACTGCCAGCACTGCGGTCAAGACAAGTTTCTTCATGATGCGGTTCCCTCCCTCCGACGCCGAGGCCGGCGCGGATTGGGAACGGTTGGTGCCAAGTGCTCGACCCATGAACCGCGTGCGTGTGGGCACTATTGGCTTGTCCGGCACTCGACCGGTGCGTTGTGCAGCGATTCGGTTCGCCTCTATCATCCCCTGCTTCAACGCACGCTGGACCCGATCCAGGACAGTTCCACTGTCGGGAGGTGTGGGTGCTGGTGTCGGTGAAGGACGCTGTTGCCGAGCCCGAACCATCCGCGCTGCAATCACCAGTCCCACAACCCCGCTGCCGGCCCCGGCGAGCAGAATGGGTTTCTGCTGCGCGGTGGATGCAGCCTTCGAACCGGTGGTTTTAGCTAGCCCGGGCATCGCGCCCGCTGTGTCTGCACCCCTGCGCCGGGTGGCTTGCAAGAACTCGGTGACCTGCCCCACCGTTGCCTGCCTGATACTTTCTTTCGCCTGCTCTTTGACATGCTCCGGGCTCAGCTTCTCCTGGATGGCGTCGATGGTCTCACTCATCTCTGTCCGTGTCTCTTCAATCTCGGCACGAGCGTTTGTCAGATCTGCATCTGCTTCCGGCGTGTCTGGTGACTGGGACTCCTCCTGACTCGTCACATCGAGCCGTTCGGTGCCATCTACTTCGTCTGCTCTTTCGCCCATGCTGCGTCCTCCTTCAACGTCGCCACGGTCTCCTGCGGCACCACGCTTTCGCGTTTGAGGTTGGTCAGCCCTTCCCATGCCAGGATGCCTCCAATCGCAACCACAACCAGGCCGGCTGCGAGCGCAGCCAGCCACCACGTCACACCTGCCTGACCGAGCGCAAGAACGATGGTGGCGATCAGTGCGAGAAACCCCGCGTAGGCGACGACGGCCCCGGCGATGAGAAAGGCGATGTCCTTTCCAACCGCGGCTGCTTTCTGCGAGATCTCCGTTTTGGCAAGTGCTACCTCCTGCTTGACCAACGTGGTGGTCTCTTGTGACAGGGTAGAGAACAGCTCGCCGAGTGATCGGTCGTCCTTCTGTTGCTGTACTTCGTGTGCCATTGTTACCCTCCGTGGCCTCTGCTCGGGCTTGCGCTTTCTACCGGTCGACGAAACGTGCCGGGGAATGGTACCGACGTGGGGTGGGAGCGCCGCCGCGCCCATGACGCTGTGAACGGCTCACCCGGGAGCCGTACGTCCCTTTACAAAAAGAACGTCGGTAAGGCACAAAAGGTACGATTGACGCCGGCAAGCGGACCACTGCCAACACACCGCTACAGTACCCCTCCTCTTGAAGAGGGGCCGGAGACAACCGGCCCCTCGAACGTTCCTACCTAGAATCCGGCGAATCCGGACGGCGCAACGTCTTTGTAAGAAAACCCATTCTTTCCTGCCAGGGATTGAAGGGTGCTCTCCTGGCTGTTTGCCGTCGAAACCGCGCTGGTATCGCCGTGCTTCAGCTTGCTCGCCATCGCGCTTGCGGTACTCGTTAACGCGCCAATCGGAGCGACGATCGCCTGCAATGTCTTGCTAGTACTTCCCTTCGCGATGCCGTACGCGGTATTGAGTTCGTGGTACGCAATGAGGGCGGCGGCGGCAGCCTTGATGTCCGTGATGATGTGGAAACGTCCCAATTTGCCGGTTTTGTATTTCTTATAGACGTAGTGAATTAAATACGCTGCGACTGCCAGATGAAGTACAAACCTGGTCTTGTCGAAGGCCGCTGCATGTAACTGCGTGGGGGCTGCTGCTACCTGGTTGTGCAGGGTCGCGGCACTCGCCTGGCGGGCAGCCATTGGGGAGAGTGCGCCGAGGAGTAGGGCGCTGAGCAAAAGCAGAACAATGACTCTTGTTTTCATGAGCGAGAACCCTTCCGTATCCGTGATTTCATGATTCGTTCGGTCCCGTGCGAAGCGAGACGAGCGCGGAGAGAGCTGACCAGCTCTCCCCACGCGTCTATGCACCGTCCCAGCCTTCAGCGTCGGTTGCCGGGTGCATCCTGGATGTCCGTGTCAGTGTCGTCATCAATCTCGACCTCTTCAGACCGAACGTCACCACCAACTGTTTCCGTCTCGGTCTGTGCGGTCTTATTGAGCCGCACCTGCTCCGTTGCGCGGACTTCCTTGTTGGCCACGGCCTCTTCCCGCATGACCGGGATTTCGATCTCCTGCTCCTGAAATGCCGTGGTGCCGGCGTCGTCACCAGTGGCAGGAACCCGTTCGATCTCGACCTCTTCGCGGCGAAGTTCCACCGGCACTTCCTGGTGCTCGGTACGAACCACTTTCCTCAGACGCACCCGACCCGCTTCAACGTTGCGCTTCCCGACCGCCAATTCTTCCTCGTGGAGAGTCACGCTCTGGTCGCGATCGGTGCTGAGGTCGCGGCCGGTATCTCGTCGCCCTGACGTAGCGTAGTCGGTCGAAGTGACGTCCGTTCCGGCGTCTGTACCCTCGCCGGTTGGAAGCCCGCTCGGGCTGGAGGACGTGGAACGATCGATCCCGTAATAGCTATAGATCTCGTCTTCGTCCTCGGGACTTATCTCATCGTCTGTCGCGAAGCTCGGGGCATCTTTGATCTGATCCTTGCTGTACGGGACAGTGATGCCGTCGGCTGAGACCTGAGCATTCGCCAGCGGTATGATGTGGGGCTTTCCCACGAGGAAGCCCAGTTTGACGCTCACGAACTCAAGCTCGTCCGTGGCGTCGTCCACCCATACGCCGTCGACGTCGCCGACCTCGTCCCCGGCCGAATCCATGACCTGTGATCCAAACAATTGATCCGGTGCAGTCGTTCCGCTGTTCATTGTGCTTTCTCCTTTACTTCTAGTCGTGTGTGCGTTTGTTGAACCCGTAGTGGTGCTAACTGACTGGTCTACTCGCTGACTCCTCTCCTGGAGCCATCTGATCTTTTTTGGCCTGCGCCTGATCTCCAGCGGCGCTTGCCGCTTGGGACAGCTTCGGTGCCGCGCCCTGGCTTTTCGCATACCAGTTCTGTGTGATCTGGGCTGCGACCTCTCGTCCGCCGAGTCCAAAGGCGAGACCAAAAGCAATGACAAACGTGGCGACGACACCCATGAAGAGGGTGTTGACCAACGTGGTAGCGATGCCGATCTGGTTGACCGCGATGATGATTGCGAACGCAATCACGGCCATGCGCGCGATGGTAGCCATGAGGTCGGGATTGCCGAGCTGGGCTTCTCTCGTGGCACCGCGCACGATATCGGCCAGTGCCTTGGCTAGCAAGCCGCCGATGACAAGGATGACCAGGGCCACAACCAGGTTCGGTATCCAAAGCAGGAACTGCTGCAGGACCGCCGAAACGGCGGGAAGCCCCAATGCGTCGAATGCCGCTACAAGGAAAATCAAACGGATGAACCACTTGACGATTCCGGCGATTACACCGGAAGAATCGGTATCAACCCCCATATCCTTGACAAACCCGGCAATGCCTGATCGCTGCGCCATATCGTTAAATTTCACCGCGCGCAGCACCGTCGTGATCACCTTCGCCACAATACTGGCTATGATCCAGCCGACGATGAGGATCAGCAGGAATGCGATGATTTTCGGGATGCCCCCGAGGAGTAGGGCAAGTGCGGAGGCGAATGCTGTCACCACCGCATCCCCGATATCTTGATGGACCGCTAACAAAACCATGAATCTCCTTCTTCTGTCCGTGTTACGTCATTCCAGAGAAGGTAAACGCACCACCGCCAGGAAAAGGTACGCGCGCCTACAATGCAAAGAACGGTTCGGACATCCCACAGGCGAGGGAGCACTCCATGGAGGTCCAGGCGGGAGCGGAGCGACGGGCGCAGATCTCTCCCGACGTTATCGAGCGCGCACGCACGGACCGGGCGGCATTCGGTGAGATTTATGACCACTATCTTCCCCGCGTGTATGCGTTCTGCCGCCTCCAAAGTGGCACCCGGGAAGAAGCCGAAGACTTAACCGCGCAGACCTTTGAACAGGCCCTGCGCGCGATCCGGCGATACGACTACCGTGGGCTACCCTTGTCCGCCTGGCTGATCCGCATTGCGGCCAACGCCGCTAAGGATCGAAGTCGGCGCTCCAGCCGCGGTTTCTTGCATGCCTCTTCGCTCAGTCTCGACGGGACGACGAGTTGGTTGCATGAATGGGAGCAGACATATTGGCTCAGAGGACATGTTACGGCGCTCCCACCAGATCAGCAGGAAGTTGTACGATTGCGGTTCTACGAGGATCAGCCCTTTGCAACTGTGGCAGCACGCATGGGGAGAACTGAGGGTGCGGTGAAACAGTTACTACGACGGGCACTTGCGACCCTGCAGGCGCGTCTCGTGGAGGAGGCATCGGCGGATGTCTGACATGGACCGTGATCTGCGTCGTGTGCCGCTTTCCGAGGACGAGCTCGAGCAGCAGCTATCGAGGGTTGGACCGCTCATAGTGCAGCAGGAGCGATTCGAAGCGGAAATGGATCCCGTTTTTGCCATGCGGCTACGAGCGCACCTGGTAGATGACGAGGAGCTGGCTCCGCATCCAACCTTTGCCCGTAATCTCCGTGCCCGGTTATTGCGTCGCCCGGGTGCACGTCCCGTCGAGAAACCGGAGACGATCTCGTTTCCGAGGAGGATCGGCGTATCCGTCCTGGCTACCGCCGTACTCATCGCGGTTCTGTTATTCAGGACGTACCACACTACCGGATCATCAACGCACTCATTCACGGCTCCTTATCCTCAGCGAGCCGATCTGCTCTTCAACCTTCCGTCGGTGCCAGTCGCCGTTCACCGGCTCACGGCCACGCTCAGCCTTGTACACCCGGTGTCTGCCATACCGTACGCCGGTCATCTGCGACTGTTGGCTCGCGCTCTTCCCCACGAGCCGTCGAGCGAAGCGGCCTACCGACTGGCGCTCCCGTCCGGCGTCATCACTCGTGGTCGCCGGTTGCTTCATATCTCCGCAAGAGTCAGGCGCGTGCAAGCGGACGCCGTGACCTGGCTCGTGGCACAGGACGGCGGTGTGCCGGCACACGGAGCACTCCACAGTCTTGCCATCTCGACTCGCAACGGGGAGTTAATCTATCACGACCGGCGCAATCACGTGTTGCCCTTGGCGAGGCATCCCATCACCCAGCAGCGCGCGGTAGCAATTGCCCGACAATGGCTGGAGCAGCTCGGATGGCCCGCGTACCGCATGCCGCTCCGATCGTTTCACCCCGTCTTCCACTTGGCAAAGGTTCGGGCAGTTGAGTTCGGGTGGCCCCACGTGGGGCCGACAGCGACGAATGAGGCGACGATGTGGATCACACCGGATGGAAGCGTCATCGAAGCTTGGGTCTGGCCACCAATCGCGCGTCATGGCGTACTCGCGGCGCGCTCAGTTACACAGGCCTGGGACCAGGTCCGACGCGGGACGTCACCACTCGCGGTGGAGGACATCTCGCCGTCAGACAAGTCTGGAGGCGTTGGCAGCCTGCTCGGGACGCACATCGTATCCATTCTCACGTCCGCGAAGGAGGGAACCCTCTATCTCGTCCCGGCCTATCGGTTCAACGGTACCGCCCAAATCGCTGGTTCCCGCCGCCATGTGTGGTACTCGCTGGTACCGGACATGGGGAGGTGACGAGACATCGCACGACATCATCACTGTTCGGATGCCGTGTCGGAATCTTCTCAGATCTCGCGTAAATGGTTACGATACCGCCCGGCCGTGTGAGCTCGTACCGCGTATGAAAGGGAGGGCCGCTCAGGCGAGCAGCCCTCCCGTACCGGGGACGCGTTAGCTGGTCGAGCCGGTTCGGCCCGAGGTGATCTGCGGCACGATCGGCGCGCCGTTGGCATTGCCGTTGTTTTCGGACGCCGCCGAGAATGTCGCGCCCATGCTTGCGATGCTTTGCAGTTCGGAGGGCACGATGAACAGCTTGTTGGCGGAGCCTTCGGCGATCTTCGGTAGGCTCTGAATGTACAGGTACTTCAGGATTTCCGGCGTGGCGTGCGCCTCGTTGAGCGCGTCGAACACCACGTGTACCGCCTGCGCCTGCGCGGTCTGGATGGTGACCAGAGCTTGCGCTTCACCTTCAGCTTGCAGGATGCTCGCCTGTCGTTGACCTTCGGCCGTGAGGATTGCGGACTGCTTCTCCCCTTCCGCCTGCAGAATCGACGACTGCTTCATGCCTTCGGCCCGTAGGATCGACGCTCGCTTTTCGCGCTCCGCCTGCATCTGCTTTTCCATCGCCTGCTGGACATCGTGTGGCGGGATGATGTCTTTCAGCTCGACACGATTAACGCGCACGCCCCAACCTTCCGTTACCTCGTCCAGCGAGGCCCGCATGTTGGAGTTGATGTCCTCCCGGCTGGTAAGTGCGCGGTCGAGGGTAAGCCCACCGATGACGTTACGAAGCGTCGTGATGGTGAGCTGCTCCATGGCCGCAACCAGATCCACCACCTGATAGGTTGAGTTCTTTGCGTCGATGATCTGGTAGTACACGACTGTGGCTACCTGGATTCCGACGTTGTCTGACGTAATCACTGCCTGTGGTGGGAACGGCACGACCTGCTCGCGCAAATCAACCGTCGGAAGGATTTTGTCCACGAACGGGATCACGAATACCGGTCCGCTTCCGGAGGTTTTCAGGTAGCGGCCAAGCCGCTGTACGACGATGACGCGTGCCTGCGGGACCACCCGGATTGATTTAAATCCGGTGATCAGCACAAACAATACGAGGACCGCCAATACGATTTCGAGACCAAGCATTTCTCATGCCCCTTTCTCTGTTGTCAGTTGTGCATCGTGTTCAAGTGTCAACGGTACCACGGGTGTCACCAGAGCGGTTAGCCCATCAACCACGACGATGTCGGCCGATGCGCCGACTGGAATCAGATCGTCCGGATCGTACGCTCGCGCCGACCAGAACTCGCCGTCACCGACTCGAATTTGTCCTCCTGCCAGGTCGACCGTGCGCGTCACCGTGGCCCGCTTGCCGGCGACCCGAGATTGCACGGTGTCACCCGACCCGTGCGCGAGCGTCTGCAGATTCAGTACACCCATCAGAGCGGGCCGAAGAAACACGACTCCGCCCAACGATATGCCCGCGAACAGCGCGACCTGCACGGCCGCTATCGGCAGCACCAGTGCCACCAGCGCTATCAACACCGCTGCCGCCGCGACGATCGCGAAGAACAAACCGGTAGTCATCAGTTCCCCTACTCCTGCGAGTAGAGCTATTACCAGCCATACCCACCACGTCCCCATTGCTTACCTCTCGGTCTGGCCTTTACCGCGGCCCGCGACTATCTGCCTCTCCACAACCGTTGACGGCTATCATTCCACGTAAAATCTCTCGGGAAGCAGTTCTTCGAATCGGTCTCTCCTCTGAGAGCTCGGAGACTTGTCATTCCAACCTCTCACTCACAACCTACGCCTTTTTCTCACCTAAATCATCGGTATTTGTGCCCATTTTGGCCGTAGGCACCCTGCCTATTCGAATCCCGTGGGCCGCCCGGCCCAGGAGCATCCCGCCGCATGCCGCAAACCCTCTGGTTGGTGTGGCTCATCGTCGCCATCGTAACGTTGGTCGGTGAGCTTCTATCGTTAGGATTGTTTCTTGCCTCTCTCTCCATTGCGGCACTGCTCACCGCCGCCGTCTCGCTCGCCGCTCCGGTACCGGTCCAGATCGTCTTTTTCTGCCTGGTCTCACTCGTCTTGCTCCTGGCGGTCCGTCCGGCCGTCCTCCATCTCCTGCCGCGTGCGTCGGCATCCAACAATGCACCGGCGATCGGCCCGGTCGGACAACGCGCTCTCGTCGAAGAATCGGTCTCGCAACTCAACGGCCAGATTCGGGTAGGAGTCGGCCAGTTCTGGACCGCGCGTCCCGAACCAGCAGGTATCGTCATACCGATCGGTAGCGAGGTGGAAGTTGTCCGCATGGAGGGGCTCACTGCCGTTGTGCGGCCCGTGGACTCCGGCGAGGACTTCGGTGATCTGGAGAGGGAGGAATCGGCCGATATACCATTCGGACTGACCGCCCGCGAGGTCCAGGTACTCCAGCTCGTCGCACGCGGTCTCAGTAACGCCGATATTGCCGCTCGGCTCTACCTCAGTCAGCGAACCGTGGATCACCATGTCAGTCATATTTTACATAAAATGCAGGCGGGGTCGAGAGTTGAGGCAACGCGACTTGCGCTACAACGGGGACTCGTTCCGCCCGACGATATACACCCACACGACTGAGATCGACGGACCATCGATCTCCATTCCGGGGAGAATTACGTGGTGCCGTCTTTGCCGGGATGTGAGGCGGAGCCGGCAAACGCTTGCCATAGGTCGTGCACCCGAGCGCGCGTTGAATCCCAGGAGCCGGAATTGTCGATGACCGCATCGATTCGTGGATCCGTGAATGCGGGACCGGCGTCGATGCGCGCCCGAGCCGCCGCCGGGGATAACCCTCGCTCCTGAACTAAACGTCGCTCTTGCTCTTCCACTGTGCACGAGATCACCCAGATCCGATCGCACAGGTCCGCCAGTCGACCCTCCAGCAGCTTGACGGCGTCTAGCACGATTACACCTTCCCGACCCGCGAACCGTTCTACGCGCTGCTGAGCGGCGGCCTCTACTGCCGGGTGCACGATCGCCTCCAGCAGCCGCAGCGCCGCCCCGTCACCAAACACGATCTCCCCCAACGTGCGGCGGTTGACGCGACCCCCGGCGTCCAGCACATCCTCTCCAAATGCCGACGCTATCGCCCGGGTCGTATCAGTCCCCGGTCGCATTGCCTCATGGGTCAGCTCGTCGGCGTCGATACGCACCAGCGCCCCGAGTGCGATCAGCTCGGCGCCTACCGTGGACTTGCCCGCGGCTATGGGGC
The DNA here is from genome assembly GCA_963737125.1 of uncultured Chloroflexia bacterium. GTDB lineage: Bacteria > Chloroflexota > UBA5177 > UBA5177 > UBA5177 > JANWJD01. Next base: position 143,465 of record CAVTRL010000003.1, on the reverse strand, counting down.
CGGTAATGCCTAAGACGCGTGCAGTTGACGGTGGATGCCCGCGAGCCATTCGTCCTCGACCTCGTGGAGCTGGTGGAGAAGGCCGGCGTAGCGTTCGGTCAACTCGGCGAGGCCCTCCACCGACGTGGTCGTACCCGTCTGGGCTAGCCGATCGGAAAGAGCTATCGCCTCAGTTTGTAGCTCGATCATTTGCTCGCCGGGTGGTAGTCGCTGTGTGCCGCTCGGCGCGCCGTTGTCAATTTCCACGCGGTCCAGCGGGGCGGCGGTACCGGCCGCATACTCGGAATACGTGCCCGCGTAGCGCCGCAAGGTACCGTCCTGCACCACCCAGAGCTGCGCGGCCAGGCTATCGATGAGATAGCGGTCGTGCGATACGAACAGTATGGTGCCGGGAAATGGCGCCAGCACGGCTTGCAGAGCCTCACGCGAGGCGATATCCAGATGATTGGTCGGCTCATCAAGGAGCAGAACGTTCGGCTCTTCCAGGATCAGCTTTGCCAGGGCAACCCGGCCGCGCTCCCCCCCGCTCAAAGCGCCGATCGGCTTGAAGACGGCATCGCCCGAAAAAAGGAACTGGCCGAGGTAGCCGCGGGCTTGCTCCTCGTCCATCGGCGCTGTTAGCCGGATCTCGTCGATCACCGTTCGCTGATCGTCCAGCTCGTACGCCGACTGTGAATAGTAGCCGATCGACACCCGCGTCCCCCATCGGTACGTCCCTCCGACTGGCGGTACGCTGCCCATGAGCGTCCGCAGCAGCGTCGTTTTCCCACTGCCGTTCGCTCCCACCAGTGCCACATGTTCCCCGCGCCGTAGCGTCACCTCGCGCGGCAGAGCCACCAGCGGCACACCCTCGTATCCGACCACCAGGTCACGCAGGTCGAGCACGACTTCGCCGCTGCGGGCCGCACCTTTCACGTTGAGCTGTACGACCGACGCATCCTCCGGTCGCTCCACGCGTTCCAGGCGGTCGAGCTGCTTTTGACGGCCCCGAGCCTCCTTATATCGCTGCCCGGCGCCGTAGCGCCGTATGAACTCTTCGGTCTTCGCGATGTGCGCCTGTTGGGCCTCGTATTCCAACCGCAGGCGCTCCGCGCGCTCTGCCCGGAGTGCAAGGTAGCGCCCGTAAGGCGCGTCGTACGACGTGAGGTGCCCGCCCGAGAGCTCGAGTGTCCGCCGTGTTACTCCGTCGAGCAGGTACCGGTCGTGCGCGACGATCAAAAACGCCCGTGGCAGGTCGTGCAGATACGACTGGAGCCATTCGACCGCCGGTATGTCCAGGTGGTTCGTGGGCTCGTCGAGCAGCAGGAGATCGGCCTCCCGCAACAGCGTCCGTCCGAGGTTTGCTCGCGTTCGCTGGCCACCGCTCAGTTGCCCGATCGGCAGCTCCCAGGTCTCGGCGGGTAGACCCAGACCCGAGAGGACTCGCTCGATTCTCTGCGGATAGTCATATCCCGCCGCCTCCACCAGCGCCTGTAGGCGGCTGTATTCTTCCATCGCGTCTGGATCGCCGCTGCCACTGCCCATCTCGGCTTCGATCAGGTGCAGCATCTCCTGAGCGTCGATGACATCCCTGAACACCCCGAGCATGGTCTCGTGCAGTGAAAGCCTGTCGTCGAACTCCGGCTCCTGCGGAAGATAGGCAACCCGTATTCCCCGTGACCGGCCCACGCTACCGGCATCAGGCTCGATTTCACCTGCGATGATGCGCAGCAGGGTCGATTTGCCCGCGCCGTTGGCTCCCACCATCCCCACGTGGTCACCCCGCTCGATTGCGAAGGAGACATCGTCCAGAATGCGAGCCGCGCCGAAGTAATGCGATACGTTTGCGACCGTCAGAATAGGCATCCGCTCACACTTTCTGACAGCGCGGGCAGATATGCGTTCCCCGCCCGCCCACCACGAACTTCACGACCGTGGTTCCACAGCGCGGACACGCCGCTCCAGTACGTCCAAAGACCCGGAGCTCCTTCTTGTATTCACCCGGCCGGCCCTCGATATCCATGTACGAGTTGAATGTGGTCCCTCGGCCCTCGATCGCCGCGCTCAAAACCTCCCGAATGGCGGTGTACAGGCGCCGGATCTCCGCTGGAGTGAGCGAGCTCGCCCGACGCTCCGGATGAATCCTTGCCAGATGCAGCGCCTCATCCACATAGATATTCCCCAGGCCGACCACCAGTCGCTGGTTGAGGAGCAGCGGCTTGATCAGTCCGGTGCGCCCGGCCAGTGACGCCGCGAACGACTTTGCCGAAAATGCGCCGTTGAGTGGTTCCGGGCCCATGTGAGTCCACGGCAGCGGCCGTTCGTCGCCCGATGAATGCATGATGTACAACTTGCCGAACTTGCGAGGATCGGTGAACCTTAGCTCCGATCCATCATCCAGCCGAAGTATCAAACGCACGTACGGCTCCATCTCATCCTGAGACCGGCGCAACAGCAGACTTCCGGTCATGCCGCGATGAACGATCAGCGCGTCCCCCGACTCGAGTTCCAGGCTCGCGAACTTGCCACGGCGGCCCAGTCCCACTATCTGCCGGCCGCGCGCTCGATCCCGGAACTCGGCGTAGGAAGGCCACACCACCGCGCCCTCGAAGCTCGCCTCCACGTCCACGATCGTACGCCCCGGCACGCGCATCCGCAGGTCGCGGACCATCGTTTCAACCTCGGGCAATTCGGGCACGGCGCGCCTCGTCTCTCTCGTCGGGATGGTACGCTGGCTTCATTTTACCAGCCGGGGTGGCCCATAAACAGTGTCAACTAGAATCGACTACCTGCTACAATCTGCGCAATTACGAGCCTGCTGGAAGGGGTCCTGGTCATGGAAGTCCTGGTCATCGAAGATGACGAAGCGATCAGCGATCTGCTGCGTCGCGGTCTGACGTACGAAGGCTATAAGGTGTCCGTCGCGGCGGATGGGATGGCCGGACTGCGCATGGCCCGTGACGCGCCACCCGACATGGTCGTACTTGATCTCATGCTGCCGGGGCTCGATGGGCTCGAGGTGTGCCGGCGTTTGCGGGCCGCCGACGATGTCCCGATTCTGGTATTGACGGCGCGTGGTACCGTGTCCGATCGGATTGCCGGTCTCGATAGCGGGGCGGACGACTATATGGTCAAGCCGTTCTCGATCGACGAATTGCTGGCTCGTGTCCGGGCGCTGCTCAGACGCAAGCAGACCGTCGAGGAACCGGAGCTCCGGTTCGGCGATATCGTGATGGACACCCGCTCGCACGAGGTCCGGCGCGGCGACCACCGTGTCGAGCTCACCGCCAAACAATACGACCTCCTCGAGTTTTTCCTCCGACACCCACGGGAAGTGCATCGAGCCGAAACGATCTACGAGCGAGTCTGGGGCAGCAGCTACGACTCGAACGTCGTGCAGGTCTTCATCCGTAATCTGCGCATGCGCCTCGGTGAGCCGGATCTCATCCATACCATTCGCGGCGCGGGCTACGTGCTCAAGGAAGTAAGTTAGAGCCGGCGACGTCCCCTGCAATCTGTACACTGGGTCGTGTCTGAACCCTTTGACGACCGTCCGGAGTTGCCGCTCATCGCCGATGAGCGGACGATGCTCGATTCCTGGCTCGATTACCATCGGGCGACTCTGCTCATGAAATGCGCCGGTCTGAGCGCGGACCAGCTCAGGCTACGGTCGGCTGAGCCGTCCTCGCTGTCGTTGCTCGGGCTTGTCCGGCACATGGCCGACGTCGAGCGAAGCTGGTTCAAGCGAGTGCTGGAGGCGGATAACGCCCCTCCGCTCTTCTATACCTCGACCGATCGTGATGGCGAGTTCGACAACGTCGATACCGCCGACCCCGACGAGGCGTTCGCCACCTGGCAACACGAATGCGAGGACGCCCGTACCCTGGTGGCCGCGCACTCGCTCGACGATGTGGTCACACACCGCCAGTGGGGAAGGTCCGTCTCCGTGCGTTGGATCATGGTGCACATGATCGAGGAGTACGCCCGGCACAACGGTCACGCCGACCTCCTCCGCGAGCGCATCGACGGACAGACCGGCGACTGACTCGGGTCTGCTCGGCATTTGGCCGCTGTCGGAAACGACCGATCTCGACTTGCCACGCCGCCATTTGCCGGCGAAATTCACGGACTCTGTGCGTTCCGGGGTGGCACACCGACCCTCCGCACGAGGATCCGTGTGCGGAACGCGAGCCGGATCGCTCTCTTCGGTTGGAGGCCGGTCAGCTGATCTGTTCTGCCAGCTCCACGATGATCCCCTCGGGACCGCGGACCAGGCAGAGCCGGTAGATATCCTCGTAACGTTCCAGATCGCCCACGAGTTCCACGCCCCGGGCTCGCGCGCCGGCAACCACGGCGTCGATGTCTTCGACGACGAATGCAACGTGGCGAATGCCCGGTGTGTTCGCCGGCGCGTTCCGGTTGTGATCCTGACTCACGGGCGTGTGGAACTTCGTCAGCTCTAGTTGTCCATGGCCATCCGCGGTCCGCACGAACGCGACATCTGCTCGGACGCCGTCCAGCCCCACAACGCGATCCACCCACCGGCCCTCGACCGGGCCCTTGCCCTGAGGTTCGAGTCCAAGCGCGACGAAGAATTCAATCGCGGCCGCGAGATCATCGACGACGATGCCCACGTGGTCCATCCGTTTGATCATGGTTCTCCTCCTTCTCTACGAGTGAATCGACGGACAGATCCGCGACTGACTCCGCCCTGCCCGTCATTGGGGGAGCTGTCGGATACGACCAGTTTCCCCCTCCTTTATCACATGTTCGGCGCATTCAATTGCGTAGAGATGAGCCGTGCCGCCCGTCGGTGTGGCGGGCCGGACTTCCCGCGGCTTTCTTGAACCCGTTACAATCCGCACGAGTGCGTTTCTATGGAATCGCTTCGCTTACCGAGAAGAAAGTAAAGGAGAACACCGTGCCGGCAGTACACTCGAAAGACGGTACGCGTATCGCCTTCGACCGGTCCGGCGACGGCCCTCCGGTCATCCTGGTGGTTGGCGCATTCAACCTCCGGGCGACTGGTGCACCCCTCGCCGCGGCGCTCGAACGACAATTCACCGTCTTTAACTACGATCGCCGGGGGCGGGGCGAGAGTACCGATACCGTACCGTATGCCGTGGAACGCGAGATCGAAGACCTCGGCGCACTGATCGAGCTTGCCGGAGAGTCGGCCTCTGTCTTCGGGTACTCCTCGGGTGCCATCCTCGCACTGCGGGCTGCGGCGTACGGCCTGCCTGTCTCGCGGCTCGCGCTATACGAGCCGCCGCCCACCGGAGGGCGGGCCGGCGATCTTGCTCCGCAGCTCGCCGAGCTCGTCCTGGAGGGCCGCCGGGGCGATGCCGTCGAGCTCTTTCAAACCGATGCAGTCGGCATACCACCGGCCGTCGTCGCCCAGCTTCGCAACGCCCCATTCCGGCCGGCACTGGAAGACCTGGCGCAGACGCTCGTCTATGAATCGTCCATCCTGCAAGCATTGCCGGCCGACACGATCGCTTCCGTCCGGGTGCCCGACAATCGTTATAGACGGTGAGGAGTCTCCCGAGGTTATGCGGCAGGCGGCGCGTTCGCTGGCACACGCATTACCACGAGCCGAATACCATACCCTCGCCGGCCAGGGCCACGATATCGATCCGGCCGCCGTGGCGCCGGTGCTGGAGGACTTCTTCCGTCGCCCGCTCTAAGAATGCTCCACGCTACCGTGATCGATAGTCACATATCACTCCCGGGTTCCGAACTAATCCGACGTTCGTAGCTGCACGATCAAGTCAATCTCCACCGGCGCACCTAACGGAAGCGATGCCACTCCGACGGCCGCGCGGCTGTGTTTGCCGGCGTCACCGAACAGCTCCAGTAGCAAGTCTGAAGCGCCGTTCAGGACCCCCGGCTGACCTGTGAAGTGAGGCGCGCTGGCCACGTAGCCGGTCACTCGCACCACCTGGACAACGTCGTCGAGCGAGGCTACTGTTCCCACCGCCGCCAGGGCGTTGATCAGCGCGGTGCGTGCCGCGTGATTTGCCTGTTCGTCATTCACGTCGACACCGACGATGCCGCGGCATTCCAGCTCACCGTTCACCGTGGGAAGCTGGCCGGACGTGTAGACGAAAGAACCGGCCCGCACCGCCGGCACGTAACTCGCCAGCGGTCTGGCCGGTTCCGGTACGGTGATCCCCAGGTCCCGAGCTCTCGATTCGAAGGACATTGAGTCGACCTCCTGCCATTTGAGCTCATTATGAAGAGTGCATCGTACAATGAAGCGCAGGTACTGCCAGGGAGAGGTTCGACAGTGGGTGAAAAGTATCGTCCGAACGCGTTTTACAACGGGGTCAGTACCTTCAAGGCGGCCTTTCCAATGCTCTCCGATGTCCTCATTGAATGGCATGAGCGTCGCGGACCGGAAGACGACAAACAGGGTGATCTGAAGAAGATCGGCTTTCGACGAGGTAACTTCACGCAGGGAATGGTTCCCTGCTCGAATCCTGCTTGCCATGAGGGTGGCTACGAAATTGACAAAATCGTCGCAGCCATGATTCGCGAGCAGGAATCCGAACGAACCGGTATGATGCTCTGCTCGGGCCGCGAAATCGCGGAGGAATCGCGCCGCGGTCCGGTCCGCTGTCCGCATCGAATTCTGTACAAGGCGACGTTGTCGGTTCGATCGGATGATGGTGACGAACGCGAAGCTCCAACGCGTCGGCCCAATAATTATCGGCGTGGCCGCTCTCGTCCGCAGCGGCGCAAAGAAAGCGCGTAAATCGAGTACCGAGCCGGTTTTCGGCCCGAAAACCTGGTACACTGTGAGACATCTCCGCGACACCATGACGTCATGGTGAACCTGAGATGTTTTCTGTTCTGTGAGAAATCTTTTTCTCGCACATTCGGCCGGCCCATTCGAATTCACCTGCCAAATCGCTCCCAGAGGATGTATACGTGGAACCGAAAGGTGTTGCCATCGGCCGTGCACGGTACGGCGTCAATGACGAAGTAAAGGATACTGCTGCCAATTTCTACCGAGCCGTGTCGAACAAGAATCTGAAAGCGATTGACAGTATCTGGGCGCACGAACGGTACGCGGCTGTTGCCGGCCGATCGGGAACCATCAGGCAGGGATGGGAGAAGGTCCGCGGCTACTGGGAAGAGCGCTTCCAGCAGTTGGGCGATGTGCGGGTCGATGCGAGATTGCGGAACTCGATCTGCCACGCTGTCGGTGATGTTGCCTGGCTCTCCGGCACGGAAATCCGCACAGTCACCCACGGCGAAGACAAGCGCGTGGAAGAGCTGCGCATGACCGCCGTGCTTGAACGCAAGGGAGCCCGCTGGCAAATCGTCTCCTACCATGCCTCTGAACCAGGACTAAGCGCCGCGGATCGCCAGGCCGCTCAGGCTTGACGAACTCCCGATCTGGTTGCTAGACTGGCAGCGAGCGGCCTCCTGGGGCCGTTAATTTCTGGTGCGCATCAACGCACTACAGCAGAAGGAACGTCGGATGCCTTTCGCAGTCATTCAAACTGGCGGCAAGCAGCACCGCGTCGAGCCGGGTCAGATCATCGAGGTCGAGAAGCTTCCGTATGAGGAAGGCGAGACCGTCGAGTTGACCGAAGTCCTGCTCGTGTCTGATGACAGTGGTCTTCGCCAGGGCCGGCCGTTGGTCGACGGTGCAAAGGTCGTCGGACGAGTGGTCAAGCAGACCCGCGGCCAAGAAAATCATCGTTTTCAAGTACAAGCCAAAGGTTCGGTACCGCAAGAAGACCGGACATAGGCAGTGCGATCACGCGCATCGCGATCGAAGATATCGTCACCGGTGTAGATCGGAGAACGGCTCTCATGGCACATAAAAAGGGCGTAGGCAGTAGCAAGAACGGCCGCGACAGCGAGTCAAAACGACTTGGCGTCAAAGTTCAGGACGGCACGGCGATCCGCGCCGGCGGCATCATCGTGCGTCAGCGAGGCACGCAGAAGCTTCCCGGACTTAACGTCGGGCTCGGCAAGGATCACACGATCTATGCGCTTGTCGACGGCACGGTGAAGTTCGACCAGCGTCACGGGCGTACGCGGGTCAATGTCGCGCTCCCGGAACAAGTAGCGTCGGTTCAGTCGGGGATGTAGCTCAGCTGGGAGAGCGCCGCGTTCGCATCGCGGAAGTCAGGGGTTCGAGTCCCCTCATCTCCACCAACCTGTACAATTGGGCCGGGCGCGCGAGTGCCCGGCCATCTATATAGGCGGTAAACGAGAGTAGTAGCCGCACCAGCAGCGAGCCGGGATGGTGTGAAGCCGGCAACGAGGCGAACTCGCTCGCAAGCATGTCTGTTACCGCCCGCTCGGCACCCGTTACGGTGCTACAATGAGCGGTTGACGAGCGGTCGACGACGCGGGGCTGTGGCGCAGTTGGGAGCGCGTCTCAATGGCATTGAGAAGGTCAGGGGTTCGAATCCCCTCAGCTCCACCAAACTCTTCCACGTGATCTGCCTCGCTCGACAATCTGGGTGGTACCGCGGAGCGCCCTCCGTCCCAAGTGGATGGAGGGCTTTACCTATTTGGAGGATGAACGATGACGGCGACAGAAACGAGACCCACTCGGTACGAACCGCAGCAATTCGAGCAGAAATGGCAGGAGCGCTGGGAAGACGGAAGGTCTCTATCGTGGCCGACGATTCGTCAACCAGGCCGAAGTACTATCTGCTGGACTTTTTCCCATACCCGTCCGGCGAGGGCCTGTCCGTTGGACACTCCAAGCAGTACATCGCCACCGACGTCGCCACCCGCTTCATGCGCATGCGCGGGTACAACGTGCTGCATCCCATGGGCTGGGACGCCTTCGGCCTGCCGGCCGAAAACGAAGCAATTCTGCGACAGATTGCCGCCTGCGCGAGAACACCGCGAAAAACGTCGCCAACTACAAGCGTCAGCTCGGTCTGCAGGGGATCTCGTTCGACTGGACCGCGAGATCAACTCCTCCCAGCCCGATTACTACCGCTGGACGCAGTGGCTGTTTCTGCTGATGTACGAGCGCGGCCTGGCCTACCGAGCGGTGGGCATGCAGTGGTGGTGCCCGCAATGCAAGACCATCCTGGCGAACGAACAGGTGGAGAACGGCTACTGCTGGCGGCACAGCGACCAGCTGGTGGAGAAGAAGGAGCTGGAGCAGTGGTATTTCCGGATCACCGAGTATGCCGATGAGCTGCTGAGCGATCTGGATCGCTGGACTGGCCCGAGCGCATCATCCTGATGCAGCGCAACTGGATCGGGAAGAGCACCGGCGCCGAGATCTCGTTCGTGGCGCACGGCGCCGGCGGTATTTCGCACGAGCATCCGATCGGTGTTCACGACCCGGCCGGACACGGTCTATGGAGCCACGTTCATGGTGCTCTCGCCCGAGCATCCCGCTGGTGGAATCCCTGGTCGCGCCCGACCATCGTGGCAGGGTGGTACAGTACAAGCAAGTCGCCGCCCGGCAGTCGGAGATCGAGCGGCTGTCGACCGATCGCGAGAAGACCGGTGTGCCGTTGGGAGCGCACGCCGTCAATCCGTTCACCGGCGAGGAGATTCCCATCTGGATCGCCGACTACGTGCTGATGTCGTACGGTACCGGCGCCATCATGGCCGTGCCGGCGCACGACGAACGCGACTGGGAGTTTGCTCGCAAATACAGCTTGCCGGTCCGACAGGTAGTGGATGCCGGCGACGAGACCAACGCAGGACACCGTGTTCACCGGCACCGGAGTCATGGTCAACTCCGGCGAGTATTACGGGCATGGCGACCGCGATGGCAAAGCCGCGATCATCGCCCGCCTGGAGGAGCGCGGAATCGGCAAGGGTGCCGTGAACTACCGCATGCGCGATTGGCTGGTGTCGCGCCAGCGCTACTGGGGCGCGCCGATCCCCATCGTCTACTGTCCGAGCTGCGGCACGGTGCCCGTGCCCGAGGACCAGTTGCCGGTTATGTTGCCCCATCTGGAGCACTTCGAGCCGGGCGACGACGGCCGGTCGCCGCTGGCCACCGATCCTAATTTCGTGCACACCGTCTGCCCGACTGTGCGGCGGTCCCGCCGAGCGCGAGACCGACACGCTGGACACGTTCGTCGACTCATCCTGGTACTACCTGCGGTTTACCAGCCCGCACGACGATCGACGCGCCGTTCGACCGGGGCGCGGTGCGACTACTGGTGCCCGCTCGATCTGTACGTCGGCGGCGCCGAGCACGCCGTCATGCATCTGCTGTACTTCCGATTCTTTACCAAGGTACTGGCCGATGCCGGGCTGATCGACTTCCGGGAGCCGGCTCCCCGACTGAAGAACCAGGGCGTGATGCACGCCCCGGACGGCCGGCGCATGTCGAAATCGAAACACAACGTCATCACCCCGGACAGCGTGGCGGCGGAGTATGGAGCCGACACCCTGCGAGGCTACATCCTGTTCATGGCGCCGTTCAGCGGCGACGCCGTGTGGGATCCGCAGGGAATCAACGGGATTTCGCGCTGGCTGCACCGCGTCTGGGACATCGCCAGACCGGTGCCCGTCACGCGCGATGAGCACCAGGCCTCGGCCGACGACGTGCGCCGCGCGGTTCACAAGACGGTCAAAAAGGTCGGCTCGGATCTCGAGTCATTCCAGTTCAATACGGCCATCAGCGCGCTGATGGAGCTCACCAACCTGCTGCAGCGCACCCGCCAGGAATTGCAGGGTACGGACGCCTGGGCCTGGAGCATTCAGCGTCTTCTGGTTATGATTGCGCCCATGACACCGCACATCGCCGAGGAGTTGTGGCACCAGCACGGCTTCCAGGAAAGCATCCACCTGCAGTCCTGGCCGGAGTACGACGAAGGCATGACCATGGACGACGTGGTCACGGTAGTGGTGCAGGTCAATGGCAAGCTGCGAGATCGGCTCGAGGTGCCGCGCGGCGAAGAGCAGGAATCGGTTAACGAGCAAGCGCTGGCCAGCCCCAGGGTCCTACCCTATGTGACGGGCCGCGAAGTCATGCGCGTTATTACCGTGCCCGACAAGCTCGTCAATATCGTCGTGAAATAGGGGGAATCGGGAGCCGGTAACTGTCCGCCGCGGGCGTCTTCGGGCGCCCGTGCCTTCGGAAAGGTCCGTGCGAGGCGAGCGTCGGCTTCCTTGCAACCGTCCGGCGTCTACCGCGGTGCTGCGGCGCGAGATCGAGACCAGACCTGCACCCGGTGCTCCGCGCGAATCGTTCGCTGGATCAGTATGTGGGTGCTCGAGTGCGACACGCTCGGTTTGGCGGATGCGAGCGAGCCACCCAATCCGTAGGCCCCGAGCAGCATGCCGGTGGCCAGAGCGACTGCCAGAGCAAATTGCTTCTTGCGGGGAGTGCGGTAGACCTGCTCGAATCCTTCCACGATTTCAGTGGGGTCGCCCAGACGCAGCAGGCTTTCTCGCTCGGCGTCTTCCGTCCGCCAACCCGCCCGCTCCAGCTCCTGCTGCGACTCGAGCAAGTGCGACTGCAGCTCGATCGCGATATCGCGCCGCCTGCGGCGTGATATCCGGAGAGCGCGTGCCCACTGCTCTATGTCACTGCGTGACACTGTCATCGCGCCTCTGTCCAATCCAAAACTGGAATTCCGGTCACCCGGCCCACGGCTCGTACGAAACTTTGCCACTCGGTTAGCTTATCAGATAGCGCCCGCTCGCCCTTAGCCGTGAGCGCGTAGTACCGGCGCTCACTCCCATTGGGCATTGTCTGCCAGCGAGCCCCCAGTAAACCCTGCGTCTCCAGCCGGTGCAGGATAGGGTACAGGGTTCCTTCCTTTAGCTGAAAGAACCCTTCGCTGCGCATTTCCAGCTCTTTCACCACCTGGTAGCCGTACTTCTCGCCCTCCCGAAATGCCGAAAGGACGATGGTGTCGGCCGATCCCTTAAGCAGTTCTTTCGAGTAGCTACCCATTGAACGCCACCGGCGCATAGGTAGTCTGGATCGTCGGCGAGCTTTCGAACACGTGAAGCTCCTTCGGTGGCCAGTACGACACCCACGCTTTCCCTATGATGTACTGCTTGGAAAGCATGCCCCACAGGTGCGAGTCCTGACTATTATTGCGATTGTCGCCAAGCACGAAGAAATCGTTCTTCGGGACGAGCGTGGGCCCATAGTTGTAGAGCGGACGATAACTGGCGGAGATGTACGGCTCGATCAGCTTATGGTTGTTGATGTACACATAGTCGTTATGGACGGCGACGGTCTCACCGGGTAGACCCACGACACGCTTGATGAAATCTTTGTCTGGTTGTCCCGCCTGAACTGCATGGAAGACGACAATGTCGCCTCGGCGTGGCGGATGAATCATGTAGTCGATCTTGTTTACCAGTATGTATTCCCCGTTGTGCAGGTTGGGATACATCGAGTCGCCCTCTACCTTGAAGTTTTGCAGGGCAACCCGCACGACCAAAAAAATCGCAATCGTGAGAACCGCCGTCTCGACCAGCTCGCGTACCGCTGAGCGTCGCTTCATACCGTCGTCTCCTCTACCTAGTACAGCCACTACCTAGTATAACAAAGTAGTAAGAAGCAAACGACGCTCAGATGCAAACGAGGGACGGCGCCGGCGCCGTCCCTCGTGATCGTGCTACAGAGGTATTACTTGGTCTTGGTTGCAACCGGTTTGGCCGCCGCGGTGGGGGCCGGAGGTGGCACCGCGGCTGGCGTAACCACGGACTGGACGCTGACCGGCGTGGGGGTCGTCGCCACGCTCGGCAATGCGTTCAAAGCCACGAACCGTTGCACGTGCAGGATACCTTGCTGCTTGGCGAGCCACGACTGAAAGGCGTTTGCCTGCGCCGTCTGCAGTTCCGAGGACGTCATGTGCATCTTCGCCCGGCCGGTGACCTTGATGATGTGCCATCCGTACTGGCTCTGCACCAGGCGGATCTGGCCCACCTTCATCGAGAAGGCGGCTTTGTCGAACGGAGCCACCATCGTGCCCTGACCAAAGTATCCCAGGTCGCCGCCCTTCGCTTTGCTGGCCGTGTCGGTCGAGTACTGCTTGGCAAGTGCAGCAAAGTTCGCCCCATGCTGGACCTCGCCGAGCAACTTCTCGGCCAGCGCCTTCTGCTTGGTGGCGATCAGGATGTGGCTGGCCCGCACTTTGGTCTCGTACGGGCTCACCGTCGCGGCGAGCTTCTTGGTGAGTGCGGCACGCAAGATATCGCCGGTCACCAGCATCCGGAATTCGGACAAGCTCAAGTTCGAAGTTTTGAGAAAAGCCGCAAAGTGGAGCTTACCGCCGGCGTTCTTCTCGGCGACGACGATCTGGTCGTTGATCTGTTTGGGAGTCGCCTTAACGCCCACGGTGTGAGCCCTTTGCAGCATAACCTGATCGTCGAGCAACAGCTGAAGCGATTCCTGGGGAATAGTGCTCTGCGATTGCTGGATCGAGCTGATCTGGGCCTGGTACTGCTGGATCTGCGACGCATTTTTCTTCGGATCTGCCTGGAGCTGTTGAACTTGCTGCTGGTACTGGGTTAGCTGGTTCGACAGTTCGGTGCTCCGGAACTGCTCGAAACGCTGGAAAAATCCAGTCGTAATCGTGTAGTTCCCGATTTGCGCAAGCGGCTTGTTTTCCGCCGCGCGCGCATTGGCTGGGCCAATCACGTTGTCTTGCAACAGGCCCCACCCGACCAGTCCGGCGACGACGATGGCGATCACGATGCCGGCGAACAGCGCGATGCGCTCCTTCACGGCCTCGCGCTCGTGGTTCGTCAGGTGTGAACCCCAACCGAACATCATGGGTGTGCGTTCGCGTTCTTCGATCAACGAGGGGACGCGCCTCTGCGGAGTTTTCCGCTTCCGGCGACCGAGTTTGTCGGGTTGGGCGTTCAATACCGGTGCTCCTCAATCACGGTGATACGGTGGCGGCTACATACCGATCCGGTTGGCATGCGTTGGTGTGTACGGCAACAGCGCGAGAAAGCGCGCTCGCTTCAACGCGATTGTCAGCCGTCGCTGGTGCTTTGCGCAGGTGCCGGTCTTTCGGCGCGGCTCGATCTTGCCCCGATCCGACACGTAGCGGCGGAGGCGGCCCAGATCCTTGTAGTCGATCTCAGTCACGTGATCCACGCAGAAAGCGCAGACCTTGCGTCGATTAAAACTGCGGTAATCGCGGCGCGGCCGTGCCCCCGGCGGTCCACTCGGCCTGGGACCCCGATTGTCTCCAAAAGAATTTCGTTCCAAACGTTCCTCCCGCTTCAGCTCACCCTAAAAGGGCATGCTTTCGAATTCGTCGACAGTGTCTCCACCGGGCGCCTGCTCCCGGCCGTTTCCGGCGCCGAAGTCGCCTCCACTCTCGCCTCGTTGGCCCAGCATGACCATTTCCGTGGCAACCACTTCGGTGCGGTACTTCTTCTCGCCGGTCGTTTTGTCGTCCCAGGAATGGGTGCGCAATCGGCCTTCAATGTAGACCTGCTTGCCCTTGGTCAGATATTGATTCGCGGTTTCGGCCAGTTTGTTCCAGCAGCTGACGTTAAACCATTCCGTCTCTTCCCGACTTTCGCCCTGCGGCGTATTCCAGCGACGGCTCACGGCAATGCTGAAACTGGTAACCGCCGATCCACTGGGCGTGTACCGCATCTCCGGATCGCGGCCCAAGTTGCCGATGATCATGACTTTGTTCAAACCAGCCATAGTGCGTTACTCCTGCGTATCTGCTGTCACGGCCACCGGTTCGGGGCTAAGTTCGTCCGGGGTTTCCTCGGCGCTGGAAGACAGTGCTGATGCCGCGTCGGCTGGCTCCGTGCCGACAATCGGTTGGACTTCCACCGTGGGTGGCACAACCGGCGGGTTCTCAATCACTTGCGGCTCGCCTGCGGAGGTATCGGCGCCCGGGGCTTCCGCCCCCGGTTCACCGGTCTGGCTTGCGGCGCCGGCCGGAACCGGCTGAGGCGTGGGCGGAGTCGCCGGTGCTTGCTGCTGTTGAAGCCGCTGCACGGCCTGCTTGATGTTCATTTCCGTCGCTTGCACGAGCAGAAATCGCAATATATTGTCGTTCAGCTTTAACGTGTTCTCGATTGCGGGAAGCGCAGTCGGATCGATTCGAAAGACCGTCGTGACGTAAAATCCGTCACCGAAGTCACGGATCGTGTACGCCATTCGGCGCCTGGGAGGATTCCACGGAATCGTGGCGATGATCTCGCCACCCGCGGCTGAAATCCGCGAGGTCACTGAATCGGCGGCGGCACGCGTGCCGTCTTCGTCGCGGTCCGGTCGGATGATAAAGGTCATTTCGTACGGGTTCAAGGGCCCTCCTTCCCTCGGGTATGCCCCGGGTCACCGCAATGTTGCAGGCCCAGAACAGGAAGTAAGCCCCACATTGTGCGGGGCCGTCGATATTATAACACGCAACTTGACGTAAAGGTCTAGCGGCGTCCAAATTCCCGTTCGAGTTGCGAGTGGCTCATGTGGATCATGGTAGGCCGGCCGTGCGGGCAGGTCGCAGGTCGCAACGTTCGCTCCAATCGGGCGACGAGCTCCCGCATCTCCTGTACGTCGAGCCTCGCGCCCGCCTTCACCGCTGCCTTGCAGGCCATTGCGGCCAGCGCGCGCTCGCGTGCGGCCGACGGTTCCGGTATCGCGGCGAGCTCGTTCAGTACCTCGTAGACCAGCTCGGCCGGGCTGCCTCGGCCGGCCTGTGCCGGTATGCTGCGCACCAGACAGGCATCAGTACCGAACGGCTCGATTGCGAACCCTACCTGCGAAAGCAGCGTGCCGTTCTCGTCAAGTGAAAGCATCTGCTCCGGAGTGAGGGTCAGCGACAACGGCTCCAGCAGCCCCTGCACCTCGATCCCACCTCGCGACAGCTCTTCATCAAAGAGATCGTAGAGCACGCGCTCGTGCGCCGCGTGCTGATCGATCATGTACAAACCGGTCGGCCCCTCGGCGATGATGAACGTGCTGTTGGCCTGTCCGAACACCCGCAGCACCGGCAACCCCGTGAGCAGCGGCGCGGCGACCAATACCGTGTCCTCCGGAGAGTCGGTGTCCAGCAAGGACGCCTGCTCCGCGGTGGTCTGCTCGGAGATCGACTCCACACCGCTCGCCGATGCTTCAAATGCCGCGCTGCCGGCCTGCGCTCCAGCTCGTAGATCGAGCAACGCGCCGGCGACGCACCGGTACAGCGAGCCGTGTACCTCGCGTTCGCGGGCGAACCGGACCTCACTCTTGGAGGGGTGAATGTTCGCGTCGATGTCGTGCGGCGGAAGCTGCAGGTGCACCGCGGCGTACGGGTGTCGTCCCTGCATGATGAAACCGCTGTACGCCTCCTCTAGCGCATAGATCAATGAACGGTTGTTGACGACCCGTCCATTCACGAACACTGTAATGCCCGTACGGTTCGACTTCGTCCGTTCCGGCCGGGAAATAAGGCCGTCCACGACGATCCCGTTCTCCTCGGCCTCCACCGGTATCATGTCCTTCAGAATATCGGCGCCGTGTACGGCGGCGAAGGCATCGCCCAACGACCCGGTGCCCGGGCTTGAAAACGTGACCCGCCCATCGATCGACAGGGTGAAACGAATGCCCGGTCGAGCCAGCGCATAGTGCATGACCACCGATTGAATCTGGCCGCCTTCCGCCCGGAGCGAACGGACGAACTTCCGCCTGGCGGGCACGTTACCAAAAAGGTCGGACACGGTGATGCGTGTGCCGGTCGGCGTGGCGCAGGTCGTCGTGGTTTCGGCCACGCCGAAATCGACTGCGAAACGCGCCCCCGCCGGAGCGTCGGGCGTTTTCGTCTGCAGGTCCACGCGCGACACCGCTGCGATCGATGGCAGCGCCTCGCCCCGAAACCCCAGACTGGCCAGCTGTTCGAGATCGGCCAGATCGGCGATTTTGCTGGTGGCGTGCGAGGCGAACGCCAGCGGTACTTCCTGCGCCGGAATACCCTCGCCGTTGTCCGTCACACGCAGCCTCTGCAGACCGGCATCGATTACGTCGATCGCAATAACGGTCGCACCGGCGTCGATCGCGTTGTCCAGCAGTTCCTTTACCGCGGATGCCGGCCGCTCCACTACCTCGCCGGCCGCTATTTTGAGGGCCAGATCGGGTGACATAACCTGAATGGATACGTCGGCTCATCCCAGCGCCTGCACCGTGTCGTGATTCAGCACCGCTTCCGTCATCGCGATCACCTGCTTCGAGGCGCGCACGTCGTGCACGCGTGCCAGCTTGATTCCCTGCAGCACTCCCCACGACAGAAGCGCCAGCGATCCCTCCAAACGCTCGTCGACCGGCGTGCCCAGGATATCGCCTATGAACTTCTTGCGCGAGACGGCTAGCAACACGGGATATGGGGTCGATGTTAACCGCGAAATTTCTCGTATCTACCGTAGTGCTGTGCGCCGTGCTCTTACCAAAGTCGGGCCCTGGATCGATGATGATGCGGCTCGGCGCGATCCCGTCCGCGGCACACTGGGCCGCCCGTTCCAGGAGAAATGTCCGAACTTCGTCGGTCACATCGCCGTACGTCGGATCGGGACACGCAACCCGTGGCTGCCCGCGAATGTGCATGATAACCACGGCGGCGCCAGATTCGGCTGCCACGCGCCGCAGGTCCGGATCGTCGAATCCGCTGATGCTGTTGATGATCGACGCTCC
The DNA here is from genome assembly GCA_963737125.1 of uncultured Chloroflexia bacterium. Lineage (GTDB taxonomy): Bacteria > Chloroflexota > UBA5177 > UBA5177 > UBA5177 > JANWJD01. The sequence continues at coordinate 125,878 of CAVTRL010000003.1, read as the reverse complement.
AGCTTCCATGGCGGCTTCCGCCACACGCGGCCGGCGCGTATCCACCGATACCGGCAGCCCGGTCTCGCGGACTACCGCGGCCACGACCGGAATCACTCGTTCCAATTCCTCTTCGACCGTGACGATTGCACCCGGCCCCGCCTTCTCGCCGCCGATGTCGATGATGTCGGCGCCCTCAGTCGCGAGCTCTACACTGCGGGCGGCTGCGCTGTCGACTGTGACGTAGCGTCCACCGTCGGAGAACGAGTCGGGCGTCGTGTTGAGAATTGCCATGACGCGAACGCGATTCAGGTCGAGTGTGCCGGTGGGAAGGTCAATCTCCAACGGCGTCGATTTCGCGATCGATCCGTTCCAGGTCCAGATAGTCCTCGTTGTACAGCTTGAAACATCGTTCCAGGTGCAATTGTGCCAGTCGCTGACCCCGTTCGCCCGGTACCGACGCGGCCTGCAAGACCTCCCAGACGCGGTATTTCGCCGGGAGCGTCTGAGCCAAACCACGCATCTGGCGCTCGATCTCGGTATCCGTCGAGCCGCGCTGAATCGAGTCCCGCAAACGGCCGGTGAGCATCGAGAGTTCGGTCAGCTTTTCCCCTTCCGATAGGTCCGCGAACTGCCCGGCGTCGGCCTCATCGGCGGGCGATGCCGCCTCGGGCGCCGCCTCCGGCAATTGCGAGGCGCCGTACAGCTCACCGTACTCGCGAGCCGCCTCCTGCGTCTCGGCCGCGAGCTGCATCGGGTTCGAACGGTTCACGGCGCCCGCGAACACCAGGTCGTCCCGACGGCGTTCGGCCAGCGCTCGCAGATAGTCCTCGTTTGGTACTTGCTCCGGAATCGGCGGCATGGGAGCGGCGATCATCGCGTTTCCCAGGTCCAGGCCCTGCATCGCCCCGGTCAGAAATCCCGGCAAATAGCTCGTCAAATCGAACGTGATAGGCGGTACGCTGACGTACGTCGCCACCACCGATCCGTTTTCGTCCCGAAAATACAGCAGCGCGTGGCCTACCGGCATGGCGCGGTCACCATGTTCGAAAATCAGTTGCATCAGCGCTCCGGCCACGAAAACAAAATGGAGCGGGTGATGGGATTCGAACCCACGACTTTCTGCTTGGGAAGCAGACACTCTACCGCTGAGTTACACCCGCTCGCAAAGCCTCTCAGTCTACGGCCCATTCCGTATTTGGTGCAAGATTCGCCGCCCAACGATCTGGCACTTTCCATGGTTTAACCTAGCGTCCGGTCGATCCCGTCAGGCTGATAAATTCCGCGCGCGTTCGCGGATCGGAGCGAAATACCCCGCGATTGACACTGGTCAGAATCGTACTGCCCGGCTTCTTGATGCCTCGCATCATCATGCAGAGGTGCTCCGCCTCCACGATCACGCCCACCCCCATGGGATCGAGTCCCTCGACCAGCGCGTTTGCAATCTGAGATGTCAGACGCTCCTGCACCTGCGGCCGGTGCGCCAGAATGTCGACGACCCGCGCCAGCTTACTGATCCCCACGATCCGGCCCGTCGGGATGTAACCCACGTGCGCTTTCCCAAAAAACGGCATGAAATGGTGCTCGCACATGCTGAAGAAGGTGATGTCCCGGGCCACCACCATTTCGTCGTGGCCTTCCTCGAAGCCGGTGTGCAGCACATCCAACGGATCCTGACGCAGACCGTTGAATACTTCGCCGTACATACGCGCCACGCGGGCCGGGGTGTCCACCAGGCCCTCACGCGTTGGGTCTTCCCCCATGCCCTCGATCATCTCCGACATCGCGGCTTCGATCCGCGCTGTGTCGAGCTCGGGCCTGGCAGTCGGGCGGTATTCCAGTGACATACATGTTCCCCTGGCGCGCTCAGCGCGGGTGAAGCAACCCTATGATGATGACAATCGCCAGAAGACATAGCAATAGCCCGATCGCGACCAGCACGATGGCGCGCTCTTCGGCCCAGGTCTTCAGGGCGGTCTCGGCGCGCCGTGGATTCGTGCCGCGGTCGCTTGCTGGCGTGACTGGCTGCGGCATTCGTTGACCCCTTCGCGACGTCCTACCATATAATCATATGGGCGAGGGCGATTAGCTCAGGCGGCTAGAGCGCTGCGTTGACATCGCAGAGGTCACTGGTTCAAGTCCAGTATCGCCCACCAACGGCATGTGATGGCGATTGGGCGCAGTGTTGTCCCAGTCGCCATTTGCACATAACGGGAGTCTAGGTTCATCCCGAGACGGATAGCGGAGTGAGGAACGAAGTACGGTGCGCCAGATCATCATCGACGGGTATAACGTAATTCGCGCCGACCCGCGTCTGCTATGGCTTGAGCGAGTCAGCCTTCAAACCGCTCGCGACGTACTGGTGCGAACGCTGGCAAGCTCTCCTCGTCTGGCCAACGATCGGATCCTGGTGGTCTTTGATGGACGCGGAGGAAATCGCAGCCACGTACATTCTCACCGGGTCGGGCGCATCGACACCATGTACTCCGCTATCGGACAATCTGCCGACGATGTCATCGTGCAACAAGCTCGTGCTCTGGTGGCAAGCGGCCCCGTCATCGTCGTCTCCAACGACCACGAAGTTCGGGACCGATGTCGCGCCGAGGGCTGCGGCGTCAGCACGTCAGAGAACCTTCTGGGTCAGATACCCGGCCGGGCTAAACGCCGACCCGAGGAGCCGGCCGATGGGCCGGACGGCACGCTCTCCACGGTGAAGCGTGGCAATCCCCGGCGTCAGTCAAAACGAGATCGTGGGCGGCGAGAGATCCGCTTCTAAAGTAGGTCGGCAGTCCGCCGGACCATTCAGTGAAAAGATTGAGTCATATGGAAAACGCGAACGGCGATACGATCTGGGATGTCCTGATCATCGGTGGCGGGCCGGCCGGACTGGCGGCCGCACTCTACAGCGCGCGCGCCATGCGATCCACGCTGGTGCTGGAGCGGGAAATGCCGGGAGGTCAAATCGCGACCACCTCGGAAGTCGAGGACTACCCGGGAATCGAAATGACGACCGGACCGGAGCTCTCGCTGCATGATGATGCAGCATGCTCAGAAGTTCGGCGCTGAAATCAGCATCGGCGATGATGTCACCGATGTCGACTTCTCCGGTACGATCAAACAGGTTCGGACCGCCGAAGGAAAGACTATTCGGGCCAGGGCAGTCATCATCGCCACCGGCGCCGCCCCGCGCACTCTGGGCGTGCCGGGGGAAGATGCCTTGCGGGGACAGGGCGTATCGTACTGCGCGGTCTGTGACGGCCCATTCTTCCGCGATCGGCATGTGGCCGTCGTCGGCGGCGGTGACGCCGCGTTTGACGAGAGCCTGTACCTCACCAAGTACGCCTCCAAAGTCACGATCATTCATCGGCGTGACGAATTTCGTGCGCAGCGCCTGCTGGTGGACCGGGCCAGATCGAACCCGAAAGTAGAGTTCCTGACCAGCACCGTGGTGGAACGTGTCAATGGCGACGATGGCGTTTCCTCCGTCACGATCCGCGATCTGAAAACGGACACCGTCTCCGATCTACCGCTCGGCGGCTTGTTTGTCTACGTCGGAAACATTCCAAACACCGGCATGTTCGGTAGCTGCGTGCAGATCGACGAAAACGGCTACATCGAGGTGGATGAGACTATGGCCACCGGATGCCCGGGCGTTTACGTCGCCGGCGACGTGCGCAAGAACCCCCTCAAACAGGTCGTCACTGCCGCCGCCGACGGATCGATCGCGGCTCTCACAGCGGATAAATATCTCGACAACCTCGAAGAGCAAATGGCGCCCGCCGCCGCCGAACGTGAAGCGGAAGACGCCCGGCAATGGGAAACGGCCTACTAGATGTCTGAAGCTACAGTGACCCAACACCGCCGCGTCCTGGCCGCCGACATCCCGAATCACCGTGGCGAGCGCGTGTGCCTCGAGGGATGGTTGCACGCCATGCGAAAGTTCGGAGCGGTGAATTTCCTGGTGCTGCGTGACCGATCGGGCACGGCGCAGGCCGTACTCGAGGCCGAAGACGTCGCACCACTCGATGGACTGCAGGTTGAGAGTGTGATCTCCGTCGAGGGCATAGTCGAGGAGGAGCCGAGAGCCGCCAACGGTGTCGAGATCCGGCAGGCACATGTCAGCGTTCTGGCTCCAGTGACCGACGTGCTGCCTTTCGAGCTCAACAAAAAGGTACTCAAGCCAACCCTCGACGTTTTCCTGAACAATGCGGCCGGTGGGCCTGCGCTATCCCTCGCGGCAGGCAACCTTTCGCCTCTACAGCGATCTGCTCTTCGGTTTCCGTGATTATCTGACGCAACGCGACTTCGTCGAGATCCACACTCCAAAAATAGTCGGCGCCGCAACCGAGGGCGGCGCCAACGTCTTTCAGGTGGACTATTTCGGGCGCCCGGCATTTCTCGCTCAAAGTCCGCAACTGTACAAGCAAATAATGGTCGGAGTCCTCGAGCGCGTGTTCGAGGTCGGCCCGGCGTTTCGCGCGGAAGAGCATTACACAGTGCGGCATCTCAACGAGTACAACAGTCTCGACGTCGAGATGGGATTCATCGAGGGCTACGAGGAAGTCCTCGACCTTCTCACCGAACTCCTCGAGCACATGGTCCGCACGGCACTCGATCGTCACCCGCGTGATGCCGAAACCGTCGGCATGAAGGCGCCCAGGTTCGGCGATGTGCCACGTATCAAGTTTCGAGACGCCCAGCGCATGATCCTGGAACGTTACGGCGAAGACCGCACCAACGAGCAAGATCTATCCCCCCAGGACGAACGGTGGATTGGCGACTGGGCTTCGGAAGAGTTCGACAGTGATTTCGCCTACGTCACGCACTATCCGACCTTGAAGCGTGCCTTTTACACCCTTCCCGATCCCGACGATCCCGAGTACTCGCTGAGCTTCGACCTTATCTTCAAGGGACAGGAGCTGGTGAGTGGCAGCCAGCGCGTGAATCGCTACGATCAGCTCCTCGAAATCATGGAAGTGCGAGGAATGAATCCCGACTCCTTTAGCGGATACCTCCAGGCCTTCAAGTTCGGCATGCCTCCCGAGGGCGGATTTGCAATCGGCTCCGAACGCTTGTTGATGCGGCTGGTTGGCGCCGAAAACTTGCGCGAAACCACGCTCTTTCCGCGGGACGTTCACCGCTTGACGCCGTAGCACCATGCCCGACTTCTCGCCGCTGCGCGTCGCGTTCACCACTCTCGGATGCAAGGTGAATCAGAGTGAGTCCGACACGCTGGCGCGTCAGTTCACAGCAGCGGGCCACGATTGCGTTCCCTTTGACGAGCAGGCCGATGTGTACGTGGTCAATACCTGCACCGTGACCCACGTCGCCGATAAGAAGTCCCGCCAGACGCTGAATGGCGCCCGCCGGCTCAATCCGGATGCGCTGGTGGTCGCTACCGGCTGCTACGCCAGTATCGTCGGCGCTGCCCTCGCCGACGATCGCACCCTGGTCGTACGCAATCGGGACAAAGACCGCCTGCTTCCCCTGGTGGAAGGGCGCCTCGGCCGGTCCACCCCATCGCTCGTATTGTCCTCCGATCTGGAAAAATATATCGACGTGCCGGGTGGACAGGAACGCACCCGCGCCATGGTAAAAGTCCAGGACGGGTGCGACTCGCACTGCACCTATTGCATCATCCCCCGCGCCCGTGGCCGCTCACGTAGCATCGCGCCCGATGCCGTGGTCCGCCGGGTGCGGTCGCTGGTGCGCGAGGGCCACGCCGAAGTCGTCGTCACCGGCGTGGATCTCGGCAGTTACGGTGGCGACGATTCCTCGTTCCCCGATCTCGGCGGGCTGATCGAGCGCATCCTGGCCGAAACTGATGTCCCCCGCGTTCGTGTGAGCTCGCTCGAGCCGGGTGACTTCGATCCTGACTGGCTCCCGCTGTGGAAAAACCCGCGGCTCTGCCGTCACCTGCACGTTCCGTTGCAAGCAGGGAGCGCCGGCGTTTTGAGCCGCATGGAGCGCAGCTATTCTCCGGCCGAATTCGCCTCTATGGTGGGCTCGTGCCGGGAGGCCATTCCGGGTGTTAGTATCACGACCGATGTCATGGTCGGGTTTCCCGGCGAGTCGGATGCCGAATTCGATGAAGGCTACCACTTCATTCGGGAGATCGGGTTCGACGGCATGCACGTGTTCAAGTACTCGCAGCGATCCGGCACACGTGCCGCCCGCCTGCCCGATCAGGTGGTCCCTGACGTGAAAGCAAGCCGGGCAGCTTTGCTCAGAGAGGAAGCCCTTGCCGGACTGCAACGACTTCTTACCCGGCACCACAATGTCACCGCGAAGGTTGCTTGGGAAAGCGAGTGCGGCGGAATCCGGAGGGGACTGACCGATACTAACGTGCGCGTGTACGGCGCGGCGGGCGCAACCGCTCGCGACAAACTGGCGCCGGTGCGGCTAATGACTCCGTTCGAGGACGGGCTCTGGAGCGAGCCGGTCTTCGCCGATATTGCACTGGTGCCCGTGGGGTAGTCTCAGACTCGATTCTCTGTGCCGAGTGCTACTTGCAAATAGGCGTCGGCGTAATCGATTCGCGACTTGTACATGATCAGCCGAAAACGCATGCCGTCGACATCGGTGCCAAGCGGCACTTTCTCGGCATCGTCAAATGCTTCGCTCAACCTGACCATAGCGGTTTGCACGTTTCTTCGATCGACTTTCGGCTCGCCAAATGGACTGGACTCGCTCCCCTGGCGGCCGTTCAGCAGGGAGTCGAGCTGGTCCCGAGCGGCTACGGTCAGAGCCTGCGACTTTCCGGTGAGCTCGATCATGTCTTTTGTTGCGGTCGCCATGATGGCGTCCGTCAGCGAGGACTGGATGGTCTCGATCACGGTGTGTACATCTCGGATCTCGCGGTACATCGGCGTTTCCCTCGTATCGGTTGGATAGTACGGTGGCTCTTCGTCCGCGCTGCGGCGGTGCGGCCGAACGCAGCCGTTTCGGTATTCTTGCATGACACCGGGCAGTGGCCCGCTGGGCTGGGGATAGACGCCACCTGGCGGCACCGGCGCCGTGCGTCCGAGCGCCGTGTCGCACGCCGGCGCAACTACAATGGCCACATCACCGGAAGGGATGGCGCCCGTCATGGTCGATGACACAGCCCCGCCCAACGTCTATTTGTTTCGCGTGCGCAGTCATCAAACCGATCTCAACGCCGCCATGTATCACGGTGCATTCTTCGATGTGTTCGACGACGCCCGTATCGACACCTTTCGGCGCATGGGCTATACCTACGAGCGCATGCTCGCCGGCGAATGGGGCGTGGTGATTCGCAGCGTACACTGCGAGTTCTCGCTCCCGGCGTTTATGGACCAGTTGCTTTCTATTACCGTCACGGTTCCTCGACTTTCACGGGCAACCTTGACGTTGCAGTACGAATGCCGGCGTGGGAACGAGCGCATAGCGTTGGGCCAGATCGTGTATGTGTTCGTCGGTGCCGACCGCCGGCCCCGATCCTTTCCGGCCGACCTTCGAGAGGTAGTGCAAAACTACATCGCCGTCTCGCGCGGCGCGGACGCACCGGCCGGTGTTTCAGGTGAGATTGACCAATGACCAGGTGTTATTCGCCGGCATCAATCCCACCGGTGTCACGTCCATGCCGCCCAGCACCGGCCGAGTGAGCCAGGCCAGATTCCCGCTGGCCAGCGGCACGATTCGCCCGTGCGCCAGCGCCCAGCTTTCGGTGTCGCTGTACGTGCTCATGCGCGACACGGGATCGTTTGTCAGCGCGTTCGCCTGCTCCACCGAATTCCGGTACCAGTGAGGCGCCGACGACCAGAGGATTCCCAACCATCGGCCGGGGTCGGGCAAGAGGAAGTCGGCATGGATAATCCAGACCGTGCTCCCCGCATGGCTCACTGCGCCGATTTGTGATTGGAGCGCCGACCGGATCGCCAGTGAGACGCGGTTGCCCGGTTGGGCGATCCGGAAGCGCAAATCGGTGGGAGGTCCCGGCGTTTTCGGTGAGGCAAACGATGGAGGGGTCGAAACATAATCAGGCACCGCCGGCGGCACAATGGACTGCAACGACGACAGTCCGGGCCCCAATTTCTGGATCAGCGCCGAGCGGTCGAGAACCGAGGCCATCCAGACTCCAGCGGAGGAAGGCGGCACGGCGTAATACGCGTCGAGCGAGTCGCTGCTGTGATAATCGGAACGAGCCGAATACTGCGCCATCTTGTCGGGCGCAACCCACGCAGCGTCCAGCTGTCCTCGGCGGTACAGATCCAGTCCTTGCGCCGCGTCGCGCACCGCGACAATCTGTAGCTCGGTGACCGGCACGGGTCCGTTGAAGTAGTGCGGCCGTGGCACGAACGCCAGTAGGTCTCTGCGATTGCTCTTCGAGAGCATATACGGCCCCAGGCCTCCCGCTCCGTGCCGGGAGATCACCGAGGCGACAGGAAACGCGAGCTTCTCCAGGAACGTGGCATCCGGAGCGATAAGCCGGATGCGCACCGTCAGTCGATGCGAAACCGTCACTCCCGTCAAATGTGTCGAGCGACCGTCCAGAACCGCTCGCGCCCCCTCAATTCCTCCCAGATACTGTGCCGCCAGGGGCGAATGCTCGCTGGGACTCAGGGCCCGTGCAAACGAATACGCGACGTCCTCAGCCGTACATGGCCGTCCGTCCGCGAATCGCGCATCCTGACGAATCGTGAAGGTATACGTGCGGCCATCGGTTGAAATCGTTGGAATCGACACGCCAAGTTCCGGGATTACATGCAGATCCGGACTGAACTTCACCAAACCGGCGTTGGCGATCGACGCCAGAGCAAACGGCGTGGAGGACGATGCCCGGGCCGGATCGAGGATACCGGGATCGAAGTGGCCGGCCTTCCCGTACCACGGCAACGAGAGTGTTTTCCCGGCGTCGGCGAGTGGCGTCGATGCGCCGACGATACAACCGGACAGGGCAATAGAAAATACCAACCCGAGCACGATCGGCATCGACGTACGCCGCGCCGCTACCAGTCGTCCTCCCGAAGGCGGCCGAGAAAGACGATTCCACACCAGAGATTCTACGGCGAACGCACGGCGGAACTGGCACAGCTAATTCGTCACACCGCTTTTGGAGAAATACGGTGTGTACTGGAGCCGATGGCCGGACTCGAACCGGCGACCTGGCGCTTACGAAGCGTCTGCTCTACCAACTGAGCTACATCGGCATGCGGTAGGTGCGCCTCCGCGCTGCCATTGTATTGGAGCGATGCACCCAAAGACAACGTCTCGATGCGGCACACGCGGTGGGTTACCGCGAACCGGTCGCCGAACGGCCCCACCTACACGGTTTTGTACATTCGGCGGAGCCTCGGGCACAATCAGGCGGGAGCGCCGGGTCGAGAGCCATGCATAGGTCAGGTACCCTGTGATCCGAACGGTAGACCGAACGCCGGAACGCTGCCCACCCGGGCGACGCGAATTAGGTTCCCAAGTACTGCGGGGAGAAAGCTGCTTGTCCTTCCTCGATCCGGAGACATTGCGCGAATTGTTTCGACACCTGGCAGCCACCGATATCGACGAAGTCGAAATCGAGTACCAGGGCTCGCGAGTCCTCGTGCGTCGTGAGCCGTCTGGAATCTTCGGAGGTGCCGCTGTCCCGTTCGAGACGGCGCCGTCACAGTCGTCCGACGTGGCTGTCACAGCGCCTCTAACGGGAGTCTTCTACGGCCGGCCGTCGCCGGACCAACCCCCGTTTGCCGCGGTCGGACAATATGTCGAGCCCGGGCAAGTCGTTGCACTGATCGAAACTATGAAGCTGTTCAACGAGGTCGTCACCGATGTGGGGGGCGAGGTGAGCGCTATCGCGGTGTCCGACGGTGCGTTGGTGGAAGCCGGGCAGGACCTGGTGTACATCACTCCGGCTGGCGAGGGCGACCTGGCATAAGCCGATTCCTCCCATGCTCTCGGCGTACCCGTGTCCTGGCCGCTCGATCGGCCTCCTTGCGTCACGACTGTACGGTGAATCCCATGCGCCGCAAGGCAGTACGCTCCAGGGCTTCCATATGGGTCGCTTCCTCGTCCGTCTCGTGCGCGTATCCCAACAACTGCAAGGTGCCGTGAATGGTTAGCCACGCCATTTCCATGTCCAGCGAGTGTCCCAGCTCCTCGGCCTGGCGACGTGCCGTGGGCAACGAAAGCACGACATCCCCTAGCAAGCGCACCATGTCGGGCGGTGCCGCTGCCTGAATGTTGTCACCCGTTTCCGGTGAGAACGAAAGGATGTCCGTCGGCCTATCTACGCCGCGATATTCTCGGTTGAGTCGCTGGATCTCATCATCCGTTGTGACCCGAATACTGAGTTCCGCATCGTTCGGTGGAAGACCGTACGGTGGCGCGTCCCCGCTGTCGTCCACCGCGGCCAGAGCGGCATTAACCGCCTTGGCCAACACTGCTTCATCGACCATGTCGGGCTCCGCCGACACATCCTCACCCAGCACCACTACCGTTATGTATGTCACCGCGCAAGCCCCACGTTCCGGGGCTCCAATGGAGTCTCGCTGTCGAATGTTTCCGATTCAATTTCCAGCGGCCCGGCACCGGTTTCGGGGTACTCGATGCGTGGGTGATACAGCCCGTTGAGCACCGAGCAAAACGGCGCCTGGCTGAGACGGATGTCTTGCAGTGTAAGCGGGCTACAGTCTAACTGACCGCTGGACACGCGCTCTTGAAAGATTCGACCGACGATGTCGGTGATGCTCGCGTTCGAGTGATCGCGCGAGGCTCGCACTGCGGACTCGCAGGCGTCCGCCAGCATCAAGAGCGCCGTCTCTTTCGATTGCGGGCGTGGGCCCGCGTACTGGAAAAGCGAGACATCGACTGGCGCTTCAGGATTGAGCTGCTGCTCCTTCTTGAGAAAATAGGCAACCGTCATCGTCCCGTGATGTTCCGCTATCGCGTCCCGAATGATCGCCGGGAGCCGGTGCTGTCGGGCCATGCGGATGCCGGCGGAGACGTGACCCCGGATGATGCGAGCGCTTTCAAGCGGCGGCAAGTCATCGTGAATGTTGCCGATACCGAGTTGATTTTCGACGAAGCAATGGGGGTTCACCGACTTTCCGATGTCGTGGTACAGAGCGCCCAGCTTCGCCACCAGCGAATTTGCTCCTATTTCCTCGGCCGCATGCTCCACCATGTTGGCGAGAATCAGGCTGTGGTTGTACGTGCCGGGTGCTTTCACCATGAGCTGCCGCAGTACCGGCTGATTTGGTTGGCTCAGCTCCAGTAGCTGCAGTGCTGTCGTCACGCCAAAGAAGCTCGACAGCAACGCAAATGCGCCCAGCGCCATCGCGGACGAAACAAAGCCGTTGAAGGCTGCCGCCGCTACGTACCCCTCAATTGCCGTGAAATCGTAGACTCGGTCCACGAGACCGAAAGCCAGGAGCGTCGTCAGCGCGGCGCCGAATATGCAGAAGCCGGCCCAGATAAACTGCTTGAGCCGCTGCACTCGACGAATTGCCAGAATTCCGGCCGTGCCGGTAAGGAAGTAATACATCATCAGCTCGAACGAGTTGGCCGCGACCCAGCCGGCAAGTACTGCCATCGCCACCGTCACGGCCACGCATGCCTCAGGCAGCATCAATGCCGCGGCGAAGGTCGAAACAGCCGCCACCGGCAAGAAGAACGGCAGAAGCACATGGTTCTCGGCGAGCAGTCTCGCTCCCAGCACACCGAACACGATAATCGCATCGATCAAAAGCACGAACCGCGTGTTTCGCAGTACGGGGGCGTAGAACGCTCCCAGGTACCAAAACATGAAGATGACCGTCAGAGCCGCGAAGAGGAGAGAGCCCTCCACGTCTTGAAAGCTGGTATGCCGGCTCTGCAGGCCGAGTGCGGTTAGCTGCTGCATCACCGACGGCGTCACGATGTCGCCGCGACGCACCACCACCTGTCCCGCGTATACGGTACTGATGGCGGTCCGCACGGCTGCTTCCGCCTGTGCTTGCTTGCGTTCCGTGGCCGGTTTGTCGAGCACCAGCGTCGGCTCCAAAAAAACCGACAGGACCTCGCCGATTGACGTGCGCTGACGTGCCGGGACCCGTGGAGAGATCGTGCTGAGTAACGCCGCCTCATAGCTCGTGACCTGGTCGCTTGTGAAGCGCCAGGCCTGGGCCTGTGTGAGGAGCGACAGGCTCTTGCCCGCCACGAACTGCAGGGCGCGCGGGCCGAGCACGGCGACTTGCTGTAATTCCCCAGCCGGCAGCCCGTTGGGAACGAGGTGCCTCACCAGCGTGAGCTTCGTTGCGTCGGATTGAGATGACGATACTATCGGGATGGCCGCCTGAAAAAACGATGCCGCCTCCCGCCCGCGCTCGTGCGCGGTCGACGTGTCGACCTTGTACACGGGAATGACGTCGGCCGCCGCCTTGCGCTTCGCCGCCGCCGTGAGAACCCGGTCGGGATACGAAACTGTGCGTTGAGCCACGATGGTATCGCCCGACACCTGTTTCACCCGTACCGACGTTCCGTCCACACGGATGGTGAAAATGCCGACGAGAAGTGCGATCAGCAAAGCACCATTGCCGATCAGCCACATTCGCGCCGGCGTCAGACTGCCGACGCGGAACGCCGTATACGGAGCACGACGCGGCGAGGAGTACACTCCGCCCTCGCGCGTTATCCGGCTCGCTCGGTCAAAAGCGTGCGAGCAAGTTCCCGTACCTGCGTGCCGTCGGCACGTCCGCTGGCGGCCTTCATGGCTTGTGACATCACTTTCCCGAGGTCTCCTGGGCCGGATGCCCCAGTTTGAGCGATCGCTTGCGAAACCAGCGCCGCTAGCGCCTCGGCGTCCAGCTGAGCCGGCAGATACTCACCGAGAATAGCCAGCTCCGCCCGTTCCTGTTCGGCTTGTTCCGGCCGGTTGCCGCGCTCGTACTCACTCGCTGCCTCGCGTCGCATTTTGACCTGGCGCCGGACGATGGCCTGATACTCGTCCTCGGTGAGCCGGTCCTGCTTGGTGACTTCTGCATTCTTCGCGGCCGATTTCAAGAGTCGTAACGTTGCGAGACGCGTGCTGTCGCGCGCCCGTAGCGCCGCGATCAGATCTTCTTCGACCCGCTCTGCAGTTGTCACGTGTCACCTTCTGGAATATGCGAGACTGCCTTGAGCCTGATTTAGCCGGCTACGCGGTTCCCACGCCGATCGACGAAAAACAGCGTATTACGTCAAATTATACGTCCACTGGAGCGGAGCTCTGACCGGAGAGGTACATCTCCGTTCCAGCGCGTTCAATTGTGGCGTCCTACCGTCGTTTCTCGGGATCGCAATCGTTCGCTCTTGTACTTCCCTGTCCGCGGAAGCGCCGTCAAAAAGTGCTGTCAACTATTGTCAGGCAGAGCGCTGTGAGTCTCGCGGTTGTCCCGGGAAACGATGGCCAGGGCGTGCCCGTGCCATACGCTGAGTATCAGCGCGTCTGCAACGAGCGGGACCAGTGGAAACGGAAGGCGGTCGCAGCACAGCGCCAGGTTAGCCGGCTCACCGCCTTTGCCGGCTGCTCGAAGCTCACTGAAGCGCAACGGATCCGGACGTGGGCAGTCTTACAGGTCGCCGACGCCACGCCGGCGAATGATGACGGATGGCGCCGCGTGAACCTCTTCGACGTGGTGAGTGTGGCCGGCATCAACACCACATCGAAGGATGACAGCGAAGAAGCCAGGAAGCAAGCCATCAAGAACGCCGCAAGCGCGGCAAGTAAGGCGCAGACGTTCGCGGAAGAGCTGGGCGTCCTCGAACGCAGCGAGCCCATCTACTATCACGACGATCCGGACGACCCGAAACGGATCACCGGAAGCAGTGCCCATGTGCGTCTCAAGGTGCCGGCGCACGACGCCCTCAAGGAAATCGTGATCCAGGCCAATCCACGACCGGCGAAGAAGCCGCGCGGGATCCATGTCAAGCCGATCGCCTGCCCGAACTGCGGCCAGACGGACCACATCTTCATCAAATGCAGCTCCTGTGGCTACCAGCTGCACGGGTCGAAGAGCTTGCTGAGATCGAGCTTGCGCGACTCGAACAGGAACAAGAAAAGGCCGAATTCCCCGGATTGCAAAATTTGCAACCCGATGCGACGGCGGTCGAGGAGCCCTCATCGTGTTCTCTTCCTGCTGACGAACCAGCGGAGCCGCCAGCGAGACCGACGTTCTACCCGGTGAACCGGCCGGCATACCGTCACGACTCATGAGACGGCCGCAGTGGGTGTGCTGGAATGCAGAGCTCCGAGACGGCAAATGGACGAAAGTACCGATTGCGCCGGCAACCGGACTTCATGCGGATCCACGAGATTCCGGCCACGTGGGGACTATGCGCTCGGGCGTTGGCGCGATATCATGCCGGCGGTATCGACGGTATCGGCTACGTGTTCACGACCGATGATCCGTTTACCGGCATCGACCTGGAGGACATGGACGACGATGCCCGGGCGATCGTCGCTGCGCTCGCTTCCTACACCGAAGAATCACCGTCCGGCCGCGGGGTGCACGCCATCGTGGAAGCCGCCAAACCAGGCACGCGGTGCAGGGTCGGCACGGTCGAGATGTGCGACCAGGGCCGCTTCTTCGCCATCACCGGGCGCCGTGTGCCAGGCACGCCGGCCACCATCGAGCCACGCCAGGCCGAGCTCGATCGACTGTACGCCCGACTCTTTCCGGATCCGTCGCCGCGACCGCCGATGGTGCAATCGACGCCGATCGCCGGCGATGCCGCCCTGATCGAGAAGGCGAGCGCTGCAAAGAATGGTGCGAAGTTTCGACGTCTCATGGCCGGTGACTGGACGGGCTACAAGTCACAGAGCGAAGGCGATGCCGCGCTCTGTGCACTCCTACGGCACTGGGGGGCTGATGATGCCCAGATAGACAGCATATTTCGTCGCTCCGGACTCATGCGTGACAAGTGGGAAAGGACTGATTACCGCCAGAACACAATGTATCCGAACGAGTGCTCGTTGATGCACAGCGGTGCAATCGTCAACAAGTGCGTCCGCACGTGCGCACTCAGACAAGCGCCGCATGCTTCACTCGCTCATTAAGAAGAAGCACTTCTGCGGACAGGTCTGCCACTTGGCAGGAACAAGTATCCAGATCGCTAGCGTCACGGTGAGAGGGGCTGCAGGGAAAGGTTGGACACCGGGCATCCAACAGAAGCGCGTAGTTCCACGGATGCATGCACCGGCAGAGACGGTGTACGGTGATAGTATCCGTTATTTCAGATCACTGAGTTTGTCACAGGAACGTCATTGACACAGCGTGCGATACCCGAAGTTGGAGTAAAGCAAACGTTCCATTTCCCGCTCCGTACCGGCAGAAAGAGTCATTCTCATGTACAGTCCCCTCCGATTCCTGGTCACACTCAGTATGTGCACTCTTCTGTTTGCTGCCGCCTCGTCGAGCGGCAACGCTCGCGGGCAAACAATTGTGCTCCCGACCGGGACCGCTACGCCATCACCCACTCCAACTGTCACGCCGACTTCAACCATTCCTTCGGGACAAGATTTGCTCAACCAGATGAGTGCGGGATTCGAGACGAAGAATACCGTTCATGCAGTCACACACGAAGTAACGGACCTAACAGAACCTTCCACCCACCTCCGAGTTACCACCGATTTGACGCAGGATTTATCGGAAAAACCGTTGCGGGGACACGTGACGGGTACAATCAAAACCACGATTCTGATTCCCGCGCCAGCCACAACCAAGACGCAGCACGATCAGGTCATTGTCGCGAAGTCGAAAGTGGCCACAAAGATCGGTAAGAAAGCCTGGACCTGCAGTGTGCTGACCACGTCTTCTTCCAGCAGTACCACCAGCAGTACCATTGTGTCGATCAAAAATCTCGGCGCTGACACGGTGAACACCGTTCCCGTGTGGCACGTACAAGAATTTGCCACTATCGATATCACTGGTCAAACCGTACCTGAAACTGCGGACTACTATATTTCGCAGGCCGACGGGACTGCCGTTCGCTCCACCACGTCAGATTCGCTTATCAGCGACGGTGCGACGGCGAACACAACCACCGTGACCGACTTCTCGCGCTATGGCGAGACAGTCCATGCCAAACTGCCCGCCGCCTGCAAAGGGAAAAAGGTTTCGCAGCGCCTGGTGGTATCCGGCCAACCGCCAATATTGGGGCAGGGTGCAGTTCCCACGGATCTTCATATCTCCGCCGACGCTGTCACTTTAGCAGGACGATGATCCTCAAGGGGGTTGCGTCGGGGGACGTCCCAGGGAAAGTCAGACGAGGTTGCCGGCCACTTCGGGACAGTCCAGGCTGCCAAGGTCAATGTGCATCAGCATGGCAGAGTGCAGGGAGTCCGCACCTAATGCGATGGAGCAGCTCGCCGTTGCTCCGCTTCGTCAGTTTGCACGCAGCGACGTACGCACTCGCGCGGTCGCCCCGCTCCGTGGTGAGACACTATCTGATCCGTTCACCGGTAACCGGTGCTATGACGAAGATGTGCCCTCACAAGCTGAAGCGGATCACGCTGGACCTTAGCCACGACGGCACGCTCGCCACCCACGAGCCGTGGGGCAAGCGGTATATCGGTGTCGATCTAGACGAAATATGAGCATGAGACTTACGGCGCACGCGAGGCCGATGCACTTATAGCACGTCGAGTACTATTCGTCTCGGTATCATCGCCTCGCGCTCTGACCTGGCTTCCACCCAGAACCAGTGGGCCAGGCTCATGTGACGGCACTGTACGCATGTTCGCCACACAAGGCATAGTGTGGCGCGGCGGAGGAGCGCGTAATCAGTGCGAAGTCGCGTCCTCGAACCATGGCAGTGCGGACAGATGGCAGAGTTATTCATGGGGAGCGCTCGCTATCATAGAAAGAGAACTGGCCCCGAGGTTGCCCCCGAGTCCGTCCAGTCATGGGGCTGCCCGTAGCATATTCCCTCAAAAACACTGCACCATGAGCTTTCTTCATGACGGATGATGTATTTCTCTCGATGTCTTAGCCCATCCCGACTGAAGAGAGAAAAGTCCGATACCGTAGGATATGTGAGCCGTCTTCGCGTTCAACTTTGACTCATGCTTCGATTTCAACGCGGCACGTTGATTCGACCACGGTTCACGTTTACGAAATACTCATGACACGAGGCGTGGAACAGGATACGCTGTCGGGACACCGAGAGATCGATGGCCTCCCAAGTCGACCGCAGACGTGGCATGCTGCAGGAGATCGGGTCATGTTCGAGCGAGAAGCCTACTATCAACTCCTGGTTCAGACAGCGCCGGATGGTATTATCCTCTCCGACCTGAATGGTGCCATTCGGATCGCAAACGCAGCCGCAGCCAGTCTGTATGGAGCTCGTAGTGGCGATGAGTTGGTCGGCACGACCGTACTTGACCTTGTCAACGAGGGAGACCAGCACGCGCTTCGAGAGAGCATCGAAGAAGCAGTACACACCGGGTACACGCAGCATATCGAGTGTCCTGTGCGGCGTGGAATTGAACGTTCCATCGTGGAGCTCGCAATCTCGGTGACCACCACTGAGGACGGGACACCGATGGGATTCATGACTGTCGCTCGCGATATTACGAAACACAAACTGCGTGAAGAGCAACTCCACACGCTGGCACTCCATGACCCGTTAACCGGTCTCCCAAACAGAGACCTGTTCCATGACCGACTGGCACAGGCAATTGAGGGAGCTCGTCGCACGAACACAGAGGTCAGCGTGTTCTACATCGACCTTGATTACTTCAAAGCGGTGAATGACAGATTCGGACACGCCGTCGCGGACGCCCTGTTGCAGGAGATGGCGCGTCGTATGCAGGAAAACATGCGCGCATCGGACACCCTGGGAAGACTCGGTGGAGATGAGTTTGCGGCAGTGCTGCCATTTACGGACGTCAGGGGAGCAAAGGTGATGGCAGCCAAACTGAAAGAGGAAGTTGTTACCTCATTCCAGCTCATGGGCAACGCGATCACGATTGGAGTGAGCATCGGTATAGCGGTCTATCCGACACACGGTGACAACGCTCTAGCCATCATTCGTCAGGCGGACGTCGCAATGTATGCGGAGAAAGGCCGTGCAAGGGGCAATGCCGTCGAGTATGGGCTCGGTGCAGACGCTCGAGCGGCTCGACGCCCCCCTACCTTCATACCTGACGAGTTTGCGACCCCGGTTGACCCCCGGGTTTTAACCCTTGCGCTGGCACATGCAAAGTCGGCACGTCGGCTGGTCGGCAATGACGCACAATGAGCCGCACCGCTCCCAGAAGGCAACCTAGTACACCACCTTAACGATCGTCCTGCAGTCCGGGAAGTCGAAGGATATGGAGGGGAACGACCTTCTCAAAATAATACGCCTCGTCATCAGGATCGGCTGGCGAGTGCCTTGCGGATAGCCGCCGACAATTCGTTCGGCGAGGCCAGTCCCTCGAACTTGGCGAGTACCCGTCCACTGCGATCCACCACGAATACCCATGGCTGCGATGGGATGTGCCACTGCACGGCGGTGGCCGAGAGGGTGGGAGGGTGTGCGTTCTTGAAGACGTCAATGTGTACGAAGTCCACCGAGCTCCCGTACTCTCGCGCCAGGTTCTGGACGACCGAAATCTCCGCCTCACACTGGAATACGCCACAGTATGCCGCCGACGCGAAGAGCACTACCAGCGCGTGGTGCTTTGCGATTGAGGAAGCAATACTGATGGAGTGCATTGAATCGGGCGGGCGTCCCGAATCGAGCTTCGAGATAGGCTGTTGCTGCACCGTCGGATTGTTCGATCGTGGTGCCGGCTCCCCAATTGCCGGGGTCTCACTGCGCTTTGCCACATTGAATATCGCCTGCACCTCGTGCCGCTTCCCGCCCTGGACAACATCCACTTCGGCGCCCCACTTCCCGGCAGCGTTGAAAGTGGTAGACGTGACGTAGACCCCGATATCCCGCGTGGACGCCGACTGACCCACCGGTTCAAAGTTCGCCGTGCCGTGTCCGGCCGGCTGGGCGTTGAAGCCGTGCAGCGAAAAAAAGTAGACCGTCGGATGCGCCGTGGTGAGCGGGCGACCGTTCTGCGTCACGTCAAACGTAAATCTATTCCGTCCGACCGCGAAGTCGGTGCCGACGACGAAGACGGCCAGTGGGCTGGCCGCCGGCGTGGATGTCGCCTTCGCACTCCCGCCGAGACCCCCCACCGAACACCCGGCAAGTATGGTGAGCGCGACCGCACCCCACGTCAATCGACGAAGCACGTCCACCGCGTGGAATCTACTGCTGCGTGGGATCTTGATAGTCTTGACCCATCCGGACGACCACACCCGAGCCGGCACCGCGCGTGGACGCCAGCGGAACCTGCAAGAGCGTCGCCACCGTTTCTGCCAGCGACGTGGCAGCCGGAGGCGCGCTGCGTGGCACCATTACTTCGGTCTGTGCGTACCCGTTCGCGGGCCCTGCCTCTACCGCGCCAACCCGCACATTGTCCCCCTGCAACCAGCTCCTCAGTGTCAGCGCCTGCCCCGATGTGCCGGTTCCGTTGACCAGGGTCACCCTGCCCAGCGCGCGCAGGGCGGTGCTCGGCATGCTCTGCTGCGCCAGCGACCGAATAGCCTGCCAGTCCGGCAAGAGCACCTGAGTCGACTGCGAATCGTATCCCACCGCCGTATTATTCAGGTACGATACGGATTCACCGCTTTGGTTGCCCGCCGGGACAGCGCTGATCTTTCGGGCCAGATCCAGGATCTGGTCGTATGGAAAGTTTGTGGTCACCGATCCACCGAACGCATTGACCACGTTCGGAATCCGGAAAAAGTTCTGCGATGTAAACGATTGATGCTCCAGACCGAGCAGAATTGCCAGTTCACGCTGCGTCGCCGCCAGTGCCGACTGCGGATCGCCTGCGCCCGGCTGGCCGTACAGGACAGTCCGGGGACCGTTGAGATGTTGCGATCCGGCGGAAAAGTGGATTCCGTGCAACACAATCGCGGCTGGCGACTGCACCGATATCCCGCCCAGCGCATCCACGATCTGCGACAGAGCATGAGGCCCCACGACCGCGTAATACGGTATGGAAACGCGCAGCACGCTCTCCACCGTGAGTACCGCCTCGTGTACTCCACCATCCGCCAGGGCATCGCCAATGGCGCCCGGACCGAATCCCGGAATCGAAACCCACAGGTTCGTCGGGAGCGCCAGCAACGTTAATTTTCGGGTCGGAGGGTTGTACGACGCAACCACCAGCGACGAAGCGCGTGCCCGGGAAGCGTCGCTTTCGCGACCCATCAAAAGGATCGTCAGCCGCTCGTTCTCATTCCATCGAACCGCTCCGGGTTGCGCGTGGAGGAACGAGGCCGCCACCTGGGTACTCCGACCCGATAGGAGAAAAAAGATCAGAGCGGCTATCGTGCCGGCCGCCGCGACGATGACCGTCGTCAGGATGGCGACACCACACCCGAAGCGTGCGCGGGGTGTTCGCCCGGCACGCGAAGCTTCGACTCGCACCTACTCTCCTCCGTCGTACCTACCCTACCACGTCGCCGCTGCCTTCTTCACGCGCGCGGGACCACGAAATCAAGTGCCCGCCGGTTACAACACGCGGCTCGACTACCTTGATATACTGACGCATGATCGTGCTAAGCGGGGAGCTAGCGGTGCCCTGTACCCGCAATCCGCTACAGCGGGGTCGAATTCCACGCTTGAGGCATGGCTCAAACGAGCCTGCTGGGTTGGTCGACGTTGAAAACCGGGTTCTACGCGGCGAAGCCCTGTGAATCCCGTCAGGTCCGGAAGGAAGCAGCGGTAAGCGGTAAGCTTCGGGTGCCGTAGAGCGGCCTGGTTTGAGCCGGCCGGCTACGGTAAGTCGGTTTGACCACTGTCGATAGAGTGGTGCACGATCATGTTGCAATTAACGGCGGTCGGACAGTAGTTCGACCGCCCTTTTGCGGCGCGCGGATGTAGACAGCCGCTGTGAAAATGCGGAACGGGCTCTCCAGTGCCGGAGAGCCCGTTAAAAATCGCGACTGCGAAGCGTTACGCGACCGCCGACCGGCTGTGTCCAACCGCGATTCCGGAGGCCTCGTCGAAGAGGTGCAGATTGTCGGGATCGAACACCACCTGCATTTCCTGCTCCGGCACGGCATCGGCATCGGCCGGGAACTCGGCAGTCAGAGTAGCGCCGCTCTGTCCCAGATACACGAACTGCTTGCTACCCATGTGCTCGACCACCTCGACCAGGGCAGTCATCTGGTTGGGCGCGTTGCCGTTGAACTGCTCAGAGGAGAAATGTGCTCCGGCCGAACTCCAAGTAGCACTTTTGTTAGGTCTTTGCCGCGCGCCTGAGCGGCAATGCCTTCGGGCAGGGGGACCATCATTCCCGGCCCTTCAACCCGCAGTTTGCCGTCGGTCTGCTTCAGCTCGCCTGGCAGAAGATTCATCGCCGGGCTGCCGATGAAACCTGCCACGAACGTGTTCTGCGGGTAGTCGTACAGGATCTGCGGCGTATCGATCTGCTGCAGGAATCCATCCTTCATCACCGCAATCCGGTCACCCATCGTCATGGCCTCCGTCTGATCGTGCGTCACGTAGATGAAGGTGGTTTTCAGCCGTTGATGAAGCTTGCTGATTTCGGCGCGAGTTTGCACGCGCAACTTCGCGTCGAGGTTCGAAAGTGGCTCATCCATCAGGAAGACGGCGGGGTTCCGCACGATGGCCCGACCGAGCGCCACGCGTTGGCGCTGACCGCCGGATAGCGCCTTCGGCTTGCGATCGAGCAGCTGCGTGATCCCGAGAATTTCGCCTGCATCGCTCACTCGTCGCTTGATTTCCGGCTTCGGCGTCTTGCGCAGCTTCAATCCGAACGCCATGTTGTCGTACACGTTCATGTGCGGGTACAGAGCGTAGCTCTGGAACACCATGGCGATGTCACGATCCTTCGGAGAAAGATCGTTCACGACTCGGTCTCCAATGCTCACCGTGCCATCGGAAATGTCGTCCAATCCGGCCACCATGCGCAGGGTGGTGGATTTGCCACAGCCCGACGGTCCCGACCAGAACCAGGAACTCCTCGTCCTTTGCCTCGAGAGTAACGTCGTGCACCGCCACTACATCACCGTATCGTTTCCAAATGTGCTCCAGGCCGACTCTAGCCATCTCCTGCTCCTCCGCGCCAGATGTATTGGCTTTCTAACTCCTACATATCGCACATCATACCGTGCTGTCAATTATTTCCTTCAAGAACCGCCCTATCAGCCGTGCTTGTATGGCCGCTACCACCTGGTACGGCCCTGTATCCGGCACGGCCCGCCTGCTACGCCAACTCGAAACGCTTTGAGAGCGTTGTCAGGTTGCGGCACCCGGACGCCGTCACCACGACCACATCTTCGATTCGAATCCCGCCGAGGGCAGGATGATAGAGGCCCGGCTCAACTGTCACAACTTCCCCTTCCATCAGATCGTCCCCGACTTCGCCCAGCCGCGGCGCCTCGTGTATGCTCAATCCCAGACCGTGACCGGTACCGTGTTCCATGCTGGCGCGTCCCGATCCAACGCCGAAACCCGCCTCGGCAAGGACGGCCAGAACCGCCCGGTGGATCTCCGATCCGTTGACGCCGGGAGCGATCATGGCGAGTGCAGTCTCCTGGGCCCGAAATACCGCGTCGTACATCTTCGTCAGCTCTTCCGGCGGCGTACCCTTGATCACCGTGCGCGTCAGGTCGGCGTGCAACCGGCTCGTCCGGTCGCGTGGGAAAACGTCCATGATGATTGGTTGACACGCCCGCAGCGCGCCCTCACCCACCGCGTGCGGATCCGCTGAGGCCGGTCCACCCGCCACGATTGACTGATGCTCGGCTATCAGCCCGTCACGCAGTAGGGCGCTTTCTATTTCGGCTCGTACCCGTTCGGAGGTCAATGGAATGCCGGCCAGGTGCAGTGCCCCGGCGTGTATCTCGCTTCGTTCGATGATTTCGATGGCTCGCGCCACGGCGCGTTCGGTGCCGGCTTGCGCGGCTTCGATCGCCCGAACCTCGTCCGCGCTCTTTCGGCGGCGAGCATCGTCGAACATTGCCGGGTCGATTGCGACCTCGATCCCCGCGTCCTGCAACACCGTGCCGATTCGCATCGGCAACGTCGGCTCAACCTGAACCGTTCGCGCGCCGTACTCGTTCAGCAGTTGAAGTGCAACCTGCCCCAGTGCCGACCACGAGTCCCCGAACTGACGGAAGAGCTCGATGTACTTGAATTCGTCGAAGCCACGCACGTCCGTGACACTCGATTCCAAAAGCGCTCGCCCGCGTTCCATGCGCGGCACCACCAGCGTCGAGCGGTCGTCCTGCTCCACATACAGGAACGGATCGCCGGCCAGAAATCTCGTCCGAAAGTAAAGATTCTGATCCTCGGTACTGGCGCCGGCCAGCAACACCGCATCGCTCATCGTGCCCCCATTTCCCGCAGTATGGCGTAGTATACTCGCGCAAGATGAGCCGGTCCGCATCGGCGGATATCCTGTCGCGGGCCGCCTCTCGGGTTGGTTCGTGAATGCCGCGCGGCTTTCCTGGTTGGATCGATTTCCCCGATGGCGGCACGATCGGCGCACGAGCTAACGATATGCGCGGAGTGAGGAAGCGATGAAGATCCTGGGCATCGATCCGGGTCTCATCGTGACCGGCTACGGCGTCCTGGAGCGCCGTGCAGGCGCGATCCGCGTGGTGGAAGCAGGAACCATCGACAGCGGCACGTCGCGTGACGACTTACCGGTGCGCCTACGCCGGCTGCACGAGGAGCTCAACGGATTGATCTCCGAACAGAAGCCCGATGCCATCGCGCTCGAACAGCTCTATTCCCATTACGAGCACCCGCGCACCGCCATCCTGATGGGCCACGCGCGCGGCGTCATCGTGCTGGCCGCCGGGTTACATGACATTCCGCTCTACCACTACGCGGCGACCCAGGTAAAAAGCGCGATGACCGGCAACGGACGCGCCAGTAAGGCGCAGATTCAGCAGGTCATCATGAGCACTTTTCGCCTCAAAGAAGCCCCGCAGCCGGCGGACGTGGCGGATGCCATGGCAATCGCCCTCTGCCACTTCTACCACACCGATACGAGGAGCGTGGGCGATTACGTTCGCGCCATGAAGTAGTGCCCGTGCCGGCTTCGTGCCTCTGGACTCGTCTCAAGCCGGCGAGCTGATGCCTGCCCGGTGAACTCCCGCGATTTTATCCTGAGGCACACCCGGCCGGTTGCCGTACCGGACACAGCCGGTATTACTTTGAACCTCGCGGAAAACATTGTCGACCTGTGGGAAGCTCTGCAGTCCGCCTGCGACAACCCGAGCGCCCCCTTACCATTCTGGGCGGCGGCGTGGGTCGGAGGGCGAGCCGTGGCCCGCTATCTCCTCGAGCGGCCAGGTGAAGTTCGAGGCCGACGCGTACTGGATTTCGCCAGTGGATCCGGGATTTGCGCTCTCGTGGCGGCCGGCTGTGGCGCGTCAGAGGTCGTGGCAGTCGACGTCGACCCGATTGCCTGTGAGGCGATTCGGCTGAACGCCGAGACCAATGCACGCTCGCTACAGGTGGTCTGCCGCGATCTGCTCGACCGTGCGCCTCCTTCGGCCGATGTCATCCTGGTCGGAGATGCTTGCTACGAAGCGCCGCTGGCCGCCCGCGTGGTTCCCTGGCTACGAGACGCGCACGTCCAGGGCACACGCGTGCTCATAGGCGACCCGCATCGGGCATATTTGCCGGCGGCGGCCCTATCGCTGCTTCGGGAGTACGAGCTCGCGACCTCTCTCGATCTCGAAGATGTTTCTCTCAAGCTCACCGGCGTGTACACACTCCTCGGCTGATTCCTGCCGGCTCCTCAGTCTCAACCAGGCTCTACGCCTTCAAGAAATCGAGCAATACCGGATTCACTCGTCGGCATGCGTCCACTCGGGGGCGTCGCAGTCCCTATGACATCTCCGCCATTTTCAGGCCCTCGAACGTGTGGTGGGTGAAGTGCGGAGGGAGATCCTTCTCGGTATCCGCCACCAGTTCATAGCTGAGATGCTCCCGTACGCTTTCGGGCAGCCGATCGATGTACTGCTGAGAAACTCGCAGGCGCGGCACGTTGGGATCATCAGGATGGGCCAGCCGTTCCGTGACTGCGCCGCATTCCTGCGACACGATGCCGACGATCGCCACGGGGCGTATTGTCGAGCGGTTAGACGATCTCGTGCCGCGGTGTACCGCCAATCCACTGCGTATTGAAACCGATCCGCGCTGCCCGAACCTGGTTTCGACGCGTTCTTCGTACTCGGGATACCGCGCTTCCGGGGGAAACATGCCGCCGTCAAAGTCGTCGCCGGGATCGAGCTGCGTGCCTGGCACGATCTGAAACGGCCCCATGTCGGCCGTCACGTCGACGCTGGAAGCGTTGATGCACACCGAGCTGATCCGTCCGCTGCGCGTCTCGGGCGGCATGGGGAAGTCGCGATGCCACGGCTGGTCGATCGCGCCGGGAAGCGGCAGGTCGCAGCCGAGCTCGACAACCATGTAGTCACCGCCGAACATGGCGACGCTGAGATCGACGACCGCCGGATGTGTGATGAGGTCGAGAAAGCCTCTGATCCGCTCCGGATACGGCTCGAAGTAGAAGCGATTCCATCCGCGCGGCGCGGTACCGCCCGCGCTGGACAGCGCCGCCACGAACTCCGTCTTCAGGTCTTCGTCAAGCTCTTCGGCCCACTCGCGCGGCAATAGACTCGGGATGCCGGCGATGCCGTCGCGATAGATGGTTTCAACTAGGGTCGCTGAGTCGATCTGTGCCGGGCTGGTTACACGTGCCATTCTGGTCCTCGATTTCGTTTCTGAAGCGTTACTGGATGTGACGAGTATATCGCTATCGCGGCGGATGCCGCCGCCTCGATTACCCCTGATTCCACGCTTGCGGACCAACCACGCGGGAGATCGCCGAGGCGTCACTGAGCGCCCTTCGAAGGCTGCTATCGACGTACCCGCTCTACGCCGTCAGGGTTACATCATGAAGTGCGCGCAGCACGAAAGAGAGCCCGGTTCCGTCGTGGGGGGCGAGCTCAGGAAAAAGGTAAGTCGGTTGAGCCACTGGTGCTGCACTTCGATCACTCCTCGGTAAGTCGTTGGCACCCCGAATGTCGCAGCCGGCCTTCCCTTACGCCCGGTCCGTCTCCGCGCGCAGACGCCTGTCCGTTTCAAGCGCAATCGCGACGACATTATTTGGTTGGAACTGGTCAAGAAAGAACACCAGCGACGCTTCACGGTCCTTCCCGCCTCCGTCCGTCAACAGGATTTGCTCGCAAAACGCCGCGATGTCCTGCACGATGCGCTCGTAGCGATAGTACGCGACGGCCATCATATCGATGGGAGCCGGACCGTAGCCCCGATAGAACAGCTCCTCGTCCAGTGCACGCTCCCACACTCCTCCCACGCCGCCGCCAATGAACATCAGATCGCGTTCCTTGGGTGCGAACGTCACCGTGTCCCAATCGACGATGTAGAGCGCGTCGTCGGCCCCGATCAACACATTGCCGGCATGGATGTCGGCGTGACATAAGACCTGAACGAGCGACCGTGACCGCAGCGCCACTCCGAACGCGTCGGCACGGCCGACGAAGTGCGAGATGTCATCATGCCTGGATCGCAGGAACCCCGACAATCTGAGCGCGGTCGGTTCAGAGAACTCCGTTCTTTCGGCCCGCGCCAGGAGCACCCTGACGCGGTCACGCCAGTAGGTTGAGTACGTCTCCCGGGGAATGCGCTGCCGAAGGAGAGGTGGGACATCGACCGAGTGAATGCTCTTGAGAGCAGTGCCGAGTTGCCTCCATTGGCTTGCCGACATGGCGGCATCGAATCCGCTCCGGCCGTCGACAAACGGGAAAACAGTTGCCGCGTAGGCGTTCAGCGGTGCGTACGGCCGGCCCGTTACGGTTTCGAGGGGTGCCACGACCTGATCGATTCCCTCCGTACTCAGGAGCCGAGGAACCTCGACGGTGATCTCGTCGAACGTGCCCCCGCGTAATTTCAGGAAATACGCTGACCCATCGTCGGCGACGACCCGATATACCGCCGAGTTGACATCAGCCCCGAGCGGGAGGAATTCGATCTGGTCCGCCGAGAATCCGTACTGTTCTCGCAGACATAAGCGAAGTGCACTGTCCGGTATGTCGGGTTTTTCGAGCATGACGGATCGTTTCCCCGGTGCGAAGTCATTCACGGCGCATCCGGAAGAGGCGTGATGTGTCTACGCAAGTATGAGGGGCCGCTCCACTGCCACGGTCGGGCCAAGGGCTGCAATTCCCGCGACGACCCCATGCCCTTGCGGCCCGACATCCCGTCTAGAAAGACCATACATACCGCCGGCTCCGGTTGTATCAGCACCCGATCGCTCTCCGTCGACACGGGCCCGAACGGGTGTCATCTTTCGGTGGACGACTATTGGTTTGAGCTCTCGCCGAGAGTGTGCCCGTATCTCCACTCGACACTCTGCCCTCGCAATGGAGCGTTCAAGAGCGAGACACCAGACAACGTGGTGCGCGCCTCGCTCGGTCGAGTACCGTTGCTCAACAGATGTGACAGGAGAGGCTCAGGTAATGACGCCGTACTTCGCCGGCCAGCCCGTGCTGCGGTTTCTGTTCGTCGGCACGGTGGTGGTTTGGGCGCTGAGCGAACTTCGCCAGGCTTTGAAGCAACGGTCCGAAGCCGCGAAAGGCGATCGCGGCAGCCACCTCGCCATCATCGTCAGCGTTGCCTCGGCCTTTGCTCTGGCTGCCCTGGCGCGAGCGCGCGTACCGTCGTCCGCGATTCCCGATGGCCCCGTTACTTTCGGGATCGATCTCGCGATTCTGTGGTTCGGAGTCGGTCTCCGCTGGTGGTCCTTCCGAACGCTCGGCCGGTATTTCACGTTCGACGTCATGACCAGTGCCGATCAACCGGTCATCACCTCCGGCCCGTACCGGATCGTGCGACATCCGAGCTACGCCGGCCTCTGGCTGGTCCTGATTGCATTCTCCATCACCTATGCCAACTGGCTTAGCCTGCTGGCGGTGATACTTCTTCCGCTGGCCGGCATCGTGTACCGCATTCACGTCGAGGAAGCCGCACTCTCGGCGGCTCTGGGCAACGCCTACATCTCCTACGCCGCACACCGAAAGCGACTCATCCCGTTTCTGTGGTGATCCGAAGCTGCCGGTGCGCCCATCATGCCCCACGTTCTCGCATACACCGTCGCAGCTCTCGCGCGGCACGCTCGCCTGCTTCGCGCACCACCGAGTGTCCCTCGATCGTGCCCGTGTCGTTCGCGGCTACCAATTCCACCTGTGGCAGGATGTTGACCGGCGCGCGACTCGTCATCGCGAAGTGATAGATGCTGAACATGGCTGCCTGACGTACCAACACGTCCGGATCGTCCAGCGCAGCCACGAGCGCGTAACAAACCGCCGGGTCATCGCCGAAGCCCAAAGACGAAGCGGCCGCACGGCGTGCCTCGGGCGATCTATCGTGCACCAGCATCTCCCGGAGGGGAGCCTCGGCGGCCTTCGAGACGGCAAAGCCCAGGGCCGTGGCAGCACCCTCGCGCACCCGCCAGTCCGGGCTCTTCAGACTTTCCAGCAGCGGCTCGACGGCCCGTTCACCTAGCTTGCCCACGATCGCCGCGATGTGAAGACGCATCGTCGGATCGTCCGTTGCAATCTCGGGTAGGAGCTCGGCGAGCGCACGCGGATCGTGCGAATCAGCCAGCACGGTTGCGGCAAACCGCGCGACTTCACCATCGGCGAGCAGCGGCACCAGGGCATGGAAGAGGCGAGGATCGGAGACGTGTCCGAGTCCGTGAAGCGCGTTTCGGCGCAGGGTTTGACTGACGCCCGGATCGGCCGCAAGCGCGAGCAGCGGTTCCACGACCCGAGGATCGCGCAACCGTCCCACGTAAAACGCGATCATCGCTCGGACGCCAGGATAGTCGTTTTCGTCCATGAGGATGTCGAGCAGCGGCTCGACCGCCCGGGCATCGCCCAGATTGCCCAGAGCACGGGCCGCGCCCTCTCGCATTAATTCGGGCCTCGAGCGATCCACCAGTACGGCAATCAGCGGCTGGACCGCACTTGGGCCCACGCGGATCAGGTAATCGACCACGTACTCCCAGTCCGCCGTCCCCTGTGGGGTCACAGGGGCGGGCACGTCGAGCGCGTCGATCAGGAGAATCACCGCCGGCGCGTCACCGTCCCGACCGCGATCGCTCAGCTGGAAGGCCGCCTGCATCCGGGTGTCGCGATCCGAACCCAGCAGCGCATGCCGCAGCTCCTCCATCGTCCACTTCGCGTAGTCGCCATGCACCGCAGAGTCTGACACAACTCCCTGTGACCCGCGCCACAACTCCATTCGGTACCCATCATGGGGTGGGCAGCTATCGAGACAGCTTGCCTTCGTCAAGGCGGCACCGGGGGTGTGGCTATAGTGATGTGTGAGGGCGGCTGAGGCAGTCAGCGTTGCTTTGGGCACGCTGTGTTTGGTGGTGATTCGTCCGCGCGGCCTCAATGAAGGCATATCAGCGCTCCTTGGAGCCGTATTCGCGCTTCTCCTGGGATTGGTTCCTGTTGGCGACGGTCTGCGCCTCGAGGCCGCCAACTGGAATATCTTCCTCTTCTTTTTGGGAATGATGGCGATTGCGGCTCTCGCCGACCAAGCCGGCGTCTTCGATCTGATCGCGTTCTCAGCTGCCCGACTGACCGGGGGGAGAGTCCTCCGGCTCTATGTCGCCATATTCCTGATCGGCGCGGTCGTTTCCCTCTTCTTTGCCAACGACTCGGCTGCTCTGGTATTGACTCCGGTGGTCTACGCGCTCGTACTTCGTCTTGGCCTCGACCCAATCCCGTTTGTCTTCGCGATCACGTTCATCGCGGATACCGCGTCGATCGGACTCCCGGTGAGCAATCCACTGAATGTGATCGTCGCGGATGCCTTTCACCTCGATCTAGGCTCGTATGTTTCCCATCTGTGGCTGCCGGCAATACTGGTGGGCATCGTCAACGTCGCAGTATTCCTCGTCCTCTTCCGACGCGACTTGGGAGGTCGCTTTCGGCCGCTCTCCAGGCCCGACGAGGTACCCGGAACAACCTCGACGGCCGCGCTCCTGGGCGTGCTCGCCGCTTCCTACCTTGCTGCATCGGCGATTGCCTTTTCACTGGGGATCGTGGCACTTGCCGGTGCGGCAGTCATTGCGCTCAATCTGCGCCGAATCCATGTGCTCGATATCGGACGACTCCGGACCGAGATCAGCTGGCCGATCTTCGGCTTCATTGGTGGAATGCTCATCGTCGTCCGCGGGCTGGATACCACTGGTGTCAGCGCCGCCCTTGGGACGGCACTCGTACGCGCCGCCGGCACGTCACATCTCGCCGTCATCGCAGTGACGGTGGCGGGGACTGCCGTGGGCTCAAACGTGATCAATAATCTTCCGATGGCGCTGGTCATGACGACGACCATTCCACATACCCATGTGCCCGCTTCAACCCGACTCGATTTGGTGTACTCCACGATTCTGGGCGCCGATTTAGGTCCCAATCTCACCCACCTCGGCTCGCTCGCCACGTTCTTATGGCTCTTCTTTCTTCGCCGCAAAGGTCTCGATGTCTCGACCTGGGACTACTTCCGGATCGGCGTCATCGTCACGCCCGTCATGCTGGCGGCTGCAATCCTGGGTTTGTGGCTCACGTCCGGCCGGTAACGCAAAAACCAGTGGAGGGCAAGACATGAAAGTGATGATGGCAATCAAAGGGACGGAAGACACTTCATTCTTCGAGAACGCGGCGGCGCTCGCTCCCCTTGACCACGCTGATCGGATTCTTCTCGCTCATAGCATCGACCCCACGCCACACGCCGATCTGGAGCGAAGCCGCGAGCGGTTTCTCGGCAAACGTTCGCTCGGCACGCTACGGACTGCCGAGCTGCTTCAGCTTGAGGAGGAGCGGGCGCGAGCCATCCTGCGATTTGCTCGCCAGGAACTCGTTACCGCCGGAGTCCCGGACGGCCGCATCGACGAGATCACTCTGCGGGGAAAACCAAATGAGGAGTTGCGTCGCCAGGCGGAAGAGCTCCAGGTCGACCTCATCGTGGTACACGGGAAGGCGGGAAAGACCGGCCCGCACTCGGTGGGCAAGACTGCGCGGTTCTTGATCGACCACTGCCCGCAAGCGGCCCTCCTCGTTCGGTAGTCGTCTATCAAAGGCAGATCTGACTCGATCTGGGTGGTGCGTGCCAATCCCCAGCCTGAGCGCCACTTCACTCGCCGTTGATCATCCGTCCTGGTTCACTGACATTCCGGAGCGCACCGCGGACTTCGAGACCGTGACACACGGCAAAGTATGAGTCGAGATTGCAATGCCACCCTGGCGGGTGACAAAAGTCCCGAGCTGATCGGGACTAAAGACCATAGTCGTTGGCAGACATACGCCGTTAAGTGGACACACTGTGTGCACATGTAAAGATGAGCCGGCCTCTTGAAGTCAATACGCCGGCGGTGGACGGCCATCGCGGGTCGTATGCCGGCTTTAACGCTGTCGCAGCGTTTTGCCATCACGAGTTTCCCGGTCTTCCTGCTCTTCGGAATCGGCCTGGCCTTCGTTCTGGGACAGGCGGTACAGGGCATAGCGCTCGAAGGAGCGCGCCAGACGGCCTACGACGATCTGCACGCTCGTCTCCTGACGCGCATCAGCCCGCAAGACTTGATACTCGGCAGAATGACCGGCCAACGCTACCGAGCGTTTGATTCATTCATTCGGAGCGCGATCCTCTCAGAACGAACGATCCGCGTCAAGGTGTGGAACCGTAGCGGAACTATCATCTACTCCGACGATCCGCGCATCAGCGGCCGCACCTTTCCCATGGAAGGCGAATTGTCCGAAGCCCTCGACGGCAGGCTGGTTTCGGAGGTCTCCGGGTTGGGTAAATCGGAGAACCTGGATGAGCGCCGATTTGGGAAGCTGCTCGAGGTATACATTCCCATCCAATACCGTCCCGGCGGACCAACGTTCGGAGCATTCGAGCTCTACCAGACGTATGGCTCAGTGGCGAATGAGATCAATTCGCTCCAGCATTCCGGGTATGCACTGCTGGCCTGCGGCCTCATATCCCTGTATCTCCTCCTCTTCGGCATTGTCCGCCATGGATCGAATACTATCGTCGAACAGCAAAAACGTCTGCTGAAGCAGGCTCTCCACGATGCTCTTACCGGACTACCGAACCGCATGTTGTTGCACGACCGTGTGCAGCAAGCCATTCTCGACGCTCCCCGTACCGATAGCACCGTTACTCTGCTGCTCATGGACATGGATCGCTTCAAAGAGATCAATGACACCTTCGGCCATCATCAGGGAGACTTACTATTGCAGCAATTCGGTACCCGGTTGCTGGGAGCTCTCCGGGAATCGGACACCATTGCCCGGCTTGGGGGCGACGAGTTCGCGATCCTGCTTCCTAACACCTCGGAGCAGGGTGCGATCGATGTGGCCAATACGATTCTTAGCGCGCTCGGTCAAACCTTCGGCGTGCAAGGGCACAGTCTCAGCGTTGGCGCAAGCATCGGAATCGCCTATTATCCTCAGCACGGCGCGGATGCAGCCACACTGCTCCAACGCGCAGATGTGGCCATGTATCACGCCAAACGCACGGATAGCGGTTTTGCCGTCTATACCTCCGCACAGGACGACTACAGCCCAGATCGACTGGCCCTCATCGGCGAGTTGCGTAAGGCAATCGTCGGTGAGGAGTTGCTCCTCTTCTATCAGCCCAAGGTGGACCTCAAAACCCAGCGGGTCGACAGCGTGGAGGCGCTAGTACGCTGGCAACACCCGGAGCGCGGCATGATACTGCCCGCCGAATTCATCCCGCTGGCCGAACACACCGGCCTCATTAAGCCGCTCACGCGGTGGGTGCTCGGCCGCGCGCTGGAGCAGTGCCATGCCTGGCAGGAGGCTGGCCTTGAGCTGAGCGTTGCAGTCAATGTATCGGCGCGCAGCCTACATGACCCGGACCTCATTCCGACCCTGGTCGAGCTACTGGATACCTGGAACGTGCGCGCCAATCTATTGGAGATTGAGTTGACCGAAAGTTCGCTCATGGCCGATCCTGTTCACGGGGCGGAGATCCTGCAGCAGATTCGAGACATGGGCGTACGAATCGCCATCGACGATTTCGGTACCGGGTACTCCTCCCTCGCCTATCTCCGTCGACTGCCGGTGGATGAAATCAAGATTGACCGATCGTTCGTACAAAACATGGCAAACAATGACGACGATGCATTCATCATCCGCTCCGTCTCCGATCTCGGACATAGCCTCCGCTTGGAGGTAGTGGCGGAAGGCGTAGAGAACCAGCAGAGCTTGCAGTTGTTAACCCTCATGGGCTGCGACCTGGCACAGGGATATCATGTGAGTCGTCCGCTCGCCGCGCGCGAGCTTGAATCGTGGTTGGCGTTATCGCGGGCCGAACCCGCCACGTAAGATGCTGCGCGTCACGGACCCGACGCACCAGGCACCCGGCAGTTTCACTTCCCAATGAGGTCGTCCCGCCAACGGGTAGCAGCTTCGATCGCAGTCGTTCGCAACGGCGAGGAATCCGGCGAGGGAGAACCTCGGCAATCGCGCACACGCCGGCTGCATCGGTAACCGTCCGTTCAGTGAAGCGCGCTGGCTCTCTAGCGCACCTCGATCCTCTCCACACGCCGCAGCGCCCGCTTCAGCGCCTCCTCGGCCGGGCTCTCCTCTCCGTCGTTGAAGCTTTCGTTTCCAGGTAGTCTCTCCCAACCGTGTCAGACGGCTATTCTAGTCGTGACGGGTCGGCGTGGTTACTGCTAGCTGGAACGTAAAACACCGGAGCGAACGGGCATAGAATGGCCACAATGGCGGGAAGCGGACTGAGAGCGGACCACCCCTCTGGCGAGAAGTAGTTTCTGCCTCATTCTGTCGTTCCACGATTCCGAGTAACGGTTATGCACGCAGAGCCGGACGAGCGATTGCAAGAAATGCTCACCGCGTGGAGCACTGACGCTCGTATCGAAGGTGAGCTCAGTGGAGGATACCGCAACCGCCTCTGGGCGGTGCGGATCGGAGGCAGGCGCTATGCCGCTCGGCTGAGTCCTCGTCCCGGTATGGCGCTCGACTGGGAAATTGAGCTACTCCAGTTCCTCCGAGCCGCGGACATGATTGTGCCGGAGATGCTTGCCACGCGAGATGGCCGTTCGCGCGTGAGTGGCCTCACTCTGTTCACCTGGCTCGAAGGACATCCTCCCGTATCGGAGCGCGAGTGGCGGCTGGTTGCGGATGAGCTAACCCGGCTCCATACCCTCACCCGGGACTGGCCACAGCGTCCGTCCTTTCGCTCCTCGGCGGAGTTGCTGGAGGCGGATGTGGGAGGTGATGTGCGGCTGGATCTCATGCCCGAAGATGCTGTGCGGCGTGTTCGGCGCGCCTGGCAGGCGATGCAGGGAGAGCCGGTGTCCGTCGTTCACGGTGACCCCGGGGCGGGCAATATCCTGCTGCACGGTGGGAGAGTTGGACTCATCGACTGGGATGAAGCACGCGTGGACGCTTCCCTTTTCGACCTGGCAGCCCTTCCGCTCGACCTCCCTCAAGTCGTCGACAAACGTCGGATAACACGAGCCCGGCGTGCGGCCATCGCCTGGGAAGCGGCCAACGCCTGGCTATCCGAACCGGCATACGCACGACGGCGGCTGATGGAGTTGCGCACGGATCGCGATCAAGGTTACCAGGAGCTTTGAAATGGTCAAAGTCTAACTAAACTCCCAAGTGCCACGGTATGCGTCGTCACTCGTCCGTATAGCCATTTGATCGCTTGAATGGCGAACCGTCATCGGCTACCTGGGCGCAAGGGCACCATCCCGCAAGCGCTCCCAACTGGAGAGCTGTCATGGTGTTTACACTCCTGAACGACATGCATTGCCGAGAACTGCAGTACGGCCGGGCGTCCCGATTCAAATTAGCTGAAGTTTGCCGCCGAAATGTAGACACTGTCAACATAACAAGTTATGTATAATGCCACTATAATGCGAGGCAGGTAATAACTGTGAGCATACCCTCGGACGCTCGTAGCTCAATGCAAGTACCGGTTAGGTGGTGAGAACTTTGGCTACAGGGAAACAAGCGGCTTCCAACGCGGGCAAGACGCTTCGCAATCCGAAGGCGACGAAAGCAGAGAAGTCAACTGCCGCCAGCGACTTGGCACAAACGCCACACAAGAGGAAGTAACGCTCGAAACCGGTCAGGGGCTGCTTCAGTGAATCGCACGGCCCCTGATTGGTTCGAAGCGCTCGATTTCCGCACCGCACAACGGACTGGCGAGCTGGTGCAGAACGTCGAGTCCGCGTGCCTATGAGAATTTCAATTGCTTTCTCCGGGCCGCCGGATGGTCTCGCGTGATCGATGCCGTAGTCGACTCCCCAAGTAATATCAGAACACAAAGACGCTATCTGAGAATGCCTAGCGACACGTGAACGGGCTTCACGAAGACTCCGGACCCCCATTGCCGATCAAGGCTATCCGGCTCGAAAGTCACTCTAGCCCAGTGGAACAAGCTGTCCAATCCACACTGTGTACGAATGTATGGGAGGAGCGATATCGAGTTTCCAGTGGGAGGGCCCGTACTAACGGACGCGAGATCATGTTTCTACCGCCTCGCACCGCGCTATCAAATGTGGAGCGCGGTGCGAGGCACTCGCACGATGCGTGACGAGCATAAGAGTTGGAAGCCGCTTAGATGTGCGTATCTGACTCTGCTCGCGCTCAACGACGTGCGAATGTTACAAGACTTCGATAAACACGATTCAACCAGCTCGAAGTGTGGCAGGAGCCTGGGTAAGCTCCTGCCACCGAAGAGTTGGAGTTAAGCGGACTAAAGGGGCCACTGACGTGCTGAGATGAGAAGCCATGCGCACAGTTGTGGCCAATACTCGAAAGACACTTCTCTCGGACCGCGTTCTGGAAGGAGCTAGTAACCTTGGCTAGGAAAGTCGGACGGGACAAGGAGCGCATGAAGGCAAATGCACGCGCCGGGAAACCCGAGAAGTGGGAACTGCCTATTCTGTTTGACAGACGCGCTGCCCTGGCCAAAGTGCTTGCAGAAGACGTCCCGGGCGGCACCATTTGGGCCAACAATCATGAAGCGGGCGCTCCGGTCATTTGGAAAGAGCGGGTTCGCCTGCGGGACGGAGGCACGGTCATGTACACCATCCCACTCCCGTCAGAACTTCTCCTTCGTGCAGCGGAGCCGAGGTTAAAGAGAGCCGGCCAGCTTCGGATTCAAGTCCTTAAGACTGCATCGAACGGAGGAGATTTGTACCCAGAGCACAGGACGATCACTGACCACGACCTCGTCTTTGACTTCTTCCAAGAGGCAATGTCTGGGATCGCTCTCGTGTATGCAGCATTAAACAACTTCGGCAACGAACACATTCCTATCGACTTTTCCATGGAGTTCAAAGGGAGGACGAGAGGACGAGACTTCTACATCAATAGCACCGGCATCAAGTTTAGGCTGAGTAAGGTTCTTCACTGCGCAACTTCAAAACCGAACCTCATGACGGCGCGACCCGATCTGTGGGACCGAATCTGTCGCCTCAAAGCTTTGCGAGACGGCATCGAACACGCAAATGGCGGAATCGAAGCTTTCAAGACCGACATCGACGTGGACGAATCCCTCTTTGCTCTGCTATTTAACGAAGACGATCTATTCGAGTTCGTCACGAAGATACGGGATATTATCGATCTGTACAGAGATGACGAACACGGGCCACGAACCATACAGTCTGGTGGGCACTCAGCGCCGCTGATGAGTGCGCGGGCGTTCAAAACGAAATCGATCTCCTAGAATCCGAGAGTACGGCCGCGTCCCCTTCAAGCAGTTTCAATCCCCGGGCTCTTGGAGCGAAATGTGTCAGAGTCCTTCTTCGTCATCCCCTCGCGCAGTGTTTACATCGACAAATGGGTACGGTAGCCATTAGCCCATTTTACGGCGGTTTTTGTTGCTATCGTCAGCAGCAAATCTCCATTAGGCGTGCATCGTTCCCCACTATCCCTTGTACCTAGCGAGTGCAGTCCCTGAAATTCTGGGACATCGTTAGGCCGATATCATATGTGACGCGAAAGACCATGTGGTTTCGAGTCTTTGGGAGCATTTGACGGGGCATCTCGACAGACTATTTTCTTGAACTGCAGCCGTATTGCAGCAAGGAGCTACGAGTCGTTGAGTTGGCGAGGTTGTCAACTCAGAAAAGCCGGCGTAAAACCAACCAACAAGGGCGGGGAGCCGAAGCCCCGCCCTTGTTCTTAACGTGTACCGGTCTCGATTTGGTAGTCGGGCATCGAAGCGATGCTGACCGCTTAGCCCTGACACTCGTTGGACAGCGCCCCAAGAAGCCGAGCGGAGATTCTTCCGGGTCCCGTGGAGCGAAGAACGCAAAGTCCCATGGCTGTGCCATCGAGCTCGCAGGGCTTTAGAACGCGGGCGTGCGAGGACGCTTTTGCCTGCTGGCTCGTTGTGCTCGCGGTCGGAGAGTGATCTCTACATCGAGTGCGGTCGCCAGTGCGACCACGGTCTTGAGTTCTGGATTCACCGGCGCCGAAAACGTTCGACGCACGGTAGAAGGGTCTTTCCCGATGAGACGTGCAAGTTCTGACTTTTTCAGACCCGCTTGACTCGCAATCCACCCCGTTCACGCATGATGGCATCTACCTGGTCGGTCTCAGCGAGTGCCCTCTCGTATTCACGGGCGTATTCCGGATCCTCCATTTGCTCGGCGTGCCACCGGGCAAAGAAGGAAGTGTCAAGTTCAGGCATCGTTGTCTTCATCCTTGATGACGCTGTGAACGCAGGTGACCGCAAAAAGCCTAACACAAGCGCCACGCTTCTCTTTCTCGGCACCAAGAAAAAACAAAGAGGGCGGGAGCCGCAGCTCCCCGCCCTCTTTATAAAATTCTACCCGTCTCGATTTAGTAGTCGGGCATCGGAGGAGCGGCCGGCGCCGGGTTCTTCTCGGGCAGGTCGCTGATCAGGGTCTCCGTGGTCAGCAGCATCGAGGCGATGCTGGCCGCGTTCTGCAGGGCCGATCGAGTCACCTTGGTCGGGTCCGGGACCACGTCCAGCAGGTTCTCGTACTGGCCGGTTGCCGCGTTGAACCCTTCGTTCGTGCCGCGTCGCTCGACCTCGGCCACGATCACGCCGCCGTCATAGCCGGCGTTCTCGGCGATCTGTCGTAGAGGCTCCTCGAGTGCTCGGCGAACGATGTCGGCGCCGATCTTCTCGTCACCGGTCAGGTTCAGCTTATCCAGCGCCGGGCGAGTCTTCAGGAAGGCTGTGCCGCCGCCGGCCACTACACCCTCTTCAACCGCCGCGCGGGTGGCCGAGAGTGCGTCCTCGACGCGGTGCTTCTTCTCTTTCAGCTCGACTTCGGTGGCTGCGCCGACTTTGATGATGGCAACGCCACCGGCCAGCTTGGCAAGTCGCTCCTGCAGCTTCTCGCGGTCGAAGTCACTCGTGGTTTCCTCGATCTGCGAGCGGATCTGCTGCATGCGGGCGCTGATCGCATCCTGCGAGCCGCGTCCCTCGACGATCGTCGTGTTGTCCTTGGTCGAGGTAATTCGGCGGGCCTGACCCATCATGTCCATCGTGACGGAGTCGAGGCGCAGTCCGGCTTCCTCGGTCACCACCGTGCCGCCGGTGAGAACCGCGATGTCCTCCAGCATGGCCTTGCGTCGATCGCCAAAGCCGGGGGCCTTGACGGCCAGCACGCTCAGCGTGCCGCGCAGCTTGTTGACCACCAGGGTCGCCAGCGCTTCGCCCTCGACGTCCTCGGCAATCAGGACGATATTCTTTGACACGTTGACCAGCTTCTCAAGCGCCGGCAGAATGTCGGCGATCGCACTGATCTTCTTGTCGGTGATCAGAATGTACGGATTGTCGAGCGAGGCTTCCATGTGGGCGGTGTCGGTGACCATGTACGGCGAGATATAGCCGCGGTCAATCTGCATGCCGTCCACGAACTCTTGCTCGAGGCTGAGTCCCTGCGACTCCTCAACCGTGATGACGCCGTCCTTACCAACCTTCTCCATGACGTCGGCAATAATCTGTCCGACCTCAGCATCCTGGCTGGAGTTCGTCGCCACGCGAGCGGTTTCCTCTTTGCTTTCGATCTGGCGCGAGAAGCTCTTCAGCTCGGCGACGACACAATCGACTGCCTTGTTGATGCCCGTGCGGATCGCCATGGGATTGGCGCCCGACGTCACGTTCTTGAGACCGATGGCGATCATCGCCTGGGCCAGAACGGTCGCCGTCGTGGTGCCGTCACCGGCCACGTCGTTGGTCTTGGTCGCAACTTCTTTGACGAGCTGGGCGCCCATATTGGCAAACGGGTCCTCGAGCTCGATATCACGCGCGATGGTCACACCGTCGTTCGTAATGGTGGGAGAGCCAAACTTCTTGTCCAGGACAACGTTTCGGCCCTTGGGTCCCAGCGTTACCTTCACGGCATCGGCCAGGGCGTCGACACCGCGCTTCAGCTCGCGCCGCGCCTCTTCGTTGAAAATAATTTGCTTCGCCATTCAATCTCCTCCCTAATTTAGGCGTCGATCTTGGCCAGAACGTCTTTCTGGCTCATGATCAACACGTCTTCGTCGTCGATTCGGATCTCGGTTCCCGCGTACTTCGCGAAGAGAATGGTGTCGCCTACCGCAACGTACATCGGCTCAACCTGTCCGTCTTCCCACTTGCCGGGTCCCACCGCCACGATGGTGCCCTTCTGCGGCTTCTCTTTCGCGGTTTCCGCGACATAGATGCCACTCGGTCGCTGCGACTCCGGCTCGTTCGGTCGAACGACAACGCGATCGCCCAACGGCTGGATCTGAAGCTTCTTCTGTGTTTCAGTTGCCAACTGGTGCCCTCCTTCTTTCTCGGTCTACATCTAGTTTAGCACTCTGCCATCGAGAGTGCTAACTGCACCAAGATTGTAGCGTGCTCGCTCGATCAATTCAACCCCGGCTCCGATCCTCGCCTTAGCCCGCGCTGCATTCGTGGGCAGCGTTAGCATGACGATGCCAAATAGTTTACATAACGATGCCGGGGTCACTCCCACGGAGAGGAGCTGGCCAGCACTGCCCTCCACTCGTCGGGTGTGTTCGCATTCGAGAGCGTGAGCCCGCCGCAACCGGCCGCCGCTAATTCCGCCGGCCCCAGACGGCACAGCCGCATCCCGTCGAGCGCGCTTCGCACTCGAAGCTCCCCGGCCTCGATCAGTGCGGTGAAGACCGGACAGCACGACCGGCGATATAACGCGCAGGTAGGCTGCAGCCGCCCGCCCCACACCGGGACCACCGCGTCGCATCCGGCCGCATTTTGCAGGAGGAGCCGAAGCATCTCCACAGTGAGGAACGGTAGATCGCACGATACGACCAGCGCGTACTCCTCGCCGATTAGCCGCAGCCCCGTGGCGATTCCGCCCAGCGGCCCGGCATTGGGTACATCGTCCGGTACGGCGTTCACGCCCCGTACGTCCGGCGGCAGGCCGGTCCGTCCCACTACCACCACCGAGGATGCGATTGCCGAAACGATACGTACGGTCCTGGCCAGCAGCGTCTCGCCGTGCATTTCCAGCAGCGCTTTGTCGGTTCCCATCCTGACGCTGCGACCCCCGGCCAGAATGATGCCGGCGCACTCCGGCGGCTCTGCCCGCTTCATGCCATCGGCGTCGTCCAGACCCGCCGAAATCCCCGAGGCGGGATCAGTTGGCGACGCTGACATCCTCGGGCGCCGTGGCCGGCTCCAGGCACGCGCGCAAACGTGCTGGGTCGATGTTGCCGCCGCTGATAATCGCCACCACGCGCGCATCCCTCAGGCCAGTCTTGCCGGTCAATACCGCGGCCGGCGCCACCGCCCCCGACGGCTCGGCGATCAGCTTCGCGCCTTCCGCCAGCGCGCGTACGGTGTCCAGGATTTCGTCCTCACTCACCGTCACCATGTCGTCGATTGTTTCTCGTATGGTCGCCAGATTCAGCTCGCCTACCCGGCTCGCGCGCAGACCGTCGGCCACGGAATCGGTCGAAGCCCAGGTTGTCACCGTCCCGCTTCGCCAGGAATCGCCTGCATCCGCCGCCGCTTCCGGCTCGACGCCGATCACCCGCACGTCGGGACGCAACGCCTTGATCGCGGTCGACACCCCCGATGCCAGCCCACCGCCACCCACCGGAACCACCACCGCTTCCAGGTCGGGCAATTGCTCCAGTATCTCCAGTCCGGCCGTGCCCTGCCCGGCGATGATCCGGACATCGTCGAACGGCGGGATCATGGTGTAGCCGTATTCGGCTGCCAGCTCCAGCGCTTTCTTCTCGCGGTCCAAAGTCGTGTGACCGGCGAACAACACCTGAGCGCCGTAGCGCCGCGTCATCTGCACCTTCACCGGAATTGCATCCTCCGGCATCACCACCACGGCTCGTAGCCCCAGCATGGACGCCACGCAGGCTACTGCCTGCCCGTGATTGCCGGACGAACAGGCGATGATGCCGTTCGCCCGCTCCTCGTCGGTCAGGCTCGCCACCGTGTTGTACGCGCCGCGGATTTTGAACGACCAGGTGCGCTGCAGGTTTTCGGCCTTCAGCCAGAGCTCGTTACCGTCCGGTACGGTCAGTCCCACCGCCGCTATCAGCGGAGTGACCGGCACGGCGCCGCGAATGCGCTCGCGAGCCTCTCGGATCGCTTCGAGCGAAACCGGCGGCACGTTACTTCACGACCAGCGGAATCGCCCGCCTGCTCTGGATGCTCACCTGTGCCGCCATCGCGCGGGCAATTGTCTCGAACGGTTCGCTGTGCACCGAGTCCGGCTGCGAGGACGCGATCGGCTCTCCCTGGTCACCGCTCATCCGAATCGACTGATCCAGCGGTATGCCCCCCAGGAATGGCACCTTATTCGCCTCGGCTGCCGTCCTGCCGCCACCCACGCTGAAGATATCGGTCTCGTGGCCGCAGTTCGGACAGTGGAAGCCGCTCATGTTCTCCACGATGCCAAGAATCGGCACGCGTAAGTTTCGGAACATCTGCAGCGCCTTGGTCGCGATACCCAGCGCCACGTCCTGTGGAGTCGTCACCACCACCACCCCGCTCAGCGGAATGGATTGGATCAAGGTCAGCGGAGCGTCGCCCGTGCCCGGCGGCAGATCCACCAACAGGTAGTCGAGCTCGCCCCAACGCACGTCCCCCAGGAGCTGCTTGATCGCCTGCCCCACCATCGGCCCGCGCCAGATAATCGGCTTGTCGTCGTCGGTCAGGAAGCCGATCGACATCAATTTGACGCCGTGTACTTCGTGCGGAATCAACGTCTTGCCGTCCACGCGCGGTTGCGACCGGATGCCCATCAGCACCGGCACGCTCGGCCCGTACATGTCGGCATCCAGAAGCCCGACTTTCGCACCCGATCGCGCGAGCGCTGCGGCCAGATTGGCGGCCACGGTGGATTTTCCCACGCCGCCCTTACCGCTCCCCACCGCGATGATGTTCTTGACGCCCGGTAGCTGGATCTGCCCCGCCCCACTGGCCGGCCCGCTGGAGCGTACATTCGCCGACATTTTCACGTCGACCGCGCTCACTCCCGGCACGTCCAGCGTGGCGGCCTCCGCCTGCTTCTTGAACTGGTCCCGCACCGGGCAGGCCGGAGTCGTCAGCTCAAACGTGAAACTGACCCGTGCCCCGCCGTCACCGGGATTGATGGCGAGATCCTTGATCATGCCCAGCGACACGATGTCTCGGTGCAAATCGGGGTCGATAATCTTGCGCAAGTTGTCGAGAACCGCCCCCTCGCTTACTCCGACCGGGGCTGCACTCTCGACTTTTTCCTTCCGAAACAACATGGTCGTCCTTTGCTTTCGCGTGGCATTTCCCTGGGCACTCTAGCTTCAGTCTACACGCGCTGAAACGCCAAAGAGGGCCGAACCATTACAGGCCGGCCCTCTATCGTGTGCGGTTGCTCAGCGTCGCCGGATAAACGCCGGGATGTCGTACTCGTCGTCGCCGTCGTCCGTGTCCGGCCTGGTATACGGCTGTGGGTCGCGGCGCGGCTCAGCTCGTGGCTCCGCTCGCGGTGTATCAAGACGCTGCTCGGCCGTCCGCTGCTCCTCTATGAACGAGGTCCGCGGCCGCGTCACATCGCGTGAGGCCGGCTTCACACCGCGCTGTACGGTATTCGTGCGTCCCTCGAATCCGGTCGCGATCACCGTGATCTGAATCTCGTCCTGCAGGCGCTCGTCGATTACCGCACCGAAGATGATGTTCGCATCGCCGTCCGCGGCATCTTGAATCACGCGTGCCGCCTGGTTCACCTCGTGCAGCGTGAAGTCGCTGCCGGCGATGTTGAACAGCACGCCCTTGGCGCCGGATATCGAGACTTCGAGCAACGGACTGGAGACTGCCGCCTGCGCCGCCTTCTCCGCCCGATCTTCACCCGCCGCCCGGCCGATCGCCATCAGCGCGGAGCCGGCGTGGGACATAATCGCCTTCACGTCGGCGAAGTCGAGGTTAATCATCCCCGGTTTGGTGATGGTGTCGGAAATACCCTGTATGCCCTGATGCAAGACCTCATCAGCCATTGCAAAGGCGTCGGTCATCGACATTTTCTGGTCGGCAATGCTCAATAAGCGATCGTTGGGGATGGTAATCAGGGCGTCGACCCGGTCCTTGAGCGCGTTTACGCCCTCGTCGGCCGAGGCTCGCCGCCGGTTTCCCTCGAACGAAAACGGCTTGGTCACGACCCCCACCGTCAGCGCCCCCAGATCCTGCGCGATTTGGGCCACAATCGGAGCCGCACCTGTTCCGGTGCCACCGCCCATACCGGCGGTGATAAACACCATATCGGCTCCGCGCAGTGCCTCATAAAGTTCTTCGCTGCTCTCTTCCGCCGCCTTCTGTCCCATCGACGGATTGCCGCCCGCACCCAGTCCGCGCGTCAGTTTTTCGCCAATCTGAATGCGGTGAGGCGCCTGTGCGCTCTCGAGCGCCTGGCTATCGGTGTTGACGCTGATGAATTCAACGCCCTGTACCTGGGCACGGATCATCCGGTTCACAGCGTTGGTTCCACCACCGCCGACGCCGACGACCTTGATGGTCGCTTCTGGCAAGTGATCCCCGATCATGCCCCCTCCTT
The DNA here is from genome assembly GCA_963737125.1 of uncultured Chloroflexia bacterium. Taxonomy (GTDB): domain Bacteria; phylum Chloroflexota; class UBA5177; order UBA5177; family UBA5177; genus JANWJD01. The sequence continues at coordinate 81,753 of CAVTRL010000003.1, read as the reverse complement.
TCCTCTCTGAGTCGCGGAATGGTCGTAAATTATCCAAGTAGTTCTCCTCACGTTGGTTTCGGCCCCGTCATGTGAGAAATTCGCGGAACCAGCCCTTCAGTCTGTTCACGCCCTTCCAATCGGTAAACGCCGGGACAGTGGCATACGTTCCATCAGTATGATACGCCGCCCACAGTAAAAGTCCAATGGAAGTTGCATATGCCGGACGCAAAATGGTGTCGGTCAACCCGATCACGCCGCCCGGTACACCCACCCGTACCGGAAGGTTTAGCACGTCGCGTCCCAGCTGCCGGATGTCGGCCAGTTCCGCCGTGCCGCCCACCAGTACCACCCCCGCCGGCAAGTGGCCGTCGTAACCCGCGCGGCTGATTTCAGTGTGGATCAGGCTGAGAATTTCCGCCACGCGCGATTCGATGATTTCCGCCACCAGGCGCCGCGATATCAGCTCTCCCTCTTCCTGCTCGTAGGTTGGAATCTCCAGCGTGTCGTTTGGATCCACCCCCTCCGGCAGCGCGCTCCCGTACTCCAGCTTGATCCGTTCCGCTGCCACAAACGGCGCGCGCAGCCCCAGAGCGAGGTCCTTGGTCACGTGGTTTCCCGCCACCACCAGGGCGCTGGTATACGCCACACCGCCCTCGTGGAAGATGGCGATGTCGGTGGTGCCACCGCCGATATCCGCCAGCGCCACCCCGATGTCTTTTTCCGCCGCGCTGATCACCGCCTCGCTCGATGCCAGCGGCTGCAGAATCAACTCGTCGATTTCCAATCCCGCGCGATTCACGCATCGCACCAGATTGTGAATGGACGTCGTGCCGCCGGTGATGATGTGCATCTCCGCTTCGAGACGCCGCCCGGCCATGCCCACCGGATCGCGCACGCCATCCTGACCGTCCAGCGTGTAGCCGCGTGCCAGTACGTGGATGATCTCGCGGTCGTTGGCGATCGCCTGCACCCGCGCCGCTTCCTTGGCACGCTCCACATCCAGCGAGGTGATTTCCGCGGCGTTGGGCGACACCGCCACCACGCCTCGCCGGTTGATTCCCGAAATGTGCGCTCCCGTCACTCCAACGTAGGCCGACGCGACCGAATATCCCGAGAGCCGCTCGCACTTCCGTACCGATCGTTGGATGGCGCCGGCGGCCTCGTCGATGTTCACCACGACGCCCTTTTTCATGCCCGCCGACGGCGCCGTTCCTACCCCCACGATGTTGATCTGACGGTGCTGATCGACCTCCGCGATGAGTGTGCAAATCTTGGTCGTGCCGACATCCACGGCGACAATCACGTCATCTCGAGGCATCAGAACATTCCGCGCAGCAACAAGGTGCTCACAGTATACATGGGTCGAGAGCCGCCTGCCGGGGCGTTTTGGATGCCGGCAACCCCGTCCTCGCAGATCTCTTCGGGGGCTTTCTCGTGCCCATCAGACCATCCAGCCGCTACGGGCTGACAAACGTACCGACCGGGTTGGGATAGCGCAGATCGACCGAACGCAGCGACTCGGAGCGGCGCAACGCGGCACGCAAGACGCCCACTAAATCGGCAACTCGGTTCAGAAGCTGAGTTGTGCTTCCCGTTCCAACGATCGCCCTCCACCCCGCCGTTCCGCTGATGGTGAGACCGTCCTTTGGTCCGTAGCGAATTCCAGCAATCGTTCCCTTCGGAGCTGCTGGAACCACCTGTACGGCATAGCGCACCGCCGCTATCACACCCGGCCCGACGCTCACGTTGGATACGGTTCCTGTGATAACCGGCAACGACGTATGGCTGACGCGGTCGATCACGTTGCCGTCCTCGTCCAACCGAAAAAGCCCCTGCGCCGTTCGCCAGGCGGCATAGGCCGGCCGGGCCTGCGCGTCGATGATCACTCGATCCGGCAGCGCGGTGTGCACGCCGGTCACCACTATCTCGCGGAGACTCGACAGCCGCGCCACCACGCTGTCCGACCGTACCCTGAAAATATTCGCACCCATCACGCCTGAAGCGGCGACAAGCTGCGCCTGGGGAAGGTTTGCACCGACGATCTCGATTCTCTTTACCTTAAAGACATTGTCGAAGATCGCTGCGAGCAGTCCCAGGCAGAGCAGTAGCGCGAGAACCGACGGCGTGGCAGCCCGTGCCGTGCTCTGCGTCCGGTGCTCCGGCCTTCGGGTGGCACGGCCCCGATCCGCGGGTACGCGTCCACGCCCGGCCGGTGGGACTCCGTTGCCGGCTCTCGGCGCTGCCCCAACCCTCCGCGCCTGGCTGGAACGATCTCGGCGATCCGGCCTCGCGGTCGGTGGCCGGGTTGGGTTGCGCGGTGTCATAGGGTAACCGCCGCGCGCTCGCGAAGCCGCTGCAAGATCATCGGCGCGAGCAGGCTCACGTCCCCCGCTCCCATCGTCACGATGAGATCGCCGGAGTGAGCATCCCCGGATACCCCATCCACTGCCGCCTCCTTGCTCCCGGTGTACACCACCGAAGGGTGGTGGCGGGCGACCGCGCTCGCCAGGTCGCTGCCGGATATACCTAATGTGTCACGTTCCCTCGCGCCGTAAATGTCGAGTATGTACACTGCGTCGGCGTGGGCAAAGGCGACCGCGAAGTCCTGGAGAAATGTCTTGGTTCGGCTGTAAGTATGTGGTTGAAACACGACGCGGATTGGCCGTCGAAAGCGAGTGCGGAGGGCCGCGAGCGTGGTCCGAATTTCGGTCGGATGGTGTCCGTAGTCGTCGACCACTATGATGTCGTCGACCGTCCCGATCGTCTGGCAGCGCCGCTCCGTACCGGAAAAGCCGGCCAGTGCTTGCGCGATCGTAGCGGGGTCGATCCGCAGTGCATGTCCTACCGCAATGCCGGCGAGCGCGTTGCGCACGTTATGGGCTCCTGCCAGCGACGTGACGTACGCTCGCTCCTCCGTTCCGGCACGCCGGACCCGGAAATGGGTCCTGCCGCCGCGGTCCTCGATGTCCGTGGCTCGCCAATCGCCTCCGTTGATGCCGTACGTCACGACCTCGCAGCCGGCGCGGCCGGTTATACGTTCCACCGGCGCGTCATCCGCGCAGATGAATAGCGTGTCGCGGACCTGGGTCGCGAATTGGGCGAAGGCCTCGAACATGCGCTCGGCGTCTCCGAAATAATCCAGATGTTCCGGCTCGACGCTGGTTATCACCGCGCTGGCTGGCCAGAGCTCCAGAAACGCGGAGTCGAACTCGTCCGCTTCTACCACGACGATATCCCCTCGCCCCATCCGCGCGTTCGATCCGAAGCTGTCGACCACCGCGCCGATAATAGCGCTGGGATCGAAGCCCGCCTCCACGCAGAGGTGGGCAATCAGCGCCGACGTCGTCGATTTCCCGTGTGTACCCGCCACTGCGATACCGTACATCGGGTTCATTAGCGCGCCCAGCAATTCCGCCCGGCGCACCACCGGAATCCCGCGCGTCCGGGCCGATTGCACGTCGTCCGATCCCGCCGCTGCCGGGGTAATTACCACCAGATCGGCGCCCAGTAATGCACCCGTGCTCTCGCCGACGTCCACACGCGCTCCACTCGACCTCAGAATATCGACCTGGTCGCCTCCCGACTGATCGAAGCCCGACACGGTGAAACCACGTGCCAGCAATATTTTCGCCAGCGCGCTCATCCCAATGCCGCCGATACCGACGAAGTGAACGTGCCGGTGAGCGTCCAGTTCGAGCGTCACATTCCCACGCTTTCCATGAGATCCACGATGGCGTCGGCGGCATTCGGCCGGGCCAGGGCAGCCGACGCCCGAGCCATGCCGGCGAGTGCCTCGGGGTCGCTCAGTACCCGGTCGATCGCGGCCACCAGATCCGTCTCGACCCGCTCGTCTTCAACCACCACGGCAGCGCCCCGCTCGGCCAGGTAGTGTGCGTTCTCGCGTTGGTGTACGGCTTGTTGCGGCAGTGGTATCAAAATCGCGGGCGTCTGCGTGGCCGGCAGCTCCCCCAGTACCGACGCCCCGGCCCGGCAGACGGCCAGGTCAGCGGCGGCCAGTGCCGCGGCCATGTCGTCGTCTTGGAGGTATGGAAACAGCGAATACCGTTGCGACAGCTCGGGAGCTAGCCGCCTGGCGAACACTTCCGCCTCGCCGATCCGCTCCGCACCGCAAATATGGATGACGTGATACCGCTCCAGAAGATATGGGAGGCGCATCCCGATTGCGCTGTTGATGTGTCGGGAGCCCTGGCTCCCTCCGAAAACGCACAGCGCGAGCGCCGCATCCGGAATGTGAAACCGGCTCCGCCCGGCGGTGCGCGATGGATGGGCAAATGCCTCGCGCAGCGGGTAGCCGGTCACCACCGCCTTCCCTTCGGGAAAATACTCCAGCGACGCCTCGGTGGTCACGGCGATTCTTCGCGACAGCGGTGCGAGCCAGGCCACCGCCTTGCCGGGCATGATGTCCGGCAAGAAGAGGACGACTGGAATTCGCAACAGCCACGATGCCGCCGCCGCCGGGGTCGACGCGTAGCCGCCGGTCGCGACGGTTACTCGGGGCCGCGTACGTATCAACACGACCACTGCCCGCATCGTCGCGAGCAGCAGCAGCGTAATTCCCCGGGCGGAAGTCGGCGGCGCCATCGGCACGAAATGGGTGCGAATGCCGGTTGGCGGAAGGAGCGTGCGCTCCATGCCGCGCGAGCTTCCCAGGTACACCAGTCGCTCGTCAGTTCCGGTGGGCTGATCCGGCTGGGCCGGTAAGTCGCGATCGCGACCCGTGTACTCGTGATGCCTGCGGTCGGAGCGGCTCGGGCGATTCTTCGTGGAGCCGTTCGCCGTCAGCCTCAATTGAAGCGACCGAATGATTGACAACGCGGGGTACGCGTGTCCGCCCGTCCCCCCACCCGTGATCAGTGCTCTCGCTCGCAACCGGGTCTCCCCACGTGTGCCTCGAAATATTGAGCAGAATTCCAATCGCCGTCATGCTGATGATGAGCGACGTACCGCCATAGCTGACGAACGGGAGAGGCACCCCCGTAAACGGCACCGACGATGTTATCACGGCGTAATTGAGGAGAGCCTGGAAGGTGATCCAGCTCGTGATACCCGCCGCCAGCAAGCGGCTGAACTTATCCGGCGCCCGCATCGCGATGCGGGTTCCACGGTACGCGATGATCAGGAACAGCAACAGTACCCCCAGCGTGCCCATCAGGCCCCATTCTTCGCCGATGACCGCCAGAATGCTGTCCGTATGCGGCGCCGGCAGCCAATTCTTCTGGATGCTGTTGCCGAATCCCCGCCCGAACAATCCTCCGGAACCCAGTGCCAGCAGCGCCTGGATCGTGTGCCACCCTTTCCCCAACGGGTCTTGCCAGGGGTTCATGAAGGCAAGCAGCCGTGCGCTGCGATAGCTGGTGTCGTTGGCAAACACCCAGGCGCCCAACGCCGCCGCCGCCAGCACGCTGAGCAAATGTTTGATGTCGGCTCCGGCCATGTAGAACATGCAGAACCCGGTCACACAGACCACGATCGTCGTTCCCAGGTCCGGCTGACGTACGATCATGGCCGCGACCAGCGACAGCATGATGGTGAACGGCACGAACGACGCTTTCACATCGCGGATACGATCGCCCTTCGACGATAGCCACGCGGCCAGATAGATGACCAACGCCAGCTTGACCAACTCGCTCGGCTCGATGGTCACGCTCGAAGTAATGGCGATCCAGCGCCGAGCTCCTTTGGCGGCGTGGCCGATGTGCGGTGCCATGACCACCGCTAGCATCAGGACCGATACGCCGAAAAGCGGCAGTGCGATGCTTCGCCACCGCTGGTAGCGAACGCGCGCCGCCGCGATCATCGCGACGAATCCGATCAGCGCCCACACTACTTCGCGTTCCGCCACGTAATACGGCGAACCGTAATTGGCGTACGAGTCATGAATGCTGGCGCTGTACACCATCAGCACTCCCACGCACATCAACGCGCAGAACGCGGTGGTCAGCCAGGGATCGAACCCTCCCACGTAGTGCGTAGCGCGCCGAACCTTACGCTGCATCGAGTAACCTCACTGCCGTCGCGAAAGCGCGCCCACGTTCCTCAAAATTCTCGAACATGTCGTAGCTGGTGCAGGCCGGCGAGAGCAGAACAGTCTCACCTGGGTGGGCGAGTCTCGCCGCCTCGAACACGGCTTCTTCCACGCTGGTACAGTGCACCACCGCCGGACCGCGGCTGTCCGTACCGCCTCCAGCCGCGGCCCCGTTGACCGCATTTTCGATCAGCTCCGCCGCCTCGCCGAGCAGAAGCAGCACGCGGACGCGTTGCACGACCGCGCGGGCAAAATCGTCCCAGGGAAGTCGCTTGTCCCGCCCGCCCGCCAGCAGCAGTATCGGCGAGTCGATTGCTCGCAGCGCCACCTCGGCGCGCGCCGGCGTGGTAGCGATCGAGTCATCCACAAAGCGGACGCCGCCTACCTCTCCCACCGTTTCCAATCGATGCGCGGCCGGCCGGAAACCGCGGATCGCAGCCGACATCGCGTCGGCCGGGACGCCAAGGATGTCGGTCGCTGCGATCGCCGCGAGCACATTCTCCACGTTGTGGGCGCCCAGCAGCGGGATATCGCTCACCGGCAGAACCTCCGAGAACTGGCCGCCGCGTACCGTTCCCGCCACGCCGTCTCGTACCGTCGCCCCGTCACGCGCTCCCGGCCCGAAGTCCCGCCGCTGGGCGGGTGTGGCCGCGGCAAACGCCTCGGCCTGCGCGTCCAGGGAGTTTAACACCACGAAATCGTCCGGCGTCTGGTGCGATACGATGTGCCGCTTGGCCTCGATGTAGCGATCCATGGACCCGTGCCGGTCCAGATGATTGGGCGTCACGTTCGTTACCACCGACACGTGCGGGCTGCGTCGTAAAATCTCCAGCTGAAAGCTACTGAGCTCGAGCACCACGATCGTGGCCGCTTCAATCCTGGGAAGGAGGTCGATCATCGGGTCGCCGATGTTGCCTCCCACCACCGCATCCACCCCGGCCGTCTGTAGGATTCGGCCGGTCAGACCTGTCGTGGTGGTCTTCCCGCTGCTCCCGGTGATTCCGACGATCGGTCCCGGACAGAGCGCGAAGAAAAGGGTTGTCATGCTTTCGATTGGCGTGCCGTGGCGACATGCCTCGGCGTACACCGGGTGCTCGGGGGCTACACCCGGGCTGACGAACAGGGCATCGATGCACGCCGCGGAGTCGCGGAGCTCCCGCGTCTCCACCACGTCGACGGCATTCCGGTCAACCGTTGCCAGCCGCGTACGTAGTTCCTGCATGCCGGCGTCGTCGGTCACCGTCACGTGCGCGCCTTCCTGTGCTAGATAACGGGTCAGCGCGACGCCCTCTCGGCCGCCTCCCAGCACCCCAAAATGCCTCGCACGAATCTCCATGGCGGCCTAACTGAACGCCAACGCGAGGCCGGCCACTGCCGCCAGCATACTCACGATCCAGAAGCGTTGCGTGATCTGATTTTCATGCCAGCCGATTAGCTCCAGGTGATGCTGCAGCGGCGCCATACGGAGCAGGCGGCGTCCCGCCGTGAGCTTGAAGTAGCTCACCTGGAGCATCACCGATACCGTGACGATCACGTACACGAACCCGATCACCGGCAAGATCAAGAGCTGATTCAGCAGGAGCGCGACCGTTGCCAGGCACGCGCCCAGCGCCAGGCTGCCGGTGTCACCCATGAAGACCCGCGCCGGGTAGATATTGAACCACAGAAAAGCCAGAATCGCCCCGACCATGGTGAAACAGAACCATCCTGTATAGGTATAGCCGGGTGTCAGCAGAGCGATGGCGCCAAAGGTCGCGTAGCCTACCGCACCGGAGCCGGCCGCCAGGCCGTCGAGACCGTCCGTCAAATTCACGGCGTGCGCGGTGGCGGCAATCGCGAAAATGGCGATCGGCCAGTAGGCCCACTGAAAGTCGACGTATCCCTGCGTCGGTACCCACACGTCGTTCGGGTGGGCAAGCAGGCGAGGGATATGCAGTACGGCGACGATGATAGCCGCGATCACCAGCGTCCACGCGAACTTGAACCGGGCACGCAAGCCGGCCTTCCCCACGCGGAACGTGCTTAACAGGTCGTCGACCATCCCTAGCACGCTACAGCTAAGCAGCGCCCCGACCGTCAAGAGTTCTTGATAGTGTCCCCGCAGGATGTTGAACGCCACGCTCAACACGATCGTCGTGCCGCTAAACAGAATGCCGCCCATTGCCGGAGTGCCGGCTTTCACCTGATGAGTCTGGGGCCCATCGCCCCGTATCAGCTTGCCCGCCCGAAGTCGCCGCAGCAGGGCGATAACGTACGGCGCCGCAAACATGCAGATCGTAAATCCGGCCACGCCGAAAACCATCGCCGGCAGCAGCGAATCGGTCACCTTGTGCTGATAGGCGAGCGGGTCGACGTGCTTCGAAGCCAGGACCAGATTCATGTCTGCTTCGCTCGCAGTCCCGCTACCACCTCTTCCAGGCGCATGCCCCGCGAGCCCTTCACCAGGATTGACCAGTCGGCGCGCGCCGTTCCGGCGGGGCGGGAACCATTCACGATCCCTCTCACTACCTGCACCGCTTCCGCGTTGCTCTGCGTCTGAATCACCCGGTTGGCGGGCAGTCCTTGCGCCCGTGCCGCGTCGGCCAGCCAGGCCCCGCGCTCTCCGCGCACCACCAACCAGTCGGCCACCTGCGCCGCCTGCTTCCCCACATCACGATGAGCGGCCTCTTCCACCGGACCGAGCTCGAGCATATCTCCCAGGACGGCCACCTTCGTACCGGGGGAGGCCTGGAGCAGGGCAAGTGCGGCGTACATCGACATGGGCGCGGCATTATAGCTGTCGTCGATGATCAACAGGTCGTCACCCTCGCGCAGAATCCGCTGCCGCGCATCAACCCGCACGCTCTGCAGCGCATCACACACGTCTTGCCATGCCATGTCAAACCATCGGGCCACCGCGGCCGCGAAGAGAAAGGCATGGATCGTATGCGAGCCGGGAACCTGCGTGCGAATACTGGCCCGCATGCCCTCGGCGCAGAGCACGAACGACATACCGTCCAGGCCGTGAACTTGCACATCCTCGGCGCGAAAATCGGCGTCGGAATGCGTGCCCGCCAGCACTGCGGGTGCCGTGCCGCTTGCCAGCGCCATGGCACGGGTCCAGCGGTCGTCGGCATTGAGGATGGCCACCCCGCCGGGCGGGAGCGAAGCCACCAGCCGGCTTTTCTCGCGTGCGATGGCCTCGATCGTCCCCATTCTTTCCAGGTGATTCGTGGAGACGTTGGTCACTATACCGACATCCGGCTCCGCTATGGCGCACAGCGTCGAGATGTCGCCTCGCTCGTACATTCCCATTTCCAGCACGGCAACGCGGTGCGCCGTCTCCAGACCCAGCACCGTCAACGGCAATCCGATCTCCGTATTCAGGTTCGCCTCGTTCTTGAGCACCGGCATCGCGGTACTCAGCACCGCCGCGACCAGCTCTTTGGTCGTGGTTTTGCCGATGCTACCGGTGATTCCCACGATGCGGGCGCTATTCCGCCGCCGCCAGTACGTTGCCAGTTGCTGCAGGGCCACCAGTGGATCGTCCGCGACGAACACGTACCGAGGCTCGCCCGGTGCGGCCGCTGGCGCGGGAGGCAGGAAGCCGCTGTCTGGGAGCGCCGGCACCAAAGCCGCCCGCGCCCCCGACCCGAATGCACTGGCAACGTACTCGTTGCCGTGCGCCCGACTACCGGGTAACGCAACAAATAAATCGTTCCGCGACACGGTTCGTGAGTCGATTCGCACGGCCGCGATTTCGGCCTGCAGATCGGCCAGGCGCAATCCACGCCGGACGATGGATCCGTCCGACTCGACGGCCAGGACGTCGACGTCCGTTCCGTTGAGTATCGATGCTACCTTCAACGTCACCGGTTTATCGCATTGCCAATGGGTGGAATGTGGTAGTACATGAAGAGGTCCGAGAACAGGTTTTTCATCACCGGAGCGGCGGCAATAGACCCGTACAACGTGTCGCGCGGGTGACGCAGAATCACGAGCGCCACGAAACGAGGGTGAAAGGCCGGAGCGTAGCCCACGATGCTCGCCACCGTCGCGTTTACCAGGTAATGATCGTTCGTGCCGGGAATGTTGGCCGTGCCCGTTTTGGCGGCGATATTGTACCCCTTGATCAGTGCTTGCTCGGCTTCGCCCCCTACCGCCGAGTGCACCAGCATGTTCGTAAGGGTGTGGGCGGTACGCGCCGAGATAATGCGCCCGAGAGATACCGGCCGGTGTTGTATAACCGCGCCACGGTAATCCATCGACGCGACCACGTGAGGCTTCATCATAATGCCGCCGTTGGCCACCGCTGCTACCGCGGTGATCATCTGTATAGGGGTAACCGCCAGACCCTGTCCGTATGAATTTGTATATAGATTATCGATGGTCCAGGCACTGGTCCCCGGCAAAGGCAACGTCCCGTCCGCCTCATCAGCGACGTCAATACCGGTTGGCTTCCCGAAGCGAAACGCTCGCACGTACCGGTAAAAACGGTCCGTTCCCAATAAATGAGCGACGAATGACGCGCCGACATTGGCAGAATGCTGTAACACCTGCGTCATCGTCTCAATCCCGAATCCACTGAGATTCCAGTTGTGAACCGTAAAGGTTGGGGTTACCTGAAAACTACCGGTGTCGTCGAAGGATGTCTCCGGCGTTATCAGGTGCGTATCGAGAGCGGCTGCCATAGTGACGATCTTGAAGGTCGATCCAGGTTCGTACTGATCCTGGACGGCTGAATTTCGGAAGAGCGCCAGACTGGATGCCTTGTTGTAATGGTTGGGATCGTACGTCGGAGTGTTAGCCATTCCCAGAATCGACCCGCTGCGGGGATCCATGACGATGATCGTGCCGCTGTCCGCGTGGTGAACCTGCACTGCTTTCTGCAGCTCGGCTTCAACCAATTCCTGCACAGTACCGTCAATCGTGAGATGGAGATCGGCCCCGTCTTGCGATGGTGTGAGCGTCGACCCGATGGGAATACTGTTCCCCGCGGTATCGCGTAGCTCGTTCCTTACACCAGCTTTTCCCGAGAGGTATCCGTCGTAATACCGCTCGATGCCGTACTGGCCCTGGTTGCTGTCATTGACGTATCCGAGTACTTGCGAAGCCAGCGTGGCCTCCGGGTAATAGCGCTTGATCTCGGGCCCGAGCGCGATGCCCGGCAGTGACAGGTTCGTCACTTTCGTGCTCACTCCCGTCGAGACATTGGCCGCCAACAAGAGGGACGTAGCTCCGCTCGTGAAAAGCGTGTAGAGCCGGCTGGCAGGAATACCCAGGACCGGTGCGAGGAACGCGGCGGTCCGATGCGGCTGCTTGATTTCTCGTGGAAATGCGTACACTTGATTCTCGGTCACGTCCGTCGCCAGCGTGTGACCGGTCCCGTCGTAAATCAACCCACGCCTGGCGGGTTGCACGTAAAGACCTGCGTACTGCGCCTGCGCCTTCGCCGATAGTACCGAGTGTTGCATCACCTGCCAGAACGTGAGGCGAGCAACCAGGCCGGCCGCTGCTAATACCATCAGGAGTAAGACGACCAACGGCCGGGACTCAGTCGTGTGGCTCTTCGATCGGACCTCGGAGCGTGGCTCGGACCGTACCGTTTTCCGATGTGTGGCGCGTTGCCGCGTGGCAGGTTGGACTGCTGTCACGCCGGAGCGAGACGCTTTGCTACTTCGCGATTTCGAGCGTGTAGAGCCGGAGTGAAGCATTACAGTGCAGATCGAACCGCGGCTGCGAACTGACCTACCCACGCCAGCGGCTGAGATGCTTGCTGCACTCTCCGAAGATCCGCATTGACGTCATGCGTTTGTGGGGTCGGAGGGATAACCGGGAAAATCCACACCATCGCATTCGGATCGACCGGCGCCATATGAAGCTGCTTGGTGGCAATCGCGGTGATGCGTCGTATCGACTGAAGATACGTCGCGCGGGACTCCAGAGCCGCGTTATCGGCCTGCGCCTGCACGGCGTGCGACTGCAACGCGCTTATGTTCATCTGGAGAACATCGACTTGACTGGCCTGAAACATATACACCATAGCTGCGAAGGCGAGCAGGCTCAGAATCAAGGCAAGCTGGACCGGGACTGACTGTCCCAGCGACTGTGCTACTCGGCCGTATTCGCGCGTCGCGTGAGTTTGTGCAGGGCTGGTGAGCGCTGGTGGCGCGATCGCGCTGTGCGGCCGCGGCCCGGTTCGCGTTTGTGTGGCATAACGTTGCCCGATCATGGTGCCCCCCTCGAAAAATATCTCTGTGGTTGTGCTCTCACGTCGTGTGGTCTGTTCGCTCCGCGACGCGAAGTTTGGCGCTGCGAGCGCGTGGATTGTGCGCGACTTCCGCCGGACCGGCCGTGATGGGTCGCTTGGTCACGATTCGAAGCGTTTGCGTTCGGCCGCAGACGCAGGTTGGGAAGTCCGGAGGACAGATGCACCCCCGCTCTTCCTGCCGAAAAAACTGCTTGACGATGCGATCTTCCAACGAGTGGAAGCTGATGACTGCCAGCCGTCCGCCGTGTGCTAGCGCCTCCACGGCCTGCGGCAGAGAACGACTGAGCCGCCCCAATTCGTCATTGACCGCGATGCGGAGAGCCTGGAAAACCCTGGTCGCCGGATGGATCTTTTCACTGCGCGAAAACGGCTTGGCACGCATCACAATCGCCGACAGCTGTCCGGTGGTCAGAATCGCACGCCGCCCACGCTCCTCCGCGATGTGGCGGGCGATGCGCCCGGCGTAGCGCTCGTCTCCGTACTCGCCGATGATGCGCCGTAGCTCTGCTTCGGACAGACGGTTCACCAGATCACTGGCGGAATCACCGGCACCGGGACCAAACCGCATGTCCAGCGGCGCGTCGGACGAGAAGCTAAACCCGCGATCCGGTCTATCGATCTGCGGGGAGCTGACTCCCAGGTCATACATCACGCCGTTCACCGACCGGAATCCGTGCGCCCTGGCCGCCGCACCCAGAGCATCGGAATACGCCTCGACATACGTGACGTCATCGCCGAATCGCTCCAGAGTGCGCCGCGCCGCCGTCAATGCGATCGGATCGGCGTCGAGAGCAAGCAATCGTCCGTTGGGCTGCGACATATCCATAACCTTTTCCGCGTGGCCGCCCCCACCCACCGTCGCGTCGATATACGTCGCGCCGGGCCGTGGCTGGAGCGCCTCCAAAATTTCCGTGAGAAGAACTGGTTGGTGGGTGTATTCGGTGGTCACACGTCAGCGGATCGAGAGCATTTCGGCAAGCTGAACGCTCTCTTTCTCAAATCGGAGCTCCTCTTGCCGCCAGGCATCGCGGTCCCATATCTCGCAGTGACTGTTCACCCCGACGATCACCACTTCACCCTTGAGGCTCGCGTGCTCGCGCAGAAACGCGGGAATGACGATGCGGCCCTGGCGATCGAAGTCGCAGGGGACAGCACTACCAAAGAGTGAGCGAGCCAGAATTCGTGCCTCGGCTCGTACTTGTGGAAAGTCTTCGAGTGCCCGTGACAGGACGTCCCAGCGCGCCGCCGGATAGATGCAGAGACAGGCGTCGAAGCTCCGGGTCATGACCGCTCCGGCTCCCAGCCCGGTACGCAGCTCCGACGGAACCGCTACCCGGCTCTTATCGTCGACACTCCGCTCGTACTGACCCAGGAACATTGCTTACCTCGTACAGTGCCGCTGAGATTGATCCACGATGCTTGATTCCACCGGGAGAAGGCCTCCTCCACCTGCCTCCACTTTTCCCCACTTTCTCCCATTTCTTCTCTCAGGGGTTATTATTAGCCACCCAGAGTCGAATTGCAAGTGGAAAATTCCCCCACGCTACAGGTCCGCTCGCTCGACCTCGAAGGCCCACGGGAGTCCGTAGATCGGCTGGAGAACGACGCGGACGGGGCCTGGCCGGACATGCGTCTATTGCCGGCCAGGGCGAACCTGGAGGCGAATCCACCATTCAGCATGGCGGGGACTCGTATGCCTCGAAGCAGGCCAAATAGGATTCGGTCCGGAGGGAAACCGCGACCGTACCTGTGATGACGATCGCCGGCCCTTCAGCGGCAACAGACCCGGGTCGAGCGTTAGCTCCGCATGGCCGGATTCGCCACGATTCGAACTCCGGCGTCATCAACCGCCGGCTCGACAGGTAATCGCACAACCGGCCGTTCGTCCTCGATGGCGGGTAATGGCCGGTAAGCAAATCCAATATCGTCGCACGCCAGACATTGGTACCAGGTCACGCCAAAGCGCTGCGTCTTGCGAGTGACTACCGAGTCGCGAACGACCATCGTGCGCTCGCTGCCGCATGCATTACATGGTTTCAACTGGTTCCTTCCTCGTGAACTCCCTACCTTGCATCCTAACAAGTAAAGTACGATGAAGGCACTGCAGGGGGCGGGAGGCGACGGTGTGGGATCTTATTTCTGAGGAACAGATCCAGGGCAGAGTCGCGGAAATTGCCGACGAGATAAACGAAGATTTCCACGGTGTCGACCTTCTGTACATGATTCCCGTGCTGCGCGGCGGCTGCTTCTTTGGCGTCGATTTAGCCAAGCGACTCGCCATGCCCGTCCGGCTCGACTACATTCGGGTTGCTACCTACAGCGGTACGAAGTCGTCCGGAGTGGTCAGCATGGTAAGCGACATCATGACGGATATCCAGGGAAAGCCGGTGCTGTTGGTAGACGATATCGTCGATACCGGCTTCACCATGAAGTGGATTCTGCAGTACCTCGAGCTCAAACGCGCCGGCTCGGTCCATGTCGCCGCACTACTGGACAAACCGGCACGCCGCGAACACGAAGTGCCGATCCACTACTTGGGCTTCACCGTGCCAAACGTATTCGTGGCCGGTTATGGACTCGATGGACTCGAAGACACGATGGCAAACATACCAAGAATCGTCGCGCTTGAAGAGACGGAAGAGAGCGCGTCGATTCCGCCTCGACGCGCTCGCCTACCGAGTCTCTAATTAGGGGCGGCTGGCAGCCGACACCGTCTGGTGGTCGGCAACTTTTCGCGTCTGCCATCGCCAGCGGCCGTAACACACCACGCACATTT
This sequence comes from uncultured Chloroflexia bacterium, assembly GCA_963737125.1. GTDB lineage: Bacteria > Chloroflexota > UBA5177 > UBA5177 > UBA5177 > JANWJD01. The sequence goes on along the minus strand of CAVTRL010000003.1, from coordinate 66,699 downwards.
CGCGCGCTTTGTGCATTTTCACTTCACCGCACGAAATACACTCACGCATGCGCGGCTTGCGCGGGCTCTGTTGGCGCAGCTCTCGGATGCGAGCTCGGCAGCGTTCCTGCGATGCTTTGTATCGATCAGGATATTTTTCCCGCCAGCGCCGTGCCGACTTCGCATTCTGTTCCAGCTTGCGCTCGCGATGCGCCAGGTAGTATTGACGGTTGTATTCGCTTTGCTTTGCCTTTTTTTCCTCTTCTGTTAATGCCATTTCCCTTTGACCTCCACGGTACGGCGATGTCCACCGCCCTTCGTGGCTTCAGCATACCTCTATTTCACGAATTGTCAACCGTGTTGTGCCTCGCCCGGCACGTTCGGCCCAGATGTCGCAATCAGCTCACGCCAATAAGGTAGCCGGTATCGTTCTCGCGTCCGGTCTGTCGTCTCGATTCGGACCCTCCAATAAGCTGCTGGCTCCGATCCGTGGCGTTCCGCTCATTGTCTGGACCGTACGCGCCTACATCGAAACGCGACTCGACGACGTTATTGTCGTAGCCGGACACGGATTCGATGACGTGGCATCCGCCTTGTCGGATCTGCCGGTGCGCTGCGTGTTCAATCCCAGGTATCAACTCGGACAGAGTACGTCGCTGGTTTGCGGCGTGCGATCGGTGAGGCCTGGCGCCGAAGCGGCGGTGATCGGCGTTGCAGACCAACCACTCTTGACGGCAGCGCACATCGGGCAGTTGGTGGACCGGTTCCATTGTCGGCGAGAGCCGATCGTTGCAGCCCGTTACGCCGGCGAACGAGGCAATCCGGTACTGTTCGCAGCCTCCCTATTTCCCGAGTTGGAGCAGGTAACCGGCGATCAAGGCGGACGCCCCGTGTTGTTGGCTCATCAGAGCAGAATCGGCTGGGTAGATTTCCCCGAAGAGGACACCGCGTCTGACGTCGACACACCAGACGATCTTCGCCGCGTCGAAGCGGCGCTCGAAAACCGGGCACGCCGGTCGTCTGACTAGCCTCCTGCAATTCGTTGGCTCTAACTGGCGAAGTGGGCGGACGCGCGAAAGTATGAAACGTATCTGAAGAGTTCCAGATACGCTCGCGCCACGCTTGGCCAGGTCATCGAGCGACTGAACTTATAGGCCCGATCTTCCATCTGCAGCAGCTTCTTACGATCCGTAAGCAGCGAATTGACTGCGACCCCAATCGCCTCGGAGTCCTTGAACGGCACGATGATCCCACGCCCGTCCGCCAACATCTCGAGCGCGTAGGTGAAAGGAGTAGCGACGACTGCCTTTCCACACCCCACTGCGTACGCCAGCGTTCCGCTGACGATCTGGTCTTTATTGAGGTACGCCATGATGTAGACGTCGGTTGCGGCCAGGTATCGAATCAGCTCCGAATTGCTGAGAAACCGGTTATTGAACCGCACGTGCCGCTGCACGCCCAGTTCTTTCGCCAGTTCGACCAGGCTATTGCGATACGCCTCACCCTCATTCCGGCGGATGTTGGGATGAGTTTCTCCTATCACCAGATACTGCACCTCCGGCGACGTTTCAACGATCGCCGGTAGCGCCCGAATGACGTATTCGATTGCCTTGCTCGGACCGATCAGTCCGAAGGTGGAAAGCAGCGGACGGTTGCCGAGCCCCAGCAGCCGCTTGGTTCGGCGGCGGATGGAGTCCTTTCGCGTGAATACCGGGATTCCGTGCGGAATCACGTGTACCCGTTCCGCCGGTACATCGAAATTCTCCAGGATGAGAGGAACCGCCGATCGCGCCAGCACCACGATGGCAGCCGCCACATTGAGCATGCGCTGCGTCAACCCCTTGAAGTGACCGGCGGGCTCCGGGAGAACCGTGTGCATCGTCAGCACAATCGGCTTCTGCAGCCGGCGTCATGAACTCCAGAATGTATTCGCCGTCTTCCCCACCGTACAGCCCGTATTCGTGCTGAATATTCACGACCTGAATCCGAGAACGATTTATTTCGTCCGCGATTTCCTGATACGTGTCCGACGTCGCCCGATTCGATCTGGTATCGCACACGTCCCTGGTAGTCGTGCAAATCGTAGTCGTACATCTGGCCGTCATCATTGATAGCGATAACGGTGGACAGACGGCTCGGATCGATTGAGTCGTATGAGCTCACCACGTCGTACGTGAAGGTACCGATCCCGCACTCGCGCGGAGGGTAGCTGCCCACAAAAGCAACTCTCGGAACGCTACCCGCCTGCCCGTTGGAAGTCAAAGCAAAGGCATCCAGCATGGCGTCTCCTACGCGCTATTAACAGGTAGCCCACTCTACCAAGGTGCCGATAATACGGGCAAAACCGATGGTGACGAACGGTAATTGCGGGCGTACTGTTTGACAGTCTGAACGAATGCTGGTAAGTTGACTTTGCGTTTTGCGTGCTGAGCCCATGCCGTACCAGGGGTGTGGCCGTCCTATGGGCTTCGGCGCGACCAAAAAAACTGGAGGTCGCGGATGAGGAAGCCGCTCCTAGCTCTCAGCCTGGTAGTGAGTACTGGATTGGGGGCAGTCCCAGTGGCCAATGCGTTAGCCGCCACACCCACCCACGGTACGACTACCCATAGTTCGGTCAGCACCAACCAGAGCACGACCCGTGCCACCGGCTCCAATTCAATCGGAACCGGCGCCACAAGCCCCTCGTACACCACCCAGAATGCGACCGCGGTCGTTCCATCGAACTCCGTGTCCGGAGCCTCGATCGTATCAACCGCCCTGAAGTATTTGGGGTACCCCTATACCGCTACCGGCAATAGCCCGAGCACTGGATTCAGTTGCATCGGGTTTGTTTCTTTTGTGTACCGGTCCAACGGTATTCCATTGCCCGGCGATCTGCAGGATGCTCTGAACTACGCTCCGCAGGTTCCCTTCGCTGACCTGGAACCGGGAGATATTCTGTATTTTCAGAACACCGTATGGCCCGGATTGTCACACGCCGCGATTTACATTGGCGGCGGGAGATTCGTCCACGCCGAATATTACGGCTACGGAGTCAGAATCTCGTCCTTCAATAACGATCCCAGAGATTACAACTACTGGATCGGAAAATACCTCGGAGCGAATCGCCCATGGGGCGGAGCTGCCATCGGTACGGTGATCGCTCCCCCCACGTCCTCCAGTACAGTTGCGGGACAAAGCGTGGCGCCCAGTACCGCTGTCAGCAAGTCTCTGTCCAACGGCCCGACTGCGCTCGTCGCCGTGCCGTCGCTGAACGTACGAGCGAGTGCGACGAAGTCCAGTGCCGTGCAGACAATCCTGCAGCAAGGGGCTAGCGTTACAATCCTGAGCCATAAGAATGGGTGGTACAAAGTGCAGTTGCCCGATGGTTCGATCGGCTGGGTAATTTCGGCCGGATTGGGCCTCGGCGCTTCCAGTTCGAGCGGCGCTTCGACCTCCGTGCAAGTCGGGGCTGTCGCACCGACAGTAGGAAATCCCGTGGCTCCCACTCGGCAGGGCGTGACCACGCCGGTACGCCGTAACACGGTCACTTCGAAGGTAAGCGGCCTCCGGGTACACTCGGGACCGTCACTTGGCGCACCTGTTGTCAACGCCATCCAACGCGGCCAGCACATGGTGGTCGTCGGAAAGAGCAGCGGGTGGGTGAAGGTTCGGCTCAGTGACGGCAGCGTTGGCTGGGTAAGTGCGGCCTACGTGCCGGCGAAAGCGCGCGCGGCCTCGTCCACTACTGTTCGCAAAGTCACCAAGGTCAATACCACCGTAGGCGGGCAGACGACGGCCGTCGCCACGCATCTCCGAACCGGACCCTCACTGAACCGTGCGATCGCGGCCACGCTGGTTCCTGGAACGACGTATAGCGTGATCGGTAGCTCATCTGGCTGGTTACACGTGCAGCTCGCCAATGGTCGTACCGGCTGGATAAGCGAAACCGTGACCGCGCGAACATCGACCTCCACCACGCCCACCTACAAGCAAGTAGCATATAGCCATTCCAAACGAACTCAGTCGACCGTGAAATCCACCGTCGCGAAACGGCCGGCCAATATGGTGACCGCCGGGGTACGAGTGCATGCCTCGCCGAGCGCGAAGGGCGCGGTCGTCACGGTCGCTCCCGCTGGCACGCACGTGACCGTCCTCGGGCATAGTGGAGGTTGGACCCTCGTCCGCCTTCCCTCCGGCCAGGTAGGATACGTCTCCGGACAGTACGTTTCATAAACTTCGGGTAAAAAGGGATAAGCAGAAACGGCGGGGACATCCCCGCCGTTTCTGCGTTTTCGGCGTTCTATGGTTTCTGCCGCGTTCTAACCGGAGTCGCGCATGGATCTAAAAATCAGGCTCACGTTGTGGCCGCCGAAACCGTACACATTGTTCATCACAGCGTCCAACGCTACGTCTCGCCCAACGTTTGGCACGTAATCCAGGTCGCATTCCGGGTCCGGGTGCTCGTAGTTGATGGTCGGTGGTACGAACTGATCGCATAGTGCCTTGACGCAAAAAACCGATTCCAGGCCGCCTGCTGCCCCAACCAGGTGCCCGGTCATCGACTTCGTTGAGCTTACCGGTACGCGGTACGCATAGTCGCCAAAAACCGTCTTGATAGCCTCGGTCTCGCGCTGGTCACCGACCTGGGTCGACGTTGCGTGCGCGTTGATGTACTGGATCTGATTGGGTTGCAGCCCGGCGTAGTCCAGAGCCATTCCGCATCGCTCGGGCCGCCCCTTCCCCCCGTGGTGCGGGTTCCGTCATGTGATGCGCGTCCGCCGACTGGCCATACCCGGTTAGCTCGGCCAGGATCGGCGCGCCCCGCCGGCGAGCGTGTTCGAGTTCCTCCAGTATCAAAATGCCCGCCCCTTCCGAAAGCACAAATCCATCACGATTCGCGTCAAACGGCCGGCTTGCCGCCTGCGGCGAGTCATTGCGCCGCGAGAGCGCCCGCATGTTGCAGAAGCTCGCCATACCTACTTCCACCACTCCTGCTTCCGCCCCGCCTGCGATCATCGCATCCGCCTGACCGCGTCGTATGATGGACGCCGCTTCGCCGATTGCGTGGGCACCAGTGGCGCAGGCCGACACTGTAGCGAAATTCGGCCCTTTAGCTCCCAGCAGAATCGAGACGAAACCCGGCGCGAGGTCTATCACCATCATCGTGATGAGAAACGGGCTGACGCGCGATGGCCCCTTGTCACGCAGCACGTTCATCTGATCCGTCAGCGACTCGATTCCTCCTATTCCGGACCCTATGACGACTCCCACCCGTTCGGCGTTGGACGGCGTGATTTCCAACCCGGAACTGGTGAGAGCTTCCAGCGATGCGGCGTACGCATAATGCTGGAAACGATCCATGCGCTTGGCCGTCTTGCGCTCCAGAATCGACTCGGGCTCGAAGTTCTTTACTTCACCCGCGAAGTGGGTGGGAAGGCGAGAGGCATCGAAGCGCGTCACCGGACCAACACCCGACCGACCCTGTCGAATACCGTCCCAGGTCGACGCTACATCGTTGCCAAGTGGACTGAGACAGCCCAGCCCCGTGACTACCACGCGGCGACGATCTTCATTGTTGTTGGCTCTGGCCGGCGATGGCTCCTCTACTGCCACAGTGTTCTCCTTTGAAAAGAATCGTGTTCGCCCCGACTGTGAGGCATTCGTAGCGGCCCTGCCGGCGAACGCTATCGCTGCGTGCACGCCGGGATATAAGTCGTACGAATCGCCCTCCCGCTGCACGCCGGGTCGAGGGTATCCACTCTAAACGTGAGGGACCCGTTGAACCTAGCCCTTTCCGGGGAGTAGCTGCAAAAAGAATCGGGGCACTGCCTTCGTTCGCCGACCGTGTGGCAGCCCGTCTGACCTCACCGGCCCTGGCTCCGCACATCGAGACAGGCCCCGTTTCGGTCTTGCCCTGGAGCGATACTGCTCCACAGGGACTATACCATTGATGGAAACCGGTGAAGGCCGCGGCCGCAATACTGACTGGGATCCGAGCTCCCGCAGTACGCGCACCGCCGAGAATTCCAATGGCGAGGAGCGTCTCAGTGATTCGACAAGTGCTCTTTCGACTATCTCAACAACCGCACTTGAGGACTGTCGCAACGACCAATTCCCTGGCCCAATCCGTCGCTCGCCGGTTCGTGGCGGGCGAAACGCTGGAGGAAGCGCTCGCCGCCGTGAAGTCCATCAATGCTCGCGGCATGACTGCGACGCTCGATCACCTGGGAGAAAACGTGACCAGTTTGCGAGACGCGCAGGAAGCCGCGGACAGCACGATCACCAGCCTGGGCAGGATTGCCGATATCGGCGTGAAATGCAACGTTTCCGTAAAACTCACGCAGTTTGGCCTTGACCTCGACCAGACCGCGGCGCGTGACCACATTTCGCGCGTGGTGGAGGCAGCGGCGCAATTCGAGAACTTTGTTCGAATCGACATGGAAGGCTCCGCCTACACTGACCGAACGCTCGACATCTTCCGGGAGCTCTTCACGCAACGACGCAACGTCGGTGTCGTCCTCCAGGCTGCGCTCTATCGAAGCGCCGCCGACCTCGAGGAGCTTGTCCGCATGGGTGCCCGAGTCCGCCTCGTAAAGGGTGCGTATCTCGAGCCGCCGTCCATCGCCTTCGCGCGCAAAGAAGATGTCGACAGTAACTACATCCGGCTCGCCGAGACGGCACTCACCCGGGGAACGTATCCGGCCATCGCCACCCATGACCCGGTCATAATCGACCATGTTCGGAGCGTATGCCGGCGAGCACGGCGTAGCCAACACCTCCTTCGAGTTTCAAATGCTGTACGGTATTCGGCGCGATCTGCAAACCGAGCTTATCGCCCAGGGATACAACGTCCGCATCTACGTGCCCTACGGTCTGCAGTGGTACCCCTACCTTATGAGGCGCATGGCCGAACGTCCGGCGAACGTCATGTTCGTGCTGCAGAGCATCGCGCGTGAGGCTCGCCCCCGCCCGCCGTTGACGCGCTAGGAAGCGGCCGCTTGCAAGCAGAGGAACATCACATACGCCCAGATCACGCTGCAGCAGGCGAGCAGCACGGCGCGCATAACGCGACCAAGAAGTTGGTCGGTATGCAAGGTGGCACGGGATATCGTTCGGTACTGGACATAGCCACTGTCTTTTTGTTCTATCGCCACTTGCACGATCTTCCTCCCACAACTTAGCACGCACGTTCTATAGGTCACGCGTTCTAGTATAGAGCGCATCAGACGGCGCGTCAATGACATTTTTTGTGCAAGTTTTGGGCCAGAAATTGACGATCTTTCGCCCGGCTTGGTAGAATACCTGCGCAACCTGGGCTCGTGGTGTAGTCGGCCTAACACGCCACCCTGTCAAGGTGGAGACCGCCGGTTCGAATCCGGTCGGGCCCGCCAGTTTGCCTGCAACGCCCTTGGAGATCGTCTCCTGGGGCGTTTATTTCATTGCGTTGCGCGCGAAATACCTACTTGCGGCCTGTGCACACGGTGTCAGGTACGCTTGCGCGCGACCCATACCTCTTCAGAGGGCCATTGCCGTGCCCACTCCGTGGTCACGTATTCATACCGGGTACTGGCGCCAATCGGAGGTTGGAGCTCGAACAGCGCTTCGATCACAAATCCGTTCGAGCGGAGCAGTCGAATCCACTCCCCATGTCCTAAATGAAATTCGACCCATTCCACATCAGGCCACTCGAATCGGTGCATGCCGAAGTACGGCCGCAACAACGTCGTTTGCGCCGGCTGGTCTTCCTCGTCCGGAACGCAAAGCATTAAGATTACACCGTTGACCAGGAACGTGAGCTGTCCGCCGGGACGCAGCAAGCGCGCTGCCTCGGGTATCCAGCGATACGGGTCGCACCAGATGCTGGCCCCATATTCGCTGATCGCCAGGTCGAACGATGCATTCGGGAGCGGTACCTGCTCCGCGTTTCCATGGATCAAGGGGAAGCGCAGATTATTGACCTCCTGTAACCGCCGCGCGGTAGTGAGCTGAGCCGGGGAGTTGTCGATCCCCGTGACTCGCCCACCGCGTCGAGCGATCCAGGAGGAGACATACGCAGTCCCACACCCCAGCTCAATCACGTCTTTGCCGTCCACGTCCGAAAGCAGGCGTAGCTCGGTTTCGGGTATTCCCCATATTCCCCAGGACGGCTCTTTTTGCCAGTTCCGTTCACCCGGACCGGCGAATTCCGCTGCCCTGCGATCCCACGCCGACCGATTGCGCAACACGTGCGAATCATCAAATGTGCGGTCGTCCACTGCGCGCCTCCACGTAGCAATTAAACCGTGTTAAATCTCGGACGCATGCTCCACGATGCCACGTCCCGCCCGCTCCGCCGCTCGTTCTCCCGATGCAATACAGTCCGGTATTCCAACGCCACCCATCCAGTTTCCGGCGACAAACAGCCCAGGAAAATTGTCGAGTAACGCATCCACCGTAGCGATTCGGTCGAGATGACCGATGGTGTACTGCGGCATGGCGCGTGGCCACCGAAATACCCTGTACAGCAACGGTTCGGCATTCGTGCGGAGCACCTCCGACGCTTCCCGCCGGGCGAGATCGACCAGATCGGCATCCGTACCGGCCAGCATGCTTTCCGCGCCGCGCCTGCCGATGAACATGCGAATCAATGCATACCCGTCCGGTGCGCGATGCGCGAACTTGCTCGACACCCAGGTGCTGGCGAGGATCGGCCTGTTCTCGATGCGCGGGACGACATACCCGAATCCTTCGGCGGCCCGTGGTACATCCGATGCTCGATACGCCAGAGATACGGATGCACTCGAGCCGAGCGGTGTAGCGTCCAGGATGTCGGAAAGCTCCTGGCTGAGATCGGAAAGGAGTGCCGCTCCCTGACCGGCTGATGTCGACACGATAACCGCGCGTGCCTCCACCCACGATTCGTCCCGAAGACGCATCCGGAAGCCGGCGGGGGCCCGGACCACGCGTTGCACTCCCGAATCCGTCTGCACGGTCACCCTGCCCAGTTGACTGACTAAAGCCTCCACCAGCGCGGACATGCCGCCCATCGGTGTCAAAAACCCGGGCCGCTTTCCATCGTGCGAGGGAACGGACGTTGCCGTTATGCCCCGGATGACACTGCCGTACTGCACTTCGAGCCGCCGCAGCTGGGGAAACGTGGCCGCCACGCTCAATTCCTCCCCGTCACCGGCATATATTCCGGCCATCAGCGGTTCAATCATTCGGTCGTACACCTCCCGGCCAAAGCGCCGCTCGACAAACGCCGCGATGGACTCGTCTTCATCCCCCACGCGTGGTTCCACGAACGGCTCTTGTTGCAGGCGTCGTTTCCCTTCGGCGCTAAAGAGGTCCGATTCCAGCAACGGCTCCAACCTGGAGGGGACAAGACCGGTTAAGCCCTCCGGCAGCGGATGGAGCTCACCATTCGACATAACCCACGTGCGGCGCTTCATTTCGTTCGTACCCTGGAGGCGGGATTCCATACCCAGCTCGCGGGCGAGCCCGAGCCCGCGCGGTTTGGACGACAAAAACGAATCGGGTCCACCTTCGATTACGAACCCGTCCGTGTGGTCCGTTCGAATGATGCCTCCCGGTTGACGCTCCGCCTCGAACAGTACTATTCGGAGTTGTGGATGGTGCTTCCGGAGGAAAAAAGCAGCGGAAAGGCCCGTAACACCGCCGCCAATGATTGCCACATCGTACTGCGCGGTCACGTCAGTTCACTGCAATCGCCCCGCGCACGAGCGCAATCGCGTACGGCGTAAACTACCCCTCCATCCAGGACCCTGACCCGCCTATTGAGACATGAAAGGCATCGTCCTGGCGGGCGTCTGAGATAACGGAACCTGGTCGACATCAGCTCATTCTACGGCGCAAACGCGTCCCCCGGCCGAAGAAGTACGGACACACCAGGAGGTGTGAGATCAGTCGCTGGATGCTGCTCGCGCGTGCGGTACAATACTCCACGAAAGCGGGGAGCGGTACAGCATGGCGATCTCGACTGAAACCAAGCGCTACTGGATATGGACGGTCGGCTGCCAGATGAACAAAGTCGACAGCGACCGTGTGGCCGAGACCATGCGCGCCCGCGGCTATCTCCCGGCCGAACGTGAGGAAGACGCGGATATCGTCGTCTTGAACTCATGTGCGGTACGCGAGAGTGCCGAGCGTCGTGTCAGCGGAAAGCTCGGAAACCTGCAGCAGCTCAAAAAGGATCGCCCCGAGTTGGTGCTGGCTCTCACCGGCTGCTCCGTATCCCCGGATTTCGAAGCCACGCGTAAGCGATTCAAAGGCGCGGATATCTACTTTCAGCCGACACGGTTGGATCAGTTCACCGCCGAGCTTGATAAAGTGTGGCCCGCACCAACCGATCCCGGCGTGATGGCTTGCTGGGAGGAGCAATCGGGCGCCACTGAGGAGCAGGGCCCCTGCGCGTACGTGCCGATCAGCAACGGCTGTGACAAGTTCTGCACCTACTGCATCGTGCCCTATCGTCGGGGCCGCGAAAAGAGCCGCCCCGTCTTCGATATCGTCGAGGAGTGCGGAAGTCTGGTCAAACGAGGCGTGAAGGAAGTCACGCTCGTCGGACAGCGCGTTAACGCCTACGGGAGAGACTTCAAGGACGGCACCGACCTCGCGGATCTGCTTGTCCTGGTCAACGACATCCCGGACCTGGTGCGACTCCGATTCTTGACCTCGTATCCAAAGGACATGAGCGACAAATTGATCGACACAATCGCGCGACTGGACAAAGTGTGCGAGCACATTCACTTACCTGTTCAGTCGGGCAGTAATACTGTCCTTGAAAATATGCGGCGGGGCTATACCCGTGAGGACTACCTTGAATTGGCGAGCAAGATTCGCCGGGCAGCTCCAAATCTTGCGCTCTCGACCGATATCATCGTCGGATTTCCGGGCGAGACTGACGAGCAATACGAAGAGACGTTGTCGTTGCTGGAAGAAGTAAAGTTTTCCACCGTCTACGTTGCAGCCTACTCCCCTCGGCCGGGCACGCTGGCCCATCGGTGGGACGACGATGTTCCCAAGGCCGTCAAGAAAGACCGCCTCCAGCGTCTCGATGCCATGCAGCAACATATCTCCATGCAACAGCATCAAAAACTCAAGGATCAGATCACCGAAATCCTCGTCGATAGCGCGCAATCCGAACGCAAAGACCTGATGCAGTGGAGGGGCCGTACCCGGCAGAATCGCCTCGTGTTCGTGCCGCGTGGCGAGCAGGATCTTCTCGGGCGCACCGTCAACGTGCGCATTGAAAAAGTGAGCCCCTTCGCGATGCAGGGCGCGGTTGCCTGACGACCCGGCGGCCGGTGTGTCATCGGACGTCCTCACGGATGCGCTGCAACGCTACTTCGGGTTCGCGCGCTTCCGGCTCGGCCAGGAAGGCATAGTACGGCGTGCCGTCGACGGGCTGGACACGCTCGCTCTGATGCCTACCGGCGCGGGCAAGTCGTTGTGCTATCAGCTTGCTGCCATGTTGCGGCCACAGCCGACTCTCGTCCTTTCACCACTCATCGCGCTCATGAAAGATCAGATCGACAATCTGCCCTCCGAAATCGCGGCGCGGGCTTGCCTTATCAATTCATCGCTTTCGCCGGGGGAAGTTACACAGCGTCTAGCGGAGACGGCTTCGGGACGGTATAACCTTGTCTACGCCGCGCCGGAGCGCTTGCGACAGCGTAACTTTATAAGTGCGTTGCGCTCAGTAGGGCTGGGGCTGGTCGTGATCGACGAAGTTCACTGCGTCAGCATGTGGGGTCACGATTTTCGGCCCGACTACATGTTTATTCGCACTGCCCTGGAGTCCCTCGACAATCCCGTCGTTCTTGGGATGACGGCGACCGCGACCCGTGCCACCGAGCGCGATATCGCCCAGTCGCTGGGGCGCACCTTCGATGTGGTCCGGACACCCGTGGTTCGTGCCAATCTTCGGTACGAAGTAGAGCACGTCGACACGATGGATGACCGGCTGCGATCCGCGGTTGCACATGCGCAGCAGATGACGGGATCGGGTATCATCTACGCCCGTTCCCGCAAGAATTGCGAGCAGATCGCTCGCGTGCTGCGATCGGCACGCGTTGGCGCGTTGCATTATCACGCCGGTTTGATAGCGGATGAACGCAAGCGCGTGCAGGAAAGCTTCCTGCGGGGACAAACCCGTGTGATCGTGGCGACTACTGCTTTCGGCATGGGAATCGACAAAGCCGATATCCGCTGGGTCTTGCTCTACGACTATCCCAGCTCACTCGAAGATTACGTGCAACGCATCGGTCGGGCCGGTCGCGACGGCGAGACCAGCGTCTGCACGCTGCTATCTGGACCGTCCGACGGATCGAGTCTGCTCCGGTTCGCCCGCGGCGATACCCCAACCGTCGACGATCTGCGTGCCGTCTACCGGGAACTTCGAGCCCGGGTTTCGGACGGTGTCGCCGAAGTGGACAACGAAGAGTTGACACGCGCCGCCGGCCTGCCGGAATCCACGGATTCCCGAGTTCTGGTCGGGATGTTGGAGCGGGCTGGACTCGTGCAACGGGACTTCGATCTCGGACGCGGCATGCGAATACTGGTGCTGCCACCCCCGACCGATGCACCGGCCCGCATCGACGGGCTCCTGCGCCAGTACGCCGCCGGCGCGGAGGCGCGTGCCCAACGCATGATTACCTTTGCCGAGATGCGTCAGTGCAGGCACATGCAGGTCGCCGAACATTTCGGCGAAACGGTCAAGGTGCCGTGCGGCATGTGCGATGTATGCTCTCCTCGCGCGTCCGCTCAGCCCGCCAGCCGGCCCGAACCGTCACCCCTTCCTGCCGACATCGCGGGCTGCATCGTGGACATGGTCGCCACTCTCCCATTTCCATTGACCAAAACCGGTCTGGGCAAAGCGCTGAAGGGGTCGGTGGACGCCGCTCCCACCGCGCAACGGAATCCCGGTTACGGCTCGCTGGCGAGCGTTCCGCTGTCGGTGATAGTGCGCTGGATCGAGGCTCTCCTTGCCGGCAATCATCTCGTCCAGTACCCCTCACCGGACGGAAGCGGTTTTTCCCTGCTCAAGCTTGGCGATCGCGACACCTTACCCCTCCTCCACTGGACTGGTTCCACTGCGGCGCGTGGAAACCGAAAGCGAGGGACGGCTTCCCGGCAAGCGCGGCCGGTCTCCCAGGATCCCGAGCTGAGCATGGCGGAGGGAGAACTCTTCGAACGACTGCGCGCCTGGAGGCGAGCAACCGCGTCGGAAAAGAAAATATCGCCCTTTATCGTCATGAAGGACCGCGTCCTGCTTGAGATAGTGGGTCGCCACCCCGCCACCAAGGGCGAGCTGGAGCGCATCGAGGGCTTGCATTCCACCAAAATCGAGCAATACGGTGACGACATTCTGGCTATCCTGACATCCGACTCTGCATAAATACCGCATTTGCTCGTTTCTGGCAGATCGCACATTTGCGATATGATGCTTGAGTATTGAATCAAGCGGTACTACTGTTGTGCGCTTTTGTGGCATGAAGGGTTGATTGAGATCGAGATGGATGTAGAAGAATTCGCAACTGTTCCGGAAGTTTCGGACGAAACGAGGCGTGCTCGTCGGCGACAGCTGGGACAACATGCCATAGCACTGGCAATGCAGAGTCGGTGGCAGGAGGCCGCGGAAGTCAATCAACAGCTGGTTGACCTTGTTCCCGACGATTCCGAAGCCTACAATCGCCTCGGCAAAGCGCTTACCGAGCTTGGCCGTATCTCCGACGCGAAAAGCGCCTACCAGCAAGCACTGAATCGCGACCCAGCCAACCTGATCGCGCAGCGCAACCTCGAACGGTTGAGCCGTATAAATGAGTCCGAAGTACAGGAGCTGCTGAAAAATGCGGGTCAGAAGCTCGACCCGTCCTTTTTCATGGAGGAGACCGGCAAAACTGGCGTGACCTTGCTCGACAACGTCGAGGAGTCAGACGTCCTGGCCACGCTTACCGCCGGCGACCAGATTCAGCTCCAGGTCCGCGACGGGCGTCTCATAGCCACGTCGAAGGATGGCACGTTCCTGGGCACGGTCGAAGAACGAGTGGGTACTCGCCTCATTCGTCTGATGCAGTCCGGCAATCAGTACCAGGCCGGTGTGGTCGGAGTCGACGGGCTCGTGGTTCGAATCATCATCCGCGAGACACTTCAGTCTCCCGAAAATTCCGGCCGCATCTCGTTTCCTCCTCGCGTCTCGAACGATGCCCTGCCCCGCCCCTATATTCGAGGGCGAGCCAGCCATCGTTCGGCCGATGACGAAGACGAAGAGGATCTGGAAGGCGAAACGACCGATCTGGATGTCGACGATGAGGAAGAGGAAGATCCCTCTGCTTTCGGTTTCAGCGAGAGCAGTCTGGACGAGTCCTAGCCACGCCGCGACCAACCTGCCCGGCGGGCTAATTTTCTGCTTGCCACCAAGGGGGGGCTACTATATAATTCCCTCTTGGCGCGACCGTGTAGGTTGGAGAGGGAGCAGGAGTATTTGCCTAACCGCCTACCTTTGAGGCGCACACAGGGATAGGAGGATGGCGGAGTGAGCTTCACGGATAAGACCCTGACCTGTCGCGATTGCGGCATGGAATTCCTGTTTACCTCGGGTGAACAGGAATTCTTTCAAACCAAAGGTCTCTTGCACGAACCCGGTCGGTGCCCCACATGCCGCGCGACGTACAAGCGGGAACGGGGACTGGTCGCCGATCGACCGGAGCGCGAGTACCACGATACGGTTTGTGCCGAGTGCGCCCGGCCGGCTCGGGTCCCATTTATTCCCAGGAACGACCGACCGGTGTACTGCAGCTCCTGCTTCGATAAGGTGCGAGCCGCGAGCGTGTAAATCCCGGGGGGCCGGAGCTATCCGGCCCCCGTCTGCATCTCCGTCCCCCGGGACGCTATGGTACAATTGCGACTGATAGGTGCCCGGTGGTTGGTGTTTGCTTCTGAACGGTAGTTCGGCGGCGAGCACCAATCACGGTGCGCCACGTTTGATTTTTGACGGTTGGAGAATCGTGTGCCCGTATCGAAAGAGAAAAAGTCCCAGATCATCGACGAATACCAGACTCATCCGGGGGATGTAGGTTCGGCGGAAGTGCAAATCGCACTCCTCACCGAGCGGATTGTGCAGCTTACCGATCACCTTCGAGTGCATAGCCACGACTTCCACACGCGCCGTGGACTTTTGAAGCTCGTGGGGCGCCGGCGCCGGCTGCAGGCCTATCTCAGTAAAAAGTCTCCGGAACGGTATCGGGCGGTTATTGCAAGTCTCGGGTTGCGTAAGTAACCCGTTTTCTTTTGGTGCGAAGCCCCTCGGTTCACGCGCCGTCGTGTTAGACGCGTCGGTCACATGCCCATGGTTCGAAGAGAGCGTGGCCGCGCGTACATTTCGGAGGACTCATGGCTCATTCTGACAGTGAACAGCTCGGTGGCCGCACCGTAACCGTCGAGACCGGGCGCCTTGCCCTTCAAGCGGGCGGCGCCGTGACGGTCACGGCGGGCGAAACGGTCGTGTTGGCTACCGCGACGGCTTCCAAGGAGCCGCGCCCCAATATGGACTTCTTCCCGCTGACCGTCGACTTCGAGGAGCGACTGTATGCCGCGGGCAAGATCCCCGGCGGCTATATCAAGCGCGAAGGGCGGCCGAGCACCGACGCGATCCTGACTTCGCGCCTCACCGACCGGCCCATACGGCCACTATTTCCCAAAGGGTTCCGCAACGATGTGCAAATCGTGCTCACCCCGCTTTCGGTGGACGGTGAAAACGATCCCGATATCCTCGCGATCAACGGCGCTTCGGCCGCGCTAACAATTTCCGATATCCCCTTCGCGGGGCCGGTCGGGGCCGTGCGTGTGGCCTACATAGACGGCGAGATTGTGATAAATCCGCTCTCGTCAGAGCTCGAAAAAAGCGATCTTGATCTCGTCATGGCCGCCACTCGCGATGCCGTGGTGATGGTCGAGGCGGGAGCCAACCAGGTCGCCGAGGACGTTATCCTTGAAGCGTTGCGCCGCGGCCACCAGGCGATTATTCCTCTCATCGATCTACAGGAACGCATGCAGCGGGAGGTCGGCAAGGAAAAGAAAATCTATCCTTTGAAGACCACGCCCGCCGAGCTCACTCAGGCCGTAACGGATTTTGTGGGATCGCGCCTGCGAGAGTCCCTTGTTCAACCCTCCAAGGGGGAGCGAGCCGAGGTCGTCGACACCCTCGAGGCCGAGCTAGTTGGCGCATTGAGTGAAGCCGGCTGGGAGGCCGGG
This sequence comes from uncultured Chloroflexia bacterium, assembly GCA_963737125.1. Taxonomy (GTDB): domain Bacteria; phylum Chloroflexota; class UBA5177; order UBA5177; family UBA5177; genus JANWJD01. Next base: position 50,484 of record CAVTRL010000003.1, on the reverse strand, counting down.
GACATCAAAACTGCGTTTGAAAGCCTCATCAAAAAAACAACCCGCTCGATGATACTCAAGGAAAACATCCGTCCGGACGGTCGCCAGCGAACCGAGATTCGCCCGATCAGCATCGAGGTGGGTGTGCTTCCCCGTGTCCATGGTAGCGGCCTCTTTACACGCGGACAGACGCAGGCGCTCACCATCGCCACGCTCGGGTCCTCGTCCGACGGCCAGACGATCGATGGATTGGGCCCGAACGAGCAGAAACGCTATATGCATCACTACAATTTCCCGCCCTACAGCACCGGAGAGACGAAGCCGCTGCGCGGTCCGGGACGGCGGGAAATCGGACACGGCATGCTGGCCGAACGTGCCCTCGAATCGGTGATCCCCTCGCAGGAGGAGTTTCCGTACACCATCCGGCTGGTCTCCGAGACCTTGTCCTCCAATGGATCGAGCTCGATGGCGGCCACCACCGGTAGCACCCTTGCCCTGATGGATGCCGGGGTGCCGATCAAGGCTCCCGTTTCCGGTATCGCCATGGGTCTAATCACCGACGACGAAGGTGCGTTCGCCATCCTCACCGATATCCAGGGTGTGGAAGATGCGCTCGGAGATATGGACTTCAAAGTGACCGGAACCAGAACCGGTGTCACCGCGATTCAAATGGATATCAAGGTATCTGGACTGACCGATGAGATCCTGCAACAGGCGCTGCAGCAAGCCAGGGACGCGCGGCTGATCATTCTGGACAAGATGCACGATGTGATCCCCGAGCCGCGCAAGGAGATGTCCCCGCACGCTCCCCGCATCACCCGCATCATGATCAATCCCGATAAGATCGGCACCGTCATCGGCCCGGGTGGCAAGATGATCAAGAAGATCATCGAAGAGAGCAAGGCGCAGATCGATATCGAGGATGATGGCAGCGTATTCGTTGCCAGTTCAAGCAGCGAATCCGCGCAGCGTGCCATCGACATGATCAGGGGGCTCACGGCCGAGGTTGAAGTCGGTAAGCAGTACACCGGCACGGTCAAGCGACTGATGGACTTCGGCGCCTTCGTCGAGGTGCTTCCTGGCAAGGAAGGGCTGGTCCATATTTCCCAGCTCGCCACCACGCGTGTGGAAAAAGTCGAAGACGTGGTGAACGTCGGCGACAAGCTGGAAGTGAAAGTTACCGGAATTGACTCCATGGGTAGGATCAATCTCTCCCATCGGGCCTTGCTCGAACCTGATGGTGGCGACGGCGAGGGATCACGCGGTGGACCTCCGCCTCGAAACGGCGGAGGCGGGAACGGCCGGGATCGGGGAGACTCCGGTGGGTTCCGGCGCGATCGCGGAGGCGAACGTCGTGGCCCGTACGAGACTAATCGAGGCGGACCGCCAAGAAATGACGGGGGCTACCGACGCGAGCCGCGGCCGGAAGGCGCGGAACGGCGGCCGTTTAACCCCGGCGACAGCGAGCGATCGCGGGACTGACGTGTGAGCGGATCCTCCGTTGCGGCCGGCGTCGAACAGCTCAACCTCGAGGTTCGAGGGTGTACTCGCTGCCGGTTGCACGAAGGAGCCACGAACGGGGTGCCCGGAGAAGGGCCACTCGACGCCGATGTGATGTTGGTGGGCGAAGCGCCCGGGTTCAATGAAGATAAGCAAGGCCGCCCCTTTGTAGGGGCGGCCGGTCGCTTCCTCGAGGAACTATTGTCCGTCGCCGGGCTGAAGCGCAGCGATGTCTACATCACCAATGTTGTGAAACACCGGCCCCCGGAGAATCGTCCCCCCCAACCCGATGAGCTCCAGGCATGCAAGCCCTATCTGGACCGCCAGATCGATCTGCTTCAACCTAAATTGATCGTGACCATGGGGCGCTTTTCGCTGCAGACCTTCTTTCCGGGTGACTCAATCTCGCGCGTCCACGGTCAGATCCGCACGGTCGGCGGCCGGCACTTCTTCAACATGTATCATCCGGCGGCGGCGCTTCACCAACAAACCTTGCGCCAGACCCTGCTCGACGATATGCAGACACTCGCCCAGTTTCTCCAGGGGCCGATGTACGAGGCGGCCGCCGCACCCGCGTCAGATGACAGTGAGCAGGCGAGCGACGATCCGGAACAGCTCAGTTTGTTCTGATCGGCTGCCCTACCCGTACGCGAAGGAATGGACGAATTTTCCTGAGGTCGTCCATTCCTTTACGAAGCTTCCCGCCTTGGCGTTGCCGGCGTCGGAGACAAAAACATGACCGTGCGTATCCACCGCGATGGCGGTTGGATGGATCAAGGTACTCTTCCCGTCGGCGCTGCCTCCCCAGGTTGCCAGCAGCGGACCCGCCGCTGAGAATTTCGCAACTCTGTTGTACACGTTGTCAACCACGTATACGTTCCCTGAGTGGTCGACCGCGACGTCGGTCGCCGCTGCTCCGCGCCCCGGCAGTGTCCACTTGTCGATCGGCGTTCCGCCCGTCGAGAACTTCTGCACGACGCCGGCATTTGGGTACGACACGTAAATCTTGCCGGCAGGATCGATGGCCAGACCTGCCGGGAAGCCCGGATCGTTCGGTCCTCCCTGCGCGCTCGCCAGAAAGCCCTTGGTGTTCCAACTCTGTAGGGCGCTTCCCGTTGCGCTCAACCGAATAACGCGGTCGTTGTTTCCATCCGCCAGATATATGTCGCCGCCCGGACTCAGAGCCAGAGCCGTGGGGCCGGTCACCTCTCCCAACGTGCGTGAAACCGCCCAACTGGCCGTCCGCTTCCCGCTCAATGCGAACGTGGCAACGCGCGTGTTCAAATCGTCGATAATCGCAAACCCGTTGCGCAAAGGCAGTACCCGGCTGGGATTATGCATCGTCGCTCGGTGGATTGCGTGGCTTCCCCACGATTCAAACTGTGTGCCCGGCCGCCCGAGCTCAACCACGCGATTGTTCAGAGTGTCCGCTACAAACACATGTCCGCTGGGGCTCACTTTCACGTCGTCAGGTCCGGCGAAGTAGTACGCGGTGATGGGCCTGGGCTTCGCGGTTGGAGGAACAACCGTAGCCTTTGTCGTGCGGGTGGCCGTCGAGGTGTGGGGCGCCCCCGAGGAGGAGCCAATCCACTTTGCGCTTATCGCGACGCTCACCACGAACGCAATCGCCGCTGCCAGCGTAAGAAAGACGAGAACGTAGCGCATCGAGAGACTCCGCGGCGGCTACTCGGGGCCGCACTGAAAAATCAAGCGTATAGCAAAATTGCAAAGGGCGGCATTCCCGCCCGCCAAGTGGACGTCCAGCGAGTCCGAGCGTGGCCCTCGTTACAATGTGTGAGGACGAAACAGTCGGAGCAAGAAAGGCAACCGCAGTTGGCAAAGTCGAAGTTACGCATCATTCCCTTTGGTGGAGTGGGCGAAATCGGCAAAAACATGACTCTGCTCGAGTACGGCAATAACATTATCGTAGTCGATTGTGGGGTGATGTTCCCCGAAGAAACAATGCCCGGGATAGACCTGGTTATCCCGGACGTGTCGTATCTTCACGACAAAAAGCACAAGGTGAAAGCGTTTTTTATCACCCACGGGCATGAGGATCACATCGGTGCCCTGCCCTATATTCTTCCGCTCTTCGATGTGCCGGTGTACTCCACCGCCCTCACCATCGGTCTGATCTCGGTAAAGCTGAGGGAGCGTAGATTGCTGGAAAGCTCCGATTTGCGTACCGTTACGCACGGCCAGCGCATCCAGGCAGGCCCTTTCGACGTCGAGTTTTTCAGTGTCGCCCACAGTGTCCCCGACGCCTCCGGCCTGGCGATCCGCACCCCTGTCGGAACCGTGGTCCACACCGGCGATTTCAAAATCGATCTCACTCCGGTGGACTCGAAGCCAACCGATATGGCCGCCCTTGCCCGCCTCGGCACCGAGGGAGTACACGTGCTCCTCGCCGATAGCACCGGCGCCGAGCGGCCGGGATACACGCCGTCCGAATCCACCGTTGGCCCGGCTCTGGACGACATTATGCGAAATGCACCGGGACGCGTTCTGGTCGCTACTTTTGCCAGCTTGATTTCTCGCATTCAGCAAGTCATCGACCGATCGGCGAAGTACGATCGCAAAGTTGCGATCCTCGGCCGGAGCATGGTGCAAAACGTCAATATGGCGTTGGACCTGGGCTACCTCCACGATCGTAAAGAATCGATACAGCCGTGGGAAAAAATATCGCATCTCGCTCCCAATAAAATCACCATAATGACGACCGGCGCCCAGGGTGAGCCCACGTCGGGACTCAGCCGCATGGCAAATCGCGATCATCGGCAGGTCCAGATCCATGCCGGTGATACCGTCGTTCTCAGCGCCACGCCGATCCCGGGGAACGAAGAGGCCGTCTCGCGCAATATCGATAATCTCTTTAGCCTCGGAGCCAATGTCATCTATGGTCCTGACGCCCACGTGCATGTGTCCGGCCATCCCGGACGTGAAGAGCTCAAGATCCTCATCAGCGTCACCCGCCCGAAGTACCTGGTTCCGGTGCACGGTGAAGTTCGCCATCTCATCCTGCATAGTCGTATGGCGCAGACGCTCGGCATTCCGGAAGACCACATACTCATCCCCGAAAACGGACGGGTGATGGAGTTCGGCGAGGACAGCGCCCGATTCGCGGGCCACGTCGCCTCCAGTAACGTCTTGGTCGATGGACTCGGTGTCGGCAACATCGGAGATGTCGTGCTTCGCGACCGGGTTCACCTCTCGCAGGACGGCGTGGTGGTCACCGTCATCACCCTCAATCGTCAAACCGGCAAACCGGTTGGCCGCCCGGACATCGTGTCGCGCGGCTTCGTCGACGATCCCAACGACCCAATTATCGAAGGGGCACGCGATCAGCTCTACCGTGCGCTCCAGAATACCCACGGGATAGGGGCCGCGGAACCAACGTACGTGAAGAACAAGGCGCACGACACGTTACAGAAGTTCTTTTTCACCAAGACCAAACGCCGGCCCATGGTACTCAGCGTCATGGTCGAGGTGTAAAAGCGGGTACGTGCGATGTATTCGGTCTAATGCCTGGGCATGAACCCCATGCTGCCCCTGCGGCTCTTCGTGCCTCCCCGCAGTGCCACCACTTGCGAACTCCGAATGATGATCGAGTCACCGCTTTCCGACAGCTCAAAGATCGGCCATTCCTCCGACGCCAGGCGTTGCGCCACGTCTCTGATGGTTCCCCTTACACCAAACCCACCGCCCAGTGTAAAAATGAGCGTTTCGCCTTCTCCGGGCTCCTTGTCGGCTCCAACGTCCACGTGCGTTCCTCCTCTTGGTGCGGTCCAGCCTGCGTGCGACGAAGGCGAACTCTGCCTTCACTATCTACCGAGCGACGCTTCGAGTCCAAGTCATGAGCGGTGACCGCCATCCCGAAGAGAGCCCGACGTCATATTCGCTCCAGGAAGAACTCGAAATTGCCGTGCGCGATCTCTGGTCTATGATCCAGGAATCTGGCGAGGATTACGTCGTGTTCATGGACCGGCGGCGCATGCTCACTCGCGTGCAGCGCGACCCGAACGGTATGTTCACCGTACTCTGGGAAGACGACGATCAGAGTTGGGTGCGCTATCGGGAGCAATTCGACAATCTGCGGCATGCCGCCTTCCACGCCTATCAGGGACCACATTGACCAGATATGCGGTTCGCCGCGCCGGCAAAGCCCCCCGGGACGCCACGCATCTCGCGCCGCTGCGGTATGTTCTACCGGTGGCTGGAGTGCTTGCCTCGGGTGCTCTCGGCATTGCTGCCTACACCACCCACACGATGAACGGTCCGCAGCGAGGTGACCCCCTTGGCGCGTTTTCCATTCACGCCCTGGGAGGTACAGGTGCCCTTCGAGAACGTCCAATTCACGGCCCAGGACGGCGTAACGCTGCGCGGCTGGTGGTTTCCCTCGACCGTGTCCGATCGAGTGATCGTTGGCTTCACGGGGCACAAGGGAGTCAAACAAGACCTGCTCGGTATTGGCTCCGCGCTCTGGCGTGCCGGTAACAACGTCTTGCTCTTCGACTTTCGAGGATGTGGTGAGAGTGACCTCGTGCCGCTGTCGCTTGGCTATAACGAGCTGCCGGACGCCCGAGCGGCACTGCTCTACGCGCGGCAACGAGCGCCCCACGGATCCATCGGCGTCATCGGCTACTCCATGGGAGCGGCCATCGCCATCTTGACGGCGGCGGAAACCTCCGAAGTCCGTGCAGTGGTCGCCGATTCCTCTTTCGCATCCATCCACGACGTGCTGGTCCACGCGCACGGCCGCTATCGTCTTCCGGCGAGATTGACGGTGGGCGTGACCGACCTGTTCAACCGCGCGCGCTATGGCTATCGATTTGATGCGGTGCGCCCGATTGATGCGATTGAGTGCGTGGCGCCCCGTCCACTCTTCTTGATTCACGGGGGCGTCGATGCCTTGGTACCGATTGAGAACGCGTTTCGCCTTGCGCGCGCCGCAGGCGCCGACCGCCGAGCTCTGGATTGTGCCCGAGGCGCGGCACTGCGGCGCCTACTTTTCCGGCCGTGATGAGTATGTGCGGCGCGTCGGCGATTTCTTTGCACGCTCGCTGACGCCCCAACACGAACCGGGCTTTGGCGGCTCGTACGAAAACGGAACCAGCGGGCGACTGCAATGCTCGTAGACTGGTTGGCGGCACCCTCGTGGAAACCTACTTTTGCGGGGAGAATCCGATCCCGGAGCAGCGGCCATCGAGTTGCCAAATCGATATGAGGAGACGCAATTTTGACCGAGTCAGCGGACGATAATCGAGGCAAGCGAAAACTCACCCTCGGGTACAAAGCCTCGGCCGAACAGTTCCCACCCCAACAGCTACTCGATTTTTCGGTGGAAGCGGAACAGAACGGATTCGACAGCGTCTTTGTGAGTGACCATTTTCAGCCCTGGAAGCATACGGACGGGCATTCACCCGCCTCGATACCCTGGCTTGCTGCACTCGGTCAGCGTACCGAACGCATCGTGATCGGCACCAGCGTGCTCACACCGACCTTCCGCTATAACCCGGCAACGATAGCCCAGTCGTTTGCCACCATTGCGTGTCTCAGCCCGGGCCGCGTGGTCCTGGGAGTCGGTACCGGCGAATCGCTTAACGAGATGCCGATCATGAACTCCCCTTGGCCCTCCTACAAAGAGCGGTTTGCCCGTCTCAAGGAGGCGATCTCCTTGATCCGCCAACTATGGTCGTCCGACTCCGTCTCCTTCGAGGGCAAATACTACAAAACCAGGAACGCCACTATTTACGACCGGCCCACCGAACCGGTGAAGCTCTACGTCGCCGCCGGCGGAGCGCAATCCGCCCGCTACGCCGGCAGCGTGGCCGATGGCGTTATCAGTACGTCTGGTAAAGGCATGGAACTCTATAAGGACACGCTGCTGCCCGCTATTGAGCAGGGGGCGAACTCGGCCGAACGGGATGCCGCGTCGATCGACCGAATGATTGAAATGAAGGTGTCGTTCCACCCCGAGAAGCACCAGGCTATGCTCGATACCAGGAACTGGGCCGCTCTGGCGCTTCCCGCCGAGTCCAAAGTGGGCGTCGAGGACCCACGAGAAATGGAACGCCTTGCTCAAGGGGTAGCGCATCAAGCGCATCGCCGTTGGCTTGTTTCCGACGACGCCGACGAGCACGTGGAACAAATCCGGGAGTACCTGAGACTCGGGTTCAATCACCTGGTGTTCCATGCCCCCGGTACCGATCAATCGAGATTTATCCGGTCCTACGGCGAAGAAATCTTGCCCCGATTGCGCAAACTCAGCGAGTAACGCGAGTCCACTCACCACCTGACGCGTTGTGGGACACGCGGCAGCCCGTACGATAGTTGTGTAGTCTATCCGCGCCGCGCCCGCCAGCTTGACGCGCTGCGTAGCGCTGGTAGCATGAGAGAATCAAGGTCCAGGTAACCGGAGGTAGGTACGATACATGGGCCAGCTTCAGGAATCAGTGTTTATACGCGCACCCATCGGCCGCGTCTTCCCGGCACTTACCGACCCACGTCGCGCAACGCAATGGAACCCCGCCGTCGTCGGCGTGGAAAACGTTTCCGCCGGTCCCCCGAGCGTTGGTTCCCAATGGACCCAGGACACTGTCGTCGGCGGGCGCACTCTGCAGCTCACCTGCCGGATTACCCGACTTGAATCTCCCACCTTCGGGGTTCTGGAGATAACCGGTGACCAGCAGGGGAAAATCACGACGCAGTGTGCCGAGCTGGACGGGGGGACGCAGGTGACGCAAACGCTCGAGTTTGTTCCTCCCGGCGGACTCTTTGGCCAGATGGCAGGTAGCTTCATCACCAATGCGTTGCGCCGCGAGATGATTCGAACGATGGAACGCCAGCGTAGCGTGATCGAAGCGGAGTACGAGGAAGCGCGTCGATCCCAATCCCCGTAACGGGGGCGTATGTCGAGGTCCCATCGCCTTCTAGCGCTTTGTCGAGTTAGCCCGGTCCGAGTATCGTCCCTGCGGGGCGAGTGGGCGGTCCACAGCCGCGGAATTGTCTTCCGCGCGCTCCGAGAGACCATGCGAGATCGAATTGCAGGGTACACTGAAACACCACCATCCGTTGCCGCGGACGGTTCTGTTTGTATAAAGGCCACGTGCGAGTACTGATTCTGGACGACACTTCCTGGCCGACAGTTGGAGCTGTGCCGGAAGAATCGTGGCCTTTCTGGCGTACACGGGAGTATTTGAATGGCGAGTCCTACTACTATTGGGGAATTACGAGACAGCGGATATCGGCCGCTGTCAATAAAAGAGGAGATGCGCAAGAACGTCATCTCCAAGATCGAGACTGGAGAGGAACTGTTTCCCGGAATCGTCGGGTACGAGAACACAGTTATTCCGCAGGTTGAAAATGCCATCCTGTCCGGTCAGGACATCATTTTGCTGGGCGAACGAGGACAGGCGAAGACCAGACTGGCGCGATCTCTCGTCTGCCTGCTGGACCACGAGATTCCGGTAATTCAGGGCTGCGAGATCAACGATAACCCGTTCGATCCAATTTGCCGCGAGTGTCGCGATAAAGTTGCGCAGCACGGTGACTCCGTCGCCATCGACTGGCTTCAACGGGAGCGGCGGTACGGTGAGAAGCTTGCGACGCCCGATACCACGATCGCCGACCTTATCGGCGAAGTCGATCCCATCAAGGTTGCCGAGGGGCGACACCTCTCCGACGAGCTCGTGATCCATTACGGACTGGTACCGAGGACCAACCGGGGTGTGTTCTGCATCAATGAGCTTCCAGACCTGGCCGAGCGCATACAGGTTGGCTTGCTGAACATTCTGGAAGAGCGCGACGTGCAGATCCGCGGATTTAAAATTCGGCTTCCTCTCGACCTGTTCATCATCGCCAGTGCAAACCCGGAAGACTACACCAATCGTGGCCGCATCATTACGCCGCTGAAGGATCGCTGCGGTTCCGAAATCCGGACGCACTATCCGAAGTCGATCGACGGTGAGATCGACATCATGGAACACGAACGCATGACCTTCATCGGCGATGGTTACGAAACCATCATCCCGGGATTCATGAAAGAAATCATCGCCGAAATAACGCACCTGGCTCGCAAGAGCCCGGACATCAGTCAGAGATCCGGTGTGAGCGTTCGGGTTTCCATCGCCAACTACGAAAACCTGATCAGCAATGCGCTCAAACGAGCGATTCGACTTCACGAGACGCAGGTCGTGCCGCGCATTACCGACCTGCACGCCGTCATCGCCTCGACCGCCGGCAAGATCGAGCTCGAAACCATGGGCGATGCCAACGAAGAAAAAATCATCGAAAAACTCGTGCAAAGTGCTGTGCTCAACGTCTTCAAGCGCTACTTCTTGGTGCAGGAATTTACAGATCTTCTCCGAAACTTTCAGAATGGACTCACGCTCGACGTGTCCGACAACATGCCGTCACTCGAGTACGCCCAGGCGGCATTTCGCATCGAGGGTTTGAAGAGTGCTGTATCCAAACTGGGGGCTCAGGGAAATCCCGGTACAATTGCTTCGGGCACCGAGTTCATCCTGGAGGGCCTCCACCTGAATCGCAAACTCAACAAGGACCGCAACGCGGCGAGTACTCTGTATCGCAGGTAGCGCATGCATTTCACCTATTCCCGCTGGGATGGGACGCAAATCGGGGAGACTCTAGACGCCGGCGCTCTGATCGAGACCATCGCGGATGATGTGCTGGCAGGCGAAAGCGTGGAGAGCGCGCTCATCCGCGTGCGCAGAAATGGGATTCCCGATGGGGAAGCCATGCTCGGGACGGAGGCGCTCCTGGAGCGGCTCCGCGCCCAGCGCCATCTCGAGTGCGAGCGCCAGGGCCTGACCGCCTTGACGGGCGATGTAGAGCCCGCTGTTGCCCAGATACGCCGTGTCGAGCTCCAGAGACTGGAGCGGCGGCTACAAGAAATGAGATCCGGCACTGCTGGCTCTCCCGATAGTCGCGATGCTCTGGCCGGGTTTCTGAATAGACAGCGGAACGCGCTCGACACTCTACCGGACGACCCCTGGTCCGCTCTCGCCGGTCTCGGTCAGCATGACTTCGTCTCGCCGGAGGCGCGGCGGCAATTTGACGATGTGCTGGATGCACTGCAGCAGCATGTTTTGACATCGCAGTTCACCACCATAAAGGACTCGCTGGAGCGGCTCACCCGTGAAGGCGCCGACAACGTGGCCGACGCGCTGCGGGCCCTCAACGACCTGCTCGAAGCCGAGGAAGACGAAACCGGTAGCGAGTTCGAGTGCTTCCGCCAGCGATACGGAGACTATTTCCCCGCGTCTTCCTCGTTGAGCGACCTCGTATCTCAGTTGCGCGAGCAGGCATCGCAAACTCACGATTTGGTCGATCGGATGCCACCCTCCATGCAGCACGACCTGGACGTTGCCCTCAAGAAGGCATGGATCGATCCGGCCGTCAAGAGAGAGATGGAGCGTTTCGACTCTGTTTCGGGCGGTGCCATCCCGACCCGGCCCCGCTCCGGATTGCCGGGCACGCCGAGCCCATTCGAGGAAGCGCTCGGTCTGCTGCATCGCCTGTGGCGCATGCAGGCCCTGGAAACCTCCCTTCACGTTGCGCACGTGGGGAACCAGCTTGACGGTGTCGACGGCGCGGAGATCCACGATCTCCTCGGGCCCCGTGAAGCGTCATCCTGGGAAGCGTTGCGTTCCCTCGAGACCTTGCTGGAGGAGGCCGGCTACGTCACCTATGAGGAAGGAGCGGCCACCCTGACCGCTCCCGGCTTGCGCCGCATGGGACTCAAGGTGCTCCACGACATCTTTCGCCGGGTAGAGCAGCACCCACTTGGCGAACACTCCGGATTACGTGAGGGTAACGGCTCGAGCCGCTCGGATGCCACCAAGCCATACGAATTTGGAGATGCCTTCCACCTCGACACCAACCGTACCGTGCTCAATGCGGTGCTGCGCGGTGGGACCGGGCCTCAAATCCGGTTGCAAGTGTCCGACTTTGAAGTGGCTCGCACCGAGCTGGCGCCTCGTACCGCTACCGTGCTGATGCTCGATATGAGCCGGTCCATGCAATTACGTCAGTGTTCCGCTGCGGCTCGGCGAGTTGCGCTCGCACTTCACACGCTGATTCGCTCTCGTTTTCCGCGAGATCGTCTCTACGTCGTGGGTTTCTCCGATTTTGGTCGCGCGCTCTCGGCCGAGTCTCTATTTGGCGCGCCTGCCTGCCCGCCCCCGAAAGGCACGAATATTCAGCATGGGTTCGTGGTCGCTCGTCGCATACTGGCCCCTCACCGCGAAGGCACGCGCCAGATAGTGCTGATATCCGATGGAGAGCCGACGGTTCACACCGATGGAGAGGAAGTCTACCACGCCTATCCACCCACCTCGCGCACCGTCGAAGCTACCCTGCAGGAGGTCCGGCACTGCACGCGCGACGACATTCGGATCAACACCTTCATGCTGGGACGCACCCCGGACCTCCTCGACTTCGTGGACAGCATGACTCGCATCAACCACGGTCGCGCTTTTTTTGCCACGCCCGATCGAGTTGACGAGTACGTCTTGATGGACTACGTGCGGCGCGGTCGGTGATAGGCCGGCGCGCCCCCGTTCCCGTGCAGGTTGCCCGGCTTCATACTGTTACACTGCCGAATAGCGACTTGACAACTCGGTCGATCGTTGTGTTCCACCACGCCGTGTGATAATTTAAGGCATACGGTACCCGGAATGGGTGGCCCTAGGAGGATTAAAGATGATTAATGTGTCGGAAGGTGCCTTGAGCCAGCTCAAGGGACTCATGGAAGGACAGAACGAGACGTCGCTGGGGCTGCGTGTATTTGTATCACCGGGTGGATGTTCCGGTTTTCAATACGGCATGCGGTTCGAGGACACACCGATGGAAGGCGACGCCATCGAATCACGCGAGGGAATTCAGGTGTTCGTTGACGAGTTCAGCGCTCAGTACCTGGAAGGGGCGGAAATCGACTACGTCGACGAATTGATGGGCGGTGGCTTCACGATTCACAATCCCAATGCCGTCACCTCGTGCTCCTGCGGGCAGTCCTTTACATCCGCGCAAGAGGGCGGCTCGGTCCGCGCCTGCGGTAACTAACGTTCACCTTTTGGGAGAGAGGTCCTGGTGACCTCTCTTCTTTTTTTGTCTGGAACCTTCCGGCCGTCATCTATGGTCGGAGTTCGCCGAATCCGGAAAGGATGCTTGGTCCGAAATGAATGATTCAACCACGGATGTGCGCCAACGCCTGGAGGCCGAGCGGGAACGGATACAGGGTGAGATCGAGTCGCTTCGCGAGGGTGTAAACTCACAGACGTTTCAGGAAGACGAAGGAACCGACACTGTTTCACAGCACCCGGCGAACGATGGTTCGGAATTGTTCGAGCGGGAAAAGAACCTTACGATTCTCGATACCCTCGAAGTGACGCTGAGGGAATTCGATCGAGCGCTCGAAAAGGTGCAAGCCGGAACCTACGGCACCTGTGAGAACTGCGGCAAACCCATCGCTGCAAAGCGCCTCGAAGTATCGCCTTCCGCGATCTACTGCATCGACTGTCAGTCACTACTCGATCGCCAGGGGCGCTTTTAACCCTACGCCTCGCGCGTCCCTCGAAAACTGCCGCCACGCGGACGAATCGCACCGGACATCACGCGCGGCTTTCCAGAAAGTTTCCCCGAAGCGTGGTGCGGTGCGCGCGCGGCGCCGTTTTGCAGAGCCCTTCGCGGCTTGACAGTGAGTCTGCGGCGTTCAATCGCGACCTGCGAGGTCCTGGACGCACCCGCCACGACCAGCGGAAGCCGCAAGTTCCGCACATTTTCTAATGCCACGTTCATACAGAACGCTATATAGTGAATGTAAGACATGAAATACATTCACTGGGCGGAAGGAGACACGTGATGACCACCTGCAGCTGCGGCATAGCTCTGAGAACGTTCTGGGTATGGACCGATGACCGGGGCGTGCAGCATGCCTCCGCCTTCCGGCCCACAAAGGGCCCTATCCACGCCTTGCTCGCATCGACCTCGCGCGACGCCCTTCTCCCGTTTGCAGCCGGAAAGGCCGCGAAGCACGACGTCCGTTCTCTCGATAATCCCGCGCAGCAGTGGCGAGGACGGTGCGACTCAGACCTCGCCAGCGACCAGATAGCGGTGTGACGACCCCGTTACGTCGTCTCTCCGGCCAGCGATTTGGCCAGAACCAGCAGCGACACCTGCTGTTCGCTCGGCAGCAGCCGTACGATTTTGTACACGTCGAACGCCGTCTCGTCGCTGGCGCGTGACACACCCTCCAGATACTCGTTGTGCTCTTCGGCAATACCCAACGGCAGGGCCGTTTGACCTTCTCCACGTCCGTTCGAGGGGCGCGCGTCGAGCTTCATCGCCACGCGTAAGTACAGTTCGGCGAGCGGCACGTCCAGCGCTGTGGCAATGAGTGACAACGAGTGCGACGAGGGATCTTTTTCACCTCGCTCGATTTCCCCAAGGAACACCGGCGAGATACCCGCTTTCTGTGCCAGATCGCGACGGGACCAGCGTTTCCACTGTCGGTAGCGCCGAATCACGTCACCCCACGCGCGCAGTACGCCGATTTCGTTTACCGGGCGAACGCTTTCCACCGAGTTGCCCCCTCGTATAATTGACGTAACGTCCTGGGATATCCTACGAAGAAACGCAGGTTCAGTCAACGTGAGCACTACCATCGAAAAGTTCGCCTTCGTGGATGCGGTTCATGCCGCCGAGCATCTACACGTTACACAGGATGTCGTGCTCGACTTCATCGCGCAGGGACGCCTCAAGGCCTTCGGCGGTAAACCAACCAATCCATTCCTGCGAAGTGCCGACGTCGTGGCGCTTGCCCAGGAAATAGGCGTGCCCGAAGACGATGCGCCGAGGCGCGCCAAAAGCCCTTCAGCACGCGTGCAGGCGCGCCTCACTGCCGACGCCCGCTGGGCCGACGTTGGGGAGGCTGATCTGCGAGAATGGGTGCGTCGCGCCGACGAGAATCGTAAATCTGCTGCTCGTTCCGCGATCGGCGTCGCCCGTCAACGACTCGATTTGCTGCTGGCCGTTCTGGATGAGCATCCGCCGGCCTCCTGACGATTAGCGATACTCGGCCTGAATGTCCGCCAGTGCTTCCATCAGCGCGTCGACATCGTCCATCGTGTTGTAAAAGTGCGGAGATACCCGCACCAACCCGGGCCGGTAGTCAACCGTGATGTTCCGGTCGGCAAGGGCCTGCACTGTGTCTCGTGGCCGCGTCAAACGCAGCATGACGATACCCCCACGCGCTGCCGGGTCCAATGGCGAGTGCACGCCGAAGCCTGACTCCCGCGCCCGCTCCACCACGTGGGTGGTAAGCAATCGGATACGGTCGGCAATAGCGGCCGGCGTAGCCTCGAGGATCATGTCCATCCCCGCAATACCCGTGTACACCGCCGGCATCGCCGGCGTACCCAACTGAAACCGGTCCGCCGTGGTTGACGGCACAAAGCTCGAGGCGTCGAATGCGAACTGGTCGGCCGACGCGAACCAACCCGTGACCGAAGGCGAGAGATCCGCGAGCAACTCTTCCCGTACGTATATAAACGTGAGTCCTGGGCCGCCCAAAAGCCATTTCAAGACGCCACCGACGAAGATGTCCACGTCCAACGCCTTCACGTCGATCGGGAAAACGCCCACGCTGTGGTATCCGTCAATTGCAATCTTTGCGCCCCTCGCATGCGCCAGCTTCGCAAGTTCGGCGACCGGCTGGATGGCGCCGGTGGAATAGAAGACGTGTGAAGTCGCGATCAAAGCGGTCTTCGAATCGACTGCCTTCTCGTACTGCTCCAGAGGCACGCCGATCCCGTCCGGCGACGGTATGACCGACACCTCGACCCCATGACTGCGTTTGACAAGCCACTGGTAGGGAATTGTCGGAAAGTCCAGCTCGGCGCACACCACCCTTGGCCGGTCGCGATAATCGAAAGCGCTGGCTACCGACGAAAGAGCCGCGGACACGGAATGACTCACGGTGACTTCGTGCAACCCGGCCCCGATCAAGCGGGCGAACCGCTCTTTGGCTTCGTCAACACGTGCCAGCCACTCGCGCCACCAGACGGGCGCGCCGTACGTCGACCACGCTTCGCTGTAAGCGTCCAGTGCCGCCCGTGTGCGCTTGCTGTACGGTCCCAGGGAGCAGCTATTGAGATAGACGGTGTGGTCGAATATCGGAAATTCGGCGCGATACGCCGCTGCTTCCCACTCAGTAATGCCCGTGCTCACGACGTCGGTCATCGAAACCTCCTTGCGCCGGTGCAACGAGCCGCCGCGCCCCTGCGTCCTGCCGCCTGGCTGTAGAGTGAGCTATGGACGATGTTATCGCGCTCGCCAGCGACCTGTTTTTTCAATCGCGAATCCTCTCCGCCGGCCGGCACGCCGGGCGCTCCGTTCGCTTTGTTTCACATGCCTCTTCGGCCGATCGATTTGCTCTGGCGCTCGTCGATCTCGATGCATCCGCCGACGTGCTGAAGGCGATTGCAACGTGGGCCGCGTCGGGCGCGGGACCCATAATCGCATTCGGCCCGCACGTGGATACCGAGGGTAGACGTGCGGCGCGAAGGGCCGGCGCGGGCCGTGTTCTCGCCAAGTCCCGCTTTGTCACGCAATTACCCACCATCCTTGCAAATGTGAGTCAGGATCGGCCCGAAGACAACCGCCATCATGACTGTGACCCTCCAGACGAGCTCTAACGGTGTAGCTCACGGATAATGGGCGCGTCCCGTGCCTCACTGCTACTGTACGTGTCCACTGGCATCCACGTTGCTTCGCCCTCCCCGGACGATTGCAGGGTTCCGCCGACTATGGTGGCTGTGTAAACGATGCGAACGACGCCCCGTTCACCCGCTGCAATCTGCCCGGAGTACACACCGAAAAGGTCATTCACGGAAACCGCGTACCCCGTTTCCTCCCGCGCCTCGCGCACGGCCGCGTCTGTCGGTGACTCGGCCCACTTCAAGTGGCCGCCCGGAAGGGTCGCCTCCCGGCGGATCGGATCGATCACCAGAAGCAGACGATCGCGCTCAATCACGATCACCGACGCGGACACAAACGGCGGCATGGTGCCTAGCGTTAAAGCCGCAGCCGTCGTGGTCACCAGTCGGCCGGCGGTTCGTGAGAGTCGATACCGGACTAGCCCGATCCGCCTCACGGGTTAGATCGGCGTGCAGTGTCCTCCTGGACCGATTCGTCCACATGTTCCGACTCCTCCGCCAGAACGTGTGGCTCCGGGTGGGTAGTCAGTGCATCCTCGAGATCCGGGCGAGAGTCGTCGGAGAAGATCGACTTCCGGCATTCGGCGATTTCCGTCGTCTGAGCCCGATCGTTCTGCACGTGGCTCTTCACGAGGTCGAGCATGCTTTGATCCCAACGGTCGTCCGTGCCTTCTAACATGTGGATCGTCTTTGTGCGCAGATGCTCGAAACGTGATTGCGGGGTTGCTTGGGCGTCTTCATCGGACACCGGCAGAGCGATGGTCTCGCTGCCGCCGTCGTCACGGGGAGTGTCGATTCCCAGCAGTTCCGCATAGCGCGACTGCATCGACATTTCCGTATCGATCAAGTCGAAGAGTACCTTCTCCGCCGAGCGCTCACCGCACTGCATCCTCCTCAGCGTCTCACCGTCAAGGTCACCCAGTTGAACGTGGAGCTGACCGAGCGTATATTGCAGTTCGGTGATAAGAAATTGCGCTTCGGTTATTGTTCCGGAGTCCACAATAAGTCCCTTTCTGCGGAGGTTGTGATGAAGGTAATGACCTTCAATATCTGGAACTATACTCCGCCCTGGAAGAGGCGTCGAGAACTTCTCGCGAGAATTATAGACGCCCACCAACCTGCCGCTGTAGCGCTGCAAGAAACGCGCCATGACTTTCGGTACGAACGCGGCCGAAATCAGGGAGAACAGCTCGCCGCGCTTACCGGGTATCGTGCGACCGTCGCCGTGGGGCAGGTCTACCTCCCGTTTCCCCGCGTCGACGAGGCGCTCACCATTCTCACTCAGGAAACTCCGCGCCGCACCGAGGTCTGCGAATTGACGCAGTTCCCGACCGAACGCGAGGATGAAAACCGCCGTGTATGCGTTGGCGTCACGCTCTCCGTGCGCGACCGGGACGTACATGTCTTCAACACTCACTTTTCACTGAGTGCAACGGCCCGGCTGCACAATGCAATCGAGGTGACCCGCTTCGTGCGCCGCTATGCGGGAGAGGCACCCGCCGTACTCATGGGTGATCTCAATGCCGAGCCTTCCTCGGATCCCATAGGCTTTTTGGTGGGGCGGCTACCGATCGGGGACGAGCCCGGCGACTTCGTTGACTGCTGGCAGCGGGCCCACCCGCTCAGCACCGGTTACACCTACGCCAGCTTCGATCCGGTGCGGAGGATCGATTACGTGCTGGCGCGCGGCGTCGATGGAAGCGACATCTCGGCCCAGGTCATCGGGCAAGAACCCGAGCATGGCGTGTATGCCTCCGACCATCTCGGTATTCTGGTCGAGCTCGCCATATAAGTTCGATATCGCCCGGTTTAGCACAGTACTGAACATTCTTTTAAAATTGAGAGCACTGCTATTGCCTGTAACAATCGGCAGCGCGAGGAACAAGCGTCTGCGTCGAAAGGAAGACAATGTCTGCTGTCGCGTCACTCCCACGCTGGGATATGTCCGTCGTGTTTCCGTCACTCAGTTCCGCCGAGTTCGACCGCGCCTTTCGGAGGTTCATCGAGGATGTGCAGCATCTGCGGGCACAATTTGACGAACACGGCATTGGCCGTAGTCAAAACCTGGCGACAGACGCTGCCTTTGTCGCGACGTTTGACGACCTCGTGGAGCGTTTCAATGCCATCTTGTCGGACGGTCGAACGCTTAGCGCATACATTCAAGCCTTCGTGGCGACTGACTCGCGTGACGACCTCGCGGAAGCCGCGCAGAGCGAGATGCAGAAACCGTTGGTGGAATTGTCGAAGCTGGACGTTCGCTTCGACGCCTGGATCGGCTCCTGCGACCTCGACGAGTTGTTGAAACTGTCCGAGACCGCCCGCCGGCACGAATATGCGCTCCGTAAAGCCCAGGTGGAGGCTCGCCATCAGATGAGTCAGCCGGAGGAAGAGCTGGCTGCCGAGCTCTACGTGACCGGCGGCTCCGCCTGGGGACGTCTGCAATCCACACTCAGCTCTCAGATTATGGTGCCCATCGAGGTCGATGGCGAGGGGCGAACCGAACCCATGTCGGTGGTTCGGAACATGGCCTACGAACCCGATCGGACGATCCGCCGCCGAGCGTTTGAGGCCGAGCTGGCGGCCTGGGAACGCGCCTCCGTTCCATTAGCAGCTGCCCTTAATAGTATTAAAGGGGAGTCCAATACTCTTGCCGCGCGTCGCGGTTGGGATTCGGTTCTGGAGGGCGCGCTCTTCCACAACAACATCGATGAGAAAACCCTCGACGCCATGATGACGGCCGCGCGCGAGTCGTTCCCGGATTGGCGTCGATACTTACAAACCAAAGCCCGCGTGCTGGGCCTGGAAAAGCTCGCCTGGTACGACCTGTTCGCACCGGTCGGGGACGATTCCGGCACCTGGCGATACGAAGAGGGGCGGGACTTCTTACTCGAGCAGTTTGGTTCCTATTCGCAGCGCCTACGCGATTTCGTGGGACGAGCGTTTCGTGAAAATTGGATCGACGCGGAACCACGCGACGGCAAGCGGGGCGGCGCGTTCTGCATGCCGCTGCGGGCCGACGAGTCGCGCGTGCTCAGTAACTACATGCCGACCTACGACGGCGTCAGTACCCTGGCCCATGAGCTTGGCCACGCCTATCACAACTTCAATTTGGCCGGGCGCACCCCGATGCAGCGAGACACGCCCATGGTTCTCGCTGAAACCGCCAGCATCTTCTGCGAGACCATCATTCGGCACGCTGCCATGGCACGTAGCACAAAGGGCGAACAGCTCATGATTCTGGAATCGTATATCCAGGGCGCATGCCAGGTGGTGGTCGATATCACGGCCCGTTACCTCTTCGAAAGCGCGGTCCTGGAACGCCGCAAAACCCGGGAGCTCTCGGTCCAGGAATTCAAAGACATCACCATCGATGCACAGAAGCAGACCTACGGCGACGGCCTCGACCAGACACTCTTGCACCCCTACATGTGGGCCGCCAAGGGCCACTACTACAGCACCGGTCGCCCCTTTTACAACTACCCATACATGTTTGGGCTGTTGTTCGGGTTAGGGCTCTATGCCAAATTCCTGGCGGATCCGGAGACGTTCAAGCCGGGATACGACGAGCTCCTGTCTTCCACCGGGCTGGCTGATGTTGCCACGCTGGCAAGGCAATTCGGGATCGACGTACGCACTCCCGATTTCTGGCGAAGCAGCTTCGACGTCATACGAAACGACATCGCGCAGTTCGAGCACCTGGTGTCAGACCTGCAGGGCGACGATACACCCCACAGCCAGGAATAAACTCACCCGGCGCGATGTCCCACCGACGGAAAAGTCTTGCCCGACCCGGGTCAGCTACTGTGAGCGGCCTTCCCGACTCGACGCGGAACGGTGTAGCCTGCTGCTCTTGATGCAGGCGTGCTCACACGAAGTGCACCGCATCCAGTCCGCGGTGCGTATGCCATCGATCACCCAGTACGACACGCTTCGATCGGGTCGCATAGTTCCGGTACAGTACGGACATTCCATTGTTTCCCCCCCAGAAAGCATCACACGACATGGTCCTACAATGTCATTGTGATAGTAACCCCACGGAACGGGTCTGTCTGTGAAGTGGCACACACTCCCGTCCTGCGTGCGGACGGAAAGCGAAAGGAGGATCGGATATCGACGTCCAGGAAAGTGAGATCATCGAAATCGATGCGGGCCGGTTCATCCTGATAGAGAAGTACCGCCGGTGGCCGAAAATCGGAGTCGTCTGGTCCGTTCGGCGGCGCGCGGGCGAATCGGATTTCCCACTAGCTGCCGGCGAAGAAGAGCGTATTCCGCGTGCTGGGGAGTCTCCCGAGGAGATCTGGGACGCGATGTCGGCATCTGCTCTGCAACTGGCCCAGGAGGCCGTCGTCACTCTCGCCTCGCCGTCCGCCGCAGGTGAGGGCAAGAAATCGTTCCTCGGACGCATCTTCGGCCGATCGTAAAGCACTGGTCCGGTTACGCCGGTGCTCAAACGTCAGCGGCTACCTTCCGAGATCTGCGTCTGGGACACATCCTCTCGCAATGCCAACGCGGCGTCCGGCACATCTGTGATGATGCCTGCCACACGCGAGTCGCGCATGAAGCGCTCGAGATCGCCGTGGTCGTTCACGGTCCACAGAACAACCGGAATACTACGTTCCCGCGCACCGTCAAGCAGATCGTGGCCTGCGCCCCGAGCTTCCGGCAGGACTATGTCTGCGCCGCAACGTCGGACCGCGCCGAACAACTCGTCCGTGGTCGTCCAGTCGTCGCTCAGCAGACCGGTGATCACATCGGGTTTCTTCACATTGACGAGAGCCTGTTCGAGGAACGAGGTAACTACGTAGCTTCCCCGCTCGACGTGTCGGTCAAGGAGCGCGAGGACTTCGTGCTCGTAGCCGTCTTCTTTTAATTCGATATCCAGCGACGCGCGTCCCGACGTGCAACGCACGATATCTTCGATCGGAGCGGGAACATAACCCCTGTGATCGGCCAGGTCGGCCCACTTGGTGTCTTGGACCGGTCGACCATCAACATGTGGGTCATGGTTCGCGACCAACACCCCGTCGGCGGTTCTGCGCACATCGATCTCCACCAGATCAGCGCCCATGCGCACCGCCAGATCCACCGCCCCCAGCGAGTTGTCGCGTGTTACCCGCGAAGCTCCACGATGTGCGGCGACGAGGGTCCGTCGATTCTCCTCACCGAAATGCAACCGATTCGCTTTCCTGACACCCACCCGTTCATCAAACACGTCCGATATTGCGGATGTATGTCGCGCGTGTTGCGATCGTGTGAATGAATCATGCGCTGCAGCGCGTGGACGGATGTGTCGTCGTGAAACCGGCGTACGTCGATGCATTCTCAGCCGGCCTGCCCTCTTCGCACCCGGACCCACAGTCCCCGTTTGGTGGGCTCGGTTCGAAACAAATCAGTATCGACCGGAGGCACGCTGCGCTCGATCCGTTCCATGTGTCGATCGATCATGACCGGCCTCACCTGTAACGCGTCTGGGACGGTCAGGTTGTAATCGCGAATACTGCGATTCACCGCCGCCAGCCGACCGCGGTACTCCTCAAGCGTAAAGCGCCGTCCATCGTTGAAGCCGTGCGCTGCCTCGACCGGCGTATCGGAACATCGTTCCAGCAGCGACGCGCGTCGCTGTCGCAGGCGCTCGATAATTGAGTCAGCCGCCGCCAATTCGGCTTCGACTTCCTGGCGCCGCTCCAGCGCCGGGTGTGAAAACCCTTCCTGTTTCAGCATGCGCGCGACCAGTCGGTCCAGATCCTCTTCCTCGATTGCCAGCCGCTTGCCGTAGAGATGCCGCATTTCGCCGCGTTCGTGCATCTCCTGCATCCGCTCGGCCAGATCTCGTTCCGCCTTGTCGACAACGCGTTTCAGTCCCTCAGGCATTTTCGTCCTTTGTACTTACTGTGGATGTTTTGACGACCACCGCCGCAACGCCTCCCAGCGCTTGAACGACAGTCGCGCCATTTCGAGGCTGCGCTCCTCTACCTCGTGCTTGTCCGCACCGGGCGAAAACACCAGCAGCCAGCCGCCGTCGTCGAGTTGCCCCAGGCTTGTGGTCAAATCGTGACGGTTCACTCGCCACGACCCGATGAACGTCAGAAAGCGATCGACGTAGGCGATCACCACATCGTCTCGCGAAGCCTCAGCACATTCCAGCGCCACCGTCGAAGCGTGACTGTGCACCAACTCCGCCGCATGAAGGGTATGCCGGGGACGAGCCATCGCCTCGTCACTTAAAACAAACGTCATGCTCCAGTTTATAGGCTGGCCTTGTTCAGATACCCACTTCCGGGATCGGGCGGGACGCGAATTTATCCTGTCTTATGCACCATTGAGCACTTCGAGGATGCTGCAACAAATCCTCCTGGCCGAGCTCGATCCTGATGTCATTGCAGTGTCGCGGCAGTATCTCGCCGCCATTCACGGCGGCGCCTTCTCCGATGCGCGGCTCCAGGTCGAGATCGGCGATGGTGCGGAGTATCTTCGCACCACCGAAACTCCGTTCGACCTGATCATCCTCGATCTCACCGACCCGATAGGACCCTCGCAATCGCTGTATACCGCGGACTTTTACCGCCTGTGCCATTCCAAGTTGGGCGACGGTGGGATCCTTGCCTTGCACACGGAGTCGCCGGTTACCCGGCCCGATGCCTGGTCTCGCATAATCGCCACCCTGAAGGCGTGCTTCCCAGTCGTCACGCCCTATCTGGTGTACGTGCCTCTATATGACACCTGGTGGGGGATGCCTACCGCCTCCAATGACGTTGATCCGCTGTCGCTGTCCGAGTCCAAGGTGCGGCAGCGCGTCGATTCCCGGGGCCTTACAAATCTCCAGTTTTACAATCCCGCGATGCATCGCGCCGTCATGGTACTCCTCACCTTCGTAGTGAACCTACTTGAAAGCGACGCGCCGATACTTACCGCCCGCGCTCCCCTCGATCCAGCCGGCATCGATATCAATCGGAGGTCTAGTCCCTGATACGCTGCCCCGTTTGCTGAAGGCACACACGCGGCGCTCGATGCGATCGGCGACCGGTGTGCCGGCGAAATCTTCCGAACGGTTTCAAGCCGCCCATACTCCGACCGAGTCAAACGAAAGTCCCAGGCTCACCCGATCCTCGTCGAGCGGGCATGTCTTCCGGTTCGACGAATCTGAACAACGTATTGATACCGACATTCCCTACGCTCCGGCGGCTCCTGGCTGAAGTGCTTGGAGCGTCAGGTGATGTCGTTAGTCGCCAAGCTCGTATTCCGGAACAGCACGACTGTCGCGGTACACACGCTCAGGCAATGGGCTGGTGGCCCGTGCTCCACTCTGGCGGCTGTGGTCGCGAAGCGTGGTCCCTGAACCAACGACAATGGCAGGAGTGACTTGTACAGAAGCAGTTGTCGAGGTGCCGGTCACTTGACCGACGGCAATGACGGTGTGTGCTCCAGCCAGCGAAGTCGGCACAGTGAGCTTGGTGGTAAACGAACCACTGCTCGTGGTCTTGGCTGTGGCTATGGGTCGAGTAAGGTCGCTGTCCAAGTACAGATTCACTTGCTCGCTCCCGGCGTACCCAGCTCCCTTTGCGGTGAGCGTGCCCCCATAGCTCGTGATCGACGAAGTGACAGCCAGGTAGGCTCCAGTCGGTGTGCCGGTCGGAGTAGCCGTCGGCATACTGTTGGGTGTTGCAGTAGGTGTCACCGTGAAGTTGACAGTCGCGTTGGCGCTAGAGTACTGTCCCGTACCCTGGATTTTCCAGTTCCCATTGCTGAAGGCGCTTGGAACCGTAATGGTGACGTTGCTGAAGTTGCCGTTGGCGTCGGTCATGGCGAACCCGACATTCATCAAGTTCCACAGCAGCAGGACAGACTCGTTGGCGCCATAGCCGGTGCCGGATATGGTGGCAAGGGACCCGGCGCCGCCGCTTGTGGGCGTGATGGTCAGCTGTGGCGAAATGCGGAAAGTGGCGCTTGTCGCAGCGCCGCTGGTGCCTGTGCCAAGGACCCTATGCGCTCCATAAGGTGCAACGGGAACCGTGAAGGCCGTCGATGGAATGGTGCCATTGCCGGTTGCCTTAGCCGATCCGAGGGCAGTTCCACCTGTGGAGTCCCACGACAGGGCGACGTGGTCGTTTGCCCCAAAGCCATAACCTTTCACGCCGTCCGACAGGCCTTGCGGGCCGGACACAGTATTGAGGATGAGCTTGGGCACCACGGTGAAGGTTGCAACGGTCGAGGTGCCGCTCGTTCCGCCAATTGCGCTAACAGTATGCGCTCCGGCCACAGCAGCGGGCACCTTGAATGTCGTGGAGAAGGAGCCGCTGCTCGCACTCGTCGTTGTGGCGAGCGGTGTCCCGCTTGTGGTGTCCCAGTAGACGTTCACCGGCTCGCTCGCCCCGTACCCGTTGCCCGTCACCGTCACCGTCTGCGCGTACGCACCTGTCGAGGGCAAGAGCCCAGTATACGCGTCTGGCGGGGTGGACGTCGGGATTGGCGTCGAGGTGGGAGACGGCGTGGGCGAAGGAGTTGGAGATGGAGGACGAGTCGGACAACTCGGCCGTGTGCTCAGGGTCAGCGGGGGCAGGGGCGTCTGGTTCCAGTCAAGGGCCTCGAACATGTTGTTGGAGGTGGCGTCGATGCCGCCCGTGTTACCGATGCCGAACACGTCCTCAGCGAACTTTAGCATGGACCCAAAGCTGTTCGTGGTGTGATCGACTGTGCCGGCACGCGAGTAGGGAGAGATGATGATTGCCGGTACCCGCCCACCGTACTGGGTGTAGGGATTGGAACCCACGGGCGGTGTCACGTGGTCGTAGAAGCCTCCGTAGTCGTCCCAGGTCAAAACGATGGCGGTGCTTGCCCAGAGCGTGGGGTTGTTCATGATTGCGTTGATCTGCTGGACCGTCCAGTTCTCGCTGCTACACTCGTTGTCCGGCGGATGGTCGCTAGAGCCTACACCACCAGGTGGCACGAGCCAGCTTACGGCGGGAAGGTTGCCGGCAGCGGCGTCGGTGGCAAACTGGGGGTAATTGACGACGTTGCTGGACCACTCCTGCCCCATGCGGATGTGGCGCACAGAATCGAGGGCCGACCACATGTACCCGGGCTGGCCGAAACTGGGCGCGTAATACTTCCAGCTGATGCTGTTCGCGTCCAGGACGTCGGGAAGGGTTTGGAAGTCAAAACAGGGGAATGAATCGCTGAACACGCTGTTTGGAGCCTGTTGGAGAACGGATGCGCCTGTCGGAGCATCGCAGCCGGTAGGGCCATTGCTGTTTACGACATCGCTGACGACGTTGGCGTCCTGCCCTGAGATCGAATAGAGATGGTTGGGGTAACTGGGGCCGCCGATCACCGAGAAGAAGTTGTCGGCAAGCGTAAAATTCTGTGCATACTGCCAGTAGTTCGGAATATCCGACTGGTAGAGTTGCGAGTCGGCATAGTCAACGCCGTACTGGATGGCTCCTGTCCCCTTGTAGAACTGGTCCATCCTGCCGCCGTCGGCAGCCATGAGAAAACTGGCGCCGGTGTGGCTTACGTCGTTGTACAGTGCGGGAATCTGGTGGTTGAGCGGCAGAATCGTGCCGCCACGGGAGTAGGTGGTCGCTCCATTTGCGCCGGGGAAGGTCCCGAACATGGAGTCGAACGAGCGGTTTTCCTTGATGATGAAGACAATGTGCTTGATCGGCGTACAGCCGATGCCGGTCGTGCATGCCAGGGCAGTCCGTTGCGGAGCGGGAACCCACGGTTGAAGCAAGGCGGAACCGGCTGCAACTAATGACAGCGCGGTCCCGACGACGAGCCAGAGGCGCCAGGCTTGTCGCTTCTTCCGGAATGAGAAGCCAAGCACGATTTATCTCCTTTGTCGCGTCAGGAATAACCGCTTGTCGCCGTACTGCCCTCGCGATCTTACATGGGGGGCCCCAATGTGTCAAGAGTCGAATCAGTGTCCCCGAGCATCGCGATATAGCCGGCACACCCGATAACTACGGCCGGCACGTCGCACGGAAAGGAAGGCAGTCGAAGTTGGACGAGGCCTCACTGACTGTTTCCCACCGTAGTGCATCCG
This sequence comes from uncultured Chloroflexia bacterium, assembly GCA_963737125.1. Classification (GTDB taxonomy): domain Bacteria; phylum Chloroflexota; class UBA5177; order UBA5177; family UBA5177; genus JANWJD01. The sequence continues at coordinate 24,228 of CAVTRL010000003.1, read as the reverse complement.
AACCCCCCATTCTCGACCCTCGGCAACACCATAAGTCTCCGTCCCTAATTCGGGTACTCCAAATCAACAGTCGAACACCGACCAACAGATGTCGTTTCGCAACCGCTGATCATCCAGAACCAGCTCGCGGATCGCGTCAGGGAGCTGGTCGCGCTGCCATCGGCACTCGAGCTGCCCGGAGTGCTCACCTTCGCCTTCAGGAGCGGCTGCACGCACCGCCTTGATCGCGTAGGCAGCCGCTCCCAGCTCGTGAGCGGCAACGTGCGCCACCGCCGCGGCTTGACCGGCGGCATAGGCGGCATGGCGCGCCGCTCCACTCAGATCCCTGGCTGCCCCCATCGCATGGCCGGCAGCGGTGCGAGACTCGGTCATCGTGATCTCACCGCGCGCCCATGCCCGAACCTGCGCGATTGCCAGGCGAGGCCGCGGGTCTGAAGGCTGCACCGACTCGAACAGGTGCAGGACGTGTTCCGCGCACGTCGCGGCCCACAGGGCGAGCAGTTGATGGTTGGAGTCTGTGAGCGTCCCACCGCGGCGGATCGTGATGAAGCGAGGATCGCGGTCTTTCGGGAGGATCACGGCTGTACCCTTCTCGTGACTACCGTCAGAACCAATACACTTTACTTGGCCTGGACAGTCGCCCTGTTTACCATTCTGCCCGATGGACTGGGTTGATCCGCATCGGTGGACACCTAACAATCGGGAGGACCACAGTGGAGGAGAGGAGATCAAGATGCCAAAGCACACTGCATGGTACACGCATTCGATAGGCATTGATGGACCCACTGGGCGTACAAGGTGAAGAGATGGGCCGGTGTGGCGCTCCTCGGAATGGTGACGCTGGGCTTCCCGGGTGGGACAGCTACAGCTCGTGCTCGGAGCATTGAATCAGCGTCGAAGAACGCAGTCGCGGGCCATATCCAGGTTTCGTTGAGCCTTCCGCGGAGTGTCTACCCGCGCAACGCATTGGTACGGGTAACAGTCGAAGCACGGAACATGTTGAAACCTCCACGGCTGATTTACGGGGTATGCTCGAATCTACTCTCGGCGAACGTTTTGGATAACAAGGGTAACGTGACCTACACATCGGACGTAGATGCTGAGCCGGGATGCGGTGAGGGCAAAACAGAGACCCTGCAACCGGGAGGAACGATCAAGGGCTATGTCTATGTTGTTCTGCGAAGCACCCGGGTGGTTGCCGTCGCGAATCTCATCGCCCGTCCCGTTACGAGCCCCACCAAATTGGTGAGACTTACCGCGCCTCGCGGACCACAGCTGGTGATCCAGAAAGCTCCGCACTTATTTGCCAAGGTACGAGCGTACGGGATAAACGGGCGCACGGAACTTCTTTATATGTGGTCGTCGGCGTGTCGCAACAAGTCAAAACCCGGGACCTTGATGGAGTACGGCTCAGGTTGGAGCAGCACGGTCGCGTATCTTCCGGGAATATTTTGGTTCTCACCGGGATGCGATCACCCATTCAGCTGGCAATTGATCGCCGGTTTCGTAGGTCAATCAGTTGTCGAGATTAATCGTTCAACGCCCTAGCGATCGCAGGAGGCGGAACGTTGGTCGAACTGGTTCATCGATTGCACAGAAGTCCCACGAGGAGTGGAGTCCGGCGCAGCGAGCACCACTAATCAAACCCAAGCTTCTTCTGCTTGAGCGAGACATACTGCCCCCGGCCAATTACCAGGTGATCCAGCACCTCGATATCCAGCAGCTTCCCGGCCGCGACCAGCTCGCGCGTCACGCGCACATCCTCCGGCGAGGGCGTCGGATCGCCGCTCGGATGGTTGTGCGCCACGATGATCGCCGCACAATTCTCTTTTACCGCGTCGCGAAACACCTCGGCGGTGCGAATGAGCGAGGCGTTCAGACTGCCTTTGTAGACGGTCGGGGTCCCGATCACGAAATTTTTCGTATTGAGTAAAACGACCTGCAGGTGCTCCTGCTCCAGCAAACCCATCTTCAGTTGCAGCATGGTCGCCACGTCCTGTGGCGAGCGAATCTGCGGCCGCTCGTTGACTTCGGAGAGCATCAGCCGGCGTCCCAATTCGAGCGCCGCTTTGATCGCCACCGCCTTCGCCGGACCGATCCCCTTGACCTCGGCCAGACTGCCCAGCGATGTGCGCGACAATCCCACGACTCCCTCGAACTGCACCAGCAGCTGATTCGACAGGCTCACCACGTCCTGGCCGGCCACTCCCACCCGCAGGAGGATCGCTAGTAGCTCGGTATTCGACAGGTGCTCGGGCCCAAGCTGAACCAGCTTCTCGCGCGGCTGCTCGCTCGACGGCCATTCTTTGACGGGCACGCGATACGTCACGCCGTCCCTCCGTGCCTGTCGCCGCTAATCGAGATGTTCCGGCGACATGACCTGCCCGCGAGCAGTTGGCTCCGGCATGTGGCAGACGTCGCCTAGGCCGATTCTCCCGTGAGCGCCACCGGAAGCTTTCTTTCCACCGTGCAATACGGACACACCGTCCAGTCCAGTTCTACCATCCGATCGCAGTTCAAACACACGTCCTTGAGCTGATGGAGGCAATTCGGACAGATGCGATAATCCGTCTCCACCCGGTGCCGGCAGTTGGGACAGATCGGCCGTTCCTCGATCTCCTGCAGCAGAGCCTCTTCTTCCAATGACCGTTCGTAGGCCTGCATCAGGGTTTCGTGCGGACGCAAGATCATGTACACGATCAATCCAAACACGTTGAAGAGCAGCACAAGCAGGGTGGCGAACACCCAGACCAGCTTGTCACGCGATCGCGAGCGGATGTCCATGAACGTCCAGACGACTATGCTGAACCACACTGCGAGCCCAAACGCCACGAAGCCGGCGACAACAACCGGCCCGATTTGTTTCAATGTCGTCATGTGATCGCGGTATCCCCAGTCCTGGCGGTATGAAACTATGGCTAGCGTATCGTAGTAGATAGCCACCACTTTGTCAAAAAAACGGGGTCAAGCAGGCGTGCGAATCTTCCTTGCCGTTGCAATTCCAGACGCTCTTAAAGTGGCGCTGAGTCACTTCACGTCGAGCCTGGCCACTCGGCCCGGCGTGGTCAAGTGGACGGCAACCGAGCAGCTCCATATCACCCTGCTGTTCGTCGGAGAAACCGATTCCGCGCTGCTCCCCGCAATGTCCGACGCGCTGCACGTCCCGACCGAAACCGCATCAGCCTTCACGCTGGTTCCGTCCCAGCTCGGGGCGTTTCCCAGCAGTGCCCGGCCCCAGGTCGTGTGGATCGGGCTCGAGCGCGGTCGAGGATACGACGTGATGGAACAACTGCACGCGGCCGTGCGCGGCGCTCTGTCCAGCTGGATGCCGGCTGCGCGCCCCCAACCGTTCACTCCCCATATCACGCTGGGTCGCGTGCGTCGAAGCGCTTCACCCGACGATCGGCGGGAGCTTGGAAGCGCGTTGCAGCGTCAGCAGAGTACTCCCGCCGATGTGCGCCGGCCGTTCTCCGTGGATAGCATCACACTCATGGAAAGTCGCCTCGGTCCCGGCGGGCCAACCTATCTGTCGTTGGCCGAATTTCCACTTTCTAACCCCCGCGTCCGTCCTTGACCTGAGCCGGAGAGGTCACTAAGCTGGCGTAGGTCGCCTGCGATACCACCCGGGCGGCCCAGCATGTGGGTGAAGGGGGAGCGTCGTGGTCGTCAGCGTCGGTGCCCGCAAAGGGTCAGACCCGTCCGCGCGGGTCGATGAGCTTCGACACGAGCTGGAGCAGCATAACTACAACTACTACGTACTCGATCAACCCACCATCTCGGATGCCGCCTACGACGCCCTCATCGAAGAGCTCCGCAAGCTCGAGGCCGCCCACCCCGAATTGCGGGCCGCGGATTCACCCACGCAACGCGTCGGCGGCGCTGTGGCCACCGGCTTCAAGCCTCGCCGTCATCCCCGGCCCATGCTCAGCCTCGCCAATGCCTTTACGTTTGAGGCGCTCGACGCCTGGTACGCTCGCGCCCGCGCGATCGTGCCCAATGCCACCATCGACTTCGTAGTCGAGCCGAAAATAGACGGCCTGGCGATAGCGCTTACCTACGACAACGGCGCCTTCACCATCGGCGCGACACGCGGCAACGGCATCGAAGGAGAAGATGTCACCGCCAACCTGCGAACCGTTGCCGATGTACCGGATCACCTGGCGGGTAGCACCATACCAACCCGGCTCGAGGCACGCGGTGAAATCTACATGGACTCTGAGGGTTTCGAGCGTCTCAATGCGCGGCGTGCCGAAGAAGGTGCATCCCTCTTCGCAAACCCGCGCAACTCCGCCGCCGGCTCCCTGCGCCAGCTCGATCCCTCCATCACCGCCGGACGCCCCTTGCGCCTCTGGGCGTACGCCATCGGGTACGCCGACGGCATTCGGGTGGACAGCCAGTGGCAAACCCTCGCGCTGCTGCGCGAATGGGGGTTTCCAGTGAATCCACTCGTCAAGCATGTCGAGTCGCTCGACGAGGTCCGGCAGTTCTGCGCTGAGATGGCCGAGCGCCGTGACACTCTCCCCTATGAAATCGATGGGGTCGTGGTCAAGATCAACTCGGTCGCGCTCCAGGAAGAGCTGGGCGTTGTCGGTCGCGAGCCACGCTGGGCCATTGCCTACAAATTTGCGCCCATTCAGGCGACTACGCGTCTCACCGACATCGGCGTCAACGTGGGCAGGACCGGAGCCATCAACCCGTACGCGATCCTCGAACCGGTCATCGTCGGCGGCGTCACCGTGAAGCTAGCTACATTACATAACGAATCCGATATCCAGCGCAAGGACATACGGATAGGGGACCGCGTTATCGTCCATCGTGCCGGCGATGTCATTCCCCAGGTCGTCAAACCGATCGTCGAGGATCGTGACGGCACGGAGCAGGTCTACCACCTGCCGCTCACCTGTCCGTCCTGCGGCACCGAACTTGTCCGCGCCGAGGGCGAAGCCATGACCCGATGCCCGAATACGGCCTGCCCGGCACAGCGCTTCCGCTGGATTGAGCACTTCGCCTCGGAGGGCGCCATGGACATCCGTGGGCTGGGCGAAGCGCTCGTGCAGCTCCTGCTGGACCATGGGCTCATCCGAGACCCGGCCGACCTCTACTCACTCACCAGGGAACAGTTCCTCACGCTACCGGGGTTCAAAGAGAAGAGCGCGACGAACCTCGTGCGCGCTATCGACGCCAGCAAGGCTCGTCCGTTCGACCGAGTGGTCTTCGCGCTCGGTATTCGCTTCGTTGGAGACGCCGTGGCCGAGCGGTTGGTCCACACCTTCCCCTCCATGGACGCGCTGCTCAACGCCTCCGTCGACGAGCTGGCCGCGGCCGAGGGCGTGGGCGGAAAGACCGCGGAGTCGATTGCGGAGTGGATGCGGCGCCCCGAAAATCGCGAGATTCTGGAGCGATTGCACGCGGCCGGGCTCCAGTGGAGCGCTCGTCCCACCACCCAGGTTGCCGGCCCACTTACCGGTACCACCCTGTTAATCACCGGACGGCTGGATCATCTCTCACGCGGCGATGCCGAAACGCGGCTCAGAGAACTGGGCGCGAGAATAGCCCCGGGCATAAGCAAGGCGGTCGATTATCTGATCGTTGGCGCAGATCCCGGCTCCAAGCTCGACAAGGCTCTGAAGCTCGGGACTCCGGTGCGTGACGAGGCCTGGCTTCAACAGGTCCTGGAAACTCGTTCACTCCCCAACGGCGAGTGACGTTCAGCGAAACAAATCCATTTCGCGCGGCCGCTGTAAGTCCCGGGCGGCGCCATCACCCGCGGCGACCTGCAGTCCACGTACCAGCACGGCCGGTACCCCTTCCGCCGCTGGGCCCATCAGCAGCGACGCCGCCGCCGCGATCTCGTCGGCTAGTCCGATGACGGTATGTTCCAGGCGGTAGCCGGTAAGATCCACTTCGCCCCGACGGTCGGATAACGGGTGCATCCCAGCGAGGCCAATGGTCACCCCCACGGTTCCCTCTCGCCAGGCCCGGCCGTGGCTATCGTTGATCAGAACGGGCACCTGCACGCCTGTCAATTCTGCAATCCTGTCGTGTATCAGACGTGCCGAGCGATCGCTGTCCAACGGCAGCAGCGCGACCTCTTCTCCTTCACCGTGTTGCTCGACGTTTGATCGGTCGATTCCGGCGTTGGCACACACGAATCCCCGCCGGTCTTCGACCACGATCAGGCCTGGCCGCACGCGCAGCACCTCACGCGACTCCCGCAGGATGAGCTCCACCAGACGCGGATCCTTAAAAGACTTCTCCGCCAGTTCCGTTGCCCGGGCGGATGGCACCACGTCGGCGAGCCGCACCACCCGACCTTCCGTCTTCGAGACTGCCTTCTGCGCGATCACCAGCACGTCGCCCCCGTCGAGCGATACTCCCTGGTGGCGCAGGCGCTCCAGCAGCAAGTCCGGTAGAGGGTCACCCGGCTGAATCAGTGGAAGCCCGTCGATCGGGATGAGCGCGAGCACTAGAACTGCTGCGGGTCCTTGACAGCTCCCGGCGCATACACCGCGCGCCACGTATCGTCATGCGAGTACGTGAACTGCAGTTGCGGATACCTGGCCTCAAACAGCATGTCGCCCAGCGTACCCTCGAGATGCAGCGTCACCCGCGGCTCGTTGGCATCCAGCTTCATCAGGCGTGCGGTGTCTCCGCGTGCCGAAACCCGGGCGTCGTAGGTGCGCTTACCGGCCAGAGTCATTCCGATATCGAATTGCGCCGTGGCCCCCAGCACACGGCACACTTCCTTCGCAACGATCTTCACATTCTCTTCCGACCACAGCTCCGGTGCGATGAACAACCGGATTTGCGCACAGACGGGTACGCCGATGACCGAGTTCAAATACTCCGGGCCGGTGACGAACGGTACCGGCGATCGGTGGCCGGTGTAGGCGAGCTTGTGAGCCAGGTCAAACGCTTCCATGCGCTACGGGGTCGTGCTTCCGACCGTCGGCGCCTTGATCGTGACCTTCTCACCAAACTTAGCCAGCGTTTGCGTGAAGATAAGCTGAATGCCGTTTTGAGCGTCATTCACGGTTGCCTGGTACTTGTACGGGAACGGATGCTGCTGCCCGATGTAGTAGTCGAGCAGAGCCTGCGTCGTATCGCCGGTGGTCGGGTCAACGTCCACCTCAGTCGCCTGAATATGCCACACTGGCACGCTGGCCACCGATTCCGGGCCCAGATTCGTCAGGTCCTTGATCTGGCTGTTCAGTCCAGAGGCCCCGGTGCCACTGGCCGCCGAGCTTGAGGTCGGGCACGACAGCGGGTTGTCGATCGAGAAGGAAAAGGCGCTCGCCTGCGATGCTTTCACCTTGGCCCACTTGTTTTTCGTGCTCTTGGCCTTGATGTAGTAAGCATTCTTGACATTGATCAAATTGAAATTCTTGCTCTGCGACTGCGATGAGATGGTTTCCTTCGACGTGACCTTCGCTTTCAGCGACGGCCCCTTGCAAACCGCATCCCCCACGGCGCTGATGTGAAGATTGACCGTCGACTGTTGCGTGCCGGCGGTTACGTCCGTGAAATGCACGCCGTTCAACTCTCCGTATAGGCTGAACGAGTTGTTGAGCAACGTGACCGGATCAGGATACGCCGGATTCGGTGTGGCCGTGGGCGTGACAGCCGTCCCGGCCGTCGCGGTGGGAGTGGGCGTGACAGCGCTTTGCAACGGCACCAGCACGCGTCGCATCTTCAGTGGCCCGATGGCTGGAAACACCATCGTGGTGTATGCCGGCGGATGAGCCCGCGTCTGCGTTTTGGTGAATGATGCCGCCGAGGTAAACGAAGTCCCGATAAAGATGCAGGCAACGCCTGCCAGGACTGCTATGGATTTCATCGTCAGGCCTTTCTCATTTGATGTCCACGCTATTCAACAACAAACCAGAATCGGCCCCGCTGGAGCCGCTCTCGAAATGTCCGAACGCTGTGCCGTCGGCCCTGACGCTCTGCGCCGTTGGCCCCACCGCTCAGTATAGCCGGGATAATCCGGTGCGGGAGACGCATGGGGAGCGCACGCCAGACGTGTCTCATCAACCCGTAACCCTACCCAGACGGCGCCGGTCCCGGCCTACCCGCCGCCGGTAGACGCCCCACGCAGCGCAACGCCCACCAGGAACAGTCCGGCCAGACCAAAGTAAAGCGAGTCGCGCCGTGAGGCTCCTTCATCCGACATGAAGTACGCGGTTGGAAGCGTGACGACCGCCACGATGCCGTACAGATAGTGCAGCGCATCGTGCGGAACGTATCCCTGCGTGCGCACGATGAGCCCCACTGCCCCCTGCAGTAGCGCCAGTGCCTCGTCGAGAATCAGAGCTCCCAGGTAGCCGCCCGAAGGGTTGCGATTGATGAGAAACAGCCCGATGCCCCAGACGCCCATGAGCGCGCTATAGGCGAGGAACGCGCGCGCGAATCCCTGGTGCAGGGTCAATGCAAAGCTGTCGGCTTTGACGGCCAGAATATACGTCATGCCGGCCGCGATTCCGCTATCAGTCGTTCGGTCTCCGCGCGGCTGGGCATCGATTGCTGAGCACCCGATTGCTGCACGCTCAGGGCGGCCGCCGCCGAGGCAAACGCGGCGGCTTGTAGTAGGGGTGCGCCGCTATCCAGCGCCGCTGCCAGATTTCCCGCGAAGGCATCCCCCGCTCCGGTCGTATCCAACGCCTCGACCTCGTACGCCAGAATATCGGTCATGCCCGATTGATCGACCACCGCCGCTCCTCGTTCGCCCATCGTCACCACCACCACCCGTGGACCGGTGGAAAGCAGCATCTCGGCTGACGCCGATGGGTTGATGGGGAAACCCATACCCGAAACGGCGGCGACTTCGGCTTCATTCGATACCACGATGTCGACCGTCCGCAGGAGCGTTGGCGGCAGCTCTCTCGCCGGGCTCGGGTTGAGAATCACCGTTGTCCCGTGCGACCGTGCCAATTGCGCCGCGTGCTCCACCGTTTCCATCGGTACTTCAAGCTGCACGAGCAGAAAATCGCTCGCTGCGATGATATCGGCCGCTCGGTCTACATCCTCCGGCGTGAGTCGCGCGTTGACTCCCGGCATGACGATGATCGTGTTCTCGCCCTGGCCATCCACCGCGATCAACGCCGTCCCGGTGGCATCGGTTGCATCACGGACCACATGCCCGGTGTTCACCCCAGCCGCCTCCAGGCTGCGAACCAGCTCGTCACCGGCGGCGTCCTCGCCGGCCCGGCCCACGATATGGACCTCCGCTCCCGCCCGCGCCGCGGCTACCGCCTGGTTCGCGCCCTTTCCACCCGGCACTCTGGCCCGTCCCGTCGCGGACACGGTTTCGCCCGGTGCCGGCAGGTGCGCCACGCAAGCGATCACATCCATATTCAGGCTGCCCACAACGGTAATCATGCGGTTCTCCTCATGGTTTAAGAATACCGATCCTTTTCGGCCGGCTTCGCTCGCGCAGCGGATCCTTTTCGCCGCCGTGGGGCTGGTTTCCCGCGTGCCAGCGCCCGCAGTATCTTCACGCTGCCAAACCGCGTGTCCGCTTCAGTGTCGGCAAGATCGGGCGTTTCGCAAATCCAGGGCACCGATCGCAGCAGTGTCTGCGCCATCAGCGACTCGAAGCCCGCTATTCCCACGTAACCCTCGCCAACCGCGGCGTGACGGTCGCGGCGGCTACCCGGCGGAGCCTTCGAGTCGTTCGCGTGCAGCACCGCCAGCCGATCCACGCCGATCGATTCTCCGATCTCCGCAACCAGACGGCCGGCCGCATCCTTCTCCGAAAAATCCCACCCGGCACCACATAGATGGGCCGTGTCCAGCGCTACCTTCAGTCTGGGACGGTTCCCCGTCAGTTGCACGAGCATCGCCAGCTCGCCGAGCGACGCGCCGATCAACCCTCCCGCCCCCGCGCTATTTTCCAGCACCAGGTCGATACCCGCCGGGGACGCCTCCAGAATCGTACCGAGCCGGTCTGCTATGGTGCCTGCAACCCAGTCGAAGCCTCTGCCCGCGTGCGTACCGATATGCGTGATCACGCCGCTTGCTCCCAGGAGCGTCCCGGCATGCAGCGTCGAGATGAGCGACTGCACGCCGCGATTCGCCAGCACCTCGTCTTCCGACGCCAGATTGATCAGGTAGATGGCATGAATGAACAACGGCGCGATTCCCAACGCCCGGCGAGCGTCCGTGGCCGCTTCCTGGCGCGGTCCGTGTGGCAGCGGCGCCTTCCAAGCGCCCGGGCTGGATGCAAAGATCTGCACGCATTCCACGCCGTATTTGGCTGCCTCGGAATACGCAATCTGAGGTTTGCTCCCCAGCGACAGGTGACAGCCGATGCGGGGCCTGGTCACGACCGTCCGGCCTGTTTGACTGTCGACCGCCGTGGCACTATGCTGGGGCTCATGACCGAGCGAGCCGGCAAAACCGAGAACGAGCGTGAAGCCGAACGAGCGCCGGTGGCGCCCTGCCCCCAGTGCGGCCTTCCAATGAACGCCGTGCGGGGCAGCAAAGACGCCGTGTGTTCCAACTGTGGATTCAAAGATTCCTGCTGTTACTAGCGTCTTTTCGTAACCGACGCACGAGACCCGCTCTCAGGCAGCGGCTCCGACCTCTCGAAATGCCTCCGCCGCTATCGCGCCGATCTCGCTCTCGATGACGTCCGAATGGACCGGCGACACCATCCACGCTTCGAATTGTGAGGGCGGCAAGTACACGCCTCGCCGCAGCATGGCGTGGAAGAATCGCGCGTAGAGCGCGGTATTGGCCCGCTGCGCGCCGGCCAGGTCGCGAACCTCGTCGGGCGTGAAGAAGACTGTCAGCATACCGGGGACGGCATTGACGCGGACCGGCACGCCCGCCGCATGTGCCGCACCGGTTAAGACGGCGCGCAGCGATTCGGTAGTGTCGCCCAGAGCACTGTAAAACCCGTCCCGGCGTAAGCCCTCCAGGCTCGCCAGTCCCGCTGCCATCGCCAGTGGATTTCCGGCGAGCGTCCCCGCCTGATAGACGGGACCGCTCGGCGCCATGTGCTCCATCAGGGCGCGCGGTCCACCATACGCGCCCACCGGCAGTCCCCCGCCGATAATCTTTCCCAACGTGGTGATGTCGGGCCGCAGGTCCAGCAACTCCTGCGCGCCGCCGTACGCGACCCGAAACCCCGTGATTACTTCATCGCAAATGAACAGGGCCCCGAACTCGCTGGTGACGCCCCGAACCGCTTCGAGAAAGGCCCGGTCCGGCTCGACCACTCCCATGTTGCCCGCGATCGGCTCCACGATGATCGCCGCGATACGCTCCCCCTCTCGCGCGAAAAGCGCCAGGAGCGCTGGCGTGTCGTTGTATGGCAAAACCACAGTCGACCGGCGTGGTGCCCTCCGGCACACCCGGACTCGACGGAATGCCAAGCGTCAAGCTCCCACTCCCGGCCTGAGCCAGGAGCATGTCCGCGTGCCCGTGATAATTGCCGGCGAACTTTACCAGCAGATCTCGGCCGGTGGCGGCCCGCGCCAGGCGCACGGCGGACATCGTGGCCTCCGTGCCGCTGTTGACGAATCGCACCATCTCGATCGACGGCACCGCCTCCACGACACTCTCGGCCATCAACACTTCTCGTTCCGTTGACGCGCCGAAACTGGTGCCATGCGCGGCCGCCTCGCCCACTGCCCGCACCACCGGCGGATAGGCATGCCCGTGGATCAGCGGTCCCCAGCTCATCACGAAATCGATGTAACGATTACCGTCCGCATCCCAGATGTACGGGCCGCTCCCGCGCGCCATAAAACGCGGCGTGTCGCCGACCGCTCCAAATGCCCGAACCGGACTGTTCACGCCACCGGGCATCAGCGCCCTGGCCCGATTGAACAGCTCGACCGAGCGGCTGATCTGGAGCGCGCCGTCCGTGTCATGGCTCATGGTCGACTCCCTCCCAGGCCGGCACGCGCGATTCCCACCAGCCAGGTGCCCCGTGCCGCCTCAGATCGTCCATTTCCACCAGCCACCTGCCGTAGTTCAGCGCCTGCCGCAGCAGAGCAATTGCCGGTGCCGGCGAAATCCGCCACCAGGGCCGTGCGTACGGCAGGGCCGGATAGTACACGCCGAACGTCTCAGCCCGAAACCGCAGCTGCCCGCTCCGTTGCAGTCGGATGACATGAATCGCCAGTGCCGCTCCGATTCGCGCTGAACGCTGAATCTGTCGAAGCGCCTTCGAGGTGAAGGCGTACCTGGTTCTAGGCCGGCCCGGCGCGGTCATCGGCCGCGTGGCCCCATTGTGCAGGCTCATGCCCGCCGCAGCGCGCCCTCGTAGACATGTCGAACGTCCTGCACCGTCATGCCGCCCGGTAAACGCTTGCCGTCGCCGGAAACGTCCACTGCCTGACGGGCCAGTGCCGGCATCGCCTCCTCGTCTATATGCGCGTTATTGAGGTCGGTCGGCATGTCCATGCCGCGCAGCCAGTTCACAAATCGATACACCGTGGTTTCCGCCGCCACCTCGTCGTCGGTCTCGTGTACCCCGAATAGCTGTCTGCCGAGCAACGCGTACCGTTTGAACCGACCCACTTTCGGCAGCCGTGTTCGATTGGAAAGCGCGTATCGCATGTAACTCGGCCAGAGCGCGGCCAGCACGTAGCCATTCTCCAGATTCGCATAGGCCGTCAGCGGGTGTGCCATGGCGAGCAGCGGCGTGGCATCTCCCCGTCCTGCCAGGCCGATCGTGGAGGATAACGCGGCGGCCCACGAGAGATTGTTTCTAGCATCCAGGTCATCGCCATTGCGCATCGCCCGTGCCAGACTATCCATGACCACCCGCATCAGCCCCTCGGTAACACGATCCGTCGCCGCGAATTCCTCGCCGATCAGATAGCCTTCCAGCATCTGACTCACGATGTTCATGGCGCCGATCGCCGTATACCGGGCCGGCACGGTGAAGGTCAGCGCCGGGTCCACGATGGCAACTTTCGCGAATAGGTGCGGACTCTTGATGGTGGCCCGGGTGCGCGATTCCTCGTCGTACACCACGGCTTTGCTGTTTGTCTCCGAGCCCGTCGAAGCAATCAACGGAACCTGCACCAGGGGCAGTGCCCGTTCTACCTCCAGAGTCCCGTCCGTCACCATATGTCTCGTATAGTCCCAGATCGAGCGATCGGAGAGTGCCCGCACGGCGATACCTTTTGCCGCGTCAAGTGCCCCGCCTCCACCCAGTCCCATCACGAAGTCTGCCCGAAACTCCCGTGCAGCCTCCGCACCGGTATCGATCGCCGCCACGCTGGCATTCGGATTGATGCCGTCGTAGACCGAAACGAACACGCCGGAGTCTTCCAGGGTGCTTCGCAAACGCTTGATCAATCCGCTTCGGCGCGCAAACGTGCTGCCCGTGACGAGGAGTGCCCGCCTACCTTGAATGCAGGCCTCAACCCCCACGCTGTCGATCGCTCCTGCGCCGAACACGACCCGGGTGGGCAGCGCAAACGTAAATGTATCCAATCGATCCTCTACCTGATTGTCCGGTCTCTCCGCCGGTGACTATCATGAGAATGTAACGCAACGATGGTGTGGGGTGCCGTGAGCGTCTGGGTTCTGATCGTAATCGAATGGATACTGTTCATCGGCGGAGTGACGGTTGCCGAGCTACTCCTCCGGAAAAAGCTGCGCAGCTGATCAATTCCCGCCGCGCGGTCCCGGCTCACCGTGGTGCGCCGGCCGAGTGTGGTGAGCGCCATCGCACTCCTCGCCCGGGTGGCGGCACATCATTATAAGAAGACAGTCGAGCGGGACTGCGTGGAACGCACCGTCCCGACGCCGGTACAAACGAGAAACGGAGGGGGCCAATGACGACGAATGAGGGAATCACCATCACCTGGTTGGGACATGCCGCCACGAAAATTGAGGCCGCCGACGGAACCGTCATTCTGATCGATCCATTTCTTTCCGGCAACCCGGCCCTACCCGCCGACGTCAAGCAGCAAAATCGTGTGGATCTGATGCTGATCTCGCACGGCCACGGCGACAACATGGGCGACGCCGTCGCGCTGGCCAACGAACACCAACCCCACATCATCGCCATGAACGAGCTCTGTGGGTACCTTTCCGCTCAAGGCGCCGAGGACTGCAGCGGTGGAAATACCGGAGGCACGCAGCGCTGGAACGGCCTGGAAGTCACCATGGTCCAGGCGGTCCACAGCTCCAGCATCCAGGAAGGAGATTCCACCATCTATGCCGGACTGGCCGTCGGCTTCGTCATCACCTTTCCCGGCGGGTTCACCGTCTACCACGCCGGCGATACCGATGTGTTCTCCGGTATGGAAATCATTGGACGTCTCTACCGACCCGACGTCGCCCTGCTGCCCATTGGCAGCCACTACACCATGGGTCCGCGGGAGGCCGCGGAAGCCATCCGGCTGCTCGGCGTGAAATCAGTGGTCCCGATTCACTACGGCACCTTTCCAGTCCTGTGGGGCACTCCCGAGCAGCTGCAGGAGGAAGCAAAGGACATTGCCGATTTGAAGATATTTCCCCTCAAGCCGGGCGAAAGCGTGAGTCAGGCCGACCTCGCTTAGCATCCGACTCCAGGTTGCCTCGGCCCGCCATCGGCGCGAGGTTTTCTTCCGTAACCGGTGCTGCGCCCGTTCTTCCTCCATTCGCCACCCGCGCGACGAAGCGCTAACTGTCGTACAGGATAGTAGGCTCGCGGTACAGTCGCGGGTGAAGTGAGGCGAGGTGGCGCCGCAGAGCCTCCCGCGCCTCGTGCAGTGGGCGCGAATCTGCAAGCATGTCCAGCGGCACGTTGACTCTCAGTGCCCGGCCATCCAGAATCACGTGGCGTGTGATGCCCGCCGGTATCAACAAGCCGCGCATCGACATCGCAGCGACCTGCGACCTCGTAATCGGTGGGAACGCGACGAGCGTCCCTCCGCCCTCCGACGGAGCGCACACCGTTTGAGCGACCTCTTCCACGTTCGATGCATCGCAATCCACCCGGGTCATCCGCGTTTCGTAGAGATCGACCAGCGCTCTCAGTTGTTCTGGACGGGAATACGGGTAATCCGAAACACGTTCCACCGCTACTACCCGATCGCCGCCTAATACCACAGCGAGCGTGGCAGGTTTGGCCAGGGCTTCGGCTGCCCCCAGCTCCGCGACGGGGTGGACGGCCGCCCCCGGGATCCCGGACGCGCCCTCGACCAGCTCCTCGAACGGCACATGCGTGCTATGTCCCCAGGTCCGCAGGGTCGTACCGTGCGTCACGCTGTAATCGATTGTCTGAACCAAACCGTACGCCAGACCGAGAGAGGTCAGCGCTTCGAGCCGGTTGGTCCCATCGAGCAGGATGTATCCCTCGAAATGCGGTACCGTGCCCACCATGAGCGGATCGCGTAGTATGCCATCGGCCTCGAGGCGGGCCTGAATGCGGTCCTTCCTGCTTGAGTCAGCCAGCTCATGCGGGTGGATGCTATCGATCGGCACCAGATCGAGTGAGCCGTGTCCGATTGCTTCCAACCGTCAGCACTTCTCGAACTGCGCGACGTCGAGCACGAAGATCGTGGCGCCGCCTACTTCGACCTCCATCGGAAACGGCATATACACCTCGCCCGGCTCGACCACCGGCGGCAGCGGCGTGACCTGCTCGGTGCGCGAGTGACAGCGCGCCCGAATAATGTCGAGTGCCCGCTCCACTTCGTGATCCTGAATGCCGGCAAATACCGTGGCGTTTTGTCTTCGCAAGAAGCCGCCCGAGCTCCTGAAGTGCGTGACGCCGAAACCGGCTCGACTCAGTGCCTTGACGACCGGGCCAGCGTCGTCGCTGTGCACGATCGCCATCACCATCTTCATGACGGCTGCATGACCTCCTCGAGTAGTGGGGACACGTGCGCGCGGATGAACGAATGTACCTCATCAGGCGTACTCTGGCCGTCAACCACCAGCCAGCGCGTCGGATCCTGGGCGATGGTGGCCAGATACCCGGCGCGGACGCGCTCGTGAAACGCGAGGTCGAGCCCGTCCAGTCGATTCGGCGAGCTCCTGCGGCCTACCCGTTCCAGGCCGACGTCCACCGGAACATCCACGTAAATGCTGAGTCGTGGACGCAAACCCAGCGTGGCAATGCCCGAAAGCTGATCCAGCGTGGCTCGATCCAGTCCGAGCCCGTAGCCCTGATAGGCAATCGTGGAGTCCGTGTACCGATCCGCGAGCACGATCGCCCCGTCCCGTAGGGCCGGCTGTATCACGTCGTCGACCAATTGTGCGCGCGAAGCCGACAACAACAGTGCCATGGTGCGCGCCGACATGGCTGGACCCGCCCACGTCCAGCAGCACATGCCTCACCGCCTCTCCCACCGGCGTGCCGCCGGGCTCGCGGGTTTCCACCACCCTGAAACCGCGGCCGCGCAGGGTGGACGCAAGCATCCGCGCTTGCGTCGACTTTCCGCTGCCGTCCGGTCCTTCGAAGGCGAAGAAGAGACCCATTGTTATATGAGGTCTTCGTACTCGCGGGGGAAGAATTTCACTCGACGGTTGGGTTCCTTGCCCCGGCTGCGCGACCCGACGTTATACCGTTCCGCCAGTTGGTGTTGCAGCCGCCGGATGTGCGCGTTCTGCGGCGCCACTTCCATGGTTCTGGAACGCTCCAGAACCTCCCCGATGGCCTGCTCCGCCTCCTCCAGCGCCGAGGTCGTGGAGTCGCGCTCCTGCGAGCCGAGATTGAAGACGCTCGCCAGACAACTTTGCATCTGCCCAACCGTGTTGTTCTTGAGAACGTACACCGGGATGGCTTGCGCCTCCGCGTCACGCAGCGGCTCCGGCTTGCGGCGATAGTAGTTCTTGAGCGTGAGCACCAGATCGGCTTCCTGTACCTGGTGCGCCACCGTCACCGGGACCCGTAGTTCGCGTACCGCGGCTTCGAGCCGGTTTCGACTCACGCCGAACGGAAAGACCCGCAGCGGCTGCAACGGCCCATTCCCCACGCGCCCGGCCAGCGGCAGGGGAGCCGCATTGACGTGCCCATTGCTCTGGGCCCGCTCCGTCGTCGGTTGCGGCAGCTCCTCGACGTGGACCACGCCCTGTTCGTCGCGCGTCCGTACCTCGCCCGCGATCGGGAAGTTGCGCAGCAGACTGTCCACCGTCTCCGCCACGTTCGGATGCACCACGACGTGGTTCCAATCTTGAATCTCGACTACCACGTCGAAGGTGGGAGGAGCCTTGCGCTCCAGCACCGTCTTTTGCGTACCCCGGCGGCGAGCCTCCTCATCTCCCAGAGTCACGGCCTGAATGCCGCCGATCAGATCGCTCAGCGTTGGATTTTGCATCAGGTTCTCAAGCTCATTGCCGTGCGCGGTTCCAACCAGTTGTACGCCGCGTTCCGCGATTGTCCGCGCCGCGCTGGCCTCGAGCTCCGTCCCGATCTCGTCGATCACGATTACCTGCGGCATGTGGTTTTCCACGGCCTCGATCATCACGGCGTGCTGCCGTCCGGGGCTCGCCACCTGCATGCGGCGCGCCCGGCCGATGGCCGGATGCGGAATATCGCCGTCGCCGCCGATCTCGTTCGACGTGTCCACGATCACCACGCGTTTGCGCAGATCGTCCGCCAGAACGCGGGCCACCTCGCGTAGCATGGTGGTCTTGCCGACACCCGGACGGCCCAGCAGCAGAATACTCTTGCCCGATTCGACGATCTCCTGGATCGTGCCGATCGTGCCGAAAATCGCTCGTCCCACCCGCAGCGTCAGGCCGATAATCAAACCCGACCGGTTCCGTATAGCGGATATGCGGTGCAGTGTGCGTTCGATCCCGGCGCGGTTATCCTCGCCGAATGCGCCGATACGCGAGATCACCTGTTCGATGTCTTCGAACGTCACGGTCCTTGAGGAAAGCACCACTTCGCCGTCCACCAGCCGTGCCTCGGGCTCCCGGCCCAGATCCATCACGATCTCCAGCACGTCGTTGACCCGCTCGGTCCGTCTCAGACCTTGATAAATATGAGGCGGAAGGATGTGAAGGAGTGCCTCGGTGTCGTCGGAAAAGTCGTCGCGCAATGCGGTCACGTAGTGTAATCCTTCCAGGTAGTGGCGGATACGAGTCTCCTGGGATGCACGCGCGAGCTCAGCCCGGCAATTCCGGGAACCGAGCTCACCGACATCCGAGTTTTATACACGGGAGCAAACTCGACCCCCGCGTGTTTCACCAGCAAGTTTTCCTCAGAGACAATTTCGAAGCCGCAGTCGGTGAACGCCCTCAGTAGGTGCATGTGGTAGTCGCGCACCCGAGCCACCAGGTGCTGGCCGGCCGCCGTCTGCTTGCACGCGTGGTTAACCATCAAAGGAGCGAGCTCGACGTGGTCGGGATGCAGCAGCATTCCCACGCTGCGATAGTGGGGACCCAGACGGGTTCCCCAGCCGATCCATCCCACCACGCGGCCCGAACGCTCGATGACGATCTCCGACATCTTCCGCACCGGACCCGACCATTCCAGACTGGACAATCCTTCCAGCTGCCGCACCAGCGGAGGCGTTATCTCCGCCTCCAGTTGATGGAGCGGCCACCCATCCTGCGACATGCGATACCGGCTGTCCGGCGGCGCCGGCAGCGCGTTCGAGCTCGATCCGGCCTCGCCTACCAGCACGAACTCGCGTGCCAGCGCCGCGAACCCAAGCGGCCGAAGCAGCGCTGATGCGTCCGCGCCGGTGCGTGCGAATAAGCGCGGAACTCCACGCGCCTGCAGGTGGTTCACGGCGGCGTCAACCGTTGCCGCAATCGCGGCATCCGCCTGTGCGCCGCGCGCCGCGAGACGGGCAATATCCCAGCCGATCACATATTGGCGCGGCTCCGCCTCCAGCAGCGCGATCGTGTGCTCGCTCTGGGCGATCCAGGTGCGGCCTCGCATCGCGCGCGGCAGCGAGGCGCGGGCCAGTGTTCGGGCGGTGGAGTTGTGTATCGGCCATCCTTGGCCCTTGACGACGTGAGCCCCGGCATCGAGTGCGAGCGAGAGCACCAGACCGGCGTCAGTGGGACGTGCCAATCGGACGTCCATTGGTCTCCTTGGGCAGTCATCCGGGCGCATGCCGCACCGAGGATGAACACGCAGTTTGTTCTTCATTGTAGACCGCCGGGCAACCCTCCTTCAGCTTGACTTTTCGCCGCCGGGTTACTATGCTCATGGCGGGTTGCACCAGCATTGATCCTGGGCCGGATGCCTGTTTGTGGCGGTAAAACGGGTTTCGGAGCGACAGACGGAAAAGAGACGGGAGCCTCACCTGAGCGATATCGGGTATCTTCTGCGCGACGCGCGCGCCAAGAAAAACGTGAGCGTCTTCGACGCGGCGGAAGCTCTGCATATTAAACCGGTCTTCCTGGAAGCCCTGGAAGACGAACAATATGGTCTGCTTCCCGGCCCTGCGTACATCACCGGTTTCCTCAAGAACTATGCAAAGTACCTGGGCCTCGTTCCCGACGATGTGATTCAGGAGTACTATGCGTCCCGGCCCGTGCCTCAACCAACCGTGAAGGCCGCGACCCGGGTGCTGGCCAATGGCCACGAGCGCCGGAATCGCAAAAGGATTTTCTGGGCGTTCGGCGCCGTGATCCTCTTCCTGGCCGGCGGGTTCGCCATCAAGGCGTACGACGATACATATAACCGAGCCTACTCGGCTCCGCTCAATGTCACGCCGGCCAACCTCGGAGGCGCCTCTCTGACCGGGGCCGTCAGAAAGCCTAAAACCAAACGCGTTCCGTCGACGGTTGCCCTGCGTCTACGATCCCTTGCGCCCGTCTGGGTGCGGGTTACGGCTGACGGCCGCCAGGTCTACCAGGGGATGCTGCGGGGTCGAAGCGTGCGCTGGGCGGCGAAGCGCAACATCTACGTCGCTACCTACGACGGCGCGCTCCTCAATGTGATCTACGACGGCCGAAACATCGGCCTCATGTCCATCCGACCCGGCCTCACCTTCTACGTTGCCACTCCAACCGGCTGGCGCCACATCGCCTGAGCACCGGTAATCGGCTGCGCCCGTTGGAGGGGTACGCGCAGTCGCGGTAGTATGGTGTCTATATGCGGTGGGGGACGGCATGAAAGAAATATTTAAGCGACATCCGCGGTATGGCGCTGCGCCGCAGGATTTTGAGTCGGTTCCCGAGAATCTGTGGACCCGATGTCCAAATTGCCGCGAGCTGCTGTACACCAGGGAGCTCGAACAGGCCTTTCGGGTCTGCTCCAAGTGCAAATACCACTTCAGCGTCACCGCTCGTGAGCGGATCGCCATGACGGTGGACGAGGATACCTTCACTCAGATCGGCGGCCCGATGCGGTCGATCGATCCCTTGCACTTTCAGAGCCGGGGCGAGACCTATGCCCGAAAGCTCGAACAGTACCACGAGCAGTCGGATACCGACGAATCGTTTATCTACGGCACCGCTCGCATCGACGGGCAGGACGTCGTGCTTGGCCTCTCCGAGTTCAATTTCGCCGGTGGCTCCATGGGCGCTGTCTTCGGCGAGCGGCTGGTCCGGGCGATCGAGGAAGCACAAGAGCGCTCCGTCGGGCTGATTATTTTTTCCAGTGGCGGGGGTGCGCGCATGCAGGAAGGAACGGTGAGCCTCCTGCAAATGGCCAAAACCGTCGCGGCCCTCGATCGGTTCAAAACCTGCGGGTTGCCTTTCATTTCGGTCATGACCGACCCGTGCCTGGGCGGTATTACCGCCAGCTACGCCATGCTGGGCGACGTCAATATCGGCGAGCCGGGCGCCTATATCGGTTTTGCCGGCCGAAGAGTGATCGAGCAGACGATGCGGCAGAAGCTCCCACAGGATGCGGCGACATCCGAGTTCCTGTTACACCACGGCATGATCGATCTGGTTGCGGCGCGCGCCGAACTTCCTTCCCTGCTCGGCCGGCTCATGCGCGTTTATCTCGGCGGCAATGGGGTGGTTGCTCGGAGGCGGCTCGTTGAGCAGCCTGCTTGATTTCGAAGGCGAGCTGAAGCCGCTCGAGCACGAGCTGGAGTCGCTGCGCAAAAAGCACAGCGGGGACGGGGCCCATTCCGATGCCGAAGCGTCGGTGCAGAAGGCCATTGACGATCATTTACGCGACGTGTACAGCCGGCTCACGCCCTGGGAAAAGGTTCAGGTCGCCCGGCACCGCGAGCGTCCGTACACCCTGGACTACATCCAGTGGGCCTTCAGTGATTTCGTGGAGCTGCACGGCGATCGCGGCTTCGGAGACGATCGGGCCATCGTGGGTGGCCCCGCCCTGCTCGACGGCCGCTCCGTTATGGTGATCGGACACCAGAAGGGCCGCGACACCCGCGAGAACGTGGAACGGAATTTCGGTATGCCCCACCCCGAAGGGTATCGCAAAGCAGAACGATTGATGGCGCAGGCCGACCGCATGGGGCTGCCCGTTGTCACCTTCGTGGATACACCCGGCGCCAACGCCGGCTTGATGGATGAGGAGCGCGGCCAGGCCGAAGCCATTGCGTCCAGCATCTCCACCATGTTGGGACTGAGCGTGCCGACCGTGGCCGTGGTCATCGGCGAAGGCGGAAGTGGCGGAGCGCTGGCAGTCGCGGTGGCCGACCGGATACTCATGCTCGAGCACTCGATCTTCACCGTGGCCTCGCCCGAAGCGGCCGCCGCCATCCTCTGGAAGGACTCCACCAAGGCCTCGGATGCCGCGCAGAGCATGCGCATTACCGCCCAGGAGCTGCAGGCTATGGGACTGGTCGACGTCATCGTGCCGGAACCGGTGGGAGGTTCCCACCGCAATCCCGCCGCCGCCGCCCAGTCGGTGGCCGCAGCGATTGGCGCTACACTGCGCGAGCTGAGCGCGTTGAGTGTGTCCGAGCTCGCCGAGCAGCGGTATCACAAGTACCGAAACATTCGCTTCTATGCGGAATAGCGGCTCACTATGGCCGTAAGAGATCGCGAGCACGTAAAAATCGTCGCCGTGAATCGCCGTGCCACGCATGACTACTTTATCGACGAGCGCTTCGAGGCAGGACTCGTCCTGACCGGCACCGAGATCAAGTCCATTCGTGAAGGGCGCGTCAACCTGCGCGAAGGCTACGCCCGCATCGTCAACGGGGAAGCGTGGCTCACCAACGTCCACATCGCACCGTACGAACAGGGCAATCGCTACAACCATGAGCCGCTCCGCGACCGGAAGCTGCTGATGCATCGCGAGGAAATCAACGAGTTGATCGGCCGCGTGAAGCAGCGCGGCTACACCGTCATACCGCTGCAGCTCTACCTGAAACACGGCCGGGCCAAAATCGAGCTCGGACTGGCTCGCGGCAAGCGTGAGTTTGATAAGCGGGAAAGCATCGCCAAGCGCGAAGCGCAACGGGACATCGAGCGAGGCTTGCGAGACCGAAGCCGGTAACCCGGCGATCCATCCTGGGCCGGGCAGCTATTGCCCCGAAACCTACCTCGCGTCTCTTCAATTGACGTGCGAACCCTCCGGGAAGACGCCCAAACGCGCGAAAGGAGACAGCCCGGAAGCTATCTCCTCTCGTGTACTGTCAGTACTTACGCGTTCGATTCCGACGGACCGGGATCGGTCGAGGCACTCGGGTTATCGCCTCCAGCGCTCGGCTGGGAGGGCGCCGGGGTATACGCCGGCGGCTGAATCGGTCCGCTTGCGCCCGTCAGCTTGTCCAGTAGATCGTCGCGGCGCTGCTCGTCGAGCGCAAAATACGCGATCAACCCGCCAAGCACCAGAGCGAACAGGAAGCGCAGCTTTCGGCCGCCCTTTTTCTGACCGGCCTGTTGCGCCGCCTTCTCCTTGGCGGTCTCGACCGCATCGACGCTCCGGTCTCGCAGAACGTCGATCGAGTCGCTCAAACGATCCTTGCTGGTGGAGGCCAGTCCGTCGATCGCCCGGGTGATGGCCCTCGCCGCGGCGTCGTAATCGATGCTGGCGATTTGCTCCTTGAGCTGGTTTTGCGCGTCCTCTTTACTGCCCGGATTATTGATATATTCCACGGCCGCGCGCGATGCCGACAGCAGGACGAGTGCGGCGAGCTGGCGATACCAGGTTTGATTGCTTTCCATTCCGTCCCATCCTTTCTTCCGGCGTGAACGCGGAGCCGGATATGCCTGTATTGGTAATTGATTGTGCCACAGTCGACGCCTATGGGAACCAATATTCGTTATCCGCCCGCGCTTACTCGCACCGACTTGGTAAAATAGACGAGATTGGACTAGCGGTCAGTCGCGTACGTTGGTGCGGAAAGCCGGCCCCGGGCGATCAGTCCCACGAGACGAATCGTTCGAGGCCATTTTTTGTGTGCCGGTAAAGGCTCTAACCACCTCGTACTACCCGCGACTGACCCGATTGGATACCCGTGAACCGCGACCACATTCGAAATTTCTGCATCATCGCCCACATCGACCACGGGAAGTCGACCCTTGCCGACAGACTGTTGGAAGAAACGGGCACGGTGATGCACCGCGATATGACCGAGCAGCTCCTCGACCAGATGGATCTGGAGCGGGAACGCGGCATCACGATCAAGCTGCAAGCGGTTCGCATGCAGTACACCGCACGTGACGGCCAGGAGTACGAGCTTAACCTTATAGATACGCCCGGTCACGTCGACTTCACCTACGAAGTCTCGCGGTCACTTCAAGCCTGCGAGGGCGCCTTACTCGTGGTGGATGCCGCGCAGGGGGTCGAAGCCCAGACCCTGGCCAACGTCTACCTCGCGCTCGAACAGGACTTGGTGATGATTCCGATCATCAACAAGATCGATCTCCCGGCGGCTGATCCGGACGAAGTGAAGCGTGAGATCAAGGACGTGATCGGTCTCGAGCCGAACGACGCGATTCTGGCCAGTGCCAAGACCGGTATCGGCGTGGCCGAGATACTGGAAGCTGTGGTCCACCGCATTCCGGCTCCCGGTGGCTCGGTGGACGCCCCGCTGCGTGCGCTGGTCTTCGATTCGCACTACGACCCATATAAAGGAGTCATTGCGTACGTTCGCGTGATCGACGGAATCATACGCAATGGCGAGCCGCTGTACTTGATGGCGTCGGAGAAGAAGATCGAAGCGCTCGAAATCGGCGTCTTCCGCCCCAACATGCAGCCCGTCAAGGAGCTGCAGGCGGGAGAAGTCGGGTACGTCGCCACCGGCCTGAAAACGGTACGAGATTCACGGGTGGGGGACACCATCACGTCGGCCAACCGTCCCGCTCCGCAAGCACTCACCGGATATCAACCGGCCAACCCGATGGTGTTCGCCGGGCTCTTTCCGATCAACGGCGAAG
>CAVTRL010000002.1:0-201581 GCA_963737125.1 uncultured Chloroflexia bacterium | reverse complement strand
GTCTCTCCGCGTGTACTAATTGACACTGTCAGCAGAGTCCCTAGGCTAACCGGCACGTCGCGCCCATCCACATGCCATCGAGGCCATCTATCCTTGCTTCGTCTCAAGAGTCCGTCGGGAAGCAAGGAGTAAGCGAAGCTCTCCCACGCTCAGTGAGACGTGAAGTTCCGCTCGAATCTCGTGAACGATGTCCTTTGCCGTTAGATTCCGGCGCACGCCGTCGCGCGCCGCTCGCAGGACGTTGTCTCCGACCCTCGCGTAGACCGGGTTTGACGGTACTCCGACGCGGACCACGCGGTTGATCGTCTGTAGGCACCATGACGAACCCCTTCGGAAAAAACGACGAAACCCGATCCACGACAGATCGGGTTTGACTAGTAGCTAATCGCGGCTCAAGTGGCCAGGATACGGGCCGCGACTACGCTTTCCGTCATGAGGTTTTCTACATATACATAGTAACAGGTATATGTTGAAGCACAAGCGTCATAGACTGGGTAGTCCAACTGTGGCGACGACAAATCGCCGACACTAATCACTCTATTGAATACCGTCATTGGGCGCCGTTTGCACCAGAAGGCATCTCAAAGACCATGCAGGAACCGGCAGTTGTTTTCTGATGGTCCACCTCGTCCCGGCCGCGAAGGCCGGAGTGGAGCGCCATCAGTAGCGGCCCATCTCCTTGAGCCGTTCGTCGGAGATTCCCATCAGGTGCGCGATTTCGTGCTCGATGACGTGTCGCAGGGCCTCAACGGCGCCGGCCTCGGTCGCTACCTCGCGTTCGATGGTGGAGCGGTACAGTGTGATCGTGTCCGGCGGCCCCGCGTAGTGACCTCCGCGCATGGTTAGAGGGACGCCATGGTACAACCCGAGTAGATTTGGCTCATCGGCGGGTGGTATGTCCTCCACAACCACATTGACGTTGTCCGATCCGCTGCTCTACCCACTCCGGAAGCTCCGCGATCACTTCGCCGGCCAGTTCCTCAAAGCGTTCGGCGGATACTCGCACCATACGTCATGATATGTCGATTTCCCGACAGTCCACGATCGCTTCCAGGTCCCTGCACATGTCCGTAGTCGACGTCGTTCGTGCCATGCTTTGCTAAAGAGAGTGGAGGGCGACATGGCACGATCGCGGCACCGCCCCACCGATGGAGTCGGTATCTCTTCCGCCGTGCCATTGCCCTGCTTTTTCTGAAATTAGGTTTTGTCGCGTTTGGTGGGCCGGCCGCGCACGTGGCGCTCGACGCGGCGGGAGATCGTGGAGCGCAATCACTGGATTGAGGAGAGGCAATTCCTCCAGATGTTTGCTGCCTGCAACATTATCCCCGGGCTGAGCTCGACTGAGCTCGCAGTGTACCTGGGCTATCGCCTTGCCGGTCCTGTGGGATTGGTTCTGGCAGGTAGCCTCTTTGATCGCCTTGGCGATGCTCATCATGCTGGGACTCGCGGTAGCATATGTCCACTTTGGAACGACCCACATCGCGGTTTCCGCCCTCGATGGCATTCGGCCGGTGGTCGTCGCCATCGTCGCCTGGGCACTGTTCGACCTGGGTAAACGGATCCTCATGTGTTGGGCGCTCTGGCCCATCGCCATCGCCGTCTTCGCCCTGTCCCTTACCTCGGCGTTCCCCATCCTGCTGCTAGCGCTCGCCGGCATCGCCGGCATCATCGTCACTGTGCCTCTACCACCTGCCCGAAACCAGCTCGGCGGATTGCTGGGAGTGGGAAAGGCAATGTTCCCAATCGGGGTCACCGCTGCTCACTCCGGCCGACTTGCGGCGGTTTTCCTCACCTTTCTCAAGCGGGCGCCATATCGTACGGTAGCGGCTACGTGCTCTTCGCCTTCTTGCACGCTGCCTTCGTGGACTACCTTTATTGGCTCACCAATGCTCAGCTGGCGGATGCAGTGGCCATCGGCCAGGCGACTCCGCAGCGGCTCCGGTCTTCACCACTGCCACCTTCCTTGGCTACCTCTTCGCGGGAGTACCGGGAGCACTTCTCGCCACGCTGGTCAACTCCCTCTGGGGTTCCGACCGGTGCTCTTGCTAGATCGTATTGTGCAGTTCGTGGACACGCATGTCAGCGCTCGGGCCTTTCTGGACGCCGTCATGCTGCGCGCTCCGGGTCATTGTGGGGGGCAACCGTGGTACTGGCCGGAACCGCTGTGCACGATCCCCGACTGTCGGTCTCGCCGTTCTCCTCCGTTCCCCATCCTGATCTTCTTGCAGCCACTGAGCTCACCGGCGCTCATCGTCGCGGGAGCGGTAGTTGGCGTCATCGCCGGCCGGTAGCCCTATTCGGACTGCACAACAACGTTGCCTCCGACTCCCGGTAAGCAATGTGTAACTGACAGTTGGAGGATCTGAGTCAGAAGGAGAGCCGAAAACAGTTACAGTCATGCACCCGTTCGAATCGAGTGCGCACAGACTCACGCTCGTTGCCGGCATAGTGGGCTAAAATCTGTACCGGTTTTAGGTCCGGAATTGAGCTCTGAACGGCCGCTTCCACCTCGGCTCGCCCTTGCACGTATACATGGAGGTACGACTTTATCCATTCGAACCCGATGCCTGACTCATACCAGCGCCGGGTCCCGGCAGTACCCCCCATCTCCGCGTCCAGGCAGCCGATACCGCGCTCGCTGAGCGTGTTGCTGTGCCCGTTTGTAGGAGGCGTCCCCCGATTCCGAGACGCTGGACGTCGGGGTGCACGGCCAGGTGCCATATCATTCCGCCAAGCGTGGCAGGGCCCGACATCCTGGCAGACGGGCAGAGACTGTGCCAGGCGTCTGCTCACATTCGACATCGATCATTCCCACGATCGTGCCGTTTAGCACCGCAACAAGCTCGATGGGTGAGTGCTCGTAGCGCGGCTTGCGGCGGTATACCGTGTCGAAGTAGGCGGTTTCCAGGAACGAGAGGACACTACAGCGCAACCAGCTTTGTTCGTCCGATTCCTGGTACGGGCGGATTATGAGCTCCTCCTGTAGATGCGCACGGTCCCTCAGATGCTCGAACATTGACGATCCTTCGATGTATGAACGCGCGTTCCCAGAATGAATACGCATGCGTGCAGCTGCCGTTGCTGTCCGCTTAAAGCAGCACACGTCTGTAACCGAAGCTGAGAGCGCTCAAAGGATAGTAGTGGGTATCTGGCAACACAGTGCCGAAAACCTTACGTTAGAGCGATGTGCAACGCTCTATGTCGTGCCTTGAACGGCTCTTCTCTCGTCTAGTTGCGGACTTCCATCCACCGATTGAAGTTGTTCCTTAGCTCGTGGAGAGCAACGTCTCGACCAGCTCACGAAGTGGCACGAGAAGTTCCTCCTCGGTAGCCCGAGCAAGCGGGTCCAGTCCCGCGGAGGAGCGGAGCACCGCGATCCCGATCGAGGCCGCGAGCACGAGCTGTGCCCGGAGCAAGATGTGTTCGGCATCCGGGTCGCCGGGGGCGCCATCCCGCAACGGACGCCAAGCTGCGCGTGGCGAACGTGCGCAGCACTCCAATCCGAAGCTCTTCGGCGCGCTCGTCACCGGAGGAACGCAGGAGGAGCAGGAGACCGGGTCCGGGCGCCCCTTCAGACTCGATCCGACGATCTGTCTGGCGATGGCCTCCGGTACCTCACCGAGTCGGAGACGCCCCCTGACGCGCGGCTGACGTCTCGACAGCCGCCGCCAGGCAGGCCCCGACAGCCCCTCCTTCGACGCGGAGTACCGGCTAATAGCGCCACGTTGACTCCGGCTTCGACGGCAATTTCCCGCACCGTCGTGGCCGCATACCGTCGTGGGTAAATCGTCGGCGTGCCGCGTCGAGGAGCAGTTGCCGCGTATTCACCGAGTCACGCCGCCGGTGTCCGCTCGGGCTTTCGAGTTCCTCTGAGGATGCATCGGGTACCGAGGAGTGGATGCGCCATACTGGGTCCTTTCGATCTCAGTCCAGAGTACCGGCCGAGGCACCCTTATGCAAACAAGCGTTGACTATCGACCGAGCGTTCGGTACGCTCTAGTAAGCAACTGTTTACACTGTCTCTGGAGGAGTTTCATGGCCCCTGCCCCGGATGGGCGCGCGCTCTCGCCGCGTCCACTTCACCGGCGCCGCGGACCGGTCACCACGCCAACACGACCCTTGTGGTCCTGTTCCTATCGCTCGGCGGCCTATCCTTTGCCGTCTTGCAGTCGCTGGTCGCGCCGGCTCTGCCGGACATGGCGAAGGACCTGCACAGCTCCACCAGCGACATCAGTTGGGTACTCACCGCCTATCTCCTCGCAGCCTCGGTTCTGACACCGATCCTGGGTCGGCTCGGCGATATGGTTGGCAAGCGGCGTGTACTGCTGATCGTGCTCGTCGTCCTTGGGCTGGGCACGATCCTGGCGGCACTTCGACCACCTGCCCGTGCTGATTGTGGCGCGGGCAATTCAGGGTGCGGCCGGCGCGATACTGCCCCTCTCGATCGGCATCGTCCGCGATGAGTTGCCCCGCGAGAAGGTTGGCGTGACTGTTGGACTGCTTTCGGCCGTGTTCGGGATTGGCGCCGGTCTCGGTATCGTGCTGGCCGGGCCGATTGTGGATCACCTGTCGTGGCAGTGGTTATTCTGGTTTCCGCTGGTGCTCGTCGTGGTCGCGCTGCTCGGCGTCAGTTCGGCGTGCCGGAGTCGCCGGTGCGTGCGCCGGGTCGTCTCGATATGATCGGCACGGCCATTCTCTCGGTATCGCTGGTTTCCCTACTCCTCGCCATCAGCGAAGGCAGTGACTGGGGTGGTCCGCACCGAAGACGGTTGGCCTGCTCATCCTGGGCGTGGCCGCGCTGGTCGTGTTCGTGCTGGTCGAGCTTCGGGTACGCGGGCCGCTGATCAACATGCATCTCATGGCACTGCGCGGAGTGTGGGCCACGAACTCGTTGGCCTGACGTTCGGGTTTGCCATGTACGGGACTTTCCTTTTAATACCGTCATTGCTGGAGTTGCCCGCAGCCACCGGATACGGGTTTGGCAAGTCAGTCTCCGAGGCCGGGCTATTCCTGTTACCCACGACGCTTATGATGCTGGTATTCGGGCCGCTCTCAGGCTTACTCGATCGACGCTACGGCCCGAAGCTACCGTTGTTACTCGGCGCGCTTTCCGTCACTGTCGCGTTCGCGCTGCCCGCGGTTGCCCACAGGGAAACGTGGGAGCTGCTCGCCTCGGGAATGTTCACCGGCGCGGGCATCGGACTCGCATTCGCCGCGATGTCCAACGCCATCATCGAGTCCGTGCCGGCAACGCATACCGGCGAGGCCACAGGGGTTAATAGCATTGTGCGTACCGTTGGGGGCAGCGTCGGAAGCGCCGTGGTGGCGGCCGTGATTACTTCCAACGCCACATCACAGGGTCTGCCGACGGACCATGCGTTCACCGCCGGGTTCGCGGTGTGTGCGGGGGTGGGAGTGCTGGCTGTGCTTGCGGCGCTATCCTTGCCGGCAGCGCGCCGTCGCCGCCATGAGGCTGCGGATGCCGGAGTCGAAGACCTACCGCCCGAGCCCGAGCAGGATCACCTTCCTCTAGCGGCTCCCGATCCCGCCCGCAGCGGCTGACGAACATTCACTTCCGGTTCGTGTGCCATGAGATTCGCCTCTGGTCGCGACCGGCTCCGTAGTGGCACCGGCGAGTGACCCATTGCCGATCAAGCTGCGCCGGTGGCGGCTGGTGCCACCAGTTGCCCCAAACGCGCCAGGTCGACATTACCACCCGATAGGATGGCCACGGTCTTCTTACCGGTAGACTGTGGCACTCGGCCGGTGAGCAATGCCGCAACTGCCGCTGCTCCAGCCGGTTCGACGAGCAGCTTGGTCCGTTCCAGGATCAGCGCCAGCGCCTGAGCGATCTCCTCGTCGCTCACGATGACCATCTCGTCCACGAATCGTTGCACGATGGCAAAGGACGTCGGTGCCGAGAACGGGGCGTTGAGGCCGTCGGCGATAGTGGCAAACTGTTCGAGCTTTATCGGCTGGCCGGCGGCGAGGCTCCGGGATACCGCCGGCGAGCCTTCCGGTTCGACGCCGATCACCACCACACCCGGTTTCAGCGCCTTCAGTGCGACGGCGATGCCGGAGATGAGACCGCCTCCACCGACCGGCACGACGACGACATCGACATCCGGCAGATCGTCAAGGATCTCCAACCCGACCGTTCCCTGCCCGGCGATGACGTGCGGGTGATCAAAGGGGTGAATGAAGATCTGTCCGTGCTCGCGCTGGATCTCCTCCACGCTCTCCATCAGGCGCCTACCGTCCACCAGAACGACCTCCGCCCCGTATCGGCGGGTCGCGGTGATCTTACTGAGAGAGGCCGTCTCCGGCATGACGACCGTGGCGTGTATGCCTGCCATCCGGGCACCGAAAGCCAGCGCGGCCGCTGATTGCCGGCAGAGAGGCTTATCACACCCCGGGATCGCTCTTCCGGCATGAGCTGAAGCGTTGCATTGATGCCGCCACGCGACTTGAAGGATCCGGTCTTCTGCAAATTCTCCGCCTTGAGCCATAGATCCGTCCCGGTGATGTCCGACAGAGTCGCGCTGTGCAGGAGCGGCGTGCGATGCACGTGGGGATGAATTCGGGGCGCGGCCGCCTTGACGTCTTCCAGGGTTACTGTTTCAACTGCCATCGGTATCTCCAGTGGTCGGGAATCTTCATTCGATCTGCATAGGCGCGGCCGATAACACCCCTATCGGGGCCTGCGTTCTCAGTAGACGCCTACGCGGTTAATTCCAGCGAGCCAGGCGTGATGTGTACATGAAACTCCAGGCCCAGGTGTCGGGAGAGACGTGAGAGCGTCGTAAAGGTCGGCTGTGCTCCCCTGCCTCCAGGCGGGCTACCAGCGGTTGGCTCACGCCCAATTTGCGCGCCAGTTGCGTCTGCGACAGCCCGCGTTCGGCTCGATAGACCACGACTCTGTTGGCCACGGCGCCAGCAAGGGTAGTTCGCTCCCATTCCTCTCGAAAGGCTGGATCCTTGAGCTGCTCCGCTAGAACCTCCGGCGCGCTCTTCATCTCTGGCAGCTTCACTGCGTTTCCCCTTCCACCTCGACTTCGGCCAGCCGCGCCACGGCATGGTCCATTACCCGATCGAATCCTCGTTTGTCGGATTGGGCCTCCGGTCCGATTGCGGCGATCACGAACACATCGTCCACCCTTCGGTAGAAGCCGCGCTAGGCGCTCCTTCCCGCACGGGGCGCACCCCACGAACACCCTCTATTCCACGAACATCGCTCTGATGCGGAAACGACAGCATCGGTCCCAGAGCGGCCAGCTTGTCAACGGCGTGGAGCATGGCAGCCCTCTCTCGCGGCACCAACTCGTTCAATTCCGCCTCAGCCTCCGGGTGAAAGACGATTTGTCACGCGAATTGACTATAACGAGTGTGTTATATCGATTGCAACACTTGGCGTAGCCCTGGCCGAATCCGACTGTTTGACGACGGCGACTAGTACTGCAGCGACAGTTAGAGCACAAAGGCAGTGGCACATCACGTACACTCGTTCGTCATGAAGCCGGAGCTAGCGCAAACAATGACCGCGGACGGCGTGGCGATCGCCTATGCCGTCACTGGATCCGGACCGACGCTGATCCGCCTCCCCTGGGTGCCATTTAGCAACGTCGTCGCGGAGTGGCGCATCCCGAGCTTGCACCGGGCGTACTTTGCGCTCTCCGACCACCTGCGCCTCGTGCAGTACGACGGTCGCGGAACAGGGCATTCGCAGCGCGACGTGGACGAAGTCACGCTCGAGACGATGCTTCGTGACCTGGAGGCCGTCGTGGAGGCGACCGGCTCCCAGCGATTCGCCCTGCTCGGTCTCTTCGTGTCGTGCAGTGCCGCCATTGCCTACGCCGCGCGCCACCCCGAGCGCATGACGGGCCTGGTCCTGTTCGGCGGCGCGCTCCGCTTCTGGGATCTTTTGGGGGTCAGCAGCACCCAGGCACTGATGAGCTTGATCGAGCGCGACTGGGACACCTTCGTCGAGGCGGCGACGCATGCCTGGTATGGCTGGCCCGATCCGGTCACCGGAACACGTGGTGCTGCGGCCTTCCGCGACGCGACCACGCCCGAGATCGCCCGGAAGACGTTGCGCGAGGCCAGCCGGACCGACGTCAGCGCCGACGCGACCACGATCCGCTGCCCTGCCCTGGTGCTCCATCGCAGCGGCGCCTCGACCATACCACTCTCAGCGTCGGAGGCGCTGGTGGCGGCACTTCCCGCCAGCCGGCTCGAGCTCATCGACGGTTCGTCAGCGAACCTGTTCGCCGAATATCCCGAGGAGGTTGCGCGCAGAATCGTCGGGTTCGTCGAAGATCCCGCCGCGCCACCAACAGTACCGCCCCGTCGTCCCGCGGGTCCACATACGGTGGGCGGCCTATCGCCCCGCGAAATGGACGTGCTGCGGCGCATCGCGGCCGGTGAGTCGAACGGCGAGATCGCTCGGC
Organism: uncultured Chloroflexia bacterium; assembly: GCA_963737125.1. Taxonomy (GTDB): domain Bacteria; phylum Chloroflexota; class UBA5177; order UBA5177; family UBA5177; genus JANWJD01. The sequence goes on along the minus strand of CAVTRL010000002.1, from coordinate 193,134 downwards.
ACCTGCATCTGTCGATCAACACCGTCGAGCGCCACGTCACCAACCTCTACCGCAAGATCGACGTCCGCAGCCGGGCCGAGGCGACGGCATTCGCGATCCGGAACGGCCTGGCCTGAACCGGAGACTGACGGGTTTCCGTGATGGTCGATCACGGCCATCCGCGAAGTTGGTGGTGCTGAGTTCTCGATAGCCTGGGGTGATCAGTTGACGTTCCTCATCGCAGGAGGTGCCCCATGCACATCGCCTATTTGACCGTCACTCTGCTCCTCGTCGGCATGCTCGTCTTCTCCGCCGTGGCCATGTACGTGCGCGCCGGCTGGATCCGCAGCTCCATGGCGAGGGCCGGCGTGCCGGAATCCTGGATGCCGACGCTTGCCACGTTGAAGGCAGCCGGCGCCGTCGGCCTCCTCTTGGGCCTGGCGATTCCGGTCATCGGACTGGCCGCCGCTCTCGGCGTCACCCTGTTCTTTGTCGGCGCGATCATCACCCACATTCGCGCCCGGTGGGGCCTGTTTGCTCCGATGCCGTTCTTCGTGATGGCGGTCGGTGCGCTCGCGTTAAGAGTGATCTCGCTGTAGGAAACAGGATTCGGACGGTAGTCGCGGGAATTCAGATCGCCGCGATCACTGGACCAGTACTGGCGTGCCATCGACCCCACCGATCTAGTGGAGTATTGCATCAAGTGTCGCTGCAGTACTAGTTGCTGTTGCGAAACAATGGGAATATAGAGTGTGAGTGATCGGTGTATCGGGGCGAGAATGAGAGCGATGATCCCTCACCTTCCAGTGCTACCGGTGTTGCCATGCTCATCGATCACTATCCGTATGAAGACGTGTTCGCCCGTGTCCCGGAGTTAGCCTACCGCACCGATCCCGTCCTGCAGCAGCTTGATCGCCTGTTGGGGACGACCACCTGTACCGGCAGGTCCGAGCGGACCTCGGGAAGCGCTATCCTCTGACGCTCGTCGCCGGTCGTCACTCTACTCCAGGCGAGACGATCCTGCGTCTCGGAGAGGTTCGGAAAAGTTGACCCGTCCGTTCGTGTCCACCCGCACGGACAAGGCCCAATGGTGACACCGATTTTCAGCCGGCGTGAGCTCGGTCGACATCTGGTCGTGCCGCCTAAGTGACTTTGAGCGTCTTCCAGTCCGCGCAATTGACGTACTGATATAGGAATCGATATACTCCTACACTGGTCGGAGAAGAGCATTCTTCCCCTTTGATCGTTATGCGACGGTAGACGGTTCGCATGGCATCATCGTCCAGGGAGTAAGTGCGATGCAAAGGAGAATGCATGCCTGATAACTCGCCGGTGTCGCGGCCCGAGCCCGATCTAATGGCGCTCGGTCGTCTGGTCCGCACTCGACGCCTGGAACTCGGACTGTCGCAAACAGAGTTCGGTCGGCGGTTTGGTTGGCTGCAAGAGCGCGTTTCACTCGTGGAAAGCGGTCGGTATGGCATGCCCTCTCTCCAGTCGCTCGCGCAGTTGGCACTTGCTCTCGAGGTGTCGCTGGCGGATCTGCTGCATGCCGCTGGGTTCGGGGAGACCCTTGGCACGCCGGACGCCGACTCACATGGTTGAGGCAGGCTTCCACTGCTCTGAGCGCGTCACCCCGCATTGGAACTGCTGCCAACGTCGCGTGGCCTTTCCTTCTGCCACATTGCCTCGACCTCTACAGTGACAGGAAGGGCGTAAAGAGGCGGACCGGACTGTCTGCCAGTTGCGCTCTTAGGCTCCGCGCTCGGCTCACCGAGGAGTTCGCCGGAAACCGAGCCCGTCGCCAGGACGGCTTCCATCAGATCGCCAAGGTGCGCAGCGTGCTCGGTGAGCGCCGCGGAATCACGGTACCGCTCGAGTACCATCGCCTGGGACTGATCGTCATTGAAGTAGATGTCGTACTGCAGCGTGCCAGTATCCTTGGTCCGCACGATCTCCATGCACTCAGCGCTCAAGCGCTTGAACTCCTCGAGCTTGCCCGCGTGAAATGTGAATCGAGCGATCCCTTGTAGCTCACTCATGGCTCCGACCTCCAGACTCGTGATCCATTTTGATTCGACGTTGTTTTATGCAGGGCTAGCACCCCACCATTCTCCAGGCTCTCTAGACTTGTTGCCTACAAGCGTGTATTGTGTCACCACAGCGGGGGAGGAACCTACTTCGCCGCGTCGACTTCGTCGCAACGGGCTCGCCCACGTGGTCGCTCGGCGAAACTGCGAATTAGCGGGGATCGTGCAACGACTCGAGTTCAGTGACGCAGGGACGACAGCGGTATAGGAGAGTAAGCGTGTGAACGGACTGCGACGGCTATCTCAACGCATTTACGCCGTCACGGCCATTTGTTTTTATATCGCCCTCGCACTATTCGGCGTCCCTGCATTCCCGTTGGTGCTCCTGCTTGTAGCGTTGCCAGCCTTCTTGGTTCTCATCAATGTGCGGGGATCACGTACCCATATTCTCGGATCGCGCTATTGGCGTTTCATGCCAGTACGCCGTTTCGCACCTGCGATGGGCGCGCTCATCCTGATTGGTTACTCGCTGCTCGCGTCCTTCGCCGGTTATTTCATCTATAGCTCGGGCAGTTCTGAGTTGGCATCGCAACACGCTACCGCAACGGCTCTCGTCCAGATTCGCGCAACTCGGATTGTGTGGTGCACGCCCGGGCGACGGCTCAGGTACGGTCACGGCGTACAGCGGTCGTGGAAGCTCGTATACAAGCGACCGCTCAGGTTATAGCCGCCAGACGAGCCGCGCCAGGAGAGACGGCTGTGGCACGACGACGGGCCAAGGCCCATGCAACTGCGGCGGCCTACGCCTACGCAACCGCCGTGATCGTTCGAGCGGCTCAAGCACAGGCCAGAAGCATTGCCCAAGCAACACAGGTTGCCCAGGCGCGAGCGAATGCCCAGGCCACCCAGCAAGCTGCTGCCGCTATTGCCGCTGCTGCTGAAACTGCCGCTGCTCCAGTGACGTTGATTGACCATCAGGGTTCCGGGCAATGGACGAGTGATACGTTCACAGCGCCGGGCGATTGGTATATTTCCTATTCATATGACTGCGCCAATTTCGGATCAAGCGGCAATTTCCAGGTGGACATCGCTGGCGGCGATCAGGGTTTCTCGACATCCGGCGTGAATGAACTGAACACGAGCGGCTCCGGAACTACGGCGGTTCACGACGATTCTGGTTCTGGGGTCTATCTAAGTGTGAACTCCGAATGTGACTGGCACGTTATCGCTCACACATAACCGTGTCACATATCCGGTTTCTGGAGCTGGAGCTCCTGGCCCTGGGTGTGGTGCTCACGCTGTGGTTTGGGACGCACGCCGGCGTGTATGCGTTTCTGGCGGGCGGCTTAAGCGTGCGTTGCGCGGTGCTCGTCTACGGAGAGTAACATGAGTACTTCTGATAAACGGAATTGTCGAAAGAGACAAAATTCACGCGCGACAGGGTGTGTATCTCCAGTCTCCGAGCCTGCATTTCACAAATATGTCTTGTTTGACATTAGCTATTTGTCGAAGAGTCTGTCATGGTGAAAGAAAGAAAGACAGGCGGTGATCAGACGCATCGCGTGCGAGCCGGAGACTTCACACACTACTCTGTTGAGTTGTATATCGCCTCGGACGAGCACAGGGGTTACTTCTTCCTTGCCGAAGACAGCGATCATTGCTGGTATTGGGCAAATGCTCACAGCGCCGATGCCGATCCTCGCCAAGCACGATTTTACGGCCCATGCGATTCGAGAGGCGCAGCTATCGCTGCCGGCGAGCATTCGATCGACAGACGCGCCTAAAGAGATGACCGATAGTGCCGATACGCGGCACTACACGATCTCGATGCCCATGTCTGGCCACATGCAGCACACTAGCCCGAGCTTGAGCCGCCAGAGTCAGGTCACCGGATCCTTGCCGTTGACGTATCCTTTGACTTCGTGGATCTCACGCCGGCCGGCGTTCCGTGTCACGAGAAAATCGGCGATGAGGAACGCCGGCCGCTTACCGTCGAACGCCAGCAGCGGCACGCCGTTCGGTCCTTGGAGCGGGATCCGGACTTGTGACTCCCACGATCGAATATCGCCGGCCCTGCGTCGTAATTCGAGCTCCTGGGCGTACCGCGCTTATTTCGCGCTGTCGTACATGCGCGATGCGGCATCGGGTGCTGGCCAGTGTGCGCGTACAGCCATACTTCGATAGGGCTGCGAGGTTCATAAACCACCTCCCCCACGAGGGAACCGGCGAGCCACCCGACGAGCCTTTTCGATGAGACAAGCGTCGGTGATGATGTCGTCTGGATCGAACGCGCAGCACTCGTCCCGAATGCGCGTGAGTTCCGCGACAATTTCTTCCTCTGCCATGCCATGCTTTGCATGCATCGCAAGGGCAAAGTCTCGGAGCTTATTGTCTCGATCGCCCTTCACAATATGTCGTGTCGGCGGGATCCACCCGCCGCTGCTCGTTAGCTGGGGGCGCGGCGGAAACGCCGGCGGTGGGGCCGGCGTGACTGTGACCCACGAGGCGGGCGTCTGGCACGTCAGTAGCCACTCAAAGGCTGCTTTCTGCGTGCGGTGCACGCCTCCCACCTGCCACACAGCGCACCAAGCATCGGCGCCATTCCGACGGTAGCGCCCAGCCGGTAGTCGTACCCGGGCGCCTCCGTTTGGCCATGACTCTTTGACGTCCTTCAGCATCGGCGCCCAGTGGAGCAACGTCGCTCGCGCGCTCGCAGCGTCCACCAGAGAATCGAAAATCAGCATGAGGTGTGCGCCGCCTGGGTGGTCGATCGACGGCGAGTCTTCGAAAATCGGGCACGCGCTGGCGTTCTGGAGAGCCAACGCCCCGTCAAGTAGTAGCGCGCGACCCTCTTCCTCGTCGGTTTCGAGCCGCAACATGCGCGTTTTCCCACCGATATGGCGTAGGCTCGTGCCGAGCATGATCTCGCCGCGGATGTGCCGTGCAGCCAGATCCGGAGTTATTGGGCCGTCGACCGTGGTGTACTTCGGGCCAGACTGTCGCATCTCGATATGGGTTTGATCGTCGCCCGCGATCGAGCACAGCAGATCGATGGCTGTTTCCGCTGAGGGGGACGGCTTGTGAGCCATTCCCCCCTGCTTGCCGGTGGGCTCGGGTGGTGCCACTGCCTCCGCTGGGTCATCAGCCGGACGAGCACACGATGATGACTTCTCGACCGCCGGCGCATCGGGTTGCAAATTTTGCAGACCGGGTACTGTTCCAGATACCTCTATGGTTTCTACGTCCCTAGGTTGCAAAATTTGCAACCCGGGAAATTTCTCCTTTTCTTGTTCCTGTTCGAGTCGCGCAAGCTCGATCTCGGCGAGCTCTTGACCCGTGCACTGGTAGCCACAGGAACTGCACTTGATGAAGATATGGTCCGTCTGGCCGCAGTTCGGGCAGGCGATCGGCTTGACGTGGATCCCACGCGGCTTCTTCGCCGGTCGTGGATCGGCCTGGATCACGATTTCCTTGAGTGCTTCGTGGGCCGGCACCCTGAGACGTACATGGGCACTGCTTCCTGTGATCCGTTTCGGGTCGTCCGGATCGTCGTGATAGTACACGGGCTCACTCCGCTCGAGGACGCCCAGCTCTTCAGCAAACGTCAGCGCCCGACTTGCCGAGCTCGTGGCGTTCTTGAGCGCTTGTCGCCTGGCTCTCCGGTGTCTCATCTTCCGGCGTCGTGTTGATGCCGGCGACACTCACCACGTCGAAGAGATTCACGCGACGCCATCCGTCGTCATTCGCCGGCGCGGCGTCGGCGACCTGGAGAACGGCCCATGTCCGGATCCGTTGCCCCTCAGTGAGCTTCGAGCAGCCGGCAAAGGCGGTGAGCCGGCTGACCTGGCGCTGTGCTGCGATCGCCTTCCGTTTCCATTGGTCCCGCTCGTTGCAGACGCGCTGATACTCCGCGTAGGGCACGGGCACGCCCTGGCCATTGTTTCCCGGGACAACCGCCAGGCTCACAGCGCACCGCCTGACAGCAGTTGACAGCACTTTTTGACAGCACTTTTGCGGACAAAGTGGTACAAGAGCGAACGATTGCGCCTCCGAGAAGTGGCGCTAGGACGCCAAAAGCGAACACGCTGGAACGGGCGGGAATGATCCGAAACACCGCGACGTTCCAGCGTGTCTAAATTTGCTTGTTATAGTACCCCTTCGAGCGATGACCGAGACTTTCACGCGCGGTTGCCACGGTCAGGGGGCGGCGTGACGGTCTCAAAATATGCGCTTTCCGAGCGCGGAGAGCGTAAATTGCACGGCGAGCCGGGCGGTATCGTTGTGCGTGTCGAGTATCGGGTTGACTTCGACCACGTCCATGGAGACTAACCGTCCGGACTCCGCCAGAAGCTCCATGGCGAGGTGCGTTTCTCGGAAGGTAAGCCCACCGAGAACAGGCGTGCCGACACCCGGCGCCTGCAATGGATCCACAACGTCGAGATCGAGACTGAGATGAATACCGTCGACTCCCGAGCCGGCGATCTCCGCCGCCTGTGCCATGACGACATCGAGCCCCATACGGTCAACGTCGTGCATGGTAAAGACGGTAACGTCGGTAGATCGCAGCAGATCCTGTTCGCCGGAGTCAAGTGAACGCACGCCGATGACGACGATGTTACGGGTGGCGAGCTTGGCACCGGATCTCCCGATGTTTACCAGTTTCGCGTCTCCATAGCCGGCTAAGGCGGACAGGACCATTCCATGGATATTACCGGACGGGGATGAGGAAGCAGTATTGAAGTCACCGTGCGCGTCGAGCCATATCAGCCCGATCGCCCGGCCGGCAGCCGAGCCCGTGACGGAACCGAGGGAAACGCTGTGATCGCCGCCCAGTACGATGGTGAACCACCCGTCCGCTGCTTTTTCCGCCGAGAGGTGAGCTAGCCGGTTCGCCATCGCAACGATGGGGTCTACGTATTTCAGTTCGGGCTGGACGACGGTCTGGCTTTCGGGTACGGGAACGGTAACGTTGCCGAAGTCCTGCACGGTGTGGCCACTGGCCCGAAGAGCAGCTTCAAGGTCCGCGTATCGGATCGCACTGGGACCCATATCGACTCCCCGGCGATCGGCCCCGAGGTCAACAGGCGCGCCAATTATCGCAACTTTCAATGCGCGTTCCTCCACGCTACAAGGGTGACCAAGATTATACGCTTTTCGTCATTGTTTCGGTCCACCAAGTGTTTACAACGAAACTGAAACCTGGTACACTTTGGGTGTTAAGAATTCGCGCGGTGGCGTGTGCGTCGCGCGTGAATGTATAGAGGAAGTCAGTTGAAAGAGGTCGGGGTGGCGGAGCCCACTCGTCGGCCCTTTTTCAGTTTATGATTCCCGAAAGGAGGTGCGATGTACGCACCCGCGGATGAAATGAACCCCCAAGAAGATGTCCTTCGAGGACACCTGGTGATGGAGCCGGAAGAGCCAGCTCCCGAACATCACGACCCACTTTCGGCGCTGGAAAACGAGCAAGCTCAAGATGCGGTGCGCCTGTATCTCCGCGAGATTGGCCGGGTCCCGTTGCTCAAAAAAGCAGACGAGGTTCGGCTGGCCAAGGCGATCGAGTTACAGCGTCTCATTCAGCGCGCGAAAGCGGACGATGCCGGAGAGGAACGGGCCCGTATCGCCGCCGATCCGGAGGTCGCCTTCGAGGGTCTGGATCTGAACGAGGACCAAATCGCCACGATTTTGAAGTGGGACCGTGCCTCCCTGTATCGGTTCGAGCAGGGCGGGGAAGAGGCTCGACGGCAGATGATCGAGGCGAATCTCCGCCTGGTGGTGAGTGTCGCCAAGAAGTATCTGGGTCACGGCATGAGCCTGCTGGATCTGATCCAGGAGGGCAACACGGGACTGATGCGGGCCGTCGAGAAGTTCGACTGGCGGCGCGGCTTCAAATTTTCGACGTACGCCACCTGGTGGATTCGACAAGCAGTGACACGGGCCATCGCCGATCAGGCGCGGACGATTCGCGTTCCGGTGCACATGAACGAACGCATCAGCCGGTACAACCGGGAAATGATGCGCTTGTCGCAGACGCTGGGACGAGATCCGAAGCTCGAGGAAATCGCGGCGGCGATGGAGATGAGTCCGGAAAAGGTCGAGGAAATCAAAAGCGCGATCCGGGTGCCGATTTCACTCGAGAAACCGGTGGGCGACGATGAAGAAAGCATGCTCGGCGACTTCGTCGAGGACGAGTCGCACGATCTCGAGGAGCTGGCTGCGAAGGGTGTTTTGCGAGATGCCATCGACGAAGTGCTCGACACTTTATCGGAGCGTGAAGCAGGCATCATTCGTTTGCGCTTCGGGCTTTCGGGACGACGTCCTCAGACGCTCGAGGAAGTCGGCGGTCACTTCGGGCTAACCCGGGAACGGATTCGTCAGATCGAGATCGAGGCGCTGCGCAAGCTGCGCATGCCAACCATTACGAAGAAGATCAAAGACTACCTGGAATAATCAAACCGGACACGAAGGGCCGCCCCGCTGGGGCGGCCCTTTTTTTACGGAATTAACCGCCAGTACCTTATCCCAGTACCTGACTCGTCTGGGACTTTACCGGGGGGCCCGAGTAGAACCAGTCGATCTGGTATTTATTCCCGCTGTCCCAGGTGCGCATATACGCCTCGTCGAGGGCGTCGTAGTGTGCGTTCGGCTCGGGATCGGTTGGGGTGACCGTCGATATGAGGTGGTCGTGAGAATCGTACACCGAACACTGCACGGTCACCGGTTTGAGCTGCGACGCATCGAGGTGTGCAACCGCCTTTTGTTCGGCGATGGTGGGGTACGGGTTTGTCACTTTGACCTTGAGAGTGAACCACTGCCCGGTGGGTGGCGTCGTCCACGACTTCATCAGATCCACGCGCCATCCGACGTTCGACCCCCTGCCGCATTTAAAGCCTTCGTTGTCGAACTCGAGGGCCACCGTTCCGGAGTGATACACGCCGAGACCCATGCCGAAGCGACGGAACGATAGACCACGCACCCTGGCGACGGCGATTGTGACCGCCGGGTCAGTTTGTATGCGTCGATCCAGCTCGATGTCATGTCCTTCGAGGGTGAGAAGGCCGTTCTTGATGGTCGCCGTGGCGCCGATCGGGTTGACGTGCCAATATCCGTTCCCGGTCGAGCTCCAGTTGAAGTCGTCGTAGATGGAGGGCCCGGAACCGGGATCGGGGAGAAAGGCCAGTACAGCAGCTGTGCCTGCGATGCCGACGCAGAGCGCCACGAGAGCGACTGAAATAACGATGTAGAGGGTACGATTGCGCATTTATGCAGCCTCGGCTGGTAATGGATCCTGGACGCTCTCTTCGTATGCACTCTCAAAAACGCCGGACGCTTCCGCGACCAGGAGAGTCCCAGACGCAACCATCAGAGCGACGAGGGCGACAACTTCTTCGGCGATTCTGCGCTGTCCCATCCACCAGTCAAACTCATCGGATTTCCACCAGAAGTTCCACTGGTTGATCGCGAAATCGACCGTCATGCCATCCAGGATCGGGTCTTCGTCGGGTGGGACCAGCACATATTTAGTGGAATGGGTGATGCTGTCGTACGCCATCTGATAGACGCCGTGAATCTGGAAGTAGAGTGGCGATTCGTGAATATTCCAGAAGTACCGGTAACGCGCGGCTATCCAGGTCCAGCCATGTCCCTGGTTTTCCTCGTAGGCAATCACCCGGTACCACGTCCGCCACGGGCTGACGGCAGCCGCCGATACCTGGATCATGAAGCTCAGGCCGACAACGGCGAGCGTTAACAGTAACAAACCCTTCGTGCGGCGTAGCGACGGCACGAAGACTTCTCCCAGCGGGAGTATAAGAAAGGGCAGAGTGGAGTAGACGTAGCGGGGTCCCCAGGTGGGGTCGCCGTGCCAGTAGGTAACGTACCCATAGAGCAGAAAGAAGCCGGCGGCGAGTGCCGCGAAGGAGATTGCCAGAGCATTAAATCGCCGGTAGAATTTGGGAGCGGCGAAGATGAGCAGGAATACGACCGGGCTGTACCAGACGAGTCCCTTGCCGGGGCTCACTAAAAGCCCGGCGACTCCTTTCCAGATGGCATACCCGAAGACGGTTTCGTAGTGACCGGTCGCAGTGACTTTGCCGAAGCGATACCAGTTGTACCAGAGGTCAAGGGCGGCAAACGGGGCGAGGCCTACACCGACGAGCACATAATCTCGAATTTGCTCGCGGAGCCGGTTGCGCACCCCACCGACGATGAGCAAATAGAGCCCGAGAGCGAGCGCGCCCAGAAAGGCGTCCTGGTAGCGTGTGATAGCCGCTCCACCGATTCCGATGCCGGCCAGAAGCATGTAGAGCGGGCCGGCGCGCTGCTGTTTGCAACGAAACGCGGCATAGAAGGCCAGCAACAGGAAAAACGTTACCTCGGTATGCTCGAGCACACTCTCGGCATCAGGCCAGGCAGAAGTTGCAAAGGCAAATACGCCGGTAAGAATCAACGAGCGGCGCGTACCGTAGCCCAATCTGGCTGCGAACAGGAAGAAGAGGGTTACTTCGAGAGCGCCGCTAAACGGTCCGACCAGGCGATCCATCCAGAGGACGGCCGGGCCGAAAGGCCAACGAAAGTGAATGGCGATCTGCTGGCCCACATAGTCAAAGGGAATGATGAGGAGGGGCTGCCCAAGAAGATAGGTCGAAAATACTTTTCCATCGCGGCCTTTGGAGATGCGAGGATCAAAGTACTCTTTTTTGACGTGATTCGGGTAGGCCAGCCGCCAGCCATGGAGATCGACGCTAAACCGGCCCATGATATTTTCGGCCAGCTCGATTCGGATGGTGGTATCGCCGGTGGAGAAATAATCGGCTGAAGCGGTGAACACGTAGGCCGAGAGGACGAACGTGAAAACCGATAAAAGGAGTAACGCCGAGCGAGGACGTGTCGGGGCGAGACGCCCCGGCTCTAAGGGAATGGTGGGCACATAAACCTCGGATTGCAAATAGTCATCGCGTTATAACACCGGCCTTAGCTACGTTACAATAAGCGGTTCCTTTACAGAAATTTCCGTTCAGTGATGGGGTTGAGTGTGCACAAGATATTTGCCGCGACGTTCGCAAGCTTGATTCTTTTCGCGGTTGTCGGATTGCCGGCCGATGCTGCGTCGAAGTTGGTGGCACAACAAACTACAACGAAAACCGGTGGAATATACCTGACGGCACGACTGATAGCCGGCCACCATTACCGCATCGATGTGAGCGCGCCCAAGCGTGTCGCGTTCTCGGGAATGGGCGGCGAAAACTATACGTATGTGTCCAATCAGCACCTCTTTACAGCAACCAAGCCGTTCCAGCTCAAGGGCACCACGCCAAAATCCTTCACGGTGAGCCAGAAAGTGAAGGGCAAGGTGACGGGCTGGATTTTGTTCATGGACGTTGCCATGACGCGGGGCAAGTCCGTAACGGTGCGGGTCTACGACACCGGCGCCTGATTTCTCGCTCCCGCCGAACGCTAGTCTAACGAGCGATCCGTTGTATGCACTTTGAACGGTTCATCGTGGCCGGAGTCGCCGCCCTCGCGTTGGTCATCGGAGCGCTGTCGGTAGCGTCGGCGCGACTGGGACCGAACGTCGATACCATCGTCATGGACCAGACGTTTGACGGCGTGTCAGTGAATTCGCAGATCGCCGTGACGTTCACCACACCGATGCGAGATCCCACAGTGAATTCGCATTTCACGCTCGTCCCGCGCGTAAAGGGTGACTTTAGCTGGGTGGGAAACGAGCTGATCTTCAGTCCGCGCGCGTCATTGCGATACGCTCAGCATTACGAGCTGACGATCACCAGGGCGGCTCAGGATACGACAGGAAAGCATCTGGTACGCACGTACCGGCACGCATTCACGACCCAGTCGGAACACCTGCTGTACCTCGGTGCGTCGGGCGCCGAGAAACACAATCTGGTCCTGGCGTCGACTACCGGCAAACGAACGATCCTCGGGGACGACAGCGGCCTGGTAACGGATTATTCGCTCTCGTTCGATCGGACATTGGCGGTGTACGTGCGGCGGGGATCAAAAGGAGAGCGTCCCGATGAAATCTGGCTGCTGAGCCTGGCCGACAACAGCGTTCAACGCGTCTATCGCCGGCCCGACTGGACGATTTCGCAGCCGCACTTTTCGCCGGATGGACACTACGTTGTCTTTCTGGCGACGAATGTTCGCCTCTGCCGCCAGTACTACGGCTGCTTCCGAGACACCAGTGGTCCGATCGTCGAATTACTCGACCTACACACCCGAAAGGTACATGCCTTCCAATCGGCGAGCGATGTACCGATCACGAATTTCATAGACTTTTCGCCGGCGGGCCAGGTGGCCTTCACCGATCTGGGCAGTGCCCTGACACTGGCCGACCCGGACGGGACGCACGTGATACACGTGCCGAATAGAGGAAATTCGCTGGAATTTTGGGGATTTGACCAGACGGGTAACATGGCGGCATTCGTGGGCCAAACTCCTTCGAGTACGGGTGGCGACGTCCTGGTGTACGCGGGCAGTCAGTACCTTGATGTATCGAACGGGATCTACGACTCTTCAGTTCCGGCATTCTCGACGGCCGGCAAAGCACTTGCCTACGCGGCGTATCGGGGCGAAGTCGGAATTGAACCGATATACGGGATCAACACCTACACATTCGCAAGCAAGAAGACCTTACGCGTGACACAATCGCATTCCGCGAGCGACTGGACTCCGGCCTGGTCGCCGGACGATCGGTACATCGCGTTCGTGCGCTCGCAGCCACAGGAGGCCATGTACATGGGTACCGGCCGGCTCTGGATCGTCGACGCGGACGGACACGGGGCGAGGCCGTTTGCCGGGGTTGGCAGTAATCCTCAATGGGTGGAATAACCTGACCGGTCGAGCGCCGGCTATTTTGCCGAGGGCTTGGGGGACAACTTGTTAGGGCGCAGGGCGGCCTCGCGCTGCATGGCTTCCACTTCGGCCTCGAGTCGCGGCGCGTTCTTCGCCTGCGCATCCACCGAGCCCTTGGGGGGATTTATGATTGCGTCGGCCAGGGGCGTTCCATCCTGGTGATCCGGGTAGGTCTCGAGCAGTGACTCTATGGTCGGCGCGATATCGATGAGACGCGCCGGGTAATTGGAGATGACGCCCTTCTTGATGCGAGGCCCGGAAATTATAAACGGTATGTGTTGTGCGCCCCAGGTGGCTCCGCCGTGATCGCCCTTCCGACCGGTTTTGATGAAGCCTGGAGTCATGGTGATAGTATCTTCGTCGTACATGAGGACAATGTCCGGGCTCTCGGCGACGTTCAGTGTGGAGAGTAAATCGGTCTGTGCCGCAACCACGGAGGGATCGGCGAGCCAGGAGACGGGTGAGGCAAGGACGTACCGGCCCTGAGGATTGCGCGCGTACACGGCTGATACTTCGGGGATTCTCGCACTGACAAGAGCCGTTTTGACTCTATCCATCGCTTCCGGGTTTTTGATCCAGATGGCCGAGTAGTCGCCGTGGCCGATGTAGAGCGGCTGGCCGCCGGCTGATACCACGACTTTACTGATTTCCTGCGAACTGACGGTGTGCAAGCCGGGAACCATACCGTGATCCGCCGTGACAAGGAACGTTGTGCGGGACAGGATTCCCGCTCGACTGTAGGCATCCACGAGCCGGCCGATCTGGTGATCAACGTTGGCCATCAGCGGCTGCATGACGGTGGCGCTGGTGCCCGAAATATGGCCGTAAATGTCCACCTCCGGGAGGTTTATCATCATGAGGCGAGGATGGTACTTGAATAGAAACTTTTCAGCCAGGGTAGTCGTCCAGGCGTCTTCAGTGCCCGGGACCCGGGGATACGAAGGCAAATTGAGCTGAGGGCTGTTTTCGATACTCGGAGCGTATTCGTGTCCGGGAATGGCAGACGGCACGAAGTGACCCGCAGCGTTCTTGATTCCGAACGCGACGTAATCGGCGGCCCCTGCTCCCAAGGCGTCGGCGGCATAGATTTTGTGGCCGCTGAGGGCGACGACCGGCGAGTTGGGCCAGCGGGCCTGGACGATGGCGGCGAGGCTGGGGACACCGGTCTGCTTGATGAATTTGCCTATGTAGCCGGTCCGCGTAAGCTGGCTGTTCAAGAGGTCGGGAGACATCGATTCAGTCCCAGGCACTCGCCAGGTGTCGCCGAGAATGCCGTGGCGATCGGGAAGAACTCCGGTGCCAATGGTGGCGTGAGAGGACTCGGTCACACTCGGCAGCTGCCCTACCCAGGCTTGCGAATACTGAGTACCGGAGGCTGCGAGCTTCGCCACGTTCGGCATTCGACTCAGATCGAATTCGTCGTACCGAGCAGCGTCAACCACGATCACGACGGCAAACGGTCCGGGAAACTTGGCACCGGGACCGGATGCGGGCGGGACGACCCGCGAGGGAGTAGGCGTCGCCTGGACTCGGGACGTGGCGCTATGGGCGATTCCGACACCGGCCGAAAGGAGCGAAGCAGAGAGTACAACTGCCCCCAGGGCGACATGCCAGATACGGCGAAAAACGATCATCCAGCCTCGATCCGACTCGACTTGAGCCCTTCCCACAGTACGCACTCGGCTGCCCGTCGTTCCACCATATTTCCCTCGGTTCAGCGGAGCGTGGTCATTATAGTCCGTGGTTCATCCGGGGGTATTCCGGGGTCACAGTCCCGGCCGTGCCGGTTCATCACGGCGTGTCCGTCCCACGGGCGGTGGACGGTTTGCCAGGAGAGACGAAGGGGTTGGCGGGAACAAAGAACCGATACGAGGACTCCTGAGCGCGAGAGATGCCAATACGAGGTCCGGAGTCGACGACCGGATACGAGAATAAATCGTCCCAGACGAAGACGGCGTCACCTTGCAGGTCAGCACCGTAGTCGGAGCTCCCGATGGCGAGCGCGGCACATAGCTTTCCCGGGCCGTTGCACAACTCAGTGACGGGGCGCCCGGCCCGGCGCTGCTGCATTATGTCTATACCGGTGAGCGGCTCGAGCGCACGTAACAACACCGCCCCGGCAACACCGGCGTCGTCCGTGACGATATTGGCGCAATAATGCATACCGTACGATACATACACATACAGGTAGCCGGGTGGGCCGAACATGACGGCGTTGCGCTTGGTCGGGCCGCGAAACGCGTGCGAGGCAGGATCGGATGCACCGAGATAGGCTTCCACTTCCACGAGCCGGCCGGAAGTTTCGCCGTCCGCGGTACGACCGAACGACGACTTTGCCGATCAGGTCGCGAGCCACCAGCGGCGCGGGACGCGCGAAAAAGTCACGAGGGAGTTTATGCCCCGTCAGGACGTTCGACCCGAGACACTCGCCGGAGTTTCCTCCATTCGGCGGCGCATTTCCACCACCTGGTCACGCAGTGCAGCGGCCCGTTCGAACTCCAGGTTTTTCGCAGCCTGCTTCATTTGACCTTCGAGATCCTTTACCAGCCGAGCAAGCTCGTCCTTCGGGATGAGGTCGGACACGTCGTAGGTTACACGCTCTTCAGCGACTGCTCGCACACCATCGGAGAGGTCGCGAATGGACTTGGTAATGCCGATGGGCGTAATTCCGTGACGCTCGTTGTACTCCATCTGAATGCCGCGCCGGCGATAGGTCTCGCCGATGGCCGCCTTCATCGAGTCGGTGAGACGATCGGCGTACATGACGACATGACCGTCGATGTGGCGGGCGGCACGGCCAATGGTTTGCACGAGCGATCGCTCGGAGCGCAGATACCCTTCTTTGTCGGCATCGAGAATCGCGACCAGGCTCACCTCGGGAAGATCGAGACCTTCCCTGAGCAGGTTGATTCCGACTATGACGTCGTAGACCCCGAGACGCAGATCGCGGAGGATGTCGACACGCTCGAGCACGTCCATCTCGCTGTGCAGGTAGTGCACCTTCATGCCCATCTCGCGCATATAGTCGGCGAGATCCTCGGCCATTTTCTTCGTCAGGGTGGTCACAAGGGCACGCTGGCCGCTTAGAGTGCGTGCCCTCACTTCGGCAATCAAATCATCGATCTGGTGCTCGGTTGGTTTGACTTCAATGGTCGGATCGAGGACGCCGGTGGGACGCACGATCTGTTCGGCCACCCGGGTGCTGTGTTCCCGTTCGTACGGCCCAGGCGTAGCCGACACAAAGACTGCCTGGTGGATGCGCTGCTCGAACTCGGCAAATGTAAGAGGTCTGTTATCGAGCGCGCTGGGCAGACGAAAGCCGTACTCCACGAGGGTCTCTTTTCGGGAGCGATCGCCAAAATACATGCCCTGGACCTGAGGAATGGCGACGTGCGATTCATCGACAAAGAGCACAAAATCATCCGGGAAGTAATCCAGAAGGGTCCAGGGTCGGGACCCGGGCTCGCGCGCCGAAAGATGGCGAGCGTAGTTTTCGACGCCATTGCAAAAACCGGTCTCCCGCATCATCTCGAGATCGAACATGGTGCGTTGCTCAAGCCGTGCCGCCTCGAGGACTTTTCCCTCCCGCTTCATCACGTCGAGCTGCGCGCGCAGCTCGTCTTCGATGGACACGACTGCGGCTTTCATTTTGTCTTCGGTGGTGACGAAGTGCCGCGCCGGATAGATGTCGATGCTGTCGCGAGTAGCCAGCACTTCTCCCGTCAAGGGATCAAGCTCGACGATGCGTTCGACGGTATCCCCGAAGAACTCCACCCGGACCGCGAGCTGCTCGTAGGCGGGGTAGATTTCTACCACGTCGCCCCGTACCCGAAAGGTTCCACGGGTAAAGCTCATATCGTTGCGTTCGTACAGGATGTGCGTCAGCTGGCGCAGAAACTTGTCCCGCTTGCGAAGCTCGTTGCGCTTGAGACTGACAATCACGTCGCCGTAGGCATCGGGATCACCCAGGCCGTAAATGCACGAGACGCTGGCAACGATGAGCACGTCCTGGCGCGAGAAGAGGGACCGCGTGGCAGACAAACGCATCCGGTCGATATCGTCATTGCGCGATGAATCTTTCTCGATGTACGTATCCGACCTGGGGATGTACGCTTCCGGCTGGTAATAGTCGTAGTAGCTGACGAAGTATTCGACGGCGTTGTCTGGGAAGAATTCTTTGTATTCCGAGTAGAGCTGCGCGGCCAGAGTCTTGTTGGGCGCAAGTACGAGCGTCGGCCTGGCAATCTCCTCGACGACGTTCGCCACGGTGAAGGTTTTGCCGGACCCCGTAACGCCGAGCAGGGTCTGGAAGCGATCGCCGGCGTGCAGCCCGGACACAAGCGCTTCTATCGCCTCGGGTTGGTCACCGGTGGGCTTAAAGTCGCTGACGATTCGAAAGTTAGACATGGTGGTCTCTTCCTGGCGGCAACCAGCGGGCGCTGCCGGCCGATGAGCGTGACAGTTGTGGATGAAGACTCCGGTGTCCGACGTCACGATGTCCGGAGGACGCGCCACCGGCTGGTGTCAAGCGCATTCTCTACTCTATCGAACGAGAGTGACAGCTCGTGTCAGTCTTCCCATCAATATCCCACTCTATTTCCCGATGAGACGGCTGACGAGAATGCTCAACTCGAAGAGCACGTACAGAATTGCACCAAGCACGATCGGGGACACGGCGTCGGCGCCGGGAGTCGCAATGGTAGAGAAGATAAATATTCCGAAAAAGAAGTGGGCACGCTTACGACCGAGCCAGCGCGACGACGTGATACCAATCGCAGTCATTGACACCAGCACGAGCGGCAACTCAAACGAGACTCCAAATACCAGGAGGATCAGTGAGATGAAGCCGATGTAGTCACTGGCGAATGGTATGATCTGAAGATTCTGGTCTTCGAACTTGCCGAAGAACTGAAGGGCGAGTGGGACGACTTCGTAGCCGGTGACAACTCCGGCCGCGAACAGCACGAGTGCCGTGGTAATCACAATGGGAGCGACGCGGTTGGCCTTCGACCCAAAGGCGGGAGCGACGAAACCCCACACTTGATACATCGTCACGGGAAGGGCGAAAGCAAACCCGACGATTACAGCGATCTTGAGGTTGATCGTAAATGCGCCGTAGACCTGCGGTACGTAGAGTGTCTTGACGTGCAGGTACTTGCGCACCGGCGCGACCAAAAGCTTGATGATGGGCTTGGCGAGAAACCATCCAACCACCGAACCCAGGGCAATGGCGACGACGCAGACGATTAGTCTGTGGCGGAGCTCCTCGAGGTGCTCCACGAAGGTCATGTATTTGGGATCTGGTTGGCGCGACCGGGGTCGCTGGGGGGTTGCCACACTCATAGACGATGCCTGCAGATATGCCGGATAGTGTTGAAACGAGACGCGGCAGGTCGTCCTTCCAATCGGAGATCAGCCAATTGCAAGGACGACCTGGCGAAGCGGGCCGCGGGAGCGGCAGCTATCCGACGGTGTGGTCGGAACCGGCGGATACGCCCGCAGCACCGGAGTCGCGCGGGGTAACCACCGGCTCGACGACGGGAGCAGTTGCAGCCGGTCGCGGTGGTGCTGCCTGGGGCTGTGGATCGCTGTTCACGGAATCGCCGAGCTCCGCCAGCTCGGACGTGCCTTTCTTGAATTCGCGAATCCCTTTGCCCATTGCGCCACCGATTTCAGGAAGGCGTTTCGGGCCAAAAACTACAAGTGCGAGGGCGAGAACAATGACAAGTTCCCAAATATGACCACCAAACACGAGATCGCTCCTCTGACTAGACGACTACTTTTCAGTATAGTAGACGCGGAATGCCGCTGCTCGCGCTTGAGGCCGCCAGCGATCTACTCTGCCTGGTGTTCCTTGACGTATTCATTGGCATCTCCGACGGTGCGAATCTTTTCCGCGTCCTCTTCAGAGATTTCGATGCCGAATTCCTCTTCGAGTGACATGATGAGCTCAACGAGATCGAGCGAATCGGCATTCAGGTCTTCTTCAAACGAAGCGCTCGGGACGACCTGGCTCTCATCAACTCCGAGCTGTTCCGAAATAATACGACGCAGACGTTCCTGGATATCATCGTCGGTTGCCATACTTCGTTCTCCTCCTACTGGTTAAACATTAATGAACTCTGTGTCGCGCGATTGCGTGCCGCGGAGTCTGCAAGAGATTAGTCTCCAGCAGGAAGCCTCTCAGCAATAGTACCCAGAACGCCATTGACGAATCTGGATGAATTTTCACCACCGTAGGTCTTCGCCAATTCAACAGCCTCGTTGATGGCGATACGCTGAGACAACTGCCGATCGTACATTAGTTCGAATGCTCCGATTTCCAGTGCGACTCGGTCTGTCGGAGACAACTGGTCCACGGGGAACATCGGCGCAACCTCGCCGATCCTGGCATCGATAGCTGAGCGTTCCGCGAGAGTGCCCCGAAGAAGATCAAGGATGAAATCGAGCGAGATAGGATCCATCACTTCGCCCGTGTCCTCTTCCAGTGCTACGGTGCGTTGCTGTAGCGCCTCCTCAAGTGAACGTTCCGGGCGAGCTTCCAGCTCGAACAAGGTTTCAAACGCCAAGCGGCGTGCGAGTCGTCTGCGATTCTTCATGCTGCCTAGTTGCCACGTAGTCAGTATAGACACGGCCGGATTGAAAGACCGGGTCGTCCATCACACCGCTGAGAAACGCGAGAGTGGTCTGGACGCCCTCGATGCGGGTTTCCATCAACGCTCGCTTCATCCGGGAAATGGCCTCGGGCCGGTTGTTCCCGAAGACCATTATTTTGGCAAGCAGCGAATCGTAATGGGACGGAATAGTGTATCCGGAATAGAGGTGTGTGTCGACGCGCACACCAGGCCCGCCAGGAAGTAGGAGCTCCGAAATAGTACCGACCGCGGGCCGGAAGTCGGGACCGGTCTCAGCGGTCACGCGGCATTCTATGGCATGTCCGGTCACCGAGACATCGGACTGCGTGAAGGAGAGAGGATGACCGCCGGCGACCCTCAATTGCTCGCGCACGATGTCCACGCCGGTGACTAGCTCGGTGATGCCGTGCTCGACCTGGACGCGGGTATTCATTTCCATGAAATAGAAGTTGCCTTCGCCATCCACGAGAAATTCCAGCGTCCCGGCGCTCACGAAGTTCAAGGCCCGCGCGCCCTGCGTGGCGGCTTCTCCCAACCGACGTCGAAGCGTGGAGTCGATCGAAGTTCCGGGCGCTTCCTCGATTATTTTTTGGTGTCTCCTCTGAATCGAGCACTCTCGCTCCGCCAAATGGACGATCGCGCCATATTGATCGCCCATGACCTGCACTTCGATGTGGCGGCACTGTTCCAGAAACCGCTCGACATAGATTTCGTCGTTGTCGAAGGAGGCACGGGCCTCCAGTCGTGCCGGGTTATACCCCTGTGTGAGCTCACGCTCGTCGGCGGCGCGGTACATTCCACGCCCTCCACCGCCGGCGGCGGCCTTCAATATGACCGGATAGCCGATCTGGCGAGCGGCGCTCTGCGCCTCCTCAAGAGATGCGACGGGACCGTCGGTACCCGGAAGGACCGGCAAACCGGCCGCCGCCATTTCCCGACGAGCCGCGGCTTTGTTTCCGACGCGAGCGATAGAGTCGGCGGACGGCCCCACGAACGTGAGGTTGTATTCACCGCAAATCTCGGCGAAGTAACGATCCTCGGACAGGAAGCCGTAGCCCGGATGGACCGCGTCGCAGTTCGTGATCAGGGCGGCGCTGATGATATTCGGGACAGAGAGGTAGCTCTTGGCACTGGGTCCAGGTCCGATACAAACCGTCTCGTCGGCCAGACGAACCGGTAGGCTCTCGCGATCCGCCTCGGAAAATACCAGTACCGATTCGATGTCCAGGTCGCGGCAGGCGCGCAAGATGCGCAGGGCAATCTCGCCACGGTTGGCAATAAGTAGCTTTTTGACCATGCTAAAACATCACCATGCCGCCGTCGACTTTCAACACCTGTCCGGTGATGTAGGCAGCATCGTCGCTGGCCAGGAAGGCAACGGCGGCCGAGACATCTTCAACCGTGCCCGGACGGCCCATGGGTACCTGGTTGAGCATCCATTGGCGGATTTCGTCCGTGAGCTTCTCGGTCATATCGGTGTCGACCAACCCAGGAGCGACGACGTTGACCGTGATGCCACGGGTCGCTACTTCGCGTGCCACGCTCTTGGTGAGTCCGAGCAAGCCGGCCTTGGCCGAGGCATAACTGGCCTGGCCCGCATTGCCGGTATAGGCTACGACGGACGCAATGTTGATGATCCGTCCCCACCGCTGACGCATCATGGGACGCAACGCGGACTTGGTGGTGAGAAACGCACCCTTGAGATCGGTATCGAGCACGCGATCCCAGTCTTCCTCGCTGAGGCGCATCGTGAGCATGTCGGCCGAAACACCGGCGTTATTGACCAGGATATCGATGTTTCCCAGGCCGTTGACGCAACTGGAAACCATTTGGGCGGCGTCGTGGGCGAGCGAGACGTCTCCCTGTATCAGACAGGCGCGCACGCCACAGGACTCGACCGCGTGCGCGGTTTCTTCAGCCGAGTCCCGGTCGGAACGGTAGTTCACACCGATCGCGGCACCTTCGGAAGCCAAGCGCAGGGAGATGGCACGACCAATTCCACGGGACGCCCCTGTGACCAGTGCAACCCGTCCGTCAAAACGCCCCATTCCGTGGCGAGTGCCCGGCTACTCTGCGCCGCGCGACGGTTTCTCGGCGATCACTTCCCGACCGGCATAGTACCCGCACGAAGCGCACACGTGATGTGACAGATGCGGACGCCGGCAGTGAGAACAGAGAATGATGGAACCGATGTGCGCGTGATCCTGGGAGCGGCGCTGGTTCTTCCGGGCATGACTGGTTTTCCTCTTTGGTTGTGCTGCCATGAATACTCCTCTATCGTTCGTTATTTTCGATTGGTTGAATAAGGTCGACCAGAACCGTAAACGGACTTGCCGGCGCAGCCGGCGGACACGAACACGGTTCGACGTTACGATTCGCTCCGCAGCTGGGACACAGGCCCAGGCAGCCGCTCGAGCATACGGGAATCAAATCGATTGAAAGCAAGAACTCCTGACGGATGGCTTCGCCGAGATCGATGGTATGGTTCCGAGAAATGGGAAGCGCGGTATCGCTCCGAGGAGCGTCGGACGGCAGTCCGGTTTGAATATTAATCGACGGCACGAACTCCTCTTCGAAGTCGGCGGTCACTTCCGTTGAAAACGGCTCGAGGCAGCGTGAACACGTTAGATGGAGCACGCCGGAGGCGTGCACATGTGCCAACACGCCAAAATTGGTCAGCATGAATTTAACGTGACCGGAGATCCCGTCGGCCCTAGCGTCATCCAATTCCAGGACGCCATCCGACTGGAAATCGTACGTCCGGAATTGTCCGATCTCGGACTTGAGCAGCTGGGAGACGTTAAAGAGCAGGGAGATGGAGTGCTGACTGGAAGAACGCGAGAGCATCACTGCACCGCTTCGTCGGCGGATGATTCGAGCGGTTGTACGTGGAGGGCCTTGATGGCATTGCGGACACCTCCCTGGATTCGCAGCAACTCGGCGTCCAGACGATCGAGCATGTCGACAGCGTATTCATCCGCGCCGCGCCGCACGCTGTCACCTTCCTCGTGGGCGCGATCGACAATCTCGTTGGCGCGTTGCTCGGCGGCCTGCATGACATTGTCTTGAGAGATGAGGCGCTCCATACGCTCCTGGGCCTGCGTCACGATCCGGTTCGCCTCGGTTTGGGCTTGAGCGAGAATTTTGTCGCGTTCCTGATTGATGCGTCTGGCCTGCTTGATCTCCTCGGGCACGGTGGTGCGCATCAGGTCAAGCACGTCGAGCACGTCACGCTCGTCGATTTGCACCCTGGACGTCATGGGCATACGCCAGCCGCTGTTCACGACTGCTTCTAACCGGTCTACCAACATCAAGATATCCATATTTACCCCCGCCTGGCACAATGCGGCGCCACGGCCCGAAAACGCTCGGCCAGCCGCTTCGCGACCGGCGCCGGCACCATCGCGGCAATGTCACCGCCGTTTTCTGCAATTTCCTTGATAAGACTGGAACTGAGAAATCCGTATTCCACGCTCGCGAACATAGAGATAACCTCGAGGCCCGGACTCATCTTGCGATTGAGCGCCGCCTGCTGAAATTCGGACTCAAAGTCGGATACGGCCCGAAGCCCCCGGACCACGACAGACGCACCGACGTCGCGGGCAAAGTTCACGGTGAGCCCTTCATACGACACCACGTCCACGGAATGCAGATGTGCAAGCGACTCTTTGACCATGTCGACGCGCTCTTGAAGCGAAAACATCACATTCTTTTTAGGGCGCGCGTATACCCCCACACAGATGCGGTCGAACAGGCGAGATGCTCTAGTAACAATGTCCACGTGACCCTGCGTAATGGGATCGAAACTGGCTGGGACGACCGCGAGGGTCACAAGATACGTTCCTCCGGGGCGGCGAATAGAGACACAGCGGTATCGCCGTACACCTTTTGGCGCTGCAGAGCCAGCCGCGCGTAGCTGTTCTCAACCGTAAAACGCGGGCTATGTTCGAGCACCACAATAGACTCGCGCTGCACGACCCGCGAATTGCCAATCGAGGCCATTATATCGTGTATACCCGGGTAGGCGTAAGGGGGATCGAGCAGGACGAGCGCGAAGGTGGATTGAAGGAGAGGAATGGCGCGTTCGGCCGTCATGCACATCACCTGGGAGACGCCGGCAAATCCGGTGTGCTGAAGGTTGGCGCGAATGACGGTGCAGGCCGCCGGCCGTCTCTCAACGAAGACGCCATTTGATGCACCGGCGCTCAGTGCCTCGATCCCGAGCGCTCCCGTTCCCGCGAAGAGGTCGAGCACGGGACCATCCTCGAGCTGACCGCGAAGTATATTGAAAATGGATTCGCGGACTTTGTCGGAGGTCGGACGGGTTTCGGCGCCCGGTGGACCTTGCAGCCGGTGACCCTTTGCGATGCCGCCCACGACTCGCATGCAGTTCTTCCCCCGCTTTCGACTTTTTAGTCCGTGACGAACGTGTGCAATCCGCTCAGAGTACAGCGAGCGGGCTTTACGCTGGGGAGGGCCAGGACGGAGGCCCTCAAGCTACACCAACCAGGACGGAGAGAGACAGATGGCGCGCACTGAAGGCAGGTACAGGTGAGCGAGCGTGACGGGATCGGGGATATGTCACCTGAGGAGTTCCGACGCCACGGGTATCAGTTGGTTGATTGGGTGGCGGAGTACTTTGCGACGCCCGAACGCTATCCGGTACTCAGCCGGTCCGCTCCTGGTGAGCTGAGACGCACGCTGCCGGTCAGTGCTCCCGAACACGGGGAGTCGATGGACGCGATCATCCAAGACTTCGAGAACCTGGTCGTACCGGGTTTGACCCACTGGAACCACCCGGCGTTTTTCGCTTATTTCGCAATCACGGGATCAGCGCCCGGGGTGCTGGCGGAGATACTTTCAGCGGGGCTCAACGTGAATGCCATGCTGTGGCGGACATCTCCGGCCGCCACGGAACTCGAGGAGACGGTTCTCGAATGGCTGGCGAAACTAATCGGCTTGCCGGCTGATTTTGAGGGGGTAATCTACGACACAGCATCGGTCTCCAGTCTGGTAGCGGTTGCCGCGGCACGGGAAGCGCTCCACCGGGATATCCGCGAGCGGGGCCTTGCCGGACGGTCCGATCTGCCTCAGCTCCGGCTGTACTGCTCGGAACAATCGCATTCATCGATCGAAAAAGCGGCCATCATTCTGGGCATCGGTCAGGAGGGCGTGCGCAAGATTGAAACCGACGCCCAGTTCCGCATGGATGCCGACGCCCTACAAAAGGCAATCGCCCAGGACGAAGAAGAAGGGTACGTGCCGTTCTGTGTGGCCGCGACAATCGGTACGACGGCAACCACGAGCATCGACCCGGTGCGCCGTATTGCGGAGATATGCCGCCGGCACTCGTTGTGGCTACACGTGGACGCGGCGTACGGCGGCGCAGCGGCAATCCTGCCGGAAATGCGATGGATCATGGATGGCGTGGAAGGGGCGGACTCGTTCGTGGTCAACCCGCACAAATGGCTTTTCACGCCGATCGATTGCAGCGCGTTTTACTCACGGCGACTCGAGCTGGTGGCGGACGCCTTCAGTCTGATCCCACCATACCTGCGCACGCCGGAAGACGAGGACGTGCGGAACTACATGAATTACGGCCCACAGCTCGGCCGGCGATTCCGCGCGCTAAAACTGTGGTTCGTGCTGCGAAGCTTTGGCCGCTCGGGGCTGGTGGAACAGATCCGGGAACACATACGTCTGGCCGCGCTGGTGGAAACCTGGGTCTCCGAGGATCCCGATTGGGACATGGTGGCTCCCCGGATCTTCAGTACGCTGTGCTTCCGTGCACATCCGGCCGGCATCGGGCCGGAGGCAGCCGATCGCTTGAACGTGTACATCGAGGAGCACGTGAATGCCAGTGGCGAGGCATTTCTCGCGCACACGATGCTCGACGGGATGACGGTCCTCCGCGTGGCAATCGGAAACCTGCGCACCGAGGAACGGCATGTACGGAGAGTGTGGGAGCTCTTACGCGAGGGGTTGCGGCTGGGACGGGAGCAGGCTCAATCCATCGGCACCTGAAACACGCCGTTACGGGAAAAGAGCTGCCCGTCGACAGTGACGTCGGTGCCGTCGCGGAGATCGAACACCATATCCCAGTGCAGGGCGGATTGATTAAGCCCACCGGTCATCGGAATGGAGCGCCCGAGGGCCATGTGTAGTGTTCCACCGATTTTTTCGTCAAACAGCGTGTTTTTGGTGAATCGCTGGACTCCGGCATTGGTGCCGAAGGCGAACTCTCCGAGGTGGCGAGCGCCTTCGTCGAGCCCCAACATTTCCTGCAAGTACTCGCCATCCGACACGGCGGATGCGTCGACCACCCGGCCGTCACGGTAGACGAGCCGGACCCCGGTTACCTGACGCCCGCCATGGAAAGCCGGGAAAGAGAAGGTGACGGTACCCTGCACGGAATCCTCAACCGGACCGGTAAAGACTTCACCACCAGGGAAGTTCAAGTGGCCGTCGTCGTTTACCCAGGTCCGCCCGCGGACGTTCAAGGTCAGGTCGATGCGGGGGCCGGCGATTTTTACTTCCTCCCTGCCGGACAGCCAATCGACCAAACGCTGTTGTCGCTCGCCAAGGCGTTGCCAGGCACTCGCCGGTTGGCCATCGGACAGGAGGCAGGCATCGTAGACGAAGTCTTCATACGATCTCAGCGACATGCCGGCGTCCTGGGCGGCGGCCTTGGTTGGAAACTGCGTCGCGGTCCAGCGGAGCGCTCCCGCGGCGGTACGCGACATGAGGGTGGCGCCGATTCCCTCCATGGCTGCCGACTGAATCGCCATCCGTTTGGGATCCACTTCGCTCACGCTCTGCGTGTTGGACGGAGCGCGGATGACGATGAGCACATCGGCTCGTTCGTACACCAACTCGCTGATGGGGGATACACGGGCCAGCACATCCTCGGGTGCGAGCGTGAGAATGGACTCGCTTATTTCTTCGGACGAGAGCAACACGGTGGGATTTCCGCCCGCACGGAGTATGGCACGCACGCAGGCATCGGCGAGAGGTTCACCAGCCAGGGGGGACTGCACCACTGCCCAGTCTCCAGGCTTCACGGCCACGCAGTAGGCTACCAGTACATCAGCCAGGGCTTGCAGTCTTGGGTCCATGTTTACTCCTTGTCTCGCACGAGACAGCGGGGCTCAGTTGAGGTCGGCCGATTCAGACCAGAAGCGTTCAAGCTCGAGCCGCAGCAGATGATGTTCCCGTTCCTGGAGCGTTGGGTCTCGTGTCAGCACTTCGGCGGCGGCGGCTCGAGCGAGCGCAATCGTGGTAACGTCGCCCAGTTGAGCAACCCGCAGCGTCGGAAGGCCACTTTGCCGGGTGCCCCAAAACTCTCCAGGGCCACGAAGACGGAGATCAGCCTCGGCCAGCTCGAAACCGTCGCTGGTCGCGGTAAGCGCACTCAAACGCTCGCGCGCGTCGTCTCCTTCCGAGGTACTGAGCAGTACGCATATGGCCTGGTCGCCGCCTCTTCCGACGCGGCCGCGGAACTGGTGAAGCTGGGAGAGGCCAAACCGGTGCGCGTCTCGGATGACCATGACGGTGGCATTCGGTACGTCGATACCAACCTCAACCACGGACGTCGCAACCAGAACTCCGATCTCACCGCGCCGGAAGGCCGCAAGCGTCTCTTCCTTGAGGGCGGGCCGCATCCGACCGTGCAGTAGCCCGACCGGGACATTGGGAAAAACGAGCGTCTGTAATTCCTTGTGCTCCGCAATGACGGAGCGCATATCTCCATCCGCCGTTTCCTCGATAACCGGACAGATGACAAACGCTTGCCTGCCCTGCTGCACTTCACGGCGAATGATGGCATACGCCTCGGACGGTGAATCGCACCAGAGCGTCGTGACGGGAAGACGCCCGGGCGGCATTTCGTCGAGGCTGCTTACGTCGAGGTCGCCGTAAATGGTCATGGCGAGCGTGCGAGGAATAGGCGTGGCCGTCATGGCCAGAATGTGCGGGTGCAGTCCTTTTTGACGAAGCAGAGTCCGTTGTTCCACGCCGAATCGATGTTGCTCGTCGGTGATGGCGAGCCCCAACTGCGCGGGGGCAACTTCGTCTTCGATCAAGGCGTGGGTGCCGACGATCACATCGGCAGACCCCGACTCGATCAGTCCACGTATCTCGCGTTTCTGGCTTTCGGCATGCTTCCGGTGAGCAGCTGGCAGCGCACATCATAGGGTCCCAAGATGTTCGTCAGCGTATTGAAGTGTTGTTCCGCCAGTATCTCGGTCGGCGCCATCAGCATGCCCTGCCGGCCGCCACGAACGCACTGCAAGAGGGCGGCCGCGGCGACCACGGTTTTGCCGGAGCCCACATCGCCCTGGAGGAGACGGCTCATCGGTTTCGACGATGCCATATCGACGAGAATCTCGTGAATGACGCGCTGTTGTGCCCCAGTCAACGGGAACGGCAAGCCGCTGGTGAAGCGCGCGAGGAGGGCGTCGTCGATCGGAACGGCGACTCGATCATCGGGTTCCCGCCACTGCTCTTTGCGAATGAGCAGACCGAGCTGAATAAGTAAGAGCTCGTTAAAGGCGAGCCGCCGCTGCGCTGCGTCGCGCCTGGCAGCATTTTCCGGAAAGTGGTACTGACGCACGGCGTCATCGAGATCGAGCAGTTCGTGGCGATCGCGAATATCTCCCGGCACAAAATCGCGGAGGGCGCTCACATACTCGTCCAGAATGTCGCGCACGAGCGCCCGCAACGATCGCTGATAGAGCCCTTTCGTCAGACCATAAACCGGGACCAGACGTGCCGCGTGGGTCAGCTCCAGATCCTGGATCAACTCGTAATCGCGCGGGACAAAATATACCCGGCCGCCGTGGAAGTCCGGTTCTCCAGTTATCGCCACGCGAGATCCCACGGGGAGCCCCTTCGTCAAATACGGCTGGTTGAACCAGCGCACGGCGACGGTGCCGGTGTCGTCGGACACGGTCGCGGTGGTAATGGAGACTTTGCCACGCAAGTAGTTGGTTCGCACGTCCTTGATCGTGCCGACGAGCGTCGTTTTCGTTCCAACTCGCAAGCGACTGATGGAGCGCGTATCGGTGTAGTCGTAATGCGCCCGGGGAAAGTACTGAATGAGGTCTCGCACGACGTGCACGCCAAGACGGCCCAGCGCTTCGGTGGTGGGCTTCCGCACACCCTTGATGGTGTTCAACGGGAGGTCGAGGTCTTCCGGCGAATGTTCGGGCCGGTTCTTGGAGCGCGATGCCAGAACGGCAGGCACCGGCGGAGGACGAACTTCGGGCGGCGGCACTCGCCTTTCGAGCTTTGGCGGCGACACTGCCGGCTGGGAAGCGGGCGCCGGCGGCAGTGGAGTGGACGTAACAGACGACCCGAGAAACGACAGAGCCGCGGCGACGGCTGCTTCACGCCGGCCGCGGTCCTGGGACTCGTAGTCCGCGAGGTGCAGGGCAACCCGGCCGAGAGTGGGGTCGGACCCGGCGCCGTCACGCTCTAGCTGTATCCGGGAAAATGGCCCGAGGCCTCCGACGGCCGCACGGTTTTGGTAGCCCTGACTACGTTCCAGCAGGAGTACGCGCTCCAGGAGCGCGCGTGGATTGGCGCCGGCCGGCATCGCTCTAGGCCAGAGCCGGCACGGGGACGCGCGCCACGCCCGCGATAACGCCTATGGCGTAGACGATGTCATCGAGGTTGACTTCAAAACTGGTGACGGCGCGCATGGCGCTCCCTTTATTGGCAGCCAGCTTCACGCCGTGGGAATCGAGCTCGGCAATGAATTGCGCCGGTGAGACGGGCAAGCGCGCGACGTCGAAGTTGACGATATTGGATTGAACGCTGGAGGGGTCGATCTCGATACCCGACATCTCGGCCAGTCCATCCGCCAGCATCCGCGCCGCTGCATGATCCTCGTGGAGGCGATCGATTCCGCTTTCCAGCGCGACGAGCCCGGCAGCCGCCAGGACGCCGGCTTGACGCATGCCCCCTCCGAGAATTTTTCTCCAGCGGCGGGCGGCGTCGATGAAAGCGCGGGTACCACAGAGTATCGAGCCAACCGGTGCACCCAATCCCTTCGAGAGGCAGAAGGTCACCGAATCGATATTTTCGACGATGGCCGAGGCCGGAACGTCCAGGGCGACCGCGGCGTTAAAGAGCCTGGCTCCGTCCATGTGCACCGGAATGTGGTGGTGACGGGCAACCGCAGCCATCGCGTTGACCTCGGCTACCGTCTGCACACCGCCGCCGCACCGATTGTGGGTGTTTTCGAGCACCAATGCACCGGTGGGAGGTTGGTGGAGGTCGTCCGGACGGATGGCGTCTTCGATCAGAGCCGGATCGATAGTGCCGCGCGGGCCGTTCGGCAGCGTGCGGAGCTGGAGCCCGCCCACCACTGCGGCACCCGCCGACTCGTTGTTGAATACGTGGGAGTCGCTACCGAGGAGAACTTCCGATCCAGGTCGAACCTGTGCGAGCAAACCGATCAGGTTGCCCTGGGTGCCACTCGTCACGAAGAGGGCAGCTTCTTTGCCGAGGAGCTGCGCCGCCCGTTCTTCCAACCGGTGGACTGTGGGATCTTCGTTCCAGACGTCGTCGCCCACCTGGGCTTCGTACATCGCCCGACGCATCTCAGGGGTCGGGCGGGTAAAGGTATCGCTACGCAGCTCGACGACTCGACTCATACCTGGACGAACCGAACTTCCTTTAAACGTCCGTTTATGTCGAGCAGAGCGAGCGTGCCGGGCGCTCCCGAGTGGTCCTGGTCGGTGGCGCTTCCCGGGTTTATGAATGGGACACCGTGCAACACATCGAAGTAGGGATGATGCGTTTGACCAAAAATCACACAGTCGACTCGTTGTCCGAAGATGTCTTCGGGACGCTTGACATGGGATGCGAACTGAGCGATGTCACCGATATCGTGCGCGATCCCGACTCGAAAGCCGTTCAGGTCTTCGACCCGCGTGTCCGGCAAGGAGGCAAGATCGAGCTCGAAGTTATTGCCACGCACGGCCAGAACGGTTCTCCCCGTGGAGTCCAGGCTCTCCATCACATGTTCGCACTTCAGGTCACCAGCATGAACGACGACGTCGACGTCGTTTAGGAGCTCCAAAACACCACCGGGAATGGCGTCCGTGCCCTTCCAGTGGGTATCGGCAAGCACCGCAACTCGCATGGTAGACTCTCCTCCGTCAAGCAGATTTGGTCGTTCCCAGTGCTGGTATTGTATCATCGCACCCCGCTGGATCAGGCCATGTGACACAATGGCCGCAATGGAAACACTGCTCATTCCACGCACCGGCCTGCGCCTGAAAAATCCCGTGATCGCGGCTTCCGGAACGTTTGGGTACGGCGCTGAAGGGTACCGACCGAACGACACGACGCAGCTCGGAGCCATTGTGTGCAAAGGCACAACACGCTACCCACGACGGGGAAACGAGCCGGTGAGATTGGTGGAAACGCCAGCCGGAGTGCTGAACGCCATCGGCCTCCAGAACATTGGAGTGGAAGCCGTGGTCGCGGAAAAAGCGCCGCAGTGGATGGCGATGACGGTACCGGTTTTCGTAAACGTCAGCGGCACGTCGGTCGACGACTACTGCGAGATCGTGCAGCACCTGGACGGCGTGCCGGGCGTCGCCGGAATTGAGTTGAACGTGTCCTGCCCGAATGTCAAGCAGGGGGGAGTGGCTTTTGGAGTAGACGCGCGATCGGCGGCGGAGGTTACCTCGGCGGTTCGAGGGGTAACGGATCTACCGCTACTCGTGAAGCTCTCACCCAATGTCACGGACATTCGGCCGATCGCCGTGGCGGTGGAGGAGGCGGGCGCGGACGCGATCAGCCTGATCAACACCGTTTACGGGATGGCTATCGACTCGAGGCGGAGACATCCGGTACTGGCAAGTACGTCGGGCGGGCTCTCCGGCCCGGCAATCAAGCCCCTGGCGCTACATCTGGTCTACGCGGTGGCCGAGGTGGTATCGATACCGGTGGTGGGAATCGGCGGGATACTCAGCGCGGACGACGCGATCGAATTCATGCTAGCCGGAGCCCGGGCGGTGGGACTGGCGACTGCGCTGCTGGCCGACCCATCCGCGTGGCGACGAATCGTGGAAGGACTGGCGGAGTGGGCGCGTCGAGAGAACATACGCGATTGGTCGGAGATCGTGGGCGCGGCGCACACAGGACCGGACAAAGCACGATCGAGTGGTTCGATCAAGGACGCGCGGCGCGGCATCTGATGCAAGTTGCGGGCCCCACTCGGGACATGGTGGAGATGGGGGCGAATCGAACGCCCCGTCCAGAAGACTGGTTACACTGACATCTACAAGCTTAGTTGGCATTTAATCTCGCCGAAGAGGTTTCTACCAACGAACTCCCCTGCAGCAAACCCAGCAGACTTAAGTAGATCCTATGGGCTCTCGAACCTACCGCACGGCCGACTTTTTGGCGCCGTCCCCAACCCGTCGGCGATGGGTCGGTTAGGCGACGTTACCTAATTAGGCAGCGTAAGCGTATTCGTTGTTGGCAGTTATGCCGTTGCCAGTTGTTTAACGAGACATCCACTGGCACCTCGGCTTGCAGTCCGCGCTCCAGACCCCCTGTCGAAACCTGACATCCCCATGTAGACCTAAATAGTAGCAAATTTGGCTTCGTATGTCAAGGCTACGCGATGTTGCTAGCCTGCTCGCCTTCGCTCAGACCGGCAGGCGCCACCGGGACCGGTCCGGGCCGCGCCGGCGCGCCGGCCAACCCGAGACTGACCACGAAGGCAACCGCCATGAATGCTGTCGTCAACGGCAACCACAGAATGAACAGAAGTCCCACTCGCCCCTCCAACTCACGTCGCCCCCCGCGACGCATTACGGTATAACACATTTATCCAATAGTCACGCGAGACGATTCACGGCGCAAGGCCGGCAACGCGGCGTGGACAACACTATTTATTATGTCGAGTTCACTTGTGTGTAGCGCCTGACTAACGCGTTACGACGTGCGGGCAAGAGCCACGCAGACATTCAACCGCCTTCACGGCCGCTCGCACAGGTCGTTCACCATTTCGTGCACCAGATTACCCACACTGGAATCACCCTGTTCTCCGAGTTCCGGCGGAGGCGACCATGCGCGCCAGATCGTCTTGGAAGGGTGGGCGCGCGATGCCGCATTCAGTCACGATCCCGGCAATGAGGCGGGCGGGGGTGACGTCGAAGGCGGGGTTGGCGGCAACTGTGCCCTGAGGCGCGGTTCGAATGTCGCGAAACTGGATCACTTCGATCGGATCGCGCTGTTCGATCGGTATGGAGTCTCCATCGGGAATGGACAGGTCAACCGTGGAGGTTGGAGCAGCAACGTAGAAGGGCAGGTCATGCGCGCGAGCCAGCACTGCCACCCCGTAGGTACCAATCTTGTTGGCAGTGTCGCCATTGGCCGCGATTCGGTCGGCGCCCACGATCACGCAATCGACACGCCCGGCCTGCATAAAGTGGGCCGCCATGTTGTCGGTGATGAGGGTATGGGGAATTCCGGCCTCGGCAAGCTCCCAGGCGGTGAGTCTGGAGCCCTGCAGGAGCGGCCGCGTTTCGTCAACCCACACGTGCAGCGATTTCCCGCTGTCGTGGGCGGACCGAATCACGCCGACGGCGGTTCCGTACGCTCCGGTGGCCAGGGCTCCGGCATTGCAGTGCGTGAGGACGTTCGAGCCGGCGGCGATCAGGGTGGCGCCATGACGTCCCATCGCTCGATTGGATGCTTCATCTTCGGCCAGCATGCGATGGGCTTCCTCCAGCAGCCGGCCGGCAATCTGGTCCTCGGGGCCTTCGGTGGAGGCCAGGAGACGCTTCATGCGGTCGAGGGCCCAGAAGAGGTTGACGGCAGTAGGACGAGTGGCCGCGAGCTCACGGGAGGCGGACGCCACGCCGGTGCGGAAATCTTCTCCTCTGACACCGGCACGGGCCAGGTTACGCGCGGCGACGGCCACCCCGTAGGCAGCGGCCAAACCAATGGCCGGCGCGCCGCGCACCCGCAAACTCGTGATCGCCTCGGCGAGCGTGGGAATGTCCCAGCATTCGACCACGATGGTTTCAAGGGGCAACCGGGTTTGGTCGAGCAGCCTGAGACAGCCGTCACGGTACTCGAGGGTGGGAACGGTCACCGGGCTTCTCCCAAACCGGACACGATGTCACGCAAAAGCCGGGCAAAGTCGTGGGCGACGCGCGCCGCGGTTTCCATCACCTCGGCGTGGTGCAACGGCTGCGGCAGCATACCGGCCGCCATATTGGTAATACAGGATATGCCGAGCACGTGCATACCCATGTGGTTGGCGGCGATCGCCTCGGTCACCGTGGACATTCCAACCGCGTCACCTCCTAATAACCTCACCATACGAACTTCCGCCGGAGTCTCGTAGGTTGGCCCCAGAAGGCCAAGGTAGATGCCTTCGTCGAGGGACACGCCCGTTCGGGCGGCAGACCGTCGAGCGGCGTCCAGTAAATGTGGCGCGTAGGTATTCGTCATGTCAGGGAAACGCACACCAAAGCGGGAATCGTTGGGGCCAACCAACGGGTTGTGCCCGGTAAGGTTGATGTGGTCGGTAATGAGCATCAGCGCGCCGGACGTGAACCGAGAGTTGACGCCGCCAGCCGCGTTGGTGAGGATGACGGTCTGGACGCCAAGGAGTCGAAGGAGTCGCACCGGAAACGCCACCTGCGCCGCCGAATAGCCTTCGTAGAGGTGGACCCGGCCGGACATCATGGCGACCGGGCGATTTTCGAAGAGGCCGACCGCCAGCTTGCCGGCGTGGCCGGCCACGGTGGACGTGGGGAAGTCGCGGTATCTCGGCGTACGGAATGGAAACGCTATCCACCATTTCGTCGGCCAGAGCTCCGAGGCCCGAGCCAAGGACGATGGCAACGTCGGGCTTGAGATCGGTTCGCCGCTGCACTTCGGCAACTCCCTCTTCCAAACCCCGGTAATAGGTCGACGTGTCTGCCGTCATGCTTTCTCCGTTCAAGAATCCATACGGTCGGAAAGGGACTGCGCGGTTCGCTGGGCGGCGCGCCGGACTTCCGTTTCGTCGACGCTGGTCACCCGTCCATGTTCGACCACGATGCGGCCGTCGATCCAGACCGAATCCACGTGGCGCGCGCTGAGCGAATTCACGATATGCGAAATATAGGAACTGAGCTCGAACACGGGGACGGCTGCCGACTCCTCGATATTCAGCAGGACGATATCTGCCTTGAAGCCCTCCCGCAAGGATCCCACGTCCGGCAGGCCGATGGCGCGTGCCCCCATGCTGGTTGCCATAGCAAGTGCGTGTTCGGCCGGCAGCAGCTTGGGGTCGAGCGCAGTGACTTTCGCGAGAAGCGGGGCGAGCCGCATCTCTTCCCAGAGGTCCAGGTTGTTGTTCGTGGCGGCCCCATCGGTGCCGAGACCGACATCGACACCGGCGGCCAGCATCTCGGCGACGGGGGCGATCCCGGCGCCAAGCTTGGCATTGCTCTGCGGGCAGTGGGCGACTCCCACTCCGTGAGCACGGTAGGTGGCGATGTCACCGGGATCGAGCCAGATGCAATGGGCGGCCAGGACCGGTCCAGCGAAGAAGTCGACGGACTGGAGGGCCGCAACCGTGCTCGTCCCATGCTCGGCGTGAAAGTTGTCGCGTTCCAGCGCAGTTTCCACGAGATGGATGTTGACCGGTTTGCCGATCCGGCGAGCTTCGTGGGCGATCTCCCGCAGTGGCTCAAGCGGCACCGTGTAGGGCGCGTGTGGGCCGATGCCAGTGTGGATGCGACCTGCCCGGCCTTCCCAGCGCACGCAAAAATCGAGCGCACGCGCCAGCTGACGCTCCCAGCTTCCGCGCAAAGCCGACCATACCGGCACGTCGAGAATCGTGGGCGTGATGACGGCCCGGGCACCGACGTCCAGAGCGGCGCGCGCCAGATCCTCTTCGAAGAAGTACATGTCGACATAGGTGGTTACGCCGCACTTCAGCATCTCTACGGCGGAAAGAGCGCTCCCGGCGTACACATCGTCGCCGTTGAGCTTGATCTCACGGGGCCAGACGCGCTGCTCGAGAAAGACCAGAAGATCGTCGTCGTCGGCAAGCCCACGCATGATTGACATGCCGGAATGCGTATGGGCATTTATGAGCCCGGGCATGATGAGATGGCCGGTGACGTCGAGTCGCACATCGTACTCGCCGGAGTACGAGGGGCCGACATACCGAATGCGATCGTCTTCCATAACCAGGTCCCCGACCGCATGCACGGTGTGGTCGGGATCGCAGGTAACGATGACCGCGCCGTGCAGGACAGTTCTCATGACGTACCCCAGATGGTTTCGCGGCACCACGAATACGAGAGACGAGACAGTGCCGGCACGATGGCGACCACTACCGCGCCGGCAAGGAGAGTGGCGGAGTTACTGCGCCGGTGGTGAGGCGGGACGCGAATTTCTGGGTCGCGGCAACCACCGAGCCGGGGATCAACGCGGACGGGGGAGAAATTCCGGTTCCGCCATTGGCGGCGTCGAAGAGGTTGTCGCCAGGCCGAAACTTGCCCCGGACATCGTCGCGCAGCACTGACGCTACCGCGACATCGACACGTTTCAGGGCGCTGGTAACGATATAGCGACCGATGTAGGACTGGTTCACATCCGATCCGATGCCGTAAACACGGCGCGCGTTCACTTCCTGTAGGTAGCCGGCGCCAGTGGCGGCCGCCACCTGAAAGAGTACGTCGGCGCCCGCGTGAATCTGGGCGTCGGCGATCTTTTTGCCGAGTTTCGCGTCGACGTAGGTATCGGCGAACTGACCGACCACCTTGACTTTCGGATCCGCTGCCGTTGCTCCCGCGACGTACCCGGCGAGATAGCGCACGATCTGTGGAATGGGATAGGCGCCGAGGTACCCGATAGTGTTATGTTTCGCCTTTCCAACATGGCGACGTTCCATCAAGCCGGCAAGGGCTCCGGCGAGGTACCCGGAGTCGCCCTCGTTGAAGAGAACATTTGCCACGTTGGCGACCGCAACCTCGTGCCCGGGAGACGACATCGGACGAGCATCAACAAGCACGAAGCGCTGCTTTGGATACTGACCAGCGGCCTGATATATGGCGCCGGCCATCGACGCTCCAATGGCGACGACAAGCGAGGCATGGCGAGCAACCATTTTTTTAAGATCCGGGAGATAGGCGATTTCCGAGGTTGGTTGTATGACCAGCGCCTTGCCGTGATACAGCTTTCGTACGCCTCTAACGGCCTTCCAGGCGAGATCGTTAAAGGATTTGTCGCCCAGGCCTCCAACGTCGGTCACCAGGCCCACCACGAACTTGCCGTGGTGAATGGGAGACGTGCGGACGGCCGCGACGGTAGCGACCGGTGGAGGCGCGGATATGGGGGGGTCGGCGTGGCAGCGTTCAGCGAGGTACCGCAACCGGACACGAGAAGCCCCAACGCCAGAATCGCGGTCCAGAGACGCAAGCCGACGTACACTCTCTTCTCCCCGGAATGAGTCGCTCCGCCTCACGTGTCCCGGCGCATGCGCACGACATGATACATGATGCCCGTCGATTGCGGTTACCGCCGTTTACCGAGGCACGCCGGACATTCGTCGGGAATTCCGGACGCGCTACTGTAAGGTATGTGCGCACTCGATCATGACGTGAATCAGCGTCTGGCGGCGTCTCTCGCGCGTGAAATAGCGGCCCGCTCGGAGGCGGAAGCGGCGGAAGCTCGATTGCGAGCGGTGATCGAGGCCTCGCCACTCGCCATCGTTTCACTGGACGTGGACGGACGAGTGACGAGCTGGAACGCGGCTGCCGAGTCAATTTTCGGATGGTCTGAGGATGAGGTTCTGGGTCGCCCTTCTCCGACTGTCGACCCCTCTGATCGTGAGGCGTCGCAAGCAGTACGACGTGACGTCCTGGCCGGTAACCCCATCACCGGGCTTGAGCGCCGGCGCCGGCGAAAAGACGGGTCGACGGTCGACGTGACGATATCAACCGCCCCGTACTTCGACCGGGATGGCCGCCCACTGGGGACCGTCGTGCTGGCAGAGGATGACACGTCGAGACGCCGGCAGGAACGGGAGCGAATCGAGCTTCTGGCGGCGGAACGCGACGCGAGAGAGCGTGCCGAAGCGACGGCATCGCACATCGCCCGCTTACAGAGCATCTCGGCGGCGCTGTCGGAAGCGTATACGCCACCCGAGGTAGCCGACGTGATTCTCACCCAGGGAATTGCGGCGCTGGGGGCCAGCGCAGGGTCGATTTACCGCTGGGACACTGAGACCGAGGAACTGCACATGGTGGCTGCCGTGGGATATCAGGTGGAGATGCTCGAGCGATTCGCACACCTTTCAGTCGACGCTCCGCTGCCTATCGCCCGCACGGTGGCGACCCGGCAACCGCTGTGGATAGAGTCACGCGCGCAGTGGGAACGAATGTTTGAAGTGGTCCGGCCGGCACGCGGTGGTGACCACACCGGCGCGAGCGCCAGCATCCCATTGCTAGCCAAAGGGGCGGTACTGGGGGCTATCGGACTGAGCTTCGAGGACACGCGAACCTTCGATGAAGATGAAAGGCAGTTCGCTCTCTCACTGACTCAACAGTGTGCGCAGGCGCTGGATCGGGCGCGACTCTACGAAGCGGAACGTATGGCGCGGGCGCGCGCTGAAACGGCGCAGCACCGCTTTGAATTTCTGGCGCAGGCCAGCATTACGCTGAGTAGCTCCCTGGACTACGCGACGACACTGGCGAGCGTGGCGCGATTAGCAGTGCCGCACATCGCCGATTGGTGCTCGGTGAACATGGTAAATGGCGATGGCGTCATCGAACTCCTCGCCGTCGCTCATATCGACCCCGAGAAGGTGGCACTGGCCCAGGAGCTCACGAAGCGTTATCCGGTACAGCCGGACGACCCGACCGGCGTGGCTAAAGTGATACGCAGCGGTGAGCCGGAATATACTCCGTTTGTTCCTGACGAGCTCCTCGCTCGATCGACGAGCGACCCGGAACGGCTTGCCATCTATCGAGAGCTGGGGCTGGTTTCGGTGATGATCGTACCGCTGCTAGCGCGAGGATCGGTACTCGGGGCGCTGACGTTTGTGTCATCCGATCCCGCACGTCTCTTTTCGGAAAGCGATCTCATGCTGGCAACCGATCTGGCGAGACGCGCGGCAATTGCAGTAGATAACGCCCGGTTACTGCGAGCCGCGGAGAAATCGGCACTGGAACGGGAAGCGATCCTGGGACAGATCGCGGATGGAATCGTGATTGCCGATGCTCGGGGTACGCCGATTTTCGCGAACGCAAAGGCGCGGGAACTGCTGGGCAGGGACGAGACGGACACCGGACCACCGGATTACTTCGACATCCTGGGTGCATTCGGACCCAACGGGGAACCAATTCCGGAGGCCGAACGCCTGCTCGTACGAGCGACACGGAAGAAGGAAACAATCGTGAACGAGGACGTCCTGATTCGGTGTCGGGATGGAAGGGAGGCAATCGTCGAGTGCTCGGCCACTCCCGTGATCGGCGACGGCGGCGAGACGATCGGCGGCGTCGTCAGTTTTCGAGACGTTACATCCCAACGAACTCTGGTCCGACAGAAGGACGATTTTTTGTCGGCTGCCGCGCATGACTTGAAGACTCCGCTGACCACGATCAAAGGACTCGCGCAGATCCTCCACCGGCGGGCGGAACGAGCCGACACCGAGGATACACGGCTGTTACTGCACGGGCTAGAACGTATCAACACGACCAGTACCCGGATGAGCGGCTTGATTAACGAGCTGTTGGATGTTTCGCGCATCCATATGGGAGGCACGCTCGATCTGGTCGTATCGGAAGTCGATCTAACGACGCTCCTGGAGCGCGTTATCGAGGAGCAGCAGCACACGACGGAACTCCACAGCGTGGAGCTGGAAAGACCGGAGGTTGCGCTGACCGGGCACTTTGACGAAGCGCGAATCGAGCGCGCGTTCGCGAATCTGCTCTCGAATGCCATCACGTACAGTCCGGGTGGCGGAAGGGTGACCGTGAGAGTCGACGTGGAGGACGCTCTAGGATCGACAGCGGTGATCGCGATAGAGGATGAAGGTGTGGGTATACCGGAAGACGATTTGCCACATGTGTTCGATCGGTTCCACCGAGGAAGTAACGTGGCGGGGCGTATACCGGGTACGGGCATTGGATTGGCGGGCGCACGCGACATCTTTCACCAGCACGGCGGGAATATCATCGTACGCAGCCGCGAGGGGCACGGAACCACGTTTGTCGTGCGACTTCCACTGCGGAGGTCCGACGACGGCGGCGAGGAGTGACGGCGGCGACTACAATGAGGTAGGACGCCATCTCCCGCGTGCTCTGGATCACATATCCAGGTAGGCGGGAGAATAGGCCCCGAAACGTACCGGCCCGAGAGCTCAGGCGAAAGCGACGCAGTCGGCAGCATGGACCACGACAAGCACACTGACACCACCGACGAGCACCACCACGAACACGTCCACGTGCATATGTCCCCGGAACAGTACGCCACGGCGTGGCGCGAGGCCAAGGACGAATTCATGCGTACCGACCCCGGGTCTCCGTTTGGAAAGACGCGTTCCAACTTCACTGGCCTGCGCTATTTCCCTTACAACGCGAAGCTTGCCATGACGCTCGAGTTGCACGAGCCCGAGTCGCCGGAACCGGTTGAGATGGGCACGAGTACAGGTGCCAGCCGGGAATATCCACGAGCCGGCGCGGTTCACTTTGACGTGGAAGGTCAGCCGGTGGAGCTTGCGATTTTCGGTGAAGGTGACGACTTGTTTTTGCCGCTGCGCGACGCGACGAGCGGGAAGGAAACGTACGGTGCCGGTCGGTACGTCGAGCCAACGCTGAATGACGACGGCACGGTTTTTCTGGATCTCAATCTGTTATACAACCCGTATTGCGCGTACAACGAACAGTTCAGCTGCCCGCTTCCGCCGGTGGAAAACTGGTTGACCGTTCCAATTCGGGCGGGCGAGCAAGTGTATAGACCGGATTCGGACGCAGTCGCAGCCACTTAACGGGTGCCCGTCCGCACATCCGTGGGCAGTCACGTACAAGGAGAGATTTCATGGCAATTCAACGCAGTCAGCCGGCGGCTCTGGCGCGCCGCGTGACAACGTGGTCGCTCGGCATCGACGTGGCGGTTAGCGTCGTCGTCGGCCTGTTCCTGGGCAGTACGATCGGGTTCTTGCTGTTCTTGATCGGCCTCGTCGTCACCGGGGTCCTGTACTGGAACTTCCGGCAGGTGATGCGAACCAAAGGGATGCGCTGACACACTAGCCGTTTGAATCACCCAAGGAACGGGCCCTCCGACCGGCGGATGCGCCCGTTCCCTATTTTTACTTGGTTGCGGATATGTTCGGGAGGGCGTGCCAACCGGTGGCATAGGGCGTGAGCTTGTCGGCCTCGGCCGGCCCCCAGGTCCCCGGCTCATATTCGTACAGGGGTGTGTCTTCCTGAAGAATTGGGTCGACGACGCGCCACGAGGCTTCCACGGTATCCTCACGGGCGAACCGCTCGGAATCGCCGTGCATGGCATCGGACAGCAAGCGCTCGTACGGAGGGACGTCTTTGCTGGTGTCTTCCTGAAGCATGAGCTCGACATCCTGGCCTTTCATGCCCTCGCCGGGAAGCTTGCTGCGAGCTCCCAGGGCGATTTGCACGGTTGGGCTCAACCGGAAGCGGTAGTAGTTCGCTCCCGCCGGTGGACGCTCGAAGAAGACCTCGGTTGGTGGCCGTTTGAATTCCACCAGCACCTCGGTGGCAGTCACGGGAAGACACTTACCGGCCCGAATGAGGAAGGGCACGCCGGCCCATCGCCAGGAGTCGATGTTCAGTCGCACGGCGGCATAGGTTTCGACGTGAGAATCGGGTGCGACGCCGGGCTCTTTGGTATACCCCTTGAATTGTCCTCGCACCACGTCATCGGTTTGGAGTGGTTTGACGGCGGCGAGGACGCGGGTCTTTTCGGTCCTCATGGCTTCTTTGGCGTGCTCCATGGGAGGTTCCATGGCAAGCATCGCGGCCACTTGCAACATGTGGTTCTGGATGACGTCACGGATCGCGCCGGTGGCGTCGTAGAAGGCACCGCGTCCCTGAACGCCAAAGTTTTCGGCCATGGTTATCTGCACGCTTCGGACGTAGGTGCGATTCCACATCGGCTCGAGAAATGAATTGGAGAATCGAAAGTACAGGAGGTTTTGAACCGGCTCCTTGCCGAGATAGTGATCGATGCGGAAGACGTTGCTCTCGGGGAAGTATTTTAGAATCGCCCGATTGAGTTCCTGCGCGGAGGCAAGGTCGTGACCGAACGGTTTCTCGATGACGACTCGCGAGGTCGAAGGATCACAGACGCCGGCAAGCCGAGCGACAACTTCCTCGAACAGGGCCGGAGGGATCGCCAGATAATGTAAGGGGTGCGCTGATCCCTGTAGCTGTCGTTTCAGCTCCTCGAAGGTTTCGGGATCGGCGTAGTCACCGTCCACGTACCGGAGCAGCTTGGTGAGCTTGGCGAATGCTGCCTCGTCCAGGCCGCCGTGCGTCTCGAGGCTACTGCGCGCGCGCTTGACGAGATCGTCCAGGTTCCAGCCGGCCTTCGCCACGCCAATGATCGGGACATCGAGCGAGCCGTGAACGATCATCGACTGCAAGGCGGGAAAGATCTGTTTGTAGGCAAGATCTCCGGTCGCGCCAAAAAAGACCAGCGCATCTGACTTCGGTACTGTCATGACCGTCTCCTACTGAGCAGGATGCTCTTCCAGGTGGCCACCGAATGCGAAACGCATGGCCGAAAGGAGCCGATTGGCGTATTCTCCTTCAGCGCGAGAACTGAAGCGTTCGTAGAGGGCCGAGCTGAGCACGGGAGCCGGCACGGCCTCATCGATGGCGGCATGGATGGTCCAGCGTCCCTCGCCGGAGTCGGAGACGCGGCCATCGTAGTTTTTCAGGCCAGGATCTTGAAGCAGAGCCTGTGCGGTTAGATCGAGCAACCACGACGAGATGACGCTGCCCCGGCGCCAGACCTCGGCGATATCCGGCAGATTGAGGTCGTACATGTAGTATTGCGGATCGCGCAGCGGGGTCAGCTCGGCGCTGACCTGCGCCTCGGTCTTCCCGACGTTGGCCTTGTGCAAAATATTCAGTCCCTCCGCGTAGGAGGCCATGATGCCGTACTCGATACCGTTGTGCACCATCTTCACAAAGTGCCCCGCTCCACTCGGACCGCAGTGCAGGTAGCCTTTCTCGGCGGTGCCGGAACCAGACCGTCCGGGCGTGGGCGACGCTGCGTCCTGGCCGGGGGCGAGGGCCGCAAAGATCGGGTCGAGACGCTGGACGACTTCATCTTCTCCGCCGATCATCAGGCAGTACCCGCGTTCCAGGCCGAAGACGCCGCCACTGGTCCCGCAATCGACGTAGTGTAGACCCCGGTCTTTCATTTCGCCGGCGCGCCGAATATCGTCGATATAGTACGAATTCCCACCGTCGATGAGAATGTCGCCGGCTTCGAGATCTGCCAGGAGCTGCCCGACGATATTGTCCACGATGGCGGCCGGGACCATAAGCCATACCGCGCGCGGTTTCGTCAGCTTCTGCACGAAATCGTGCATATCGGAAGCGCCGGTGACCCCGTCCCCCTCGAGCGCCTGGACTGCTTCAGGATGGACGTCGTACACGACGCATGTGTGGCCTGCCTTGGTCACCCGCTTCACCATGTTCGCGCCCATGCGCCCCAGTCCGATCATTCCAAGCTGCATCTTGCACCTCCGTTTGCCGTCGATGGGTCATTGCCGTCGTGAGATAGGTCGCTTGCACCAATCGTGCCGAGCCCGCCGGTTGCCATCAACGGTATGGCGGCCGCCGAATAATGGCACCGGTGGCGGGACGAGGTCGCCGAAGGGAGGCACACGCCGAGGATTGAGCACCACAACGACGTCCGTTGTGGCGCTCATCGCGCGTCAGCCGTTACTCCGGATACGCGCGTCGAGAAGCTTACAGAGTGTGACGATCTGTCCGACATCCGGCCTTTGGTTGTAGGCCGCTACGTCGATGAGCGCGGTGTACTTTCCCTGCTGGAAGCCGGCATACACCGAATCGGTGGTGGGCTGGCCGGGTACGACGGACCGGACGGTGAGTATGACCGCCAGGTCTCCTACCCCACGTAATGGGCGCGACTGTTCCGTTGTCCCTTTCGGGAGTTTTCCAGAGGTGTGAGTGGATCGGTTCAGGGTGCCGCGGGCGTACGCGGTTGACTTGTACAGGTTGACCCCGGATAGGACGATCAGTACCCCGGGAGCGGCGACTTTCGACCGCTTAGAGACGCGAGGGTGCGTGTA
Organism: uncultured Chloroflexia bacterium; assembly: GCA_963737125.1. GTDB lineage: Bacteria > Chloroflexota > UBA5177 > UBA5177 > UBA5177 > JANWJD01. The sequence continues at coordinate 149,284 of CAVTRL010000002.1, read as the reverse complement.
CATGGAGACATAGCCGGTAACGCGGCCGTTGAGCCCGGCGAGCGACCCCTGCGACAAGCCCGCGGTGGACCCACGCAGATCACTATTCGTAGTTTGGCGCGACAGTAGCACCGAAAAACCTGGACCGAAGGCGTGCTTGATGTCGGCCGGCGACAGCACCAGCTTGTTCAGCGACGGCGCATTCAAGGTCCGCGCGCCGGCCGGCGCCACCCCACATACGAGGATGGTCACGATCAGAATGGGTAGAAACCGCGACAACCGGATCGATATCACGACGAGGCCTCCCCTTACGCCGAATATAGACCATCGGGCGGTGTTGGGAGAGCAGCGATTACGTCGACTCCCAAACGGCGGGCAGGCAGACCGCGCCGCGCGATGTGCTGGACCTCACCGTGGAATCAGGCGTGCCACCTCGCCGAGAGCCGGCACGATGTTCTTTTTCCGGGACACGATCGCCGGGATTTCGATGCGATCCCCACCGACGATCGTCGCGTGTAGAGCCGACGCGACCGCTTCGGGGTAGCCATCGATCAAGATGCTGGTGCGTCCGCGAATAATATCCACGACAGCGAAGAGTACGGAATGGTAGCCACGCTCGCGGAAGGAGGACATGGCGGTGAAGAGCTCCGCCTGACGAGCGAGAACCGAGGCTCCGTTGGTGGTTTCGATCACTCCGATACCAAATTTGCAGCCATCGACGTTGAACTCCTTATAGTCCGAGGCAATGAGCTCGTGCGAGGTGCGGTCGGAAACATCGGAGGCGCGGTCGAGGATGGCGGTTCCGAGCTCTTCGATGTCCACGCCCGCGACAGGCGCGAGCTCGCCGGCCACGCGGCGATCCTCATCGGTGCTGGTGGGACTTCGAAAGGCAAGCGTGTCAGTGAGGATCGCGCCGAGGAGGATTCCCGCGATCGCCGGTGGAACGTCGAGGCCGGACTCGGCGAATAGCTTGGCAACGATGGTGCTGGTAGCCCCAACCGGCTCAAGGCGCATGAAGGGCGGGGTGCGGGTCCAGAAGTCGGCGACGCGATGATGGTCGACGACGGCGACTACGTCGGCGTCCTCGATCCCCACGACGGCCTGTCCGCGCTCGTTATGATCGACCAGCACGACCTCGGGACGTTGAACGCGGAGCAAGTTGCTGCGGCTGATGATTCCCACCACGGTGTCGTCGTCGTCGACGACGATGAGGGAACGGATCGGTTCGCCGCGGAGACGCTCCCGGACTTCCTCCACCAGGTCGTCGGGACCGCAGGTGGCAACATTCGACTGCATGACGTGGCGGACGGGAATGCTGAGCTGGATGAGACGAAGGGTGGTAAAGGTGTGATGCTCGACGGCGACCAGCAACACGTCTCGCTCTCGGGCCAGCTGGATAACTTCCGGCGAGACCGGATCGTCACCGGTGACGATAAGACCGCCTACGCCGAACTGAATCGCCGCGAGCTGAGCATCGGTACGATCTCCCAGCACCAGCAAATCACCGGGAGCGAGACGACGCAGCATCGATTCCACCTGCATGGCACCGACCATGACGCGATTCCCCAGCTCGCGATGAGGCGCATCAACCAATACCGTTCCTCCGAGCGCCCGGAGCAGGTTGGCGCGTTCAAGCGGAATACGGTCGAAAGTTTCGAGGCGAGCAACGAAGGCCTGTGCAAAATCAGCCTGACCGGTGACACCGCGTAGCCGCCCCTGGGCGTCCACGACCGCGACCACACGGATACCTTCGGACTCGAGAATGCCGCCGACGTCAAATAGGGAGGCATTCTCCTGAACGACGAAGGCCGGCGACGTCATAGCATCGGCAACCCGCGGACGAATGTCGGACACGAGATCGGGCGGAGGGACCTGGAAGCGATCGAGCAGGTAGGCGGTTTCAGGACGCAGCGGCCCCTGGCGGCCGGCGAGCACGTTGTGACGGCCGCGGAGCTGTTCGAGCGCGGCGTAGCCCACGGCGGCACAGACGGCGTCGGTATCCGGGTTTTTATGGCCAAGAACATAGAGGTGGCGTGATGGCACTCCGCGTCTCCTCCAGTGCGTTTGCTTCCTACGGTATGGTACGGCGATTCAGAGACCGGGCAGGCGGCTGACCGTGATCCGACCGAGCAAGCTGCGGGCGGAGGCCAGTACTCGTTCCCGATTGTAGGCGACGACAGATTGCCGGGAGTTGGTGGGGTCGGGCGCAACTGTACCGCGATCCACAGCGATCAATGCGCCGGCAACGTGTAGGCCGATCATCGGCGACGGTCCAGTCATTGATCGGCTGACGGCCTACTCTACCCCTCCGCAAGAGGTCGCAGCTTGCCTCTGACAGCTTTGGCGATGTTGGCACAGTCGAGGTCAGCGATCGTCCCCGATGGCACCATGGACAGGGTGCCGCGGCTCTGGCTCGAGGTGACAGCTTGGGCGGCTCTACTGCTCACGTCGGTGTAGTTGGAGAGCCGATCTCTACCCCTTGCGCCTGCCGCAGGCGAGCGTGCGAGGCATGCAACCGCCGAATGAGGGGCATGGAACGCGCGGTGCACTTGCCCCCGGTTAGAGAGCCTCCAACTCCCAGACCAGGACGAGCGGAAGGCCGAGGAGCGCCATCGAAACCGCCTCGGGGATCAGAGAGTAACCCCCCATGGCGGCAACCGCGCCGCCGTCAAACGGCACCTCGACACATTGAACGATCTTGAGACCGGCTGCATTGAAAGCGCGAAGGTAGCTGGATATGGGATGGTAATGGTTCTGGATGCAGCCCCGTTCCCCCTCTTCAGCACGGAAGAGCGCATGGAAACCGATTGCGGTGCAGAGGGGGTGGACGTCGGAGAGGACCAGGCGTCCTCCGGGAACGAGCACGCGGGTAAGCTCGGCAATGGCGCTGTCAACGTCGGGAAGGTGCGCCAGAGCCAGCGAGCAGACCGCCAGTTCGAATGACGAGACGGGTAGGTCCAGATGTTCGAGGCGGCCCACACGAAATGTGGCAGTTGGAGACTTCTCCCGCGCCACCGCGAGCATCTCCTCGGTGGCGTCGATTCCCACCACCGTGTGACCACGCTGCGTGAGGTAGCGCGTGTGTCGGCCCGTCCCGCAAGCAGCTTCAAGCGTCCGCCCGATTGGGCGTGAGTCGAGGATTGGGTGCACGGCCTGTTCTTCCAGGGGAAGGAGAAAGTTGGGCATGCTGTCGTAGTTGGCGGCCCAGAGGCTATATCCCTCGGTCGCTTCGTAAACGGGTACAGAACGAGCCGTGTTGTAGGGTTCCTTGTCAAGGGAGCCGCAAATGGTAGCGGTCTCATCGGCTCGCGCACGTACCCCATCCGAATCGGTCCCCCAAGCCCGGAGGATGGCAAGCCCTTCCAGACCCAGGAGAAAGTCGCCGGCACGGTACGACGGTGGCATACTCAACGTTAACGTAGTGGAGCGTAGACGCGCCATGGCGAGGCGTGGCCCCAAACGGGCCAGGCAGAAGCTCGATTGCCTCGACAGATCATGATCCGCCTGGTCAAGACCTCATGGTCTGTCCAGAAAGGTGTGAGCATTGGGATAGCGTGCACTTCCGAACGTCAGGACACCGGTCATAGGCGACGGAGTGATTGTGGAGCGAGTCTTTGCAGACTCTACGAATCGCTCCGCGAGCCTGCTGTCGCGACGTATACATGCCGCGAGGCATCGAGGAACACATCGTTCCTCCGCATCACTCCGAGCGGATGGTCCTCATCGATCAGTACCGCCAGTGTCGCACGGTCTGCCGCATCCAGCCTCTCTGCAAATAGCTCCGATATCCGGCGCAGGCGACTCAACACCATCTGCCGAGGTGTTTCAGCAAGGGGCGCATCCAGTCGCACGTGCATCACGCTGTCGACGGCGACGGTGAAGCCCGCGTCCCGCAGCGCCGCGGCATAGCCGGCCGAGCGTGCAGATCCCGGCAGGTCGTCGCGCATCGCCGCCAGCCACTCGGCTTCGAACGAAGCCAGACGGTCGTTAAATCCGGGACCGCTCGGCTCCGCGCCATCCGGCAGAAAACGCTGCGGGTCTCCGTGTTCGGCCAGCACCAGCACCCCCCGCGGCGCCAGCATCCTTTGCAGCCGGCGCAGCAGTGCCGCCTCATCACCGATGTGATGCAGGGCCATTGCCATCCAGATCAGATCGGCGCGTCCCAACGCATCCACCCCATCGGGTAGATCGACAGTCACCGTCAGTACTCGCCCCTCCAGGCCGGCCTCCCTGGCGCGCGCCGCAGCTTCGAGCAGCAGCGGCTCAGTGCCGTCCGCCGCTACCACAGTCGCCTCCGGAAAGCGCCGAGCCAGTTCACAGGCCATCACACCCGGCCCACTCCCGATGTCCAGGATGCGCCGCACCGTGGTCCCGTTCTCCCAGCACACGCCCGCCGCTGCTTCGGCGGCACGAGTCACGTACGGCAGCATCACTTCCGCCTCGCGTACGAGGTCCGCCGCCATCGCGGTCCAATCGATGTCCGTGTCGTGATGGTGACGGCGCTCGTGAGAGTGGCTCATAGCGTCACTCTACATCCTCCCCATAGTCTCCACTCGTTTCCGAGAGGCTGCGGAGCGGCTGATCGCCCATCAAACCTTTCTGGACACTTCAGACACACGATGGGCTGGAAGTCAGAGCGAACGGCGTTGTGGCAGAGGATCGGTTCGAACTCGTCATTCGGAGAGGACTACAGTAACCATTTCTACTTACACTTCCGATTTCGAATGTCTTTGACTATACTTTGTTTAAGGATGAGTTCACACCTAAACTCTTTGGAGATGCATCATGCCCGAGACTTCGATGCGCGCGGCGAGATTTCACCAGTATGGGCCGCCCGAGGTGCTGGTGATCGACGAGGTGCCCCGCCCGCCGGCAAGCGAGGGTGCTGTGCTCGTCAAGGTTCACGCGGCGGGAGTCAATCCAATCGATTGGAAGCTGCGGGCCGGTTATCTTCAGCAGAACCGGCCGATCGAGCTGCCGGTGATACCCGGCTACGACCTGGCTGGAACGGTTGAAGCGGTCGGTCCCGGCGTGACTGAATTCGAGATCGGGCAGGCGGTGTTCGGCCGGGGAAGCGGAAGCTACGCGGAGTACGCGCTGGCGCCCGCCACGGCACTGGCCGCGAAGCCGGAAGCCATTTCGTTCGACGAAGCGGCGACGATTGCGATCGGCAGCGTGACAGCGTGGTCCGGGCTGTTCGACGCGGGCGACGTGCAGGCGGGGCAGCAAGTACTGGTGCAGGGAGCAGCCGGCGGCACGGGATCGTACGCGGTGCAGCTCGCACGGTGGAAGGGGGCGCATGTAATCGGCACGGCATCGACGCGCAACCTGGCATTCGTGCGGGAGCTGGGTGCGGCAGAAGCGGTGGACTACACGGCGGGGCCGGTCGAGTCGGCAGTGTCTAACGTCGACGTCGTGTTCGATACGGTTGGCGGCGAGACCATGAACCATTCGCTGCGACTGCTAAAGCCGGGCGGAATACTGGTGGAGATTGCCGGATCGCCGGACGCGGCCGAAGCAGAAAGGCTCGGCGTCCGCACGAGCGGCGTAAAGGCGCCGCCCGCCATCAACAGCATTCTGCGCCGGGTTGCTGATTTAGTCGTGTCCGGTGACGTACGGGCGCAGGTTGGACGGGTTTTCTCGCTGGACGAGGTAGTAGAGGCTCACACGCTGAGCGAAACCGGGCACGGGACCGGCAGGATCGTCTTACACATCGCCGACTGAGGGGTTCGGCCGAGCGGGCTGCACTCGGCCGAGCAGGGATACATGTGGCAGCACTAGACACTGGTACGAAAAGAGTAGGAGGGTCGAGTTGAAAGACGTTACTTTGTTTGCTACGCGGGTCATAGCCGGGTCACTGCTGGCGGGTCACGGAGCACAAAAGCTGTTTGGATGGTTTGACGGTCCCGGCCTTGACAACTGGACGACTGCGACCGAGCAGCACATGGGAATGCGTCCCGGCAAGTTCTGGGCTCCGATAGGGGCAGCCGGAGAGTTTGGTGGAGGGGTACTGACGGCGCTGGGACTGTTCAGTCCGCTCGGGCCGATCGCGGCCGGGTCGATGATGATTGCCGCCAGTTACAAAGGTCACTGGGGCAAGCCGATTTGGGCGAGCAAAGGCGGCGCGGAGCTCTCGATGAGTTTCCTGGCGTCCACGGCAACCCTGGCGGCGCACGGTCCAGGGAGATATTCGCTCGACTCGATCCTGGGGATTCGCGTACCACGGTGGATCACGGCGCTGTCGCTGCTGATGAGCGCCGGTCTGCTTGCCGAAACGGTGCACCCAACCGTGGTGCCGCGTTTACTGGCCGAGACGGGCGCCGATTCTGCCGAAACGCAGGAATAATGACCTCACTCCGGTCGCAGATCCTGGATATGGTGCCCGAGACGCATCGTGACCTCTTATTCGAGCGACTTCCGTTCGTCCTCACCACGGTCGACGCCAAAGGACGGCCACAATCGTCGGCGGTGTGGTGCTTCGTGGACGAGGACGGCATACTGAAGGGTTCGACGCTGGAGCAGCGGCAGAAATTTCGGAATCTGCGTCGTAACCCGGAGTGTGCGCTCTTCGTGTTCGATCCGAAGGACGACCACCGAACGCTGGAGATCCGAGCGGGGGCCGAGCTGATGCCCGACCCTCGTAAGGAGACGGTTCGTGCGATCGCACCGAAGTACGGAGCCGACCCGACCCGCCTCGGGCAGTCCCCGGGCGATCGAGTCACCGTGCTGTTCCATCCGCACCGGGTGGTGACGATGGGGTAGCGCACCCCATCTGTGCACCTCCCGCGCGGAGCAGAAGAAAAATGCCCGTTGCGGGATGTACGGGTGGAGACTCCTGACTTGGAGGTGTTAGAGTCTGGCGCACCGTTGATGTGTGTTGGGTTGCTAGGTCCTTGAGTTGTTGGAGTAGATTCCGGGCGACTGCCGGATGCAGAGGGTTTGGTGGAAGTGCGCGGCGAAATGCCGGGAATCGCGGGACGGTCCCGGTTTTTCACCCGGTGAATTGGTCGGGTGGCACTCACGCTACGGCGTTCAGGCGTGTCTTATGAATTGTTTGTACAGTCGATGAAGGGCGTGGTGGCCCCACTGGATTCTCTCTGCATGCCAAAAAAGGGGGCAATCCTTTCACTCCACGTGGCGAGGAGAGGGACGTTGACTGTGTGTTGGCGGAAAGCATGACTCGCGCGGACGCGCCCGCGCGCGACCTTGAAAAGCTCTATCAGGGTGGCTTGCTGAGCCGACGGCAGTTCGTCACGGCGCTGGTGGGACTCGGGTTCACGGCAAGTGCGATTGCGGGGCTGTTCGGAAGCGAGGCGCTGGTAAGCGGTCAGGGGACAACGGCGGAGATCCCTCCGGAGGCGCGGCACCTGGTGGTTATCGTGATGGATGGTTTTCGGGCCGACTATGAAACCCTGGCCTCTATGCCGAACCTGCGCTCCCTGATGGCACGCGGCATGACGTACGACACGGCGTGGGTCGGGCACCTGGAGTCGGAGACGCCGACCGGGCACGCAACCATCGGAACCGGCGTCTACCCGCGCAAACACGGGGTTATCGGGTTTGGGTGGCGCGATGCCGCGACGGGCGGATACACCTACATGCCGACCGACCTGGATGCGATCCGGGCGGGCGGGCTGACACGAACGATTGCCGGCGGTGGGGTCCCCACAATTTCCGATCTGATTCGCCGGCGACGGCACACCGACATCAGTATCAGCGTCAGCGGCGAGAAGTACTACGCTTCGGCCACCATGGGCGCCGGTGCGGACTATGTGCTATACGGCGCCAACGATACGCACGGGGTCTTTCGCCCCGTATCGATCGGCGAGGCAACGCCGCCCGCAGGCAGTCACGACACGGCGATCCACGGTTCATCGGACTTCGCGTCGCAGGACACCTTCAGCGCGGATCTGGCGCTCCAGCTCGCGCGCACACTGCGGCCCAGGGCGCTCCTCATCAATTTGCCGGATGTCGATATCGCCGGTCACTACTACGGCGGCATGGCGGCCGCAAGTCACATGGCGCCGATCGTCCAACGAGCCGATGTTGCCATCGGCAACATCCTGGCGACGTACCGGAAGTTGGGATTACTGGAACGCACGGTGTTCATGGTGACGGCGGATCACGGAATGGCGGCCAATCGCCACATCGTACCCATTCACAAAATGTATGCGGCGGTGGCAGCACACGCGCCGTCCGGATCGGTGGACGAGGAGTTTCGCATTACCATGGGATCGGTCTGGCTGCGGCAGCCCACGGAAGATCGAGCGGTGAGCGCGGCACTGGTGGCCGCGCGATTTCCCGGGGTTGAAACCGCCCTCTACAAGGTCGCGTCAAACCACGGTTGGGTTTTCGCGCCGGATGCGTCAACCGAAGCCAGGTTGGGCTCGAAGCTGACGCAGGCCTATCTGAATCTGGCCGACACCGAGGCGAGCCCGGCGGGTCCCGAGGTAATCATGCCGTATGCAGAGGACACGATGGGGCTGACGGTGAAGAACAGCAAATCGTGGGGCAATCACGGCGGCTTTTCGTGGGGCGTCCAACATATTCCGATGGTTCTGGCCGGCCCGGGCGTGGTGCACGGGCTCTCACACGCGCCGGCCAAGTTAGTGGATGTGGCGCCGACCCTGGAACGGCTGCTTGGTCTGCCAATTCCTGCCGGGGTAGATGGGGTGGTGCTGGCCGATGCGCTGGAGGATGCCACGGCAGCGGAACATACCGCGCAACGGAAGGCGACGTCGGCACGTGTGGGTGATGTGCAGGCAATTCGAGCGCATTCGCTGGGTCAAGCAAAACTGGATACGTAGGGAGCAAGTCGGGGCGGATGCAGACCCGGCATGGAATACCAGCGATCGGTATGGCGAGAAGCGGTTAGCCCCTCCGATCAGGGGCTGCCGGCTCGAGCCCATCCCACGACCAGCGAGGAACGGGCAGACCGGCCGGCACGATGGATTCCCGCGGCGCGTAGGCAATGACTTCGCCGACGGCCCATTCCATGTACGAGCGCAGAGCGCCGCGAAACTCCTGATCGTTGGGAAGCCGTGCGTCGTCGGCAGCCTGCACGAAACATGCGACGAAACGTCCTCGCGAAGCTGATCTTCGCCGCCCTGACGCGCGTGTAGCTCCAGCATTCCGGAGTGGCCGCCGCAGGTTTCCGTATACACGGGCGGCCCTCCGAAAACCTCGGCCCAATAGGATGCCAGGCGCTCGATGTGGTCGGGGTGTCCGCCGTGCGAGAACGGATGGTTTAACACGGGATCATCGAGGCAGCGTTGATGGTGGGCGGCCGCCAGCGCCAGGAATGCTGCCTGGCCGCCGGCGAACTCGAAGATAGTCGGACGTACCACGCCTGATCCCTTCGCGGATTCATGATCCGGATTAGTCGCCACTATTGTAGGAGCGATTTGCGTGGTGTAGATGTAAGTGGGGACAATCCCCTCCCCGCAGAAGCGGTGACCGATGCACGCCCGAGAGGTCTGGAGACTCAGGGCACGTGCGGGGACGAATATCGGCAGTACTGGTTCGATGAAGGTTCCGGTAAAGTGTTCTGCCTGGTCGAGGCTCCCGATATGGCGTCGGCCGAGCGCGTGCACCGCGATGCGCACGGCTTGACCGCCGACGAGCTGATGGACGTGCGAGAGGGCGCATAGCCGGGCGGCATACATGTCTTCCAATAACTGGAACGGGGAGAAGCCTCCGTTTCATCCTCCTCATGCTCGGTCGAAAGGCGGGCACGTGGCATATCCCCTTCCCTGGCCTCTCCATCGCGGAGCGGGAGAAGGATGAGATGTTTGCCTGCGAATCGATGTGGGTATGGTTGCGACGGCATCGGGCAGGCACGATCGAAATCGGAGCGCTGGTATCGTGCGGCGCTCCCACCGGCTGAGCACCCAGCTCTGGAATCTGGTGGCGATTGACGCGTATTGACCGGAGCGCGGGTACCGCTTCGAGGATTTCGCGTCGCACGACTACCGAAAATGTTTCAAACTCCCCTGGGTGTCCCGCCGGCGCGTCCAGGCGGTTTTCGTGCTGTACGGTGCCGTGGCCTGGCTGGGCCAGGACTTCGTGGCGATCCACCGGAAACGATAGTCACACGTCGTGGGAGCTCACTTCCGGCAGGCGGATGACCGGACCTGGCACAGCGGAAGGTTTCGGCTCCTCACCGAGCACTTTCTATATAAAGGAGAGCGATCCTTCGATCTGCTGTGTATGGCGTGCGGCGATGGCCTGTTTTCCGATAATGCGCGCGGCGGACTCCATGCCGCACGGTCACCGCGGGATACTGGGGGGACTCGTGGAATTAGCGTCGCGCGGCTATGTTACCAGCTCGACCAGCAGCTTTTCCGCGTTCGGCTCGTTTTACGCAATATTCCCCGACATCATCTTGGGGCGCGCCGGTATGGACCGGGATCCGAGGAGTGCGGCCGCCGGTCTCGTGCCTAGGTGAGGATCTGGTGGATGTCGACAGGTAAGCCGCCGTGCATAGTTACGGAGTTGGAGCGATGTCGCAGCTGCAAGACTCCCAGCGTGAAGAACGGGACTCTCGCCCGTTTTACCAGCAGGGCGTTCGAGGGGCACCACGCCGCGGGCGTGAGCTGCACATCGTTGCTCCCGGCGCTTGACGTAGGACGAGCGAGGCGATTACCGTGTATGAATAGAGAACTGGGCAAATACATTGTTCGACATATCACGCTGCCCCGCATGGCGCGAGCCCGTTCGGCAGCCGTTTCCGTATAGCAATGTGGAGCGAGGTCCCACAAGTCAGGCCACAGGAAAGGTGACTCGAGTATCCCCGGAGCACTCGCCAGTCGGATAATGGGTCGCATCGCAAGCCCGTTTGGGTCTGCGAAGTGGATAAAGTATCCGAGTTGCGACATCCGAGACCGACGAGAACAGGCAGCACGGGCGATTGGTGGAGGAGAAACGCGATGACAGACCAGCATCCGGCAATACAGGTGTTAGAGCGTTCCTACGAACAGGGACGTCTTTCTCGACGTGAGTTCGTGGCGGGGCTGGCTACGGCTGTTGGGCTCTTGACGGCCGGCAGCTCCGCGACCAGCGCGCTGGCAGCCGCAGAACGGCATGCCGATCGCGTGGACGAGCGGGTCGCAGCGAAGCGTGGGGGCACGCTCAAGGTCGCAATCACCGGGCAGCCGGATCAACTTGATCCCGGTACTGACAACACGTATGCGAGCTTCCAGATTTTCGCCAACGTTTTCGACACACTGGTGAACATGGATTCCAAGGGACACATCACGCCCAACCTGGCATCGAAATGGCGACATCTCGACGCCAAGACCTGGGAATTCGATCTGGTCCACAACGCGGTATTCCATAATGGCCAGCCGCTCACGTCCAAGGACGTTGCTTACACTATCAACCGCATTCTGAATCCGAAGACGGCCAGTCCGGAGCAAACGACCTTTAACGTGATAAAGCAGGTCCAGGTGGTGGACAAGTACACGGTTCGTTTCCACCTCAAGTACCCTTACGGTCCCTTACTGACAAACCTCACGAACGGCGCGTGGATCGTGAACGAGAAGGCCATCACGAGCCTCGATCCCCGTCAACACCCGATTGGAACCGGCCCTTTCAAATTTAAGGAATGGGTGACGAACGACCATTTGACGCTGGTGCGCCATCCGCATTACTGGAAGGCAGGTTTGCCGTACCTGAACACGATCATTATCCGGGGGGCGCCGGTCGACGAGACGCGAATGGCTGCGCTGAAGGCAGGCGAGTTCAATTGGGTGGACGCGGTGCCGTTGAACGACATCAAAAGTTTGAGCAAGAGCAAGAACCCGGTCCTTTTGCAGGGCACCAACGGCGGAAACCCCGACTTCCTGGGAATGGTGGTGGAGTCCGGACCGTTCCAGAACAAGAAGCTGCGTCAGGCAGTCGCCTGGGCTATCGACAAGAAGGAAATTCTGGCAGTCGCCTATTTTGGCGATGGTCAGGTAGGTTCTCAGGAAGTGGGAACCCATAGTCCGTTGTACACCAGCAACGATCCGTACAAGAATGGTCCGAATCTCAGCAAAGCACAAAGCTTGATGAAGCAGTCGGGGCTGGGATCCGTTTCTTTCGAATATCTGGGACTACCGCAGTATCCCGAACTACTCAAGACAGGCGAGATCGTGAAGGAGCAACTCTCACAGATTGGTCTTAACATGAAAATCACGCAGCTCGAGGTCACGGTCTGGATAGAACGATTGATCAAACGGCAGTACGAGATGACCTCGATCTACGCAGCCGGTACGGTTGATCCCGACCCGTTCTACAGCACCGAGCTCACCAGTACCGGGGCGGACAATTTCACGGGCTACAAGAACCCGAAAGTAGATGCACTGGTCGTCAAGGCGCGAGAGACCGCGTCGGTGAGTAAGCGCAAAGCATTGTACGGCCAGATTCGATCAATCATCTGGGACGATTGCCCCTACATCTTCGTCCATCTCGAAGTGCTCAACTACGCGTTTGCTCCCAATGTGCATGGTTCAAAGATCTTGCCGAACTTCCAACTGTCCTTCCGAGATGTGTGGATTTGATAGGCCGCTAGCTCACTCCGGTCTGACTTAAGGATCGCTCATGCAAGGGCCCATCGCGTACGCCGGCCGGCGTCTGCTCCTGACGATTCCGACGTTGATAGTCATGAGCATCTTCGTCTTCACCGTCATCCACCTGGCGCCGGGTGATCCGGTGACGGCGGTGTTGGGTTTTAACTACACGCCGTCGGCGGCGAAGGCGCTCCGTCACGAGATGGGGCTCGATCAGCCTATCGTCAATCAATATCTCAATTGGATCGGATCCATGCTGCACGGCAACCTGGGGCAGGATCTCGTGTCTCACGAGTCCCTCAATCATCTGATTTTTAGCCGGTTTCCGGTGACGCTCGAGCTCACGTTTCTCTCGCTTGGCATATCCATCCTGCTGGGCGTGTCACTCGGCATTCGGTCCGCCCAGAGGCCCGGGCGCCTGGCCGACCGGTCGCTGACGGCTATCACGCTCTGGGGTTTCTCGGTGCCGGATTTCGTGTTTGGCATCTTGCTCATCCTGCTGTTCTCGGTGGCGCTGAGCTGGCTCCCACCGCAGGATTTCATTCCATTCACGCAGAGCCCGATCCAGAACTTGCAGCACATGGTGATGCCGGTGATTGCCCTGGCGATTCCAGAGACGGCGTACATCGCGCAGACGACGCGCGCCAGCATGCTGGAGACACTTAGCCAGGATTATGTCACGTTTCTGCGGGCGAAGGGGATTCGCGAGAACGTGATCGCCTTCCGGCACGCACTGCGTAACGCATCAATCCCGGTGGTATCTGTCATTGGGCTGCAGTTCGGCGCGCTCCTGGGCGGCGCTATCGTTGTGGAAAATGTCTTCTCGCTCCCCGGCATGGGGACCATGGTGGTAAATGCCGTCTCGAGCCGGGACTACCCGGTCGTTCAGAGCGGAGTAGTGATCATCGCTCTCATGTTCATCCTGGTCAATCTCGCAACGGACTTGTTGTATGTCGTACTCAATCCGCGACTTCGCTAGGGCGCTGCCGCGCGGTACCGATCGATGAGCGTAAGGACCGCGAGTCCGACGGTAGCCGTCGCCACCCGCACGAATCGCATGGCGAGCCTGGTACTTCGACGGTTTCCATTGGTACTGGGAGGTGCGATCATCCTGATTCTCGGGCTTATTGCCATCTTCTGCCCACTGTTGACACCGTACACGTATCATTCGATTTCGTATACCGCTATCCTCTCCCCTCCTAGCCAGACGCACGTTTTCGGAACCGATGGGCTGGGGCGTGACATCTACACGCGAGTGATCTATGCATACCGCGTGTCGCTGGTGGTCGCGTTCGCCGCGGTGGCCCTCGCATTGGCTGTGGGAATTCCGGTTGGAGTCGTAGCGGGGTACCTGGGCGGCGCGGTGGATCTCATCATCTCCCGTATCATCGATATTTTTCTGGCGTTCCCAGCGATTCTGCTGGCGATTTCCCTGATTACCATGCTGGGTCAAAATGAGCAGGTCATCATCATCGCCATCAGCGTGATTTACGTTCCCATTCTCACTCGAGTTCTGCGCGCTTCGGTACTGGAAGTCAAAAATTCGGCATACGTGGAGGGGGCGAGAGCACGAGGAGCGGGACAGATGCGGATCATGATACGACACGTCTTGCCGAACAGCATCGGACCGACATTGGTACAGGCGGCACTGCTGGGGGCTTTCGCCATTCAGGTCGAGGCTGCATTGTCGTTCCTGGGACTTGGCGTACAGCCTCCAACGCCGTCGCTGGGCTACATGCTCCAGGAAAACCGCCAGTACATTACCCAGTCTCCGTGGGGCACACTTTTTCCATGTATCGGTATTGCGATCGCCGTGCTGGCTTTCAATCTTCTCGGTTCGGGGCTGCGTGACATGCTGGATCCGAGGAGGCGGGAGGGATGAATCGTGATCTAGTGGCGGCAGGGCGAGGAGGCGCGTCTGCAGACGGCAGCGAACCGAGACTGCTGCGCGTGCACGACCTCAGTGTCGACTTCCACACCCTGGCAGGAGACCTTCATGCGGTGCAACGGGTGAGCCTGTCGCTGGACCCGAACGAGACGCTCGGTTTGGTTGGCGAGTCCGGTTGCGGCAAGAGCACGATGGCGCTGGCACTGATGGGACTACTACCGGCGAACGGGCGAGTCGTGGGCGGTCACATCGAGTTCGAGGGGCAGGACCTTGTGGCGTTGACCCAGAAGAAACTCAGGATGCTAAGGGGCGATCGAATTTCAATGGTGTTTCAGAATCCCATGACTTCGCTCGACCCCGCCTACACGGTAGGCTCCCAGATCGTGGATGTTTTGCGAGAGCATCGTGGGCTCTCCCGTCCTGAGGCGAGGGCAGCGGCCCTCGCACTGCTCAGACAGGTGCGGATCGACGCGCCGGAGAGGCGATTCGATACCTATCCACACCACCTGAGCGGAGGTATGCGTCAGCGCGTCGTGATCGCGATCGCGCTCGCCTGTAATCCGGTGCTGTTGATCGCCGATGAACCGACCACCGCTCTCGACGTCACGATTCAGGCGCAAATTCTCAATCTATTGAGTGATCTACGGACCGAACGCGAGACGGCCATCATCCTGATCACCCATGATTTAGGTGTGGTGGCCCAGATGGTGGATCGACTGGCCGTGATGTATGCCGGCCGGGTGGTGGAAGAGGGGCCGGTGGAAAGCGTGTTTAGTGAACCGCTCCACCCGTACACCGCGGCGCTGATGCGGTCGATTCCATCTCCGGAGGTGGAACGAGGCACGCTCGAGGTCATCGAGGGCTCGGTGCCAAATTTGCGGCTGGAGCCACACGGCTGCCCGTTTGCTCCGCGGTGCCGGCATCGCATGGAGAAATGCGTTCAGGCCGTCCCCGTTCTTACGGAGGTGCGACCGAAACACCGGGT
This sequence comes from uncultured Chloroflexia bacterium, assembly GCA_963737125.1. Taxonomy (GTDB): domain Bacteria; phylum Chloroflexota; class UBA5177; order UBA5177; family UBA5177; genus JANWJD01. The sequence goes on along the minus strand of CAVTRL010000002.1, from coordinate 133,881 downwards.
GGCGTGTTACCTCCACGAGGACGCACATGAATAGTTCACCAGTATTGGAGGCGCGCCACGTTCAGCGCTACTTTCCAGTCGGGCGAAGCGGTGTGCTGGGCCGGCCGCGCCAGGTTCTCAGAGCCGTAGACGACGCTTCCTTTGTCCTCCATGAGGGTGAGACACTTGGGCTGGTGGGTGAGTCTGGAAGCGGCAAGAGCACTCTTGGCCGAACGATACTGCGCCTGATCGAGCCTACCAGCGGGCAGGTGTTTTATCGAGGTGAAGATATCGTGCCGTTGCGTGGCGAGGCACTTCGCTCGCTGCGCCGGCATTTGCAGATGGTCTTCCAGGATCCGTATGCGTCGCTCAATCCGAGAATGAGCGTGGGCGGCATCATCCGCGAGCCACTCGATATTTTCCACATCGGAACGACGTCGGAGCGTAACGCCGCCGTTGCACAACTGCTGGTGAGGGTCGGGCTTGACGAGTCATTCGCGTCGAGGCGCCCGCATCAACTGAGCGGCGGCCAGCGGCAACGCGTCGGGATCGCCGCGGCTCTGGCTCTGGGGCCAAGCGTTATCGTCGCTGACGAGCCGACATCGGCGCTCGATGTCTCCGTTCAGGCGCAAATTCTTAACCTCCTGAGTGATTTGCAGAAGGAGCTCCGACTGAGCCTGTTGTTCATCTCACACAACCTTGGCACGGTGGAGCACGTGAGTGACCGAATCGCGGTGATGTATCTGGGGAAAATCGTGGAGACGGCGACCAAGACGAATCTGTTTACCAGTCCACAACATCCATATACAAAGGCACTGCTGGCGGCGGTGCCTTTGCCCGACCCCACGCTACGTCAGGAACGCGTAGCCGTCCGCGGGGAGATGCCGAGCCCGCTCGACCCCCCATCCGGCTGTCCCTTCCACCCGCGTTGCCCGGAAGCGGTGGATGTTTGCCGGCAAGTGGTTCCACCGTTGCAGGAATATGCACCCGACAACAGTGTGGCCTGCCACGTGGCCGCGGCGCGGCTCGGACTTCCGAGCCCCGTGTTGTCCAGCGCCAAGGGTGGAGACGCATCGCACTAAATCGAACCATACTGTGAAAGGTGGCTTTCTTGGACATCGACCTTTTGCTAAAGAACGCGACGTTCCTCACCATGGACGACGCCAATCCGCTTGCCGAAGCGGTTGGGATCCGGGGAGATCGCATTGTGTGGGTCGGCGACGCCGAACAGGCTCGTGACTTGACGCATGTTGGACGAGAATTGGACCTGGGAGGCGCGACTGTCGTACCGGGGTTCAACGACGCCCACAACCACCTGATCCTGCTCGGTCACTGGATGACGCAACTCGACTGTTCGTATCCCGCTGTGAATTCGATTGCAGGCATCGTGGCCGGCGTGGGGGAGCGGGTGGCGGCGAGCCGGGAGGGTGAATGGATCGAGGGCCGCGGGTACGACGACAACAAGCTGGCGGACGGGCGCAACATTACGCGTTGGGATCTCGACGCGGTTTCCCCCAATAATCCAGTGCTCATCAAGAACGCTTCGGGCCATATGTGTATCGTGAACAGCCGGGCGCTCGAGATATCGGGAATAACAGGGGACACCGAGCCGCCCTTTGGCGGCACGATCGTGCTCGACGCAGAAAGCAGGGAGCCAACTGGACTGCTCCAGGAACAGGCGCAGAACCTGCTGAACCACACGTCCATTCCAGAGGATAAAGAGACGCTTCATCGATGCCTCCAGACAGCGGGGGCCGCATATCTCGCGGCAGGCGTGACGAGCACGCAGGAGGCGGGGATCTTTTCGACACCGGAATTCACGGTATTCCAGGAAGCGTGGGCGTCGGGCAGCCTTCCGTTGCGGGTGTATATGATGCTTCGGCGGCCGTTTCTCGAGGCCATGGAGACGATGGGCATGTTCACCGGTCTGGGTGATGAGCGGCTGCGCGTGGGGTGCTTCAAGTTGCTGGCGGACGGCTCGCTGATCGGGCGGACGGCAGCCATGTCTGAGCCATTTATCGGCGATGAGCGAACAGACAACGTGGGACTTGCCATGATGCCGCAGGAAGAGCTGGACGATCTCATCTGGCGAGCGCACTCGAGGGGATGGCAGATTGGCATCCATGCCATTGGAGACCGTGGGATCGAGATGTGCCTTGACGGCTACGAGCGGGCGCTGAACCGACTGCCACGGGCCAATCACCGGCATCGCCTCGAGCACTGCGGGGTGCTTCGTCCTGACCTCATCGAGCGGATCCGAGATATGGAAATCATCCCAGTGGGGCAGCCCCCGTTCATTAACGAATTTGGTGACGGGTTTTTACAACACCTGGGCCGAGAGCGAGCGCAATTGACGTACGCGCTCAAGACGGTGCTCGAAGCAGGCATTCACCTGGCAGCGAGCTCTGACTCACCGGTGTCGTCGCATCAACCGCTGCTCGGTATAAAGGCGTGCGTGACCGAACGCACGGGCTCGGGAGCCGATTTTGCACCGGGCGAACGGATCTCGGTGGAACAAGCTATCGGCCTTTATACTCGTGCCGGTGCATACGCCTCATTTGAGGAGAACCTAAAGGGTACGATCAGCAGCGGAAAACTGGCTGATTTTGCCGTACTGGGTGCTGACCCGCGCGCCGTCGATCCCGAGACGCTCGACGAGATTTCAGTGCTTGCCACGATTCGGGGTGGCGAGACGGTGTACGAAGCACCGATTGCGTCCTGACCTGTTCGTTTATCACACGTTCTACACGGCGAGAGGAGCACGGTATCCATGGTTACCAGTACGGGAGATCAGAATAATCGGCGGGTGGCCGTATCATTGACATTCGACTTCGACGCCGAATCGGCGTGGCTTGGATCGTTCAAACAGGACACGCCGTCCGCTCTCTCGCGCGGCGCATACGGCGCAAACGAAGGCGTTCCCCGTATTCTTCGACTACTGGACAAGTACAATCTGCCCGCGACGTTTTTCATCCCAGGTGACACTGCGGATCGGCACCCGGACGAGACACGAGCAATCGCCAATGCCGGACATGAGATCGGTCACCATGGTTACCTGCACGAGCCTCCGCATCTCCTCAATGAAGACGAGGAGCGTCAAATGCTGGAACGCGGTCTGGATGCGCTCGATCGTATTGTGGGAAGGCGACCGCGGGGCTACCGCTCGCCGGCCTGGGAACTTTCGAAGTCTACGTTTCGGCTACTAGAGGAGTACGGCTTCGAGTACGACGCGAGTCAGTTGGGGGCGGACCGCCCCTATTGGGTGCACGACCAGGAACGTCAGACCTCATTGGTGGAAGTCCCATCCGCGTGGGAGCTGTCCGACTCGGGACATTTCATGATGGTAAGCAGCGCCGGCCAACCAGGAGGCAAACCTGCTACGCACGTCGAGGAGGTCTGGCGTGAGGACTTTGAGGGGATGTACGAAGAAGGCGGCGACGTGTGCTTCGTTCTTACGATGCACCCGCAGATCATCGGCCGCTACCACCGCATCCGGATGCTGGAACGAGTGATTCAATACATCATGAGCCTTGAGGGCGTCTGGATAACACAGATGGGAGCAATAGCCGACGACTTCCGGAGCCGGGTCGCCGCACAGTAGCCGGTAGTCAGGTTACCGGGAGGTAGTTTGGCGGACGCCATGCTTGCGTGGCTTGCTCGAACGCGTAGGCGAGCTGGATGAGCCTGGCTTCCGTGAACGGTTTTCCGACGAATGACAGCCCGATCGGCAGGCCATGCGAAGATCCGGCCGGGACGGTGATCACGGGGTAGCCTGCCATCGCCGCCAACTCCGAGCTCCCACCAAGGACGTGATCGCCGTTAATGGCGTCGATCTTCCAGGCGGGACCACCGGTTGGGGCGACCAGAGCTTCGATGCCTCCCTGTGCAAACGCCGCATCCAGCCCTTCGACGCGCGCAAGGCGCCGGCTTTCCGCGAGCGCTTCGAGGTAAGCCGGCTCATCGAGGGCCCCCTTTTCCTGAGCCTGCTCCATGCGCTCTTGACCGAAAAAGGGGAGCTCGGCGGCGGCATGCAGGCGGTTGAATATGATGACGTCTTCCAGCGAGTGGACTTGGGCGCCGGGACCGAGGGCGCGAAGGTAGGTGTCGAGATCGGCTTTGAACTCGTGGAGGAGAACTTCCCGCTCGGCGTTCGATTGCTTGAGCTCGCGGAACGATGGAATCTCGACAGTGTCGACGACGGTCGCTCCCATTTCGCGTAGTTGCCGTATCGCATCCTCGATTACCGCATCGGCTTTCTCGCTATAGCCGAAGAAGGCTTCCCGCGCCACGCCGAGTCGGGAGCCGCGAAGGGCGTCGGGAGATAGCGAGCGGCCGTACGAGGTATTCACGCCGGCGGAGTGGTGAGTGGCGGGATCGCGGGGATCGGGTCCGGCGATGGCGCTGAGGACGGCCGCGGCGTCAGCTACCGTGCGGGCAAAGGTCCCGACGGTGTCCTGGCTGTGGGCGATGGGAATGACTCCGGCTCGACTGGTCAAACCAACGGTGGGCTTGATGCCGACGACGCCGCAGGCATGCGCGGGTGAGAGGATGGATCCATCGGTTTCGGTGCCAAGCGAGACCGGGGCAAGGCCGGCGGCAACCGCCGCGGCCGATCCGGAACTGGAGCCGCTCGGGGAGCGATCGAGCGCGTGCGGATTGCGGCACTGCCCGCCGCGCGCGCTCCAGCCGCTGCTGGAATGGATGGAACGGAAGTTGGCCCATTCACTCATGTTTGCCTTTCCGAGAAGGATGGCTCCGGCCGCGCGAAGCTTCAGGGCCACGGTGGCATCGCGGGTGGGTCGCGAACCGACGAGGGCCAGCGATCCCGCAGTCGTCATCATGCGGTCGGCGGTGTCGATATTGTCTTTGAGCAGAATCGGAATGCCGTGCAACGGCCCGCGGGGACCGTTGGCGGCGCGCTCCTCGTCGAGCTGGACGGCGATTTCTTCGGCATCGGGGTTGATCTCGATGATGGATCGAATGGTCGGCCCGCTCTGGTCGATCGAGTGATAACGGTCCACGTAGGCGCGAATGAGGTCCAGGGAGGTTACTTCTCGCGCCGCCAGCATTGACTGCAGCTCGCCAAGGGTGATGCCGACGAGGTTGACAGTCATAAACGTATCCCGAGTCCGCGCCGACGTACGTGAGCACGGTCGTTTAGAGGGAACCACATGAGAAGGTCAATCATAAGCAGGTTGTTCGGCCTCAGCCAGTAGTAGCGGCATTACACATTTAGATCGGCGATGGATTCGAGAACTCGAGTAGGCCGATAGGGCCAGCGCTCAATGTCCTCGCGTGCGGTAACCCCGGTAAGAACAAGCGCCGTCTCCATGCCGCTTTCCGTGCCCATGACGATGTCGGTGTCCATGCGGTCTCCGACCATGATGGCTTCGTCGGAGTGCACGTCGATCTGGCGGAGCGCGGAGCGGAGCATGAGGGGATTCGGCTTGCCCACGAAGTACGGCAGTTTCCCAGTCGCACTGGATATGAGGGCGGCGACGGCACCGGTGGCGGGAATCGTTCCATCGGTGGACGGGCCGCTGGGGTCCGGATTGGTGGCGATAAAGCGGGCACCGGACGCAATGAGACGGACGGCACGGGTGATGCGGCCGAATGAATAGCTCGTGGTTTCGCCGATGACAACATAGTCGGGCTCGAGCTCGGTCAGGGTATATCCGATATCGTGCAGCGCCGTCGTGAGACCTGCCTCGCCGACGACGTAGGCTTTGCCTCCCGGCATCTGGGTATGAAGGAAGCGAGCGGTGGCCAGGGCCGAGGTGTAGATCATCTCGGGCGGGATTGGGAGGCCGATGAACGAGAGTCGGGATGAGAGATCGCGCTGTGTGTAAATGGAGTTGTTGGTAAGCACGAGGACCTTGAGGCCGCGCTCCTGGAAGCGGCGCAGCGCCTCCTCGGCGCCCTCGATCACGTGTTCGCCGTGGACGACGACGCCGTCCATGTCCATGATCACCGCGCGTATGGACATCGGTGCACCTCCCTGCGCTTCAGCTTAGGAGGTATTGCGCCCAGAGGTGAACGCGGGTTCTTCAAGGTGCCGGTCAAGGACAATTCGAGATGTTCGAGTGAGCTGGGTCGGACTCAGTACGTCGCTTCCGGCGGGGACAGGCATTTTCACGGCCTCGTGGCTCTCATCTCGACAGGGAAGGCGAGTTGTGTCTAAAGCTGGGCGTCGGTTCGTCAGCACTCAGACATGGCCCTAAACGCTTCCGAGCTGACAGGATGGCGGTGACAATTGCTACTACTTCCTCGAGGGTAGGTTGCGCGCGCTCTGCTTCGACGGGTAGGTCTGCGCGCTTCACCCCTTGAGTGCCTCCTCATGCCCGAGTTCCATGTTGCCACGTTTGATGGCGCGCGACGCCCGCTGCTGGAGAAGGTGGCACGCAGCAGCACTGCCTCCGCACGCAGCGTGATCCGTGCTCGTCGCCCCGACGGTGGCCGGGCAGCTTTCGCCGGCCTCTATAGTGACCCTCGAAACCCGGGCTCGCCGGTTGATGACTGCGTTTCGACTTGAGAGCCACCCATGCAGTAACTCGAGTGTTCGAAGGGTCCAGCGGACCACAGACGGGCCGGATCGACCAGCGGATGCGCGAGCAGCGTACCGACCATATCAAGAAGGTGATAGGATTGCGACACGATGACAACGGTTGTGTGCAGCACTTGCGGATTTGTTAATCGTGCCGGGAGCCGCTTCTGCAACGACTGCGGCGCTCAACTTCCGGTCGTGTGTTCGTCCTGTGGCGCCGAGAACGCCAGCGGCAGCAAGTTCTGCAATGGCTGCGGCACCAGGCTCGACGGGGATGCTCCATCGACGTCCTCCTCAGCCACACCACCTCCTGCACCATCCCGCGCCACGACGCCGATGGCTGCAACGGCGCCTACAGAGCCTGGACCGGCGGAAGAGCGGAGGCTGGTCACGGCGCTGTTCTGCGATCTGGTGGGATTCACCCCGCTCTCGGAACGACTCGATCCCGAAGAGGTCAGAGATATCCAGACGGAGTACTTCACCGCCATGCGGAGCCAGATCGATCGCTACGGCGGCACCGTCGAGAAGTACGCCGGCGATGCTGTCCTCGCCTTCTTTGGTGCTCCCCTGACCCGGGAGGACGACGCGGAACGAGCGGTATTGTGTGCCCTTCGTATGCAGCGAGCCATTGAGACGGTGGCGGCACGGGTCCGGGAACAGTGGGACATTCATCCCGCTATCCGGGTGGGGGTCAATACCGGAGATGTGGTGAGTGGGGTCTGGGAGATTGGTGGCCGAATTGATGTGGATGTGACCGGAGACGCCATCAACACCGCTGCTCGCTTCCAGAGTGCCGCCGAACCGGGTGAGGTGCTGGTGGGAGCCGAGACCATGCATCTGACTCGCCGACGCATCGCCTATGGGGAGGAACGGTTACTCACCCTCAAAGGGAAGACCGAGCCGGTTCCGGCATATACCGCCCTGGGAGTGAGGGAACAGTTTGGGGAACGCTGGGAGGAGGGGGAGCGTCCCACGCTGCTGGTGGGCCGGGATCGGGAACTGGTGGGACTGCTCGATGCCTGGCTGCGAGCCCAGGGAGGAGAAGGCGGCATGATCTCCCTGGTGGGCGATGCCGGGGTGGGCAAGAGCCGCCTGGCTGCTGAGTTCCTGGCCAAGGTCTCGGCGTCCACCGCTCCCCGGATCCTGCGAGGACGGTGTCTCTCCTATGGCCAGGAGATCAGCCTCTGGTTGCTAGCCGATCTCCTGCGCTCCCTCTGTGGGCTGAAGGAAGAGGATGGACTGGAGGAGATCCGAGCAACGGTCGGCACGGTGCTGAGCAGCCTCCTGGCTGCCTGTCCCACCGAGAGCCGGGAGGAAGCGATTGATGTGCTGGGTGAGGTGCTCGGGTTCCCGGCCGGGAACTCCCTAGTCGCATCTGCTGGACCGGAGATCCGGCGAGCGGCCCTGATCCGCAGCCTGCGCCTGGTACTTCGTGCCCTTTCCGAGCGCACTCCGACACTGCTCCTGCTCGAGGACCTGCACTGGGTCGATACGGCCAGTGGGGAGGTGCTGCGGGAGGTGCTCTCCGCTGTGCCGGGACTCCGGCTCCTGCTGCTGGTCACCCACCGGCCGGGCTGGACCGCTCCCTGGAGTGAGTGGGGCTGGCCGGAGCGGATTACCGTGCGACCACTGCGCGAGGCGGATGCTGCTCTGCTGGCCGGGTCGGTGCTGGGTGGGGTCACGCTCTCCCCTGAGTTGGAAGAGTACGTGGCGGAACGAGCCGGAGGCAATCCCTTCTTCGTGGAAGAGCTGCTCCATGCCTTGCAGGAGACCGGTGGCATCGTCGAACAGCATGGCCGGATGGAACTCGTGCCGGCCGCAGCACAACGGCTGCCCACCACGCTGACCGAGATCCTGCTGGCTCGACTCGATCGGTTGGAGGGACAGGTACGGACGGTGGCCCAGGTCGGGAGTGTGATCGGACGGACCTTTGCCATCACGTTATTAGCCGAGGTGATCGGGCGGGAACAAGCCGCCCTGGAGATGCCGCTGACCGCCTTGCAGGATGCCGAGATCGTCTTCCCCCGGGATGCGGCTGATATGGAATACGTGTTCAAGCATGTCACCATGCGGGAAGCGGCGTACAACACCCTGGTGCAGAAACGCCGAAGAGAACTGCATCTGCTGACGGCGAGAGCCATTGCCTCGCTCTATCCCTCAGACGAGTATGTGGAGATGATCGCCTATCACTACGGGAAGACCGAGGCACCGGAGGCGGCGGAGTGGCTAGAGAGGGCCGGCGATCGGGCGGCATCCAACTACGCCACCGAGACTGCCGTGAGTCACTACCGGGAAACGCTCGAGCGGCTGCAAAAAGGAGGGGAAGGAGACCAACGCACCGTGGCCCGGGTCGAGGAGAAGCTGGGAACCGTCCTGCTTACCGCCGGGCGCTATGACCGAGGCGCTGGAGGTGCTGGGCCGGGCGGTCGGGGCCTACCGGGCACAGCGGGACCTGGAAGCAGCGGGGCGGGTGACGGCCCGAATGGGGCTGGCCCATCGCTATCGGGGTACACCGGAGGAGGGAATTGCGCTGATTCGGCCCATGGTCGAGCGTCTAACCCCACATGGCCCCACCGCTGCCTTGTCCTCCCTCTATCTTGCCCTGAGCCACCTAACCTTCCTCGTCGGGAAGTACGAGGAGACGCGGGAGGCGTCCCAACGAGCCGGGAAGATCGCTCGGGTCATCGGAGATGAGCGACTGCTGGGCGATGCCGAGGGACGGCGGGCGGTGGCGCTCATGATGCTTGGCCAGACGGCTGAGGCGCTCCTGATCCTGGAGCAAGCGATTGCCGCCATTGAGCGGGGAGGAGATCTCGTCGTACTCTGGCGCGCGCTCAGCAATGCATGCGCCGTCTCTTCCCGTCTGGGCCGGATGGAGGAAGCGCTGCGGTACATGGAGCGCGCACTTACCATCGTGGAGCGCATCGGTAACCCCGACCAAACTTCCTTCGTCCTTGGCAATCTGGGGAGCGTGCTCATCGGGCTCGGGGACTGGAAGGCGGCGCGGGTGCATCTGGAGCGAGCTCTCACACTCATTGGGGAGGAGCGCACCCCGAATTCGGCCAATGCTCTGCAAAGGCTTGGGAATCTTGCCACGAACGAAGGAAAGTGGCAGGAGGCGGCGACGCTGCTGAACGAGGCCCTGGTAGTGAGCGAGCGGACCGGCGATCGGCAGGTATTTGAGTTGATACAGTCAGACCTGGCCGAATTGGACATCCTGACCGGCAGACCCCTGGAAGCGATCCGTCGGTTAGAGAAGTGGGCTGCGGCCGAGGATGTGCCTCCGTACGCCCAGTCAGTGCTGGCCCGGGCACTGCTGGAGACCGGAGCGGTGGAGCGAGCCGCCGAGATCGTTACCGAAGCGCTCCCGAGCGTGCGAGCACGCCAGAACCGGTATGAATTAATCGACGGGTTGCTGGTGTACGGGATGGTATTGATGCATCAGGGTTGGGCCGAGGAGGCCGCCAGCGCAATTGATGAAGGGATGGAGCTTGCCCGCTCGCTGCCCCTCCCGCACGGCGAGGCTCAGTTTCTGTTTCAACTGGGTCTGCTTCAGCAGCAGCGAGGAGATGCAGAGCAGGCACGGGCAAGGTTGGAGGAAGCTCTCGACATCTTCCAGCGGCTGGGTGCGATGAAAGATGTCGAACAAACGGAGCAGGAGATCGCAAAACTGCGCTGATCTTTGGGCTCCGCAGTGTGTGCTTTGACTCACGAGTCAGAACTCTGCCTCATTGCTACAATGTAGCACTATGCGACAGATTGGGATCCGGGACTTACGACAAAACGCGAGCGAATGGCTACGGCGCGTGGAGAAGGGCGAATCGTTCGAAGTCACGGCACGCGGCCGGCCAGTTGCCTGGTTAGTACCGGCGCAACCCGACGACGTTCTGGCACGACTCGAATCCCAGGGAGTGCTGAAACGAGGTGAGGGCGATCTCCTGTCCCTGCTTCCCTTGCCTGCCGACCCACTGGACAGCAGGAGCTCTCCGACATCCTCCGAGAAATGCGTGCAGACGAGCGGTAGCATCCTCTATCTTGATTCGTCAGCGATTGTGAAGCTTATTGCAGTCGAGCGTGAGACGGACGCGCTCCGCACTTTCTTGCGACCGTATCCGCACAGGGTGACCTCGGTTGTCGCGCTGGTTGAGGTGATGCGTGCTGCTCGCCGCTTCGGTCCCCATGCAGCGCGCCAGGCTGAGTTAGTGCTGCGCGCGCTTTCCAGCATCGACCTCAGCCACCACGTTACCCACGTAGCCGGCAGTCTTGAACCTCAAGCGCTTCGAAGCCTCAATTCGATTCACCTGGCCACGGCTCTGCTGCTCGGGCCCTCACTGGAGGCACTGGTGACATACGACGACCGGATGGCATCCGCCGCCGACGTAGCAGGCATTCCGATCGCGAGCCCTGCCTGAGGTTCGTCTCGACGGTTCTCGCTCAGCCGGCGGTCCGGGGAGGGTACTGGTCTACTTTCCCGATATTGGCGGCACGGGGAGGTTGCTCCGGGCGAGATCGGCGACGGTGCAGGCCAGCTTCAACATGCGATAGGCGGCACGAGCTGTGAAGGCGTGCTGACCTCTTCCAGGGTAACGGCGAGTTCGAGGCGAAGACGGGCGAATTCGGCGTCACCGCAGTGCGCGACCGAGCTTCGCATCGAGTCGAACACCACGGCCGGTGGCATACATCCTGCTCCTTCTTGGAAGGATGCGGCCCCTCGCGAACTGAGGCAACAGACATCGTCGACGATCGCACATCGGGAACGGGTCATGCATTCCAGCGCCCAAAGAGGAGTCTCATGCCCGAGAAACAAGGGACAGCAGCAACCACGCGCCTGGGCGATTGGCTTGTAGAGGACCAGGATGCGCTGGAGTCGTGGCTCGAAGACTTTAGCCAGGAGGTCGAGTCTAAAGAAGTCATCACACTCCACCCGGTGATTGAGGAGTTCCACGCGCTTATCGAGCGGGACCCGGTGGTACGCATGTACCTCACCGAGATGATTCGTCAAGTCCCCGTGACCAAGAAGTATTCTAAGCGCCATCTCAAAAGTGTCGACCAGATGCTGGGCTTGATCAATGAAGTGCTCACCCGCGCGCCGACATTCGATGAAACGGCGATGGTAGGCATCCCGCTCACCGCGATCCTTGATTGGTGCATGGGCACACCAGCGGGCTTTGCCGCGTTTCGCAACGACGCTATCAATGCCATGTTCAAAAAGATCTTGACCGTGTGGTGCGAATTCTTGAGCAGTGAGCGGTCGCTTTACGTTCTCAACGACACGCCCCAGGGCTGGAAGTGCGCCGCGGCTCAGAAAGCCGTCAACATGGATGACTATCAGTACGATCCCGACGACGCGTACTGGGGGTTCGCGTCCTGGAACGATTTTTTCACGAGGCGGTTCAAGAAGGGCCGTCGCCCGATCGCCGACCCGAAGAATGACAAGGTCATTGTGAGCGCTTGCGAATCCACCCCCTACAACATCCGGACCCAGGTCAAGCGCACAGATCGGTTCTGGATCAAGTCGCAGCCGTACTCTTTGCTGGACATGCTTTCCAGCCCGGAAGTGGTGGATCAATTCGTCGGTGGGACGGTCTATCAGGCCTTCCTCAGCGCCATGAACTATCACCGCTGGCACAGTCCCGTGAGGGGTACGATCGTAAAGGCATTCGTCAGGGACGGGACGTACTATTCGGAAGTCGAGGCGGAAGGCGAGGACCCGTCCGGCCCAACCGATTCACAGGGCTACATTACCCACGTCGCGACCCGAGCAACCATTTTCATCGAGTGTGACGATCCGGTGATTGGGTTGATGTGCATGACGCTTGTGGGGATGGGAGAAGTCTCCTCATGTGTTATTCATCCCGAGGTAAAGCCGGGACACCGTGTGAACAAGGGGGATGAGGTCGGCTTTTTTCAATTTGGCGGCTCAACGCACTGTCTTGTGTTCCGGCCTGGTGCGATCGCTAGCTTTAGCCTACAGGCCATGCCTGAGCCCTACAACCCGCAGGCTCCGCTCGTTCTGCTGGGCACGCAGATCGCCACCGCCCCCTAGCCAGGAGCGAAACCGCGTCATCCCGAAGAACATCACTCCACGGAAATCCGGGCTCGGGAGTTAGCGAAAATACGGGTAGATGGTTGCTCGCTCTATCTCGTGTTTTTTTAAAAGGAGAGGGAATCTCATGAATGTCAATCTCAAGCCAATCGAGGAGCAGGTAGTTGTCGTCGTGGGTGCTGCCAGCGGGATCGGGCGGGAGACCGCGCTGCAGTTTGCGCGGCGCGGTGCGCGCCTTGTTGCCGCTGACAACGACGCGCTGGGGTTGGAGACGCTGGAGTCGGAGATCCGACAGATGGGGGTCGAGATCCTGACGGTGCAGGCGGATGTCGCCTCGTCCGAGGAGGTCCAGGCGATCGCGGATCGCGCCGTGTCACAGTATGGCCGCCTCGACACATGGGTGCACGTGGCCGCGACTTCGATCTACGCGACGGCGTTGAAGACCACGGCGGCCGAGTACCGGCGGGTGATCGAGGTCAATCTCCTCGGACAGATTTACGGCGCCAAGGCGGCCCTGCCTGTCCTGATGGCCGGCGGCGGAGGCGCACTGATCCACGTGTCGTCAGTAGAGGCGAGGCGCGCGCTGCCATTCCACAGTGCCTATGGGGCCTCTAAACACGGCATCGCCGGCTTTATCCAGGCGCTGCGAGTGGAGTTGCGCAAGGACGGTATACCGGTCAGTGTGACGGAGGTACTGCCGTCGTCGATCAACACGCCGTTCTTCGACAAGTCACTGACCAAGCTGGGCGTGAAGCCAATGGGTATGCCACCCTTCTACGAGCCTTCGACTGTGGCCGCGGCGATCCTCCATGCGGCAGAGCATCCCGAGCGGGAGATTATCGTCGGCGGCGCGGGGAAGATGCTAGTCAACAGCCAGCGCCTCTCCCCCGCTTTGACGGACGCCGCGCTGAGCGCGTTCGGTTTCCGCGTCCAGCAGACAGATGAGCCACGGTCGCCGGAATCGCCCAACGACTTCTGGGGGCCGGCGGAGCGATACAACCGAGTGGAGGGAGATTTTGGGAAGCTGACCTTCCGGCACAGCCTTTCAACCTGGCTCGATCTCCACCCCGCCGTCAAGGCACTCGGGGTTACGGGGGCGGCGGTTGCACTTGGGGCGTTGTTTGGGAGACGCAGATCGGCTGCTCCGAAGTGAGGTAGAACCTCGCAAGAACGCGTCTTCAGCACGTTGTCCAGTTCAGACTGGACCAGCACGTCCGCCTTACTTTCCAATCTGCGCACCGCTTCCGGGCTGGTGTGAGAGAACTCGAGGACGGTGGCTATTGCTGCTCCGGCATCCCTCGTGCCGTTCGCCAGCCAGTACATGCTTCTCGCCGTAGCGCAACTTGCCGCCAAGACAGGAGTGGGCATCATGCCACGCCGTGACAACGAAAATATGTTTCGCAGTCTCATGGAGCAGGGATTCAGACACATGTGGATTGCCTCATAGCGATGGGGCAAAGTGTCATGGTACCCTGGCGCCACTGAGGTGCTGCACTGTATTCGTCAGGGAAGGATGCCGACGATGGCTAGCGAACCGATGTCGCAGGAAGTGATTCAGGGACTCGCGCACAAGCTCGAGGAACTCGGCGCGACGTTGCCTCCCAGAGAAAAGGCTCTCCTGTGTGCCATTCTCATGGGTGCGGGCGGCGAACCAACCGATGACGTCGAGGGGCATGGAGTGGCCCGAATGTCGATCGCTGCTCTCGTGCTGGCCGCAGCAGGTACGGTCGGTGTTACGCACGCGGATTCCGGGTCGGCCCACCACGTGGTGCCGGCCGTAACACAGGTACACCACGTGGTGTCGGTGGTGAACGAGGACAAAGGCGGATCCGAGACAATCACGTACACCACGGCGGGCAGATCCAGTTCACCCTGACAGGAGGCGCCGGTCATCTTTCAGTGGCTCGGTACGATGAAGGGTGTCGATCAAGTGGAGCGCGGAATCGCGAAGCCGGCTTGACCGCCCAGCATCGGGCAGTCACTCATTGAGGGGTTGGACCAACTGACAGCGCCGTCGCGGTGCCGACCGACCACCGGACCAATGTCGACGGGGTAACGACATGCTCAGCTCGACGGGTCCAGACGACTCATAGCGGCTCCAGCCACAACTTTCCGGCCGTTGGGAATCTCCTGCGGCGAGGGCCAAGTCCAGTTCGGTTCAGGCGCCCCTGACGCGGGGGCACGTCTTCGTTCGCTCCAAGATATGCATCACGAAGCTGCGGAGCGAGTTGCATCGTTCCGCATAGTTGACCGCTGTAATTCCAGTTGAGAAGGCTCGTGATGGAGCCATGCCTCAAACGCGCCCGCCGTAACCGGGCGACTGATGTAGTACCCCTGGACAATGTCGCACCCGGCGTCGATGAGGAGATCGAGTGTTTCTTGGTCTTCCACGCCTTCGGCCACCACCTCCAGCTTGAGCTTGTGGCCCAGGTCGATGATCGCGCTCACGATCACGGCGTCGTCCGCGTTGACTTTCATGTCAAGAATAAACGACTTGTCGATCTTCAATTCATGCGCTGGAAACCGTTTCAAGTAACCCAAGGACGAATACCCGGTGCCGAAATCATCGATAGAGATCCGCATGTTCAGAGCGTTGAGGCGCTCGATAGTGATCAGGGCTGAGTTTGGTTGACTCATGATGCTCGTTTCGGTAATTTCCATGGCGAGCGTGTTGGGTCTGGCTCCGTGGCTCTCGACCGCATCCAGAATCATTCCCAGCAACTCCGAATCGTGCAGATTGTCAGCCGAGAGGTTAACCGCAATGGCGATATCTAATCCATGCAATCGCCACACCGCACTCTGACGCGCTGCTTCCCTTACCACCCAGGTAGTGAGCGCCCTCATGAGACCGGCATGCTCCGCCAGCTCAATGAATTGGTCTGGCGGAACCATGCCCTTTGTGGGATGCTGCCAGCGCACTAGCGCCTCGACGCCACGAACGGTGCTGGTGCGAATGTCCACCTGTGGTTGGTAGTGCAAGAACAACTCGCCCTGCTGGATACCTTTGCGCAGGTCTCGTATGAGGACGAATTGATCGACGGTACTCGAATCCTCGGACGACATATATATCGCGCATCCACTCTTTTCACGCTTGGCGCGATACATTGCAATGTCCGCAAAACGCAGCAACGTGGAGAGCTCATCGCTATGATCCGGTCGATTTGCTATTCCAATACTTGCACCCACGATGATTTGTTGGCCCTCAAGCTCGATTGGCTCACCCAGGCTACGGAGGATTTTCCCGGCCCGTACGAGAGCCGCTGTGGTATCCGCACCGGGAAGAACAAGCAAAAATTCGTCTCCTCCCGCCCGAGCCACTGTATCGGACTCACGTACCTGGCTCTGAAGGCGTCGACTCACTTCTTTGAGAACCTCATCACCATGGTGGTGCCCGAACGTGTCATTGACCGCCTTAAACTCGTCGAGATCGACAAAGAGGATTGAGACCGGGGAGTCCGCGGAGCGTCGATTCAGCAGTGCCTGTTCTAACCGGTCGCGCAATAAGGTGCGATTCGGGAGGCTGGTCAGTGAGTCGTGGAGGGCCAGGTGTTGAAGTTGTTCTTCGTACGCCGCTCGGTCCGTAACGTCTCGAATCGTGGCTGTTGTGCCGCTCGGCTCACCCGCGGGGTCCCGCGTAAGGGAGCTATTAAGTTCGGCGGGAAAGGACGTCCCATCTACACGGACGCACCTGCATCGCAGGTAGTCAACAGCACCGTGTTCGAGTACTTTGCGCATGCCACTGTTGGCCAGCACCTGGTAGTCCTGCGCGACTATGTCAAGAAGCATTGTGCCAATGAGCTGCGCCGGCGCCTCGTACCCCAGCAGTTCGGCACTCTTGTGGTTTGCGAATGTCACAACACCCGCGACATCTGCGGTCACAATGCCGTCCAGGGATGACTCGACCAGAATTCGATAGCGTTCATCGGACGCGCGGCGCAAGTTCTCGGCCTGCTGTAGGGCGGTGATGTCGCGCACGATGGAAGAAGCACCAAAAATGGTTCCGTTTTTGTCAAAGACCGGTGAGACGATGATCGACACCGCGATTGATTTTCCGTCCTGATGAAGGCGTGTGGTCTCGAGTCCGACGGACCCACCGGTAGCCACGCGTTCGAGAATCTCCGCCATCTCATCATGTTTGCCGGCTGGCGACAGCATGTCGATATTGCGTCCGATGGCCTGTTCCGCCGTATAGCCGTGGAGTTGTTCAGCGCTGCGGTTCCAGCTTGTGATCGTGCCGTCCAGCGTTTTGCCGATAATCGCGACGTCGGTCGACTCCACAATCGCCGCAAGTTGTCGAGTGCGCTCTTGAGCGGCGCGATGTTCCCGTTGATCATCGACCTCACGAAGAGCCCGGGAGACCGCGTGAGGAAGGCGAGCGAGTGCTTGCTTAAGCACATAGTCGGCGGCTCCGGCCTGCAACGACTCTATGGCTCGTTCTTCTCCGGCAGCGCCGGACACCAGGATGACCGGAATATCAAAATCATTCCTGCGGACCATGGCTATCGCTTCGAGACCACTAAAGCCCGGCAAATCGTAGTCGGTCAGGATAATATCCCAGTCGCGCTCCATCAGTTCGCGTGAGAGAGCCTCGGCGGTTTCCACGCGTACGAGTTCGGGGTTTAGCCCGGTATCGTGCAAGAGTTCCTCGATTAACTCCGCATCCGCTTCAGAGTCCTCGACCAACAGCACCCGAAGTACGCTCACGTTGACCGGGTCGACTGTCATTTAGATTTCCTCATTCAACACCAGCCAGTACGCACCTACCTGTCGTACTGCCTCGGCAAACTGATCGAATCCGACCGGTTTGCGAATGTAGCTATTGGCGTGATGCTCGTAGCTTGCGATTTTATCGCTCTGCTCATCTGAGGTCGTGAGGATGACGACCGGAAGTCTGCTTGTGCGTTCATCGCTACGAATGCGGCGTAAAACATCCAACCCATCTACCTTCGGCATCTTGAGGTCGAGCAAAACTACCTGCGGCAGGATCGAGGAGTCCCGGCCGGCATATGGGCCCGTACCGTACAAATAGTCAAGCGCCGCTTCACCGTCGCGGGTGACTACGATCCGGTTCCCTACGTTGGCCTCCTCAAGCGCCATGATAGTCAGCTCAACATCTTCTACGTTGTCCTCAACCAGCAAGATTACTTTGTCTTCATGGATCATGGTTGTCCCCTTACGACGCGGGATGGAGTGTGAACGAGACCGA
The DNA here is from genome assembly GCA_963737125.1 of uncultured Chloroflexia bacterium. Classification (GTDB taxonomy): domain Bacteria; phylum Chloroflexota; class UBA5177; order UBA5177; family UBA5177; genus JANWJD01. Next base: position 116,106 of record CAVTRL010000002.1, on the reverse strand, counting down.
TGCACCCTGTCCTACGACCCCGTGCGCCCAAATTCGTCCACCATGCCGGTGCACAATTCGCTGGGCGGTTGCGAGTCCCACGCCCGAACCTTCGAATTCATCGTTAGAATGCAGCCGTTTAAAAACTCCGAACAATTTATCAGCGTAGGCCATGTTGAATCCGGCCCCGTTATCCCGAACGACGTACACGACTTCTCCGTGCACCAACTCGCTGGAAAACTCGATCTGGGCACCCTCAGTGTGTCCGGTAAATTTCCAGGCATTACTAAGAAGGTTGTTGAGGACGATTCCCAGCAGCCGCTCATCACCGAGAGCAAGACTCGTATCCGCGATCGTCCAGGTTACCGGGCGTTCCGCGCTCTCGCTCTGGAGCTCCGACGCGATGTGTCTGGCAAGCGCCGACAGGTCCACATCGGCATACCGAACTTCGGTGCGCGTTACGCGGGACAGTTGCAGCAAATCGTCTATAAGTTCACCCATGCGCTGGGTTCCGGTCCGGATGCGCTGAAGGTAGTGGAGTCCCCGCTCATCAAGAACCGCAGCATAATTCGTTGCCAGGGCCTTGCTGAAGCCATCTATATGGCGTAAGGGCGCACGCAGGTCATGTGACACTGAGTACGCGAAGGTCTCGAGCTCGTGGTTGAGGGTGGAGAGCTGCTGATTGGCCAGGCCGATCTCGCGCGTACGCTCAGCCACCCGCTGTTCGAGTCCGAGATTGAGCTGACTCATGGCCTCGGCAGCCACTTTCGCTTCCTGATAGAGATGGGCATTGTCGATGGCCGTGGCAGCGCGGCGAGCCACATCTTCCATCAGGGGTATGTCATCCTCGCTATAACGGCCCGGCTCCGTCGACACGAGCGTGATCGCGCCCTGGATATGGTCACGCGTTCTAATAGGAACCACCAGCACTGAGTGAACCCCTAGTTTGCGCAACAGTTGCACGTGGTAGCCGTCCTGTGCACTTGCGACGAGTGCCGCATCCGTAACGATCCCCATCAGTTCCGGCTTGCCCGTTCGCACCACGCGGTACACTCCTTGATCAGCGGCCTGAGTCTCGGGATAGCGCTGGCGCAATTCGTGAGCAAGGCGGAGAATCGTGGGATCGACGTGTGCCACGGCCAGCTCGCGCACCGCACCGTCGTCGTCAACTACGTGCACGGCGCACCAGTCTCCCATGCTAGGAACGGCGATCGACGCGAGCCTGGTCAACGTTTTCTCATAGTCGAGTGCGGACGCCAATACCGCGCTGGCCTCAGCGAGAAAGACGACGCGCCGCTCGCGCGTCCGCAGCTCGAGTTCCGTGCGCTTTAGCTCGGTGATGTCGACGATGCTGGCGAGGGTACACGCCTCGCCTCCCACGTGGATCGGTTCCAGCGAGCACAAAACGTCCCGTACCTGGCCCGATTGGGAATGCACGGTGATGGCATAGTCGCGAATGGCTTCTTCCTCACGGAGCAGACGCATCATCTCGTCACGTTCGGCGGAGTTCATATAAATGTCGAGTTCGGAAGCCATGAGACCGATGACCTGCTCTCGTCGATAGCCAAACAGGCGCTCATAGGCCTCATTCAGATCGAGAAAAGTGCCGTCAACTACCCGCGAAATGGCGAGAGCTGTTGAGCTGGAATGGAAGCTCTTGGCAAAGCGCTCGTGGGCCTGAGCTTGTGCATCTGCCTTGCGCTTGCGCTCCGTCACGTCTTCGAAGGCAACTCCGACGCTCGAATCAGGAAGGGGAAAGACCTGAAGCGAGTAAAACGCGGATTCCGAATGCTCGTCCACGTATGGAAACTCGCCGGCGTATCTCGACGTCTTGTGTTGCGCACCGTCGCGATACATTTCGGGTAGCCCTGTCCCCCGCAAGTTTGGGAATGCCTCGAATATGGTTTTGCCGAGCAACGTGTCCAGGTCAGAGTCAGTAAACGCCGCTGCCGCACGATTGGCGACGATGAGGCGGAGTGACTCGGCCTCGTCCGGTCGTTCGAGCCGGAAGACGATGAGGCCGATTTGCATGTGCTCGACTACCTGGGCGTTGAGTCGAGTCCGCTCCTCCAGGCGAGTGCGTTGGCTCAGCTTAGCCATGCTGGTCAGTGCGGCGGCATTCCGTCCACCAGGGCTCGTGCGAGTGGCGGAACTGCCCGGTCCGGACGTTTACCACTGTCGAATTCAAGGCGTCACCAGTCGGTCGCGCTTCTCGCCAATTTCAGCGCCGTCGAATCGCGCCATACTGGCCGCCCCCTCGAGTCGGGCACGTTCCCTTCTTGTATGGCCCATAGGATGGTAGATCCTGACTGTGTTGTTCGACGCACTCGATGTCGGTGCTACAAGTGAACGATTTACTGCTTGGCGAAGACCTACGCTGGCTGAGAGATACTAGACTGCGGCAGAACTGTGCAGAAGCTACAGGTATGTCGCGTGGTTCAATGTAAAATAGTATATCCGATCTGCGGATCGCGATGGAGGATTCCAAGCCAGTATCAATTCGTCGACTGGCGCCCGAGAGAATTTCACCGTCGCATCTCTACATTCGTGACCGTATGCTAGTCGGCGGTTTACCCCACGCCGAGGGCCGCTCTGGCCATACGCGTGCCTTTTACTCCAATGGCAATCTTCGTGAACGCCGCCTCGGGAGCGCAATCAGGTGATCCGTGATTGGGTTTTTCATCAATTCTGAACGGCGAGAGCTCGTAGTCGTCTGTCGAAGCCAGGTCTTCCTTCGGGATGAACTCCGCAGCAGCGCGTACCGACTGTCTTCTGCGCTTTCCAGGCGCAGATTCTGCGGGATGGAAGCACCCGCATAGCACGCCTGGGCCACACCGTTCGTAACCTGACAGCTATGCTGCCCAATTAATTGGTAGACGGGGATCCTTCTCTCGCTCACGCGCCATTTGCACGGGAAAATCGCCCGCGTTCAGCTGCAATATGCCGGGAAGCAGGTGACTGTCCGGAACATCGGCGCTGTGTATGGAATCCCCATCGCCTCAAGGACACGTAGGGATACAGTGTCCGTTCCAAGGATCGTGCCTAAAAAGAGCGAGTACGCTGGTCCGTGCGAGGTCGGTGTGCGAGGGACGTTACTCAGTCCAGTTAGCCGCTACTTTTTCTGGGACGGAGACTCACAGGTTCCGTGGCATTATCTGGGCGGGTTACACCACTCCACGCGGGCGGTATTGGATAGCCTCGGCCACATGAGCCGCCCGCAGGACATCGCTCCCTGCCAAATCGGCAATCGTGCGGGCCAGCTTCAGGGTGCGATGGAAGGCACGGGCGCTGAGATGGAGCTGGTGTACCGCGGCTTTGACCAGTGATTAGGCCGCCGGTTCAACCGGACAATACTCGCGTACTTCCTTCGGTCCCATTTCGGCGTTGCAGGTGAGACGCGTGCCGGCGAAGCGCTCGGTCTGGAGCGCTCGGGCAGTCTCGACACGGCATCGAATCGATTCCGACGATTCCGGTTTGGTGGTTCCAATCAGCTTTTCGTAAGCGAGTCTCGGGGCTTCTACAACACTTTTCGTGGCCACGTGACGTTCGGCTACCGCTCACCGGCTGCCTTCGAGCTTCAGCCCGCAAATGATTCGGATCAGAGTGCGCTTGCATCAAGGATAGACTGCACATTTTCCCGCAGAGCCGGCACATCGCCCGTGGCAACCTGCCAAACTGTTTCGATATCGACGCCCATGTACTGGTGAATCAGCACGTCGCGCAGGCCGGCGATTCGTCGCCACTGCACCCTCGGATAGGAGTCACGGAGTTCGCGAGAAATGCGCTTGGCCGCTTCGCCGATGATTTCCAGCTGGCGTACAGTAGCATCTTGCCGCATCGAATCAGAGACGAATACCGCGTGTCCAGGCTGCGTGTATCGTTCGATGAGCAGTGCATCGTCTTGTATATGGCGCAGATACATCGTATCGTGGTTCACAGCGCGACGAGCGACTTCAGAACATCCTCACGAATGTACGGACTCAGTGCCTGTTCTGTCACGACGTCTACCGAGAAACCGAACTCGTCTTCAAGGTCTTGCTTGATAGCCACCAGGTCTAGCAGGCTTGTGCCATGTTCAAGGTCGACCAATATATCGAGGTCGCTACCCGACGTAGCACCGTTGCGTGCGAATGAGCCGAATACTGCCGCTCGTGTGGCTCCGTGTGAGCGAGCCACGCGAAGAATGGTCTCTCTCATGTCTTCGGGTAATGAACCGGAATGCTGCCGCACCATCACACTATTCCCCGTGGACGATATTGAATTGCCTCGGCCACATGAGCCGCCCGCAGGACGTCACTTCCTGCCAGATCGGCAATCGTGCGGGCCAGCTTCAGCGTGCGATGGAAGGCTCGAGCGCTGAGATGGAGCTGGTGGACGGCGGCTTTTACCAGTGACTGCGCGGCCGGTTCAACCGGACAATACTCGCGTACTTCCTTTGGTCCCATTTCGGCATTGCAGGTCAGCCGTGTGCCGGCGAAGCGCTCGGTCTGGAGCGCTCGGGCAGTCTCGACACGGCATCGAATCGATTCCGACGTCTCCGGTTTGGTGCTGCCGGTGAGCTTGTCGTAGTCGACGCGCGGCACCTCGACGTGAATATCGATGCGATCGAGCAGCGGGCCGGAGAGGCGGCGTTGGTAGCGCAGAATCGCCTGCTGCGTGCAGGTACAGTCCTTATCCGGGTCGGAGGCGAAGCCACAGGGGCAGGGGTTCATGGCGCCCACCAACATGAACTTGGCCGGGAAGCTGACCGAGCCGTGCGCCCGGCTGATGGTGATGACGCCGTCTTCCAGCGGCTGGCGCAGAGCTTCCAGGCTGGTGTGTGAGAACTCCGGCAGCTCATCGAGAAACAGGACACCGCGATGCGCGAGGCTTATCTCGCCCGGTCTGGGCCACTGCCCGCCGCCGACCAGACCGGCATGGCTGACGGTATAGTGCGGAGAACGAAAGGGCCGCTGGCGGACGAGGGGCCGGTCGGCCGGGAGCAGGCCGCTGACCGAGTAAATTTTTGTGGTCTCCAGTGCTTCGTCGAGGACCATCGGCGGCAGAATCGACGGCAGCGCACGGGCCAGCAAGGTCTTCCCCGAGCCGGGCGGACCGGAGAGCAGGACGTTATGGGAACCCGCGGCGGCTACTTCAAGCGCACGTTTGACGTGCTCTTGACCGCGGATGTCCGACATGTCGGCACTGTAGGCCACGGGCTCGGGTCGTGCGTCGCTGGGTCTGGCGGGCGCGATAATCGAGACGCCGGTCAGGTGTTGCACGAGCTCGACGAGCGTGCCCACGGGTAGCACGTCGACATCGCTGACGAGACTGGCCTCGGCGGCGTTGACGGCCGGAACGAAAACCTCCCGGAGACCGTGCTCGCGTGCCGCCATGACCATGGGAAGTATGCCCTGGGTGTGGCGAGTCGATCCCTCGAAACTCAGCTCGCCTAAAAAGAGCCGTTTGGCGGTTGCTGCCGCCTCGAAGGCGCCGATGGCGGTGAGGATTCCGGTGGCAATGGCGAGGTCATAGGAAGGCCCTTCCTTCTTCAGGTCGGCGGGCGCGAGATTGACGGTGATGCGGTTGGCGGGGAAGGTGCCGCCCGAGTTTTTGATGGCGGCGCGTACGCGTTCACGCGCTTCCTGTACCGCCGTGTCGGGGAGCCCAACGATTTGAAAGGAGGGCAGGCCAGGACTCAAATCGACCTCGACCTCAACCAGGGCCGAGTCGAGGCCCACGACCGCGCAACAGAGTGCTTTCGCGAGCACACGCCCCTCCCTTGTACAGGTGGCCGGATTCTAGCACGCTACTTGTGATGCGGGGTCGTTCCCCTGCTCGCGTCCGGGTTCTTACAGGGGCTTGGGGCGGCCAAGCGTACGGCATCGCTTCAAGTGCGGGTTGATGCGAAGGGCATGTGACGTATCGATGACGTGGCTATGCCTTGTTGGCGGCGCCCCTTCGACGACCGGTAGGGATGGGAGTTGGGGAAGGCCCCGGGCAGACCGCCACACCGGGCGGTCTCTACGGACGGTTGTTGGCAGGAACTGGCGCAGGCCGCCACACGGGGTGGCCTCGACGGGTCTTTGTCGGCAGGGCCTGCGCAGGCGGCCACGCGTTTCGCTGAACGGCCTCTGCCGCACCCTCGACCATGCACGAGCCCTGGGGTGACGCGGAATTTTTCCCGCGCACTGCTTTCCAGGACAGACGGGTCAGCGGAAATAGGCCGAGCGGCGAAGCGGTAGGCGCCGATCGATGTTGACCACGTAGTGATCTCCGACCAGACGTATCTCGCCACGGAACGGTTCGAGCGGCTTGCGAATGAGATAGGCCATGCGGCCACCACCGTACAGGCTGAGCGCTATGCCGCCGGTTTTCATAACGCCTGATATTCCCCACACGTGGTAGATCAGGCGATAGAGCACAAAGACGAGGCGAGCTACCGCCTGGGCACATTGTGCGCTGCATTGAGCAGCCAGTATGAGATGTATCACGCGTGATTCCCGACGGCGATCGGATTAGCAGTCTTCACGAATCGCCGCTACAGTCTACCGCGTGCCGCCACATGAAAAGGGGGCACCCGGTGATCGGGTACCCCCTCGTCGTTTCGAAGCCGGTGGCGCGTGGCCGCCGAACCTGGGTAGAACTTCGTCTAGAGACCGGCCTCCACGATGTTTGTGATGTTCGGTGTGCCAATCCCGGTAGCCTCATCGTAGAACGGCGTCGTGGGGAAGAAGCCGTTGTAGTTCTCGGTCTGGTGGTACCCGGAGATGTCGTGGAAGTACTGAGTGTACCCACCCGGTGAACGGAACAGGGAGTACAGGCCGTGGTTGGCGTTGCCGGCGCGGTCGTGGTTGTAGCTGTCCGACAGCGCGGCGATCGCGGACCAAAGGGGCGACGAGCAGCTTGTCCCACCCCACTGCGACCATCCTGGCGGATTTCCGGCTACCTGCGCGCAGGTGCTGTCAGTGTGTGAGCTGCCGGTGCAGTACACGGCGTAACCCGTTTCGGGGTCGGCGTTCATAGAAACATCCGGTACTTCACGACAGGCTTGACCGTTGGCTGCCGTGGTGCAGAACGGTGCGTATTGGGTGTAGTGGCTGATGACGCCGGGGCCCGTTTGATACGCCGGCTGCGCCCAGAACCTGCTGTTGCCGCCACCGCCGGCGCCAAATTCGCTGCAGTAGGTCAGTGATGGACCGCACGCATTGAGATCGTTCCAGACAGTTTCAAAGCCGGCCGGGTACGAGGGCGTGGCGTCAGACCGGGGATCGAATCCCTCGAAGGACGTGCCGCCGACTCCCGTGACCCACGGCTGAGACGACGGGTCGAGTACTTCTAGACCAGTGTTGCCGGATCCGCGCAGGCACGCGTATGCGCCCGTGTCGCCGGAGGCCGCAAACATGCTTTGCCCCTGCGCCGCCATCTGCTTGAACGCGACTGACTCGGCCAGTGCCTGGCTGAAAGTCGCATCGCGCTCGCATGCTCCCCAGCTGGAGCTGATCGAGTCGGCCAGATCGTCCTGAGCGATCTGATTGTATTCGTCGATTTCGGTCTGCCCCGTTTGGTCGTTAGGGGCGTTGTAGACGAGAATGCCCTGAATCTTGGGAGCAAGGGCAATCTGGAGCTCGATATCGATGTTCACTTCGATATCACCGCTGTAGCCCGGAAAACATACATCGCCGTGCGGACATATCGCATTCACGGGGCCGCCATCAACGTTCACGTTCGTAATCGGAACGTTTTCTTGAGGACCAAAGAACTTGTGCTCGTAGGTGACGATGTCGGACTGCGTGTAGCCGGAAAGCTCGAAGACGGCGAGGACTTTTCCCTGGCCCTGAGTGGTGGAGTACGCGCCACCGGCGTTGTACAGACCCTCGATTTGGGAGGGTGACAACCCGTTTCCTCCCGGTGAGTCACCGTACTGCGGGGTTGGTACGCCACGCGCCTGCGCCTCCTGCGATGCCGGCTCATACTGGGGGTGCTGAAGCGCAGTGTTCGACAGTCCGATCACGCCGGATACGATCGCGCTCAGTCCGGAGGGAATACTAACTGCCGCATCGTTCGCGAAGTAGGTCTTACCGTTCGATGCCGCATAATCGCTGAGATGCGTGTTGAACGCCGCCTCAACCTGTGCCGTCGTCCCGTAGGCGCGAACCAGGAAGGGCGAAGACGAGGACAGAATCGACATTCCCTCGCCCTGGAGGTAGCTGACCACCTGGCCCTGCTGCGCCGCCGTTGGCGCGAAGAGGTTGTTGAACTGCCCCTTCGCCAGCCACTGGTGATACTGCGAACTTGCCGGGTTGTACAGGTTGGTCAACAGCGTGTTCAACTGAGCGGCGTTGTTGGGCTGGAGCGCCACGGTGATTGCCAGTGGCGTCGAAGCGGGGTGGGCCTGTTTGATCGTGTCGGTTGTCTGAGTCACGCTGTTCGGTAGCTGAACCCACGAAACCGAAGCCGCCGAGGCCGACGACAAGCCTTGCCCGCTCGCGAGTCCGGTTGCGATGAGCGCGCCGACAATCAGCGCGCGTCGCCCCTTCGGAAATACATTCATGCGCAGAACACTCTCCTTCTCTCCGAATGTGCCGAGACCTGTGCAGTCGCGGCGCCACGAACATCTAACCCATTTGTTAGACGTCAGGTGTACCCGGACACTTTACACGGTGTGTGAAACATTGGCTAGTAGCAGATCAACCTTGCCTTGCGGAGAACGGTGTCAGAATGACTGGCCGTGCACGAACCAAGGCATACGGTACCTCGCAATTTGTAGGGCGGGTCTGCGATGCGGCCGTGTTCAAGAGTCGGGCGTTTGAGGACTCCGGTCACAGATGGCAGGCGAGCAACGTTGTATTGAGGGAACCTCAATAAGGAGAACGATTGTGCGCCGCGCATGTATTCTCTGGCCGTCGACCCTCCTGTTGCTGGCCGTGATCGCGTGTCCATCTCATCAGACGTACGGCGCCACGGTATGGAAAACCGCACGAGCCCATTACGGCGGACTGGCACTCGAGCTGCAGGTCCGTATGGCCGGCTCTACCCTCGTGTCAAAAGTCACGCTTACGAATACCGGCGAGGAGGCGTTCCGTTACCGGGGAGGGTGTGCACCACCGCTCGCTCAGATCCAGGTGAACGACTCCGGCGGCCGTCACGTGTACGGCTGGACGCCTCCACGGGTGCAGTGTGGGGCAATCACGTTCCTGTCCCTTGCGCCAGGTTCGAGTGTGCACGTGCGGGCGCGTTTCCGAATCGACGAGAGTGTCGACGTACGCGCGCTCGTGCCGTCGATGGCCGGCACGTCGCCTCTCTTCCGTACCCGCGAAATCGAGGTTTCGCCGCCTCAGAGCTGACTGGCATTGCCGGCTGGGGCACTACCCGATTCTGCCTCGAATCCCACGCTGACGTTGTAAGCCAGAATCACGCGCGAGATGCGATCGGACGTCGGGAGTTCCGGACGGTTTGTCGTAGGGTATGGCATGGATAGTTCTCCCAAACGGTCCTCCGCAGGAATGCCGCCACTAGCCCGCCTCGAGCGCCTCGAAGGCTGGGCCATGCTGGCGCAATCCATGGGTTATGTCTACCGACCTTCCACGTTGGAAGGGGTACGAGATGTCCTGGCGCTGGGACGACACAGCGGACGGTCGGTCGTGCCCCGCGGGAGCGGCTTCAGCTACGGCGACACGTCGATGAATGCGGAGAACATCGTGCTCGAAACCCGGCGCCTGAACCGCATCCTTGATTGGGACCCACAGCACGGAATCGTGCGTATCGAACCTGGTGTCTCGATCGGACAGCTCTGGCGGTACACGCTCGAGGATGGCTGGTGGCCAACGGTGGTTCCGGGAACGATGTTCCCCACGCTCGGTGGATGCTCCTCGACTAACGTGCACGGTAAAAACCACTGGAAGGTTGGCTCGCTGGGAGAACAGATCAAGGCGTTCGAGCTGCTCTTGACGTCGGGCGAGGTCGTGCACTGTTCGCCGCAGGAGAACGCCGATATTTTTTTCGCGGCGATCGGCGGCCTGGGGATGCTGGGCGTCTTCGTCAGCCTCACGTTTTCGATGGAGCGGGTACCGTCCGGACTCCTCAGGATCGAGGAGCACCTGGCGCAGTCGCTCGACGACATGTTTGCAATCTTCGAACAGAATCTCGAATCGGCGGATCACTTACTCGGGTGGATCGACGGTTACGCGCGCGGAGCGGCACTGGGACGAGGCATCGTTCAGACTGCCACCCCGTACGCCGACGATCCGGACGCTGCGATGACACTTCGTCCGGCGTACCAGGACCTCCCCGACACATTGTTTGGCATTGTGCCGCGTTCGTCACTGTGGCGGGTTATGAAGCTGGGCGCGAACGATGTAGGTCTGCGAGCTCTGAATACTGCCAGGTACCGCCTGAGCGCGCTGCGGCCGGGACGGGTGGCACTGGTTCCACACGCGCAGTTTCACTTCATTCTGGATTACGTGCCGAACTGGAAATGGGCGTTCCGGCCGGGGGGCTTGATTCAGTATCAGTCGTTCGTACCGAGGGAGACGGCCAGAGATGTCTACCGCGCGCTGCTGGAAGGATCTCAGGAGTGGGGGTTTATCCCCGATCTCGCGGTATTTAAACGCCACAAACCGGACCCGTTCCTGCTGAGCTACAGCGTGGACGGGTACTCGCTGGCGCTTGACTACCATCAGACGGATCGAAACGAGCGCCGGTTAGGGCAGATGCTGACATCTTTCACGGAGAAGATCGTCTTGCCGGCAGGCGGACGCTTTTACCCAGCCAAGGATAATGCGCTGAATCGAGAGAGCTTCGGCCGCTCGCTGTCGGCCGGAGCTATCGAGCGGTATCTGGCCATGAAGCGGCGCCTCGATCCGGAGGGCATCTTGCAGAGCGACCTGTACCGTCGAGTGTTCGGATAACCGACGACTTCGGTGATCGCCGCCAGCGGAGCTCCAGGCGCTGCACGAGGGCACCGGAACCAGGCGCTATACTTCGTCAGGTTGGATGTACCGGAGTTCCGGGCGTCCATAGGAGCGAAAGTCCGTGTCGATTGTAGGGTTTTTTCTGGTGGTAACCGGAGTCGTGATGAACGTCCAGGTACTCCGACGCCGGCGCACGGCGGGCGGCTCGTCGTCGGACGTCATGGGATCTCCCCCGTGGCTCATTTCGGTAGCCATTATCGCGGTCGGCGTATTACTGCTGTCGGTGGCGCACTGACGCTCACGCCGTGCGGCCCCGTTCGATGACGACGGCGGCGGAGGCCACGACCCCGTCGATCGGGGGAAGAAGCTTGCTGAGGCGAACCGTGACGGCTTGTACTGGAAATGCGGTCAGCAGGGTAGCGGCGATGCGCTCGGCAGCGGCTTCAATCAAGTTGAAGGGCGCAGCGCGGAGCGAGCCAACGGCGACATCGTGGACATTGCCGTAATGCACGGCATCGTCCAGTGTGTCGCTTCCGGCCGCCACGCGAAGATCGGTGCTGAGCTCCAGATCGAGCCGGTAGCGCTGGCCTATCTTTTTTTCGGCATCGGAGACTCCGCCAAACGCGTAGCACTCGATTCCCGATAGTACGATTTTATCCACGGGATGCTCCGGATCCGGCGGGCGAGATCCGCTCTTGAGAAGGCTCCAAGATGCACTGCATTATCAATAGTACAGAGGAACGGCAGGAGCGATAGTGGACGCAGTCGAGGAGATCAAGAGCCGACTCTCAATTGAAGATGTGGTGGGCAGGACAGTGGATCTGCGGCGTTCGGGCGCCAGTCTCAAGGGTCTCTGTCCGTTCCACGAGGAACGCACGCCGTCGTTTTACGTATCTCCGGCGCGAGGCACGTACCACTGCTTCGGTTGCGGCAAAGGCGGAGACATCTTTTCGTTCGTCATGGAGACGGGACGGGTGGCCTTTCCCGAAGCGCTCAAGGAGCTCTCCGAACAGGCGGGCGTTACCCTCCCTGAACGCGAACGACAAACGCCATCGATCAAGAATCGGCTCTACGAGATCAACGCGGCGGCGGTTCGTTTTTTCAGTGACGAGCTGGCTTCCGGCCACGGTGTGCGCGCCCGCCGCTATCTGGAGAGCCGCCACTTTGGAGCGGAAGCAATCGAGATGTTTTCGCTGGGCTATGCGCCAAACGGCCGGGATGGGCTCATGACGTTCTTGAAGCGAGCGGGGTTCGACGAGCAGACAGCGCTGGCGGCGGGCCTGGCGATATCGGACGACGCGGGCGGCCCGGTACGCGATCGGTTCCGGACGCGCCTGATCTTCCCGATCCAGGACACATCGGGGCGTACTCTCGGGTTTGGTGGACGCGCGTTGGAAGGGGATCAACAGCCAAAGTATTTGAATTCACCCCAGACCGAGATTTTCGATAAGAGCACGGTTCTGTTCGGCATCAATCTGGCGTCCGATAGCTTGAAATCAACGAAGCAGGCGGTATTGGTCGAGGGATATCTGGACGCGGCGCGCGCGCACCTCGCCGGCTTTTCCAACGTGGTGGCGAGTCTGGGCACGGCGGTCACCGCGAAGCAACTGACGGCGCTGGACCGTATGACGGAGCAGGTGATTCTGGCACTCGATCCCGATCCGGCCGGTCAAAGCGCGGCGGCGCGTACCAGCCTGTCCGCGCTGGCGGAGCTCAGAGGACAGCGGGCGCGGGCCAACGGCACAACCCACCTCCAACTCCGCATCGCGCGCTTTCCAGAGGGCGCGGGCGACCCGGACGAGCTGATTCGAGAGGCTCCGGAGGTCTGGCGCGCATCCATCGAGAGCTCGATTCCCGCGTTTGAGTTCTACTTCGAACAGACTATGTCGTCGCTCGACCGCTCGAACGAGAATTGGAAAGAGGAAGCGATCAATCGGTTGATGCCGCCCATCCGGCAGCTATCGGAATCGGCTGCCTGGCAAGCCACCTGGATTCAACGGCTGGCCGACGCGATCAAGATAGAGCCACAGTTGCTGCTGCGTTCGATGCCGAGCGCGCGCCACCCCACTAGCGGGCGGGCGGCGGCGAGAACCGGCGTCGGGGAAATCGTGCAACAAACGACCTCGCACGGAATGTCTCTGGACTCGGTCGAGAGCAAGGAGCGATCGCTGCTCACCCTGCTGTTAAAGATGGTGATTCTCCCGGACGAGACGCTTCAACGGTTACGCGGCATCGGCTTTCAACGGCCGGAGCACGCGGCGATCCTCGACCATCTACTGCGATGGCAGCCGTCTCAAAATTACGACTACGATTACCTGCGCGAGGATATGGAAGAATCGCTGCGGGAGTACGCGGACGATCTGCGGGCGCAGGATTCACCGCTTCCGGACGACGGCAAGTTCAGCGTGGCGGTCGACTTGCACCTCACCCGTATCCGGCACGCCAATGTCGACGTGCAATACCGGCGTGCCAGTAAGGTGCTGGAAGAGATGGCCGCCGAGGACCGGGCCGCGGCTCTGGTAAGAATCGCCGAGCTTATCGCGGAGCGACGGGCGCTTGACGAACAACTGGAGGCCCTAAGTATTCGGTCCGGTCAGGGCAAACGAGCGCTGTGAGGAAACGGAGACCTGTAACCGTCCTACGGCACGATCGACCAGGATTCCGGTAGGTCGTACGAGACGGTCCGCCGCGAGTACTGCCGGCCATTGTGGAGATGGACTTCGCCGGTCCGTTCGACGGCATAGAAGTGGTTCAACACCTGCACGATCCGTTTGTCTTTCAGGTTAAAGATGATGAGACCCGTGCGCGTCGGCTCCAGGCTCCGCTGACGAGTCAGATCGTCCACCACCCGAAAAACCGGCTCGCGGCTGCCGTTTCCATTCTGGAGTTGGGCATGGATGGCGGCATAGTTGCCCTCGACGTTGTGCTCGTCGAACACCGCCAGCCCGTGCAGGACGACGGTTCGCAGCCTGCGGTCGATGGGCTCCGCCCGGACCACCATTTCCGAGATATCAGCGGGATTGCCGGCGCAGGCCGCTACCAGGGGAAGTAGCAGAAAGCCGTCGGCCACGAAGCTGACGGTGCCGGCCGGGTCCACGATCGTGAAGCGCATGTCGTACTGTTCCAATGGCACCTCTCTCCCCCATTTTTAACGTTTCGCGCGATGCGATGCTATAGAACACCTGCTCCAGTAAACCCGCTGGTATACTGGAGTAATGAGGCAACACCAAGAGATAGACGTTCTTTCCGGGGAATTCGACGCACCGGCGATCGTGCGGGATATTGCGGACGTCGCCATCGACAAGAAAGCAAGTGACGTAACCCTTCTGGATATCGGCAAAGTGACGACGATGGCCGACTACTTCTTGATCGCAACCGGGACGAGCGATCGGCAGATCAATGCCATTGCCGATGCGGTTCAGGATCGAATGAAGGAGCTTGGAGTTCGGCGAATATCGCGTGAGGGGCAACCATCCGATGGCTGGGTTTTGATAGACTACGGCCAGATTGTCGTTCACGTTTTCGGGCCTGAGCAGCGTGCCTATTACGACCTCGAACAACGTTGGAGTGACGCGCCGACACTGCTCAAAGTTCAGTAAGGGGATATCGTGAGATCGGTCAACTACATCGGCACTCGAGTTCGATTCTTCCTCTTTGGCACGATGGTTGGCGCGGCATTCGGATCGCTCGTCGTTTCTCTCATGACGCAGTACGTGGAGCACGGAGACGTACTGTACCCGGCGCGGATCCGGTTGTCACGGCGCGGACGCACGGTCAATTTCGAGTTACTGCTCCAGTAGACATTCCTACCGGCGCTTAGACGGCGAGTTTGACCACGGTGACGCCGTCGCCGCCCAGCTCGCGGGTCTCGGTGGCGTGGCTCTCGACAAGTGGATTGCTATCGAGCTGCTCGCGAATGGCCTTTCGCAGAGCACCAGTACCCTTGCCGTGGACGATACGCACCCGGCTTTGCCCGTGCATGTAATTGTCGTGTAGGTATTGATCGACTTCACGCGTGGCGTCTTCGGCTCGCCAGCCCCGGACGTCAAGCTCCATAGCGGGAGCGGCGCGAGTCGAGCTGTATTGCACCTTGCGCTCCGGCTCCCGCTGTTTCTTACTGAGCAGCTCGAGATCATCGGTCGGCACGCGAACTTTGAATCCGCCGAATTGCACTTCGGCTTCACCGTCGCGAACTGAAAGTACCGTGCCCTGCTGCTGCAGCGAGAGTATCTGAACCACATTCCCGGCGGCGATCGGCTGAAGGTTCGAGGCGCCGCCTTCGTTCTCGTCGGATCGGGTACCCAGGGCACTGCCGGCCGCGGCCTGTGCCTCGTCGATACGCGAACGCAGCTCGCGCTGTTGCCGCCGACTTACCGAGCCTTCGGCCGTTTCTTCTATCGAGCGGAGCTGAGAGCGCAGCTCTCGGACAACCGCTGCCGACTCGGCACGCGCGGCGGCCAGTATGGCGTCGCGCTCGCGCTTAACGGAGCGAACTTCCTCCTGCAGGCGGTCGCGCAGCTTCACTGCATCCTCGTGAAGCTCCCGAGAGCGCTCGAAGAGGCGGGCGATGTCTCGCCGCTCGTTCTGGATCTGAGCAAGCAGGTTCTCGACACGCACGGCGCCGACCGATACGTTCTGACGCGCCAGCGCCAGGACATTCTGCGGCATGCCGAGCCGGCGGGCGATGGCCAGTGCCTGGCTCCGCCCCGGTAAGCCAATCATCAACCGGTAGGTGGGACTGAGTGTTTCCACGTCGAATTCAACGCTGGCGTTTTCCACGCCCTCTTCTTCGTGGGCGAATGTTTTGAGCTCGCTGTAGTGAGTCGTCACCACAGCCCGAGCGCCACTTTCGAGGATGACGGTGAGGAGCGCCCGGGCCAGGGCCGCGCCCTCGGCGGGATCGGTCCCGGCCCCGAGCTCATCAAGGAGGATCAGACTCTGGCGGTCAAACGCGGGCAGCATGGAGATGATATTGCGCATATGAGAGGAAAACGTGCTGAGGCTCTGCTCGATGCTCTGCTCGTCACCGATATCGGCAAATATCTTCGGATATACAGCGATTTCCGATTCGGCTTCGGCCGGCACGTGCAACCCGGTCTGCGCCATGAGGGTGAGCAATCCCAGGGTCTTCAACGCCACCGTTTTGCCGCCGGTATTCGGGCCAGTGATAATCAGGACGCGAAACTCGGCGCCGAGCCAGATCGAGGTCGGCACCACCTCGCCCTTCAGAAGCGGATGCCGGCCCAGAATGAGATTGGTGCGTCCTTCTTCATTGACTTTCGGCTCGACGGAGCGGGTCGCGGAGGCATACTTTGCTTTTGCGAATGCTACGTCAATCTCGATGAGGGCCTCGACGGTATCGCGCAGTTCCGGCGCCCGCGAGGCAACAAGCTGGGAGAGTTCGCGCAGTATGCGTTCGATTTCGCGTTGTTCGTCGACTTCCAACTCGCGCAGACGGTTATTGAGCTCGGTCACGGCGAGCGGCTCGACGAACAAGGTCTGCCCGCTGGCCGACTGGTCGTGCACGATGCCGGGTACTTTGCTACGCGAGTCCTGCCGCACAGGCACTACGTACCGGCCGTTCCGCATGGTGACGATGGGCTCCTGGAGCGCGCCGCGGTATTCGGCCGAGGCGACCATGCCGTGTAAGCGATCCATGAGGCGTCCCTGCGACGTCTGGATATCCAGACGAATGCGGCGTAACGCGGCGCTGGCGCCGTCGAGTACCTCGCCTCGCTCGCTCAGGGCGCGGGCCAGGGCATCGAGCAGACCGCGATATTCGATGAGGCGTTGTGCTTGACGCCGCAGCCAGGGCAGATCGAGCTCATCGCCGGCGAAAGTCGCTCGCAAGCGGGAAGCGGCGCGAACGGTATCGCCGATCTCAAGCAATTCGGGCGGCGTGAGTACCGACCCGACCGCAGCCCGGCCGACCGCCTCGCGGACGTCATGGGCTCCCCCCAGATGTGTTGAGGGTTTTGCTTCGAGCAAGGCGCGCGCTTCGGAGGTCTGACGGAGACGAGCCCGGATTTCGGTGATGGCCGCGGTGGGCCGTAATCGCTCCACAGACGTACTGGTCGCGGTGAAGCTCGCGTACTCCGCGAGTTGCGCGAGAATCTTGTCGAATTCCAGGGTGCCGAGAACTTTTTCGTTCATGTCAATCTATTGTGTGCCGGGACGCACTCCGGAGGCGTGATGGCGGGAAGCCGCCCTTAAACAGTGGCTGGAGCGGGCGCGGCATCGGTCCTACCGCGCAATCTGTCACGAGAGGAGCCCGGTTTACCGACGATGCCGCATCCCAAGGAGCCGAGCGGCTCTCAGTCTCTCAACGTAGCCGACAGCTCTCGCCGCATACTTTCTATGATTGTAGCCATCGCCGCCGATACCTCGTCCTGGGTCAGCGTGGACTCGGGCGAACGGAAAGCTAACTCGATCGCCACGCTTTTTTTGTCGGGCGGGAGCTGCGAACCTTCGTACACATCAAAAATCCGGGCGCTTTCCAGGTCGGCGCCACCCTCGCGCTCGACGAGTTCCAGGAGCCGGGACACCGGGAGATCGCGGGCGACGACCGCGGCGATATCACGATAGGCCGCCGGGAACCGGGGAAGCGGACTAAAGACTCGGACATCGCTGGCGCGGGCGATTAACGCGTCCAGATCGACTTCCGCTACCTGTACCGGAAAATTCGACACTTCAAAATTGAGGGCGACGTCGGGATGCAACTCTCCAAACAGGGCCATTTCGTGGCCGTCGACCAGCAGCGCCGCCGAGCGACCGGGATGCAAGGACGGGTGGTTGCGCGGCTCGACACTCCACGCGCGGACTTGAAATTCGTGGAGCAGCGCCGCAAGCAATCCTTTCATATCGAAAAACGTGAACGTTCCCGGTTGTGGGTTGGCCCAGGAACGCGGCGCCCTCAATCCGGATAGTGCTACCGCCAGCGTTTCTCGCTCGTACGGCAGATCTTCGTCCCGGCGGAAGAAAGTTCTATCGAGCTCAAAGAACGAGAGCCTCTCGTCCGTCTGCCGCATGTTCCTGGTCAGCACGTCCAGCACACTGGGAAGAAGCGACATGCGCAGCACCTGCCGGTCGGCAGATGCCGGGTTCTGAAGACGCACGAATTCGAGCGAGGCGCGGCGTTCGCGGACTCCCAACGGATTCGGGATGCAGGCGGACCAGTCCGATGTGGCCAATCCCCGGCCCGGGCTATCAGCGGGAAGCAACCGCTCCATGGAGGCGGGAGAGGTGAGGCTGTGAGTCGTGATCTCCGTGACGCCGCCGGACAGCAGGCGGTCCCGCAGTGCGGCCTTCCACGCGGCCGCAGGATCTGGCCGGGGCGGTCGCATGGTGCGCCGCGGGAGTGTGGCCGGAAGGCCGTCGAAGCCAACCGCTCGTGCAACTTCTTCGACCAGGTCGGCGGATTGCTCGATGTCGACTCGGCGCCAGGGAGGCACGACCGCGTCCAGGCGATCATCGTGCAGGGTGACGCGGAATCCGAGCAAGCTCAAGTGCTCGGCCGCTGTCTCAGCGTCAATCGGGACGCCCACCAGTCGATCCAGGTCACGCAGAGGCATGCCGACGACAGTCTCCACCGGTATATCGGCACGTGCATCCACAACCTGAGAGACCCGGATAGGGTGAGCGTTCAGGGTGGACAGCAATTCGACGAATCGCAGAAGCGCGGGGACGGTGGCCTCGGGCGGCTGCCCGCGCTCGAACCGGTGCGACGCTTCGGTTCGTATACCGTGGGCTTTGGCGGTAGCGCGGATATTCGGACCGACCCAGGTCGCGGCCTCGAGCAGCAGCGTGGTGGTCTCCGACGTTATCTCGCTTTCCTCACCACCGATAATGCCGGCCAGGGACACTGCACGCGAACCGTCGGCGACAACCACGGCATCGCCGGTCAGGGTGCGCTCGACGCCGTCGAGGGTGCGAAGGGTTTCACCGTCCACGGCGCGCCGCACGACAATCCCTTCACCGGTCAAGCGATCGGCGTCGAAGGCATGCATTGGTTGGCCCATTTCGAGCATGACGTAGTTGGTGAGATCAACAAGGAGGTTGATGGGGCGCTGGCCGGCGGCGGTGAGGCGCGAGGCGAGCCAGGCAGGTGACTCGCCGGCGTGCGCGCCCTCGATTTTGACGGCCGAGAAACGAGGACAAAGTTCGGGTACTTCGATGCGGAGCGTGGTGCTGTCGGACGGCAGCCACTCAATCCGCTGCGGTGAATCCGGCTGAGCCGGGAGGTTGAGCTGCTGCTGCGTGGCGGCTGCCACTTCGCGGGCGATCCCGATCATGGAAAGGGTGTCCGGCCGATTCGATACTGTTTCCACGTCGAGCACATCACCGCCCATGACGGACCCGAGTGGGGCGCCGACCGGTGCGTCGGACGGGAGAATGTAGATTCCACTGTGCTCGTCGGAGATTCCCAGCTCGCGGGCGGAACACAACATGCCTTCCGAGACGATTCCCGCCATGGGCTTCGACTCGATCGTCATCGGTTCGCCGCCCGGGCCATGTGGCAAGCGCCCCCCGATCAAAACTGTGGGCACTTTATCGCCGAGCCGAACGTTTGGCGCACCGGTCACAATCGTAACGGCCTGGTCTCCAAGGTCGACCCGGGCGACGTTCAGTGGATTTCGCGAGCGAGGATGAGGCTCGAGCGCGACGATGTGGCCAACGAAGACGTCATGCCACCCGGCGGCCGGCCGATGAATGCCTTCCACGTTGAGACCGATCATGGTCAAACGCCAGGCGAGCTCGTCGGTGGTCAACCCGTGATCGACGTACTCGGACAGCCATTCGAGAGGTACCAGCATAGCTCCGTGATCCTACTTCCTTGTCAGTTGAATTGCTCGATAAAGCGAAGATCGTCCTCACGGAACAGTCGTAGATCGGTGATGCCAAACTTCATCATGGTGTAGCGATCTGGCCCGATTCCGAACGCGAAGCCGCTCACCTGTTCCGGATCGTATCCCACGGCTCGCAGAACGTTGGGATGAACCATACCGGAACCGCCGAGCTCCAGCCATCCTTCCCCGCCGCACGATCGGCATCCGGCTCCGTGACATACGCCGCACTGGATGTCTATTTCGGCGCTGGGCTCGGTAAACGGGAAGTAATGGGGGCGGAAGCGGATCTTCCGGTCCTCACCAAAGTAGGCCCGACAGATTTCAGTGAGCGTGCCTTTGAGGTCGGTCAGCCGGATGTCGGTATCGACGGCGAGTCCCTCGATCTGATAGAAGCGATCGCCGTGGGAGGCATCTTCGGACTCGTTGCGATAGCAAAAACCGGGCATGGCCGCACGTATGGGCGGCTGGTGGGTTTGCATGTACCGAATCTGGGCAGGTGAAGTCTGGGTCCGGAGGACCATGTCGCCGGAAACCCAGAAGGTGTCCTGCACGTCTCGCGCCGGATGATGCTTGGGCGTATTGAGCATGTCGAAGTTGTACAGCTCCCATTCAACGTCCGGACCCTCGTACACGTCGTACCCCATTCTGCCGAGGATCTCGAGAATGAGGCGCACGCTCGACAGAAGCGGATGTTGCATACCGGAAGTGAACGGCGTGCCGGGAAGCGTGACATCCAGCCGCTCGGCTTCGAACCGCGAGATCTGCTCGCGGCGGTGCAGCTCCAGACCACGTTCGGACAGCGCTGACTCAATTTCCGATTTCGCGCCGTTGAGGGCCTCACCGAGCTCTTTGCGCTCACCGGGATCGAGGCGTCCCATGGCCTGCATGACCCGGGAAAGAGTCGAACGCTTGCCGGTGTACAGAATCCGGGCGGTCTCCAACTCGGCGGACGTAGCGGTGGAGAGGATTGCGTCGAGGGCAGCGGAGCGCAGGTCCGTCAAACGGGCCAGGGCTTCAGTCAATGCTTCAGTCATGGTTGGGTCCTCGCACAAAAAAAGGCCCGCTCGTACTGGCGAACCGGGTCCTTCAGGGGTTATGCGGTCGTAGCAGTCTATCACGCAGTCGGCGGCTCCGCACTTTCGGTTCCGGGTTCGAGGGTGTCGCCCCACTCGGTGTGTCGGGCAACTTTGAACCGGGCACGGTCTCGCCGGGTGATGGTCTCGCGGCGCAGGCCGGAGGCGGTGCACAGCTCGAATTGAATCTGACCGGGCCGGACGATCGGATGGCGCAGCACCCGGCTGCCGCGCACAGGGGCAGGATGCCGCGCGACCGCAACATACGAGTACTTTTCGTCCTCGTACCCCAACTCCGCACTTTTGAGCTCACGGTGTACGCGGTTCCGAGGGAGCCGCCGGCTGAAGTGACACCAGTCGCCGCCCGCCATAGGGCAGCGGCCATCGTGTGGACACGGCGCACTGACGTAGCCTCCGGATGCGATGAGGGAAGCGCGGGCGGTCCGGACGACGTCGAAACCAGCGGGAGTGCCCGGCTGGATAATGACCAGCACGCCGGTTGTGGCCTTCCAGAGCGCGTCGAGCAACGCTTCCCGGTGGGCCGGGGCTATCTCCCCCAGAACGTACGACGCCACAATCAGGTCTCGCCGCTCGAACGCTTTCTCGATCTCCAGGTTGAGTGGCTGCCACCGTGCTTTCTGGAGGGCCGGATTGGACGCGCGTTCCTGGAGCGCTCGGCCGAGCGTGATCATTCGGTCGTCTGCTTCCACGAGCAGTGCGTCGCGAATTTCGGGCCAGACGGTGAATGCCGCCCAGGTCGCAGTGCCGGGACCGGCGCCAACGTCGAGCATGGATCGCGGCTGCCAAGATGGTAGGGCATGGGAGACGCCGGTCAAAACGCGGTGTGCCGCGGCGTAGGTGGCGGGAAGGCGCGATGCCAGATACGCCAGCGCCTCGGCGTCGGAGCGGATGACCGTACCTGGTGTGTCGGCGGCGCGATATCGATGGGAGATGCGGTCGGCAGCAGCGGCGAGGGCGGATGAGGCTCCGGCCGGTAGTGCGGCGTCGAGACCGCTACGAAGCTCGGGAGGGAGGCTCACGGCGTATTTTCGGCGTGACAACCGGGGTCATGGCCGGCACGGTTGAAGGAACGTCAGCGCAGAGCAACCGTATTGTGCCCTTACTTCACGACGTCGAACGTAATCGTGGTGGAGTATGGGTCGTTGGGATCGGCAACCGTGACTTTGAGCTGTGCCTTGCCGAGATTGACACCCCTGGGAATCTTCCATACCTTTTCGAGCGTTCCCGAGCTTCCTACTTGCAACTTGTACACCATGGGTTTGGCTCCCCGGTAAAGAAGGGTGGCGGATACCTGGTCGCCGGTGGTGGCGCTGACATGCAGGGATGTGGAATGACCGCGCAGCACGTGAGTAGGCGACAGATTCACGGAAATGACTTCCACCGGTACGACCTCGACCGGCGCCACGGTAGGAACCAGCACGGGCGGTGGTGGGGGCCCGGGGCACCAGGAACAGGCGGGTGGCTGGGGCGGTTGGACCTGGCCGGCGCGGGCCCCTGTAGTGGTGCCCATAACAGCGGCGATAACCAGTACCAGGCTGAAGCAACGAATCATGACGACCTCTGGTAACGGTAGTCCGCCCAGTCGTGCTCGACGACCCGGTTTTCGGCAATGACATTGCGTTCCAGGCGCACCACGAGTCCGGTATTGGCGTTGATCCAGGCGGTGGCTTCGACCGTCTCGGCGGGAGTGTGGACGAGGGTGTAGCGCACGCCTTCGGCACGCTGTCCATCCACCAGACGAGCGGGGAGCAGGCCGAACTGGTTCCTCGCCAGACGGTTCGGAAGCATGGCAAATCCCCACTGCCAATCGAAGAGGCGGCGCGCCTGCGTCTGATCGACGGTGATCGCAAACCACTGGTTACCGCTGTGAAGATAGGTTCTTCGTCCGCGTACCAGAAGGTGTTTCCCCTCGAGGCTCGCTTTCCAACCGACTGACGACGAGTCGTCGGCCCCGTCGCGGTGCAGAGCTACATTCCAGCTCGTCAGGGTCGGCATGACGCGCGCCATAGCGCGCGTCAGCCGAGCGGCCTCGACGGCCTGCGTGCCACGGTGGCCGTTCACATCCAGGCCACCGAGCACCATGCCCAGGACGAGTACCACCGCGAGGGCTGGCGGCGCCACCAGCGTGAGGCGTTTCAGCCCCGAGAACCGAGGCCAGAGCTTCCCTGCCGCGCGCTGCGTAGTCCCAACAGTTAGCTCCTGGTGGCGTCGCATCAGCTCTTCACGGAGTCGAATTTTGGAGGCCGGGTCGATCGGCAGGTGCGAGGATATCTCTCGGACGTACTGCGCCGTCTCCGAAAGGTCGGTGTCGAACTCGTCCCTACGCATCTTCAATCACTGTCTTCAGCTTGCGAAGACCGCGATGCATGAGCATGCGTACGGCCGGTTCATTCTTCTTGAGGGTGGTCGCGATTTCGGCGTAGCTCAAATCGCCGGCAAATTTCAAGAGCACGACTTCCCGTTGGTCATCGGAGAGGTGTCCAATGAGCACCATGAGCTCCTTGTTTCGCTCCTCGCTCAGGACATGAGCGGCCGGGTCGATCTCTCGCGAGTGGCCATCCAGATCCTCGAAAGGTGAATGCTGCCGCGTTCGCCGGTAATGGTCGACAATCGCGTTGCGAGCAATTCGAAACAGCCAGGGCGCGAAGGTATTCCGTCGCGACTGGTACGAGGGCAGCGCCTCGAGGGCTTTGATGAACACAAGGGCTGTGATATCTTCGGTATCGGCGAAGTTGCCGACCCGATGGAAGGTGTACCGATACACGCGCGGATAGTACCGCTCGTACAGCTCGCCAAAGGCGGCGCGATCGGTCTTTGCCAGATCGGCGAGCTGGGCATCCCAGTGCTCGCAGTCAGCATCAGTTGGGAATGCAGTCACATCCAGGGCGTCTTGCATTCGCTCCTCTTCCGGTTCATCTGCTGCTAGTACGTGAAATGCAGTCATTTGTAACGCTCGGGGGACCGGAAGAGCTGAGATTGGACGGCGGCGTACATCAATATTCCCGCAGCGACGGATGCGTTCAGAGATTCTACCCCGGGTTTCATTGGAATGCGAACCGTTGAAGTAACCACCGACAGGCTGTCGGCGGAGAGCCCGTGGGCTTCGCTGCCGATCACCAGCGCGCATTGCGGCGGCCATTCGAAATCCGGGATCGACTCTTTAGCGCCGGCCGTGGCCGCTACAAATGAAGTGCTGGGCAGGGCTGCGACGAGCGATTGCCAGGATTGGTGAGCATACATGGGCAGACGAAAGTGCGCTCCCATGCCGGCGCGAACGACCTTCGGAGAAAATAGGTCGACAGTTCCGGCAGTAGCAACCAGGTATTCGGCGCCAACGGCCAGGGAGGTGCGAGCAATGGTGCCGGCGTTACCCGGATCCGAGAGGGCATCGAGAATGATGCCGAAGCGAGCCCGCGAATGCTGCGCGAGCGGTGGCCATTCCGGGAACCGCAGAACTGCCAACACACCAGACGGTGTCTCGGTGCCGGCAGCGGCTTTCAGGACGTGGGGCGCGACTTCATGGAGCTCATCCGGCCAGCTCGGGAGATCGCGAAGTAAGGCCGAGCCCTCATCTGTCCGGCTCAAAGCAACGGGATCATACAGCACCAGCGCGGCACGCTGTCCGGTCGCCAGCGCTTCCCGCACCAAGCGGACGCCCTCAGCGATGTACCGGTCACTCTCACGACGAACGGCCGCCCGTTCGAGCGACCGTACGAATTTTATCGCGGGATGATGCGCGCTGGTGAGACGCACTATGCGGAGGGTATGCGAACCTCGCTCACAATGCGCTCGAAGGTGGACGGCTCGCGCACTGCCAGATCGGCTAGCATTTTCCGGTCGAGCGCTACGTTCGATTCCTTGAGCTGGTGCATGAACTGACTGTAGCTCACGCCATGCTGGCGAGCAGCGGCATTGATGCGCACGATCCAGAGAGCCCGCATGGTGCGTTTACGCGTACGGCGGTCGCGATAGGCATAGGCGAGCGCGTGAGTAACCGACTCGTTGGCCGACCGAAAATGACGGCTCTTGGCGCCCCGATGCCCGGAAGCCAGCTTCAGGATCTTCTTGTGCCGCCGGTGCGACTCGGGACCACCCTTTACTCGTGGCATTGTGCTGCTCCTACCTTACTTTCAAACCGGGAACCAGTGCCCGGATGCGGCGTGCCATGCCCGGATTCGCTACAAATCGATCGTCCATCTTGCGCAAGGAGCGCTTCGATTTCGCAGATTTCTTGTGATTCTGGTATCCGCGGGTACGCATGATCTTTCCCGATCCGGTGATTTTGATGCGCTTCGCGGTCGCCTTGTGGGTTTTGATCTTGGGCACGGGTTCCTCGTTCCTTAGTTTTTCGCGATTATGTCGCGGGGACGCCGGCAGGGGCGTCGGTCGGCGAAACGGGCTCTTTGGGTCGTGGCGGCGACTGTCGGGAGGGAGCCGGAGTCAAGATCATGGTCATCGACCGGCCTTCGAGCAACGGAGCTCGTTCGACGGCGCCGGTTCCATGTAACCGTTTGACGACTTCCTCGAGTACAACTCGACCGAGCTCCGGGTGGGCGTTCTCGCGTCCTCGAAAGTTCACGGTGACCTTTACCTTGTCACCCTCGTCGAGGAAGCCCTGTATAAGCTTGGTCTTGAAGAGAAGATCATGCTCGCCGATTTTCGGCTTGAGCCGCATTTCTTTCAGGGTTTGGGTTTTCTGTGTCTTGCGAGCTTCACGCTCTTTTCGCGTCTGCTCGTACTTATATTTTCCGTAATCCAGGAGCCGGCAGACTGGTGGCTGGGCCATCGGACTGACTTCCACCAGATCGAGGCTTTCAGTGCGAGCCATATCGAGTGCGCGTGGAAGAGGAATGATGCCGAGCTGTTCGCCGTTCTGGCCGATCATCCGGACCTCACGGGCCCGAATTTGGTTGTTGACACGCAGGTCTTTCGAGATTGGTATGCCTCCTCAGACAAAAAGAAGCAGCGACGAACTAGCATCGCTGCTACCCGTAGCTTAGCACTGTTCCAGCCAGTTCGTCAATGGTTTTTGATCAATCGACGACCGCGTCAGGCATCGACGCCGGAGACCATAGCTCACACCATCCGGTCTGCACGACCTCGTCACCGTCTCGATAAACCATGGGCCGGCGGTGATAGACCGATGCTGGGTTGCCGCAGCGATCTTCCGGGTCGAGGAAGCGGCAAGTCTCACAGTTTTCTTCGTTAAAGTCCCGGTCAGTCATCGCACGACGCCGCTCCGCTCCGATGTTGCTGCCGACGGTGGGACTCGAACCCACAATGCCCAAAGGCCCCGGGATTTTAAGTCCCGTGCGTATGCCAATTCCGCCACGTCGGCGTGCCAGGCTCGACCGGCGATTCTAGCACGGTAACGGCGCCGAAAACTGAGGCACAGAGCCAATCTGGTATGCTCAAGGCAAGGTCGCGGAGCCATGGGCGCCATGGGGATGTGCTGGAATTGGTAGACAGGCATGACTTAGGATCATGTGCCTTTTGGCGTGAGGGTTCGAGTCCCTCCATCCCCACGAAAACGACATATGATCGATCGTTTGGTAGACGCTTGGCTCCCGGCGAGTCGGTAACTCTTACTAAGGTAGTGCATGAACGTAGAAGTCACCAGGCTCCCAGAAAGTCGCGTTGCCCTCAAGGTGGAACTGACGGCTGAAGAGGTCGAGTCGGTACTCGACCGAACCTACAAGCAGCTAGTTCAGCGACTGAACATCCCCGGTTTCCGAAAGGGTAAGGCGCCACGTCCGGTGGTGGAGCGCATGGTAGGAGAAGAGTATTTTCTCCACGAGGCGACCGATGAAGCGCTGCGCTGGGGATATCGGAAGGCAATCGATAGCGAGAGTCTGGTTCCGATCGATCAAGCGAATATAGACACCGGGCCGGACGAGCACAGCCATATCGAAAGCGGTTCACCGTTTCACTTCGAGGCGACAGTCGCAGTCAAGCCCGAGGTGCAGCTTCCCGAGTACCGCACGATACGAATAGAACGCGAGCAGGTAGACGTGGCGGATGACGACGTGACCACGGTCATCGACGAGCTCCGCGAACGTAATGCAACGCTCGAGCCGGTAAATCGACCGGCACAGATCGGCGACGTGGTGACGGTGAACATCACGGGTCGGGCCGGTGGGGAAGAAATAATCAACAACGAGAACGCCGATTTCGAACTGAAGGACGAGGAGGCGAGTGATCCCGACCCGGTGTTGCCGGGTCTATCGGCCGAGCTGGTCGGAATAAGCCCGGGCGAAATTCGGGAGATCGCGCTTACGCTGGGCGACGACTACTCTGATCAGGAACTGGCCGGCAAGGCACTTTTGGTACGGGTTCTGGCAAAGGAAGTGAAGCGAAAGGTGGTACCCGACCTCGACGACGAATTCGCCGGCAGCATCAGCAAATTCGGTACGGTGAGCGAGCTTCGCGAGGCGATACGCTCGAACATGGAGATGGAGCGACGTCTCGAAACCGATCAAAAGTTGATCAACGACGCGGTTGAAGCGGTGACTGACCGTACGTTCATCGAAATCCCGCCGGTACTGATCGAGGAAGAGGTGGACCGAATGATTGACGATATGCGGTCCACCCTGGAACGGCAGCAGCTGCCGCTTCAGACCTACCTGGACGTCACGAAAAAGACGGAAGCTGATCTACGGCACGATGCGCGTGATCAGGCGATCAAAAACGTCAAGCAATCACTCGTTCTGGGCGCAATCGCGGATGCGGAAGGTATCACGGTTTCGAACCGCGAACTGGACGCTGCCCTGGAAGAGATACTTAGAGGAATGAACTCCACGGACGCGGAACGGCGCCGTCTTCGAACGTCATCGGGAGTTCGGACCACTATTCGCAACCGTCTGCGCCGTCAGCGAGCCATTCAGACGCTGGTCGGAGCACTGACCGGCGGCGAGGAAGTATCGGTCGAAGCAACCGAAGCCATCGCAGACTCGACAGCGGCGACGGCAGAGGACACGGAAGAAACCGTGGCAGTCGAAGTCGGCGGATAAGGTCCGCGGACTTGCAAGGAGAATCAATGGAAAGCTACTTAGTTCCCACCGTCATCGAAACGACCAACCGGGGGGAACGTGCCTTCGATATCTATTCACGCATGTTGAAGGATCGTCTGATATTTATTACGACGCCGATCGACGACA
Organism: uncultured Chloroflexia bacterium; assembly: GCA_963737125.1. Classification (GTDB taxonomy): domain Bacteria; phylum Chloroflexota; class UBA5177; order UBA5177; family UBA5177; genus JANWJD01. The sequence continues at coordinate 88,138 of CAVTRL010000002.1, read as the reverse complement.
CGGTTAGCGCCCTGGTGACCGCGCAACTGTTGTTCCTGCAGAGCGAGGATCCGGAGCGCGACATTTTTATGTACATCAACAGTCCCGGTGGCGTGGTGTACTCGGGACTCGCCATTTACGACACGATGGCGCACATTGCGCCGGATGTCGCGACGGTTTGCATGGGCTTTTGCGGCAGTATGGCAACCGTGATACTGGCGGGGGGCGCGGCAGGGAAACGCTATGCCCTTCCCAACGCGACGGTTCACATGCACCCCGCCGGGATGCAGAATTTGGGCGGATACGCGCCGGACGTCGAGATCCACGCACGCGAGCTGCTACGCCTGCATGAGCGAAACTTTGATATACTTGCGAACCATACGGGGCAACCGGTGGCACGGATTCGAGAAGACTTTAGTCGCGACCGCTTTTTCAATGCAAACGAAGCAAAGGAATACGGCCTGGTAGACGAAGTGGTGACGCAAGACAATGCACCCACGGCGGCGGTAGGGAGTTAGGTGATATGGCGGGTTCCAAGAACCCGAGGGTCCAGTACCGATGCTCGTTTTGTGGCAAGAGCCAGGAGCAGGTTCATCGGCTGATCGCAGGCCCTGGCGGCGTTTACATTTGCGATGAATGCATCGATCTCTGTCAGGAGATCATTGCGGAAGAGCAGGCTGCGCCCGCGGCGGCTCGTCTCCCGATCACCAAGATTCCGACGCCGAAGCGAATCATGGAACAGCTCAATCAGTATGTCATCGGTCAAGACCGTGCCAAGAAAGTGCTCTCGGTGGCCGTCTACAACCACTACAAGCGAGTGGCAGCGGGCATGCAGATCGACGATGTGGAGCTCGGCAAGAGCAACATCTTGCTGGTGGGCCCGACTGGATGCGGCAAGACTTTGCTGGCGCAGACGCTCGCGAAAATTCTCGACGTGCCGTTCTGCATTGCCGACGCCACTGCGCTGACGGAAGCCGGCTACGTGGGTGAGGATGTCGAAAACATTTTGCTGCGCCTCATCCAATCGGCCGATTTCGACATAAGCCGTGCTGAAAAAGGCATCGTTTACATCGACGAGATTGACAAGATCGCCCGTAAGTCCGACAATCCCTCGATCACACGTGACGTATCCGGTGAAGGCGTGCAACAGGCCCTACTCAAGATTATCGAGGGCACGGTGGCCAATGTGCCGCCGCAGGGCGGCCGCAAACACCCGCATCAGGATTTCATTCAAATCAACACCGCGAACATCCTGTTTATTTGCGGCGGCGCGTTCGAGGGGCTCGATGGAATCATTGAGAAGCGAGCCGGGAAGCACCGTTCGATCGGCTACACGACACTGCACAAGACCGACGAGGAAGTGGTAGCGGGCAGCAGCATAACGCCGGAGGACTTGCTGCAGTACGGGTTGATTCCGGAATTCGTGGGACGATTGCCGGTGATCGTGGGGCTCGAGCCACTCGACAAGGACACCATGATCCGCATCCTCACGGAACCCAAGAACGCCATCATCAAGCAGTACAAAAAGTTCTTTGACCTCGACAAAGTGGAGTTGGTCTTCACTACGGAGGCGCTCGAACAGACCGCAGTGCAGGCGCTCGCGCAGAAGACGGGTGCACGTGGACTGCGCAGTATCGTCGAAGAGACGCTTCTGGAAATCATGTACGAGATTCCGTCGCGTAACGATATCCGGTCGTGCACGATCACCGACCGCGTGATTTTGAAGCAGGAAAGCCCAATCCTGGAGCCGTCTGCTCTGCCCACGCGCAACGACGAGTACGTGGCGGAAAACGAATCCGCGTAGGCTCTGTTATTCGATCATACGCAGCAACGTCCGCCGGGCAGATTACCGGCGGACGTTGTTCGTTCGGCGGTGTATCGGATCTCACGTTGGCCGGAACCTCGGGTGACTTCCAACCGGCCCGAGGAAAGTCGACTCATATAATAGCGAGTGAACTTGATTGATCGATTCGAACGCTTCGTCGAGCGCATGATGGAGCGCACGTTTACGCGCGCCGCGGGCAGCCAGCTGCAGCCGGTTGAAATTGGGAAACGACTGGTGCGAGTGATGGAGGCCGAGCAGTCGGTGGGTATGGAAGGCGTGGTGGTACCGAATGCCTACGACGTGTTCCTCAGTCCTCCGGACTTCGAGCATTTCGAGGGTGCACGGGGCTCCATGGCACGCAACCTGGAATCTCATCTTGGTCGCATCGCTCGGCAACGACAGTTCCACATGATGGACCGCCCGATTGTGACGTTTCATTCCGACGGCGATCTAGGGCATGGAGATCTGGCGGTTGAGGCGCACATCATGGACGTGGCCGCGCAGACACCGGTCACGCCGCCATCGCAATTCACATCGGTACTGCCACAGCTCGACGTCTCCACGCCGCGCCGAGGGACTCCGAATCTGGTGTGGGATGGTAATTCGTACGCAATTCTGCGTTCACCGACACGCATTGGCCGCTTGCCCGATAACGACATTCTGCTCAACGATAAGCGGGTGTCCAGGCACCATGCGGAAGTCATCCAGCAGACGGGCCGCTGGACTCTCCGCGACTGCGGCAGTACCAACGGTACGGCCGTGAACGGGAAGATCGTCAAAGAAGCTGCGTTGAAGTCGGGCGATCGGATCTCGCTAGGCGGCCTCGAGGTCGTCTGGGAGGAGTAGGTCCGGTTGAACGTCAACGACATATTGTTGTTGGGCCGGATAGCGTTCGTCGCCGCTCTCTACCTGTTCTTACTCATACTCGCGTTCCTACTTCGGCGGGAGCTGCGAACACGATCGTTTGCGCAGGGAGAACGAGCGCCGGGTGATCTGCTGCTGATGGAAACGGGTGAAACCGGGATGGAAGCGGGCGAGCGTATTCCGTTGATGTCGACGACGCATATCGGCCGCGATCCGGACAGCGATATCGTCTTTGACGACACGTTTATCTCCGCCAATCACGCCACGCTGTCGTGGAACGGTAAAGGCTGGGTGTTGCAAGACAACGGCAGCACAAATGGTACGCGGCTCAACGGCAAAGAGGTTCACAGGACGGTGCCGCTCAAGGTGGGCGACGTGGTGGAGTTTGGCCGGATAAAGGGAAAGCTGGTCGGTTTGTAATGAGGGGTTTCCGACTTCGTTGGGTAGAGCTCGCGCTCCTGTTCCTCGGCAACGCCATCGTTCTAGGAGGGTTCGCATATCTTTCGATGGTTGACCATCACCGTGTGCTCCAGAGCGATTTGGTCTACCCGGCGATCTACTGCGGCAGCACGTTCGTGCTGAGCTTATGGATAAGCGCGGTTGCCGCGCCCTCCGACCAGTTCGTCTTTCCAATCGTCGCGCTGATCGCGGGTATCGGCATTCTCGTCATCACCCGGCTCGACACCGGGCTTGGGCACAGGCAATTGATCTGGACTTTGGTGGGAGAAGCGTCGCTCGGGCTCGTGCTGGTCGTTCCCAGGCGCATCGGCACGCTGAGGCTGTACAAGTACACGTGGGCATCGTTGGGTCTGCTGCTGATCGTGGCGACCATTCTCGTGGGCACCGATGTGTCGGGCAGCGGTTACAAACGCTGGATTGGTTTTCACGGCGTATACCTCCAGCCCGTCGAGCTGCTCAAGATACTCATGGCGGTGTTCTTTGCCGCGTACCTGGACGAAAAACGGGAATTGCTGACATCCGCTCGTCTCAAGTTTGGCCCGATACGCATTCCACCGTTTCAGTACCTGGCACCGCTGGTGTGCGTGTGGGGGCTCTCACTGCTGCTTCTGGTGAAGCAGAACGACCTGGGCAGCGCGCTTCTGTTTCTGGGCATTTTCCTGGCGATGATCTACGTTGGCACGGCCCGCGCCATCTATCCGGTACTGGGACTTTTGATGTTCGCGGGCGGGGTATTCCTGGCGTTTCACCTCTTCCCCCACGTCAGAAGCAGAACGGAGATCTGGCTGGATCCCTGGTCGGTGGCATCGGGCTCCGGCTATCAATTGGTGCAGGGTCTCATCGCTCTGGCGACCGGAGGAGTTGGCGGTCAGGGGCTGGGCATGGGCAACCCGAACTTCGTCCCGGTGGTCACCACGGACTTCATTCTGGCGGCCATCGGCGAGGAGCTGGGCCTGGCGGGTATCGCCTGTTTGCTGGCCCTGTTGATGTTTCTGGTATTTCGAGGGCTGGCGGTGGCCATTCTGGCGCGCGACGGCTTTGAGAAGCTACTGGCAGCGGGACTGATGGCGACGCTCGCAATTCAGACGATTGTGATCGTGGGGGGGACGACCCGGCTCATGCCTTTGACCGGCGTTCCGCTGCCGTTTCTGAGCTACGGCGGTAGCTCGGCCGTGGCGGATTTCATCATGATAGGGTTGATCCTGAAGATCTCGGCCACCACCGTGGAAACCGGACGATGAACACCAATATTCGCCGACTCGGTCTCTTCTTCCTGATCGCGTTCGGCGTGATACTGGCGGGCTTGACCTACTGGCAGATTATCGACGCCACGGCCATGACGGCGCGCGGCGACAATCCTCGCCTTCGCCTGGCGGCGGCACGGGTGCAGCGAGGCCGCATTTACGATCGGAACGGCGTGGTTCTCGCCGACCGAACGATCGATTTGCAGGGCTTCGTTCACCGCACGTATTCCGACCCTACGTTATCGCCGGTAATCGGGTACGATAGCCCGCGTTACGGCAAATCGGAGCTCGAGCAGTCGTACGATTCGTATCTGACCGGCTCGGATGTGGGATCAAACTGGACGCTGGAGCTGAACCAGATAGAGCACAAACCGGTCGTCGGCGACGATCTGCATCTCACCATCGACGACAAACTCCAGCAAGAGGTTGCGGCAATTCTTCCCAATTCTCCGAGTGCCGCGATCGTGGCCGATCCGAGGTCCGGGGAGATTCTGGCGATGGTCAGTAAGCCGAGCTTCGATTCCAATCGGATCAACGATCCCACGTACTGGAATAGCCTGATTCACGATCCAAGCTCGCCGTTGATCAATCGTCCCACCAACGGGTATTACACGCCCGGCTCGGTTTTCAAGATCGTGACGATGGCAGCGGCACTCGATACCGGCACCTATTCGATGTCGTCGATCTTCTCGGGGGACGACGCGACGGGACCGATAACCGTCGACGGTCACACGTTCCCAGACACGATCAATAACCTGAATGACTGCGGTGGCCGGTTCATCAATCCGCCGATCACGCTGGAGGAAGCGCTGGTCTGCAGCGACAACATCAGTTTTGCCGAGGTGGGGGTCCGCCTGGGCACGAATCGTTTTCTGAGCTACGCGCACCGGTTCGGCATCGGGACTTCCATACCCTTCGACGTGCCCGTATCGGCCAGTCAGACGGGTACGATACCGGACGACGTCGCCCTGGCGGACAGCGCTTTCGGTCAGGGATCCTTGTACGTTACTCCAATGCAAATGCTGCTGGCCGACGAAGCGATGGCCGGATCCGGAGCGATTCCCCGGCCGATCCTGGTGAAGAGCGTGACTGCGCCCGACGGTACCGTGGTACAAACGGCGTCACCGGGAACCCTTTACACACCTATTTCAGCGTCAACGGCCGCGCAGGTACGAACCGCAATGACGACCGTGGTGCAGCAGGGGACGGGAGTTTTGGCCCAGATTCCGGGAGTAAGTATCGCCGGCAAGACCGGGACGGCCGAGACGAACGACGGGCAACAGCCGCATGCATGGTTTGTCTGCTTCGCACCGGCTGACCATCCGCGCGTGGCGGTCGTCGTGGTGGTGGAGCACGGAGGCGAAGGAGCGTACGTCGCCGCCCCGCTGGCAAAGCAGATACTGCAGGCGGCGCTTCCGCTCGTGCACTGAGCCGAACGCTCTCCGTGGCACGGACGCGGCGTCTCGGGCGGGCGATGGGTCGCCTGGAAGGCACGACTATACTGAAGTGACGTCATTCGAGGCGATTCCTGGCCCTAACCGAGCGCGCGACGGAGCTGGTTCGACGGGTATCGGGTGACGGAAGAGGAGACTGTATTTGAGTATCAACGTGATCGGCGTTGTCGGCGTGGGGCTGATGGGCGCCGGTATAGCGGAGCAAGCGGCACGTTGCGGATATCGCGTTGTGGTGCGGGAAGTCGACGATGCAATGCTCCGTGCCGGCCAAGCGCGCATTCAAAAATCGGTCGACCGTGCCCTCGAACGCGGCAAGGTAACGCAGGAAGCACGCGATTCGACCCTAGGACGGATCACCGGTGTCACAGATCTCGAGCACCTGTCGGACTGTGACGTGGTGATCGAAGCAATCACCGAAAATCTGGCCGCGAAGATAGAGGTTTTTAGAGATCTGGACCGGGTAACGCGCCCCCACGCGATTCTCGCGAGCAATACTTCATCAGTCAGCATCACTTCTCTGGCGGCGGCGACGTCGAGACCGGACAAAGTTGCGGGCGCGCACTTCTTCAATCCGGTGCCGGTGATGAAGCTGGTAGAGATCGTGAGGGCGCTGCAGACCAGCGACGAGACGATTGAGCGCTTGCGCGAGCTCGGCACGGCGCTCGGCAAGAAGGTCGTACTGGCCCAAGATACCCCGGGCTTCATTGTGAATTACTTACTCATCCCGTATTTGCTGGACGCGGTTCGCATGGTGGAGCACGGTACGGCCACGAAGGAAGATATCGATAGCGGTATTTCCCTGGGTCTGAATCATCCCATGGGGCCATTGACGCTGCTGGATCACATCGGCGCCGATACTACGCTCTATATCGCGAATGTTCTGTACGACGAACTGGGAGATACCAGGTACGTGGCACCCCCGCTCTTGAAAAAAATGGTGCTGGCAGGCCAGTTGGGACGGAAGACCGGGCGCGGATTTTACGACTACGGCGGAGGCAAATAATAGTTTGGGTTCTTCCAACCTTTCGGTCGAGCGAGATGGCGCAACCGCGATACTCACGATTACGCGACCGCGTGCGCTGAACGCCCTGGATCGAGAAACAACTCAGGATCTCGGCGCGGCCTTCGACGAACTGAGCAACGACGACAGCGTGCGTGCAATTATTCTGACCGGCAGCGGCGGTAAGGCATTCTCGGCCGGGGCAGACATCGGCGAGCTGAACGCTCTGGAGAATGGCGCCGCCGGCTTCGAGCGTTCGGCGGAGGTGCACGCGATCTTCCACGCGATGAACGCCATGTCCAAGCCCATAATCGTGGCCGTGAACGGCTACGCCCTGGGCGGCGGCTGCGAACTGGCATTAGCCGGGGACATCATCATAGCTTCGGATAACGCGCAGTTCGGGCTGCCGGAAGTCGGTCTGGGGATCATTCCCGGATATGGCGGAACGCAACGTCTCCCCCGTCTGATCGGGCGTGTCCGGGCGCTAGACATGATCCTGACGGGCAGGCGCATGACGGCCTCGGAGGCATTCGAGTGCGGGCTGGTGAGTAAGGTTGTTCCTTTGACCGATTTATTGCCCGCGGCAACGGATATTGCACGGGCCATCGAAGCGAAGGCCCCATTGGCGGTCGCGATGGCCAAGCGAGCGGTGTATGAAGGCCTGGACCTGAGCCTGTCGGACGGTAGCGACCTGGAAGCACGGTATTTCGCACTAGCCGTGGACACGATGGACCGCCGGGAAGGCATGAGTGCATTTGTCGAGAAACGATCCCCTCAGTGGCAAGCCAGATAGTAATGCGCGCCTGTATTCTCTCGATCGGGAGCGAGCTGTTACGCGGTGACATCGTGGATACGAACTCCGCATATCTGGCACGAGAACTGACGAACCTGGGCTTCGAAGTCGTGCGGGTGGCAACGTATCCGGATACGCTCGCGACCTTGACGGAAGGGGTGTCTGACGCGCTCCGAGCGGCGAATGTGATCGTCTGCACGGGTGGACTTGGCCCCACCGCCGATGACCTGACGCGTGATGCAGTCGCGGCCGCACTCGGCGAGGACATCTCTCTCGACGCGGGACTGAGTGACCGAATCGAGCGGCAGTTTGCATCCATGCAGCGATCGATGCCGGAAAGCAATCTCCGCCAGTCTGGTCTTATCCCGTCGGCCACGGTTATTCCGAACGATCGCGGAACAGCTCCCGGCTGGTACGTGGAGCGTGAAGGCCGGCTGATCGTCACGCTGCCTGGGCCTCCGAATGAGATGAAACCGATGTGGCGCGAATTCGTGGCGCCGCGACTGGAAGCGATGACGCCGGGCCAGACGTCGATACGTTCCCTCATGACATTTGGAATGGGGGAATCGGCTGTTGAAGATCGGCTGGAAGCGGTCATTCGGTGGAGGCCGGAGGTCACGGTGGCAACGTACGCGAAGGAGACCGGCGTGCAGGTGCATATCTCTGCTCGGACGACGCTGAAGGCAGACGCCGACAGCCTGGCCGATGAAGCCGCGGCGCGCGTCCGCTCGAGTCTGGGTGATGCCGTGTACGGCGAGGGTACAGAGACGCTGGCCTCCGCCGTGGGGCGAGTTTTGCGGCGAGCAGACGCCACTTTCGCGGTCATGGAGTCAGCGAGCGGAGGGGAGCTTTCTAATCTCATCACCGATGTCGATGGAAGCTCCGCATATTTTGTAGGTGGGATGATAGCGTACACCCGCGCGACTAAAAGAGCGTGCGGTGTGGACGATTCGGTCATGGATCAGTACGGACTCATCAGCCCGCAGACGGCGAGGGCGATGGCCTCGGCGGTGCGGGAGGGGTTATCGAGTACATTTGGCATAGGCATCACCGGGATCGCCGGCAGTGAAGAGGTTGAAGGGCATCCGCCAGGCACGTGCTTCGTCGCAGTTGCGACGCCTGACGCACACATGGACGCGGAGATTCACCGACCCGGAGAGCGAGCTGTCGCCAAGCGCTACTTCGCCCACTCGGCCCTCGACTTACTCCGCAAAAGCATCGGAGCCGTGGAGAGTGTATAGAGAATGAGCGGTCTTTGGAAATCGTTGCGGACCAATTGGATGTATTGGCGGTTCCGCAATATTACTCGCAACCGCCTGCGGCTGCAGGCCTGGTGGAATCACCGCCGCTCGGGTATCAAGCCCAGGCGGCCGTCACTCTCCCGGGGTTTCTCGTCCTCCGGCTCGTACCGCCCGCGCGCATCCTCGTCGTTCGTGTATCGAGGTTCGCCGAGAAAGGCGTGGGGCTACTTACTGGGCATGGTATTTGCCTTAACGGCGCTGAGCGTGTGGGCGACGTCAACCTATATCAACCCCAGTCTGGTCTACGGATTGGGTGCTTTGGTCATTGTCGGTACCGTGTACCTTGCGATGCGAAGCGCCTGACCTTCCGGCCTGGGCGCCAAATGAGCAATGTATAATTTCGTGAACAAAATGCGCACGAGCGTCGAAGGAGACGTATGATTTACAGTGGCGAGCGTCTCGCGACTGAGTCGGCAGCCACACGTATTCGATCGAGTTGGTGGTCCTGGCTCGCGTTTCTGCGGACGGAAATTGCCGTCGGTTCTCCAGACCTGGCCCGCATCGGGCTCATTACGCTGGCGCTTGCCCTACAGACACTGGCCCTGGCAAGTCCCGGGCACTTTCGACCCGCCACCACCTGGTACTTCGCCGTTTTTGTCGCGGCCGCGACGCTCTTGAGTCTCATGCTGTCCGCCGGGCAGGCCATGCCGCTGCGATTCGCCGTTCCGTTACGAGCGCGGCAATGCTTATGTGTAGGCGCTCTTGCCGGATTGTCGATCCTGTCGTGTATCGGCATATCAGATGGCGTGAGCGCAGTGCGTGTGATGGTGGTCGGCGCGCCGTACAGCAATGACGGCGCAATCATGGACTACTACGCCGCTCAACAGGTGACACACGACCGCAACCCCTACTTCAAGACAAACATCGTCGCAGCACTGGCCTCCCTGGACGCCCCCTCGACGACGGTAACTCCACTCATGGACGGTCAGTTTCGGGGAACGATTGCGTACCCCTCGGACGACGCCGTGCAGCAGGTGTTCCTGAACGACCTGCGTTACAGATCGAAACAGGGTGTGCCCGTTCCGAACGAGTTCGAGTCGAAGTACAACTACCCGGCCGGATCGTTCCTGTTCCTTCTGCCGTTCGTCTGGATGGGCTTATACGATATGCGTTTCCTGTACGCGCTGGCGATTCTGGCAATGGGCGCATATCTGTGGTTTCGAATGCCCCGCGGGTTACGCTGGCTGGCCCCGCTGCTGATTCTCGGGGACGTACCGTTGATCATTCTCGCGCGCGGCGGCCAGCCCGATCCGCTCTACGGACTGTTTTTGATGTTGGGATTCGCGGAGTGGGGCAGGTCGCGCGTCAGCCCGTTATTCATGGGCCTGGCGGCGGCGACCAAACAACTGGCGTGGTTTTTTCTGCCGTTCTACTTTATTCTCATCATGCGACGATTCGGGCTTCGAGAAGCGTTTCGCCGAAGCGGCATCATCGGCCTGATCTACCTCCTGATCAACGGTGCTTTCATCGTGAAATCGCCCGAAGCGTACGTCTCAAGCGTCATGGGCCCGATGCAGGATCCGATGTTCCCGATGGGAATCGGAGTTATGGCTCTGTTCGTTTCAGGGGTGCTGCCGATGTTACCGAAATTCGCATTTGGGGTCGCCGAACTCGCGGTCTGGGGCGGAGCGCTGCTGGCGTTCTGGCGAAGCCGGTTGCTGGTACCGGCCTCGGTGGCGGCACTGGCGATGCTTCCCCTGTTCTTTGCCTGGCGGAGTTTAGTGAACTACTTCTATCTGATTCCGCTACTGGCACTGGCGATTACCCTGGCGGCGCCCGATGCGGAGCGTCGAGCGCGCGGAGCGGTCAGCACGTAGATCGAGGCATTAGCGATCGTCGCGGACAAGCGATACTTCCGGCCGAGCTGGTAGCTCGCCGCGCCCAGGGGGGGTTCTTCGGGGCGGATCGCCACCAGCACCTCGGGAATACCGTCGATGACGGCTGCACGTAGTGTCCTGGTCTCTCCGGGCACCGCTGGCTGGCGGAGAGCCGAGGTATACGGTGTCGCGGGCAGGCGGTGACTGAGGACGTAGATCCACGGCGAATTCCCCCAGACGAGAAGGGGGCCGGGCGGAAGCGTGGCAAGCGCTTTGACGATGCCTTCGTTGCGTCCAACCTGATCGTCGACCGTGTCGCGGTAGGCTCCGTAGCGCTCGAGGCGCAATGCCATCGCACCAAAGTTGGCATAGTATTGCAAGCGCCGCGCAAGTATGGAGTTGGCGGTCGCATGTGAGAGTCCAGCCCCGAGCAGAGCTGAGAGCACGGCCAGGGTGACAAAAGCGCAGGGCAGCAGCACAAACGATCGCCGGTTCAGACGCTTCCGGAGCAGCAGCACGACGGTCAACGACACCGGCACGAGGGTTTGAAGTACGTAGTGTCCAAATAGTCTGCCACTGAAAAGAGCGCCGGCGGTAGCGAACACGGCCCAGAGATAGTAGAAGTGTCGCTTGCGGAGCGCGAACGCCGCAGCCGCGAGACACAGGAGTTTGACCACCAGCAGCCACGGGAAGGCACCACCGTTCCCCCGTCCCACGTATCCCAGGTCGTACATAAAAGCGTCACGCAGCATCGGGCGAATGATTCTGAAATGCCACGCCATCATCCCAGTGGCAATAGCGATGACCAGCATTCCAGCAGCAAAGTTCGCGAGACGCTCACGCCGGCGCATGACAATCCAGATCATGAGTGCCAGTGCGTCAAAGCCGGCGACCGCTTTGAAGACCAAGGCAGTTCCAACGCAGGCACCGGCCGGTCCAAACCGGTCGTTCTTCACGCCGATGTACACGGCGGTGGCCGACAGCACCGCCAGAGGCAGCTCGGCATTGAACGTGGTGCCTTCGAGAAAGGGCACGCCCGCAAGCAGCCCGACAAGCGCGGCGGCGAAACGCGCGCCTGCAACTCCGACGTCGCGAAGCGCGAGGTGATACGTTAGGAGAACCAGGCACCCGGCGCACACGGTTGCGAGCAGTCGAATCGCCAGCAACGACGGCCCGAAGGACTGATAGACTGCCCTGTAGATGAGGTAGATCCCCGGCGGTTTGTTCTCCCACACATTGGCGTACAGGCGGTATCCGTGGTTCATGGCCTGAGCGACGGCAAAGTACGTGCCCTCGTCGTTCACCCAGGGGGGATCGAACAGCGATGGAAGGCGCCACAATAGCGACATCAGCAAAATGGCAGTCACGATGGCAGCGGACGAGACTGTGGCAAACCCGGACGTACGCCGAATTGTCGCTCGCCGCCCAGGACGTACTACTGCCATATGCCGCTAGCCGAGGACTGCTGGTCGGGCTCACCATCTTTCTGGCGCTGCTGGGTCATCACTCGCCCTTCAATCTATGGAATGTATTGGACGCTCGGTGGTATACCGGTATCGCGTTGCATGGGTACCACTGGACGCTTGACGGGAAGCCGGCGCTTGCCTTTTTTCCGGTGTATCCTCTCGCCATCCATGTGGGAGTGGAAGCAGGAATCCCAGCAATTGCCGGAGCGCTGATTATTGCAAACGCTGCCGCGCTGGCGGCGCTGATCTATATTCGATTGCTCATAAAAGAGGTGTGGGGGCCGGACGTAGCCGGCCGTGCGCTGTGGCTGTTCGTTCTATTTCCAACCGCGTTCTTTACATTCGCGCCATATACCGAAGCGCTGTTCATCCTGTGTGCCGCAGCGACTTTATATCACGCCGGCCGCGGGCAAAGCCTGGCAGCTGGGATGTGGTTTGCCGCCGCCCTCGGGACCCGTTCCACCGGTGTAATCCTGATCCCACCGCTGCTCATGTCGATTGCCTGGACCGGGCGCAGACGGTTTATTCTCACGTTCGCACCGGTGTTGGCGACTGTAGCCACCTACCTAGTCTACCTGGCATGGAATCGCTTACCACTATCACACCTGCTCACCGCGCAGAAGTACTGGCATCGATCTCCGACGTTTCCATGGGAGGGGTTCGTTACCTCCGGCTACTTTCTGGCGCATCACTTCAGCCTCAATGCCGGCTGGACGGCTGAGAACGCGCTGCAACTCGGCACAACGGTGCTGTGCCTCGGCGCGACGGTTGCTGCCTGGAGGTCCCTTCCTCCGTTGCACGTCGTATATTGCGCGGGTTTCTGGGTTTTGGTGCTCTGTACACCGGAATGGCGCGACGGCTACTTTGCGCCATTCAGCTCCGTCGACCGGTTCGTGCTCTGTCTCTTCCCGTTGGTCGGGTGGGTTGCGAGCAAGATTCCGCCTCGACAGTTCGCGTTTTGGCTGACTGCGTCGGCAGCCGTCATGGCCGGCGCGGCAGCGGTGCATCTGAGCGGCGGGTGGGTCGGCTAAGGCGTCGGAGTACGCGTAGCTTCCGACGTAGTCGGGGGCCGAAGATCGCCTCCGGCCCCCAAAACGTTGAAAGGTCAGGTTCGGGGCGTCAGGACTCGGTGCCTTCGGCCGACGCGCCGGCTTCAGGTTGGCCGGAATCACCGGCGGAGGCAGCCGGCTCGGCGGTTGCCAGATCTTCTTCGAGCGCCGCCTCGGAGATCGGCGCATTGATCTTTACGACAACTTCGTCGAGCGGGGTCAATATCGTGGTGTTTTCGGGCACTGCGAGGTCCGCGACATGAATCGCCGCGTTCATCTCGACTAGATGCGAGATGTCTACTTCGATGCCGCCCGCCGGAACATTATCGGGCAACGATTCAATATCGACGTGGTCGATGAGGGTGAGTAGAATCCCACCCTCGCGCACGGCCGGTGACTCTCCGACGATATGAATGGGAAGGTGAGTCGTGACCTTCTCACGCAGGTTCGCTTGAAAGAACTCGACGTGCAGCAGCTCGTTTCGCTTGGAGTTGACCGCGGTCTGTTTTATGAATACGGGTCGAGGCCGTTCATTCTCGATGACCAAGTCAATGAGTTGGGTGCGCCCCTGGTTCCTGAGCACATTGCGGAACTCGCGGGCGTCGATCTGAATGGATTGGGGCGTTACTTGATGGCCGTAGACGGTAGCGGGAAGAATGCCGGCAGTGCGGAGGCGTCTGACTTTCTTTCCCAACAATTCTCGTTTTTCGGCACGCAGCTGCGTGTGCTGAGGCATGCGAACTCCCTATTTGCGGTTGGCTACTCGAAACGTTACCACGATTACTTGACGAACTTCAAAGCGGGATACCATGCTCATCAGCCGGCAGCAGGTGATTTTCCCTGATCGCTCAGAGGTTCAGCCGCAGCGATGACAGGGAAGCCTCGACCAGGGAGCCACCAGTTCCAACGTCCCAGTAGGCGCATGGTAGCAGGCACGAGCAGTACCCGAATAAGCGTAGCATCGACGAGGACGGCAACGGCGAGGCCGAGGCCGACTTGCTTGATCACGACAAGCCGGGCGAAGGCGAAGGCCCCGAAGACGACGATCATCACGGCCGCGGCGCTGGTGATTATGCGCCCGGTGACGGCGAGACCGGCGGCAACGCTTTCCTCGTTGTTTCCAGTGAGCCGGTATTCTTCCTGTACGCGCGTCAAGAGGAAGACTTCGTAGTCCGTGCTTATGCCAAAAAGGACGCAGAAAAGAAAGACCGGGACGATGGAATCCACATTCCCAACGTTCGTGAAATCGAGTAAACGAGCGAGGTGTCCGTCCTGGAAGGCGAAAACGACGGCGCCGTAAGCGGCGAGTATCGAGAAAACATTCATCAAAATGGCCTTGAGCGGCAAAAGCACCGATCGAAAGGCCAGTAACAGGACGATATAGATGGTGACGATGACGAAGGCCACGACGAGGGGAAAGCGGGAATAGAGGTAGTGATCGAAATCCAATTGACCGGCGGTCTGGCCGCCCACGAGCAGGGAATAACCGGGCACGGCAGCAGCGTGCCGCAACTGCGTCACGTACTGTTCGGCCTGCGCGCTCGACGGATTCGACCGCAAGAACACGGATACCAGGCCCACCCGATGCCGGGCCGCCTGCGCGCGTGCCTGGGCCCGTTGCGCCGGGCCGGCACTTTGTGATGCGGCCAACGCCGAGCTACAGGAGTGAAGGCCGCGAGGAGAGTCGAGCACGGGAATGGCGGCAATTCCGATTACCTCGGAAGAGGAGCACACACGATCGAGTACGGCAAATGCCGCCGACGCGTAGGTGGACGGGCTGGTTCCGGCATTACGCTGTACGACCACGAGCACCGGGGAGTTGTTAATTGGACCGAGATGGGCGTTGAGGATGTCGTTACCGGCGCGCGAATCTACCGACGGCGGTAGGATTTCAGGTCCGGGAATGCCTACTCGCAGATGAAAGGCGGGCCACGCGAGAGCCACGACGATGGCGGCGACGATCGCGATAACTTGCACCGGCCGGCGCATAACCCGGCGAGCGATATCACGCCACACGTGGCTGTTCTGGAAGCGAGCCGGAATCACCGGCAGGAGGTTGATCCGCTCACCCAGCACACCCAGGATCGCGGGCAGGAGCGTGAGAGCGGTCAGCAGCGAAAGTATCGTTACGATACTGCCTCCAATGCCCAGCGACTCCAGCATGGATACGCCGGATAGGGTCAAGCCGAAGAAGCCGACACTCACAACCACGGCGGACACGAGAATCGCCCGACCGGACGTGGAGACGGTGTTGCCGATGGCCGTTTCGGTATCCCGGCCGAGGGCCAGCTCGGAGCGGAAGCGATTTACCATGAAAAGCGAATAATCGATGGCGACGCCGAGCCCGAGCATCGAGGTTGTGTTGAGGACGAAAATCGACATATCGATGCGGTGGCTCAGGAAATAGATCATGGCGAGCGCGATGGTGACGGCAACCGGCGCCATGAGAACCGGCGTGAGCGACGCCACGACCGATCCAAAAATGAGCAGAAGCACGATCAAGGCGATGGGCAACGTGACGACTTCAACCTGTCTCAGATCTCCATCACTAACGCTTTCCATATCGTGAAAGATTGCCGACGGTCCGGTGAGATATCCGCGTATGGCGCCGTGCGGAAGCAGCGCACGTAGCGGCGCGGCGAAACCGGACCCGAAGTCTTCCTGGGGGGCGCTGTAGATGCGCTCGATCAAGACCGCTCTATCGGGAGTCCACACCGGGCGGCTGATCGATAGAGTGCGTCCAAAGTGCTGGAGTGCGAGCCGGCGAAAGCGGTTGGCGTCCGCGAGGGCCTGGGTGGAACGTGCCCTGGGAGCGGTGATCGCCACACTAAAGGTCAGCGCACGATAGCCGTAGGCAGCGTTAAGGCGGTTGTAGGCAACCACCGAATCACTGTTGCCGATGGTGTAGCCGCCACCGCGCAGAACGCCTGAGACGCGCGGAGCAAACACCGACGCCGCAGCAAATAGAAGAATCCACAGCGAAATGACCGCCCAGCGCGAGCGGTACATTGATCGTCCGATGAGTTCAAGCATGCCAATTCACAGGACGCGCCCAGAAGCAACGCCCGTCACTTCACGAGGGCTATTCCACCGCGGATTCGAGAGTGGTGTCGTCCATCACGTCGACGACGCCCGGCACATTCGCGACGACGCTTTGCGCGTACTCGGCATCATCGGCAGACGGGATTCGGCCCGTGAGTCTCACGATGCCGTCCACCACGGCGGCATGCAACGGATACTTTGAAAGCAATGAGTCGTTCTCGAGGACAAAGACCACGTCCTGGCGCACATCGTCGTCATTTGACGGGTCGTCATCGGCAGTTTCTTCCTGGGCCGACGTGCCGAACCCAGTGGCGACGTGAATTCCGTCGGGCCCACCCGGTAAAACCGGGGGATCGGTCGGAGGATCGTAAGGCTCCGCGTCACGAATGGCCTGCATCGAATCCGCGGTACCGACTGCGCCCGGGAAACCGGTCAACTCGTCGTCCCCGTCAGTATCCGCGCCATGACTGCTGCCCTGATTATCTTCCGGCCACTGCTCGTCCCACAGATTTTCGCGGGCCGTGTAGCTTTGCGTCTGGTCGTCCATGTATTAAGGTGCTCCTACGAGTGCACTAATTCGAAAATTCATTCTGGAATGCTGCCTGCTCATCGGCGTCTCCGCCGACAGTGTCGCCGGCGTCCTCGTCGGGAGGGAACAGCGCATTAGACGTCGCGGCGGCATTCTCGCGCAGCACTGACGAAGAAGCATCGGGTACGGTCCCGATGGTGCTGTCGTCGTCAACCGGGACAGCTTCGTACGGGACGTCATCGAGCTCCGAGGCCAACCGGTTAGCTTCCGCGGCGTCGATGCGGCGCGACCCTGGATTACTGTTCTCCATAGCTGAGCGTCCCCCTCGACCATTACGTCAATGCTTGTATCCGCACTTGTCCCATTTCACGCGTACAGGATGGTGTGCAGGCAACCATGTTGTCATCAGATTGTACGTGCCGCGAGGGCGCAGCCCAAAGAAGCTCTCACAATGCCAGGGCCTGGCGATGATGAGAAAATGCGAAACCGTTCTGAATGGTAGGATTTCGAGGGTCGAACGCCCACATATTGCACGAGGGATGAGGAGTGATCGACCGCTTACGGCTCCACGATAGTCTGTCGTCGACGGTGCGCGAGTTTGTCCCCGCCGGGCCGGAAGTGAAACTGTATGTGTGTGGCGTCACGCCGTACGATACGACCCATCTGGGCCACGCCTTTACGTATATTTCGTTTGACGTGCTAGTACGATATCTAGAATTTCTAGGCTTCTCCGTACGGTACATCCAAAACGTCACCGACGTCGACGATCCGCTTTTCGCCAAGGCTCGGGAGCTTCGAGTGCCCTATGAAGAGCTGGCGGCCCGTGAGACTCAGCGTTACCTGGAGGACATGGCCGCGCTGAACGTTCGACCGGCCGCCTTTTTTCCGCGGGCGAGCTCGGAAATCGAGTCGATGGTTGACATCGCCCGCACTCTGGTGAAGCAAGGAGCTGCGTACGACGTGGAAGGTCACGTCTATTTCCGAATCAAATCAGACCCACGCTACGGAGAGCTGTCGAAGTACGACCGAGAAGCCATGCTTGAAACCGCACGCGAGCGAGGCGGAGACCCGGACGATCCGCGTAAGGAAGACCCGCTCGATTTTCTACTCTGGCGCCCCTCGGGGCAGGGTGAGCCGGAGTTCGAGAGTCCGTGGGGCCCCGGGCTACCGGGCTGGCACCTGGAATGCTCGGCCATATCGTTGAAGTACCTGGGCGCTCCTCTCGACATTCACGGTGGTGGCGCAGATTTGCTCTATCCTCACCACGAAAGCGAGATTGCGGAGTCGGAAGCTGCATCGGGGGTGAGACCCTTCGCGCGTTTCTGGATGCATACCGCCATGGTGTTCATGGGCGGCGAAAAAATGTCGAAGTCGCTGGGGAACATGGTTTTCGCGCGTGATCTGGTGCGGAGCCACGGGGCGAATTCGGTTCGGCTCTACGTGTCGAGCGTGCACTACCGATCGGAGCTCCATTGGGATCCCGCGGATCTGGAAATCGCGGCATTTAAGGCCTCCAAACTGCAAGAGGCCGCAGTCCTGGAGACGTCGGGCAGGGGAACGGCACTCAACCCGGAACGGTATCGCGAGCGCTTTGCGGCCTGCATGAATGACGATCTCAATACACCGGGCGCGGTATCGGTTTTGCTCGAGCTAGGAGAAGCCATTCGTGACACGCACGCGAACGGCGGCAACATCACGGAAGCGCGCGCCGTGCTCCGGTCTCTGGGGGGAATACTGGGATTGCAACTCGTCCCGCCGATCGGTTCGAGCCCGTAGTTCCTGCCAGGTAGATTGCTCAGTGACCGGTGATTGCAAGAACGAGCAGCGAACCAACAAATATCAGGATAAAAAGGAGCGGTATTCCGTCTCTAATAAACCTGTTGTCCATACGGTACTCCCAGTTTTCATGTAATCGGGACCGAGTCAGTCGCAGTTGCATACATCGGAGGCCGACCAGAGTGATACCAGTCACCTGCCGCGGCGAGCATCCTTCTCCACTGTATCAATCATTCGGTTGATTGACGCGCCAGAACTGTTCTCAGGGTGGTCTAAGCGCCGAAGTGAAATTCTCTCAGGAGGTCTGGCTATCCTTAAGAAGTAGCGAGCGCGAACGTACAGCCGCACGAGCCGTCCGCGCGATCGTTCTCACGTGGGTAGCCGATTTCCGGATCTGGCCTTCGGATACAACCGGATCTCGGTTTGCTCGCGTATCGTCAGTACAATCCCGTTACAGTTATCACAGGAGTAGACCCATCTTGCGACATCCGACATTTTTACACAAGCGAGCCGGCAGGGACGCCGGCTCACAACACGGAATGAAGCGTGGGGTCCACCGACTACGGTTGGGCGCTACGTTCATCGGTTTGCTGGCGCTGGCGCTGGGGCCAAGCTTGGGGCCATCCACTGCGCAGGCGCTGGGAACTTTAAAATTTTCTGAACTGGCTGCTGCACAACAGACCGACGCCGGATACACGCCGGCACAGATCGACACGGCGTACGGGATCGACCCACTGCTGGCGCGCGGCGTGGACGGAACCGGGCAAACGATCGCACTCATAGAACTGGACAGCTTCGATCCGCAGGATATTGCGGCGTTCGATGAGGCGAACAATCTGCCCGATCCGGACGTGACGGTGACGTACGTGGGTGGGACGCAATTTCGATTGACAAGTCAGGGTGAGACAACGATGGACCTGGAGTGGGCCCACGCACTGGCACCCGGCGCAAAAATTCACATTTACTACATACGGGGTGAACAGGCCAATTCCTCGGGATGGAAGTCGGTCGGCGCCGCTGTAAACTCCGCCGTCGCCGACGGAGCGACTTCGATCAGCCTGTCATTCGGTACGTGCAACCCCACGAGCGGTTATCAAGCGACATCGAGCGCGCTGGCAGCGGCCGCAAACCGGGGAGTATCGGTCTTCGTCAGCAGTGGTGATTCGGGAGATCTAGCTGGACCGGTGCGCGAGTGTGGCCGGCAGCCGGCGGTGGGATACCCGGCTTCCGATCCGTCGGTCGTGTCGGTGGGCGGAACTTCGCTGCTGCTGAACCCGGATAACACGCCGTATCAGCAGTTCGCCTGGAGCCTGAGCGGCGGCGGCAAAGCAAAACCGATCTTCCGCCCGAGCTGGCAGGTGACCCCGAACCTGAAGCCCGGTAAGTATCGCTACGTTCCGGACGTGAGCTTCCTTGCGAACCCCTCAACCGGCGTCGCGATCTACGTCGACGGAGATTGGCAGACAGCAGGCGGAACGAGTCTGGGTGCACCCGCCTGGGCAGCCATATGGTCCCTGGTAGAGGACGATGCGTCCGCACACGGTAAAACGCTGGGGGCGGCTCCGTCGCTCCTGTACAAGATCGGTAATTCGGCATCGTATTCGCAGGCTTTCACCGACATTACGTCAGGCAGTAACGGTGCATACGGTGCTGAGAAGGGCTGGGATGCGGTGACCGGTTGGGGAACTCCGCTGGTGAGCGGCCTCGATACCGCACTGCGGTCGATCTCATAACCAGCCCGGTAATTTGACCGGCAGCGGAGTCACGCCGCCACGGACACGTGTCACCCGAAATTCGGGGTGATGGATAAAGCGAGACCTCCTGAGCAACCATCGACGTCGAGAGACGCACGGTGGGAGCCAGGAGGTTTCGTCATGTATGATGCCGGCCATCGTGGGCCAGCGCACGCGGCCGATGACGTACGAGAGCACTTGCTCTATTTTCTGCAGCCGCCGGCGGAGTGATTGAAGCGAAGATCGATCGTGGGTGGGATCATCGCCTGCTCTGGGGTGCGCGCCGCCATCGCGCCGTGAAGACGGGTGTCTTGACGGCGCAAGAAGCGCTTACTGCTCGCGCCCCGGCGGGTACCAGCGTGCGGGTGTTGTTCCTGGTCTTCCTCCTCGATCCAACGGTCGAAGCGCTCCGTGCGTGGCTGCTTCATCACTGGTGTTACGGCACAGGAAAGCGGAGCCGGGATATCCCGACTCCGCTCTATCGCCTGCGTTCAGCTCTGGGCCGGCTCTGGCCGGCCTAAGCTGCGCCACCCCACTTCCCGAGTCTCGGGAAATTCGGGATGACTCATGTCGTCGGGGCAACCGTCCATTTCTGCTCGCCTGGGGGGCGCCAGTGTAACCCCAGGGCGACCTGTGACGGATGCGGGCGCGGCTCCCTTCCATGGATCTGAGCGCACGCGCCACGGTGCGCACGTGGCTATCGAATCGACGAGTGCCTCCCGGTGCTCATATCCCCGTGTGCACCCGAAAGTGTGATGGTGGAGGCGGCGAGTACCGGAATCCTCTCGGGCGTCTTCTCGGCCACAGGCTCCGCGATGGGCTCCAATGACTGCGCTCCTCGCGGTGGGCGCATGCCGATCATTACGAAGAGGAGCGCGAGGAGGATGAAGCCCGCACCGGTCCGCAGGGCACCGGCCTGGCCGAAGTGGGCAGCGACGGTGGTCAGCGAGGCCACGCCGAGAGCCGCACCGCTTTGCTGCATGGTCTGAAGCATGCCTGATGCGGCGCCCGTGTCGTTGCGTGGCACTCCGGCCAGGACGGTGGCACTCAGCGGCAGGAAACACTGGCCGATCCCGAGACCGAAGAGCAGCATCGGACCGAAGAGGCCGGTGAAGTAGCCCTGGGATGGCGAGGCGTGGGAGAGCCAGATGCGCCGCGGCCAGCACGCACAGCAGTCCGGAGACCAGGAGCGGTCGGGCGCCGAATCGGCCCAGCAGCCGCGGCGCCACCCTGGATCCGCCAAAGATGAGGAAGGTGATCGGGAAGTAGCCCATGCCCGTCTGGAGGGCACTGAAGTGCAGCGCGTCCTCCATGTACTGGCTGATGCGTGAAGAACAGGAAGTTCATCAGCGCGGGCAGGAGCAGGAAGCTCACGTACGCCGCCGCGCGCGGTCGGTGCGCCAGCAAACGGAGCGGGAACAGCGGCTGGGTTCGGCGCCGCTCCACCATGCACAAAGCCAGCGAGCAGCACGCGCCGGCCGCGAACGAGCCGGCCATGATCCCCGGCTCCCTCTGTTCCGCCCACTCGATGAAGGCGAAGATGATGGCGGCCAGTCCGGAGGTCGCCAGGACGGCGCCGGCGAGATCGAGTCGCCCGCCGTTGCGCGGCGGCTCGGGCACGAGTCGGGGGCGAGGAGGATGACGGCGACGCCAACCGGCACGTTGATGAAGAACACCCAGCGCCAGGAGGCAGAGGAGATCAACGCCCCGCCGAGCACCAGTCCAAGCGTGCTGCCCCCCGCACTTACCGAGGTGAAGACGGCGAGCGCGCGGTTGCGGGCGTGGCCCTCAGGAAAGATGACGCTGATCAGACTGAGAGCGCTGGGAGAGGCAAACGCTGCGCCGGCGCCCTGAACGCCTCGGGCGATCAGAAGCCAGGTCGGTGATGGCGCAAGTCCACCCGCGAGGGACGCGGCGGTGAAGAGGCCGAGGCCGAGCATCAGCATGCGGCGGCGCCCGAAGATATCACCGGCGCGTCCGCCAAGCAGGAGCAGTCCGCCGAAGACCAGCAGATATGCATCGACGACCCACGCCAGGCCGGATGAGCTGAAGTGGAGCGAGCGTTGAATCGGGGCCAGGGCAATGTTCACGACCGTGACGTCGAGGATCATCATGAGCTGACAGGTGACGATGACCGCCAGAGCGATCGCGGAGCGGTCTGAGGTTCGTGGAGGAGAGCGCATGGTGTGCTCCTTCCGGGAAAAGAGCGGTTCGACGTCCGGGACCGGTCGCGCGCCCGGTCCGAACGGTGTAAACTGAGGCTGCCTCCAGTTAGTATGCGGAGGCAACCTCCACTTATCATACGGAGGATGCCTCCGTTTTGCAAATCGAGTATCTGAGCATGGTCTCGAACGCGAGTCAAGAGGGTTGACCGACATGGCCACGATGCAGCGCACACGCCGGGCAGACGCCCAGCGGAATTACGATCGGATCGTCGCCGCAGCACGCGCCGCGCTTGCGGAGCGCGGCATTGACGTTGTTCTCGAGGACGTTGCGCGTGAGGCCGGTGTTGGGATCGGAACGCTGTACCGGCACTTCCCAACTCGTCAGGCGCTGTTCGAGGCCACCTTTCTAGACGAGGCACTGGAGCTACGCGATCGGGCCGAGGAACTGACCGACGACCCGTCGCCGCTCGACGCGCTGGTGCCTGGCTCCGTCTCCAGATGGACTTTGGCGCCCACGGTCAATCCATGGGCGCGGCGGTGATGAACCTGAAACACACCGAGGGGTCGGACATGCAGCGCGCGTATGTGCGAGATGCGCGACGCCGGGGCCAAGCTGCTGCGCCGGGCGCAGGATGCCGGTGTGGTGCGGCCGGATCTCGATCTCAGCGACGTGATGCGACTGGTCCATGGCATCGTGCTCATCAACGAGCGGGCGCCCGATCCAGAGCGGGCGGAGCGTATGTTCGACGTGGTGATAGCGGGCATTCGCTGCTGATGCTCAGTTGGCCGGCCCGTCGGTCGCTCGGTAGATCTACGGGAGGCAGCCGGTGCATGGTGTCCCTCCCGCTGCAAAGGTTGCACTTGAAGTCCTCCGAATGCTCCAGGCCCTCGCCAGGACGTGACGCTTCGCCACAACCGTCGATCTTGCCGCAGCAGTCATGCACGCAGGGGGCTGTCGGGGGTACCGTTTACGTTGATCGGTAGCGATGCTTCCTCCCGCAACCTTGCCGCCTCCGTCCAGACGCGCGCAGCCATCGTTGCGGATAGTACCGGCGACGGAGCTCCAGTCGGGCAGATCGCAGCATTACGGACAGTGGCTCTCTTGTCGCCCTCCGACGACACGCTACCCATCTACAGCCCGGTTGAAGGCGAGCCACCTGCATTCCCGAGTCTCGGAAATTCGGGATGACTGATGTCAAACCGTTGTCGAACAACGAAGAGCAGAGGGGCGATTCGATTCACGCCCACGCGAGTATGTCGTCCGGGTTCTCAGGCGTATCTCAGGGCGAAACCGGTACGGTAGAGAGAAGTATTCTGCGAGGTCAACTACACATGATTGCGCATTCGTCCGCCCCCCGCGCGTCTCGCGAGCTCGTGCCGAGG
Source organism: uncultured Chloroflexia bacterium (assembly GCA_963737125.1). Classification (GTDB taxonomy): domain Bacteria; phylum Chloroflexota; class UBA5177; order UBA5177; family UBA5177; genus JANWJD01. Next base: position 64,259 of record CAVTRL010000002.1, on the reverse strand, counting down.
CTCGCCCAACCTGGCGATCGCGCGTCGACACCATGCGTACGGCGCTCAACGAGTGACGCGAGCTGATGCCGGTGGCGCCTAGGACTTTCCAACTTGTAGACGTGCCGGCAGCGTCGAGCAACTGTCCTGAGGGGCGCGACGAGCTATGAGGTCATCGAACGCGAGACGAGTGCGGCGCGGTCCAGCGCCCGACGCGCGGGCTGGAACGGGCAGCCAGTCGTTTTCCGGATCGTCAGAGATATGGCAGGGACGCAGGCGCCGCCGTAGTCCTTTTAGCCCGGTCACGCGTTTCTCGCTCTTCTGTGCACTGTATTTGCTCTTTGCATCGGCAATTGGAGCGGGCGCGGCACAACTGTTGCACAGCCGCTCAAAGACGCCGGCCAGTGCACTAATCGCCCCTCCCGTCGTTCCGAAATACCTGGTTTTGATGGTGCTGGACGGCGCCCGGCGAGACTACTTCGGGCTCACGCCCTTACCGCACGTCGATCAGCTTCGTGCGGCCGGAGTGCAGTACACGCATGCTTTTGCCGGCATCCTGGAAAGTGAAACGCCCTCGGGACACGCGGCGATCGCGAGCGGCTCAAGGCCGGACAAAGACGGCTTGCTTGGTTTTGATTGGGCGACGAACGGCACACGGTACAGCCTGTTCAACCCAGACCAGATGGGCACGGTTGAGAGCCTGTTGCACGACGCGCACGTTCCGACGCTGGCATCGGTGTACAAAGCCAAGTATCCAACCGCGCGGGTCGTGGCCCTTTCGGGTCATAAGTATTATGCAGCCGCCCCGCTGGGCGGACCTTCCGCCGACGCGATCATGTATTACCAGGGCGATCCAAAAGGACGGTACGTGCCGGTTGCCGTTCCGGGGCACACACCGCCCGCGTCGGTGCTGGATGATCCCTCGTTGATATACCCGACCATTCACCTCAACGATGGTGTCGAAGATGACCTTACAACCAAGCTGGCGCTGAAAACCGTCGACGCCATGCATCCACGCATGCTTTTGATCAACTTTCCGGAATTCGACTGGCCACTTGGGCATGTCGACGGAGGGAGCCTGGACAGAGACAAAGTGATCATCGATATGAAGGGCTTCGACAAAGATCTCGGGGAGATCGAGGCGAAATACAAGGCTGAAGGGATTCTGGACAAGACCCTGTTCGTGATCACCGCCGACCACGGGATGATGCCAATCACTCACTTTGTGCCGGCCAGCATCGTGACTAACGCAGTATCCCAGGCCGGAACGACAGCCCCCGACCTCGCATCGAGCACAGCCGACTATGTATGGCTGGCAGATGGGAACAAGGCCGAGGCGGTGGCGGACAACATCATCGCGGCCCACGACCCGGGCATCGATTCCGTGTACTATCTCGTTACGGCCAACGGCGCGCCAACGTACATTGCGGCAACCGGCTCGAAGGCGACCGGGGCATTGGAATCCGCGAACCAATACCTGTTGGACTCGTTGTTGAACGGGCACGAGCCCTCGGTGGTTGCATTTGCCACTCCCGGCGGATCTTTCTCGGACCCAAAATCAAACTGGAAGGCAGATCACGGCGGCGACACATGGCAAGCACAATCAATACCGCTTATCTTTTCGGGCGCGGGTATCCGGACGGGCGTGATTAGTTCCGCGCCGGCGCAATTGGAGGACATCGCTCCGACTGCGCTGACAGATATGGGAGTGAAGCCGGCCGGCATGGAGGGACACGTCCTTACAGAGTCTCTCGTTCAGCCGAAGGCCGCCGCGAGCAAAGCACGCTCGTCCGAGGAGCAGCAACTTGCGCCGGTGGTAGAGGGCCTCACCGCTCAGGACCGCGCCGCTGCCGGTCAGACTCCCTGACCGGAGAGACACGGCACGTCACAGGGCCGGCCTCTACCGGATGGCCGGCTCAGTCTTCGCGACCAAGGGCCCTGGCGTAGACGCTCTCCAGTTGGTGGATCATGGCGCGATGCGAGAAGCGCAAGGAGACACGGCGTCGCGCGGAATCCGCAAGCCGGCAAGCCAGAATGGGATCTTCAAGGAGCGTTCGAATTGCTTCCGCCAGTGCCTCCGGATCCTCGGGTGGTACAAGCAAACCGTCTCGTCCGTGGCGAACTTGATCGGGGATCCCGCCGACCGTGGTTGCCACCAGGGGGATACCGGCAGTCATGGCTTCGAGCACGACAAGAGGAGAGCCCTCGCTCCGTGACGGAACCACCAGGCAACGGGAGCTGTGCAAGACGCTCTCGGCGTCTTTAAGCTCGCCGAGAAAGAGCACCGTGTCTTCGAGACACAGTCGGGAGGCCTGTTTCCGCAGGTCACGTCGAAGTGAACCGTCACCTGCTATGAGGGCCTGGACCGGCATGCCGCGGGCACGCAGGACGGTTAGCGCCTGCAGGAAAACATCGATCCCCTTTTCCCATTCCAGCCGAGCTATCACGCCCAATCTTGGAGGCGAGGACTCTCTGCAGTGTTGGCGGGGTGCAGGGCCGGCCCGTAGCGCAAGCGGACGCACGGCATTGGGAATTCGGGCAATACGGTCGGACGGAAATCCGGCGGCGGCCGCGGCGCTTTCCGCCAGCGGACCGGAGACGGCGATAACTACGCGGGCGTGGCGATACAAGCGGCCACTGAGGGCACGCGCGGCTGGTGATTGCCATAGCCCTTCCGAGTGAAGGGTGACCACGAGCGGAAGCGAGGTACCACGAAGGGCGTTGTAGGCTGCCACGCTACTGGCATACATGTGCGAATGTACGAGCCCGTAGTCTCCGTCCTGGAGGAGTGCGAAAGTGCAATTGGAGTACTCACGATCTGCGTGCCGCTTGACACTTCGGGCCGTAAGCTGAAAGCACTGAACACCGTGCCCGACCAGCTCCTCGCGCAACGGACCGGGGCGTGCGAAGGCGACGTCGATGTCATATCCCTTTGCAACCAAGGCGAGTACTACATCCACAACGTGGCGCTGGGCACCGCCCCGCTCAAGCGAATCCAGCATCATGAGAATCTTCGGCAAAGACTCGGCGTGTCACAGTCCCAGCCACTCCTTCAACCGGTGCACTCGCGCATTTCGCCACTCATTCTCCTGGGCCCATTCCCATGAGTGGGGCAACATGAGCCCGCCAACTGAGTACACGACCGGCGCACGTCGAGTCAACACCCATCCTCGCATGCGCAGACAGGCGTGGCGTGGCCCGGATTGCGGCGACCGGTTCGTTAGAGGGCGAAGCGCTCCACGTGGATGTGGCGCGCCGAGACACCCGCGGCCCGAACGTTCTGGTCGATGAAATCGGCCATGCGGGGGGGACCGCACACGAAAATTTCGCGCTCCACGAGGTCGGGGACGACCTCGAGCAGGTGATCCGGGGACATGAGTCGCTCGCCGCCCGGCGAGGCGTGGTGACCGACGATGTAGAAGACCCGGATTCCGCGTTCGCGGGCGAGCCCGTCCAGTTCGTCTCGGAACACAACGTCCTCTTCCTTTATGACTCGATAGAGTACGACCACGTCTCCGTGTAGCTCTTCGGCAAGCGCGCGCACGGGCGTAATGCCGATACCCCCGGCAATGAGCGCGGTCTTCGCGCCGGCGCGCGTCACACCGGTAAACGAGCCGAAGGGTCCTTCGGCAAGCACCCACGTCCCGGGTCGAACCTGAGACATTGTGCCGGAGTAATCTCCCAGGTCCTTCACCGTGATTCGAAAGGTGCCATCGGTCGGCACGGCGGAGAGCGAAAACGGGTGGGATTGCCACCAGCGACCTCTCGTGAAGAATCGCCACAGGAAGAACTGACCGGCGCGGGCATTGAGACGCCGCAGATCGTGGCCGGCAATAGTGATACTGACGACGCCGGGGCCTTCGGGCCTGACCTCGACAACTCGAAGGCGATGCCGAACTCCCCGGACGATAGGACTCACCAGGCGCGAGCCAACCATCAGCACGAGCGTAGCAACGTAGAGGATGAGCCAGTAGCGGGCGGCCGGTGCATTGGTAATGAATTCGTTACCCGTGGGAACCTGGTGAAACCACGCGAGCCAGATACCGGCGTATGACAGCAAATGAACCAGATACCACGATTCGTACGGCAATTTGCGCCGCACGATGACAAACGAGCTTAGCGCAACGGCGACCAGCATGATGGTGCCGAACGTGGCCGTCACCATGCCGGCATAGGAACTCAGAAACGTGGTGAATTCCTTGAAGACCGATATTTTATCTTCCAGGGCATAGCCCAGGGTGATGAACGCAACATGCGCGACGATCAAATACAGGCAGATTTTGCCGTTGCGACGGTGCCAGACGGTTAAGCGATCGAAACTGCGAAATCGTTCGACAAAGGGGAGGCGTGCCACGAGCAACACCTGAACCAGCAGGAGGTAGGCTGCGAGCAGGCCGGTGATGCGCCCGAGGCTGGTAAAGAGTTCGCCGGCGTTGTGAACGGCGACAATGCCGCCGCCCGCTAACCAGAGCCCGAAGATTACGACCAGATTTCCGAGGAAAACGCCTCCGGCGAGCCATGACAACACTCGCCACAGTCGATCCCACGACCGCGAAACAGTCGCTGCCCGACCGCGTCGAGCACGGGAACCGGTAACCGTGACGTTCATGGCGTGCCCCTTATTCCTGAAACTCATAACCTGTCACTCTTCAAGGGTACCGATCTCTCATGACGATCCGTTGAGTTTTAGATGACAATTTCATGACACGCCGGCTGCTACTGACCACGTTCTAGTATGAGGAGACGGCAGGGTCGCCAAGCGATTGGCCTACCTTCCGTACTACTTCCACGTCATCCGGAGGATATGACCATGTGCTTTGACGACGATTCGCATCCCCCTATTCCAGTATCGGACAGAGGAGCCGTCACCGGTCGAGATATTACGCTGAGACCTTCCGACACTGCCGTGACGCGAGCCTATGTGGCGGATGCGGACGGGGCGCCGAGAGCGCAGGTCGTTATTCTCCCCGATGTGCGTGGGCTCCATAACTTTTATCGTGAATTGGCATGTCGATTTGCGGAGAATGGGACGCGGGCACTGGCGCTGGATTATTTTGGACGCACCGCTCCCGACGATGTTCGTGATGAATCGTTCGATTACGGGCCGCACGTGGTGGCCATGTCCCCCGAGACGTTCACCTTCGACCTGAAGGCAGCGATAGACTACCTGCGAGCAGACGCCCATGGGTCGATCCCCACCTTCACGGTCGGGTTTTGCATGGGAGGAAGCCTGTCGTTCTACGCCGCGACACTGGGGCTCGATTTGAGCGGCGTGGTGGGATTTTATGCCGGGCTGAATCGAGCGCGTGGCGCCGTCACACCGGCCGTGGAATTTGGAAACAGGATTGCGTCGCCGTTGCTCGGCCTGTTTGGCGGCGCCGACGAGGGCATTCCGGAATCGGTGAGGGATGAGTTCGACCAGGTGCTCGACACGGCGGGAGTCGAACATGAAATCGTGGTGTATCCCGGGGCGCCGCATAGCTTCTTCGATCGGAAGGCCGCTGATTTTGCAGTGGAGTCGGCAGACGCATGGAGTCGCGTGCAGGGTTTCATTGCGGATCATCAAGCCGTAACGGTATAGGGCCGCCGAGGGGGCTCACTGTCGGGAGCGGTACCCGCGCCGAACGATCAACGCCGGCCAGGACCAGGGTTACGACGCGGCTGCGACGGTCGTACGGCGTTCGATCGCATAGTCTTTGCACACGTTTGGCATAGAACTTGCTCATAACGCAGGCTGTGAAGACCTTCTTTCGGCGGCGAGCTGCGAGACCCCGGCGGCAATGACACAGGCAATAACTTTCATCGCGCAGCACGGTGTGTACATCGTGCTCTTTACGATCCTGCTCGGCGAAATGGGTATACCGATCTTACTTCCGGGCGAAATCGTGCTTTTTTTAGCCGGTAAGGAGATCGCCTCGACGGTCGCCGCGCTGGTTGGTTTGTGGCTGTTGCTGGCCGCGGTGGATTTGACGGCCAGCCTGGTATTGCACGCGGTCTGTCGCAGAGGCGGACATGGGCTGTTGAAGCGGGTGCTTCGACGGGTATCGCGGAGCGATACGTCTCCGGAGGAGCGTCTGCAGGCGTGGCAGAAGATGCTGGGCCATCGATATGTTCTCACGATTGCAGGCGTCCGGGCGGTCCCCGGCGTTCGCATCTCGGCATCAATCGTGTCGGGCGTGCTTCAGCTGCCGTTCCGCAGCGTCGTGCCTGGTCTGGCCATGGGATCCTTGATCTGGACCGCGGTCCCACTCGCGGTAGGCTACGCCGCGAGAAACCGTCTGGGGACAACGATCGGCCTCGATCGGGAGTGGCTGCTTTTCGCTCTGGCGGCGGTGATCGTTCTCGGCATCGGAGCCGGTTCGATCTGGTGGATTCGACGCAGCAGTCGCCCGGCTGCCGGTGACGCGGCTTCCTGGAAGAGTGCGTCGCCTACGAACGTGGGCTTGTAATAGGCGCCGACAACGGAAGCTCGAGCACGAAGGTAGATCCTTCGTTTTGCCTGCTTTCGAGGCGGATATCTCCTCCGTGGTGTCGGGCAATTTCGCGAGAAATAAACAAACCCATTCCAAGCCCGGGAAATGTGCGCTGGTCTAAATCGGCGACCTGGTAGAACCGGTTGAAGATCTGATCGTGAAAGGCGGGATCGATACCCACGCCGAAGTCACGTACCGCAACGTGCGCGACGTCCTCATGACGTGTGACGCGAACTTCTATGCGATCCGCTTCCGGTGAGTATTTCGCGGCATTCGACAGCAGGTTGATGAGTATCTGGCTGATCCGTTCGCGATCCCCCGATATGGTTACCGAATCGTCCGCAGTTACCATGACGTCGTGCCGGCCGCTGATGGACTGGGGAAGCTCCACGCATTCTCGAACCAAGTCGGCGAGATCGAAGGTCTGGAAGTCGTATTCCAACTTACCGGCCTCGATTTTAGAGACGTCAAGCAGATCGCCCACCAGGCGCGAAAGCCGGTCGATCTGCTTCTCCATCCGCTCGAGTTGATGCGCCGCTTGCACGTCACCGCGCTGGACTGCCTGTCGCCCGAGCATTTGAGAGTAAATCTTGAGGCTGGTAACGGGCGTTTTGAGCTCGTGAGACGCGATGGAGATAAATTCATTGCGGACGCTCAGGGCGTCCTGAGCCTCGCGATAGAGGCGTGCGTTGTCGATGGCGAGCGAGGCTCGACTGGCTAGCTCTTCGGCCATGGAGAGGTCGGCTTCGGTGTAGGTCCGCCGGGACTCGCTGGTAACCAACGTGAGAACGCCAATGGGCACGCCACGCGACCAGATCGGCACGGTCATCGCCGAGGTGTAGTTGAGGCTTCGGGAAAGTGCGAGCTCGTCTTCGTTGCGAGCGGCAGCCACTATCATTTCATCCGTTATGCGCGGATACAGCGCGGCGTGACCGGTCTCCATGATTTTCAGCAAACCGGCTGGAACAGATTGCTCGGCCAGCAGCCTGGTGCGAAACTCGCGTACGAGCGCCACCTTCTTGGGATCGCGATGCGCGACCGCCACGGACTGTAATTCGCCATCGGCACCGATTATGTCAATCGCGCACCAGTCGCCGACGCGGGGCACGGCCAGGTTGGCGACCGTTTCGAGGGTGGTTTCGTAGTGAAGAGAGGACGATAGGAGCCGGCTGGCTTCGGAGAGAAACGCGAGATTCTCTTCGGCTTGTTTTCTTTCCGTGATGTCGACGTTGATGCCAACGACGCGGACCGGCTCACCGTTGTCGTCAAACTGGATCAAGCCCTCGGAGAGCAGCCACGCCCGGCGGCCGTCCTTTCGGGTTATGCGGAACTCTACGCTTATGGGCGCGTGCTCGACCTTGGACCGGTTCACCGCGTCGCGGACGTGCGTACGATCTTCCGGGTGTACCAGCTCGATCCAGTCAACGCCGGTATCTTGTAGCTCACCGGGCTCGTAGCCGTAGAGCGCTTCGAGCCCCGGCGTCCAGATGACCTGGCCGGTGATGAGGTCCCGATCGTAGGTGCCGATTTTACCGACTCTCTGACCCAGATCGAGACGGGCGCGCTCGGTCTCGAGTTGCCGGGCTAGCTCCTCTACCTGTCTACGAGCGTGCACTTGCTCTGTTACCTCAACGGCATGAATCAGGATACCGTCGACTCTGCCCTGAGCATCATGGGTGGGCTGCCCAATGAAGTTGAAATAGCGGTTCTGAAACGAACGGCCATCCGGCGTGGGAAGGTTGACGGCAAACTCTTCGCCATTGAACGCTTCATCTTCGGTGAAAATGCGGTCAAACACGTCCCAAACGCCCTGCCTGGCCAGGTCCGGCAACGCCAGGCGTCCCGGTTTTCCCAACAATTGCGCTGCGTCCTTGCCGACAAAGTACTCGTATTTTGGATTAACGAGCTCATACACGTGGTCGGGTCCCCGTAACACCGCCATCGCGGCGGGAGCCTCCATCAGCAGATCGAGCGGCCATCCCCGGCGTTCCCCAGCAACGCGTCCAATTGCCTCTTCATCGGTCCGGTGCTGTGATGCCTCCTCCCGCTCGCTCACGAATGGGAGCTCGGCGCCTGCCGATAGGCGCATGATATCGAGATGTCCAACGCTTCTCCGCTCCCATCTATCGTCTGAAGCTCGGTACCGCGTCCGGTACCGCACTCGACGGCTGCCACTAGCCGAGACTCTCTTATAGTACGTGCCTTACCTTTGAATACGTTGGGGCAAAAGTCCTTTGTATTGCCCCCCATTACGCCCTACTCCTTTCGACGGATCAAGCACATACTGTCAATATCGAGGTGAATCAGGCGGGTTTCCTTCGAATACACGTTCGGAAAGAGTGGAACGACAGTGCTGATTACAATTTTGATCATGTTCGCAATCCTGAGCTCCATCGCTCTGATTTCAGGTCATATAGCGTCCAGTTAACTCCCGACAACCGAATACCGGCGCGCTCCCGGCGGGGATGAGAATCGCGGGTACGGTTGTTCGGGTGACGGTTGCGGCGATTGCAAACCCAGTTCTATCGTGATGCACCGCGCGCATTGCACGATTCACGGCCGGGACGACGAAGCGAGTGAACTTTTCCTGCCCTCGGCGTTGCATGCGTTCGGCACGACTCCTGCATAGGTCAAGTCCGGCAGACGCCAAGACACGGCAGTTGTTCACAACATTTCACTTCGAAGGAGACCATGATGGATAACCTGGTTATTGCAGCATCACTCGCGCCGGGAGGGATTATCGCGTGGTTGATCGTGGGCGCGATCGCCGGCGCACTGGCGGGGCGCGTCATGAGCGGGGGCGGCTACGGCATCATCGGCGACATAGTGGTTGGCATCATCGGCGCCCTGATCGGCGGTTTTCTGATCAGTCTGGTGACGAGCAAGTCGTTTGGCATCATCGGCACGGTCATCATCGCGTTTATTGGAGCGTGCATCCTGATCGCCATACTGCGAGCGGTGACCGGCCGCCGATAGCACGGACGCAGATTCAGGCGGCGGCTTCGGGGTGCTGTTCCATCCTCCGGGCGATTGACTTTCGCTCGACCATGCCCGGCACCATGAGCCGCTGAATGACGCGCCGTGACATGCGGATGAGGTGATGGAGGAGAACGGTGCCCGTTTCCGAGCAGGGCAAGGTGTGAGCGATACGGCCAAAGGCGCCACACGGAGAGTGGGTTGGCACCGTGCAGTCACCGTCATTAAACGTGCAGTTTTGATTCGATGCGAACCGCAGAGGTTAGATCCTGACCCGTGACTCTCGCGCTGAGGCGAGCTGAAGGACCAAGTCCGCGAACGCAATCAGAGTATACCTTCATATACTCGCGGTGAAGGGACACCGGACGAAAGAACTTCACCGCCTGCGTCAGGTGCGCGGGAATCGATTGCGTGTTGTAAAGGGAGCGATGAACGATGGCGTTGAAAACGAGCGCGCGGAATCAATTATCCGGCCACGTGGTGTCGGTGACGCTTGGCAACGTAATGGCTCAGGTCGAGATCCGAGTCGGGGACAATCGAGTGGTCGCGGCAATTACACGGGAATCGGCGGTGGAGCTCGATTTAAACGAGGGCGACGAGGTGGTGGCAATCATCAAAGCAACTGATGTGATGGTCGGGAAGCCCGGACAGGACGGGTAGCAGGGCGTAAAGCCGCCGAAGAACGCTTTCGACCGTCCGTCCCCAGCTTTGAACGCCTGCACTGCTTGATGGCGGCAGCTTATGGAGGCCAGACACGATGTGTGACCCGACCTCGCGAAGCCGGCCGCACATTCAAACCGCCGGCCAAAGAGCCGCCCGGAGTGCTTAAAAGAAGCTTCGGTGCGCGACGAGATCAATGATCGCGGCCAGCACCAAGATGATGAACCAACTCGTCCACGGGTGCAGTTGGTTCCAATGGCCGTGGTGATTGAGCGCGAGCAAAGCGAGGATTAACAAGTACAGCGCGGTCATGGATCAATCTCCTAGCTACCGCGATCGCGGCATGAACCGTGCCAGTGACGTGACGCCGCTGCGCCGAAACTGCCTCCCGCAACCTACACGTCTGGCTCGGGTGCGAGAGGTGGTACTCTGACGCTGTCGGGCCGTGGATCCCACACCGACAAAAAAAGGAAAGGCTTTTCAGAATTACGGGTTGACAGAGAGCCGGGGCCGATGCACCATGGTCGTGTTGGTCCCTGAACTCCCGGTTTGCCCGTCGTGGATTCGCCTGCGGAGCGACGGAAGAGGCTCGTTCATGATCGCACCACGCGTCACCGCCCCGCTGCGCCAACGCAACGTGATTCTGGGCGCTCTCGCGGCCCTGGCTGCTCTCGCCTGGGTGATTTTGATCGGGCAGTCGCGTTCCTCGATGGGCATGGACATGACCATGGGAATGGCGCCACTCGTCTTCCTTCTGCTGTGGGTCGTGATGATGATCGCGATGATGTTTCCCGCCAGCGCCCCGATGGTTCTCATGTTCGCCAGAGTGCAAGCGGGCAAGCGGCGCAAGGGGGACGTGGCAGTGCCTACCTGGATCTTTGTGGGGGTGTACCTGGCGATCTGGCTGCTGGCCGGGATCGCGGGATACGCCGGCGCGCTGGCTGCCGGACGAATCGGTTCGCACAGTGCATGGTTTGAAAGCAATGGTTCTCGGGTGGCAGCATTTCTGCTGATCGTGGCGGGCATGTATCAACTCACCCCATTGAAGCGCGTGTGTCTGACAAAGTGCCGTTCTCCGCTGGCATTCATCCTGGCCTCATGGAGAGATGGATATCGGGGCGCGATAGAAATGGGGCTTCGGCACGGAGTGTACTGCCTAGGATGTTGCTGGCTCCTGTTCGTGATTCTCTTTCCCCTCGGCATGATGAATATCGGACTTCTGGCGGTCGTGACACTCGGTATTTTCGTAGAGAAAACAGTACCGTATGGTGAACGGGCGAGTACGGTCATCGCCGGCGCGCTTATTCTTTGCGGAGTGCTGGGGATTGTTTTCCCACACCTTTTGCCGAGCACGATCATGCCGCATAACACGATGTCGATGTAGCCCGGATCGGGGCCACCCTTTCCTACCTGGTTTTGGGATATATGTGACGACCATCGATTTGACACTGAACAACTGAAAGGTGGCGGGTCCATGACAGAACTGAGTGAAGCCGGTATTCCACAGTGGCATGCGGAGGGGGATTGGTTCGACGTCTGTAACTGCGACATCCCCTGTCCATGTGAGTTCGCGCAGCCGCCGACGACGGGGCATTGCGAGGGTGTGCTGGCCTGGCACTTCGGTCGGGGCCGCTATGGCGACACGCCACTGGACGGTTTGAATCTTCTGGCGGTTGCCACGTTCGACGGGAATATATGGGCAGGAGCCCCGGTGGCGAAAATGGGACTCTATATCGACGAGCGAGCGGACGAGGCGCAACGACAGGCGCTACAGATGATTTTTGGCGGTCAAGCCGGCGGTTGGCCGGCACAGTTCGCATCTACTCTGCTGGAATTCCGCGGTATAGAGTTCGCTCCCATCGAATTCGAAGTGGCCGAGGATCTGGCGTCGTGGCGCGCTGAGATACCGGGAATAGCAGTTGCCAGAGCGGAAGCACTGACCGGACCGACCACGCTGCCCGGGCAACGCGTGCAAACGATCAATCCTCCCGGAAACGAAACGGGACCAGGTGGCGTCGCAACCTGGGGCGTGGCAACGGAGGATCGGGTGGACGCATTCGGATTCAACTGGGAGTGGAAGGGAAAATCGAGCAAGCACATCCCATTCCGCTGGAGTGGCCCGGACGGACCCGCAGCGAGTTAATACCCAAGCTGCAAGCAATGCATCCGCGGAATCCGTTTCGCGGGCGTGAAGATGAAGTGCTCCGGCGGGGTGCAGTGATTGCGATCGGCGGTCACTCAGCCCCGTCGCTCATTCCCGGCCTTCCAGGATGAGCTTGAGGTTGTCGGGGTCCGCCTGCTGCTGATTCCTGAGAACGCGAGCGACGACCGAGTCGGCGAGCTTGAAGGTGAACGCTATCCGCACGTGATCATCGCAACCGGTGAGCTCCTCGTCAACCTGTAGATACTGGTTTGTGGCCTTCCCTGGCAGAAAGCGTCGTCGACGCGCCAGCTACCGGCCCGGTGCAGAACTACAAAGGTTATGCGAGGTGGAGTGAGACCGTACTTGATGGTCGCTGTGACGCGCGCACTGGTCGTGGTAACGCCGTCGACGTGCAATGCGGCATTGACTATCGACGCCTGGCAGCGGCAGATAGGATCGCCATCGAGAACGTTCTGCGGCGGGCGAGCGCCGAAGCCGCCACTCGGACCAATGGGATGCGCCAATAACCAGGCGCGCAGGCGGGCTGTAATGGGGCAGGCGGATCCGAACGCACCCTTTTCGCTTCCCGGCCAGTAGGCACGAGCGCAGGCATATTGCTGAGTGCGCGGCACTATCACGAGAGTACGCACCGCGCCGAGCGGCGATGTGGACGCCGACGTCGCTCGAGCGGCACCGGCTGGAGACATTGAGCACGCTACAAGCATGAATGTCACAAATAGGGGGCCGCACACTATGCGTCGAATCGGTGTGCGCGTCATATCTGGTTACCTTTTCCCTGAGGCCAGGTCGTGAAACGATTCAACCGGTAGGCGAAGGAGCGCTTTCGGGGTCCAGCAGACATCCGACATGCAAGGCCTGCCTTTTATTTAGCGCCCGGACGTTCACGAGTGCAACGTTCACTACGAATCTGGATGGCAGGGCCGAAACGTGCCGACGACGGAGCCGGCCGGGGATAATTCGTCGAGGCCGGTGTCGCCGGGTCCGGATCGGGCGTAGCTCGATCGGATCACGTAGATGTCGCCACGGCTATCGAACGCGAGCTGTGCTACCTGCTCCTCGGCACGGTTGATGGACTTCGCGACAAGCACGGGTTTGGTCAGCGTGACACGGGCGATCTCAAACGGGGTGTCACCGTCGACCGTCAAACCGGCAAACAGATTGCCGCGTGTATCCGACGCCAGCGCGTCGACACTCATACAGTTCTTGCACACCGGCCAGCGATGGAGTATCGAACCGCTTTGAGGGGCCACCCGATCGACTCCATCCGGTAGATCGAACCCATTAGGGGCATAGAGCGTTCCGTTTCCGGCACTCACCAGCGCCGAGCCGATACGACTCCGCCACTGCCCGAGAATGTGACCGGAGGTGGAGGATAGACGCCGCACCAGCGTCCGCTTGGTGTCGAGATCATTGACCGCGTAGAGCGTGCCAGCGCCGTCGACGGTGGCCGGACTGAATTCGTTTGCCGGCCACTGGGCGGCCATGGCACCGGCCGGAGAGAATTTATCGATGGAACCGGTGCTCTTGTAGGAAAGGTATGACGGACTGTTGACGTAGACGTTGCCGTGCGCATCGGATGCCAGTCCTCCGCCCGAATTCGCCGCGCGCCGCCACATCACATGCCCGCCGGGTGCGATACGCACCAGTTGCGCGCCGTCCAGAACGTACATCGAGTCGCCCGGACCTGACGCGACCGCCTCCGGCCCGTTCAGGCAGGAGCTACCGATCGTCGGCACTGATGCGGGGCGCCCAATGCCGGTCGCACTGACGATTCCGGCTACCAATACAATTTCAGCCGGCGCCAGGACAATTACTGTGACAATCCATTTAGCGAGGCGTCGCCAGGTCACATGGCGCCACATCAGGTAGAGCCCAACGATCCCGAGCGGGAACAAGACGTCGAACGTGAACAAGCACAGGATAAGCAGCAGGATGATGAACCAGGACCGACGGTACCACCCGGACTTCTCAGCCGTCATTTCGCGAATCTCGCCTCCGGCAGAGGCCAATTACAAAACGGGCGGGTTGCGCCGCGTGCGCCGCTGTCGCGAGGGCCAGCGAGCGGCAAGACTCATAAGACACGCCGGGCACGTATACATGCCGTACGCCAGAATATACACGTCCAGGACAGCGCCATGCCGATACGTTGTCTGAGCTTCGGCACATCGAAGCTCAGGTGCCGGCCGGCCTCTGGTAATCGCCGCCCACATCCACGCGGGAGTAGGCCAATAGCCCCACGGCAACGATAATGAACGCCGTTAGCACGAGTGCCACAAGCCCATCGCCAATGCCGAGACCGCCCAGGGTCGGCTTCCCGAGCCAATCGGCGATCGACGCGCCGAGGGGGCGCGTCATGACGTAGGCAAACCAGAAGGTACCTACTGTGGAGACAGGCAACCAACGATATGCCACGGCTGCGCACAAGAACAACAGAGCGAAGAGCAGAATGGACGCGAAGTATCCGAGATGCAGAGTGGAGGCCGTCATATCACCGGCCGCTGTTCCCAGTGCAAACGTGGCGATAACCGTCGCCCAGTAGAATAGCTCACGGCGGCCGGGATAAATGGTATGGATCGAGAGCGTATGCTCGGTTCGATCCCAGACAAGAAACACCACGACGAGCGCAGCCGCGAACGCAGCGGTCGATATAAGGTACGGGACTCCCAGCACGATGTGCGTCACGTCGGCGGCCATAGTACCGAAGACGGCAACCATCACGACTGCAAACCAATAGACCCACGCAATGTATCGCCGAACGTTCAGTTGTACGATCAACGCGACGCCAAGGCCCACACATCCCGCCACCACCGCGACATAGGAGTTGATGTGATACACCAGGAAGTCCGACGTCGACTCGCCCATGGCGGTGGTCAGTAACTTCACTATCCAGAAGTAGACGGTTATCTCCGGGACTTTAATGAGCAGTCGCTCGCTCTTCGCTTGGCTCGACGTATCGCGTAACTCGTTGGAACGCGTTCTTCCCTGGTGCATGCGCCAATTTTACCCTTTAGCTCGGCCGCACCCCGCTGCGCGGTAGTGGAAACTCGGTGCGCGGATCGGCCGGCGCACGGGAGCTGGTCCTCTCGATGGTTGGTCGTTTCACTGGTAAGCCTGGGTCTCTTCCTGATTGACCTGTGGGGAGTGCTGTCCGGCAGGCTGGCCGGCCCGGACCGAACCGTGGGCCTGGCGATCCATCAGGCGTTCGGGGCAGGGACATATCCGGCGTTCACCGTTGTCACCAACCTGGGAGATGGCACAGACCGGTGGATTCTGGTTGCTTTACTGGAAGCCGGGTTTGCACTGAAACGGCACTGGCGTCCGATGCTGATGCTGACAGTTGGCGTGGGTGGTGCGGTGGCAACCGAATCGATACTGAACTGGGTGATCGCCCGTCCGCGCCCGCACCTGTTTCCTCCGGCGGTACACGTCTCCGGATACTCGTTTCCCTCAGGGCACACCACCGGTACGTGGGCACTCTGTTTCATGGCGGCGTACCTGTGCGGGCGCATGCTGCCACCCGGAGCGATGAGGTGGGCGGTTACCGCAGCCGTCCTGGCATTCGCCGTGCTCGTGGGTCTCTCTCGGGTAGTGCTCGGCGTACACTATGCAAGCGACGTCGTGGGAGGGGTAGTCTATGCCGTGGCGTGGGACGCGGCCACGATCTGGCTGCTGGGAACGAACTTGCGATTGACGCGTTCGAAGCGCCGTGGAATCGAATGACGAACGGCGACGGTACGTCACGAGCCGGCGATACAACACCGGAACGCGCCGGATGGGAAGTCGACGCTTCCCGTACAATCGGGCCGTAAATTCAACGATGCAAGCAAAAGTGTAGACGAAGGGAATTGATCCGTGGGAGGAACACCAGTGGCCGGTTCCGGAGCGACTCATTACGTGTGGAACGATATGCCCAAGGAAGAGCTCAATCCGCTGCTGGGACGGCGGATCATCGCGACGGAGCGCATGATGCTGGCGCACGTCTATCTGGAGAAAGGGTGCGTGGTGCCTAAACACGTCCACGAGAACGAGCAGATCACGTACATCCTCGAAGGTACACTGCGGTTTCGGATGGGCGACGATGAGTTGGAAGTGTTCGACGTGGCAGCGGGGGAAGTGCTGCACATCCCATCAAACGTGCCGCATAGCGCGGAGGCACTGGAGACTACACTGGACGTCGACATCTTCTGTCCGCCACGGCAGGATTGGCTCGACCGATCCGACGACTACCTGCGTGCGAAATAGACAGTGCGACGCTGCGCAGCCGGTGAAGAGGACATTGCTAACGCATTGACGAACTGAGTGTGCTACAGCGGTGCGTAGCACTATAAATAGGTACGCTGAATCGCGTCGTGCTGCTCGGGCAAGTCCCGATCTGGTAACCACCATCGTACGGGAGCGGAACGCCGTGCGTGATCTGCCATGAGGCGCCTCGAATATAAGTGGCAAGCCGCCATTATTGTGGCGCTTGGGCTCTTTTTGTCGGTGCTCGACAGCACGATTGTCAGCGTCGCGCTGCCTGCCATGAGGAACGACTTTCACACCGACTTCAACACGATTACGTGGGTGGTTACCGCGTACTTCCTGGCACAGGCGGCGGTGATACCGGTTTCGGGCTACATCAGCGCGCGCGACGGCACAAAGATTGTCTTTGTGGCGGCGATGTGCGTTTTCGTGCTGGGATCGGCACTGTGCGTCGTAGCGCCGTCCCAGCAATTTCTGATCGCGGCACGCGTTATTCAGGGAGTGGGCGGCGGCGGCATCTACCCCACTTCGTTCGCCATCGCGTACCGGGCGTTTCCACGCGACGAATGGGGCCGGGCCACCACGATAATCGGCGTCCCGGTGTTGCTGGCGCCCGCTCTGGGACCTGTTATCGGCGGTTACCTCACGACAACGTTTGATTGGAGGGTGATCTTCGCGGTGAACCTGCCGTTGGGGGCGATCAGCCTCATTCTGGCCATGGCGTTACTGCAGGGTACATCGAGAGATACCGGCGAGCCGGAAGGGACTACACGCGGCCACCGATTCGACATATGGGGGCTGGCCTTCTCGGTGGTCGGATTCACAGTGCTAATTTACGGGCTCACGAGGGCCGGAGCGCAGGGCTGGAGCGATCGATTGGTAGTCGCATCGCTGGTGGCGGGTGTTGTGCTACTTGTCTGCCTGGCGATGGTGGAATGGCGTGCTGACGAGCCGGCGCTCGACGCACATTTATTGAGGAACCCGACGTTCGTGCGCGCAATGATCGTTCTCTGGCTGGCGTCGGCGCTGTACTACGGTGGGCTCTTTCTGATTCCCTTTTTCTTCGAGCACGTCCAGGGGCTATCCGCCCTCACGACGGGGGAGATTATGATCGTTCAGGGAATCGGGGCAGCGGTTGGCATTGGGATGGGTGGAGAACTGTACAACCGGTTAGGCCCGCGTAGCCTTGTGACGGCCGGCACGGCGTTACTGGCCGTCTCGTGCATCGGCTTCGGCCATTTGAGCGTGGGCTCGACCGGGCTGTCACTGCAAGCGTGGCTATTGCTGCGCGGACTGGGCTTCGGGCTGACCAATACGCCGGTGCAGAATCTCGCGCTATCGGTAGTCAACCGGCGTGATGTAGACCGCGGGTCGGCGCTGGTGAATGTAACCCGACAGGCATTTATCGCCGGCGGTGTGGCGGCCCTAACATCGCTCACGGCACAGAGGACAGCCTCACACGCGCGGTCTATCGAGCGAGCCTTGACCTCCGGCACGCTGCGCGGGACGGGGACCGCTTGTCTGCGGGTGCCGCGCGCCGCGCTCACAGGCTGCGTCTCTCAACACGCCGCGGTGCAGGGCTTGAACGAGGTATTCTTCGTGGCGTTGCTGGGGTGCTGCGTGGCGGTGTGCTTTGCTCTCTTTATAGGGAGCGATCCCAGTCTCGAGGCGCTCAAGGGGTCGACTCTGGGCGGCATCGCGGCGGCCTTTCCGCAACTCTCGCGACCGCAATTGGTGGAAGCCGCGACGCGGGCTCGCACGGTATCGTTCGAGTCAGGCGGCGTCGTTATTCGGCAGAACGACGTGCCGGACTGGTTCTATATCGTTACTGCCGGGACGGTGGCGGTGACACGCCTTACGAGTGACGGCCGCACGCACACCGTGGCGTGTTTGTCCGCCGGTGAATATTTCGGCGAAATTGGGCTGCTCGAAGGGATACCGCGCACGGCCAGCGTCACTGCACTGGACCGGACCGAGCTGCTGGCAATCGATAGTGCCACCTTTGCCGAACTGCTATCGGACAGGCCCACGTCTGCCGCGGTCCACGCGGCAGCGCAGACGAGGATGGCGTCGCTTCCGTAGGGTAAGACGTCTCGGGCAGTCGCAGCGCAGGACACGTTGGCGGCACGGACGACTACAGCTTCCACTACCTATCGGCAGCAGGCTCTCGCCGTTGACGGCCGGCGAGGTGGATTACCGAATATAGTCGCGTGTCTCATTCAACATTGACCGGCTTGACAAGCGAATCGCACCCGGTTATATTAGCGACAACATATATAAAAACAGATATGTGATCGCGGCTTCTGCCACCTGCCTTCGCGATAGTTGCCTGTAGTCCACGGCGGCGCAGTGGACCGGTGGTTCGGGGGGGAATAGTGGACGCGAACACGGCGAACGGGGACCATCGTCAAGTCCGAACTGGTGCCACGGCGGTGATTGGCGAGGCGGTCTGCCTCTGCTTCCCACGCGAAGGAGTCGCGTGCAGCAGGTCTGCAGCGTGAGTGAGCTACTTCTTCCAGAGCGCTGGGCAGCAAACGCTCTTCCTTCGCCCGAGCGCGAGTATGCATCGCAGATGGTGCGGGCGATGACGACACTGCGCGCCGAGTACCGGACCTGGCAGTATCTGGATGACTTGCAATGGCAACGGACGCGACTTCCAGACCGCCTGGTTTATTTGTCACTTTTTTCGGACGCACCCCAGTGGTCCGCGTACACGCTGACCCGGGAGCTCGCCCGGGTACCCGCGCCGCCGCGCACGTTCAGCGAGAAGGAGCTGCAGGAGCGACACCGGAGAGCGCGCTCGTATTTCTTTACATGCGTGGTGACCGATTTACTCGGTATTCTGGCGGCTCAACAAGAAATCAGGGACGTCGAGGCGAGAGAACGGTTCGACGTGCTCGACCGCTTCGAGGGCAGCGACGTGATGCGGCGATGGATCTTACGAGAAGCGCACGACGTGATGCGCAACGGTAACCCACGCGGCGGGAATTCACGACTCGATCACCCGGTGGTGCAGTCGCTTCGGACGAAGCTCCTGTGGCGAATGTTCCGGAGAGGCAAGTGGCGGTTAGAGGGAGATGGTCGTTCGGAGTGACGCGAGCGGAGAACCACGCGGCCTCCAATCATTGGGCACCGATCCGGTAGCGGTCGACGAAATTCCGGCTCGCGTACGGTCTCAGTGGTAAAGAGCGCTGTATGCGTTGAGTGCCGGCTGTCCGCCGAGGTGCGCGAAGAGCACATTGGCTTCGCGGTCGATTTCGCCATTGGTGACGAGATCGATCAAACCCGCCATGGATTTCCCTTCGTAGACCGGATCGAGAATCATACCCTCGAGGCAGGCGCTGAGGCGCATGGCATCGTTCGTCGAGTCGACGGGGATGCCGTATAGGTCGCCGGCCCATCCTTCGAGCACGGTAATTTCGTCATCCCGCAGATCTCGGCCGAGACCGATGAGCTGGGCGGTGTTGCGCGCGATGCGCGCTATCTGGTCGCGAGTGGCGTCGATTTGGGCGGAGGCATCGATGCCGAGCACGAGGCGTGGCCGCGCTTGACCGGCGAATCCGGCGATCATGCCCGCCTGTGTGGATCCGGTGACGGCGCACACCACGATGATGTCGAAGAAGACCCCGAGCTCCGCCTCCTGACGTTCCACTTCGTACGCCCAATTGGCATAGCCGAGACCGCCCAGCCTGTGATCGGACGCGCCGGCGGGAATGGCATAGGGCGTACCGCCCGCTGCCTTCACATCCGCGATCGCTTCTTCCCAACTTGATTTGAAGCCGATGCCGAATCCGTCGGTCGAGAGGCGAACTTCGGCGCCCATCAATCGAGACAGGAGGATATTGCCGACGCGATCGTAGACCGCATCGGGCCAGTCGACCCACGCTTCCTGCACCAGGACTGCCTTCAGGCCGAGCTTCGCCGCCACAGCGGCGACCTGTCTGGTGTGATTGGACTGCACTCCGCCGATCGACACGAGCGTGTCGGCCCCACAGGCCAACGCGTCCGGAATCAAGTATTCGAGCTTGCGAGTTTTGTTGCCACCAAAGGCCAGACCGCTGTTGACATCATCGCGTTTGGCCCAGATGCGGGCGCCGCCGAGGTGTTTGGTGAGCCGCGGAAGCTCGTGAATCGGACTGGGGCTGAAGGTGAGGGGGTAACGCTCGAAATCGGCGAGGGACATGCTGCTCCTTTTTGGAGAGAGTGGGTCGATCTTCTGTCGTTTCGTCCTATCTTTACACGCGTCAGAGTGTCAACGTTCCGATGGTCGCTTTAGAACAACCGGAATGATCGATGGTGGTCCAGTACATGTGGCGAACCAAGCAGCAGCTTTGGGTCCGCCGAGTGCGGCCCACCGGAGCCGCGATAGCGAGGTCCGAAACAAGTAGAGGGCTGTGGCAAATGACTTCCTGCAGCGTTTGTCTCCTCACGCCACATCCTTTCGACTGACAGTCCCTGTAACGCGCGGTGCGACGGTCACGAACTACTCCTTCAAATCCTTACTACTGAGTATGGACAGATCCTCGAAAGAAAGCGACACTGTTGTCACTCTACCAGGGCACTTATCAAGGCGATCGGGGCCGCGCTTACATGACCATCGGCCGAAGCTTGGAATGGATGATGATTTTGTCGAAGCACATTAGTCAAGAGAATACCGCTCATGCTCTGTAATGCTCGGTTACTAGCATTCGGCTCTGTTGTGCTGTTGGCGACCGCAACCTTTCACGTTTCAGCTGCCCCCGTTCACGGGACTCAATTGGGAAAGGTCGTCTGCAAGAGCGTCAAGCAGCACGGAAAGAAGACCCGAACGTGCAGCGTAGTCATTCCGAAACCCACTGCTACCCCTACACCACCACCGGTCCCGTTCACATCGCACGCAGTGACACTGGCATGCGATGCGAATTCGAAGGGTACCGGTTGCGGCGACCTCCATTTTTCTTTGACAAATAATGGAAAAGGCACCACTACGTTTGCGCAGAAGGAACTGGGCTACACGCTCGAGATGAGTCGCTTCGGTATCGTGCTAGCGGACACTTCGGCCGGTCCTGATTATTACCTCACGATGTATGTAGAGGCGCGCAAGGGCGTCCCACGCGATGGAGCGTTGGACTCATGGCAACCCTCTGACAGCTCTTTTAGTGTGACTGCCGCCAACGGTCACCCGTACTCGGTTTCGACGTGCCGAATTCCTCCATTTCCCGGGATACCCCTTTATAACGGCGAACACGAGGGAGGATGGGTATGTAGTCACGCGATTCGGAAGGAGTATATGAATACGACCTTTACGTGGTCAGTCGAACTTGAAGATAGGTTCGTCGTCCCGAGTCCTTACGAAACGTATACGTTTCCGTTGGTCGCGGTGTCGATTCACGCGAAATGATGGCGAGGTCTAAATTTTCGATGAGTTCCGGTAACAAAAAATGAGCACGAGGGAGGATGAAGTCGCGGCGGCCGTGTATTCGATCTACGCGGAGCGTCGGGTTCTCCCCACTCGGACGCGGTCACGCCGACGAAGTCCGATTGCGATGCTGGTCCAAGCTGCGTGGCAAGGCGTCTACATCGCTACCGGACTGTTTGTCATCCACTTTTAATGGAAACACGGTCTGCTGGGAAAGATCCCGTCCGTGGCGCTTTGTATCGTTTGGGGAATCGTTGCACTGAGCCTCGTCAGCTTTATATCGCTCGCTACTTCCATTGGCGTAACACGCGGCGGAGCGACGGCTTCTAATCGCGTGGCGGCATCTTCATTTGCACAGGTAACTGGAATATTCGGTCATCCGGATATCGGATCCAATATGACGACCGTGCCGAACTGGAGAGTCCTAAATTCGAGTGGCTGGTGACGCACTGGATAGTCCGCAATACTTCACACGACGCACTTCGTGGTGAATCGCTTGACTTCTCAGCATCGTCCCTCGGGGTCGAGGAGGAGGATGTTTCGGGGATGGTTGCAGCCGCATTACATCTCCGCCGCTTGCCGACGGACTACATCCTTCCCAGCACGAGCGTCTCAGGCGATTCGGCCTTTCAGGTGTTAAACGGGCTAGGCACAATCGAGGTAAGGTTCACCCCCGCCTCAGGTAATATGGGCTCGCAAACCGAGGTTTGGACAATCAAGCGGTAGCAGACATCGACAATCGAATCCACGGTTCTCTGCTCAGATCGTTCCTAAGGAGTAAGCGACACGATTGTCAGTCTGTCTTCCAGGTAACGGTCACCGGTTTGGAACAGTTGGGTGGGGCGATGCTGTTCCAGCAGGCGAAGAAGGCCTGCCGGTTGCCGGACTTCTTGCTCTGCCGGTACGGAGGATCGGGGAGTCGAATGACTCCGTGGGAGTAACGAGCGTGCCCGCTGCAGTGCGTCACACTTCCGGAGGGTGGGGCGTCACACGAGGCAACGTAAGCGACGTTCACTATGTCGGAGATTGAACCATCGAACACCCATATGTCGCTCACGGGACGTGAAGTTGTTGCGCTGACTACGACCGTGGTGCCGGATCGCACTGATGTGGCGGGAGATACCGCGACGTGAATGCTCCGAATCGGTTGGCGAGGAGCGGCCCGCACCCCTTCCTGGGGCACTATGACCCAGAAGATGCCAAGGAACATACCTACACGTTTCAAGGTCGGCACTTTCAACGCTACTTTGGGCCGCCGTACGACAGGTCTCGGCCGATATTCCAAAAAAGGCGGGATTTGAGAAGCAAAGCGTCGCGGGCCACGGGTGTCCCGATTCATTGACAGGTAGGGGGTCGAATGGTCCACGTGTGATGAAGCAGGGACCGTACCCGTACCGAGCGACGTGGATCTACAACGTTCGAGCCGGGGCGGGGGAAATCAATGCACGGATGCAAAACTTGATACCTGCTTGTTCGAATCTTTGTATGATATGTGGCAGCGTTACACTATCGCCACTGTGCGATGCCGAAAGGAGGCAGCATTCCTACGCGACCGAACTGTGCTTTGTTGTCGTAGAGGTGCGTTCATCTTTAAACGACCGGTCAATGAAGAATGTTCAACGAGGAGAAGGATGTCTATGACTACTCGCGATCAAGAAACGGGTGCTGATAGGGGCACCAGGCGGCGTCGACACCTCAGACGTGCGGTGATTGGCGTGGCATCGGCATGCGCCCTGGGCTTTCCGCTGCACCAAAATATCGCGGCCACAGCTCAAGCGCAAACGAGTGCCGGCGCAACGTCGGTAACAATCGGTACGGCGACGCGCATCGGCACGGTCAATCCTAAAGCGCTGCCGACCAAAGCCAGTGGGTCTCACGGCGGCGGAACATCGAACGTGGCAATTCCCTACCTGCGGCCGTATCAAGTCGGCAAGTCGGCATCGACGCTTGCCGCGCCGCAGGCGTCCGGCACAGCCGGCAATACGTCAGCGGTCGACACCACGATTCTGCACAACTTCACGGGACTGGATTCTCTCGATAGCGTTGGAGTCAACGCCGGTGATGTTGAGCCGCCAGACCAGGGGCTGTGTGTTGCTCCCAACGGGACGAGCGGTACGCAAGCCGAGCTCGAAATGGTGAATCTGGCGGTCTCTCTGTACGATCCCAATGGAGCTACGCTGCTTGGACCGGTGGGCCTCTCATCGTTCTTCGGCGAGCCAACCGCAGGCTTCGGCGGCGCAAGCGAGAGTGTTAGCGATCCACGCTGCTACTACGATCCAATTTCGCGGTCGTTGTTTGCCACGATCATTGCCTACAGCTTCAATTCGCTGGGCGTAGCGGAGTCGCATGTGGATCTGGCGGTAGACGCAACAGCACCCGGCGCTCCGGTCAACCCAGCGGGTCCGTGGACGATTTATCGTATAGATACGAGTGATACTTCAGACGCGGGTTGCCCGTGCCTGGCCGATCAACCGCTGTTGGGCGTCGACAACCATGGCGTGTATATCAGCGTAAACGAGTTCACCCAGCCTCTCACGGGATTCAACGGCGCTCAGATCTACGCGCTCTCGAAGTCCCAGTTGTTGGCGGGCTCCGCCTCCCCGACTCTGGTGCACTACGGCAACCTCACCATCCCCGGAGGATACCCGGCGGCATCCCTGCAGCCGGCGCAGAACCCGAACGGCTCCACGGTGGAGTACTTCGTGAACTCGCTGGACCCCAACGCCACCATCGACAACAGGCTCGGTGTGTGGGCGCTGACGAACACGGCAGCACTGGATAGTAACGGCGCTCCTACCCTCTCGCATGTCATCATCAACAGCGAGAAGTACGGCATTCCACCGGCCGCGCCGCAGCAGGGCAACTCGTTCACGCTGTCGCCGGATGACGATCGAATGCAGCAGGTGCAATTCGTCAACGGCGTGTTGTGGTCAGCTCTGACCTCGGTCGTGCTCGTCAACGGCGACAATCAGAGCCGGGCCGGTGCCGCCTGGTTCAAGATCTCACCGAGTTTGAGTGGCGAACGGATTGGTTCGGCAACGGTGGGCGCACAGGGTTACGTGACCCAGAAAGGCAATTATCTGATCTACCCGGCGATTGCCGTGAACAACAACAATCAGGCGGCCATGGCCTTAACCCTGACCGGACCCAGTTACTACCCGAGCGCCGTCTACGCGACCGGTACCAACTTCTCGGTACTGAAAAGCGCGGCGTTGGGAACGCAACCGGACCACGGTTTCACCTGCAGCGCCCCGTACGGGCCGCCGTGCCGCTGGGGTGACTACTCGGCCGCGGTGCAAGATCCAGGTACCGGAAATATCTGGCTTGCCACCGAGTTCATCGCGAATTCGGGCGACGTGAACGCAAACTGGGCAACCCGCGTTTGGGACGTGGCGCCCCAGGGCTGATCGAGTCTTAGGGCAGATGAGGCGACTCTCGGCCCACTTTCTCGGGGAGTACTAGCCGGCAGCGGTCTAGCAACCCCGGGATGGCATTCAGAGAGCGGAGTCGGGACATTCCCGGCTCCGCTTTCGTGCGTTACGCCAGCGCTGCGCTGGAGATCACCCGATACCACGCCCTCTCACCTGGGATTTGCGTCGACCGGGTGACTGCCCGCTTTTCCAGGGCAGCCACCGCGTTCAGCGTTTGTGGGAGCGCACGACAAATGAATAGGCGACCGAGGCGATGACGGCGCCGATGACGGCTATCATAGGGACTCGCGCGGCTCGTTTACTTTTCGCCGGGACGGATGCAAGACTGACGACACCGGCCGCGGTTATGAGGTATCCAGCCAGGCGGTGGGTACGCTCCCAGACCGACGGGTCGGACATTGTCCAGGGAGTGCGGATGCCGATCAAACCGTTTCGAGGGAGTTTCGGCAGCACGTTTCCCAGACCGAGCATGAGCGTTCCGTACACGATGCGGGGAGTTCGAGCCATATCGATTGGCAGGCCCAGACCGTTAGCGAGTATTGCCAGATGAGCGGGCAGGAGCGAGAGCTCGACGAGTCCGATCGCCTGCTCACGCGCCCGCACACCTGAGGCCGCATTCTCGCGGTCGTTGGTTCCCGGCCATCCTCCGAACCGGTCGTTGACAATACTGAGGCCGCTCATCAGGACCGGGAGCGACAGCGCGGCTCTTGTCCGTGGACTGTAACGGTCGGGCCGGCCGTCCTCATCGAAGTGCGTTGCGACTCGATCGGGCAGAAATGGATAGGCCACAGCGGACGCTACGGCAGCGGCCGCAATTGCAGACCATGAGGCGGCGTGGGATGGCAAACTCATCAACTCTCTCCTCCTTCGGGAACGCGGACATCCTGTTCATGGGTGGATTCGGTCAACCAGCCGAGAATCTCCGAGACTACGTCTTGAAATACGGTGGTATTGAGCGAGTAGACCCGGTACTGTCCGCGGCGTTCCACGCGCACCAGATCGGCCAGCTTGAGAACGGTGAGGTGGTGGGCGAGTGCGGACGGACTGAGGCCAACCGATTCGGCCAGAACTCCGGCAGGGAGTTCGCCGCTCCTGAGGGCCCGGAGAATGGCTCGCCGGTTAGGATCGGCGAGCGCCTGATAGACTTGCTGCATCGAAAATCGTTTCAGTATTTGAGTGACTACTGAAATATAGACGCGAGACGGACCTACGGTCAAGAGAAGACCGTGTTGCTTCTCGACTGGAGTCGTGAGGCGGGCCAACTCCGGTCGGGCGTTTATCGCCGATGTGATGCACCTATTCGCTTGCCGGATGGTGCGCTTACTGCTGTAGAGGGCCGCCGCAGTCAGAAGGTCCTTGGTGCGAGTTGAACCAGGTGATGCCGATTCAACTGTCTGCGGCGGGACTCGTACGAGCTTCGCGCGGGGTCCTGAAGCGAACGCCATCCGATTCCTAACACGTTTATCCTAAGCCGCAACAGTTGGCATCATACGTCGCGATGCCTGGCAGTTGTGCCATGTCTCTGCGATTTCCAGGCGTTTCTCAGGCGACCGTGCCCGATTTACTGCGCTCTCTCAGGTGATGAATGGTTTGATCGTCGAGGAGGGGTACACGTCGCACCCCGTCCAACAGTAGATCGCGATTTTTAAGGGAAGGAAGAACGACAATGTCTATGCTTGAAATCCTGACAGTGATTCGGAGACGCCGGCGAAGCGGCCAGCCAGCAGGTAACGCTGGCGCTCGTACCCGGCGGGTGGCATTGGGCGCGGTAACGCTCCTGAGTTTTGCCGGTATCGCCCACCCTACAACCGCCGCGCATGCGGCGTCGTTATCCCGTACGTTCCAGGTCGCGAGCAAAGCCGACACTCCCGATGCCAACGCAGGGGATGGCGTGTGTGCCGACGCCACGCATGTCTGCACGTTGCGAGCTGCGACGCAGGAGGCAAACGCCGAGCCAAGCGGTACCATGATCTCGATCATCGTGCCACTCGGAACCTACACGCTAACACTGGGCCCGCTCAGCCTTACCGCGAATACCGTGGCAATACATAGCGGGGGAGTTGGAACGGCGATGCCAACCATCACCGCCGGCAAGCAGAGTCAGGTGCTTCTTGTCTCCGCTCCGGCCAGTGTGACCCTGGACCGGCTTCTGATCACCGGGGGTAACTCGATAGTGGGCGGAGGTAACGGGTTGGGAGGCGGTGTCGACAATACCGGCACGCTCACTCTATCCAGCAGCACGGTTCAGGGTAACTTCGGGATCGATGGTGACGGACTGTATAACGGGGGCACTATGATGGTCACCGACAGCACGATTACCGGCAATGACGCACGGCCAAGCGGAGGGTTTGGAGGCGGTATATACAACGATGGCGGCACGCTTACGGTGCGACGCAGCAGCATACTGCAGAATACCGCAGGGGCCGGGGCGGGTATCTACAATACCGACGGGACTGTCACAGTCGCCAACACCAGATTGAGTAGCAACAGTGCCCAGGCCAACGGTGGCGCAATCACGAGCAACGCGGGTACACTCACGGTGCTCAACTCGTCGCTGAGCACCAATGTAGCGGGGACAGACGGCGGCGGCGCCATTGCCAACGGGGGGACATTAATCCTCACGGGTAGCACGTTGAGCGGCAACACGACGTCCGCCAATGGCGGGGCCATCCTGAACGTGGGCACCGTCACCGCTACGAATAGCACAATCAGTAACAACAGGGCGGGCAGCGGAGGCGGGATCTGGACAGACAGAAGTGTCGTCTTGACCTACGTAACCATCGCCTTCAATTCCACCGGCATCGTCGGTGGAGGAGCAGTCCAGGCCACGGGCACGATCGTGGCCAACAGTGAGAATGGCGCAAACTGTGTAAATGGAGTGTTGGGTGAAACCACGGGATTCAACCTGGACAGTGGAACGACCTGCGGCTTCACCAAGCCGACCGATCTAGTGAACACCGATCCCATGCTGGGTCCGTTGGCCGGCAACGGTGGACCAACCCCCACGCATGCGCTGCTTCCCGGCAGTCCGGCCATCGACGCCGGTGGTACGAGTGCGAGCAGATGCCCCGCGACCGACCAGCGGGGGGTCTCGCGCCCGCAGGGTCCCGCGTGTGACATCGGAGCATTCGAACTCGTGCAGTAGGCGCCAACCGGGCACCCACGCTCACGGGCGATTAGCGCCCCACCTCTCCCGGGTATGGGAGAGGTGGGGCAGCCGCGTGGGCGGCCAGTCGTCGATGCGTTGAAACGGCCCTTCGGCGCAATGACTCGATTTGGGATAGTGCCCACGGCACACCGAAGACCACGGCAATCGCCGCCACGAGAAGAAGGATCATGGTGCTCCTCGGCTGCCGGACGTAGGCAACAGTCAGAAATGAACTATGACGGAAAATGACCCGAGTATGCGCGGCCGATCACAGGAGTAGTCGCAACGAAACGCGGAAACCAGATGATCAGAATGGTCACGACCGTGGAGATTGCGTCCGGTCATGAGGCTGCATGGGAAGAGGCGTGGCGAACGCTCCGGGAGGCGCGGCGCCAGTATCCGGGGTTCCGAGAGGCACGTCTCCTCCGCGACAACTCGCAGCCGACGCACTTCCTTGTTCTGAGTGGGAGGGGCACCATTTAGGAGTACGGACCGCCGTTTGCACCAACCTTCGTGGCCTGGACTTGACGGACTTGGTTCGCCTGCTCCCTGGCATGTACTACTGGCCCGGTGAGGAGGGAGGACCGCGAGCGGCAATTCTACGTCTAGTGGTTACAACGTTGCCGGTCACACGCGGTGGCGAGACCGTCGCGAGCGAGTATGGTGTTGCGCGCGTTGCGGTTGAGCGAGCCAGACCTAGGACCAGCACCGCTGGGCTAACTGTCATTTGGCCCACGTACCGTCAATCCGGCGATTCCGCGCCGGACTGACTCTGAGCGCCGGGTCCACCACCGGCGTGCCCATCTGGGATCGTGTGGGAACAATATCGTGCCGACATTTCCCAGCAGATTCCCAGGCACTGCCCGCATGTTCCCAGCGCTTTCCCAGGTGTGGCGTGCATTGATATAGGTACCGATCCACGTCCGCTAGAGGGGTGGATCGATCACCTACGGACGGTCATCCCGGCCGGCGGATACACACCACTTTGAAAGGAGACACCATGATCAATCCAAGCAGTGCGGGGAATGAATCGGGCGCGAGCGAGATCGCTGGTCTGAGCAACGGGACTGCTGAAATGGACAACGTGAGGGCGGGCGAAGCGGCCAGGAAAGCAGACTTCGAGGGCGTGCACGCGAAAAAACTCCGACTCCGCAAAACCTCGTTCACCAAGCCTACGTCACCAGACAAGATGCGGCGGGACTACGACGGCGCGTGAGATCGACTTGAGCGCTGGAACAAGCGTCGCACCACCTGACGCAAATACTTACAAACGACCAACAGAACAACACGGAGGATCACTCAATTGAAAGCTTTTCGAATTCGTCGAACGCGGCTCGCGGTCGCAGTGGCGGCCTTAGCCGCTTTGACGCTTCCGGCAATGCGCGTCTCTGCTGCCTCACCGGCGACCCATGCGGCCGGCAAATTACAGTTTCTTTCCTGGAATGCAGCCAAGCATTCGGCCACACTGCAACTTACCGCCGGGCTCACGAGCGACAATCACACGCTCAACTTCAACGGCTACACTTCGGGCGGAATGGTAGTGAGTGTCCCCAAAGGCTATACGGTCAAGGTCGTTTTCTCGAACAAGAGCACCTTTCCTCACAGCGCGGTCTTCACGCTGTTTGCCGATAAGTCGAGCTCGGGAGATCATCCGCTCGCGTTTGCCGGCGCGAGTTCCGTCAACCCGGTCGCTGGCACTGCTCCCGGCGCGACAGAGACGTTCTCCTTCAAAGCAAACAGAGTGGGAACGTTCGCCATAATCTGCGAGGTAGGCCACCATGCTGATGCCGGCATGTGGGATGTGTTAAAAGTAACGCGCGCAAAATCGCCCACGATAAAATTCTCAACTGTCCCGAGCCCCGCGCCGACCCCATAAAGTCAGACGGTTCCTTTCAACATGTGCCTGGTGCCGGGTTCGCTCGCGCAGGAGGCACATGTTGATTTACCGGCCCCATAATCCGTCGGTGTTCGACGACTTCGCATCGTCCACTTCACGCCTTCCACAGCTGCCGTACCCGGATTAAGTCACGGTGACGGCGGCTGCCCGACCGAGCTCTCCAAAGTCGATCCGGTCCGCGTTGACATGGCATACAAGGCGAACGAGCGTCAATGGGCGGCCTTTGAGCGCATGCCGGTAAGTCTGCGAGCCGACAGGTCGTGGCGCATGAGATACCTGCGAGTCGTGGTCGGCTTGACGAACGTGCCCCAGATAAGAAAGTGGTGCGGGACCAATTGCGACCCGGTCCACTTTTCGTCCCACGAGATATCTCCAGGATAGTCGTTGATCTTGTCGTTGACAGTCGCCATGGTCTCCAGCCACGGGCGCTTGTAGCCGAGACGGGTACGGCTCAACATAGAACAGATCGTTGGATTAAAGCTTTGCCATGAGTTGGATACGACTGATTGGTGGGGCGTTGGTTGCGCTCGTGGTATTGCTCTGGATCTTACAAGAACTGAAGGTGACTGGTGACTCCGGTATGTCCGGTCACGGACAGTATGCCGTTCTTGGCGTTGTTGCGCTCCTCTCTGGGCTGTGGAAGCTGTGGCGTGCGCTCGCGGTGCGATCGAAACCACAGGTTCCGTAAGGCGCAAAAAAGGGGACGACCCGGGTCGACGGGCCGTCCCCTTCTCGAGGAGAGGGACTAGGGCTTAACGATGACGGTGCCCTTCATGTAGGGATGGTACTCGCAGTGATACGTATATGTCCCCGCCTTGGTAAACGTATAGCTCACTGACTTGTTTGGCTTGAAGTCCATGTTGACCTTCGAGTTCTTGTCGAAGGTTACGTTGTGCTCCGCATCGGACTTGTTGGACCAAAAAACCGTGGTGCCGACTTTGACCGTCACCGTCTTTGCTGAGAAGAGATACCTGCTGTTTAGTTCTTTGGCGACCACCTGTTTGTGGCCCGCTTTCGCATGCGCAACTGCGATGGCAGCGGCCGTGGAATTGTTGGGTTGACCGTAGTAGCTATTGCTGCCACTGCTCTCTTCCCCGTATCCGTTGCCACTGGCATGGGCAATTGCTCCGATGCCGAGAACCAGCGCGGTCGAGCTAATCACTGCATTTCGAAGGATCTTCACGTCGCCACCTCCCGGGTCTATGTATGGATTCGTAGTTGTGCGATTTACACACGCGGCCGAGCTTCTGACCACGGCCATTACACCACCGTCGCCCTGAGAAAGCGCTCGAAATCGGGTGGCATTGCCTGAGAAATACCCGTGAGGAGTAGTGACATGAGCTGTCCGTGAAGGGCCCCGAATCACATGCGCTCGAACAGATGGTCTTCGAGTTGTGGTGGCGCAATGTGGTTCCGTGGCCTCGCAGCCCGCCTGCCAGTTGCGAGCAGGGTATTCCCTTTCCCAGGGGTTTCCCAGGATGAGCAGGGCTATTTTTGGTGTATTCCCAGGCCCTGTGTGGTGTGATGCGCGCAGACCTAGAACGATCCTCTATCTCACCACGGAAGGGCTCTTTATGAAACTGTCTCGCGTGTTCGCACTGTTATCGATCATCAGCCTCATGTTCTTTGCCGGCACTATCTCGGCACACGCGGCGCCTGTGGCCCCGACCCTGCTTGGGCCGGCTAATGGCGCCTCGGTCACCGAGCCATTTGCCGTCTCCTGGTCGGCGGTCACCGATCCTAGCGGCATCCTGGCGTACAACTGGGAAGTCAGTCCGTCGTCAAGCATGACGCCCGTCATCAAGAATGGTTCAACCATGGGTCCGACCCAGGACACTGTCAGCGGGCTCGCCAATGGCACCTACTTCTGGCACGTCGACGCGGTAAGCAACAGCTTTGTCACCGGGGCGTGGTCGGCCACACGCAGCTTCACTGTCACAGGCGCCAACGCGGGCGCATCCGCCTCACCGATCCTGAATCCTATCCCATTCGGTGCCGCGTTCCACCCGCTGGAAACGTTCCCTTTCAGTTGGACCGCCGTACCGGGAGCCGTGAGCTACACCGTGGACGCTGCACCCGATCCGAACTTCACGCTGTTGAACGAGATCCATTCCACCAACATCGTTGGCACGTCCTATGGCCTCGACATGGGACAGAGCCTGCAGCAGGGAACGTGGTACCTCCGAGTCTCAGCGGTGAATGCCAACGGCGTGTACAGTCAGCCTTCCAACGTCAGGACCTTCGTGCTGTCCTGGAATGCGCCTCTTCCTCCACCGCCCACGCTTCTTTCGCCCGCGAACGGTACAACAGTCTCGTTACCTGTCACGTTGAGTTGGACCGATGTGCCGAATCCTCAGAACGGCGGATATACCTTCGAGGTGGCGACCGATCCACAGTTCAAAAACATAGAAGATTCCTACAACCAGAACACTGCAAACAACGTGACCGAGACGAATTTGTCGTCCGGTACCAAGTACTGGCGAGTGCTGGCCTCGCAGGGTGACAACTCGCCTACAACTCCGGCGCAAACCGCATGGTCCGCGACCGGCACGTTCGTCGTCACTTCGCACGTCGCGGCCGCCACCCCTTCGGTCACCATCGCGTCTCCTTTTAGCGGCGACACTGAGATCGTAACGATCCAACTCTCATCACCTGCGCCCGCCGGCGGATCAGTCGTAACGCTGACCAGCAGTAATCCGGCGGCTGCCCCTCTGCCTGCCACCTTCACCATGCCCGCCGGCATGGCGTTCGGCACCTTCAACTTGCAGTTGGGACAGGTGACTGCAGCGACACCGGTGACGCTGACGGAGAGCGTTAACGGCACCTCTGCCTCGGTGAGCCAGACGGTGCAACCACCCTCCTTAAAGACCCTGTGGGTATCGACACCCGTTACCGGCGGCTCGTTGTCAGGCGGCATCGTCTATCTCAACGGGTCGGCCCCAGCCGGCGGCGCGGTGGTGCATCTCACCAGCAGTAACCCGACGTTGGTACCGCTCCCGGCAACAGTGACAATCCTGGCCGGGAATCCCACTCTGCCATTTAACTTCGCGACCAACCCCGCTACGGTAACGACCCCCGTGACCCTCACCGCGAGCTGGAACGGCAGCTCTCAGACGGCCACGCTTACCGTCACGGCCTCCCCACCGCAGGCACCTGCCTCATTGACGCTCAGCCCAACGTCGGTAACTGCCGGCACCAGTTCGACCGGCACCGTCACGCTGGCAACGCCGGCGTCGAGTGACACCACGATTGCCCTGTCGAGCGGTATCCCAGGGATCGCAAGCGTGCCCGCCTCGGTGGTCGTGCCGGCGGGATCCACGAGCGCGACGTTTAGCATCTCGACCTTCGCCATATCCACGGGAACCACTGTCACACTCTCTGCTTCCGCCGGTGGGGTCACAACGAGCGCTGATCTCACCGTTCTCCCGGCCGCCGGTGCATCCCTCTCCTCGGTCACCGTTAGTCCGGCAAGCATCCAGGGCGGCACAGCGGTGACGGGCACGGCCACGCTCACTGCTCCGGCTCCATCGGGTGGAGCACTTGTAACGCTGAGCAGCAACAGCGCTGTGGCCAGCGTGGCCTCCGGCATCACCATTCCCGCGGGAAGTAGCAGCGCCACCTTCACGGTGACGACCGCAGCAACGAGTTCATCTACTCCGGTGACCATTGCGGCAGCCTACGGCGGCGTCACGCAAAGCGCGACGCTCACCGTGACGGGTGCTCCTGCCGATAAAGTGGCCGTGACACTTGCGGAGTATGACGTCTCGAAGGGCATGTTGAACACGCAGGCAACGAGCAGCAGCACCAGCGCAACGCTGAAAGCGTTCGTGACCTCGACCGGGGCGGTGATTGGAACTCTCACAAACGTCGGCGGAGGCAAGTACCAGGGGCAATTTGCTCAGTCAGCGAACCCGCAGAACATTACGATCACCAGCAGCCTCGGCGGTTCCGCGACCGCTGCCACCGTTCTGAAGTAAGGGAGTCGTCACGTCGACATTGCGGCCCGCTGTGGGAATGGGGCCATTCCCACAGCGGGTGTCCCACCAGAACATCGGGCTGCATGGCAGCCAGCGTATGGCACCCCTCATAGACCGAGCCCACCAAGGCATCACGTAATGCCGGAATTCAGAAGGACAGCAGCATGTGGAACCCTGTAGAGTACTTCGAACCGATTGACCTACCCGGGGCAGCCGTCACCGCCTGGAGCACCACCGCTGAAGAGCCGTCGGATCTCGCGCAGGTGTTCAAACACTACGTCGATCCCGTCCACCGATTCATGTACAGCCACGTGGGGAACCGCGAAGACGCCGAGGATTTGACGTCCGAAGTTTTCGTGAAAGCGGCACGGCTCCTGGACGGAAAGCGCTCTAATACGAGTATTGCTGCCTGGTTATTCACCGTGGCACGAACGGTGCTGGCGGACCACTGGCGGAAGTACTACCGACGGGGAGTTACCGTGGAGCTTGACGAATTTCGACTCGGTGTCTTACTCCCAGAAACCGCTCGCACCGAACCGTCGGATGCAGACGCTCAACTTCTGGAGCGGACCATGCAGAGTCTATCTGATCGCTATCGGCGGGTACTCGAACTGCGCTTTCTTCTGGGATATACGGTCCAGGAAACGGCTGCTGAAATGGGGATTTCGTCTGACAACGTGAAAGTGCTCCAGCACCGCGCTCTAGCGCGCGCGGTCGCGATTGCCGAGAGTCAAGAGGACTCGATCACGGCCCAGTCCTCTCGACCCTGCGAGGATGCTCGCTCACGCCACGTATTCCATCGGGCTTCGTGGTGACTACAATTCAATTTCCCTATATGGTGTTGGAAACAGCCGAATAGCGTAGTGCCGCTCCGTAGTGATGAAGCCTCTCCTCCCCTTATGCCACAG
Source organism: uncultured Chloroflexia bacterium (assembly GCA_963737125.1). GTDB lineage: Bacteria > Chloroflexota > UBA5177 > UBA5177 > UBA5177 > JANWJD01. Next base: position 29,006 of record CAVTRL010000002.1, on the reverse strand, counting down.
GGAGAACTTACCATGACGTATTAGAGTTATGCGTTCTGGCTATGGGAGGAGAAAATAATGTTCCGGAGGAGTGCACGGCAGGTTGCGAGGGGGAAAGATTTTATGGCGCGTAGCTCGCTGCTGCTCCGCTTCTCTGTTCTGACACTCGTGCTGCTGCTGATCATTGGCGCCGGTCTCGGGTGGGTGCTACAGCGCCAGATGGAACGCACCGCACTGGAACAGCAGGCGGCAGAAATCGCAGTCGTCGTGGATGGAGTCTTGAGTCGGCAGCTCGCGGTCACCGATCTCCAACCTGCCACCCGCCCCGCCGCTCGTACGCGTTGGGCCGCTCTCGCGCATAGACTCCTGGCAGCGGACACCCATCTGGTGCGAATCAAGGTGTGGGATCCGGCGGGGCGAGTCATCTACTCGAACAATCCACGAGAAGTCGGCCAACGGTTTCCAATCGACGACAATCTGCGCAGTGCTCTTCGGGGTCAAACCGCGATGGATATCTCCAATTTGACGCAGCAAGAGAATATCGGTGAGCGCCAGGAGTATGGGTCACTTTTAGAAACGTATATCCCGTTACGCTCCTCCGGGCGCGTGATTGGAGCCTATGAAGCGTACAGTGACCTGTCAGCTCTGGAAGCTCAGTTAAACGACGGTCGGCGTGTGTTGTGGGTCAGCGTAATCGTCGGGTTTCTCCTGCTGTATGCCTCTCTCTTCGCCATCGTCCGGACCGCTTCCCGCCGTCTCATCGGACAGATGCAGTCGATCAGTGCGCTGGAGGTGAAGGCCCGAGAGGCGGAGACGCTCCGTCAGGTGGATCGGCTCAAAGATGAGTTCATCGGGACTATTTCACACGAACTCCGCCGACCGTTGACTTCGATCAAGGGCTACACGGGATCGCTCCTATTGCCGGGGGCCACCTGGGACGCAGATGTGCAGCGGGAATTCCTGCAGGTAATCGATGAGGAAGCGGACATATTGGCCCAGCAGATCACGAATCTGCTCGATCTGGCCCGCCTCGGGAGTGGTTCGTTACCACTGAACTGCGAACCACTACACCTACGCGCCTTGAGCGAACAGGCAGTCCATCGCATTCAAAGTCAACCGCAACTGGATTCCCATACATACGACGTTCTCTTTCCCGACGACTTCCCGTATGTCGAGGCGGACCAGCAGCGCCTGAGTCAGGTTCTGGTCAATTTGCTCGAAAACGCTGCGAAATACTCGCCACCGGGAACCCCAATCGTGGTCGAAGGGCGTGTAGAGTCGCAGGCTGTCGCGGTGAGCGTGATCGACCGCGGTGTTGGTCTCACGCCGGAGCAGGCCACGCACGTGTTCGACAAGTTCTATCGCGTCGATTCGGGGCTCACGCGGGCGACTGAAGGAACAGGCCTTGGACTGGCGCTGTCGTACGGCGTCGTCGAAGCCCACCACGGTACCATGACGGTCGATTCAACGCTTGGAGTCGGTTCCACGTTCACCTTTACTCTGCCCATCGCAGCTATTCCGGCGGAGAGTGAGAGCATGAAGGGCGCGGTTCATGCCTCCGCCTGATGCACTGAACGAGCCCCTAACCCAGCGGTCCGACGACCGCAGAACCGTTCTGGTGGTCGATGACGATCACCGTATGCGCCGGCTGCTCAGGCTCAATCTCGAGAGCGCCGGATACCGCGTGGTCGCGGTAGACAACGGCGACGACGCCCTGGACGCCGCGCAGATCGATTCTCTCGATCTGGTCGTGCTCGACGTGATGATGCCCGGCATGGACGGTTTCACCTGCCTGCAACGCCTTCGTGAGTTCAGCCGCGTACCGGTGATCCTCCTTACCGCTAAAGGCGAGGAAGCCGACAAGGTACATGGACTCGATCTTGGTGCTGACGACTACCTTACCAAGCCCTTCGGACCAGCTGAATTGCTGGCGCGGGTGCGGGCTGCCTTGCGCCGGCAGCCCGGAGCACCGGAGCCGGCGACCATGGTGGTAGGAGATCTGACGATCAATCTGGCACGCCGCCGTGTTATCCGTAATGGCGACGAGATCCGGCTCACCCCCACCGAATACAAGCTGCTGTATGAATTGGCCAGCAACCCAGGACGCGTCATGCTCCACACCGACCTGCTGGCCCGTGTGTGGGGTGCAGAATATCGGGACGAGGTCGATTACCTCTGGACCTACGTTCGATATCTGCGGAATAAACTTGAGCCAGATCCTGCCCATCCGCGGTATATCGTGAGTGAGCCTGGGGTTGGCTATATGCTGGTCACAGAGTAGGACGGCACGTCGCCCCCTGCACGAGGCGGTTCCTCTAGAATACCGGTCAAGTAGTCGCTGCGGGGATTGACGGGAAGCCGAAGTCCGGTCTGCCGAAGGTCCATCCCCCGTGAGACAGGACCGAGCAGATGCGGCCTTCCCCCTGGCGTCCACCGTCGAGCCGACCCCTGCCGAAGCAACGATCATCCGACTGGTCAAGCACGCCAAACTCTTCGTGTTCCTGCGTCAGCATCGCCATGAGCTGTTCGATGATGTGTTTCAGCGGGAACTCTCTGAGATGTATCAGGACAGTGCGCTGGGCCATCCGCCGACGCCGGCCCAACTCGCATTGTCACCATCATGCAAGGGTATACCGGTGCCTCCGACGATGAAATGGTCAAGGCAACCGTCATAGATCGACGCTGACAGCTAGAGTTGGACTGCATGGACGTCGAGCATGCACCGTTCAGCAAGGGCCTGTTGGCCACCTTCCGGCACCGATTGATCGAGCGCGAACTGGATCGACGGCTGATCGAGCGGACCGTCGACCTGGCAGCGGAGACCAGGGCAGTGGGGAGCCGACAGCTTCTTGCCGCCCTGGACAGTAGTCCCCTCTGGGGTGATCGCCGGTGGGAGACACGTATAACCTTCTGGAACACTGGACTTGACTCGGTTCGGCGGACACCTTGAAGCCTGGGTTCGAGAGATCCCGGAAGGACGTGTCCATGACGCATTGAGCACCATACCCGCCCGAGTTTCGTGCTGAAGCAATCCAGTTGATCCGATCGAGCGGGAAGTCGCTCGCCGAGATCGGACGAGAACTGCAAGTAACGACGGAGACACTGCGCGTCTGGAGCAAGCAGGCTGACCTCGATGATGTGGTGCGCACCGACGGCCTGACGACGGGGGAAACCGACGAACTGCGTCGGCTTCGACGGGTTCTACAACACCCATCGTCGGCACTCGGCGTTGGGCTATCTGTCGCCGGCCGCGTTTGAGCGCCAGTTCGCGTCGGAGTAGGCAGCAAGACTTGCACCTCCTCCACAGAGAAAAGGACCGCCCCGGTGGCGTCATTGCGTCACTGGGAGGCCCTCTCTCCTGTCCACCTCGCCCTACCACGACGCTCCCGGATGCGTGCGACGTGAAAGGAGGTATCCTCACCTCAGACCCTGGCCCATGACCAGGTTGTACATTCTCCACTGAACCGGGGCAACTTCGGTGCACTCACCTGGGGGCGTTGAGATCCGCCTTCCGGACGGTGGTTGGGTACAAAGACACCATTCCGAGCCGGCATTGGATTTCGCGGCAGCCATGCGGCTGGCGATCAAGTGACGCGTAGAGTGGCTGACTTCTGCTCGGACTGTCCGCCGATTGTCACCTGCCAGGTCACCCGGTAGCTGCCTTTCTGAACCGGCCTGTAGGAGATATGGTCGCGGAAGACCTCGGTAGTGCTCGGGGTAAGGTGCAGGTGAGTCTGCATGGTGCGATAGATTTCGGTCTTGCCATGCAGGGTGAGGCGCACACCGGCCTGGGCGCCGGCTCCATCCGGTGCGGAGCGAACCTCGACGTAGAGCGAGAAGTAGACAGGGGTGCCCAGCGGGACCTGGTGCAGCGGTGCGCGCTTGAGGCCGACGTCGGCGCGGGCGCCGAAGGCCTCAGTGCGAGCCGAAAGGACGGTGAAGTCGACTGGAATCGGGGTGACGGTAGGAGTGGGAGTGGGAGTACTGGTGGGCAGAGGGGTCGGTGTGAAGGTTGGCAACGGCGTTGGGGTGTTGACCGGGGTGCTGGTGGCCGGAACGGGGGTACTGGTGGGTGTACTGGGTGGGGATAGTGTCGAAAGCATCTCGACCGCCCCCGCGGTCACGAATTCAACGTTGGATAGGGTCTTGCTGTCGGTGGCCTGGTCCAGTGGAAAATTGTCGGTCAACACTTCGGAGAGAATTTCTACCAGGACGTTCCCCTGCTGGATCACACGCATGCGGCCAATCAGGGTCTGCACACCGAGGACGTTGACTGAGTAACCAGTCTCCATGCACTGCTCTCCCTGGGTGCAGGCCTGCCAGCTGGTGAGCCGGGGATTGGTCGTGATATCGGCGAAGGCGTTCCGTGCAGCGACCTCGTCCGCATAGTAGGTGCCCATGTACCCGAGATCGATATCGATGTAGGCGACCGTGACCAGTGGTGGGAAGGGGTTGTCTTCTCTAAACGTGCCGGTGTCGCCTCCCTGCAACCAGCCGCCCTGCATTCCCAGTGCGGAGTACGACCTCGTGTGGAAAAACGAGAAGTCTGTATTGTCGGCGTCGGCTGCGGCAATGGCCTGGCTTCCGTGTGATGTGTAGTCGGAGGGGAAGGCGGAATCGGGCAACTGCAACTGACTGGCGCTCTGGACGTCGACCGCGGCGGTTTGTGCCGAGGCGGAATGCGCGACACGAGGCACCATAAAGAGCACCGTGGGAATGAGGAACATCAGAGTAATGGCACGCAAGCGGTTCATGGGTAATTCCTTCCTGGCGTATGGCTGATTGAGGGTCATCCGCACAGTCATCCGCGCGGCCACCCCGTCACTTTCGGACTCGTGGGGCCATCGTGGGCCAGTGCGCCGCCGACGTCAACCGGCATTCCACGGAGTGCGAGATACGTAGATGCACGTAGCCGCGGCAGGTGACATCAAGGGAGTGCCGTGATCGAGGCGGACATTCGACGAAGGCGCGGCTCCCGATGTCAGTAAATGTACCTAAGCTAACTGCGCGTTCTTCCCGATGCATTGGGTGCGCCATTCCGGTACAGTTCTCGTCGGTGGGTACTCACCCATCGTCGTTCGGATGAACGAGCTCAGCGTCTGGTGAATTGCCGCGCTGACGCCAGGGAGAGGTGTACCCATGAATATCGTGATAACCGAGAGCACCCGGGAGCCGTCACCATGCACACCTTAAAGCTCTCTCTTGGGACCGTCGCAGTGGTTGTGGATGAACTCTGCGTTCTCTACATTTTAAAGATGATCGTGACGGGTGGAGATGCGCTCTTTCTGCTGGTCATCTTCGCACCGTTTCTTCTCGGTATCTTGCTGGTGGCGACCATCGTGGCAACTGTGAGCTTCAGATCGGCGCGCAAGGAGATGTTCTACACACAAGCCCCTGACTCGTCCCGCTAAGTGGACCCATCCAAAGGCGCCGATGATGACAGAATCCGCGAGAGCGCTGGTAATCACTACATCTCCGCATCGAGGGTCGATTCGGACGGCGGTTCGCTCTGTAGCGATGACCGACCTGGCAATCGTCCTGTCACTTTGCGCGGCTCTCGATCCATTCTTTCAACCACTTTTGACCGCGTCCGACCTGGGGAACTGGCAAAGTGCCTGGGCATTGATGCTTGGTTTGTTCATCCCCGCCGCGTGCTTCGTGAAAAGGCTCGACGTTGTGCGTACCGTTGGCAGGACATCGGGGCGAGGATGGTCGGTCGCGGGAGCGTGCTTGTGCCTCACCGGCGCCGCTCTGTGCATCGTCCTTGCGGCTGCGATTGGCCTGACGGTTGGTTTCGGTGGCCTGAACGGAGATTATGTATCTCCGGCGTGGTCGCTGGCGGCGTCGAAGGCCCTGGCGATGCGGTCGGCGCTGGAAGTGGCGTCGATCTTGTTCGTGCTGGCGGCTATCACCGGCTTTGTTGCAGCCGTTATGAACCGCTGAAGACATGGAAAGCGGGACATTCGTGAGATTTTCAGTCAGACTGCCCACCGGTTCCCGGGCAAAAGGAGCCGCGAGATGAGCTACCAAATGGGAAAAGGGCCGTCGTCGGGCGGTTCGACCCTGGCGATCGTAACTCTGACCGTGTCGGTTATCGTCACCGTGCTCCTAGTGGTGGCTGCGATCGTTTTCAGAACATCTCCGGGGTTGACAGAGAGTCCAGATGGTCAAGCCGAAGTTCAGATTTTGGTCATCAATTGTGTGGTCAGCGTGGCAACAAGCGCGCTGTTCGCATCCACCGTCGTGGCGCTCCAACGGTGGAAGGGCGGGTGGCGTGCGTTGCTTCCGACGGTTGGGGCTATAGGAGCCTTCGTCCAGCTGCCGCTGATGGCAGCGTTCGCCCTTGGTTTCATGGACTGTGGGGACCAGTGCACCCCACCGGCGCCTTCTCTCTACCTCTGGCCGGCCTTCTACCTCGCAATCGGGTGCGTGTTTCTCGGGCTGGCGTCGGCGATTCGGATAGCGCGTTCAGGGCGTGCCGCCGGGTAGGAGAGTCTGCGCCGCCGTAGCTCACGGGGCTCGATCAGTGACACAGGTCGTGCCGTGCTTCCTCGTCCCGAACGTCGCCTAGCCTAGATTTGACAGTTTAGGCATCGGCTCGAATCGAGCAGCCGGTGGCTCAGACTGCCACTCCAGCCCTTCTGGAAGCGATCGAGCTTGCTCCGTCCCCAATCGGGGATCTGATGCGTTTCAACCGCCGCCCATACTTTGTCAGAACGATGGGGCAGCGTGGCGAGATACGCCTCCTGGACCGACTGGCGGAGCGCGTGTGCCGAGTAGCTCGCCAGGACAGTTGATAGGGCCGGACGGAGCTTCGGCAGACAAGACAGAGCCACGGCACGCTCGCTGCTAGCGTTGAGACACCACGTTTCGGACGAGCAGGGTGCCAGTCGAGCCCACGCTGGTGGGTGGTATAGGACAGTAACGCAGCCAGGGCAGCACGGTCGGTTGGTAGCGGGGAGGCGGGCCCTACACCGGCCATGAGGATCGATCTCCTGGGGGTGCGGTATTCCGGGGATGCCCAATCCTTCTGTTCTCAAGCTGTCAAATTTACGTTAGGGCACAGACGTGGTGCCACGCCCGCCCTGGGTTCGTCGCGGCGTCCTAGATCGCCTGCACCCGCGCCACCGCGTTCGCATTGGCGGGACAGAGCGCGGCCTCAGTTGATTTCAGAGAGGAGCATCGGGCCGCCGTGCACGTGATGCCCAAGTCATACGAACAAGCAACTCTCAGTCATCCACGCCTTTCGTATCCTTACCATGCCTCCCTGCGCGCCAAACAAGATTGAACGGGTCTTTGTTGTGCAACGACCTGAAGCACGCAATTGCGACCACGAATGCCACGAGCATGAGTACGAGCAGAATCGGTCCCCCGAATACGAGCAATAGAAAGGCGTCGCCATCCCCCGGTTGGTGCATCAACCAGAGCACGTAGGCGACGATGAGGAGACAACCGATGTCGATCACCACGCCCAGCCACCCGAAAAAATACTTGAGTAAACGCACAACGACTCCTCTCTAGCTGGTTTTCACGCCGGAAACGTGCATCGCCGACATCTCCTCGCCCCTCTGTGGAGGCGGCGACCGATTGTCTAGTTGACGGGAAACGGTTTTCACCGACCCGTACTTCGGCTTCGATTCCCACTCTACTCAGCGGCTCCCCCGCGCATCGGTGATACTGCGGAGTATTTCTCGGTGCATCCACCGACACGCCGCGTCGTTCCACACGGAATTTTGTGCCGCTCACAAAGGTCATCGGTGGGGTGATGAGAATGGCCACGTGTTCACTTGGACGCATCGACGTCTTCAGGTCCGGCCGGTACCCGTCTACCAAGGAATCCGGACTAACTCCGGAGCTCCCAGTCAGGTGTGTGGATCGAAGGTCACGGCCCGGGAAAGCGAGCCGCGCCCGGCCCGATGATGAAATCGACGCGAGAAGACGCATGGGCGACGAATCATCGTGGGATGGGAGAAGCGGAGCCGTCAAGCGTCGCGCCACGCGCCGGCATACGCGCTCGTGACAACCGCGGGTGAGCTACGGTGCGCCACCCGATGGCTCCCCCACATCCACATGGGGCAAGTGCCAGGCTGTCGTGCGACTGTCAGGGGCTGCTTTCCAGAACCTGAGACCGTCATACGCGTACAGGTTCCCACGGGAGTCGGCTGCGAGGGCGCTCCAGGTGCTGGACGCGGGCTCCGCCCGCCAGGGGCCGCGCGCTCTGCCCGTGGAGGAGAACGCTCGATAGGCTCCCATTTGGGGGTAGTAATAGTAATCGCTGACGAAGACGTCCCCGCGCAGGGAGACCGCCAGACCGTCGTGTAAGTTCAAGTATTGATAGAACGCTCCATGGACCGGCCAGTATATTTGCCACCGGGCGAGAACGTGACCGGAGGGAGACATTTTGCTGACGGACGGAAAGTACTCAGGCGTCGGAAGGTGTCCAGGAGGCACAGGGGCTGGGTTCCGGATCCCCTGGTCATCGAGGACGTAGAGAGTATCCCGCGCGTCAACTCCCAAACTGGTGGGCTGTGCGAAGAGGCCCTTTCCCAACGTCTGCCTGTGTGTAAGGTTGGCGGAAAATTTGAAGACGTTGCCATTGCAGGCCATATACACAGAGTCGCGTGAGTCCGTGGCGAGAGATGCAAAAGTGACGTTCACGCCAGTTTGCAGGCAAAGAGCTGTGCCCTTGAGGTCCACGCTACGGAGCACTTGGCCGGCCCAGGAGTACACGGTCAACTGCTCTGCAATCGGGAACGAGACGCAGGTGGAGAATCCGCAGACCGTTTTGTCCCTGGCCGAGAACACGATCACGTGCCTGTGGTCATCGACGGTGACGGTGTCTCCGCTATCGTCGAAACCCGGCGGGACTTGCACCTGCGTACTGGCCAGTACGGTGAGCCTTGGGGACAGTGCCTCCAGAGTCTGATCGGTGATACCGTAGAGGTTCCCGTGCGAGTCACTGAGCACGGTATCCAGGCTCGGTGGCGTACCATCGTTAGAGCCCGAACCTGGCCACGGTAACCGGGTAAGCGCGATCACCAGTGCGACACAGATCATCAAATAAGTCCACATACCTGTTCGCTTTGGGTGCGACGTATCCATCATGATGTCCTCTCGCGGCTGCGCCCGTGTGCTGGCGCAGAGCGTTTGAATTGCCCAGGACTCCCTGGCAAGAAGGATACGCACGTCGTTCAGCAAGGACATCGGTGATATCACGCATAGACGCCGACGGTCGACGTCAGTAAATGTACACACGGGCATGTGAGCGTTCTCACCGATGTGTTTGGTGCGCCGCCCGGGTAGAGTTCACGACAGTCCTAGCCCATCACGGCGGGCTACAGGATGACGCGCGGGTTGGGTGCAATTCGCGGTCCCGAGCGCACTTGGCAGCGCAAAAAGGAGGAGAACACGGAAGCCGGCCTGAACTGCTCAAACCTTCCCTCACCCGCGCGAGAACCTTCTCATCGATCGCATGTGCCTTCATCGCTTCCTTGACGCTCGCACTGAATAGATCGTTAAAGGCAATGTCGCCAGCGTGCTCGTCGGCGACCAGCCGACCTTTGCCGGCTGAATCGTAGAAATGCGGAACCTCGCTGAAGGCAGATGCCCACCCGTTGCTGCAAAGGTCGATCTCTTCGAGAAGACTCCAACCATTGCCGGACAAAAATTGTTGAGCGACCGAGGTTATTCGCCGGTCCTCGGGAATCTCCATAAACTCCCAGTCAGCAAGCATTACGTCGTTCCAGACTGGATATACACGGATACCGTCCTTCGCGGCCCCGCGCGCGAAGACCCAGATGGCGGTAACTGCCGCAATAGCGACCACCTCGACAGGGTTGGAGAGTATAAATCTGTCGGGGAATTGGTTGTGCTCCTCCGCGTAGTGCTGCTCGACCCGGCTTCTGTACGCCTGAAGAAGCGTACGAAAGTGCTCCTTAAACGCAGTTGGCCACGCATCCATCCAAGCAGGTAGGTTCGGCGGCAGAGTTTCGAAGTCAATCGGTCTCGGCAAAATGTACTCTCTCGATACACGACTCGAGCGCAATTGGTGCCTGATAACGGCGATGCCGCTCTCCTTATGGTCCCCGTTCCTAGATTCCGTTAATTGTTTGCAAAGCGCGCATCGGTGGCTATATCTCGGCGGATGGCCCCAAAAGTTACGCTCCGTGCACTCGCTCTCCTGTTCGTAGTAATTGTCAAGTATCTCGAAGGGTGCCCGACGAGCCGGGAATTACGTCGTTCTAAGCCGCGTCACTGTTCGTCGCGCACGGCGCTGCAGGGAGGGCTGTCGAGCACTCGACGGTGATAGATCTTGAGTATTGACAGGATTGTGTCATTCTAGTAATTTTAAGCCTATCGTGATGTCCGCTAGACACCACCATTAGACTCGCGACGTGGACGGATAGGAAACGACGAGAGGCCATCAAGAGGATTTCGATCGTGGCTCAGGAGTGGGCACGTTAGTGAGCAGTCGTGCGGGGGGCTCACTGTCTGCCCGTACAGGAACCTAGTCAGGCACGCGGTATTAGCGTATTCGGGAAGAATGGAGACGCCAATGAATCTGGATTGTCCGCAGTGCAAGAGGGACGACCGAGTCGAAAAAGTCACGGGCGTTACGAAGGTCCAAACGCAATACGGAGACTTCGGCGGCAAGTTTGCCGCGTCGGGTGGGCTCAACCTGGGCTCGTACACTCATCCGACATTCCAACCATGGGAACTTGGCGTCACGACGCACACCCACGGGATCATCGGATTTTCGGGTGGGATGCACATGTCGGGAGTGACAGAATCGGGATTGAGTCGTGCGCTGTCGCCTCCTTCAAGGCCACAGCTAGTGCTCCCGCCGCAACCTCAGCCGAAGCGATACAGCAATGGAGAATTGCTGTCGCTTATTATTCTTTGTGGCGGGCTCATTCTCACTGGGCTTTTCGCCCTCGCTCAGCAGGGCTTCTATGCAGCAGGTAACGGCAATATGTCAACTGCATTATTCATGATCACGAGCGGCGTTGCCCTTGCGATCATTGGGATCGCGATTGCAGTGCTGGTTCCTCTGTCGGCTCGCGCGCGTTACAAAAGGCAGTCGGACGAGTGGGAACGAGCATGCTTGCCGGTGCGTAGACAGCACTCCGAAGATTTGGTTAAGTGGGAGGCGGCGGCGATTGTCTGGGACTCTTTGTTCTACTGCCACCGCTGCGATATCGCGTATATCCCGGACGGACGGTCTGATCCTATCCGTCCCGAGCTCGTGTCGCGGTTTGTCCGCTTGCCCTCTGCTGCGCGAGCGATAGGTATTACAATTCCATCGCTTGCGAGCAGCGGCTAGACTCGAGGCTCCTGGAGACCAACCTATGCCTCTCACCACCGGTTGATTGGCGTCAGCAGTAGGTGTGAAACGGGTGCGGCTGGCTATGCACTGGCCACGCCTTGTCGTGCAGTGGGCGAGGCGCTCGATCACCTCCCTTGAGAACAAGCTTGGTGCACCCTCGATGGATTTCGAGCTCGCGGCAACTTCGATAGGCCCCCCAAAGAGTAAAGCTCAGTACAAACTCAGTATAAACGGTCTCCTGATTCATGCGTTTGTCAAGTACCAAATCCTCGTGAAAAGGCAGTCTCTACTGACTGACTCTCCATTCAGGCGGAGGGCGCAACACCCGCGTCCATTCTTGGAATCACGCCTCGCATGTTTGGCAGTGCTCGAGTTCCTGCCCGTTGGTCTGGAATGCCCAGTCTTGTAGCTCGGTCCGTGCTCCTGAGCCGTCAGCGCACGCCTTCGCGCTTCTCGTCCTGAAGTCGCTCATGTGACCGCAATGCGGATGGTGCAGCCTCATGCTCGACACATTGACGATGAGCCCGTTCGGGTGCGCTCGTACCCAGGCAAGAAACGCTTCATCTTGATTCTTGAACGTGTACATTTGCCGCCCTTCCTTCGAAATAAGTGCGAACACTACAAGGTTCGGCGAACCGATCTGACTACGATTCGTCGCTTGCGTCGCCGTCACCACCCTGATTGTTCGCGATGAGGTGCTGAATTGCTTCCCACGAGGCGTCCAGGTCGTCGGGATCGAGGTAGGTCATTTCCAGACCCTTTTCGACCTCACCGTTGGCGGTCGAGACCACGCGCTTAGAGGTTATTCCTTCCTTCTTGATCCCCTCAAACTCGGCAGGTGTGGCGATATGATTCCCCTCGCGCGATGGCGTGCCATAGGGATCACCAAAGTCCTGCGCGCCGTCGGAAGAACCGGTGTAGGGATTGAGCCTCGTATTTTTCTCGGAGTGGGGGGTCTCGTTAGCGCGTCGCGTCGGCTCTTGCTGCTGTTTCTCGGCGTTACGGTGAGCCATGATGCGCAGCCAGTCGCGGTTCTCTGGTTGTTCGTCGATGTTGCCCAGATGAATTGGTTTCTTGGTCACTGCTCGTCTCCCACGATTTCGACTGTGACACCGGGACATCAGTATCACCTCGAACGCGTACCTTCCTAACAGAAATTCCGTACACCAGCGGCTCTGACACGCCAAACTGGCCGGCCCCTCTCCGCGTCGATTGTAATGGCGCGCGGATAGCGCTAGGCGTTGGGGGCGAATGGACTTGTCAAAACAGAGGCTTCGGACTCGTGACGGTTTCTCGATTGTGACGTACGCTCGATTCACTCACTGAGGGAATAGTGTTCGACGCGAGACAACAAAAGACGATGATCTGGATTCAGCCATTGAAGCGCAGACGCTTGTACGAGTTGCGGGTCGGTGACGACATCGTCGCCAAGTTGTTCTTCACACACAAGTATCGGCGCGACGCAGTGGTGCGGCTCCCACCTTCGGAATGGAGCTTCCGTTTCTCAGCGTTACCGAGGCCAACTATACACGTTTGTTCCTCCAATTCCGGTTCCGAAATAGCGGTGTATACCGGGAAATGGTACGGTGGTGGAACTTTCTCGTTTCGAGACGGGCGGCGCTACACCCTCAAGAGCGAGAATGTCCTTCCGACCGAATGGGTGTGGACTGATCGAGTTGAGCAGCCTCTGCTGTATAGCACGCGCAATATACAGACGATGTCGACACTGGGCGCGCACTTGCCTACCACGGACGTCGCCATGCTTGGATGTATCAGCTGGTACCTGCACGTGCTGATGACACAGTTCGTGAGAGACCTGGCGACTTACACGGCGACCCAGATGGTATTCAACTCACTCTGACAAGCCGCGACGACCGGCACAGGGAGCGGCCAGAAGCGCGGAAGGGATGGGTTCGTGATCCTGGTGCCGCAGTGTCTCAAGGCGACGTATCGGGCACTCGCCTCCTGTGGAGTATAGGAGCTTGATTCTCTGCAGGAGTCGTGAGTACTGTCAGTTCAGGCGCGTCGCCCGCGGTTACCATGCAGTGAAGGATTACCAAAACTGTCGATGGACTCATACACGACCGAGTTGAGCACGCCATGGATCGGGCCGACGCTCACGACCGGAACGGTGCTGAACTGTTCGCTGGGGTGAATCCCCGAGCCAGGGAAGGCAAGGGCAAAGATGCGGTGACGAACATCAGCGCGTATTTCGTCGATTTGGATTTACCCGACGTTGAAACGCAGGACAGCGCCCCAACGCAAATACATGACGCCGAGCGGTCGGCGCTGTCCTTGAGTGTCTATGGATTGAATGTGGTCTACATTTTGTCGAAGTTGATTGACCACAATGCGACCTGGAAATCGGTGCTGCGTGGTCTCGTCCACGGCTAGGCCGATCTTGGAGCGGATCACACGGTTGCGGCCGAAGAAAGCCGAGTCCTTCGGCTCGTGCCGTATGCCAATCGGAAGCGCTGGCCTGATGGTGTCCCGACGGAGACTCTAGAAACCACCGGCCAGCGGTACACGCTGCAAGAACTGTCCGAGGCATTCAGCACGACTAAGGGAAGGTGTCAACGTCAAATACTCCATTAACCGAATTCGGAGTTTTCACTAAACTCCTTCGCGGTGACATGTTCACTGAACTACCACAATCCCACGATTTGCTTGTTGACATTCTTGTTCTATGACCTTATGCTCGACAAAAGTTGTTCGTGCCAAGGAGATGAATGCAAGGGAAACGTACTTGAAGACAGGTAGGGCGAATTACATCGGCAACTTGTTCATAGCGACGGCTTGGCCGACCGGCTCGCACGCGTTAACACCGGCTGTTGCCGCAATAGCTAGTGGCCCAACGCATGGTCAAACGGTTATGTATCACGCCCGGTGACGTGCACAAGACTTCTGAAATAATATCGCGGGTTAACCCATCGGATTGGCGGTGGAAAGTGGCAATTTGGTGATACAGCAAGGTGACGATGGTGTGGTGAATCCGCATGGAGACTGGCTGGCACGTTTAGTGATTGGAAGCAAGCAGAAGCCAATATACGTTTCTGGTCGATGGTCGCGTCTGCGTATAGGTCGAACGGTGTAAGGCTTGCAGCACACCCTCATAGGTATGGCTAGCTTCGGCTTGATTTGCGTCAAGACCTACAAGGTATTCGCCTTGAGCTAGCCGGAGGGTCGTACCAACATTCGGTGGAATGCGTAGGAGTCAGAAGTGTCGCAAGTATCGCAGCAGGAGCACTTTACGTCAAACCGGTCCGAGACCGAAATACTCGATGCGGCTTCCGCCGTGCTACAGAAGTTGGGAGGCAAGCTCTCAATGCAAGAGCACCTCATCTCAGTCAGTCTGGGATCACAGGGCAAAACTCGCTTGCTCGGAGGCATGTTCCTCTCGAACCAATCTTTGCCGACGAAAGTCACCGTGGAAGTTCAAGAAGGGAAAAGTGAGCGCAGAATATTTGTCACTGCCGAGGACCGCATTGGCTTCGGAAGCGCGGCTGGTCTTGTATCACGGTACCAAACATGGTGCGCCCAGCTATCGAAGCGCGTTCGCGATGATATGCAGTATGAGCTAGGTGGTGAGAAGTAAGACAGGGCTCTGGTACCCCATCACCGAACCAATCTGTAGCGGCCCAGCCTTCTCTCCAGACCAGGTGCTCGCTCCGCTCAGTAGATCGACGGCCATAAGGGCCGGAGCGACTCGAGACGCGTGCATCACACCGCACTTAATGACAAACAGCCAGAGACAGAAACGTAGCAGATTTCACTGTGTCACAGCGCGTTTCGGCCTTCAAGAAAAAGGAACGGGAATGCTGAACGAGCCTTCCGCGCTCACGGAGCGCAGGCCCAACTGTATCTCGGTACCAAACGTGCGTATCGTGCGCCGCTTCGTCTGTGGCAGCCACTATAAGCGTATGGGAGGTTTCTTTGCGCATGACTCCCATCCGCCTACGCAACCTCCTCGGGTAGGTATTCCGCATCAGGCTGCACGTCTAGCTCGTACTCTGTAGGCTCTGGCGCAGTGATTTCAACGGAGTCCCGAGCGATCGGCTTGTCCATTGCGACTTCTATTAGGCGCAGTAGTTCAGACTCGCGCTTTCGAAAGAACGAGTCGAAATCGTCGAATCGGAGAGCGCTCGCGTCGATACGGTGACTCGCCAGGATATCGTTCATCCGACTCTCTTCGACATCCGCGTCCCCCTGCATGCGCGTAAGGTACGTACTTGGTGCGCTACCGCCAATCTGGCGGTTCGTTTTGTAGGACAACGGCGTTTTGTTTATTACGCTGTCGCACCGCTTCGGCCCGATTTTGTGCTGGTTGCACCAGGCTTGGGGAAAGATGTGATGAATGTCGATCTTGTCAGCGAAGTACATTTGCACGCCGATGCTCTCGCCCGTACGAAAATCCTCACAGCCATCCCGCATCAGTAGGGCTGACAGCCCCTTGTATGCGGCACTATTTCGAGTACGGAGGCTGAGAAGCCGTTGCGGTGCGAAGTGAGAATCTTCGATGGTGTTCGGCACGGGACCGCCGTCAATCCATGACAGAACTTGTGGCAAGTCGAGAGCCAATCGACTCTCGGTTGCGCTTCCGTACAATTCGCCGAAGACGCCGCACCAGTACCACTTCACGAGCTTGTTCTGAAGACCGACGGTCTCAACTCGAGGACCGAGAACCGCACACATCGCAGCCAGCGGGGTGAGTTGCGTCTGATACGGGAGGTCGCGAGCGTCGAAGATTTTTTGCGTCATGAGGAGTCGTGCTGCTCGCTCGAATCCCTCGGTCACGGGGTCGGCCCAGCGCCGGTACTCGTCGAGCTTTAGATGCAGGATGTCCTTGCGCTTGCAACTGACTCCAGGCGCTTTGTCCTCCGGCACGTTTGAGTCGAGCGCCCTCTGGCGACGGTCCCGAGTGGCGAGCAACGTGACAGCCTGCAAGAAGTCTGTGCTTGCGATGTTGGCAAGCACTCCCGTCTTAAGCCTCTTGCGTCGTGCATCCCAGTCGTCTCGGAGCGGAAAATCGAGGATCGCGTATTGAGCCGTCAATAACTCGAAGACGTTCAGAGGGACGCCACCAGTGTTCACTTTTTCGAATACCTGACAAACAGCATCGAGAGGCGTGTCTTTCAGCAGCTTGATTACAGGCACGGAGTACTGTTTAAAGACGTCGATGATTTGACTCTCGAAAGCATCAAACTCATCGAGTCGATCGCTCTCCCCGTGGTAGTACTTTCCATACCCTCGTCGCCAGGCCGCTCCCTCGAACACTTGCGATACCGGGTACATTCTTGCCTGGTATTCTGCCTCCGGTGTGGAGTAGTCGGCCAGAATCTCACCTCGGAAACTGGTTATCCTGCGATTTTCCGGCACACCAATGACCGCGTCTACCCTGTCAGTGTTCGGATCAAGCGCCTTGATCATGTCGAAGTAATACCAGCGTAGAATTCTGTTTCCCCGTGCATCTTTTGTGACCACTGCACGCTGGGATAAAAGTGTTTGAAAAAGGGACGTCAACCGTTGCTGTCCGTCGAGCACCAGCGTCTCAGGTTCGGGCATCTCATCGAGTGCCACGCCCTCGATCAGCCTTTTCTTGAAGTTCGCTTCAGGATTCCCGGCCTGCAGCATCATGACGGCACCGATGGGATAGGAGAGGGACACGCTTGCCAGTAGGCTACGAACATGCTCGTCATCCCACAAGAAATCCCGCTGAAACTCAGGCAATTGTGTTCGGCCCTTCTTTATCGTCAGTAACATTTCTTCGAGGCGTTCTTTTCCGCTCTCGAAGGTAGTCAGCGTACTCATGCGTTTCTCCTCGTTTCCTGACCATCACGTAGTCTAACGCCCGGCTGTCGCTCGGAACACACGAAGGTCCGGGCGACTACTCATGGACTTTTCCACCGATCCGTCGCATAGCGAAGCGCCTCGTCAATTGATAACGCTTTCGTTTGGTTTCCGGTGCGGATATAGAGCTGAGAGGACTTCTGCCCGTTCTTGTCGGCTTCCACGAGCATGTAGTCGTGCCGACCGGGCTTCACGCGAACCTCGCACACGTGCTTCTCGCCTATTGGATGTAGCAGAATTTCGATCAGCGGAGCAGAATCGCTGCCGAAGTCGCGATTCAGTAGATTTCGCAAGTGCAGTTCGTACCCATCTAAATCCTGCTTCTTGCCGAGAGCCGGGAAATCGTACTCGACACCAAGGATGTTCTTGTTGTCCTCGACTCCGATGATCAGCGTGCCGCCCTTGTGTGAGTTGAGGAAGGCCGCCACTGTTTTGAGGATGCTCTTCTCGACGACCGGTTCGACGGTGCCGCTGGGTACGCCCAGGCGAAGGGACGATTTGAATTCCAACGTCTCACTCTCCCCGCGCGCAAGCAATAGCTCGATGCCCGAAGGCTGCGGGCCTGATGGCGCTACCGGCTCGTCGGGTAGAGCGCCAAAAACATCGGGGTAGTGTCGCAGCTGGCCGGCGAAGTCCGAGCCGGTGATGGCTATTACTCGAAATCCGCGGTCTTCAAGCTCCGCTCGTACCTGCCGATCGCGTTGTGCCTGTCCCTCGCCGGCGTACACGCTGCCGTCGACGAAGACACATATCCCGGGACGGCCGTGGCGTTCAAAGTAGAAATCGGGCCGAACGCCGAGATCGGCGCTTGGTCGATTTTGTGCGGTGTCGGGCAGATTCAAGCCGTGTTCGTACAGGAAGAACAGGAATTGACGCTCCAGGGGTGATGCCGGGTCGACCATTCTCAGTAGCCGTCGGTAGCGATCGTGGCGATTCTCCTGCTGTGGTCCAGCTTCCACCTGCGAGCGGGTTAATTGCAGTAGCAGATCGCGAATGAGATGTCGGTTGATGCGGGGATGATCCGGCTGATTCCGATAGCTCAGCAGGCAGTCGTAACAGGCCACCGCGCACTCGTCCTTCCAATGGGCGTCCTGTTCGCCGCTATCGGGATCGAAATGGCAGACGCGCAGCGCTTCGCGAGCGATGGTGACAAATGAGCCGGGATCGGCCACGATCCGTTCCCATACCCCCGTGCCACCTTCCGCTGCTTCCCAAAGGAGCAGGCGCTGCTGATCCCCTTCGCCGATCCTCTCCACCGCGATCTCTTGCTCTTCAATCTGATAGACGAGCTGGATGCCACGCTGTAGCGCGTACGCCAGGCTGATCAGCGCTTGATCGTCCTTCGCCTGCGGCACCCGTAGCAGCAAGATGTTCCGGGTATCGGTGACGCACGGCCGGATACCGGACAACAGTTTGCCACGCATCGGCGCGTCTGGAGAGAGGTCGTCCTCGTCACTCTCTTTCTTTTTCCATTGACCGGTGTCGGGGTCGATCGTGAAACCGTTTCGAATTCCCTCGCCGGAGCGTAGCCAGCCGTGGTTGATGCGCCAGACGTCGGCACGTGGCGCGTAGCGCAACTCGATCAGTGTCTTCTCGCCGGCGACCACGCTTCTCGTGGTGAAGTTCTCATCCGGCGAGAACTGATAGTGAGTTGTAATCGAGTAGCCCTCGCGCGAGCGTTCCTCTTCATCCGATGTAATGCGCTCCGTCCGCCTGGTACGTACCGTTGGCTGGTTGAAGAGCATCGGCAGGTAGTCGGCCGAACCAGCATCCAGCTCCGTCCCGCAATGCGCACAGACCTCCACCGTGTCGGCCTCTGACGCCGGGATGGATGTAACCGCACGCGTTGCAGGTACGCGCGCGCCGGAGTTGGCGTCTCGATGCCAGAGGCGGGAATAATACAGCCGGTGACCCGGTGTTTCCGGCCCTCGTGGTAGATCACGTTATTCGGGCCGAACTCGGCCAGACCCAGGAAGCGGGGCCGATCGAGCGTTTGCACAGCGTCGCGGCTGCCCACCAGCGCACGCAGCGGCAGACGCGGGAAGTTGTAGCCCGGCAAGAATCCGGTGCTGGCGAAGTAGCGGTAGGGGTAGTAGTCACCCTCCGTCACACTGCCCTCGTTGCGCAGGAGTTGCATCTCGCGCTTCGCCTCGGCTTCCTGCCGTTCAGCGGTACGACGCTCCTCTTTTGTTTTCTTTGCCTGTAAGGCCACGCGCTGGGCTTCCACCAACTGCCGAGTCGCCGAGCGATACAGTTCGCGCCAGTCGTCCAGTGCACCATCGAAGGCGCTGGCTGCTTCTCGCACCATGCGCTGGTACCAGTCCGGCGTCAACCACGACGCGGCGATCGACGACTCGACGACGTCGCGGAAGGCCTGTACGACCCTTGCCTGACGGCCCGCAGACAGCGTAATCGCGTGAAGCGCCTCCGGCCTGAGCGGATATTTCGGGTCGTCCAGGTCGAGGAGATCGCACGATCGACTTGCGTAGATCGAGTTGCACTTCGGCCAGCCACACGGAGTGAAGGTGCGCTTCCACCAGTTCTTTGTTCGTCAAATCCATCCGGGCGGGCGCGACCTGGCCGGAGATCATCTTCTCCTTGTGCCGGAAGAAGTGCTCGTCGTGCGCGCTGCCCTGGCTGCAAAAAGTCAGGACCAGCGCGGGCCGTCCGCCGCGACCGGCACGCCCGCTGCGTTGCGCGTAGTTGGCCGGAGTCGGTGGGACGTTGCGCATATGCACGGCCGCCAGGTCGGAGATATCGACCCCCAGCTCCATGGTCGGCGAGCAGTACAGCGCGGCGAGCCGGCCCGCCGTAAAGTCTTGTTCTCGTTCCTCGCGATCCGCTGCGCTGACTGCCCCGGTATGTTCCCGGCCGGTAACACCCCGCAGGAAGTAGGCGCGGTCGCGGTACAGGCGCTCGAAGTAACGATTCGGCTCATCCGATAAGTGTTGCTGTCGCCGCTGGTGCAGATTTCTGGAACGGACCACGTCGGGTCCCGCTGCTTTACCGTCCCCCGGCAGCCAGAGCAGTGCGCCGGCGATGATCTGCACCCCCCAGTCTTCTCCCTTGCGAGTTTTCACGCTGAGGATATCTCCGCGCAGCCGGGCGACGATGTGCTTAATCAGATCTTTCACTTCGTCGGTCGTCAGATCGTCCGCCGTGCCGTACGTGTGCTGGGAACGAAGATAGCGTCCGATGGTCGAGCGCCAGCCGAGACCGAGCGTAGCGGCTTGTTCGTGGGCTTCTAACGTCTGATCGGGCAGCAAGGCCGTCGCCGCGCTGCGGGGTCGAACGGACTCGTCGATCGTCCAGGGATCGCGCAACGCGTTATTTGCGTTCTGAAAGAGCGCCTTGGCATGATCCTCGTCCAGACAGTCGGCATCGATGGCGAGCCATGAGCGCAGATGATCGAGTACTGCTTTGAGGATTACGAAGCGTCGTGATGCATCCACGCTACCAAGCCCCGGTGCTGTCTCCCAGGAGGCGTCATCCGCCGCGATATCGTCCAGACCGTCGTATTCGATGCGCAGCAGGCCGCACTGCTCGAGATTTGGTTGCGCCACCCTCCAGGCACGGCGCAGGTCCTCGAACGCGCGGTACTGCAGAAGATCGATCATGGCGTTGCGTGCCCGCTTGTACCCTGCACCGCCCGCCGCCGGCTCACGCATGAACTGCTCTGGCGTCAGCTCCAGCGTGGCGAAGATCGCGGCACCAAGCTTGGTGAAGTCGAGTGTCAATCCGCTAGGAAGCGCCCGGACGAGTGCTCCACGAAGCAGCGCTACCTGGACGAAGTCGTTGAGGTGGCCGGCCTGGAAGGATGCATCCTGCCGGTTGTCGGTAAACGACAGCAGTTTTCGGGACGCCGGCTCGACGTTCGCCTCGCCCAGCGCGGTGATCGTTGACCCAGTGGTGAGGGTCGTGGCAGTCGATCGACCCGTCTGACTCAGCGTCGTGAGCTTGCCGTAGTCTTTCTTCTGGCGCAGGTCGTACACCGTTCGGCACCGAAGGCACAGCATGAAGGGATGCGGCTGAAACCAGCCCTCGATCGCTGCGTCGAAGGGGTCCTCGCCGCATCGACCATCGGCAGCCGCCCAGAGATGCACCGGCTCGTGCGCCTTGTATGTTTTCTTCACGCGTACGCCGGAGCGAAGTTCTTCCAGCCACGACTCCGGAAGGTTGAGCAGGTCGCCGTCCCAGAGATCATCTCGCTCCGGAGCGAAGTATCCGTCTCGACTCGATGCATCATCGCTACTGCTGATGACCGGCGATCGAGGAACCAGCATCTGCCGCAGCACATTATCGAGATTGCCGCCCTCGTCGATCGATTGACCGCCTGATTCCACGCGGGAAACTTGGTAATACTCCTGCCCGCACTCGCGGCAAAAGGCCACGGGATAGAGCAGGCGCTGTTCTTTGCCCGGAGCCCGGTACTGCCCTTCCGTGGTCAAGAGTCGCTCCGGCGACTTCTGAAGGGTGGCATAGACGCTCCGCCCCGATGCCAACCACTGGTGCAATCGAAAGGCGAAGACTGGCTCGCCGGACTCGCTGGTCGCCGCATTCCCGGCGTCCAGCACCGCCTTGAGGTTTGCCGCACAGCGATCGGCGTCGATACCGGTTTCGGCATGGAGTTGCTCGACGCCCTTCGCGAACGTCACCGGGCTCTGCCGCTGGAGCCGGCCATCCTTCTCCGCTAGCCCGAACGTTTCCTCCAGCCAGGCGGCGAGTGGATGATGTCCGATGTCTCCCGGCGCGGGTGGCGGAGCAAGAACGGCAGCACGCAATTCCTCCCGGTTGCGAGGAGCCACGACGTCTGTCACCCGGCGGAGCGTCTCGTCCACAACGTTGTCAGGCGAAATCGGTACGCCGAATAGGGTAGAACCCACGCCGGCGATGGTAGTGTTGCGTTCTGCCCGGTTCCCCTCGGTTGCGAGAGTGGCCGATGTGCCGATGACCTGCACGTTCCGGTTGCCGGCCCGCTGTCGTAGACGGCGCAGCAGCATGGCCACGTCGGCTCCCTGGCGCCCACGATAGGTGTGCAGCTCGTCGATTACCAGGAATTCGAATGCACCAACCATCCGCTCCACCAGCGAGCGATCCGCCGGCCGGATGAGGACATATTCCAGCATGACGTAGTTCGTCAGCAGAATATGGGGCGGATGGTCCAACAGCGATTGGCGCGCATCCTGATCATCCTGACCGGTGTAACGCGCAAAGCGCACCGGGCAACTAGGCCAGTTCCGATCGCGGAATCCCTCCAGTGCTTTCAGCTGACTGTTGATGAGAGCGTTCATCGGGTACACGATCACCGCCCGAACGGTTTCCTTCAATGGATCGCGGCGGAAGACGGCATCGACGATCGGAATCAAATATGTCAGACTTTTCCCGGACCCGGTGCCGGTGGTGACAATGTACGGCTCGCCACGTTGGGCGATGGCCAAGGCATCAGCCTGATGGCGATGAAGCCAAAGATTGGGGCCGAAGAAGCGTGCCGTCTCCGCCGCGATCGTGCCATCGCGCGCCAGCTCGCCGAGCGTCGCCCCTGGCTCGTAGGCCGGGTTGAGCTGCAGCACGGCGTCGGGCCAGGCCGCACCTTCCTTTAACTGCTGCTCGACATACCGCTCGATATCAGGATCGTCGATGTTGACGAAGCTGCGGAAGTAGTCGGCGTAATCCTCCACCACGCGGTCGCGGAAGGTGAAGACATCGAACGACATGGAACCTCTTACCCCGAAGATTGTGATGCAGGCGCTCTGTCATACGACAGTGCTGACAGTATATAAGGCATGGGGCTGCTCTATGGACATTGGCGAGGTCGAGTCGGCAAGCCTATGCACTCATCTTCCGGCGCGATGCTTCCGTACATCCATTTATCTTGGCCGACCTGTCACTGGCTCCCGGTTGCGGTGATCGCTTTCGGAAGGGCTTGACACCTCATCGTTGTGATCATAAGATGGACAAATCTAATGTGGCGCGCGCTGAAACGCCTCTCGGAGGTCGGTACCGTGACCGCAAAAAAGTGAAGCAGCACAGGTAAGGAAGGTCGGTATGTCAGCACGAGCAACGTTGCGAATACTGTTCAGTCTTCTTGTTGTCAGCATTGGAATTCTCGCGAGCACTCCAGCACCATCTGCTCGTGCGGATGGCACCGGAACCACGTTCGCTGCGCCAGGTGACGAAACTTTGACGTTGTCTCCATCCTCCGGACCGGCCGGTAGTGTGGTGGCAGTGAACTGGTACGACGATGACGATGCCGGCCCAACGTCCGGGACGCTCTCGTTCGACGGCACACAGATAGCCAGCTATCAAGTCGCTACCGGTGAGAACTGGACTGGGACGATCACTATTCCCGCCAGCGCGCAACTCGGGAGCCACACGGTTGACATCGCCGACGATGATGGCAGTACAGGTTCGGCCAGTTTTACGGTAACGAGCACGGGACCAACTTGCGGCCGGACTCTCGGACAACATTGCACCGCGATCTGGACCGACAAATCGCAGTACCAGATCGGGGACACCATCCAGTACTGTTACAGCGTCCCACAGCCAGCGCATGTGACGATAACGGACATCCAGCCCGGCGGAGCCAGCCAGATCGCGCTCGACGCCGACGACGATGGAACGGGAGGGTGTCTCCAGGGAACGATCACCCCGCCAACAGGCACCGAACGGTTGCACTTGAGCGTCACGCTCAACGGAACTTCCCTGGGAAGCGCGGATACCTCATTTACCGTGGGAGGTTCCTCTTGCGCGCCGAACTGTTCGGCCACGTTGAGCACCGATAAGTCCCAGTACAACGTGGGCGATCCAATCCAGATATGCTTCAATCCCCAGACTCCGAGCCACGTGCAAATTACGTTCACGCCGCCCGGAGGATCGACATCGGTGATCTACGACCAGGACGATGACGGCACTGGAGCGTGCTTCGCGGCCGGCACGGCGCAATTGCCGGCGGGCACCCGTCAGTTGCACATGGTTGTCACGCAGGGTTCGACCGTCATCGCCCAGGCCGACGCACAATATAGCGTCGTCGCACCGGCTCCCACGTGCACGCCGGGCGTGCCCGGCGGCGTGTGGCAAAGCCCTGACAACAACATCACCACTTCAGGGCCAATACACTTTTCCGCCTCCGCCTATCCGTCGAATACGTGCGGTGCACCCATCAGGAGCGTCAACTTCACCGTCTGGTGGCCGGCCCTCGGACCGCAGAGCGGCCCATGGAAAACAGCATGTGCCCTCACTTCGCCGGTGTCCGGTACAACCTACGCCTGCGATGTCGATCTCGGAGCACTTGGCGCGCCACCCGGCCAGGTCTTGGTGAGCTTCGACGTGTACGACCAGTCGGGGCTATATAATTTGTCTCCGCAGGGCGAGCACAGCGTGAACTATGCTCCGCCCTCGCCACCGACAGCTACCTCGACTCCTGTGCCACCGACAGCCACGCCGACGTCCATTCCACCCACTTCCACTCCAATCCCCACGGACACGCCTGCTCCGCCAGACTGCAGCAATTGGTCGGTGCAGTTCTTCGCTGATTCATCCAAGGTTGCCGCAGGAAAGAAGGTTCGTTTAAGGGCCACTACCGACGGTGACCTCAGCGGAGCTGCTTGCACTCTTACCATCACTGATCAAGTGACTAGCAGTACCCTCATCACATGCTCGACTGGCGACTCTTGTGGAGCAACGGTGCAATTCTCAGGTAGCGCCAAACACACGTATGTTGCCGACCTTGAGGACAGTAATGGAGATCTTATCTCGAATCCGACCCAATTGTCGTCACATGGACGAAGAGCCAACAAGTAAAGCAGTCGATAACGAACGCGGGTACCATGCTCTGGAACGTCGTAGACGCAGGCAATACGGCGTGTGGTTATTTGGGCTGTAAAGGCTGGGACAAAACACTTGCTTCCAAAGCCATCACCTTCATGTCACACCTGGTAACCGTCCTCAACTTTGGGAAAATCGCAGTCATCGAGATCAAGGTAGGCAAGGACTTACAGGAGGTTTCCAACGATTTGCACCAGTACGGGCGAAGTTCACCGATAACAAAGAAAGCCGCCCACTTAACTTGCATCGACACCCAAGCTTGGCAACTTGCTCTGTATGATCTGTTTCCTTTTCCTCTCAATACAGGATTGGATGCAGTTTTCCCGCCACCACCTTGCAAGCCTTGATCTCGCTGTGATCTCGACTGTGGTTGCTCTGCGTTGCAAGAACGTCGTCGCTCCCCTTTACCTCTCGTCAGCGAACATAAATTGGAGGCCGGCCACATTGTGACTCACACGGTGGCGCGCGGTAACGTAAACGACGGTCACTTCTTTCGTGTTCGCTTCGCGCGTTGCTCGGCCTTGTACGCGTTCACGATATTGATCGAGGATCGCCAGAAACCGTCCTCGTCCTTCTCGGCCTCAAATTTTTCGTGCCGTGCTGCGTAGGCAAGATGATCGCGAGTGAACTCTTCATCGGTTAGGCCACTCAGCAGCACGAAGCGTCCCGGCCCCACGATGACCGGAAGTATGACCAGTCGAAGGGTGTGGATGATCGCTCGTGCCAGGCATTGGCCGAGGAGCGACGGGTCACCACGGTCGCATAGCTCTAACGCATCAAGGTAGTCGGCTCGCTGCTCTTTGAGGATGATTGCGGGCGGCAGCGTGAGCCGAACCAGCAGCAGATTCAGTAGGAGACGACCCACGCGACCGTTCCCGTCAAGAAACGGATGAATACGCTCGAAGTGATCGTGACTCCGGGCAACGCGCTCGATCAGCGGCAGCGACTCGTCGTCCCGGATGTGGTTGACTTCGTCGACCCAGTCGCGCACGAGATTCGGCACCTCCGTCCACTCGACCGGTTGCATCCCGCTCGACATCGTTCTGATTTCGTGCCGCCGAAAGTTTCCCGGGCGTTCTACTTCCGTTGCACCCTGCGGCGGGTACTCGTTCCAAACCGGCGACATCGCAAGGTGGTGCAGGTGGCGGACCTCGCTGATCGAGATCAGGTCCTCGCCGGTCCACTCGTCCGGTTCCAGCGCTTGTGAGTACGCCCATTGCGCGGCATCGGCATATCCGCGGACCTCCAGGTAATCGTCGATGCCGGTTCGGGTCAACGTGAGAACCGTCCCGCAGGAGTGTTTCGACCTCGGTATACGAGAGTGCGTTGCCTTCCAGCGCGGTGGAGTTATGACTTTCCCGAAGCCAGATGTCACCCCACATTTGCTTTGCTTCACGGGGTGTCGGCAAACCGCCACGCTCTGCACTTCGGCGAGACATACGTTAAAAAAACGGTATATTGCTTCCCGCTTTTCGTCAAGCGGCAACTCGGCGCTTTCGCCGGCGGGTTCAAACGCTAACTCTTCCGACATCGATCTCCTATTCTTCTTCGAAATAATCAAGGTCGAGACGCTGCAGGGTGTACGTGCTCGCAGTGGTAACTCCGACATTGTGATCGAGCATCAGATTGGCGAGCATGGGACCGTCGATGAGCACGATGCGCTTTTCGATGTGGGAAACGTATGCCTGCGCTTCCCCAGTGAACGAAGACGTGGTGATCATCACACCTTTGCGCGCGCGAAAACCTTCCAGGCTACCAGCAAAGCTTTGAACGTCCGGACGCCCCACGGATCGTCCCCACCGCTTTGCTTGGACGTACACGGTATCCAGGCCGAGCTTATCCTCCTTGATGCTGCCGTCCACTCCGCCGTCGTGCGAACGACCGATGGACTCCCCGGCATCGCGCCGGGACCCGCCATATCCCATGGCTACCAGCAAATCGACGACGAGCCGCTCGAAAAATGCCGGCGTGCACATTCCAACTTTCTCTAATAATTCGTCAGCTGACTGCTGGCGGAGCAGCTTCCACGTCGACTCCATAATTTCTTCCGGGGTCGCCGGTTCGTCGCTTTGAATGGCAGAGGCAGGTTTCCCGACAGACGCACCCCGCTCCCGGAATGAAAGGAAGGACGGATAGCGGGACAGGAAATCGATGTCGATGCGCGAAGGCGGATTCTCTAGCACCTCGCGCCCGGCGTCGGAGAGCCGGAATATTCCCGGGACGGAGCATCGAGCAGTCCGGCCTGCCTCAGATAAGTCTTTGCCCACTGGACTCGGCTGTAAAGCACCGTGCCATTTCCGCTTGCTAGCATCTCCGACTGATCGTCTTCTGACAGTTTGAAGTGATTAGCGACTCTTCCGATAACGTCGTTAATGCGGTGGTTGCTGCCGTCGGAAACTGACTGCAGCAAGGGCAGCATGATCGTTTGGTAGTCAGGAACCGGCACGGTTAGAGCTCATTACATGCTTACGAGACGTCATCGATCGCTTTCTCCTGCGATGGCAGGAGCGATGCATACCGGAGCTGACGAGTCACTTCGTCGAGTAGCGCGCGGAGATCGCCCGGAAACAAGGAATCCCAGAGTGACTTCTCGTTCATAGTGTGCATCAGCTCGAAGCCGTGAAATCCAGCGGCCCTCTTCGGTTCATTCCCACGAAGAGAAAACATGCATCCATGGCATACTGCGTTTCGCACATGACGAAGCAGTTCCAGTTCCTTCGAAGGGAGTGCCGTATAGATTCCTCGCTCACTAATGCGGTCAGCAATACGCGCAATGACTCCGATAAGCATTGCATCACCGAAGGCTATTAAGAGGTCCTTATCGTTGCGCAGCGCCGCGACCGCCGTGAAGAATTCTACTTGCAACCTGTATTCCGACCCGTCCTTTCGCAATGCGTACCAACCGCGTCCGGGTTGCAGTTCGAAGCCCGCAGCAGCGAGTATATCGTCGAAGTTTGATCGCTGAAGAGAAGAACTGTCATGGTGCTCGCAGCGTGATGGATGAGAAGCCATTGGTCTATGAAGTCGGCTGTCTCACCTGCCTCGAGCCGGATAGATTCCTTACTCATTTGTTTGCGGGCAACGAAAGGAATCAGCACGAGACATAGCAGGCGCAACCCGGTCGGCGCTATTGCGCCGCGACAACGGTCTTCTCGCTTTCATAAGCAGCACCGGTCTCCGTCGCCCGCTGCATCGAATCGTATATTTCCAGTATCACCCGCTTCGTGCGGTACTCGTCCCACTTCGTCACGTCCTTGCGCTTGACGATGGGAAAGTCTCCATGATGTAGTCCACGTCGTCGCGCTCGATGCCGTAGAGATGGAAGAAGGCGGCATCCAGTTCGCAGCGCAACTCGAAGCGGCGGTCTTCGTCCCAGGGGAAGGGTGGACCGTCGTAGCCGAGATCGCGGGCGAATGGCTGCATATCCCAGGCGGTGTAGGTAAGTTCGAGTACACAGCGCGCGACCCAGTCGGTCAGTTTAACGCCAGACCTCCAGGGCGCAAAGCCATCAAGAGCGCGCGGGGCCAAAATCGGCAACTGCTTCACGAGAAAGAAATTGAGATTCACGCCTCCAACTTTCTGTTTCGCGACATAGTCCAGAACATATGCACAAAGGTTGGCGAGCAATACTGTTTTGAGCCAGTCTTCGGTTTCTGCGTTCACGTTCACGACGATCATGGAGTTCGCCACGCCCGTGATCGGCGCCAATACAGCGATCAGAGTGCGCTGGTTAGTCGGACTGGTGACGCTCTTGAAGGCTAGAACTGACGTATTTGATGTTTCCGCGAGGTCAACATGTTCCTCTGCAACCCAGTACTGTGGCAACGGCGAGTACCACGGGTCGGCATGTTCTTCATGAGATGTCGGGAGCGGCTGTCCTGGACGTTTGAGGTTCGATTCTACGTTTTCTACCCCTGCCGCGCGATGGTCGAACATCTGGACCATTTTGCCTTCGTACAGGGGTAGATAGTGCTTGCCGGCCTCAACCAAAACGTTCCCCTTTAGCCGCATGCCACCCGCTTCCAGCTCA